>NZ_JAMYDV010000012.1 GCF_024128855.1 Rhodovulum tesquicola
CATGAGCCTTGAAACGCTCGCCCGCGTGACCGACAATCCCACCGTCAGGCTGCCAGCCGTGGCTTCCTGATCAAGCCCTGACCTCTCCGAGGGGCGGCGCTCCTACACCACGACGTGGGACACTATCTTCCTGGGCCACCGAAACGCACGGTTCAGTTGTCTGGAAACAGATCGACTGAACCGCTTCTCTTCATCCGTCCACAGCCGCTTCGTCTGCCGCATCACGCCATCACTACGGGCTCACTTCGGGGTGCCTGAGCCGCGGACCAAGAGCGCTTTGATCGGGCGGGTTCCCATGGCGCCCAAGACGGAAAAATGCACTCGCCGTGAAACCCCTCGGGGCAGGAAGCATCCTCGGGGCAAGGGGGTCGATCCTGGGTACGGAATCTCGGTCAGCGACGGGGCCTGATCTGTCATCGGCACCCCCGTCAGGCAGTCCCGACTGGAGGGGCTGCTCGGGATCGACCTTATCACCGTGTCAAACGACGCGTACAACTCAAAGCTGACTAACACGTTGCTGAAAAACCCTGCCTTCGACGTCGGATGCAGGACGTGACTCACCGTCATGGGCAGGACGAGGGGATCTCTGGATGCGCGGGACGGACGAGACGAGCGGGTCGCTCTTCAGCTATGTCGACCTTGAGGAGCGCATTCCCGCGCGTCACCCGCTGCGCAAGATCCGGCGGGTCGTCAATGATGCCTTGGACTTGGTCAGCATGGACGCCGAGTTCGCCCGGCTCTACGCCGCCGACGGCCGCCCCTCGATCGCGCCCGAGCGGCTGCTGCGCGCCAGCCTGATCCAGATCCTGTTCTCGATCCCCGATGCGGGCGGCACCTACTGGTTGCCGCGGCAGGTGGGGTTTTCGCGCGCGATGGGGGCGGCGCTGTTCGCCGAGCCCGTGCCCGCGCGCCAGGCCGCCGATTGGGGCATGATCTGGGAGGCGGTGCCCGAAGCGGGGTTCGAGGCCCATTGGCGGACCCGCGCGGCGCAATTGGCCAGGGGACCGACGGTGGCCTATGCCAAGCTGAAGGCGGCGATCCGCGCCTCCTATGCCAACGACCTGGAGGCGCAGCTTCAGGGCGCTTGCGGGGCGACGCGGGATTTCAAGGAGGGCGTTCTGGCCTTCCTGGAAAAGCGGCCGCCCCGGTTCGAGGGACGCTGAGACAGGCGCAGGCAATCGGGACAGATGCGCCCCCTCAGCGCCCGGTTCGCGCCTTGGGGATCACGAAATGACCCTGCGCGTGCTATGCAATCCCTGAAATTTTAGCCGATCCCACGACTTGCGTCCCGTCGGGGCGCGGGTCCGCGTCGCGTGCCGCAAGGTGGTGCGGCCGGGCCGTTCGATCAAATCGGCTGCGTTTTCCCCGCGGAGAAAATCCTATCTTAGGGCTTCGTTAATTCGCATTCCATACACACCTTTGCATTCGAAAGGGGGTTGCATGTCCTCAGAACTGATCGGCGATCTTTCCGGCGTGGACCTGGCCCGCGCGGACGAGATTGCCCCGCGCCTGTCCGCCGGGATCGTTGCGGGCGGCGATTATCACATCGACACCTCGGACTGGACCCATTGCGATCTGACGGGGATCGCCACGCTGCTTTCGGCGCTGGCGACCGCCACGCAGCGCGGTGCGGCGCTGGCCGTCACGATGCCCTCGGGCGGGCTTGTCGCGCAACGGATGCAGGCCTGCGGGATCGACCCGGACCGGCATCTGCAGATGGAAGGGGGCCGCGCCAACGGCCTTGCCCCCAAACGAACCAAGGAAGCTGATGCATGACCAAGACCGTCCTTATCGTCGACGACTCGCCCTCTGTCCGGCAGATGGTGCGCAAGACGCTCGCGGGCGCGGGCTATCAGGTGATCGAGGCCGACGATGGCGAACAGGCTTTGGCCGAGCTTGACCGGGCGCGGCCCGACGCGATCCTGACCGACCAGAACATGCCGCGGATGGATGGGCTGAGCTTCATCCGCAGCTACCGCACCCGCCCGGCGTCGCGCGGGGTGCCCATCGTTTTCCTGTCGACCGAAACCCGCGACGACCTGCGCCAGGAGGCCAAGGCCGCGGGTGCGTTGGGCTGGATGACCAAGCCCTTCGATCAGGCGCAACTCCTGACCGTGGTGAAACGGATGGTGGGGGCATGACCGGGGACGAGGATGCCGATGCGGTCTTTCTGGCCGAGGCGGCGGATCTGCAGGCCGCCATCGAACGCAACCTGCTGAACCTTGACGATGCACCGGATGACCGTGGCCTGATCGACGCGCTGTTTCGCGACCTGCACACGCTCAAGGGGTCGGGCGCGATGTTCGGCCATGCCGAGCTGGCGCATTTCCTGCACGGATTCGAAACCGCCTTCGAGGCATTGCGCGCGCCGGGCGGCCGGGCGGGCGCGGCGCTGATCCGCGTCGCGCTGACCGCCTGCGACCAGATCGGCGCGCTGCTGGCCGATCCGGTCGCGGCAAGCCCCGGCAACGGGCCGATCCTGGAGGCGCTGGCCGCCGCGCTGGGCGGGCAGGACGCCGCCGGATCGCCCTCGGGCGAGGGGTGGCGCATCGTCTTCGGCCTGGGTCCCGATGCGCTGGGGCTGGGGCTGAACCTGCCCGCGCTTCTTGAGGAATTGCAGGCACTTGCGCCGGGCCGGGTGCAGGTGGACTGCGATCTGTCCGAATTGCCGCCGCTTGATGCGCTGAACCCTCAGGCGCCGCCGATCCGCTGGACCGTGCTGATCGGGGCGCCGGTTGCGCGCGAGGCGGTCGACGAGGTGTTCCTATTCCTTCAGGACCAGTTGCGCCTGAGCATCGAACCGCTTGGGGACGCACCGGCGCCAGTGGCCGAGGAGGCACCCGACACCGCCCGCGCCACCCCCGAAAAGCGGGCCGCCGGGCCGGGCGATCACGCCACGATGCGCGTGGCGACCCAGCGGCTGGACGAGATCATGGACCGCGTGGGCGAACTGGTGATCGCGGAATCGCGGCTGCACGACCTGTCGCAATCGCTGCGCGATCCCACGCTGATGGCGGTTGCCGAGGATATCCGCCGCCTTGCCTCGGGCATGCGCGAAACCACGATGTCGATCCGCATGGTGCCGATCGGGAACCTGTTCGGCCGTTTTCGTCGGCTGGTGCATGACCTGTCCCAGCAACTGGGCAAGCCCATCGAGTTCGTCTCGACCGGCGGCGAGACCGAGCTGGACAAGACCGTGATCGAGGTGCTGACCGATCCGCTGGTGCATATCCTGCGCAACGCCGCCGATCACGGGCTGGAAACGGCCGAGGACCGCGTCGCGGCAGGCAAGCCGCGCATGGGCACGGTCTCGCTGACCGCGACCCATGCCGGGGCCGAGGTGCATATCCGCATCCATGACGACGGGCGCGGGCTGAACGACGAGCGGCTGCGCGCCCGCGCCATCGAGCGCGAGTTGCTGCCGCCGGGCTCGACCGTCGCTGGCCCCGATCTTTACCGGCTGATCTTCGAGCCGGGCTTCTCGACCGCGGCCACCGTGACCGAGCTTTCGGGCCGGGGCGTGGGCATGGACGTGGTGCGCAGCGCGATCCAGGGGCTGCGCGGGCAGATCGACGTGGACAGCGAGCCCGGCCATGGCACCACCGTCACGCTGCGCCTGCCGCTGACGCTGGCCATTGCCGACGGGCTGCTGGTCGAGGTGGGGGGAGAGCGCTATTCGATCCCGGTTTCGGCGGTCGAGGAATGCGTGGAACTGCCGCCCGACTTGCTTGCCAGCGAAGGCCGTTCGAACTTCCTCGATATTCGCGGCGAACTGGTGCCCTTCCTGCGGCTGGCCGATGTGTTCCAGGCGCCCGGGCCACGGTCGCAGTTCCAGAAGGTGGTGATCGTTTCCGGCACCAATGGCCGGGTGGGTCTGGTGGTGGACCGGATCGTGTCGAACGCCCAGACCGTCATCAAGCAGCTTTCGCGCGTCCATGCCGGGCTCAAGGCGTTTTCAGGCGCGACGATCCTGGGCGACGGCAAGGTCGCGCTGATCCTCGATATCGGGCACCTGATCTCGTTGGGCCGGAGGCTCGAGGATCGGGTGCGCATTCTGGAAGGAGCCGCCTGATGCAGGTCGTGACCCTGACCCTGTCGGGCGAAACGCTGGCCGTTCCGACCCGCATGCTGCACGAGATCCTCGAACCCGTTCCGGTGACCCGGGTGCCGCGTGCCGGGCGTTTCGCCTCGGGGCTGATCAATGTGCGCGGCGCGGTGATCCCGCTGACCGATCTGCGTGTCGCGCTTGGCATGGCTCAGGCGGCGCAGGATGAGCATACCCGGATCTTGGTGCTGGACGTGCCCGTGGCGGGCGAGGCGACCACGGTCGCGGTGATCGCCGACCGGGTGCTCGACGTGACCGAGATCGACGATGCCGCCATGGGCGACATCCCCGAGGTGGGCATGAAATGGCCGCCCGAATTCCTGTCCGGCATCGCCCGCACCGATGCCGGTTTCGTCATCCTGCCGGATCTCGAGCGGATCTATGCCGCTTCGCTCGCCAATTCCACCGGCACCCCCCAGTTCGAGAAGGACCTCTGAAAATGCGCCTCACGATCAAAATCAAACTCGCCGCCGCCTTCGCGGTGCTCGTCGCGATGTCGGCGGTGGGGGTCGGCCTGCTGCTGGTGGACCTGTCGAACCTGAACGGCCGCCTGAGCGGACTGGTCGACAACGAGGCCAAGCGTGTCGAACTGACCCAGACGATCACCGCCGAACAATTGCGCGTGCAGCGCAACGTGCGGGAATACCTGCTGTCGGAGGATGCCGCGGTGGAGCAGGAGATCCTGACGGCTCTGACCAATGGCCGCGATTCCCATGGCCGATATGTCGACGAGATTCGCACGCTGGCAACCGCCGAGGGGCGCGCCGATGTTGACGCCTATCTGGGCCTTTACGGCACGATGAGCAGCATTTCGGGACGCGCGCTGGAGCTGGATGCCGCTGGCCAGACGCAGGAGGCCTACCGGCTTCTGGCCGGAGAGGGGCAGCAGACCTGGCGGCAGATGGAGTCGATCCTGGACGGCATGTTGCAGCGCAACCTCTCGATGATGGACGAGGCCGTCGCGGCGGCGCGGGGCGAATACGAGAACGCCCGCATGCTGGCGCTGACACTTCTGGCCGTGGCGACGATTCTAGGCACCGGCATCGCGACCTGGATCCTGATCTCGATCAGCCGCGGGCTGAACCGTGCCAATGTGCTGGCCCGCGCGGTGGCCGATGGCGACCTGACCCAGACCGCCGAGGCGCGCGGCAATGACGAGATCACCGATCTGCTGAGCGCGCTGAACCGGATGGCGGAAAAACTGCGCTCGGTCGTGACCGAGGTGAACGGCGCCGCGCGCAATGTCTCGTCGGGGGCCGAACAGATGGCCTCGACCTCGGAAGAACTGAGCCAGGGCGCGACCGAACAGGCATCCTCGACCGAAGAGGCCTCGGCCTCGATGGAGCAGATGGCCGCCAATATCGAGAAGAACGCCGAGAACGCCAACGAGACCGAGAAGACCGCGCGCAAGGCAGCCGGCGATGCCCGCGAGAGCGGCGCGGCGGTCCGCCAGGCGGTCGAGGCGATGCAGACCATCGCCGAAAAGATCATGGTGGTGCAGGAGATCGCCCGCCAGACCGACCTGCTGGCGCTGAACGCCGCGGTCGAGGCCGCGCGGGCGGGCGAACATGGCCGCGGCTTCGCGGTCGTGGCCTCCGAGGTTCGCAAGCTGGCCGAACGCAGCCAGAGTGCCGCGGGCGAGATCTCGTCGCTCTCGGCCAGCACGGTCAAGTCGGCCGAGATGGCGGGCGAGATGCTGTCCAGCCTCGTGCCCGATATCGAGCGGACCTCGCAGCTAGTCACAGAGATCTCGCGCTCGAACCAGGAACAGGCAACCGGCGCGAGCCAAGTGAACATGGCAATCCAGCAACTCGACAAGGTCGCGCAGGAGAACACCTCGGCCTCCGAGGAGCTTTCGGCCACGGCCGAGGAATTGGCCAGCCAGGCCGAACAGCTGCAATCCGCGATCGGCTATTTCCGGGTGACCGATGCCAAGGCACCGGCCCGCGTCGCCGCACCCGCCCGCAAGGCGCCCGCGAAGAAGGCGCAGCCGATGGGTTTCGATTTCGATCTGGGCAAGGATGGCGACGAGCTGGACGCGCAGTTCATGCGCGACTGGAAGAAAGAGAGCGCCGCATGACCGGGATCGGCCAGGTCGTGACCCTGGGCGTCGGGGAGGAACGCTTCGCCGTCCCCGTCGGCCGGGTGCAGGAAATCCTCGACCGGCGGCGGATCACGCGCATCCCCAACGCGCCCGCGCATGTCATGGGCGTGATCGACGTGCGCGGCGCGGGCGTTTCGGTCGTGGATCTGCGCGCGGTCCTGGGCCTGCCGCGCGCGGAAGATGACGACGCGACGCGCATCGTCGTGCTCTGGATCGAGACCGGCGAGCGGCGCGCGCAGGTCGCGCTGCGCACCGACCGGGTGTTCGAGGTCGCGGCCTTCGACAATGACCGCGTTGAGCCGGTGCCCGAGGCGGACCTTCTGCACTGGGATCACCGTCTGGTCCGGGGCATCGGTCGGCGCGACGGCGAATTCGTCACGCTGCTGGATCTTGAGCGGCTGTTTCTGGCCTACCCGGCCGCGGCGCCCGGCAGTCCGGCCGCGGCCTGAGCCGAAGGAGGTCCGCCATGGCCGCGACGATGAACGCCGAAAGCCCGGCCCCGCAAGCTGCCGCCCTGCGCCCGCAGGCTGCGGCCGGAGGCGATGCGTTCGGACGGTTCGCGGCCTATGTCGAGGCCGAGATCGGCGTCCGCCTGCCGCCGAGCAAGCGGATGATGGTGGCCGGGCGGTTGCGCCGGCGGATGGCCGAGTTGGGCTTTGCCACGCTTGACGACTATATCCGGCACCTGTTCCGCGATGGCGCGCTTGACGCCGAGCGCACCGAGATCTTCGACGCGGTGACCACGAACAAGACCGATTTCTTCCGCGAACCCACGCATTTCCGGCATCTTTCGGACAGCGCGCTGCCCGAGGCCATCACGCGGCGCCGCGGCACGCGCCAGCCGGTCAAGCTGTGGTCGGCGGCGGCCTCGACCGGGGCCGAGGCCTGGACGATGGCGATCTGTGCGGCCGAACATGCGCGCGCAACCGGCCCGTTCGACTGGGCGATCCTGGCCACCGACATCAATACACGGGTGCTCCGCGACGCCCGCCGCGCGGTCTATCCCGATCCGATGCTGGCCCCGGTGCCCCCCGATCTGCGGGAGCGGTGGGTGATGCGCGGCCGCGAGGGGCAGAGCGGGCAGTCGCGCATCGTGCCCGAACTGCGTCGGCGCGTCCGTTTCGCGCAACTCAACCTGCTCGATGCGGGCTATCCGCTCGAGCGCGACATCGACATCGTCTTCCTGCGCAACGTGCTGATCTATTTCTCCTCCGAGGAACAGGCCCGCATCGTCGGGCGTGTGGCGGGCCATCTGGCACCCGGTGGCATCCTGTATCTTGGCCATTCCGAGTCGATGATCGGTCAAGGCGCGGCGCTGGCCCAGATCGCACCGGCAACTTTCAAAAGGGTGGACTGACATGACCGGCACGGCCCCGAAAGACCCCGTTCGCGTGCTCGTCATCGACGACAGTGCCTCGATCCGGATCGCCTTCAAGAAGCTGATCGCCGAGGATCCGGGGCTGGAGATGATCGGGGCCGCGGCCGATCCGTTCCAGGCCGCCGAGATGATGCGCGAGCGGCTGCCGGACGTGCTGCTGCTGGATTTGCAGATGCCGCGGATGGACGGGCTGACCTTCCTGAAGAAGATCATGTCCCAGCGTCCGATGCCGGTCGTCGTGATCTCCTCCTTCACCGAGGCGGGCTCGCGCGCCTCGCTCAGGGCGCTGGAACTGGGCGCGGCCGAGGTTCTGGCCAAGCCGCGCATCGCCACGGCCGAGGACCGGCGTGAGGCCGCGATCCGTCTATGCGACGCGATCCATGCCGCCTATCAGTCGGGCAGGGGCGCTTCCGGACGCGGGACCAGGCGGAACGTGGCGCGACTGCGTGCGCTCGCCCCCGGAGAGCGGTTCAGCGCCGATGTGATCCTGCCGCCCATGGCCGCGCGTCCGGGTGCAGGCCCGCCGATGATCGCCATCGGTGCCTCGACGGGCGGCACCGAAGCGGTGCGCGAGATCCTCGAAAGCCTGCCGGTCGGATTGCCGCCGATCGCGGTGGTCCAGCACATGCCCGAGCATTTCACCCGCGCCTTCGCGGAGCGGTTGAACGCGCTGTGCGCCATTGCGGTCAAGGAAGCCGAGGATGGCGATGTGCTGGTGCCGGGCCAGGCGGTGATCGCGCCCGGCGACCGTCACCTGGTGTTGCGCCGGGACGGCAGGACCTACCGGACCGAGCTGCGCGCCGGACCCTGCGTGTCGCGCCACCGCCCGTCGGTCGATGTGCTGTTCCGCTCGGTCGCGCAGGCGGCGGGGCAGGGCGGGCTGGGCGTGTTGCTGACGGGCATGGGCGATGATGGCGCGGCGGGGATGGGCGAGATGCGCGCGGCGGGCGCTTGGACCATCGCCCAGGACGAGGCGTCCTGCGTGGTTTATGGCATGCCGCGGGCCGCCGAGGAACTGGGTGCCGTCTGCCAGACCCTGCCGCTGGACCGGATCGCCCGCGAGATTATTGCCCGCAGCGGTCGCGACGATCGCAAGGCGGCGTCGTGACCGCCGCGCTGCCCCACCCGATGCGTCCCACGGCCCGTCCGCCCGAGGCCGCGGCGCTGGACAGCCTGCGGGCCGGGCTTGAGCGCGTATTCCTTGACGCGGGCGAGACGCTGATCGCGATGGAGGCCCGCTTCGCCGAGCTGCGCGGCCCGCTTGCCGAACTGGTCGACCGCGCGCCTTGCGTGATCGAGGCGGCGGATGGCTATGCGCGCCAGCTTGCCCGGTCGGTGGGCACCCTTGACGACGATCTGGGCCGATGCAACGGCGATCTGGACACGCTGCGCCGACAGGTCGATGCGTTGAGCGCAACGGTGGCCACGGTTGCGCGCAGCGTCCGAATGATGCAGTTCGTGACGACCAATGCCCGGATCCAGGTCTTTGCGCTGCGCCCGCGCCACGCAAAGCTGGAAAGCTTTGCCGACAATGCGCGCGCGCTGCTCGACCATTCGCTGGCGACCCTGGCCGATGTGCAGGCGATCACCGTCGAACTGTCGTCCCATCTGCGCAATCTGGCGCGGCGCCGGTTGCCGGGCCTGCGTGCCGAGGTGGCGGCGTTGCGGCCGGGATTCGAGGCGCTTTGCGGGGCGGTGGCAGGCTTTCGCGAGGACCGCCGGAACGAGAGCGCATTCGGACGGCCGCTGGCCGCGCTTCTGGACCGGCTTCAGGCCGCGTTCGACGGGGTGATCGTCAGCCTTCAGACCGGGGATCGGGCCAGCCAGCGGATCGACCATGCCGGGCAGATCCACGAACGGGCTGCGTCCGATCCCGATGCGGGCTGGTTGGTCGGTCTTGCCGATGCGCAGCTTGCCGGCGCCTTTGGCGATCTGCGCGACGAGACCGCGACGATCACCGCGACGCTGGCGGCCAGTGTCGGACGGTTCGACGAGATCGCGGGTAACGGCGGCACCGGATCTGTGGAGGGACGGCTGCGCGCCTTCGCGGATTTGCGCTCCGCAGTGGAGCGCGCGCGCCTTGCCGTCGAGGCCATTCGCAGCCGCCGCGAGGGGGTTCTTGCATCCGCCGAATCAGTGACGGGCAACATAGCCGATCTGAGGCGGGTGCTGGCGGATGTCTCCTCGCTGGCAGAGGATTTGCGGCTTGTGGGCACGAATGCGGTCCTGGCCTGCGCCGAACTTGGCGGCGAAGGTGCGGCTCTGCGGGAGATCGCTGGCCAGTTGCGTCTGCTGGCCTCGGATTCTGCGGCGCAGTTGCGCGAGATGCGGGATGCGCTGAGCGACAGCGACGCGCGGATCTCGGACCTGATCGGGGAGCTTCAGGGCAGGACCGCCCGGACCATTGCCGGGATCGAAGGCGCGGGCGCGGCGGTGGCCAGCGACCTGGACCGGGTCTGTCAGGCCGGACGCATCGTGACCGATGGAATCGCGGCCCTTGCCTCGTCGCTGCATGCCACGGTGCCCGAAACCTGCGAGGCGATGCAGGCGCAGGTGGCGTGCCTTGCCGATCTTGCCGCATCGCCCGGTGCGGCCGCGCTACCCTCTGCGGGTGCGGATCCCGACGCGGAGCTTGTCCCGTTCTGGCTGCTCTATTCCATGGAGTCCGAGCGCGAGATCCACCGCGATTTCTGCCGCGGGCTCGGGCTTGCCGAGCCCGGCGAGGTCGGCGTCGGTCCGCCCGAGGAGCTTGATATCTTCTTCTGACGGCGCGGCCGGTTCAGCGGTCCTCGACGTGGACGTAATCGCGCCGGGTCGGGCCGGTATAAAGCTGGCGGGGACGGCCGATCCGCGTGTTCGGGTCGGCGATCATCTCCTTCCACTGCGAGATCCAGCCCACCGTGCGGCTGACCGCGAAGATCTGGGCAGTCCTCTGGCCCAGGATCACCGCCCTGCACTGGTCCGGTCCCTGAACCAAACCGCCGCCAGCCTGATCCGATCGCCCACACCCTGTCCGCGGGCCGACCTCGCATGTCAGATCGTCGCTCCAGATATCCACCAAGGCACCACATCGCCGCCCGCGCACCCGCTGGAGGCGAAGGCCGCCACGATCAGCCGGATGCCAACCGCCAGGATGCTGCAGAACCGCGCCGACGCCAGGCCCAGGCGACAAAACCAGGGCGCCCATGAATAACGTGGGGTTAACCCATCATTAACCACGATTGCGGTATTAATGATGCGTTTTGGCATGAGGCCTCGGTCCCGTGCATACGGCTTTCCGGTCAGATGCCTGCTGATGCCGTACATGCACCTCGGGCGCAAATGCATCGAACATCCACAACCTGTCATGGAAACAGTTTCTCATGATGCGTTCGAAGCAGGATAACGATGCCCTTCTCCAGGGCAGATCGCGGAAGCGGGATGGTCAAATGTCGGCGGCGATTGGATCTCGTCGGAGCGGACGTCACCTGCGAGGCGACCGGTCGGTGGATGAGCTCCTCGCTCTGCACGCTGCGGGAGTCGGCTCATGGATATGGGACCTGCAGCATTGCGACCTGTGGCTGGATCCCGGTTTCCGGGCGCTATTGGGGCGGGATTCGTCCGTGGGAAAGGAGTTCTTTCTGCCGGAAATCTGCAAAGCGGAAGACCTGACGCTGAGTGATATTGCGATCAGCCGCATCCAGACGGGTCGCGCGGAGACGCTCGATATCGATCTTCGGCTGAAAACGGCTTCCGGCGGAACCCGGCACATCCGTATGGTTGGAGGAATTGCTGCCCGAAACGAAGAGTGCGTGCCGATCCGACTTACGGGAATCGCGCTGCCCATCCGGTCCGAACCGGAAGGCCGTGCGTTCTCGAGACGTGCCGAGGCCCTGTTGCGCCATGCCGGAATGCTGGCCGGTCTTGGATGCTGGGAGTTGGTTCCCGAGACGGGCGAAATGTACTGGTCCGATGAAACCTGTCGAATTCACGGTGTGCCTCCGGACTACCGCCCGACCCTTGAGGATGGGATTAAGTTCTATGCGCCTCACGTGCGGGACACTATTGCCCAGGCAGTCTCCGCCGGTCTCCAGACAGGAACCCCATGGGATCTCGAACTGCCACTCGATCGCGCTGACGGGGCGCGCATCTACGTCCGGGCGATCGGAGAGCCCGTCCGCGAAGCCGGGCGCACAGTGCGGATCCTCGGTGCGTTTCAGGATATCACGGAACGAAAGGAGACCGAACGACGGCTTGAGGAGACCGCTGCGGAGGCCCGTGCGGCCCGAGATCGTCTTAACACTCTTGCCGACTCCGCCCCCGGGGCGCTCTTCGAACACCATGAAAACCTCGATGGAACGGTCACCCTTCCCTATTTCAGTGCCAAGCTGCCTGATCTCCTTGGCGTTGCCGGTCGCGATATACATGAGGATGGGGCCGCAGCCGCGCGCAACATCGTGCCAGAAGACATGGGCACCCTGGCCAAGGCCATGGAAAGGTCCCGCCGGGACGGATCGCCGCTCCAGGTCACATATCGCCTGCAGCACCCTGAGAAGGGAGTGCGTTGGATGGCGCTCTACTCGATCCCGTTCCGGAACGAAGATTGTTCGGTGACATGGTCGGGGAACGTCTTCGACGTCACGGAAGCCACCGAGGTGGGGCTGAAGGCACAGCATGCATCGGAAGAGCTTTGCGTGACACTCGAGCGCCTTCGCACGGTGGTGGAGAACGTTCCGGGTGCAATCTTTGAGCATCGCGGCTCGGCGGGGGGCAAACTGGAGTATGCTTTCTTCAGCGGCAAGTTCGGGGATATCCTGGGCGTCGACGAGGACGAGATCCGTCGCGATGGCTGGGCGGTCCTCCGAAACATCGCTCCAGCAGACAGAAGCCGGGTTCGTCGTGCAATCGAAGAGGCGGAGCGGAGTGCTTCACCTCGGCGGTTCCGCTACCGTGTGCACCATCCGGAGTATGGCCGACGCTGGATTGATTCCTGGGCAAACCCGGTGCGCAAGGCGGATGGATCGATATCCTGGTTTGGCAAGATTACCGATATTACCGACCAGATCGAGGCGGAGGAAATAGCCCGCAGATCCGCCGAGGAGACCAGGCGGACCCATGACCATTTGCGGGTGATTGCCAATGTCGCGCCTGTCGGCCTGTTCGAGGTGTCCCGGGACGATTCAGGCCGAGTGAGATTCCCTTATCTTTCGGAGCGGTTCCTGGAGATGACTGGCATTGAGGCAGGAGAGCTCGCGCGGGACCCGGATTGCATTCCAGGGCGTTTGCGCCGCGAGGATAGAGCCGCGCTCGCAGCCTCCATTGATGGTCGGGCCGGGAGCGAGGGTGCCTGGAGGCACAGGGTCCGTTACGATCGACCGGGGACGGGCCATGTCTGGTTCGAGGTGGCTGCCGTGGCGCGGGCGGAAGCCGAGCGAAAGGTTGTCTGGGTTGGTGTCTGCATGGATGTCAGCGATACGGTTCGCCGCGAAGTCGAGATGACCGCGGCACGCGAAACCGCCGAAAAGATGGAGGCGGAGAATCGCAGACTTGCCTTCCTCGATCCGCTCACCGGCCTGCCGAACCGCCGCGGCCATGACGAGCACCTTGCTGCGGCGATCCGGGCTCTTGGTACCTCGGAAACACTGACCGTGATCGAGATTGACATAGACCGCTTCAAGCCACTCAACGACGCCTTTGGGCACCGCGGTGGAGACCTGGTGCTTCAAGCCATCGCGGGCATCCTTAACTCCTCGGTGCGCGAGTCCGATTTTGCGGCTCGCATCGGTGGCGACGAGTTCTCACTGATCTTGGCGCCTGGAACAAGCGCAGAAGATGCACTTAGGATTGCAGAAAGGATCCAATCACGGTTGGCAACCCCGATCATGTTCGAAGGGCGGCAGATCAATGTCAGCGCGAGCCTCGGCATCGCCTCGATCGAGGCGACCGATCTCGATCGAGAGGACGTTTTGAGGTATGCCGATGCCGCGCTTTACCGGGCAAAATCCGAGGGACGGAATCGGATAGAGGTTTTCTCCGGCGCAACCATGCATACCCTTCGGGAATCGCATCGCCTCGAACTGGAGTTCGAAGAAGCGCTTCGTTTGGAATCTTTTGAACCTTGGTTCCAACCGCAGCTTTCGGCAGATAGAAGGCGGATCGTCGGGCTGGAAGTTCTGGCCCGTTGGGATCATCCGGTACGAGGCACCCTCACACCGGATGTCTTCCTCCCCCTCGCGGAGAAGCGTGGCGTTGTCTCGGAAATCGACCGGATCATGATGCGCAAGACCGCGCCCATCCTGGGGGCGTGGAAGAGGGCTGGGGTAGACATTCCGAAGGTTGGGTTCAACGTGTGTTCCGCGCGAATGCACGATCCCGAGGTAGTCAGCTGCGCTCGAGAAATCGTCGCCTCTGGAACGAGTGTGGCCTTCGAACTCCTGGAGTCGATCCTGGTGGAAGAGGAGAGTGATGTCTTTTCGCGGCACCTGCAGCTTCTCCGGGATGCGGGCGTGTCGATCGAGATCGACGATTTCGGTTCGAGTCACACATCGATCGTCGGACTTCTGACAATTGCGCCCTCGGTCCTGAAGATCGACCGGCGAATCGTGGCCCCCATCGTGGAGGATCCGAGGTCGCGCGATGTTGTGCGAACCATTGTCGACCTCGCCCGAAGCCTCGGTATGGAAACGATAGCGGAAGGCGTGGAGACGATCCACCATGCGCGGATCCTTCAGGAGGTCGGATGCAACGGCCTGCAGGGGTTCCTTTTTTCGAGGCCTCTTCCAGCCTGCGCCGTCCCGGACCTGCTGGAAAAGGTCATCAGCGGAAGCTAGAGTTGAAGAAAGTGGCGTTCGGGCGCGGAGAATGCGCGGTCTCTGTCGGCGGGCATCGACTGTGAAGCCTCCGGTCGATGCCCGGCGCATCGGTCGACTGAAGGCCGAGGACGTGGCACTCCACGCGCCCAATCCCGAAGCCTTCGGGGCGAGCACGAAGAACTGGCACATCCACATCGTCGAGACCGACCGCAGGATGTCGATCGACAGCGCGGACCGCCCGGTCTTCGGGGCGAAGGTGCGTGAACTGACCAACGGCAAACAGGGCAAGACCGAACTGGAACGACGACGCGCGGGTTGGGAGAGGCGCGTGAAAGCTGAACTCCATCGCGCGGGGGCCAAGACTCGTGTGACCCTTGGCCGAACGTAAGCGAGGGTTTTTCCCCATCGGAACAGTGCTTGCGGAGGTGCGCGCCGGCAGGGCTGTGGAGGGATCGATTGCAGTTTAAGCTGCGGCTTTGATTGCAGCCTTGCCGAAGTGCCATGGCAGAAGCGCGTCGATGTCCGAGTTGGGATGGCCGGCGGCGATGGCTTCCAGGGTGGCCTTGAGCCAGGCATAAGGCTCGACGCCGTTCAGCTTGCAGGTCTCGATGACCGAGGCGAAGCGGGCCCAGGATCGACCGCCCTCGTCATGCCCCGCGAAGAGGGCATTCTTTCTTCCGAGAGTCACCGGGCGAATTCGGTTCTCGACAGGGTTGGAGTCCATCTCGACGCGGCCGTCCCGGGTGAAGAGGACGAGGCCATCCCAGTGCTCCAGCGCGTAGGCCAGGGCCCTGCCGAGGTCGGACTTCGTCGAGATGCGGGCCGCCTGCTGTTTCAACCATTCGTGCAGGTTCTCGAGCAGCGGCACCGCGCGTGCCTGACGGACGGCCCGGCGCTCCTCGGGGGGCTGGCCGCGGATGTCCTTCTCGATGGCATAGAGCGCCGCGATGCGCTTGAGCGCCTCGTCCACCAGGGGCGAGCCGGCCTTGGGACGCGCGTCGATCAGCTTGCGCCGGACATGTGCCCAGCAGAAGGCCAGCGTCAGGGGTGCCCCTTCGGCGCGCCGGCCATCGGCGAGGCGGTCGTAGCCCTTGTAGCCGTCGACCTGCAGGATCCCCTCGAAGCCTTTCAGCATGTCCTCGGCATGGGCGCCGCCGCGGCCGGGCGCGTAGGTGAACACGACCGCCGGGGGCGCCGTGCCACCCCATGGGCGATCGTCGCGCGCCATGACCCAGAGAAAGCCCGTCTTCGTCTTCCCGGCCCCGGGGTTCAGGACCGGCAGCGGGGTCTCGTCGGCGAAGAGCTTGCCCGAGCCCTTCATGTGCTCGGCGATCCGATCGACGATCGGGCGGAGATGGAACGCCACCTTGCCCATCCAGTCGGCGAGCGTGGACCGGTCGATCTCGATCCCGTGCCGCGCCATCACCTGGGACTGGCGGTAGAGCGGAAGATGCTCGGAGAACTTGGACACGGCGACATGGGCCAGTAGCGCCTCGGTCGGCAAGCCACCCTCGATCAGCGCCGGCGGCGCCTTGGCCTGAACGACGCCGCTGCGCCCCCTGGGGCAGGCATACCGGGGCCGGATCGTCACGAGCACCCGGAACTGCGCGGGGGTGAGGTCCAGCCGTTCCGACCGGTCCTCGCCGATTTGCACCATCTGCCCGCAGCCGCAGGGGCAGTTCAGGTCTTCGGGCGCGATGATGCGCTCCTCGCGCGGCAAATCCTTCGGCAGACTGCGCGGACCCCGCGCCTTGCGGGGCGGCCGGGTCCCGGTGCGTGCTTCCGCGGCGGTGTCATGCTCTTCGGTGGCGGCCGCGATCGCCACCTCGATGTCCTCGAAGGCCAGTTCCATCTGGTCGGGATGAAGCTTCTCGGAGCGCGGCCCGAAACGGGCCCGCTGAAGTTCCCGGACAAGGTGCTCGAGCCGCTCGTTGAGAGCGCGCAGATCGGCATTCTCAGCCTCGAGGTGCTGGCGCAGTTCCGCCTCGGCCGTCAGGGCCTTCCGCATCTGCGCTTCGACCGCGGCCCGCAGGTCGGGTGGCAACCGGGCCAGGAGGTCGGGATCGAGCGCGGACGACATGGGTATGATTCACCCGATGCCGTCGCGAGAACCCAACAAAACAAGGGGGGCCGATTCAACTCGCCGCAGCCGGTGGCAGCACCCGTTGCGCCATCACCCGCCGCCAGTCCAGGCCCTCGAACAGCGCCTCGAACTGGGCACGGGACAGCCGCATGACCCCGTCCTGCACCTTCGGCCAGGTGAAGGACCCGCTCTCGAGGCGTTTGTAGATCAGCACCAGGCCGCTGCCGTCCCAGACGAGGATCTTCAGCCTGTCGCCGCGCTTCGACCGGAACACCACCGTCAGCCCGGAATGCGGATCGAGCCCCAGTTCGTTCTGTACCGTCGCCGCCAGCCCGTCATGACCCCGCCGGAAATCCACCGGGCGCGTGGCAACCACGATCGGCATGCGCTGCCCGGGAACGATCATGCCCGGGTGGACCTCAGGGCCCCGACGATCTCCGCAAGGCGGCGCGCCGGGATCGTGCCAGGCAGCCGGATCACCATGCCACCCGTCTCGATCTCGATCCGATCCCGGCCCCTGTCGGAACTCGGCGTGGGGTCCGGCGCGTCAACGACCAGCGGCACGAACTCCGCCGGCGTCGGCAAGCCCGGCGCATCCACCGGAAGGGCAATCCGTCCCTCCCGAGCCTGCCGCCGCCACGTCGTCAGTTGCGACGGCAGCACCCGATGCCGCCGGGCGACAGCGCCCACACGCGCCCCGGGCGCAAAGCTCTCCATGACAATCCGCGCCTTGACCTCATCCGGCCAACTCCGCCGGCCCGTCGGCTCCTCCAGGACATCGAACTGCCCGACAAACCCATCCTTCATTCCGCCCTCCGTGCCTGCAAACGCGAGCAGAATGCCCGACCTCAAATCAAGACCGAAGCCGAGAGGCCAATGGGGAGAAACCCTCGCTTACGGCCGAACAGACCGGGGAGATGGTCCCGATTATCTGCCCGGCGTTCATCGCGGTCCTCAGGTCAATGCGATGCTGCGCAAGCACCAGGCCGATGCGCGCAGCGCCATGGCGGCGGGAGAATCTGTTCCACAAGCCCCAGCGCGCCTTGCGGCCTTCTTCGCCTTCGCCGGGGCCCGACAGGCAGCGAATACAGCCAGCCGATCCTTCTGGGAGGCGACCGGCCAAGCCGTTTCCGCGATCGGCGCGACCGCCGCGCAGATGACCACAGAGACGAGCGCGGCAGCGACCAGGGCCGAAGGCACTACATTGCTCAAACCGCCGGTCGTGGGCAGATTCGCGTCAACGAAGCCAAGCTAACCCGCCGGGGGCTCAACCGGCACAGCATCATCACCAGATACCGATCCCCGTTGAAGGGAACCACGCCGACGCTGATGATGCGGAGAGTGACGCCAAGCAGACGCGAGCGCGTGAAGCGCGCACCTGGGAACGCTTCTGGCAGGAAGAGGCGCCCAAGGCCGCCGCAGAGCGGCAACGACAGCGCTGATGGCGGTAGGGCACGGAATCGCGGGCTGCATAGGAGATGCTTGCACAAAGTGCAAGCATGTGCATATTCGGCACATGAACAACACACACCGCAAGACTCTTGCCGCCGTCTATGCCGACCCGGTCTCCGGCACACTCGAATGGGCGGCGATCGAGCGGCGGCTGCTGGCCACAGGCGCGCGGCTTATCGAGGGCCGGGGCTCGCGGGTGCGGTTCGAGAAGGATGGCGAGGTGGTCACGTTTCATCGCGCCCACCCCGCCAAGGAAGCCAAACGATATCAGGTGCGCGCTGCACGCGACTTCCTCGAAAGGATCGGAGTGACACCATGACCAACACGATGACTTACAAAGGCTATGCCGCCCGTATCGAGTATGATGATGACGACGGTCTTTTCACCGGCCAGATTGCCGGTATCCGCGATCGGGTGGGGTTCCACGCCGATACCGTGGAAGATTTGCGCGAGGCGTTTCACGGGGCGGTCGAAGACTACATCGAGACCTGCGCCAGCATCGGCAAGGACCCGCAGAAAGCCTTCTCCGGCCAGGTGATGTTTCGGGTCAGCCCCGAAGTTCACCGCAAGGCCGTGATCGCGGCGGAACTGGCCGGGAAAAGCCTCAACCAATGGGCCGAGGAAGTCCTCGACCGCGCCGCCGGTTGAACCAGTCCGCGTCAGATCACACGACGCGAAGGCGGTCCTTGCAGTCGAGGTCTTCGAGTTCAGCACGCCCCTCCGGCCCTTTGAAACAGGTTTTCCCTACCTCATTCAGGCAAGAGCCCCGGCGAAAAACGATGCGCTTGGACAGCCCTTCATCCTCCACGATCCCCATCCCATTCAGGCGGCGTCCGAACGGGGTCTTGAAAATCCTCGTATCGGTGGTTCGATTCCGCCCCCGGGCACCACTTAACAAGCTGCAATGGTTGAGATTTGTGGCCATGTCTGATCCTTGTTAGAGGCGGCAGGCTCTCGCCAGATCCTCGGTCTCGATTGCCGCGCCGACAGCGCTGAAATCGCGGGCATCCATGCCAAGCTGGCCACCGATGCGGCGCCAGGCCCCTGCGATATGGCGCGCCATGTCGCCGGTCATCTGCTCCGCAGTCCGCCTTTCGATGTCGAAGAAGGCGGAGGCATCGAGCGCCGCGTCGATCGAAGGCAGGTTGCCATGGATCTCGGAAATCGCGGTCTGCATCCGGCCGCCCGCACGATGCTCGGGTGTAGAGCGTCAACCTCCTTGTCCGGCGTATTGCCTCATGAAGGAATGTTCCCGAAGCGGTGGCTGTCGCCTCATCCGGAATGTTGCCGAGCTCCTACCGTTCAGGGGCTGCGACTGCGACGGTTTCCACGCAATGGCGGCGCATCGCCATGGCGAGGTCTTCGTAGCTGCTTGCGGCCGTTCCGCCCAATCCCAGAAAGGTCTGGGCCGAGATGAACGGTACCCTGTCCATGTGATCCGCCCCGACCCTGTCGAAGCGGCGGATGAGGGCTGCCGGGAACCGTAGCGAGGTGTTCAGGATATCCGCGACGCAGGCGTCTATGCCCACGTCGCGCGCCAGTTTAAGCGTCATGACCTCGGCGCGGGCGAGTAGGGTGCGTCGCGCGCTGTATCTTTGGTCCAGGAAGCAGCATCTGCATCAGGTGCTGTACCCTTGTCTGGTGTAGGGTAGTGGCGCAGCGCAGTTCAGGTAATTCAACCCCGCGTCACGATGCCGACGATCACCTCGCGATCTCCCCCGCCATGACCGCCAGACCATGGACCGCGAGGGTTGCCGTGAACCTCGGGCAGCCGAACTGCCGGATGACGTCGCGAACGCGCGCATCATATGCCGCCTGTCCGATCACGCGGCAGAGATCCGAGGCGTGAAACTCCCGATTGGCGATCGGTGCGGCGTTGATCTGCGCGAGCAGTTCCCGTTCCTGCCGCTCGAGGGCGCGCTGAGGCACGGGAGCTTCCTCTGGCCGGGGAGCCGTGCCTGGCGATGTGCGCCATCGGCGCATGAAGCCAAGCAGGAAACCTGCCGGAACCGCGACATTGCCCCTTGCGCGATTGAAGGCAAGGAACCGATCCCAGATCACCTGGGTGTCGACGTTCCAGCAGGGCAGCGTTCTCTTTGCAGCCTTGATCAGGTCGGCCCAGCAGGTCTGGAAAACGTTCGGACTTTCGTCGATGGTGATTCGTCCCGAGAAGATAGTTTTGTTGGTATCTTCTCTAGATAGTGATGTGTCGCCTCTGTCTGACACTGCATCGGGGGCTGGTTCGTCGTCATCGAAGGCCGCGAAGCGAAAAAGCCAGGGGGAAAACTTGCCGTTGGGCTTGCGGCGCTCAAGCTTCAGGTCGGACACTTCGAGCTCGCTCAGCAGGACGCTCAGATATTGCCGCGAGACACCCATCTTCTCCGCCAGGGCTGAGAGGGTGAAGGCGGCCGTGCCGCGGGGCAATCCGTTGTAGCCGTCCTTCCACGCGATGGCATCAAGGATCAGCGTGGCGAGCTTGTGGGCAGAGACGGAAAGATCGGTTTGCGTGATCCGTCGCAGGATCAGGCCGGTGGTCGGTTCCATGCTTGGGCCTCCGGGGGGCACCAACGCAATGCCGTGAGCAAACACCATTCATGCCAGCAAAACAACTTTGCTGGTTGCGGCGGTTCGGACTATGCGCTAGAGGAAGCTTGTTAATGGGTTTCTCTGGCGCGGCGTCAGGCTTCACGGTCTGGCGTCGTGTCCCTTTTCTCTTTGTATGCACAGCCTCCCGTGCAGGGTTGCAAGGCGGCGAACCCGATGAACGCGGGTCCGCGAGGGTTCAGTAGCGGACCTCTTCGAAACCGTAGCTGCCCGCATGATCGCGCCAGTCGACGAAGACCGAGCGGTAGACCATCCTGTCGCAATGCTTCGGGCGGGGCAGGGCGGACGCCGACGGAACGGCCGTCACGCTCGACCTGGCCCAGCGATAATCACCCTGTTCCCCGTAGGAGCCGAGCCGGGTCGAGTCCGAGCGGATGCAACGACCGTCACCGTCTTCTCTCTGATGGAACTGGATATGGAAGACGCGGATGCTGCGCACGAAGTCGAAGGCATCGCCGGAAATGTCGATATCGGCCTGTTCGGAGGCCTGGACCGGCAGGACGGGCAAGGAAGCGGTCGGCATGGCGATCGAGGATCCGGTCCGGAAGGTGATGTCGTGGAGCCGCTCCAGCGGGAGCGCCCGGGCCGGGACTGCAAACGAAGCGCCCATGGGGCAGCGCCAGATCTGCAGGGGAGGCTCCACCGGCCACGGCGTGATCCGCCGGATGAAGACAGCGCGCGCATGGGCACAAGGAGCCGATGTCGGCCACCCTCCGGCCAGACAGAGCAGGATCGCACAATCGACCTGATAGCTCTGGGCGGGTGCGGCTGCTGGCATGTTGACCACGAGCGCAACCGCGATGGCTGCGAGTGGCCTGATCAATGGCGTCATGTATCGACTCCCTACAAAATAGCATGGCCGATACAATACACCATTACCGACTTCAATCGGATTTCATCGCAACCGGATCACCAACGGATCGGGTGCCTCGACCAGAGCAGACCGGGCGCCCGCACGGCGCCGCTCGAGTCCCCAGGCCCCGGCCGATTTCCCCGCCGGGCGCAAGGGGGCGATCTGGTCACCAGACCGGGAACGCGTTGTCATGGTGGACCAGTTCGGGGGTTTGCGTCCCGGCCGGTTTCGGGAGGCACTCCACTCTGTCATCCGCCGGGACACATTCCCGCCTTCCCGCCTCAGGCGCGCTCACTGCTGCGCGCGCTGGGACCGCCCATAGGCCTCGCTGACCTCGCGCGCCTCGGTGATGGCCCGCGCGCGTTCGTCATCGAGGCAACGGAAAATAGGCCTGAACGTCGGCGAAATAGCCCTCGAAATCCGCCCTGAGCAGGTCGGCATAGGCGCGCATGTCCCCAGGCGATTGGGGGAGATACGGAGGGTCGGGGGCCGGGCAGGGGGAGGCCATCGCACCTTGCGTGCAGGTCGGGCCGAGCAGCAGCGCGACGACGGCGCTGCACACGCATGACATGTGCAGGGCAAACCTCCTTTTGCGCCTTTAATGTTGTTATGTCGTGCGGTAGGGACGTTATCAGGGCAAGGCGATCTTCGTCAATACGGTTTTATTGTCTTGCCAATGTTCATGTTGTTTTGTATCGCCCGTGGTGTTGCGACCCCGCGGGACCGATGCTGCACCCCAGCCAGGAAAGGACCCGAAGCGGGAGCCATGATAGAAGAAGCACCGAATGTGGTTACAGAAGACGGATTGCGCAGCCTCCTGGCCGACGGATACCTCCTCGAGGTCGTCTGCAAGGAAGGGGCCGAGAAGCGCCACAACAGCTGGTACGGCACCTGGGTTGCGCGGGCCGTCGCGGAAGACGGACGCGCGGACAAGATGCTCGTCACCAGCCGCAGCATTCTCAAGGTGCGGGAGTTCAAGACCATCGTCGGTCTTGTCAGCTTCCTTGCCGAGATGGGCTGCACAAGCGCCAGCATCCCGCTCCTCGAGGGCGGACGCGAGCGTCACGCCGCCCCCGGCCGCGTTGCCCCGCCGCGCACCGGCCCGGTTCTGGTCAAGGACAGCTGACCGCGCGATCGCGCTCGTCATTGCCCTGGGTACAGGCGTCTGTTCCGCGCCGCCGGCCCTGGCTGACGTGTTCGTTTTCTCGGTTGGCCCGGATGGTCGGCTGATTTCCGTCAGCGAGGACAGGAGCCTCCCGCGCGCGTTTGACGGTGCGGCCGAGGCGCAAGCGGATCGCCTCTTTCTCTTTGCAGGACCAAACGCGCATGCCGATGACCGCCCGCCAGGCCGGGTTGCTGCGGCTGTCGCCCCGCGCACCGTCCGCGCCGCCCCCGAGATCCTGCACGCGATCGAGACCACGGCGCTGCGCTATGGTGGCCATGAGGGGCTTCGCCGTGCCGGTCTGTCGGTCACCGATTGGGCACTGTTCTACCGCGCCAATATCGAGGTCGAGAGCGCCTATGACCCGCGCGCACTCAGCCATGCGGGGGCCATCGGGCTCGGCCAGCTGATGCCCGGTACCGCGCGCGATCTGGGCGTCGATCCGCATGACGTCGCACAGAACCTCGATGGTTCTGCGCGCTACCTGCTGATGATGCTCGAGCGGTTCGGCGATCCGGCGCTCGCGCTTGCCGCCTACAATGCCGGGCCCGATGCGGTCGCCCGCCATGGCGCCATTCCCCCCTTTCGAGAAACCCAAGGGCATGTCGCCCGCGTGACAGCCGTGTTCCAGCGGCTCAGAGGAGAACTGTCGTGACGTCACGGACCATTCACAGCCTGCTCCGCACACGGGCCTTCACCGCGCTTGGCGCGACGGCCCTCATCGCGCTGGCGGGCCCCGCGCTTGCACAGAGTATCGACCTCTCGCCGGTCCAGACCCTGCTGCAGGGCATCGTCGATGCGATCACCGGGCCCCTGGGCATCGTGATCGGCACGCTGGCGCTGATCGGGGTGTTCCTGTCCTGGCTCTTCGGCATCCTCGATTTCCGGCAGGCGCTCTGGGTGGTGGTCGCGATTGCGGGCATCGCCGCAGCGCCCACCATCGTCGCTGCCATCTGGTCGACCTGAGCTTCCGACCCCGAGTCCCGCCATGGCTGAGCAGTCCCGCGTGTTCATCGGCCTTCTGAGGCCACCCAAGCTGATGGGCCTTCCGATCATGTATGCCATGGTCTGGCTCTTCGGCTCCGCGCTTCTGTTCCTCTGGGTGCAGAGCTGGGTGGTGGCCGTGGTCGCGGGGCTGGCCTGGCCTGCGCTGTGGAAGGCGGCGGATTGGGACCCGAACTTCCTCGATGTGCTGGTGATCACCTTGCAGGAAACGCCGCCGACGTCGAACCGAAGGATCCACGGGGGTGACAGCTATGCCCCGTGATGGAGTGGCCTATCCGGACGCAGACGCCTTCGATCCGCTGACCGCGCTGCCCGCCTGGGTCAAGGGCGAGAAGCGGCTCTCGGCCATGCTGCCTTATGTCAGTCTCGTCACCGACTGCACGATCCGGACGCGCGGCAACGAGCTGATGCAATGCATCCGGCTCGAGGGGGTGAACAGCACGACGAGCGAGGACGCCCATCTCGACCGGATCGGCGGGCTGCTTGCAGGCATCCTCGCGCAGGTTGGAACCCCGTTCTCCTTCTACCTGCACAAGGTCTCGAAAGCCGTCGATGTCACCCTGCCGCCGATCCCGGGCGACGGCTTTGCCGCTGCCGTCGATCAGCGCTGGCAGGCCCATCTCGGCCGGTCGGGTCTGCGGGACAAGACGCTCACGCTTTCGGTCCTGAAGCGTCCCGACAGCGTCAGCCGTCTGCCCTTCGGCCTCGCGGCCCCGCGGGCGCGGCTTGCGGCAGACACCACCCGGCGCCTGCGCCAGCTCGACGAGGTCGTGGGCTTTCTGCTCTCCTCCTTCGACGCGTTGAACCCGCGCCTTCTCGCGGCCAGCACCGGCGAGCTCCTGGGCTTTCTGGGCGCGCTGAACACCGGCGAGGAGCACCCGCTCTTCCCTAGGTCACGCTTGGGCGTGATCGCCGAGGATGTGGCCAATACCCGCGTCACCTTCCGCGGCACGACGATCGCGCTTTCCGATGGCGCCGTGGGCGACAAGTTCGGCACGATCTTCGCGGTCAAGACCTACCCCGCCAGGACCGACAGCCTGATGCTCGACGAGCTGAACCTGCCCGTCGATATGGTGGTCACCCACTCCTTCGTGCCGATCAACGCCAACATCATGGCGGGCCGGATCAAGCGGCAGCTGCGCCTGATGCAGGCGGCCGATGACGGGGCGGTCAGCCTCGCGCAGGAACTGGAACTGGCCCAGGACGACCTGGAATCAAAACGCCTGATCTTCGGCGAGCACCACATGACGGTTGCCGTCTACGCGCGCACCCAGGCCGCTCTCGACGACATCGCGGCCGAGATCCGCAACATCTCGGCCACCTCCGGCATCAACCTGATCTCGGAAGCCTTCGGGGCGCGGGCGCATTTCATGGCGCAGCATCCCGGGAACACGGGCGCGCGCAGCCGCAAGGCCGCGATCACGAACCACAATTTCGCCGATCTCGCCACCTTCCACCGCACGCCGCTCGGCAAGACCGGACGGGAAGTCCCGTGGGGCGTGCCGATCGCGCTCTTTCCGACCCCGGACCGCAGCGGCTTTCGCTTCAACTTCCATGAACAGGGCGCACCCGACCGCGAGCCCACGGGCGGGCATACCCTGATCCTCGGCCGCCCCGGCTCGGGCAAATCCGTTCTGGCGGGTTTTCTGATGACCATGGCAAGGCGTGCGGGCACGCGGACCTTCGTCTTCGACTATCGCGCGGGCATGGAAATGGCCGTCCGCGCGCTCGGCGGCAGCTATTCGACCGTGCGGGCCGGTCGGCCCACGGGGCTCAATCCCCTGCAGACCGAGATCGACGCACGTGGCCAGGCCTGGCTTGCGGACTGGCTCGCAAGCCTGCTCGAGCGCCGCGACCGGCCGCTCACGCCGGTGCAGACCAACCGGTTGCAGGAGGTCGTGCGCCAGAACGCAAGCGCGGGGAACGCGGGCCTCCGGAACTGGTCGGACTTCGCCTCGCTCCTGGTCTCGACCGATGACGGGGGCGATCTGTTCGAACGCATGCAGGAATGGACCGCAGGCGGCCGCTACGGCTGGATCTTCGGCGCCAATGCCGAGGACACGTTCAAGCTCGGGGGCAGCCTCGACGGCGACATTGCCGGGTTCGACCTGACCGGCATCCTAGATTCCGAAAGCGAACGGGAACGCATGGCGGTGCTTTCCTACCTCTTCCGGCGCATCGAGCGGGTGATCGAGGATCGCAGGCCCACGACCATCGTGATCGACGAGGCCTGGAAGGCGCTCGACAACGCGTATTTCGCGGAGCGGCTCAGCAACTGGCTGGTGACCGCCCGCAAGCAGAACGCCGTCGTCGTGATGATGACGCAATATGCCAGTCAGCTCGAGCGCACCCGCACCGGCAAGACCATCGTGGAAGCCGTGCCGACCCAGGTGCTGCTGCCCAACATCCGCGCCTCGGCCGCCGATTACGCGATGCTCGGCCTCGGCGACAAGGAACTCGATGTGCTTCTGGGCGTCGGCTCCGCCTCGCGGCTGGCGCTCGTGCGCGACGATCGCGGCGCCGTGGTGATCGATGCCGATCTCGGCGCCCTCGGCCCCCTCGTGACCATCCTTGGCGGCATGGAGAAGGGCGAGGCCCTTGTCGGCGCCGATTATCGCGACCGCCCCGATTTCTGGAGAGTGACATGACCCGTCCCATTGCCCGCAGCCTTGCGCTGATCGGCCTGATCTCGAGCCTCTCGGCCTGCGCCCAGCATCACCCTGCCAAAGCGAACTGCTTCACCTTCCGCGAGGCGCCGGCAGGCGTGGCGTCCAAGCCCTCGATCGCCGGCACGGGCGGCGAGGTCACGCGGCGCGCGTCGGCCTGCGACTTCGTGATGCCGGGGACGGGCGGCTGATCCGATGACCGCCACCTGCTTCCATGGCGCGGCGCGGTCCGCGCTCCTTGCGAGCGCACTCGCCAGCTCGTTCGGGGGATGGTGCGGCGCCCCGGCCTCCGCCCAGGGGGTGCCGACCTTCGACATGCGCCTCTTCGCGGGGCGGCAGGCGATCGTCGAGCAGCGCGAACAGGATCTCGCACTTCAGCAGGACCGCCTCGCCCGTGTGCAGGAACTGGCCGAGATCGAGCGCCAGCAGCTCGCGGCGCTGAACGCGATCATGGATGCCATGACGCTGCGCGCCGGTGACGTCGCGGGCAGCGTGGCCGGGCTCGAGTCCGGGCAGGGGGAAGCGGCAGGTATCAGCACCGCCGCCGCCAGCCTCTATGCGCCCGAGGATCCCAACCCGGCCTCCGCGCGAATTTTCGGCGATGCACGGGAAGGGGTGGAGGAGCTGATCATCCGCGCCGCGCGCCATACCCACGGCCTGCCCGGCGTGGGCCGCGCCGGGCTCACGCTCGTGCAATGGCGCTGCCTGTTGCAGGCCCTGATCTGGCAGGAAAGCCGATTCCAGATCGGCGCCCGCTCGCCCGCGGGCGCCTTCGGCCTGACCCAGATCATGCCCGACACCGCGGGCGATCTCGGGATCTACCCCGCCTATTACGACGACCCCTGGCTGCAGGTCACGGGCGGCGCACGCTACCTCGCGCAGATGCTGGGCATGTTCGATGGCAACATCATCCACGCGCTCGCGGCCTATAACGCGGGCCCGGGCCGGGTGCAGCAATATGGCGGCGTCCCCCCCTTCGCGGAGACCCAAGCCTATGTCGTGGTGACCCCCCAGCAATACAACCGCTACCTTGCGGCCGTGGGCGGGATCGATGCCCTCGGCACCGTCGACCCGGTCCTGCTGGCCAACGCGAGCTTCAGCCTCTCGGCCCATGGCGCGGGCGTCTATGGCGATTATTCGCTGGTCTCGGTCCAGGCGGCCGCGCTGCGCGTCCAGGACATCATTGCCCGCATCGGCGAGACCAGGGACCTGAACGAGGCTATCGCGCTCAACACCTATGCCCGGGCCGAGCTCGCCCGGCTGGTCGCGATCCGCACCCGCATCAAGGCCGTCCATACCCAGCCGCTCAGCGAGGAACAGCTCGCCATGGCCGCGGTCCAGGTCGCCGAGCGGCAGTTCATGAATTTCACCCTGGAGACGTTGCGATGATCCCGCGCCTGACCCGTTCCCTCGCCACCGGCGCCGTGGCCCTCGCGGTGAGCACCGCCCTCGCGGGCCCTGTCACCGCGCAGGGCGTGCCCACGGTCGACACCCAGAACATCGCCCAGGAAATCCGCCAGCTTCAGCAGATGCTGCAGGATTTCGGGATCCAGACCGATCTTCTGGACAATGCCCTCGAACAGCTCGACGTGGTCCAGAACCAACTCGATCAGCTGCAACAGATGCATGCCTCGCTCACCGGACCGCGCAGCATCCTCGGCATGGTCATGGGCGACGGTCTCGACGGGCTCCTCGAGGCCAAGTTCCGCGATCTGCCAGGCCTCATCCGAGGCATCCAGGCGGGCGACTGGAGCAACCTTCTCGGCGTCACGGCAGGCCCCATGCGCACCCAGATGGAACAGGCGCTGGCGCGCGCCGGCTTTGACGAGAACTCGCTGCGCGAGATCGCGACCAGCGGCAAACCCGGGGCCGAGGGCGTGGCCACGCGCGCCACCACCGGCGCGGTCATGTCGGCCGCGGCCCAGAACAGCCATGCCGAGGCCGCCCAGTCGCTCGAACGGGTCGAGCGGCTGGTCGCGAAGATTCCCGAGATGGAGGATCTGAAGGCCGCGATGGACCACAACACCCGGGTCACCGCCGAACTGGCCATCGCCATGACGCGGATGTGGGAGCTCGAGGCAATCCAGACCGTCGGCGCGGGCAATGCCGGGGTCGTGGATGCCGCCACCATCGCCGAGGAGCGGCGCTACATGGATTTCACCCTGCCGAGCCTGCGGCCATGAGCGGAGCGTCGGCGATGAGCGCACGCGAACACGTCGAGGAAGAACTCGTCCATGGCGCGCTGCGCCGCGAACGGCTCTGGCAGGTGATCGGGATCAGCGGCGCGGGATTCGGCGTGATCGGCTGTCTGGCTGCGGCCGCGGTCGCGCTGATGATCGAATCGCCGCCGCCCGTGGTCGTGCCCTATGACCCGGAAACCGGCATGGCGCTGCCGAATGCCAGCGTCGCCGCGGTCTCGCTCGCCGAGCGGCCCGCGATCATCGAGGCGCAGATATACCGCTATATCCTCGACCGCGAGAGCTACAACCAGCTCGATAACGACCTGCGCGTGCGCCGGGTCCTGGCCCAATCGACCGGGGCAGCCGAGGCCAGCATGCGCGCGATGTGGACCTCGGGGCAGGAGAGCTATCCGCCAACGCGCTATGGACCATCCTCCGAGATGGCCGTCGAGATCGCCTCGATCACGCTGATCGGCGAGAACCGCGCCCAGGTAAGGCTGAGGAAGCGGCTCTCCGGTCCCCAGGGGGCGCAGGCGGGGATGTTCACCGCCACGCTCATGTTTGCCTTTCGTCCCGAACGGACCCGCTCGATCGACGATGTCTGGCAGAACCCCTTCGGCTTCACCGTTACCCAATATGCCATCCGATCGGACCGTTCCGAATGACCCGCACCCCCGGAAAGCCTGCCCTTGTTCCTGCCGCCACCCTTGCCGGCGCGCTGGCGCTTCTCGCGCCCCCGGCCCTCGCCGAAATGACCCCACGCCCCGGCCCGCATGACAATCGCGTGCGCATCGCAAGCTGGACCGACGGGCAGGTCTACCGCATCGTCACCACCCTCACCCGCGTGACATCGGTCGAGTTCGGCGAGGGCGAGACCATCCGCTCGATCATCGCGGGCGACACCGTGGGCTTCCAGTTCGATGGCGTCCCCGGTGGGCGCGCCTTCGCAATCAAGCCGATGGCCGCCGGCGTGGCGACCAACATCACGGTCTATACGAACCGCCGCTCCTATTACTTCCACGTGATCGAGGCGCGCGAGACCCCGCATTACGTCGTGCAGTTCCGCTATCCCGAGGCCAGGGTCCAGCCCGCGCGCGCGGTCGCGGCGCGAGCGCCGAACGCGACCTATGCCGTGAGCAGCCGCCTGGAGTTCACGCCTACGGCGATCTGGGATGACGGCACCTTCACCTATTTTCGCTTCGCGCGGAACACGCCGGTGCCCGCGATCTTCCGCTACACGAACGGGGCCGAGCGCGCGGTGAACAGCACTGCACAAGGCGACGGGGTCATCCGCGTGTCGGGCGTGAACCGACAATGGGTGCTGCGCCTCGGCGAGGACGTGGTGTGCGTCCAGGACATCGGGCAAGCCGCGTCATGAAGGAGGCAACCGAAGACCTCGCCGCGCGGCTCGCGGCCCTGGAGGGGACAAATGGCAAGCGCATGGACCGTCGGCGGGCCTCCCCGATCACGGCCTTTCTCGGCGTGGCCGGGATTGCGGCCCTCGGCGGCGTGCTCTGGCTTGCGCTGCAGCCCAAGCCCGAGGGGCTTCTGGCAACGGCCGCCCCGGACGAGTTCCAGACGCTCGGCACAGGCTTCGGCGATATCGCACCCCTGCGGTTGCCGGAGCCCGAACCGTTGTCCGCGCCGGAAGACGCCGGGCCCTCGGCCGCCGAACTGGCCCTGATGGAGAGCCTTGCCACGCTCAGGGCGGAACTCGAGGAACTGCGCGCGCGCCCGGCGGAGGTGCCCGATAGCCGGGCCGAATCGGCAATTGCCGAACTGACCGCCCAGATCGCGGCCCTGCAGGCGGCCTCGCACGAGGCGCAGCGCTCGCTGGAACGGCAATTGACCGAGCGCGACCGCCAGCTTGACCAGATGCGGATGGATCTCGAACTCGCGCGCCTCAATCCGCCGGAGCCCGTTCGCATGGGACCGACCGAGGAGGAACTGCGCCTAGCGGAACTCGAGCGGCGCCGCCTGGCCGAAGCCGAGGCCCGGGCGGCGCGCGTGGCCTCGCCGCTGATTGCCTGGTCCGGGGCCGCCGGCGGGCGCGCCGATGCGCAGGAGCAGGCGCGCCTGAGTGCCGACGAGGCCTTCGTGCGCACAGGCGCAAGGCCGGCCCCGACCACGCGGGCCGAGGTGATCGTGAACCCGTCGCATACCGTCGTGCAGGGCACGATGATCCAGGCGGTGACCGAAACCGCGCTCGACAGCACGCTGCCCGGCGCAATCCGGGCCATCGTCTCGGAGGACGTCCACTCCTTCGATGGCAGCCGCGTCCTGATCCCGCGCGGCGCGCGCCTGATCGGGCGCTACCGCTCGGATGTCGCGCTGGCGCAGGCGCGGGTCATGGTGGCCTGGGATCGCATCATCCTGCCCGACAACCAGACGGTCGAGATCAGCGCCTTTGGCGGCGACGCGCTCGGCCGGACCGGCACCACCGGTTTTGTCGACACGCGCTTTTCCCAGCGGTTCGGCTCGGCCGCGCTGATCTCGCTGATCGGCGCGGTGCCGACCCTGGCCGCGGGTAAGATCGAGGATGGCGCGATTGCCGGGGCCGCGCGCGAGGTCTCGGGCGATCTGCGCGATGCCGCCCAGGGTACCCTGCGGGACTATCTCGCGATCCGTCCGGTGATTCATGTCGATCAGGGCAGCCGGATCACCGTCATGGTCGATCGCGACCTGGAGATACTCTGACATGGCGGCAAGCTATCTCGAGGCCTCGCTCGACCGGCTGGGCGCCGCGGTCCGGCGGGACGACACGATCGAGATCTGCATCAATCCCGACGGACGGGCTTGGGGCGAGTTCCAGGGCGACCATTTCATGCGGGGGCTCGGCACCCCGCTCAGCCAGACCGAGATCAGGGACCTCGGCAACCAGATCGCCTCGGCCGCCTCGACCACGCTCGGCGCCCGGAAGCCCATCGTCTCGGTCTCCATCCTCTATCGCGACCGCCCGATCCGGGCACAGGTGATCCAGCCCCCGGCTGTCGAGGGCGGGTTCTCGATCTCGTTGCGGTTCTTCTCCTCGTTGCCGCTGGAGGCGATCCGGCTCGGCTTCCTTTACGGCAGCGAACGCAGCCTCGAAGGCCTGCGCCGGGAACGGAACGCCGCACTGCGCGACGTGGTGGCCTCGGGAGACATTGATGCCGCCTTGCGGTTTTGCGTCGAGAACAAGCTCAACATGATCGTCTCTGGTGGAACTTCGACCGGCAAGACGGTCGCAGCCCGCAAGATCCTCTCGCTGATCCCACCCGAGGAACGGATCATCACCATCGAAGAGGCGGCCGAGCTGCGCCCTGAGCAGCCGAACGCCGTGACGCTGATCGCCGACCGGGACTCGGAAATCCGCAGCGCCGACATGCTGCTGGCCTCGACGCTGCGCATGCGCCCCGACCGGATCGTGCTGGGCGAGGTCCGCGGGCGCGAGGCGATGACCTTCCTCGAGGCGATCAACACCGGCCATGGCGGCTCGCTGACCACGCTGCATGCCGAGACCCCGCAACTCGCCGTCCGCCGCCTCGCCATCGCCGCCCTGAAAGCGCAAGTGCCGATGACCTATGCCGACGTGGTCGACTACATCGAGGGCTCCATCGACGTGATCATCCAGGCCGGTCGCCATGACGGCGCGCGCGGCATCACCGAGTTCTTCCTGCCGGGGCAGGCAGGAGAGCCAGACCAGACCACTGCCGGATCCGGGGAGGCCAAACGCCCCGAGGTCGCGGCGGAATGAACCGAAAGGAGAGCCCCATGCGCAAGATCGCCTTCGCCGCAGCCGTCGTCATGATGGCCGCACCCCTCGCAGCCCAGACCCCGCCTCAGGTGACGAGCGATCTCACCGTCACCCTGTCGCCGCAGCAGTACCGGATCTGCAACGACCGGCCTGCACGGCCGTCCTGGATGGACGAGGTCCATCCGCGCGAGACTTACAGGGTCATTGCGCTGATGGAGCTATACGAAATCCGGGCTTGGGAGGTGATCGCAGGCACCGGCGACTGTGGGTGCGCCGTCCGGTTCCCCGCTTGGGATAGCGTCGAAGGCGAATACCGCGACGACTATGCCAGTCTCACCCAAGCTGAACACTCAGCAATGCGCCGCGAGTGGATTGATCTGCGCAAACAACTTGAGCCGAAAGTTCGCGAAATCTGTGAAGCTCAGGGGATTTGGTAATGGGGGTGGTCGGCTGGATGGTCGCAACCGCCGACGGCTTTCTCGTCGATGCTGCGGAGTCCCAGTTCGGGGCCGTGGCAAGCAATACCGGCACGATCATCCTGCTGATGGTCACGCTCTCGTTGATCGGCGTCTGCATCAACATGGCCTTCCAGTTCCGCAGCATGGATGGGGCCAGCTTCTTCTGGTACCTCGTCAAGCTGACCCTGATAGGGCTCTTCGCCTTTAACTGGACCAATTTCAACGCCGTCGCGAATGCCATCATTGGTGGCCTCGACTATGTCGCAGGCGCGCTGATCTCCTCTGTGGGAGCGGGCGGAGCAGGGGCAACACACTTCGCGGGCGAATTCGACATCCTGATCGAGAAGTTCAGCCAGTACCTGAACGCCATTGGCAGCAACCTGAACTGGATGACCGGCGCGATCCTCGGCGGCATTGGTCTGATCCTCCTGAGCCTGCTCGGCTTCATGACCGGCATCGTCCTCATCTTCGCCAAGATGATGCTGACCCTGATGCTGGGCCTCGCCCCAATCATGATCGCGCTGTCGCTCTTCGATGCGACCAGGGATTTCTTCCACAGGTGGGTCTCGACGACGATCAGCTACGCCTTCTACCCCATCGTCATCGCCGCCATGTTCTCGACCGTCATCGGCATGGCGAATTCGCTTCTCGCGCAACTCGGCGACCCCAACTCCGCGACCAACATCGGCTCGCTGGTCCCGTTCTTCGTAGTGGTGTTCCTGGCCAAGGGCTTCGTCGCTGCAACGCCCCTGATCGTGCGGGGGATTTCAGGGAACCTGATGGTCGTGGCGGCACCGGCCATCGCCAACGGGTCGGCAGGTGTGATGGGTGGCCTGTTGAACACATCGGGTGTTCAGAACCGAGCCCGGATCGGAGCCTTGACGACGGGCGAGGCGATCGGGCGCGGGGCATTGCAGGCGCCGGCGGCGGTGCGGACCGCTGCAGCGACGGCCAGCGCGCAGGTGGTCCGGATGGCCGAACGGGCGAAGCGGTTGGGGCGATGACGGCACTCTCGCAGGCAGACTTAAAAGTCCGCCGCCCAGGGAGCCAATGGACCATGCGCGGAAGCTGCCTAACGCCGCTGAAGCAACACACCCGCAGAGTTCGACGAATGTGGTCGATCACATGAGGTGCAGGCCAACCGGCGCAAACTGGGGGTGCCGCCGCGCAGGTTGAAGGGCGAGGTCCGGCCCGGAGCGGACATCCTGCGGATCCTATAACCGCTGCGGTGCGGCAGCGATTGCCGCCATTCGTGGGCGGCGCGGCGACGCCTTGGTCCGCACTCACCGTTGATGCTCTTCATCGCGGAGCATGATAGGCGCGGCGCTTTGGTGGGGATTTGCGAGGTCCTGCCGGCCTGTGTCGGTGAGTCTCCTTGCTGTTGTGGGGTTCGGCCGCCCAGTCGATGGACGAAAGATCCAAGTTTGTTACATCGTCCTCTTCGACGACTTTCCCGCCGAACAACCGTGCGACAGCTTCCAGGTGGGTTGGGCTGTGCAGGTTCTCCCGGACCGGCTCCGGGCGACGGTCTCCGCCGCGAAACGCGAGTTTTCGACCGCCGAGGTGCACAGCAGGCTTGGCGCCGATCCGGGCGTTCTCGAGGTCGTGCCGGTCGGTCATGTCCCAAGATAGCGTCAGGCCCTCACGTGCGAGCAACTCCTTGATCGATTTCGAGACGGCGTTCTTCAGCTTGCGATCGTAGGACATCAGCCCGCGGGTTCGATTGACCAACGTGGTTAGATCCAGGGCGAAGCTGTCGTCATGCAGGAGGTTGAAATGGGACAGGTCGTTGCGGATGTCGCGCAGGCAGGTGTCGCCCCTCTCGTCGGCTTCCAGCAGCCTGATACCAGAACAGTCCATTCCAAACAGCCGCTCCAGATCCTTGCGCAGCTCTTCGGCAAGGTCTTTGGAATGCGGGATCTGCTCGCGAAGCGCGGCAAGAACTCGGCCGTTGGCGAGGAGTGCGAGCCGACTTTTCGGCTCGTCGATGGGCCCGCTGAAGACTTCGTCGGGTCGCGCGCCTTTCTCATCCAGCAGGCCCAGCATCGCGAAATAGAGATCGCGCTCGAACATGCCGGAAAAATCGACCAGTCGGCCGAGGACGGTCATCAGCAGCCGGTGGACTTGCACCTGGTCAGTGAGGGTGACGCGTGAGGCGAGACGCCGGTGACGGGCGATGCCACAGAGCGCGGTCACGTAGTCCTCCAGGTGTTTTGGGTCGACCGTTTTCCGCTTCTCCTTCGCCTTCACCCAGCGCTCGTGCGCTTCTTCTTTCCTGGCTTGCAGCGCTGCAACGTTGTCCGGTCGCTCTTCGATCTCCAGACGCAGGTAGTCACCCACTTCCTTGTCCGTGATCCTGGTATCCTCGGCGAAGGACGCAACCAGGCCGTGATGGCCGAACCGCATGATCTCGCGAAGGCCGCGCTTTGGAACCCGGCGGTCGAGACGCTCGTCGGCCTCGGCCGGGAAGATGCGCGCGAATCCGGGCCGACTGGCGAAAAGTGCGGCGAAGGGTTCGCAGCCGGTCAGCGCATCGCCGCCCTCGAACTTCGCATCGTGCATGTCGAGATGCTGGATGAGCGTGTGGACCAGACGCTTCAGATCTTCTTCGTCGGCGGTCCTTTCAGCTTTTGATGGATCATCGGTGACATTGGCGTTCAATAGGTCGTCGGCGAGCCGCGAGGTGACGGTCCATTTCGCCAGCTGGTGCAGCAGCCGGCCGGCCTCGCCCACGGGCACGAGATGCAGCAACAGGTAGAGCGCGGCCTGCCAGTCCTCCGGCCTCACCGGTTCCGCCGCGCTCCCGATCTCCTGCAATGTGCATTTGGGTGCGGCAGGCAAGGGCGTTTCCGGCTTGAGGTCGCATATGAAGGTCAGCGGCCGCCCGTTGGCCTGTGGGTTTCTCAGCCAGGCATCGAAGGCGAGGGCGACCACGTCGCACAGCAGGTCATCGATATAGCCGGCCTGTTCCTTCGCGGCCTCGCCGTCATGGCCGTAGCCGCGCTGGACCCGCATCTCGCTGGCGGTTGCGGAGGAGAGATCGAAAAAGAAGTCCCCGATCCCTCGTTCCCCGGAGAGCCTCGGAAGGCTTTCGGCCTTGGCCGCGATGACCGACCTCTTATCGTCCTCTCCCCTTTTCGCGTTCATGTCTTTCGCGGCGCGCGTGGTTCTTTCGATCGCCCGGTCGATCCAAGCGTTGACCTCTTCAGGCGCGCGGGCGATCAGCCAAGACCGGAACGGCCGTTCGTAAAGCGCCTTCAGGATTGTATAGCGGCACCGCCGCGCCGGGTCTTCCAACTGTCTGCGGTTTGCCGTGGGTGGAAGGACCAGAGCCTCCTTGCCCTTCCATGTGTTCTCGGCACGGCCCAGCACCCGGCGGAAGCGTGGGATCGGCAAGGACTCCTTTGGCGGTGCCTCGTCGAGCAGCGTCAGAATCGAGGCGTTCTGGTCCTCTTCGAAGTAGTGTGCGGCATGGGCCCCGGTCAGGGCTGCACGAAGCCGCCCGGCGCGGGCTGTCGCGTCCTCGCGCCAGAGCGCATGCGCCGCGGCCAGAATGGACGGGACCATCACCTCTTCCGACCCCAGTTTCTTCAGCGCTGCCAGGAATCCGCCGCGGCCGGTGAAGTGGAAGCTGCTGTTCCGCAATGCGAGCCCCGCGCGGATCACCGAGGCGAGCAGGGCTTTCCGGCCGTCATCGTCCGATGGGAAGAGGGCGGCGCGCGCTCCGAACAGCAGTCGGACCTTTTTGTCGTGCCAGGCGGGATCGAAATTCGCCCTTCCGATTGCTTGATCCACCTTGTTCGCGCTGCCCAAAACATCCCCGAGGTCATTATTCATTGAGGCCCAATCCCGCAGGGTCAGCGATGCCATGGCAATGGTGTGGCGCCACACCCGGACGAACGCCTCTGATCGCTTGATCGCCGACTGGCCGTCGCTGGTGAGATAACGGCTGGCGGACAGGTCGTCGGGCCAATGTGTCAGCACATAAGCCAGGCGATCAGCGTCCGGCACGTCCGGTGTCTTGCTTTCCGCCTCCGCTGCCGCGGCTGCAATGTCGAACGCCGTATAGTGGATCAGCTTGCCGCGCCGGATCAGCGCAGACAGATCACGGTTCCGGCTGCGGTGCTGCACCAGCCGCAGCAACTCGCCCGCGTTCTTCGGCAGAACCGTCGTCACTGGCGCCTGCTGCGGCGGCTTCACGCCCTTTTTCAGGGTCTTCGGTTGTGTCCGGCGTTTCAGGAGCTTCGCATAGGCATCCTTCACGGCCATATGCAGCGCGAAGAGCTCCGGCTCCTTCTCCTCGGCCTCGCGGATGGAATAGGCCGTGCGCGTGCCGGGGGCGTGGAACAGGCGCGTCCAGTGCCCGTGCAGGATCTTCGCGGCGAGGGCGAGGCGCACCGGGCCTCTCGGCACGTCGTTCAGGCCCTGCTCCCGATCCCGGGCTGCGGCGAAGATCTCTGCGGCCACGTCCTGCCGCATGAAATAGCGGGTGATGGCCTCCCTCGACCAGCTGCCGACTGGGCGCTTCCGCGGCTCGGCCACCAGCACGTTGCCCTCGATGCTCTTGGCGCGCGCCTCGATCAGGCCCTTTCGCTTCTCGGGCCGCTTGGGGTCGATCCGCAATTCGGCCACATGCAGATGGTGATCCATCAGCGCGGCGATGGCGGCCACGTCTGCCTGTTCTGGCTCGGCATTGGCGGCAAATCGGCCATACCAGCGGCCCTGCGGTTTCGGCTCGCCCAGCGGCTTTCCATCCTTGCCCTTGCGGGGCCGATACTTGGCATCGCCATAGGGATGCGTCTTGAACCGCCAGAGCGCGGCGACATAGGGGTCGGCCTGGGCCGCGGCGCTGATCCGGTCCGCGGCACACATCTGCGCCCAGGCCGCCCGGCCCAGACGGTCGCGGAAGGCGTGCTGCGCCCTGGTTGCGCCCTGGGTGCCCTGCGGCTTGGTCGCGATCCGGTCGAGCACCGAGATCCACTGCGCGATCACCAGGGCGTCATGGCTCTGCGCGAAGTCCGGTATCTCGTGGCGCGCCCGGGCCGCGGTATTGTCGACCAGAACCCGGGTCTGTCCGCGCTCTCCGCCCAGATCTGTCCGGCTTTCCCCGTAGGGACGAACGATCCGCATATCCCACCACCCCCTTCAATCACCACCCGGCCGAAATCGGCAGGGAAAGGAAATCGGGTTTCGGGTCTCGTATCAAGTCAGGCTTGCCGAAACGGAACGGCTGGCGTAGCCTCGAAGCAGCACTGGAAATCGGCCAGTCGCCCTTGGAAGATGATGAAACGTCTGGAGGAAAGGGAGAATTCGACGTTCTCGGCAAAAACGGATTAGAAAGCGGGCTGGTTCGATGCGCGTGCGCCGTTTTCTCTTGGAGAAAAGCCTGTTTTTTCCGACTTGCACCAATGCTTTGCGAAGAGTCAGTCGAAGACCACGCCCATATGAAGGGCGACTACACCAACGCCCAGCGCGAAGTTGCGGATGCCGTCGTCGAAGACCACGCCCATATGAAGGGCGACTACACCCAGTTCCTCCATTCGGATGGATGCACAGTCGTCGAAGACCACGCCCATATGAAGGGCGACTACACCGGTTGTTTCCCCTCCTATGACGTTAAATGCGTCGAAGACCACGCCCATATGAAGGGCGACTACACCTCACCAGAACCGCTTCTCACCTCGTAACGTGTCGAAGACCACGCCCATATGAAGGGCGACTACACCGCAAGCGGCATGACGAAGGGGGCCAGTTTGTCGAAGACCACGCCCATATGAAGGGCGACTACACCCCAGCACAGTCACGGTCGTTGTGGCGAGCGGTCGAAGACCACGCCCATATGAAGGGCGACTACACCTCCTGAAACGAGTTGCCGCTTCCCTCAGCGGTCGAAGACCACGCCCATATGAAGGGCGACTACACCACTCACGCCACGCCTGCCAGCCGCCCGATGTCGAAGACCACGCCCATATGAAGGGCGACTACACCGATAGAACACGTCAAGCAGTGCGGGAGTTGGTCGAAGACCACGCCCATATGAAGGGCGACTACACCCGAGCGAACGCCGCGCCGTCGTTTGCCGCTGTCGAAGACCACGCCCATATGAAGGGCGACTACACCCGCGTCGTGAACAGGCTCGTCACCGGGATTGTCGAAGACCACGCCCATATGAAGGGCGACTACACCCCGGTGCAGGCGTTGCCCCACTGGCAGGCCATGGCCGGTCGAAGACCACGCCCATATGAAGGACGATGGTCTATGCTGCCCGCGCACCAGGCTTGAATGACATCTGAACGATGCGCGCGGAGGGGTTATGGACTTTTGGCCGCAAATCGTTAGATTGTGGTCAGAAGGGAATGCCCATGCTCCGACCCGTCGAAACACCCGATACCGCGCCGCAAGACGGCTACAGCCCGGACGAGATCGCCGCCATGCAGCGGGCGATCCTTGCGCTGATGGACCGCTGGGGCGTGCGCGACGAGGACGCCGCGCGGCTTCTGGGCGGCATCTCGGTCAAGACCTATCGTCGCTGGCGTGCGGGCGATTACGGCCGCGTCGCCCGCGACCTTGCCGACCGGATGTCAAACCTTCTGGGCATCCACAAGGCCCTGCGCATCCTGTTTCAGGACCCGGCGCGCGCCCATGCCTGGATCGCGAAACCCAACGCTTCCTTCGGCGGGGCCTCTGCGCTCGACGTGATGGTGCGGGGTGGCGGCATGGACGACCTTCAGCGCGTGCGCCGCTATCTCGACAGCGTGCGCGGCGGGTGGTGAGCCTGCCCACAGCGCGGGTCGCCTGGGGCCGGACCCATCGCCTGGTGATGTCGCACTTCCCGCCCATCGACCTTTACGACGACATCGCCGACCCGCGCGACTGGGAGTTGATCACCGCCGCCGTCCAGCGCACCAACCCCCGGCTGGCCGCCACCTATGGCGACCCGTCCCTGGTGCCGGTCGAACGCCGTGTCTCGGGCGAGGGAGCATCCTGGGTGATGGCGGCGTTCGTCCACGTCTCGCCCGACCGGCGGTCGCGGTTCAGCGACGGCAGTTTCGGGGTCTACTATGCCGGCGACACGCTGGAGACGGCGCTGCGCGAGCACACCTTCCACATGGCGCGGTTCTACGCGAGCACGGGCGAGGATCCCGGCTGGATCTCCGAGGTGCGCGAACTGGTCGGGGCGATCGACGCAGACCTGGTCGACCTGCGCGGGCCCGACGGCGCCGCCTACCTTGACCCCGATCCGGCGCGCTATGCGGCGCCACAGGAATTGGCGAAGTCGCGGCGGGCGGCGGGCGCGGACGGAGTCGTCTATCCGAGCGTCCGGAATCCGGGCGGTCAGTGTATCGGGGTCTTCTGGCCCGATGTGGTGAGCCTGCCCCGGCAGGCCGACCACTACCGCTATCACTGGGACGGCGAAAAGGTGGACTACGTCCGCCGCATCAGCGGGGACCGGGCGATCTTCGACCTGTCGCTACGTTGAGGAAAGCTTGTGAAAACGCTGTCGGAACCAGTCCATCGCATGCCAGTCCGTTCGGGACGATACCGAAAGGACACGACTGCGGCCGTAAAGAGTGCAGAAACGGGGGCCATCTGGAACAAACCGATCCTTTCGCTCCGAGCCCAGCCGAATAGGGCCGAGCCAGTTTCCGACTTCTGGAAGTCCGGTATGAGGACGTCGGCCAGCAACCGAGCTATTGCAGCGAATTCACACTTTCCGCCCTCCTTGACCGTTGCTGTCATGCTGGGCCCGGACGAGGCGAACGTCAAGAATGGGCTGCCTGCGGCCGATCAGGGCTGAGGTTGAATGGCACCAGAGCCCCCCCTCCGTGGGCCAGCCCCTTGCGAAGAATGTTGAAGAGCCGACTGGAGCGCCAATCGCGACGTGCTTGTTGGTGTCCTCGGCCCTCGAAGAAAACTTCGGTGAGTCAGATCTCGCTCATGCCAGTCGCCAGCCACCTGGCGAAGTCCGCCTCGCTGATCTCTCCCGCCGCCAGGGTCTCCATCATCCTGACGCCCTTGATCGTGTCGGGGCGGAAAGAGTAGCCGTTCAGTCGCAGGAATGTGAGCGCCGTCACGAAGGCCGTGCGCTTGTTGCCATCCACGAAGGCATGAGCCCTGCAGATGCCGAAGGCATAAGCCGCGGCCATCTCCGCAAGCCCGGAGTCGGTGTAGGCCGCGAGGTTCATCGCGCGAGCGCAGCCCATCTCCAGGAGCGCCCGGTCGCGCATGCCGGACGCGCCGCCATGCCGGGCTATCTGTCTGTCATGGATCGCAAGGACCGCGGCGAGCGGAACCCAGACCGGCTCGCTCACGCAAGTGCCTGAAGCAGGTCGCGGTTTTCGTCCATCACGATCTCCGCGGCGGCCAGCGCGGCGGCGACCGCGGGATCGTGCGGCGTGATCTTCAGGCTGCCGTCGTCTCCGCGCATGACGAAGAGCGTGTCACCCTCCTTCGCGTCGAGGATGGTGAGCATTTCGGTGGTCAGGGTCATGACGGCAGAATTGCCAACTCTCCGGATCCTGGTTTCGATCATGGCGCGACTCCTTGGATATATGAAAGTATATACATCTTTGGTCCGTGGTGCACAAGCCCTCGACGCTTGTCGTCAGGGGCTGGGCCCGGCGGGCCTCCGTCAGGTTCTGATCTCGCTTGCGCGGCGAAGGACTGGTTCGTTGACGCCGCGCCGCGGCGTCCATCCGGTCGACGAAGGTCGGCTCCGGGCCGAACGGCGCTTTCGACACCTTCAGACATCCGCGGCTCGATCAAGCATCAAGGATCGGTCGCACGACAGACTCGCGCTGCAGACTTGGCTTGCGCGGACCGAAAGACGCAATACGATCTCAGTCCGTTGTGACGGCTCAGCCCTACCCAATCCTGAGGATCAGATTTGATGACATCCAATGAACGGCGCCTGACTGCAGCCGAAAGCAAAGGGTTGCGCACAGCCCGCGAGTTGGAGGGGCATCTGGCTTGGCTCGACACGATAACGCCGGCAGCACTCGGCATCCTGGCCATCGCATCGGGCATCTACACCTATCTCGGCGTGTCCTCGTTGCTCGAGGATACGGGCGCGATGAGCTTCTTTGCCGCCGTCGCCTATTCCATCGCCGTCTCGGTCGGCATCTTCGTGTTCTGGAGCTACATCCTGCGCCTCTTGCCATCGATGAGGACGGCCAGCGGTTTCATCGGCCTGACGCTCTCCACGATCGTCGGCTCGCTCGCGATCATCGCGATGTCGAGCTGGCTGAACGCGGCGGCGCTGGCCGGGTCGGCGGCGGTGGAACAGCATCTCGCCAAAACCGTTCAGGAATATCAGGCCGCGCTGGAACAGGCGCATGATATCGCCCTGCGGGGACAGGCGCTGGGTCGCGAGGTGGAGCGCACGCGCCTGACCTTTGAGGAACTTGCCGATCGCGAAGCACGCGAGGGAGGCACCACGGGCGTGGCGGGCGACGGGGCGGTCGCGCGGCTTCTGGCGCAGACCACCGACCGTTTGCGCTCGCTCGAGGAGATCATCGCGGCGCAGGACGCCCGCATCGAGGCCGCCTTCGAGGAGGGCAACCGCCTGCTCGGCCAGATGCGGGCCCTGACTGTCGCCCCCGGCCCGGTCGAACAACGCTCGGTCGCCTTTTCCGAGGAAAGTGTCCGACTGGCGGGCGTGATCGCCAGCCTCAACCAGTATTCTGTGGCGCCTCTCGTGGCGCGGGCGGCAGCGGATCTGCCCGCCAGCATCATCCTGCCCGAGCTAGACGGCGGCACCGCAGCGCTCAGAAGCACGCAATCCGAGACCATGGCGGCGGTTTTCGCCTCGGTGGAACGGCTCAGCGCCAGTCTGGGGGAGGCGGCAAGCGAGGTGCTGGCCATCGAGCCGCCACAGGAAACGGCCTACAACCCGATTTCCAGCGCCGATGCCGTGATACGCTATGCCGGAAGCTTCGTTCCCTCATGGGCGGGCGCGATCGCCATCGACCTCTTGCCGGGGGTTCTGGTCTTCGTGCTGGCCGTCACTCAGGCCGCGATCCGGAGCGGGCGGGACGGGCTCAGCATCGAGGAGACGCTGACGCTGGCCGATCTGAAGGCCGCGATCAACGCGATGCGGGATGTCGAAGCCTCGATGGGCGACGCGGAATCCGAAATGCTGCGCCGCCTGCGTTCCGAGCGCGCCGCGCCAGTGGATCGGGCGCCCGATGCCGACTGAAACCGCGGCCCGGACCGGCAAGGCCGAACCGGCCCGCAGTCCCTTCACGATCCGGCGGGGCCTGCGCTACGCCCTCATCGCGCAGGTTGCGGTGGCGGCCTTGGTGCTGCTCGTGGATCTTGGCGACCGCTTGCCCACTGGCCTTGGCGGCGGCACGACCAATCCGCTGACATCCCCGGTCTTGCCGGGCGATCAGGTGCGGCGGCACGATCCCAACCGTGCGCTTCCGACTTTTACCGGCCCGTCCGAGGCGCCCACAATCACCCTTCCTGAGAATCTTCCGCCGCGACTAAACTTCAGCCTCCAGACGGAGGAGGCGCAGGGCCCCCTGATCGTCGCGGCGGGCCCCATCGAGCCGGGCGATGCGGACCGCTTCGACGCCTTTCTTGCCAGTCTTGCCGAGGTGCCCGGCCAAGTCGCCCTGCACAGCCCCGGCGGGAATGTCGACGAAGCGCTTGACATCGGGCGCAGGCTTCGCGCGCGCGAGCTGTCCACCACGATCCTGCCGGGCACAATCTGCCTGTCGGCTTGCCCCTATATCCTTGCCGCGGGCGTGGAGCGGGCCGTGTCGCTGCGGGGGTCCGTGGGGCTGCATCAGCATTACTATGAGACGCCGGGCTACATGCCTGCCTTTCTGGCCGTGGAGGATATCCAGCGCAGTCAGGGCAGAACGATGGAATATCTGATTGAGATGGGGATTGACCCTGGTGTCATGCGCTTCGGACTTTCGACCGCGCCCGAGGACATCTACGTTCTGGTCGAGGCGGAACTGATCGACAGCCGCATGGCCACAACGACCTTGCCCTAGCGGTCACGGCGCGAGGGGCGGAGAGCAGTCTTTCAGGGTTCCACCGCTTGACCGTATCATGAACGAGTGACCTGATGCATGCAGAAGCCTGCGCGAATTATTCTCTTCCTCCCGAAGTGATGGCCCGCGTCGCTCCATAAGCGGCAGCCCGGATTTCGGCGGTCTCGAAGCCAGAGTAGCCGATGACAAGCCCCTGTTGTGCAGGGGCCTTGAGGAACATCTGCGACAAGCGGCGGCTGCTAAGACCGCCCGCCTGCCCTAGGCGCTGCAGTTCGGCATCCGCTTCGTCGCCGCGGGCATAGGCAATCAGATGCAGCCCCTGATCGGGGATCATCACATCCAGCGGTGCCGCGGATAGCCCCTCGACCAGCGCGTCCCGCGCCATCCGGCAGCGCTTGCGTGCGCGACGCAGGTGCGCGGCGTATTGCCCCTCGGACATGAACCTGGCCAGCACCGTCTCGATCAGCGGGTTGGGATAACGGTCAGTCAGGTCGCGCAGCCTGCGGACTGTTTCGACAACCTCGACCGGTAGCACCGCGTAGCCCAGCCGCAACCCGGGTGCCAGCGCCTTGGAGAAGGTGCCGAGATAGATGACGCGGCCCGCCCGGTCGATACCGTGAAGTGCAGCAAGAGGTGGGCCGGTGAAGCGGTATTCGCTGTCGTAATCATCCTCGATGATCCACGCGCCAGCTCCCTGTGCCCAGTCCAGCAGCGCCAGACGGCGCGGCATCGAGAGCGTCGCGCCAAGCGGGAACTGGTGGGACGGTGTCAGATAGACCGCCTCGGCCTCGGGCGCGGCGAGCATACCTGCGGCGGGGTCAAGGCCATCTTGGTCCACCGGCACCGGGATGATTGTCAGCCCAAGGCTTCGAAACAGGTTCAGCGCCTGCGGATAGCATGGGTCTTCGACCCAGATCCGACTTTTGGGCTGCATAAGCGCCCGACCGATCAGCGACAGGGCCGATTGCGTGCCCGACGTGATCATCACCTGATCGACTCCGGCCCGGATGCCGCGCGTGGCTCGCAGGTAATCCACGATTTCACGGCGCAAGGACACGTCACCGAAGGGATCGCCGTAGTGTAGGAACTCCGGCGGGGGGCGCATCAGCGCCTCGCGGAAGAGGCCGCGCAGATCGCGCAGTGTCTTGTCGTCGGCCGTGCCGCCACCCAGCTTGCCCGGCGCTGGGGGCGTGGACCAGACATGCTTTGGCTGCAGCGGAAGCTTTTGGCCCATGATGCGACCCTTGTTCCAAGGCGCGCGGGCCGGGCAAAGAGCGGGCAAGGTTTCTATGGTCATGACGGTACTCCCCTCCGCCACGCCCACCACGTCCTCGGCTCCGCCGACCAGGAAGTGTAGCACCGATTCATCCGCCCTTGACGGCATATGGTCCTCACCCTCTGTGCGGCCTGTCGATGTGAACAAGCTCCTAGAGCGCGTGAAGCCCCACACTTGGGACCTTGCATCCTGCCTAGACGAGTATCTCCGCCTCGATTCCATCAACGAGAAGCCAAGCCGCCTTGCCGCTGATGCTCTGATCCGAGTGGCAGGCAACAAGGCGATTGACACCTACACCGTAACCAGCCGGTTGTTACTGCGGTGACTGGGCCTTGATGCGGGCGACGAGGTCTTCGTCGTCGACAAAGTCGTCGAGGAACGCATGCCAGGTTTCGGTGGTGATGCGGGCGTCCCTGAGCATGTCTTTCAGGTCGTCAATGCCATCATCGGTCAGGGCGGTGATGGTCTCTTCCGCGCCGGTATAGACGCTGATGATTGCGCCGTAGGTCAGATTGTCGTCGTTGTAGACGATGGCTTCGAGAAGCTCGGGGTCTTCGCCCAGCATCCTGGCGACGTAGTCGAGGGTGCAGACATGGCTGACGGTTGCCATCAGGCGGCCTCGGGCAACGCATTGGTCAGCGGCGACCAGTTCCAGGGCAACAACTCGTCGAGCCGATTGATCTTGTGATCATGGATGCGGGTCAGGATGTCGGCGAGGTAGGCCTGCGGATCGAGGCCGTTCATCTTGGCGGTCTCGATGACGGTCATCGCGCGGGCCAGCGTTTCGGCGCCGGTGTCGGCCCCGGCGAAGAGCCAGTTGCGGCGTCCGATGCCGATCGGGCGCAGGGCGCGCTCGGCGGGATTGTTATCGATGGCCACCCGGCCGTCTTCGAGGAACAGGCTGAAGGCGCCTCCTCGGCTGAGGCCATAGCGGAAGGCATTGGCCAGATCGCCCTTGCCGGGGATCAGCGCGAGCTGCTGGTCGGCCCATGCGAAGAAAGCCGCAACCTTCGGGGCGCTGTGCTTCTGGCGCGCGGCAAGGCGGATGTCTGCGGAACGCCCGGTGAGCTCCCGCTCGATGTCATAGAGCGCGCCGATGCGGTCGAGCGCCTCGCGGGCGATCGCGGATTTCGTCTTGTCCCATTCATCATGGAAGTCACGTCGCAGGTGAGCCCAGCAGGCAGCCTCACGAAGGCGGGGCCTCCCGTCTGGGTCAGGACCATAAAGCTTCGCATAGCCCTTGTAGCCGTCGGCTTGGAGAATGCCGCGGGTCTGGGCCAGATGGCGATGGACGTGTTCTTCCCGCCAGTCCGGCGCGAAGGCATAGACCGCCCCGGGTGGCGACGCGCCTGCCCAGGGGCGCTGATCGCGGACATAGGTCCAGATCCGGCCCTTCTTCACGCCCTTGCCCAGCCCCTTGTCACGCTGAGACCGGTCCAGCACCCGGATCGGCGTGTCATCGGCATGAAGCAGATCGCTGGCCATGACATCGGCCTCGATCCTCTCGATCAGCGGCTGCAGCACCTTCATGGCGCGGCCGCACCAGTCGACCAAGGTGCTGTCGGGGATGTCCGCCCCCATGCGGGCGAAGATCTCGTGCTGGCGATAGAGAGGAAGGTGATCGTCGAATTTGGCGACGAGGATTTGGGCCAGAAGGCCCGCCCCGGCCATGCTGCCCGGGATCGGCCGACTGGGGGCGGGCGCCTGCACCATGCGCTCGCAGCGGCGGCAGGATTTCTTGGGCCGGGTGATCTGGACGACCTTCAGCTGCGCCGCGATCAGATCCAGCATATCGCTGACGTCCTCGCCCACCACGCGCAGATCGCCGCCGCAATCGGGGCAGCAGCTGCCGGGGTCGGGTTCCTGCCGCTCGCGCGGCGTGCTGTCCGAAACCCGGAGACGACGGCGGGATGGGCGATCGGCGACCTCGCCGGCGACAGTCGTTTCCAGGGCATCATCGCCCTGACCGTCATCCACGACCGCAGTCTCGCACTCGGCCGAGGCGATCAGCAGATCCTCCAGCGCCAGTTCCAGCTGCTCGATCTCACGTTCGATCTTTTCCGAGGACTGGCCGAACACCTGCTTCTTCAGCTTGGCGATGCGCAGCCGCAGGGTCTGGATCAACTGGTCATGCGCGCGCAACGTGGCCGAGATATTCGCGTTCTCAGCCTGCAAGGCGGCGATCAGCGCCTTCAGAAGCGCCGGGTCATCAGGAAGAGCTTGGGCCACATTCGACATGCGCCCGGATACCGCAAATCCGCAAGAAACGCCATAGAAACAAGGCGCTCCATCGCCATTCCTTAGCCTACGCGAGCGGGCGGCGCACCCCAGTCCGGCCTGCGCCAGTCAATCTCTTCCCAGAGCATGGCGAGCTGCGCCGAGGTCAGACGCGCCGCCCCGTCACCGCGCGCAGGCCAAGGGAAGCGCCCCTTCTCCAGAACCTTGTAGTAAAGGCAGAAGCCTTGCCCATCCCAGTGCAAAAGCTTCAACCTGTCGCCGCGGCGACCACGGAACGCGAAGACGGCGCCACCGGTGGGCTTCTGGCGCAGATGATCCTGCGCGAGCGCGGCCAACCCCTCGATGCCTTTCCTCATGTCCGTCACACCACAAGCCAGATAGACGCGGACGCCGGTTCCCGGTCCGATCATGCCGCTTCCACCGCCCGGGTAACTTGCGTCAGCATGGCCGCGTCCAGGGACGGGGCGAAGCGTAGGCAGCGGCCATTCCCCAGCTTCAGCTCGATCTGCGGAGGCCGCGGTGCTTCTGATGTGGTGACCGTCGTCGGAACCGCCCGTTCCAGGGGCCTTTCCAACTCCACCGGCAGGAACAGCGCCTCCGGACATGCCGAAAGCAGACCCTGCTTCTTCAACTCATGCCGCCAGGCATAGATCTGATGCCGCGACACATCGTGCCGCTGCGCAACCTGCGTCACCGTCGCGTCGCCCATGCCTACCGATAAAACGATCTCGAGCTTCTCATCGTCGCTCAACCGTCGCCGCCGCTCCAGCCCAAGAATATCGCCCCGCATCACCAGCCCCACATAAGATACGTTGTTAACGACGTCGTTATGCACGTGCCTTAATCGATCAGGCCAAGCTCTGGCAGGCAGCGCCAACCGGGCCGTTACACTCGACTCTTGATCGGACCAGAGCTTTCGTGACCGCGGCTGTCCCTGTCTGAGGGCCTCGCTCTGAGAAGCCAGCGGCCGATTCCCGGCGCATCGGTCGACCGAAGGCCGGGGGCCCGACAGGCCCTAGTGAAAATCCCGGCTGGGAAAGAGGCGCCTGGCCTGGTCGCGCGGGTGGCGGGCCGAGGGGCGCAGGCTGCCGCCTGCGGGGCGGCGGGTCTCATCCGCGCGGCCGTCATTGGCGGGGATCGGCACCGGGTGGCCGAGGGTGGCAAGCCGCGGCGACAGATCCTCGACCCGTTCGGCGATGACATGCACCACCGGGCCGTCGCGTTCGATCCGGCCGGTGACGCGCAAGAGCCGCCCGGCGATCACGGCCTGGCGGAAGCGTTCGTAGACCCGCGTCCAGACCACCACATTCGCCACGCCGGTTTCGTCCTCGAGCGTGAGGAAGATCACGCCCGAGGCGGTGCCGGGCCGCTGGCGGGTGATGACAAGGCCGGTGACGGTGACGCGGCCGCTCGCCCCGGCCAGCCGGTCATGGGGCAGGCTGCCGACAAGCCGCGGGCGCAGCAGTTCCAGCGGATGGGCGCGCAACGAGAGCCGCAGCGACAGGTAATCCTCGATCACCTCCTGCCCCAGCGTCATCGCCGGCAGCACGAGCGCGGGCTCCGCGCCGCCCTCGCCATCCGCGCCGAACAGCGGCAGCGGCGCAGGCGCCCGCAACGCGCGCGCGGCCCAGAGCGCATCGCGGCGGGCAAGGCCCAGGGCGGCGAAGGCGTCGCCCTCGGCCAGCCGTTCCAGCGCCTCCGGCCCGACCCCCGCCCGGCGCCACAGGCTTTCGACATCCGGGTAGCCATTGCCGCGGGCGGCGGCGATCCAGGCGGCATCCTCGGCACGCAGGCCCTTGATCTGGCGGAACCCCAGCCGCAATGCCAGCCCGCCATCGGCCCGCGGTTCCAGCGTGCAGTCCCAGTCGGAATGGTTGACAGAGACGGGCCGTACCTCGACCCCGTGCTCGCGCGCGTCGCGGACAAGCTGGGCGGGGGCGTAGAAACCCATCGGCTGGCTGTTCAGCAGGGCGCAGGTGAAGATCGCCGGGTGGTGGCATTTCAGCCAGGCCGAGACATAGACAAGGCGCGCAAAGCTGGCCGCGTGGCTTTCGGGGAACCCGTAGGAGCCGAAGCCCTCGATCTGGGCAAAGCAGCGTTCGGCGAAGCCCGCGTCATAGCCGCGCTCCAGCATCCCCGACACGAACCGGTCGCGGAAACCGCCGATGGTGCCCATCCGCTTGAAGGTGGCAAGGCTGCGGCGCAGCCGGTCGGCCTCGGCCGGTGTGAAGCCCGCGGCGACCACGGCGATCTGCATCGCCTGTTCCTGGAACAGCGGCACGCCATAGGTGCGGCCCAGCACCTCCATCATCGCGGGGCCCAGATCCTCGACCGGCTCGCGGCCCATGCGGCGGTTGAGGAAGGGATGCACCATGCCGCCCTGGATCGGGCCGGGGCGGACGATGGCGACCTCGCAGACCAGGTCGTAGAACTTGCGCGGCCGCATCCGGGGCAGGAAGTTCAACTGCGCCCGGCTTTCGACCTGGAACACACCCACGGCATCGGCCCGGCAGAGCATGTCATAGACCGCCCGGTCCTCGGGCGGGACATTGGCCAGCGTCAGGCGGCGCTTGCGGTGGATTTCCAGAAGCCCGAACGCCTTGCGGATCGCGGTCAGCATCCCCAGCGCAAGGATGTCCACCTTCATCAGCCCCAGCGCGTCGATATCGTCCTTGTCCCATTCGATGATGGTGCGATCCTCCATCGCGGCGTTCTCGATCGGGCACAACTCGTCCAGCCGACCCTGGGTGATGACGAAGCCGCCGACATGCTGGGAAAGGTGGCGGGGAAAGCCGATGATCTCGGCGATCAGGCGGGTGGCCAGCATCACGCGATGGTCGGCGGGATCGAGCCCGGCCTCGCGCAGCCGGTCCTCGCCCGGCGCGGTCGCGGACCAGCCCCAGATCTGGCCCGACAGCCGCGCGATCACGTCCTGGCTCAGCCCCATGACCTTGCCCACCTCGCGGATCGCGGCGCGGCTTCGGAAATGGATCACGGTGGCCGTCAGCCCGGCGCGTTCGCGGCTGTAGCGGTCATAGATCCACTGGATCACCTCCTCGCGCCGTTCGTGTTCGAAATCGACGTCGATATCGGGCGGCTCGCCGCGTTCCTTCGAGATGAACCGCTCGAAGATCAGGGTGATGGATTCGGGCGGCACCTCGGTGATGCCCAGCAGGTAGCAGACCACCGAATTGGCCGCCGAGCCACGCCCCTGGCAGAGGATGCCGCGGGATCGCGCGAACTGCACGATGTCGTGGACGGTCAGGAAATAGGGCGCGTAGCCCACCTCGCGGATCAGGGTCAGTTCCTTGTCGACGCGGGCCACGATCCTGGGCGGCGGACCTTCGGGATAGCGCCAGGCCAGCCCCTCGCGCGTCAGCCGCTCCAGCCGGTCCTGCGCGGGTTCGCCGTCTCGGGCCTCGTCCGGGTACTGATAGCGCAGGTCATCCAGCCGGAAGGCGCAGGCATCGGCGATCTCGATCGTGCGGCGGATCGCGGCGGGGTAGCGGTGGAACAGTCGCGCCATCTCGGCCCCCGATTTCAGCCGTCGTTCGCCATTGGCAAGGCGCCGGGTGCCGATCGTATCGATGGTGCAGCCCTGGCGCAGGCAGGTCAGCACATCGGCCAGCGGGCGGCGGTGGGCGCGGTGCATCAGCACCTCGCCCACCGCGACCATCGGCAGGCCGGTCGCCTGCGCCATCCCGGCCAGCCGGTCGAGCCGGACCTTGTCGCGCCCGTCATATTGCGGCGCCGCCCCCAGAAAGCAGCGCCCCGGAAAGCGGCGGGCAAGGCGGCGCAGGTCCGGGGGGGTGTCATGTTCCATCGGGTCGGGGGGCAGCGCGATCAGGATCAGGCCCTCGCCCCACGCCTCAAGATCGGCGCGGGTAAGGTGGCATTGCCCCTTTGCCGCCCGCCGCTTGCCGAGTGACAGCATCCGCGTCAGCCGCGACCAGGCGGCGGCATCGGCGGGCAGCGCCAGCCACTCGACCGGGCTGTCGGCCAGCACGAGCCGGGCCCCCACGACAAGCTTCGGCAGCATCGCGGGCCGGGCAAGGGGTACGGTGTCCGCCGTGACGCTCTGCCGGCTGGAATGGTCCATCATCCGCTGCGAACGGATCGCGGGGCCTTCATCCGCCAGCCGCGCCAGTTCCTTCAGCGCCGAGAACGCCCGCACCACCCCCGCGACCGAATTGCGGTCGGTGATCGCGATGGCGTCCAGCCCCAGTTCGGCGGCGCGCACCACCAGTTCCTCGGGATGCGAGGCGCCGGTGAGGAAGGTGAAATTGGTGGTCACGCACAGCTCGGCATAGCGGGTCATGCGAATTCCCCCTGCACCTGCCAGCCGGGCGCCTGCGGCGTGTGAAAAAGCCACAGCCGCGGGCCCTGTTTCGTCTCGATCCGCCAGTAATCGCGCAGCCCCGTGCGCCAGGCCGGATCGTCCAGCCACCATTCCGGCGCGATGCGTTCCGGGCCGATGGCACGTAGCGTGGCGAAGTCCATCCGCCGCCAGCGAAACCGCGCGGGCGGGTGGCCGGAAACGGCACTGACCGGCTCGGGCGGAAAGAGCGTGATCGGCCGCGCGGGGCCGCGGTGCGGCGGTTCCGGAGCGGGGGCGCTGTAGGCGGCGGGGGCGATCAGGAAACTGCGCTCGGGGATGCGGCTGTCGGCGGGCAGCAGGCGCAGCACCCGGTCAAAGCCGATCCGGTTGCCCAGCCGCGAGACCAGATCGGCCAGCGCATCCTCGCCCCGCACCGCAACGCCACCGCCGATCTGTTCGGGCGCCAGCGGTTCGGTGACCGTCGCGCTCAGCCGCAGCGCGTCGATGCCGAAACCGGCGTCGATCTCCTGCACCCCCTTGACGAACAGCGCCGCGATCCGGTCGGGGTCGCGCAGCGGGCGGGCAAGGCCGATCTCGATATGGGCGGTGCCGCGATCCACCCGGCGCAACTCCAGCCGCAGCCGCCGCGCACCGCGGTGATGCAGGGACAGCATCCGGCAAAGCCGGTCGAGCAGGCGGGCCAGCCCCGCCATCACATCGGCCTGCAACCCGATCGGCTCGGGCAGGGTCATCCGCACCCCGAAATGCGGCGGATCGGGGTCCGCGGCCACTGGTTCGGGCTGATGGCCCAGGACCTGGTCCAGCCGCAGCACCAGCCCCGGCCCGAAGCGCCGGGCGAGCGGCGCCCGCGGCAGCGCGGTCAGATCGGCGATGCGGGTCAGCCCCACGCGCGCCAGCGCCTCGGCCGTCGCATGGTCGATGCGCAGCGCCGAGACCGGCAGCCGCCCGACCCCCTCGGCCAGCGCGCCCTCGGTCACGATCCCGCCGCCATGCCGCGCCAGCGCATGGGCCGCCCCACGGCTGCCGGCGATGGCGCTGGCCGCCGTCAGCCCCGCACGGTCCAGCCGGGCATGCAGGTCGGCGCGCAACTCCTCCTCGCTGCCGAAAAGATGCGCAACGCCGGTGATGTCGGCGATCAGCCCGTCCGGCCCGTCGCTGGCCACCATCGGCGCATAGCGCCCCGCCCAGCGGCGCAGGCTGGCAAGCGCCGCCGCCTCGCGCGCCAGATCGGCGGGGCGGGTGGCCAGGTCGGGGCAGATCGCGCGGGCATCGGCCAGCGCCATGCCGCGGGCAAGCCCGCGCGCCTCGGCCTCAGGCGTCAGGCAGTGCAGATGGTCGGCATTGCCCGAGCGCAGGGTCAGCGCGAACGGCCCCGGGACGGGGCGGCGGCGCAGGCTCGTGTCGCTCGCCAGTCGCGGAAACCAGATCGAAAGCAGCCGACGTGCCATCCCAGTTCACAATCCAGCGTCCTACTGTTCCTCTTTTGTTCTTGATACGCGACCAGCACTGCAGAGTCGAGTCCGCCGCATCGCCCGCACGGGGCACACAGTGCCAGCGCGTCTCGGCGGCATTGCTGCCCGCGCCCTCGCGGATCAGGATCAGGCCCGTGGTCTGCCCGGCTTCGGCCGCCAGTTGAAACCGGCGGCCCGCGGTCAGCGACAGGGGCTTTTCCGGCTCGGCGATCACCAGGCCGACAGGGGCCGCGCGCAGCGATTCCTCGGTCGCCCACAGCAGGTCGGTCTCGCCCTGCGGCTGCAGCAGATGAAGGCGCGAGGCGATCCCCGGCGGCAGGCCGGGCGGCATCGGCATCTCGGGGGCATGGGCGGGCAGGATCCAGACCAGCGGCCCGGGATGGCGCGCGGCCTGGAACACCGCAAAGGCCCGGCGGCCCGACCCCTCGGCCTCGTGCATGCGGGCGGGACGAAGGGCAAGCGGATCCGGCATCGGTGTTCGCATTCCTGGCCCGTGATGACCGCTCGCCCTCCGGCAGCGGTTTCCCCCTTTGCTGCCCGGCCCCTTCGACGCCGATGGCCGACAAGCGGCCGGGCATGACGCGGCGGCGGACCGGGGTGGGGGCAAGGAAGAACAATAGAAGAACACTGGCGCACGGACAAGGGATTCGCCACCGGTGCATCGTGATGAAGGCAGGGTAGAGCTTTGTGCTCGCGAACAGATGCCGACTCTGCCGCATGATCGGATTGCTCTGTCATGGCAGATAGATCATCGATCTTGAGCGCTGGCCCCCGATATCCTATGAGAGCCGCCGGTCGGTTCCTGATCCTTGCAGACATGTTGAGGAGTGCTCAGTGTACCTGGTTATTCGTGCCACCTCGGCAATGCTTGCATTGGTCCTCCTCGTGACAACTGCCGAAGCGCAGAGAATCGAGGGGCGGCTGGTTCATGTGCGAGACGCGGACACCATCGAGATTGCCTCGTCACGTGGACGCATCGCGGTGCGCTTGAACGGTGTGGACAGCCCCGAACTCAAAGAGCTTGGCGGTCGCGCTGGAAAGGAATGGGTGGAGCGCACCTATCGGGGCAAGATGATGAGCTGTGTTCTCAACGGGCAGCGCAGCTATGATCGCTGGGTGGGGATCTGCCATGATCCGAATGGAAATGACATTGGCGCGGCGATAATCGCAGCGGGTCATGGGCGGGATTGCCCGCGCTACTCGGGCGGACGCTACCGCAAGTTCGAGACGAAGAAGTCACGCGACATTCCCCTGAAGCCCTATTGTCGCGCGCGTTGAAAACTCGACCAGACCGGATACGCGCCAGTATCGAACCGCGGACTCGGTATGGCAGGCATGTCAGGCGACGAACGACAACCGGACCGGACAGGCGGGACACAGCGATTGGGCGGCCCACGGCAATCGCCTGGCGTGGAAGAATTCGCCGGGACCATCGGCACAATCACGTGCTCCGGGCCGCGTTTGCGCTCACGATGCAAGCCTGAGCTCCCGCGCCACCCCGGGACGCGTTCTGACGGCCGTGCGGTTCCCAACCGGCATGACCGATCAGGGCACCTTCGGCGCAAGCGTGCCGACGTCCCGGATGCGTGCTGACCAGTTCAAGCATATTCCGCAATGATCGAGCGCGTGGTTTGAACGGCGGCGACGAGCCCTGCCTGGTCCGCGCCAGCTATGCCCAACCGGTCCAGATCGATCGTCAGTGGCGCCGGCTCCGAATTCACCGCGCCCGCCAGCGCGCGGGCCGCCCGCCCACGGGCACGCGAGGACCTCGTCGGTTCGAGTCGTGCGTCACCAGCCGTCGCCATGTCCGATCCCGCGGTGGCCCCCGCCTTCGGCATCACTGAACCCGACGCTTTCACGGCCATCAGCTCCCGCATCAGCCGCTCCACGGTCCCACGGGTTTCCGCAATCTGCCGATCTCGCCGCAGCCCGTCTTCATCCGGATACGGGAAAGTCCCGGCTTGACCGGCATGCAGTATCTTCAGCGCCGGGTCCTCGAAATACTTGATCCGCCGTGCCCGGATCGGCATCTGCGCGTCGATCACGAGGATCACCTCGTCCAGATCCATGCGGCGAGCCTGGTCCTCGGTCAGCAGCGGTGTGTCCTCGGTCCGCTCGGAAACGCTGCGCCCTTCGAACGGGTTGCGCCCGACGGCCCGGGATCGGGTCACCACGCGCTTGGTGGTCTTGCCGACAGCCTGGCTCAGCTCCTCGATGGTCTTCTGCTCGGACGGGGTGAGGTAGAGCTTCACGCCAGCACCGCCCTGAAGCGAGCGGCGGGTATTCTCGCCATAGATCTCGTCGAGCGCCGGGATGGTCTGGGTGACAATGGCGAGGTTGCCGCCGAATGACCGCAGCGTCTTGATGCTCTCGGCCACGATCGGCATTTTCCCGAGCCGGTCGAACTCGTCGAGCATGATCATCACGGGCCAGGGCTCATCCTCGCCGGGCTCCTGCGCCTGCAGCGAAGCGATCAGGTCGGAGAAGAACAGCCGGATCAGCGGGGCCAGGGGCCGGATCATCTCGGACTCGACCACGAGATAGATCGCATGCGGGCGGCGCCGGATGTCCCGGAAGGAGAAGTCGGAGGTCGCGGTCGCAGCGTCGATCGCGCGGTTGTCCCAGGTGTCGAGACCCGAGGTCATCAGGAGCGACAGGTAAGAGGTCAGGGTGTCGTTGTTGGTCGACGCCATGCGCTCGAAGATCAGCTTGGCGGACTTGTTCCTCACCTCCTGGGAGCGCTTGAGGTATTCCTTCTGCTTGTCGCCGCCGGAGGCGGTGATGCGGTAGATCTCGCCGATGGTGGGCACCCCGCGCTCGAAGGCCAGAAGGCCTGCCGCGACGAAGAGATCGATACCGCCTGCCAGGAGCCCGCTCAGCTTCTCGTTGTCGGTTTGCAGGAAGAGCTTGGCGGTGAGCTTCAGCTCCATCTGCTGCCGGTCGGGATTGGTCATGGCCGCGATGCGCGCCAGCGGGTTGTAGCGGTGCGTCGGGCGGTCCCAGTCGGTCGGGGCGAACCGGAAGACCTTGTCGCCCATGCTGGCGCGGAAGCGCGCGGTCTCGCGGAAGTTCTCGCCCTTCACGTCGAGCACCACGGCCGAGCCCTTGTAGGTGAGCAGGTTCGGGATCACGAAACCCACGCCCTTGCCCCGGCCCGTGGGCGCCACGATCAGCGCATGCGGAAAGGTCTTGGAGACGAGGAAGGGATGCTTCGATTTCGGGGGGCCGAGCTTGCCCAGAAGGAAGCCACCACCCGGCTTGGCGAAGAACCCGTTGCGCTTCATCTCGCCCCGGGTCTGCCAATGCGTCGTGCCGAACCGGGTCAGCGCCTCGCCCAGAAGCGTGATGCCGAGCAGGAATGCCGCCAGACCGCTTACCCCGAGGATCAGGTTCACCCAGAGGAAATCCCGCGGGGCGTTGGCCCCCAGAGCATTGTATTCCCGCGCAAGCAGCGTGAAATCGATCCGCTCGGTCGAGAGCCCGTAGCGCAGGGTCAGGTAGCCCGTTGCCACGACATAGCCGATGGCAAGACCGATCAGCGTCAGGCTGAGGATCCCGCCCGCGATCCTGCCCTTATCCATGGGTGATCCCCTTCTCGCCATGCGCCGCGGCGTGACGCGCGCGCTGCGCCTCGATCTGTTCCTCGGCCAGGGCATCCAGCACCCGCTCCATGGCAGGCCCGTGCGCGGTCACCTCACTGCTTTCGAGATAGGCCTTGGCGAGTTCCAACTGGCGCAGCGGATGCTCGGTGAACTTCCCCAGCACATCGGCATGGCCAGCACGCAGGGCGGTGACCGCGTTCGGCGACAGGTTGCGGTCGATCTGCGCGACCAGGCGCTGCCCGGCCGTCTCGGTGAGCGGTGTCTCCTCCTCGGCCTCGGCCCGACGCAGGAACGTCACCACGTCGGGGGCGGTCTCGGCCAGGAAGCGCCGCTCGGCATAGTCTTGCCGGGCCCGGTCCTCGATGTCGAAGCTCCGCTCGCTGATATGGGCGCGCGAAGCCCCCATGGCGCGCAGGCGGTTGATTTCGGCCTGCACTGCTGCCCCGAATTCCTCGTCCGGCATTTCCGCGCGGTAGAGCGCGAGGGTGCGCATATCCTCGGTGATGGGACCAAGATGTTGCGAAGGATCGCGCAACGCGAGGTCCATGTCGCCGGCGTGAAGCCTGCGATCCTTCGCCTCGACGGCGTATTCCTGCGGCTTGCGGCTGTCGGTGATCTTGTCCCAGGCCATCGAGGCCAGTTCGGCATGGTCGGGCGATCGCTGGGCATAGGCGTTGAAGGCGGCACGGGCCTCTTCCACCTCGATTGCCCCTGCCCGGCGGACTGATGGATCATCCGAGAATGGGTAGTCGAAATCCGTCCGGCGGAACTGGGCGACCAGCTGCTGGAAGTCCTGCCGCTCGGACGGCGCAAAGACGTCCGGGCGCGCCTCAGTGAGATCGCCTTCCGGCAGCGTCAGACGCTCGGCCAGCGCAACCTCGGCGTCGTCCGTCTCTTCCACATCGCCAAGCGCCCGCAGGATGCGCGCGTCTGTCAGGACATCACCCAGGCGGACATGAACGGCTTCCAGCCGGTCGAGCGCTTCCTCGCGATCCTCGCCCTTGTCCAGATCGAGATCGCCGGCCCTGGCGATGGCGCGCAGATCCTGCGCCAGCCACTGCCGCTCGAGCGCTGCATTTCCCGCACCCTCCCGCATGCGGGCGGCAACGGCCTCGGGATCGATACCGGTGCCTTGCAGCGCCTCGGTGAGACGTGCCTTCACCGCATCGTCGTCGAGGCGCACCAAATGGTCCTCGCGCATGTTGGCCCGGGCGTAGACGCCGTCCCGGGACGGCGCGTCGAGCAGTGCGGCCGAGCGATCCCCGAGCGGGTTGAGATGCGCGACAGAAGCCAGGACATCGGTAAGCTTGCGCTCGATCTCCGGCCGCTCGGCGGCCGGCGCCCGGTCGATCGCCGTCTCGATCTGACGGATGTTCCGGGAAAACTCGGTGATCAAAGTGTCGAACGCTGTTTCGTCTTTGGACATGTAGATGGCTCCGTCAGATTGAATCTGACCGCCACTGGCAAGGATGGTGCTGGCCCGCTCAAGCGCCTCGGCCACGTCATCGAAGTTCGACCGGGATGCCTCGACAGCCAGCCCCCGATAGGTCAGCGCATTGCGCGCCACCGTCTCCAGGGCTGCGGCCAGGTCAGCCCCGGTGCGCTGGCGCTCGACTGGCGGCCGGCCTTCGTCACGGGCCTTGTAGACCTCATCGATCTCGGCGCGGTAGGTCGTGACCCCCCGGTCAAGACGCCGTGTCGCCTCAAGCCGGATCCCGTGGAGCTGCGCCGCCTCGACCATCGCCGCCCGGAAGGCGTCGTAGTTGAAGTGGTGATCCTTCCCGAGAAAGAACATTTCGCCATCCTTGCTGCGGCGGTTCAGAACGATATGCGCATGTGGATGCGCGCGATCTTGGTGTATTGCAGCAATATAGTCGAATTGCGACCCCTCCCCTTGAAAGAACTTCTCACAGATCGTCTCTGTGATCGCGCGCACCTCATCGCCTGTGGTTCCGACCGGAAAGGCCATCAGCAGATGCGAGGTATGACCGAGCTTGGGGCTGTGCCGCTCGCCCCACTGGTTCTCGAAGCGCCGCACAACCCGATCGATCTCGGCCTCGGTGAGGGTCTTCTTGCCATCATGGGTGCCGCGGCTGTCGAGGATGTGGCTCGACTTGGTCGTCAGATAGGTGAGCTGGGCCTTGAGCTGCGCGCCGGTATGGCAGCCGCCCTTGGAGATCGGCTTGAAGATGGCCGGCGTATAGCCGCGCGCCGCCCGGACCATCTGCGCGCCCCTGGCAAGCCCCTGCCAGCTGCCCGAGACCCGGCTCCAGTCGCGATCGAAGATGGCGGGGCTGATGCCGCGCGTCTCACTCCGCGCCATTCCCGGCCACCTGTTCCGTTTCCTGCCGCGCCAGACCGGCGAGGGCCTTGGTGACCTCGAGGTCCAGTTCGCGGCGGCGCGCGCGGAACATCTCCTGGATCTGATCGGCCAGGTCGAAGACGAGCACCGCGAGATCGCGGATCTCGGCATGGCTTGCGGGGGTATATGGCAGCCGCTCGCCCTTGAGCTTTGCCTCGTTCAGGCGGCGCGCAACCTGGTTCACGTTGTTGCCGACCCGGTTCAGCGCCGCGCTCATCCCCCTCAGCTCATCCGTCATACCCTCATCAGGGCGCAGGAGATCGTCCGCGGCCAGCATCAGGCACCGCATTGCGTCTGACCGGTGGGCAATGCCGCGCCGGGCGAGAGCCGCATCGAAGCCGCAAAGGTCGCGCTCGGTGACCCGCATGGTCAACACGCGGGTGCGGCTGTCGTTGGCCGAGACAGCGGCACGGCCCCGGCTCAGCACGTTGTAGACGGTCTTGGGCGAGACCTTCAGCGCCGCACTGATCGCACTGACCGAGACGCCTTTCGCCCGCTCCCGGACGATCTGACGGCGCTCCTGATCGGTCAGTCTGCGACTGGTGCCCATGTGAAGTATACGTTCCTATTTCTTGCCAGTTTCGTACAAGCCCGCCTTCTCCCAGCGCAAGCGGAGAAGGCACCAAGGGCTTGTACTCAATGTAGAAAATCGGCCCACGGGGCCGATTTCACGTCTTCCGCCAAATGCATCGCGCCTTGCGCTCTCTGCGTCGCGCCGCGCGTCCTCTGCACCGCGTCGTGCGCTCTTTGCGCCGCGCATCGCGTCCCTTGCAGCGCGTCTTCTGCGTCCCGCATCGCGCTGTCCGCTGCGCGTCCCCCGTCTTGTGCATCGCGTCTACTGCATCGCGCCCTCCGCGCGCCGCGGAATGTCTTGCGCTGGGTGCGTCACGTCCTCTGCGCTCGCGCTCCGACGGCCCGCACCGTGTCTTCTGCTTGACGCGCGCCAATCAACCGTATAGCGCCGCTTGTGTTGTTTTGCCCGCCTCCACCATCCTCGCCGAAAGCCCGCGCCCCATGCCGAACGACAATCTCGTGGTCATCGCCGCAATGGCTCGGAAAGGGGGGAGTGGCAAAACCACGCTCTCGCGCGCCTTGATCAGCGCCGCCGTGGCTGCCGGGCGCCGGGTCCTTCTGATCGATACAGACAGCACCGCGGTGCTCGGCGCATGGCACAGGCGGGCCGATTCGGCAGGTCTGGGATCACCTCTCCTGCGCTCGGTATCGGTCGATACCGTCGGGGCTGTGGATCACTGGATCGAGCAGGCCTATGCGGCGGACGCGGCAGATTTCATCTTCATCGACACCGCGGGCGTCGGTGCCGAATGGTCGGACGGGATCGCAGTCCTCGCCGATCACATCGTCACGCCGGTCATGCTCTCCACCTCGGATCTCGATGTCGGCGCGCAGACCGCTGACTGGTTCGAGAAGCTGCGCTCTCGTGTCGACGATCCGGCGAGCCTGCCGCGCCACCACGTTGTCCTGAACATGGTCGACCAGAAAACCACCCGTGCGGATGCGGCCCTGATCGAGGCGGCGATTGCCCGGTTCCCGGTCATCGAGACCGTCATGATGCGGCGCAACGTCTACAAGGAGATGGACGAGAAAGGGCTTCTGCATGCGGTGGCCCTGCAGAAGCAGGCCGATCCCAACCCCCTGATGCGCCCGCATGTGCGCCATGTGGTCGAAGCCCTGGAAGAGGCGACCGACATCCTCAATGACATCCTGGCCGTGTGAGGTCAGAGCGTTGCGGAAGAGGATCCCCACCATCACCCGACCTGACCCGACCTATGCAGCCGCGCTGAGGCCAGAGGGGCAAGAAGTCCCGGGAAGGGAAGAAGGGCGGGCAGGATGCCACACCGGTGCGGAGATCGCGGCGGCGCTGAATCCTGAGGGGCCGGTCCCGCCGGTCCTGATCACGCCCGGCAGCACATCTGGTCGTTCGGCAACCGTCCCAGCCGGGGATTTGTCGCCACTGCCCATGATGCCGCCGCCTGCGCGGCGCACGGCCACCACGCGAAAGATCGACATCCGGGTGAATGCACTCGCCCGGCAGGAGGCAGAACTCCTCGCCTGCGGGGTCGCCCCTGCCCAGGTCATCCGGGCCTCCCTGCGCCGCGCGGTCAGGAACTGGCAGGTCGGACCGGAGTTCGTACCGCCGTCGACCGAACCGCGCAGCCGGAATACGGCATGGCGCGCGCGCACCTCCCTCGCTGTCGATCATGAGGCGCTGGCCGCTCTCCTGCGCGCCCATGATCCGCTCGACGTGTTGAGCAAATGGACTCTCATCCGTGGCCAGGTCGAGCCCCGTGTCTGGGCCGAGATCGACGCTCTGCTCGTCCAGATCAGGGCAGATGCCGCACTGCAGCAAGAAGCCGGGCTGCCGGAAACACCCTGTCCAAAAAGATAAGTTGCACTTGGCGCGGGAATTCCCTGCGCAGCGCTCCGGTTGATCTTGCAGCTGCAGAATCCTGCCGTTAACACGACCGGCGAGTATTCATTGACCTCCATGTTCACCAGTTTCGATGTCCAGGTAAGAGGAGCGCATCATGTCCCCGAACACCCGCCTGACCGGCGAACCCATCTTGCGGATTCTCTGCCAGAAGACCGATACGCTCGTTGGCTATCTGTACCAGTGGAACAATGGCGATCTGCAACCCGCCTGGCTGAACGAAGCCATGACCGAGGTGCGCTACGAGCCGATGGTCAAGGCCGCCTGAACGCACAAGCATGCACGCAGGAAAGACGACCGAAGGCAGTTCAGGGTATCGGCACCACCGAAAGACGCCCGCCTGATGCATGGAATGATCTTCCATGCATCATGATCTTGCCGCATGATGAGTTATAGAAAGGGTCCCTATAGCTCATGCGCTGGAACTGGACGCACACCGACTGGCCGAGTTTCGCTATGACAGCGCCGCCGTCGAACCTCTAGAGCGGCGGTTCCTGTTGTCGTCTGGAGAGATACTGGGCGACGTCTTCCATGTGACCGGCGATGAGCGCGACCGCTTGCCCATCGAGCTTCTGAGTGAAGAGGCGATGCGAACGAGCGCCATCGAAGGCGAGGTGCTGGACCGGTCCAGTGTACAATCCTCCCTGCGCCGTCAGAGCGCCTTGCGGCGGCCCTGACACCAGTTGTCGAGCAGGATCCCAGCCGACTGGCAGCCCTTGCCCGCGCCGGTGCCATCGCCAAGGAAGAAGCCTCGACGGAAGCGGACGGCGTCCGCGGCATCGTCAGGCGCGGCCAAGACCATGGCGCCGGTATCATCCACGCACCATGATCCGGCGAGATACGCAGCATGCGCCTCGCCCGCGTAGATCACGGTCTCGAGCTGCGCGTCGGAGAGCAGACCGTCGCGCAGCACGCCGGCGGGGAGTTTAGGGCTGTAGGAGGGTTTCGGAGGCGAGACCGAGGCCATCGCCGCCGACTGCACCAGCTTGGTTGGGTGCGGGGCCGCGCCGGGGATGTCGATCGCTTGCAGGCGGATCGTCTCGTAGATCGCGTCGGAAAGGCGCGCAGGGCCGAGGTCGTCCACCGTCTCGCGCAGGGAATAGGCGAGGTCTTCGGCCTCCGGCGTGGCAACATGTGCTTCGGTCTTGGGCGACGCCGTTGCGCGCGGTTTCCCGGCTGGGGTGGCGGATGCACGGGCAGGAATTCCCGAGAAGGGGGACGTGGAACGGGATCGAGCGACATCGCCCGTATCCAATTCGAGGCGCGGGGGGGCCTCGGCCACGATCCGGGCGAGGAGCTGCGCCACATCGGGAGCCATGGGCTGGTTGAGATCAGCGGTTATCCCAGCCTTTTCGCAGCCTCGGCATTTGTCGAAGACCGAGATGCGCGTCTCGAAGCTGGTCCCATGCTTGGCGAAGGCGGCACCTGACACAGCGCCGGTGAAAACGAGATGCGCCGTCTCGGTCAGGCGTCCGAAGGTCTCGGCCCAGGCGGGTGCTTCCGGCGCGAAGCCGGCGCCAGTGACCGCGATCAGACGCCCGCCGGAGGCCAACCGGGCAAGGGCCGAGCGCAAATGCCGGGCCGTCGCCTCGCTCGTCCAGCCATCGACATTGGCCACCGCCGAAAACGGCGGGTTCATCAGGATGACGCTCGGACGAAGTCCGACGTCGAGATGATCGTCGATCTGTGCGGCATCAAACTGCGTGACGAGGCGCCCTGGAAAAAGGAGACGCAGAAGGTCGGCGCGCGTGTCGGCCAACTCGTTCAGCGCGAGGCTGCCGCCCGCGATCTCGGCGAGGATCGCGAGAAGCCCGGTCCCGACCGAAGGCTCGAGGACCAGATCGCGCGGTGTGATCTGCGCGGCAGCGAGCGCCGCCAGCCCCATGGGCAGCGGCGTCGAAAACTGCTGGAAGCGCTCCATCTCAAACCGCAGACGCAGCGCGTCGATCTGGAAGCCCTTCGCCAGATCGAGCTGCAGCGCTTCCGCCACGGCAAGGATCGCATGCGCGGGATCAGCAGACGTAACAGCAACGGGAGGCGCAACGGGCGCAAGATAAGTCATCGGGAAACTCCAGAATGAGGGACAGGGACAGGCCCGGACACCCTCAGGCCTGATCTTCCCCCGCCCCGCTCTCCCTCTCGAACCGACGCGTCCCGGTCGCTTGGCCTGATTTGTTTCTGTTATGTTCTATATTCAGGGCCGAGCCGACAAGGGGGTTTCCCGATGGACAGCACCACGCACGCCTTGCCCGCGACGCCTAGGCAGATCGCTTATGCGCGCTCGCTTGCCCTGCGCAACCAGACCCTCCTGCCTTGGGAAGTTCAGCAGGACCGCCGGTCCCTGAGTGCCTGGATCGAGGCGCAGGCCCGGCTGCGCTCGGTATCCGACATGGACCGGCTACCGACCTCCAAGCAGGTGGCCTTCGCGGAGAAGGTCGCCCGGATCAAACGCCGCGCCGTCCCGGATGAATGCTTCCGCGACAAGGGGCTCATGTCCAAGTGGATCGACGGGAACAGGTGAGCACGGAACCAGCTGTTGACACCCCGTGCAGCCGTCCGGGGCTTTTGCCACACCACAATTTGGCCTACTGATTGTAGTTGCCAACTTATAGGTTTGCAGATTGGGCCTTCAGGACTTCAACCCCGGTCAAACTCCTGTCCGAGCCGCGCCAGATCCGCGAGCGCGGCGTCCTTTTTCTGCATGTCGTCCCCTTCAGCGATCAGCTTGCGAACGGTGCTGACGGACATGAACATTCTGAGCGGGTTCGAAGGCAATGGCTGGAATCCGTAGCCTTCGTAAAGCGCCTTGCGGCGCGCAACGCGCTCAGGATCGCCGCAGTCGAGCACATCGAGCATGACGATCGCGACGCCAATGGCGTCGGCCGCAACGGCAATGCGCCGCAGGGCGTCGACCAAGAGATCGCCGCCAAACCCGCCGCCGCTGAGCTTCCGATCCCGCCCGATCATGGAGATATAGGCGGCGGGAATGTTGCCATGCGAAGGCCGGGTCCGCGCAAACTTCGCAGGAAGATCCGTGTACTGGACCGCGTGCGCATTCAGCGCATAGAAGCCGATGACCGTGCCCTCAGGGTCCACCATCACATAGAGACGGACATTGTCCGCCTTGGCGAGCTTGTTCGCGGTCTTCTGGAAGTAGTTGTCGACTTGCTCGACGCCGCAAGAAAAAGCCGCCCGATCATGTCTATCCGGATCGAACGGCTCGATGGTGTAGGCGACCGGTTGTGACGCGGCCATTTACTTCGACACAACCGTGTCGCTGTGTCGACGGAAGGCCGCGCGCAGGGCGTCGGTCGGTGCCGCCGACGCATCAAGCGCTGCGAAGAACGCCTCATGATCGACCGGCTGCAGCTCTGTGCGTTCATGCGCAGCGATCGTTGCCAGCGCGGCCTGGTAGGCCGCATTCATCGTGAAGACAGAATCGTCGACGCCAGAAAGCGCCGCCGCCTGCTGAATCGCGGTCTTGATGCGCGGCTTCGTCCGGAAATTCATCCGGGCCTCATTGCGCTCGTCGATCGCGCGCGTGGTGTCGTGGAAACCGAGCATGGTCGCCTCCTGAAACGTCATCCAGCTATGTACGCCACGTCGACGTACATTTCAAGCGTGTGGTCAGGAAAGTTCTTCGAAGGTCACGCCTCATCCGAACCGCCGCCCTCCTTCCGTGAAGGTGTACTCGTTCACGATGATTCCTTCCTTGATCGCCTCGTCCGAAGTGAGGTGGTCGTATTCGGCCTCAACCTGGCGGTGGGCTGCGGTACATTCTTCGATGCAGAGAGGTCACCTGCATTCATCCCGCTGACAGTTTTCCTCGCCGCGCTGGCGCTCATACCGCCCGGGCACAGCCTCTGGCCGCGATCCGAACGGGTAGTGATGCGCCCCGTGGTGCCGTCCGCGATGCGACTGTTCCCGCGCCCCCTCCATCGTCGTGAAAGCTGTCCAGCCAGTGGGGACCTATCGTGGAGATGCGAAACGGGTGGGGGCTCGTTTCAAGGGCGACGACCATGAACTCGAAGGACATCCACCAAGGGGCGTGCGGTCACGATGCCTCCGTCACATCCCATCGCAACGCCGCGAACAGGGCGAAGGCCCCCGAATTCCGACCGGCCGGTGACGCCCAGGACCAGATCGCGATCCGGGATGCCGTCCCGCCGAGACCTACCCCCAGCCGCGTGATGCTCGCCGCGGCAAGAGTCACGACCGCTGGCGTGGAAGCTCGTGTCCTGGCCGGGTGCAGCGTGCTTTACCAGGATCTCGACCTCGCACTTGCCGATCTGCGAGCGGATAGTCGCAAGGCCGGGCGGGTCTGGGGTTTTCTGGCCGTCCAGATCGACGATTTCGGGGGCATCACCGGCTGCATCCGACCGTTGCTGCGGTTTCGCCACCTTTGTCCATCGGTTCCGTTGATCCTCCTGAGCGACTGCACCTCGAGGGACGATCTGTCATGCGACCGGCTGGCACTTTGCGACGTGACGCTGAAATCTCCCGTCAACGCCGCGTCATGGCGCCACGCACTCGCCGTGGCCCGAAAGAACAATCGGACCTGGCAGTCGCGGCTTGACGAGCGGGCCAAACAAGGACGGCGCGCACGGGACCGATCAGCGGCCCCGTCCGGATCGGGCGCAGGGATGTTCACCCTCCACCGGGAATGACCGTTCTGCGCGGCAGGAAGATGGGAGCAGCACGCGGGCGATCATGGGTCGTGAAGGCCGCATCGGGCCGGGCTGCGTTGCTTCCGCAGCCCGGCCCGATCGCGGTGCCCCTTGCGATCCGCCCGACTCGCGGCCTTGCTTCATGCCCCCTCACGTTGCCGAGGATCCGAATCAGAATGGCCACCGGGATCAGGGTTTGACCAGATGAAGGCGGCGGGCCGTACGCGGTGCAGAAGCGGCTGCCTGTGCCGACGAAGTCGGCGGCGTCCTCAGCAATGGCGCGATCTCCTCGATCGCCGCGGCCAGTCTGCGCGAAACGTCGTCCAGCCCTTCGTTCTCACAAAACCCATTGAGGTCTATCAGGACGTCTACGACCCAGTCGTATTCCTTCTTCTTCGTCATCACGTTTCCTCCTTGTTTGGCCCTTTTATCCCAAAATTAACAGACGAGCGGACGCCCATCGCCTGTGCAAGGCGGTATTCGGAACACCCCTTCGTGTGCGTAGCGATCCGAAAGGGTACCGCGCACCCCGAAAACCCCCTTCATTATCCGCTCTAATAGTGCCGGGGTCTTGCCTCCACTCCGATATCCGAGCCCGGGTCGCTATCCGCCCATATCGCCACGGTCTTCCCAAGGGTCGATCGCTATCCCCATGCAGCGGTCACAATCCTTTTGCGTCCTCCCATTGCAAACGTTCTGCGGTGAAGCTGATGCCAGGAATGAAAGGCCGTCGCCCGGGTGTCAGGACAATGGTCTGAACAATCAAGGCAGCGAGGCCGCGACATGAAACAGGCAATCGAATTCGGGACTATCGACCGCAAGACGGTCGGGGAGCCGATGCATCCCGGCCTTGCGCAAGCCGAGCACTTCGAGTCCTGGGAGCGGGCCCAAGCCGAGGCATATGAAACGGCGGAGCCCGAGGAACGCATGCCTTCGGGCTGGTGGCTGATGCCGGTGGCCGGTCTCGGGCTTCTGTTCTGGGTGGCGTTGGGCTGGATGGTGTTCGGCTAGGCGCCTGCCTACGGAATTGTCGCTCGAGCGGCCGTTCGCCGCTTCGGGATCAGGACCGCCCTGATTGCAAGCGACCTGCAGCACCAATCGTCCCATGAGAAAGGTCTCGATCTGCCATGTCTACACGGTTTCACCTCGACAAAAGCAAACCCGTCATGATCATCCAGAACGGGTGGGACGATTTCCGCGAGTACTGCGACTGGATGGAAAAGCAACGCCTGCCGATGGCCATCCAGGATGATCTGCCAAGCGCCCTGGACGAGGTAACCAGAGCGCCGAGGGCCTGGAACCAACTGATCATCCGAATGGACAGGCTGGGCACACACAAGGATCTGGTTCCACAGATCATCGCGTTTCGCGAAAAAGTGCCATCCGTCCCGGTCATTGTCACGACCAGAACGGCGCCGCGGAACTGTTTCGCTCTTGAAAACCTCTATGTCTGCGACGTCCTGTTGCATGAGCCATCCGACATGAATTCCTTCGAATTCGCGCTCGCGGTGGCCCCCATCAACAACGAGGTCTGGAAACGCCGCCAAAGCATCGAGACGGCATCACGCAAAGTCGACCCCAGCCGGGCCGACAACATTGTCCCGCTGACCCGCCGTCCGGCAGCGCAAACGTCCGCGGGCGGCTGGCGTCAGGAAAAGCCGAACTCCTTTGCGTAAAGAGCGGCCTGGGTGCGGTTTCGAACGCCGATCTTGCGGAAAAGCGTCTTGACGTAGAGCTTCACCGTAGGCTCCTGGACATTCATGTCCCGGGCGATTTCCTTGTTCGTCTTACCTGCGCAAAGCCCGCGCAACACCTCCACCTCCCGCGGGAGCAACTGGCTGGAGGCGGGCAGGGAAGTCGTCTCATCCTTCGCCCGCCGAAGAAATTGCACCGGCACATATATTTCTCCGGCCGCCATGAAACGGACGGCGTTGGCCAGCGTCTTTGCGGGAAGTGCCTTTGGCAGAAAACCCGACGCACCCAGCGCTAGGGCTCTGTCGGCCACATCCGGCGATGCGACGCCCGAGATGATCGCCACCTTCACGTCGTTCCCCGCATCCAGCGTACTCTTCAATCCTTCGAGGCCATTCATGCCGGGCATGCTGTAATCGAGCAGAACCAGATCGAACGGGCCCCTTGTCTCGATCGCGCGAAGGGCCGAGGGCAGGTCGCTCTCGAATTCGACTTCGATCGCCTCCTCGCGTGCGAGGAACAATCTCAGTGTATCACGCAAGAGTTCATGGTCGTCGGCGATGAGCAGTCTCATTTTTTTCCTCTTTTTTCAGTCGCTGTGCGATTGCCGCCTCGGCGGCGTGGACAAGTTCATTGCGGGACACCGGCTTCTTCAGTGCCGCCGCGAATTCGCGAGGCCCGCGCCACCCGCACCGCACACGCCAGTCCGGGATTGCCGTGAGCAGAAGCGCGGGCAGGCCGGGATCGAGCGCGTGCACCTGCCGGGCAAGCTCTGCCCCGTTCATCGTCGGCATGTTGAAATCGGTCACAAGCAGATCCCAGGCGCCCGGGTCCCCGCGCACCGCCGCGAGCAGATCCGCGGGGTCTGTACTGGCTGCGACTTCAGCACCGGCTTCTTCGAGGAAGCTGGCAAGAACCCTGAGAATCAGGTCATTGTCGTCAATCACCAGGATCGTGGCACCATCCAGCCGTCCCGTGGGATCACCCAGGCTGTTGAGCGGTCCCACCTCGGCGAGCGGAACGCGCATGACCGGCCAGAAGACATCGAAGCGTGACCCCGAACCCGGCACGGTATCCATGCGGATTGCGCCCCCGTTCTGCGTCACCACCCGCGCAACGATTGGCAACCCGAGCCCGGTACCCTTCTCACCCTTCGTGGTAAAGTTCTCCCGGAAGATCCTGGCCGAGATCTCCGCGTTCATGCCGGGCCCGGTATCGGCGACCGCCAGGCGGAAATAGTCTCTCTCCGGCTCAAGCGTGCCGATCGTCGTCGGCCGATCCAGGTCGGACCTGTCGGCTCTTGTCAGCGTGACCTCTATGAAGTCATGCGCGTTGCGATCCGGTTTGTCCCTGATGGCATCGCTGGCATTCAGGACCAGGTTCAGTGCGACCTGAGTGACGTCCGTGGGGTCGCCCTCGATCTCGAACGGGTCGGGTGGCAGGGTCAGCTTCAGTTCCGTGTCTTGCAGCCTGTCCGCCCGCATGAGGTCGATCGAACTCCACACCTGCTCGCGCATGTCGAAGGTCTGAACGCTGTTCTTGCGCCGACCAAGGTCCGACAGCCTGCCGATCAGCGACGTCGCCTCCTGCACGGCGGCCTGCAACCGCTCGACATTGCCGCAATCCTCGTGCTTCGACGACAGCAAGGAGATCGTTCCCGAGATCGCGGCAAGAATGTTGTTGAAATCATGCGCGATACCGGAAGCGAGTTGCCCGATCACCTCGCGACGCTGCGCCAGCTGCAATTCTTCCCGAAGCCGCGCCTGTTCGGTGATGGCCTGTTTCATCGAGGTCACATCGCGGACGATGGCCAGCGCCCTCCCGTCCCCGCGGCCGCTCACGGACAGATAGGCCCAGAATTCGGTTCCACCCATGCGGCGCAGCAGGAGTTCGCCCAGCCAGTTCCCGTCCTGGCTAAGCTTCTTCTGCAACGCAAAGGTGTCCGCGGGAGGCACTGCCTTCGCGACCAGATCCCACCAGAAGACGTCGCGGATATTCAACCCGGACCCGATGCCGAACATGTCCCGAAACGCCTTGTTCATGTAGAGAAAACGCCCGTCCTCGGACGTGATGGAAATGCCGTCCTGCGACGCTTCCAGTGCCGCAAGGCGTTCGGCATCGGCCTCTTCGGCGAGCCGCTTGAACTCGGTCACATCGACGCGCAGCCCGACGCTGCTGCCATCCGGCAGGCGGCGCTCCACCACACGCAGCCAACGCCCGTCCGAAGTCAGTTGCTCGCTGTCGTTCTCGTCCAGGCGGTGACGTCGCAGCCGTTCGGCAAGCCAGTCCTGTTCCTGGCCGACCGCCTCTGCGTATTCGCCGTGCTCCAGCCCGTAGCGCAGGATCTCCTCGAATGAGGCGCCGGGCAGGATGGCGGGGACGGTTTTCGGATAGTATTGTCGGTAGCGCTCGTTGCAGAGCACCAGGCGATCATCCGGATCGTAAAAGACAAAGGCATCGGGCAGCGCCTCGACCGCGGCATAGATCCTCTGCCGCGAATTGAGCGCCTGCAGTGCCTGTTCTGCCAGCATGTCTTCGAACAGCTTGCGCTCGGTGATGTCGGTCTGCACCACTAGGAAGCCTTCGTGTCGGCCGGTTCCGTCGAACAGAGGCTGCTCGTTCGTCTCGACCCAGTAGCGTTCCCCGTTCCTGGCATAGTTGATCAACTCCATCGAAACGCGCTCACGCCGGGCCGCAGCCTGCGCCAGCCGCTCCACGACCAGCGGGTCGGTCTCGGGTCCATGCAGAAAGGTTGCGGGTATCCTGCCCTGCACCTCGACTAGGGTATAACCCGATCGCTTCTGAAAGGCGGGGTTGACCCAGGTGATCCGCCCCGCCGAATCCTTCAGGATGACGAGGTTCGTCATCGTCTCGGCAATCCGGCTGAGCCGCTTGAGTTGCGCCTTGTTGCGGACCTGTTCGGTCACATCGCGCGCCACCAGGACGAAAGGCGGCCCGGCCGTGTCGGCCTCGGGCGCGCGTCTTCTGACCGCGATGCTCCTGAACACCGCGCCCTGCGGGGTCACGATACGGGCTTCGGGTTCGTTGGCGCGGCCCGACCTCGCCGCTTCCGTCAGGACGCGCCTTATGAGCGTGGCGGTCGCCTCGGGCAGAGCTTCTTCCGATGTCAGGCCGATGAGCGTCTCGGCCGGACAGCAAAGGAAATCCGGATCACTGCCATGGACCCCTGTAAACCGGCCGGCGCTGTCGAATTCGACAACGATATCGGGAACCGCGTCCAGCGTCGCCCGCAACCTGTTGCGTTCGTCCTGCAGCCGTCGCTGCGCCTGACGCATCTGGTCGGCGGCGGCGCTGGTGCGCAACATGCAACCGACACCGTTCGCGATCATCGAGAGCAGAGAGATCTCGCCGGGCAGGAACTCGTGATGGGCATGCACCACATCGATCCCGATGAAGCCGGCCAGAATTCCCCCCTGGATGATCGGCATCGCCAGCAGCGACTTGATCTCCTGCATCATCAGAATGGACTTTTCCGGGGAGTAGTCAGGCATTCCCGGAACGTCGGGTATATGGATCGCCTCGTTCCGTCCGAAGGCCTCGATCCAGTGCGGCGCGATCTCGTCGATGGAAATGCCCTGCAACTCGGCGATCATCGGCGCGACGCCGTCGGCGCACCATTCATGGGTGTTGTCGACATAATGGTCGTCACGAGTCAGGAACACATAGACCCGGTCCGCCGTGCATTGCCACCCGACCGCGGCCAGCGCCCGGTCGATGGCCGTGTCGACCTCGTCCACGCCCGAGCGCAACAGGTCCTGCAAGGCATCGCTAACCTTGTGCTGCGCCCCGGTCAGACGCGCATACTTGTCCGTCTCGAAGAAAAGTGGCCCGCCAGGGGACGCGAAGTGGTCGGCAGGCGTCAAAGTCTTGCACCTGGCCCCGTTGGTGGCAATCCGTCCAAGCATCCCCAGAAACGCCTGTTGACCGAGCGAGAAGGCGCCCGCTTGCCGCGACAGGCCGACCAGCGCACCGGGCATCCCGGACGAGCCCGTGAGCGGGGCGGCGACAAGGGATTGGTATTCCGCGAATTCGGGGGGCAGCCTCGCCTCGATGCCCTCGGCCGACAGGTCCAGAACAACCGGATGGCCAGCCAGCGCCTCGGGAAGCGCGATGATCCGATCGACGAGTCCGGGCGCCGTCGAACAGCGGACCCGCACGCCATCGCGCGTGCCATCCAGCGCCTGAACGGCAAGCGCGACATCCGAGTCCAGCCCCAACATGGCGGCCGAAACAAGAGTTTCCAGGTCCGGTTCGCTCTCGCCGTCGGCGCCGTCGGGCGGGGTTACCCTCACAGCCTCCATCATCGCGGCACCGTCGGGAAGGCGCCGTGCACGCGCGCCATCGCTCGCAAGACAGACCCTGCGGGGACGCCGTCCGGCGAAACCATCCTCCGGATGGGCCGCCGTTTTCTCATTACTGGACTGCTCATGCACGACTGGCCGATCATTTTGTTCTTGGGCGTCGACTTCCCTCAATTGAGGGTGTGTCGTGCCGCCCATCAACCCGGCAGATGCCGTCCCTACCCCATTGAGCCATCAGCTATACTCAAGCGGTTAAGGCAAATTTGGGTCAAACTTGCGCCAATCCTGTGGCTTTCGTTAACCTTGAGTTGAACGCGTAACTTGAGTGGGTGATCAGGACGATCCCGGGCCGCTCCCTCCAGTCGGGACCGCCTGACGGGGGGCGCCCAAGACAGATCAGGCCCCGTCGCCGACAGAAGGTCCGCACCCGGGATCGACCCGCCTTGCCCCGAGGATGCGTCCTTCCCCGAGGGGAGCCACGGCGAATCCCTCTGGCCGCATCGGGCGCCACGGGACCCCGCCCGACCACAGCGGTCTTGGTCCGCGGCTCAGAAAAGCCCCGCCGCCTTGGCGATCATCGCGGCGTGGGTTCGGTTGTTGGCGTCGAGCTTTTTGCAGACCGACTTGACGTGCAGCTTGATCGTGACCTCTCTCAGGTCCAGCTTGCGGGCAATCTCCTTGTTGGCGAGGCCGCGGCAAAGCCCCTCCAGAACCTGCATCTCGCGTCGCGTCAGGCTCCGGGCCAGAGGATGGGGTTCGTCGCCCTTCGGTCCTCCCGAAAGGAAGTCGACCGGGACGTATTTCTCGCCCGAGCACATGAAGCGGATCGCGTTGACCAGCGAATTCGCCGCCATCGTCTTCGGGAGGAAGCCGATGGCTCCGGCATCCATCGCCTTGTGGGCGGTCTGCCGTGTCGCGATCCCCGACATCAACGCAACCGCCTTGCCGGAATTGACATCCAGTGCCCGTTTGAGGCCCTCTAGGCCGTTCATCCCGGGCATGGCGTAATCGAGAAGAACAAGATCGAACCCGGCATGCCGCTCGATATCTTTGCAGGCACGATCCAGATCCGCGGCTAACGTCAGGTCGAAGCCCCCGGCATTGTCAAGGTACAGGGCAAGCGTCTCGCGGACAAGATCGTGGTCGTCGGCGATCAGCACCCGGAGCATGCGGTCCGATCCTTGACGGTTCTCGGCTGAAGACGTGACAGCGTGCCGGCAAGCGCCACCAGATCGATGGGTTTCGCGAACAGTCCGGCGATGCGGTCACCATCAAGCCCCCGATCCAACAGGCGCCGGGCGAGCGCGGTCACTAGAAAAACCGGAAGATCCGGTGCAACCCGGCCCAGATGTTCGACCATGTCGCCTCCGGTCATGCCCGGCATGTCGTAGTCGGAGATCACGGCGGTCCAAGCGTCGGGATCCTTCGCGATGGCATCGAGGGCGACATCCGGCAGGTCGCAAAAAGCCACTTCGGCGCCCCGCGCCTCAAGATAGGCCTGAAGAACCTCGCCGACGGCGCGCTCATCATCAAGAACCAGGAATGTCATGCCGCTAAGGGAATGCTCCTCCGCGGCGGTGGCGCAAGTATCGGGGGTCGCTTCGTGAGGGTGAAGCGGCCAGAAGACCGTGACGACCGTGCCGTGCCCCGGCGTGCTTTGCACATCCACCGCGCCGCCCGCGCCACGGACCTGAAGCGCCACGATGGTCAGGCCAAGTCCGGTGCCGCGCGCGCCCTTTGTCGAGAAATGTGGATCGAAGATGCGGGCACATGTGGCCTCGTCCATCCCTGCGCCGCTGTCGTGGACCTCGATGCGGGCATAGCTCTTGCCCGCGTCCAGGGAACCGATCCGCAGCCTCTGGTGCCGTTCCGACCGGAAGGACCGGACGGTGAGAGTGATCTGTCCGCTTTCGGAGGAAATCGCGTCGCGGGCGTTCAGGATCAGGTTGACGCAGATGCGGTTCACGGTCCCCGGATCGCCGCGCAGAAGCATGGCGTCGTCGCAAATCGACACATCCAGGGTCACGGCGGCGGGCAGGCTGGGGACAACGACCGCGGCCACATCCGCAAGCGCCATGCGCAGATCGAACGCACCTCCGTCGCGCGGTTCGGCGCCAAGGTCGAGCAGGCGGTTGACCAGGCGGGCCGCACGATGCCCCGCCGATGTGATCCGCTCGGCATGCTCGCGCGCTTCGGCTCCGGCCATCCGATCCCCCGAGATCAGGGTCGCCGAGCCCAGGATCGCCGAAAGCAGGTTGTTGAAATCATGCGCCACGCCGGCCGCGAGTTGGGCCAGCGCCTCCTGTTGCTGGGCGCGCATAAGCGCCCCGCGCAATTCCTCCTGCCGCCGCTCTTCGGCAAGACGTTCGGTTATGTCGCGAATGATGAGCACCGAGCCCTCGCCGTCCAGCGGGGAACGCGTGATCTCGTGAATTTGTGGCGCGTCCACCGGCCCGACCCGTTCCATCCGATAGGTGCCGCTAGATGGATTGCGCTGGTTGCGGTAGCTCGCCCGCCAATCTAGTCCAAGCGCCGCTTCGGACCGGCCATACCCCAACAGCGCCACGGCGGAGCGATTCAGGTGAATGATGCGCTGCGACTTGTTGAGGATCACTATGCCGTCGAAGGCGGCGTCCACCGCGACGGCGCGCTGACGCAGCAGGGCCTCGACGCTCTTCAGTCGCGTGATGTCGGTTGCAGTGATCACCAGAGCGCCATCCACGTCGCGTCGGGCGCGCAGAAGGAAGCTCCTGCCATCGGCCAGCGCCAGTTCCCGGCCATGACCTGCGCGGGCCATCGCGTCGAGGTCTTGCCTATTGGGCAGGGTATCGGCTCCGGGCCGGTGCGGCAGCGTGCGCAGGTGGCTCGCGCGGTTCTCTTCGAAGGTCGTCCCGACCGACCAGTCCGGACCCGGCGCGGAAAACGCGCGTTGCAACGCCTCGTTGCTCAGAAGCACGTCGCCCGTCTTGTCCAGCATCAGGAAGGCACCCTCGGTCACGGCCAGGGCTTTGGTCATGCGCTGGCGGATCCGGTCCCGCTCCCGGCGCGCCTCGACGCGGGCCGTGACATCGGTCTGGGTCGAGACGAGGTGCCGAACATGACCCTCGCCATCGCGTACGGGAAACAGTGTCACCTCGCTCCAGAAGAACTGCCCGGACTTTCGTCGGCTGCGCAGCAGGAACTGCCCTTCGGAACATGTGCGCACGGCGTTGCGCAGCCGTACCCCCTCTTCCGCGTCCGGGGTGTCGTCGGTCAGGGATCGACAGTTTCGGCCAAGGATCTCACTGGCACCGTAACCCGTGACCTGCTCGAATCCCGGGTTGACATAAATGAGGGGGGTGTCGGGCCGGGTGGCATCGGCGATCGCAAATCCGGTCGTGGAACCTTCGATCGCCGCCGCGAGCAGGGCGTTCTCCGCAGCCAGGCGTTCGGATGCCAGGGCCTTTGCAAACAGCCCCGCGAGCCGCAGCAGAAGCTTCAGATCCCGGCGCAGGAAAGCCCCGCGGCCGTGGTGAAGGCAGAGGATCGCGCATTCCGGCCCCGGATCGATTTCGGGCAGGCGCGCGGCCAGCAGGCTGTCGAATCCGGCGCACACCGGGCTGTCCGCCCGGTTCCCGAGCGCGGCCAGATCCGCGACGTTGCGTGCACGGTCGAACAGATCGACAGGCGGCATCCATTCGGCGCCGAGATCCTGCGGAACGGTTGTGCGGATCACCCGGGCCCCGCGCCCGTGCCGTTCGACCAACATGGCCTTCGAGGCCCCGGTCGCGGTTCCCAAAGCATCGAAGATTGCGGATATGGCCAGCGTCGGTGTGGGCGCGGTCGCATATGCCTCGATCGCGGCAAGCAGTCCGGCGGTCTCGGCATGGGTCCGCGCCTCGCGGTCCCGGAGGATCTGGAGCTCCAGAAGGGCCTCGCGCAGTCGTTCATTGTCGGGCATCCGGGGGGCCTTGCGCTACTTGGAAAACAGGATGCAGGAGACCATGAGGTTTCCATGCCGATTGCCCGAGTTCAGGATGGGCCCCTGTTCCCCGAAGGTGAACACTCCGGCAAAGGGCACCGCGGGAAGGGCCTCGCACACACCGTTGGTCAGATCGTCCAGCCGGTCGTGGACCCCCAGCATGCAGCCGCCGCAGTAAACGATCAGGGCGCCCGCGATCCCGGCGGGCTGCATTCTCCCGGCCTCGCATGCGATACGCGCCACGCGCCCCGCGCGTTCGATCAGGGCGCCCGCCGATCCCGTCATCTGCGTGAGGCGCTCGCCCGCGGCGACATCGGCAAAGAGGTGCAGACCGCCCTCGCCGTCGACGGCGGCAGGATGCGCAAGGATGAAATAGGGGACGCCCGCGATCCGGTGGGTTTCCCGCCCCAGCGGCCAGAAGGTGCTCTCGCCCAGGATCGAGCGTGTCTGCCCGCCCTCTGTATCGGTGCAAACCGCGCCGCCCGTCCACGCGCTGTAGACCTCCGCGGCCGGGCGCGCGTCGATCTCGGCCACGCGCCGTCCCTCGACCCGCGTGACGATACCGCTGCGTTCGGTCGGAGCATATCCGTTGTGATAGGCCAGCGAGACCTCGCCAGACGGATAGAGCACGCCGATGGCCACCGCGCGCCCGGCGCATCTTCCCTCGGCGAAAACCGACCACCCGCCGGCCACGGAATTGTCGGCGGCACTGCCTCCGGCAATGGGCGTGTCCGGACCAACGACCCGCTCGATCCCCGACAGGACGCGTTCCTCTTCCCCGGGTGTGCCGTAGATCCAGACGAGATCGGGCCGCTCGCCGGTACGACCGGCATTGTCTATGGCGGCTCGCGTCGCCGCCTCTGCCGCCGCCGACGGGTCATCGTCAAACGGCCGGAGGGCCGTTCCATATGATCCTTCGCCATCGTCGATCGCAAAGAGCACTCCGGCGCAGACCCCGTCGGCCGTCAGCGCGCCAGAGCAGGAGGTTCCCCCCATCAGCATCATCCCGGTTTCCCGGGAAAGTTTCAGCAGGGGGGTCGGATCGAGCCTCTCGTCGAGATGCAAGGTACAGAACTGCGGCAAGCTGCCAAGCTCGTGGAGGTGCGCGACAAGCGCCGCAATATCCTCCTGTGCAACAATCTCACTCACAATGATCCGCATGCTACCCTCTTTTCATACGTATCGTATAGAATGCCCTTTGTGCGCCGTCGCTGCGCCTTGCGGATAGTCTGACCGAACTTTCGGATAGTCCGCGGGCAGCCCATGATCATGCTGCACGTGGTCTCCAACAGTCGGCCGAACGGCCCGAGATCGCCCCTGACCGACATCGCCTCGGGCACCACGCCCACCCTGGACGTCACGATCGGGAGGCAGCCGCTCACGCATCGCCTTGGCGGATCAGCCAACAGCCGTGATCGAATAGTGTGGCGTCCCATCCCAAACAAGATCCCAGGACGCGCCCGGACGGACGTTCTGGATCGCATGCGGCTCGAAGCAGACCAGACAATTCCCGCCAGGTGCAGGCGCCCGGACCGAAGGGTAGATCAGACCGCGGGACCCCGCCCGGCGCAGATGTTCGGCTAAGCTTTGCCCCTCAGGATATCCAAAGGCCGGATCTGGATGCAGCGCGGGATGTTCCGGTTCATCGGTCAGATCATCGAAGATCCCTATGAAATCCGCCAGCAGTTCCACATAGCGGGCGCTATCGTGGAAGCTGCCCGTAAAGCCGAGTTCGCGCGTGCGGTGCCACGCCACTTCGCTGACGGAAACCATCACGTCCCATGCGCAGTACCAGGCGCCGCGCTCTTCGGTGTTGAAGCGGTTTCCGCCGGCGCGGGTATACGTGAAGGCGGCGTTGACATGGCTCTCGCCATAGATGCGCAGATCTCGGCTGCGGCGCTGCCAGGCCAGCTCGCGCGGGTCCAGATGCGGGTTGCGGCCACGTTCCGCCAGAAGACGGCCGCTGGTCAGGCCCTCGATTTCTGCCAGGATCTCCATCTCGTCATCGGTATCGACGAGACCACGCAGGGATGGCGGCTTGTGGTAAGTGGCGGGCAGGAGACGAACGAGACCACGATCAGAAATCTCGGTCCGCTTCATGCCCCACCGCGCAATGCATCAAGATAGGTCCGAACCGCGAGAATTTGCGGCAAGCCCCCGTCGATGGCGGTATCAACCGGACGGCTACCCCCGAACAGCGGCCCTGTGTTCGGTCGGGTGAACCAGCTTCGCGCGAGCGGCTCGGAGAAGTAGAGTTCGAGCGATTTGTAGATGCCGATCACCGCACTGAGCCTCAACAACTGGTCCTTGGTCAGTTCCCCCGCGAAGTCCGGCTTCTTGGCGCGCTTCCATGTGCTCTCCGACATATCGGCAAGGCCCGCCGCTTCCTTGAGGCTGAGACCCCAGGCATCGGCCACGCGCGCGTAGGCCTTCAACGCGACGGCGTTGACCTGTGCAGGTTCCCTGATTTTCTCTGCAACGTACATGGCGTCCTCCATTGCCCTCAACATAGTTCATATGATCCCATTTTAAAGATCAAGTGAGCTTCGCGTCTACTTTCCGCTCACCCGACCCTGCGCCCGGCTTCGGTGAAGGTGTACTCGCTCACGATGATCCCCTCCTCGATGGCCTCGTCGGAGGTGAGGTGGTCGTATTCGGCCTCAAGCTGGCAGTATAGCCAGCGGGCCAGATCACGCAGCGCCTCGGTCACGATCTCCTTGGCATCCTCGGTCGGCGGTTGCCAGGTCGGGCTGTCGCGGGTTACATCCACGGACGTTGTGTATTCGTGGTAGTAGCGACCGTGGTGGCTGGCCTATTCAGCGAGCTGGTAGAAATTCCGCCGCTGGAGGGCCTGCAGCCGGTCGGCGATGCCATGCAGCATCGCATCCATCGGGGCGCAGTCCCGGCCGCGCGCAGCCGCGCCCTTGGCGTGGGACCAGTAGCCTTCAAAGCAGGCCCCATCGCCCTGGTTCCAGAACCCGGAGAACCAGATGCAGGGCTTGGCCCGCGTCCTGCCACCCATCAGGCGGACGGGCGTGGTCTTGAGGCGAATGCCGAGGATTTCACAGACCCGCTCGAGAGCCTCATAGACCGCGTCCCACCAGTCGTCATGGGGTCCGAGTTCGCGATACCAGCTGCGGACACGCGCGTTGAAGGTCACCGAAGAATCGTGAGGTAAGGAAATCCGGTATTGTGGCCTGCTGCCGGTTTCGTGGACAGCAGGTTAAGCTAGCATAGCGCGGGCCTCGAACTCCATGGGGCTGATGTAGCCCAGTTTCGAATGCCGTCTGCGCGGGTTGTAGAAGCGCTCGATGTAGT
>NZ_JAMYDV010000013.1 GCF_024128855.1 Rhodovulum tesquicola
CATTCGGCGCTTGGCGGAAGGACACCGGTTGAGGCCCATCAGGGCCAAGACCTGAAGGCGGCGGCATGATCAACAGGCAAGCTTAGCAACGCCGCAAATCTGTCCAGAAAACGGGGACCACCTCAGATCGGCCTTTACGGCAATTCCCGGGAAGAGGCGATCTATCCGGTCTATCGCGTCGACCACGAGGGGAAACCCCTGGATGGCGCGAAGCACCGCTACACGCTGCGCCTTGCTCCGGGACAGCTTCCGCCGGCCAACGCTTTCTGGTCACTGACCATGTACGGCCTGCCGGACAGCCTGCTGGTCGCGAACCCGATCAACCGCTACCTCATCAATTCTCCGATGCTGCCCGGCCTGCTGCGCGACGCCGATGGCGGGATCACGCTGTACATTCAGGCGACGTCGCCCGGGTCGGACAAGGAGTCGAACTGGTTGCCGGCGAATGACGGTCCGTTCTGGACGGCCATGCGCATCTACTGGCCGAAGGAAGCCGCGCTCGACGGAACCTGGACGCAGCCACCGTTGATCAGGGTGGAGTGATGGGGGGGGCGCCTTCGTCGGCGGCTACCGGTTCCAATCGCAACCGGGCGTGGACATCCTCGACGGCGCCACCTTCGTCTACTTCATGGCCACCGGCGTGACCCCGGCGATGGAGCAGAAGGTGGTCGTGCTCGGCCCGCAATACGCCTGGACGGCGCATGACGCGGTCGGCCCGCCGCTCGACGGCGGGTCGACCTATCGCCTCCACCCGCCCAAGGGCATCCCGGTCAAGGACTTCTGGTCGGAAATCCTCTTCTCCAACCCGGCCCGGTCGATAAGAATGGCATGTCGGAAGGCGCCGTCTGCAATTGGAAGGCCAGGTTCGGCGGCACCACGGTGCCCCGGGCTCGCACTTGCCGCGTAATCGGTCCGAGCGACGATGGCGACGCTGCTGAAGGCACTCCGGGATGAAAACGCCAAGCAGGAAAAACTCCTGCCCGAGGGTTCTCGGCGCCCCCCCCCCCCCGGCGACGGTTTCACGGGACGGCGGGATCTGCCAAAGCGTCAGGCCATCTCGGCCACGCGCGGGACCCAGTCATGCCCGGCCCGGCCGCGGTAGAAGCCGTTGACGAAGGGCGCCTCGATTCCGAGTTCGCGCAACTTCGCCTCGCCCTCGGCCACGTCGATCCGGCCTGCAAGCACGTCGTCGAAGGCCCGCGTGACCGCGATCATGTCGCAGGTATGCGGCATCACCCGGAAATGCGTGACCCCGATCGCGCGCATGTCGTCGATATCGGCCATCAGGTCGAGATAGCCGTAACTCAGCGTCTGGATGCCGTTGATAGTCAGGAACGGCTTTTCGTCCATGGTCATCAGCGTCATGCCGTCAGGGTCGTCGCCGCAGACGAACTGGCAATTGTCCTTGGTCCGCTCATGCGCCCGGGCGTGATAGCAGCGCGCCGACAGCGCCAGCGAGGCCCGGCCAAAGACCTGCACCTCGACGCCGACGCCCAGTTCCCGCGCCTTTTCGCCCAGCCGCGCGATGGCCGCGCGCGGCAATTCGGGCAACAGGCTGAAATGGGTCGTGCCCTGGCCCGCCAGATAGGCCATGGTGTCCTCGTTATAGACGTTCAGCAGCCCGCCGATCCGGTGCGGCCGGTCCTTGAGGTGCAGAAGTGCGGCGGTGTTGTTCACCTCGAGGTCGCGCCCCTCCTGCTTGGACCACTCCATCAGGATGTTGCGCTCGCGCTTGATCACCACCTCGGAGAAGGAGGAATAGACCACCGTCTTGCCCGCGCGTTCCAGCCGCTCGGCCACCGCCGGAAGGTGGACATCGTCGAAGAACGGCGTGCGCTTGGAACAGATCACCTCGCCCAGATAGACGGTCGAGACCGGGCTTTCGTCGGCGATCCGGCTGTAGAAGTCGATCCGCTGCTCGGCCGGCCAGTGAAACAGGTTCGGCCCCAGGGTCAGAGACGGGTTCATTCCGTCACCTCCATTTCTTGGTCTTGAGCGCGCCCTCGGTCTGCTTCTGACCCTCGGTCAGCGCGACGAGATCGGCAAGCTTGGGCTCCTGGCCCGCCATGATCGAATCGACGGCCTCGCGGAAGGCGGCGACCACCTTCTTGACATAGGCGCGCGAGCGTTGGCGGCCCTCAATCTTGAAGGCATGCACCCCCGCATTGATCAGGTCGGGCAGCATGGTCGAGGCGTTCAGGCTGATCGGTTCCTCGAAGGCGTAATAGCCGCCATCGCGGGCATCGCATTTGTAGCGGCCCTTGCAGATCGTCGGGTAGCCCGCGGTTTCCTCGGGACCGAAGCGGTCGATCATGTAATCGCCCAGGATCGTCGACATGCTGCCATCATCGGCGCGTTCGTATTTCACGCAGGCCGCGGGCGAGCATGCCCCGTCCATGTTGGTGGACTGGCCGGTGACATAATTGGTCAGCGAACAGCGCCCCTCGACCATCAGGCCATGGTTGCCGAAGATGAAGGTCTCGACCTCGCAGGGGATTTCCTTCAGCAGTCCCCGGATCTCGCTGACGGTCATGATGCGCGGCAGCACCACGCGTTTCACGCCGAATTCGCGGACGTAATACTCGATCGCCTCGGGCGACGAGGCGGCGGCCTGCACCGACAGATGGATGCGCAGGTCCGGGTAGGTGTCGCGAATATAGGCGGCCACCGCGATATCGGCGACGATGCAGGCATCCGCGCCCAGCCGCGCCGACAGATCGACCATCTCCTTCCACAGTTCGACCTTGCCCGCGGGCGGGAAGGTGTTCAGCGTGATCAGGACCTTGGTGCCGCCGTCATGGGCGTAGCGGATGGATTTCTCCATCTCCTCGGGGGTGAAGTTCAGCCCGACGAAATTGCGCGCATTGGTGGCGTTCTGATAGCCGCAATAGACGGCATCCGCGCCCGCATCCACCGCCGAGCGCAGCGCGGCAGGCGTGCCCGCGGGGCAAATCAGCTCGGGCTTGACCATGGCGTTCATCACTTGGCCCCTTTCCGTTTCTGGGCATTCTCGGCGGCGCGGCGCAGGGCGTTCAGCGCGGCGCGCCCGGGCGGGCCGAACATGTCGGCCACGCTTTCGGCAATCGGGTCGTCCACATCGTCCAGCGCGTTGCGCAGGCAGACCACCGCCTCGGTATCGCCCGTGACGATCAGATCGCGCGAGAAGAACAGCGCGTCGCCATCCTGCTCGGTATCCATCAGCGTCAGCAGGTCGAGGAACTTGCCCGAGATCCGCGCGGCATGCGGCGGCGGGTTCCTGCGGCCGACGGCGCGGAAATCCAGCGCCTCGGGATCGGGGCGCAGATACAGCATGAACGGGATGTCCACCGGGTCGATCAGGAAATAGGCATGCCGATGCGGACCCAGACGGTCGAACATGTCGGGGTTCTGCACCGCGATCCGATGCACGATCCGCTTGAGGATCGGGTTCAACAGGAACAGCGGCAGCGGCGGCGCGAAAGGGAAGCCGCCGGGGCCGGCGCCAAGGCGCGAGGACTGGGGTTCGGATGTCATGGCGTGGTCGTTACAGGAGTGTTCGGGCGAAGGACTTGACCTACGTCAAACCCCCGGGCCTGTCCGCGCCACGAATTGTCACAGGCGCGGCACAGGGGCCGAAAACAGGCTGTTTCCGGCCCTCGCTTCCCCGATCACATCGCCGCGAGATCCCGGGCACGGCGATCGAAGGGCAGACCGCAGAGCGGGGGAGGCAGACCATCCGGCCAGTCCTCGGCACCGTCTTGCGCCAGATCGGCAGACGCTGGCGCGACCCCATATCTAGCTGGCGAAAAGTCCACTACCCAAATCCTTGAGGCTCACCTATAGTCGCTGTGGATAACATTTCAGCACCACCGAGGGAGAGGCCATGCGCTGCCCGTTCTGCGGAAATATCGACACCCAGGTGAAGGATTCGCGCCCCGCCGAAGACCATGTGGCGATCCGGCGGCGGCGCTTCTGCCCGGCCTGCGGCGGGCGCTTCACCACCTATGAGCGGGTGCAACTGCGCGACCTGGTGGTCATCAAGTCCAACGGGCGGCGCGAGGATTTCGACCGCGACAAGCTGGAACGCTCGGTCCGGATCGCATTGCAGAAACGCCCCGTCGATCCCGAGCGGATCGACCAGATGGTGTCGGGCATCGTGCGGCGGCTGGAGAGCATGGGCGAGACCGACATCCCCTCGAAAACCATCGGCGAGATCGTGATGGAGGCGCTGGCCCGGATCGACACCGTGGCCTATGTGCGCTTCGCCAGCGTCTACAAGAACTTCCAGGCGGCGGACGATTTCGACAAGTTCGTGAGCGAGCTTCGCCCCGGCGCCGCGGCCGAGGAGTGAGCGCAGAGGACGATGCCCGCCACATGGCGCTTGCGCTGGCGCTGGGCGCGCGCGGGCAGGGGCGGGTCTGGCCGAACCCCGCCGTGGGCTGCGTGATCGTCAAGGACGGACGGATCGTCGGGCGCGGCTGGACCGCGCCGGGCGGGCGGCCGCATGCGGAACCTCTGGCGCTGGCCCAGGCGGGCGCGGCGGCGCGCGGGGCCACGGCCTATGTCAGCCTTGAGCCTTGCGCCCATCACGGGCAGACCCCGCCCTGTGCCGAGGCGCTGGTTGCGGCGGGCGTGGTGCGGGTGGTCACCGCGCTGGAAGACCCCGACCCCAGGGTGGCCGGGCGCGGCCATGCGAACCTGCGTGCGGCTGGCATCGCGGTCGAGACCGGCGTATTGGCCGAGGCCGCGCGGCGGGCGCATCGCGGGTTCCTGCTGAACCGGATCGAGGGGCGGCCCGCGGTCACGCTTAAGCTGGCCACGTCCTTCGACGGGCGGATCGCCACCGCGGCGGGCGAAAGCCGCTGGATCACCGGCGAGGGCGCCCGACGGCTGGTCCATGCCCAGCGCGCCCGCCATGACGCGGTGATGGTGGGCGGCGGCACCGCGCGGGCCGACGATCCGGAACTGACCGTGCGGGGGCTGGGCGCGGTGCAAAAGCCTGTGCGCGTGGTGCTGTCCCGGAGGCTCGACTTGCCGCCGGAAGGGCGGCTTGCCGCGACGGCTGCCGCAGTGCCCCTGTGGCTGTGCCATGGCCCCGATCCCGCGCCGGACCGCCGCAGCTACTGGCAAGGGCTGGGCGCGCGGCTGATCGAGGGGACCATCGGCCCGGGCGGCCAGCTCGACCCGGCGACGGTGCTGCGCGCGCTTGGCGCGGCGGGGCTGACGCGGGTGTTCTGCGAGGGCGGCGGCAGCCTGGCCGCGGCGCTGCTGTCGGCGGGGCTGGTGGACGAGCTTGTCGGCTTTACCGCGGGGCTGGCGCTGGGCGCCGAGGGGTGGCCCGCGATTGGCGCGCTGGGGCTGGAGCGGCTGACAGAGGCGCCGCGATTCCGGCTGATCGAGACCCGCGCCATCGGCGGCGACGCGATGCATCGGTGGGAGCGGGCCTGATCGGCGCGGTCCTCCGTCAAGGCGCTTGCGTCCTGCGACAAACTGCCACAATCCTTTTGCATCCTCCGGGCCAGGCCGCGGAGGATGCGTGTATTCGGACCAGTGCGGGGCCGTCTTCGGGCGGAGTTTTCCCGAGTTTCAGGACGCCCAGTATTTCAACGCTCCAAAAGGTGCGACATGATCAAGAAACTTTCGGCCGAATTCTTCGGCACATTCTGGCTGGTCTTCGGCGGCTGCGGCAGCGCGGTGCTGGCGGCGGGCTTTCCCGAACTCGGCATCGGCTTTGTCGGCGTTTCGCTCGCCTTCGGCCTGACCGTGATGACCATGGCCTATGCGGTCGGTCATATCTCGGGGGGGCATTTCAACCCGGCGGTGTCGCTGGGCCTTGCGCTGGGTGGCCGCTTCGGCTGGGGCGAGTTGCTGCCCTATTGGGCGGCGCAGGTGGTGGGCGGCTTTGCGGCGGCGGTGGTGCTGTTCCTCATCGCCTCGGGCGCGCCCGGCTGGACGGCGGGTGGCTTTGCCTCGAACGGCTATGGCACGCTCTCGCCGGGGGGCTATGGCATGGTCGCCGCGCTGCTGGCCGAGATCGTGCTGACGGCGGCCTTCCTCATCATCATCCTGGGGTCGACCTCGGCGCGTGCGCCGGCGGGCTTTGCGCCCATCGCGATCGGGCTTGGGCTGACGCTGATCCACCTGGTCTCGATCCCGGTGACCAACACTTCGGTCAACCCGGCGCGGTCGACTGCCGTGGCGGTCTTTGCCGAGACCGGGGCGCTGGGTCAGCTCTGGCTGTTCTGGGTGGCGCCGCTGATCGGGGCGGCCATCGGCGCGCTGATCTGGAAGGCGCTGCTGTCCGACGAGGGCTAAGCGCATGATCCTGCCCCCGGCCCGTTGCCCGGGCCGGGGCGCTAGCGCCAGAGCCAGGCATGGGCGGCCAGCGCCCCCTGCGCCCTGGACAGCATCCTCAGCCCCGGACCGGGGCGCGGCAGGCGACCTTCGGCCAAGCGTTCGGCCACGATCTCGGCGGGGCAGGGGCGGCCCGTGACGGGGTCGCGGTAACGCGGGTAGTCGATCAGCACCGCATGGGCCAGCGCCACGATATCGGGCCGCGCGGCACGGCGGGCGGGCACCGGGCCCAGATCGCGTGTCAGCCTCCAGCCCGCATAGAAGGGCACGCCCAGGCAGGTGACGGGCAGGCCGCGCAACAGCGCCTCGAAACCAAGGCCGGAACTCAGCGTCCAGACCTCATCGACCTGCGCCAACAGATCGGGCAGGCCCGCAGCGGCGGGGACCAGATCGGCATGGGCGCGCACCTGTTCCACGGACAGGGCGCCGGGGCGCAGGCCCGCCTCGACATCCGGATGCGGACGGTACAGGAGCACGGAATCCGGGTTCTCGGCCCGGGTGCGGCGCAGCAGCGCAAGGTTGGTCCGCTCGGCCGGGCAGCCCAGCCGCACCGAGGCGTCGTCCTCGACCTGGCCCGTCACCAGGATGCGGCGGCCCGGCGGCAGGTCGGGCAGGGAGGCGCCACCAAGGTTGTATTTCGTTACCCCCCGGCGCGTCAGAAGGCCGATCAGCCGCTCGGCCCGGGCGCGCGCGACGGGGTCGAGCGTGCAGGCCGCCGCCACCAGCTCTTCCAGCCTGCTTTCCCGGGCCGGATCGTAATGGATGCCCAGATCGTCCAGCACCAGCGACATGGGCGGCACCAGCGCCGCGCCCAGACCGCGCGAGCGCAGGAACCCGTCCTCTACTCGAACCGTGCCGGGGCGCGCGCCCTGCTCGGTCGCGGCCCAGACCATCGCCCGCCGCCCCGTTGCCGCCGCCCGCGCCTCGGCCGACGCGGCATCGGGTGCGAAGCGGACCGGCCGGACCCCACCGAAGAAGCGCTGCACCGTGCCACGTTTCCACATCCGCATGCCGCCCGCGACCCAGCCCTGCCGGTCCTCGCGCCAGGCGCGCGTCTCGGCCTCCAGCACGGCCAGCGCGTCTTCCAGCTCGCAGAGCCGGTCGCGGAACGGGTCGTACCAAGTCGGCGCCAGGATCAGCGCGGCGGCGGCCAGTTGCGCGCGGGTCAGCCTGCGGGTGCGGCGGGCGAGGGGGCGTTCGTCCGTCGTGAGCCCCCAGCCCGCGTAGAACGGCTGGCCGAAGACGCGGGGCCGGTGGCCCGCCAGGATCGCCTCGAACCCCATCTGGGAAGAGACGGTATAGACCGCCACCGCCCCCTCCAGCAGCGCCCAGGGCGAAACCGGTGCGGACAGCATTCCCGGCTGATCAGGCGCGTAATGCCCCGGCCGCAGGCCCAGCGCGGTTTCGGGATGCGCCTTGACGATCACCCGCGCGCCGGGGTTCTCGATCTGCGCCATGGCCAGCATCTCGCGGAAGGTGTCGGCATCCGCCCCGCTGGCCGTGACCGAGGCATCGCCCCGGCTCTGGTCGATCACCAGCACGTATCCGGGCGCGGGAACCGGCGTGGCGGGGTCGAAGCCGGTGTATTTGCCCAGATGCCCGGCTCTGATCCGCCCGATGGCCGCCCGCGCGCGGTCCAGCAGCGCGGTGTCGTCCAGCGGGTGGGTGGCTAGCAGATGTTCCAGATCGGACGGGCAGGACGGGTCGAAATGCACCCCACGCCGGTCGAGCATCAGCCCGAGCGGCCCGCCCGCGCCCCGCGCCCGCCCCGGCAGGACCGAGCGCAGGAACGCATCCTCCACCCGCAGGACGCCCGCGCCGCGGGCGTTGGCAACCGCAAGCCCCCGCCCCGCGCTCGGCCGCGCCCCCCAGACCGCCACAAGGTCGTCGCGGCCGGGCAGGCCCAGCCGGATTTCGTGGCCCGCCAGCGTCAGGATGCGCCGCACCCGCCGCCCGGTCAGGAAGCCGCCATTGAAAACGAAAAGCCGCCGGGAGGCCTGCCCCCCGGCGGCGCCGCTATCCCGGTCGGGGCGCATGGCCCCGGTCAGTTGCTGTCCGCAAGGTTGGCCAGGCTGTTGGCCGTGCCCGCCGTGCCCGTGATCGCGCCCAGCGTCTTCTGCCACTGCACGAAGGGCGCCTCGGTCACATAGACCGTGTCGCCATCGCGGATCGCGAAATCGCGGGCCAGGAACATGCCGTTGGGCTCGGTCAGGTCGAGCACATAGACCATGCGCTGTTCGCCGATCAGGTCGTCGCGGCCCAGTACCATCTGGGCGACCTCTTGCGACTCGTTGCGCATCACGAAGACGCCGGTGGGATCGGCCAGCCCGGTATTCAGCCCGCCCACCTGCGCGATCGCCTCGATCGCCGACAGGTTCTGCGTCTCGAACGGAACCCGGCGCTGGGCGCCCATCGCGCCGAGCGCGGTAAAGGCGCGGGTGTCGCGCTCCACGAGGATGCGGTCGCCGTTGCGCAGGGCGATGTCGATCTGGGGGTGGCTGTAGAGATCCTGGAACCACACATCGCCGCGCCGGCTGCCGCGCAGCACCGAGATGCGCGCCACCTCGGGCGGGATCGAGAGGCCGCCTGCGGTGGCCAGCATGCCGGACAGCGTTCGATTGGGGCGCTGGATCGGGTAGACGCCCTGGCCCGCAACGCCGCCCACGACCGATACGGTCGCCCCGTCCCCCGCCAGCCGACGCACCACGACTTGCGGATCGGGGGTCTGGGCGTCGAGCTTCTCGGTCACGATCTGGCGCAGCCGCTCGGGCGTGTTGCCTGCCGCGCGGATCCGCCCGGCATAGGGGATGAAGATGAACCCCGAATCGTCCACCTGCACCTCGTTCAGCATCGCGGCATTGCTGCCCTGGCGCGCGAGTATGCCATCGTCCACATTCTCGTAGATCGTCAGGCCCAGCACGTCGCCCGGCTGGATGATGTCGGCAGTGGCAATGCCTGCGCCGCTGAATTCGGGTGGAAAGCCGATCGCCGGGACTACCGACGTGGCCCGGGTGACCCTGTCATTGACCGCGACCACGAAGGAATCGCCCTGTTTCTGGACCGCACCGGCAAAGATCTCGCGCTTGTTGGGACCGGAGCGCGGCAGGCCGCAGGCGCTCACGGTCGCCACGAGGGCAAGAAGGGCCACGGCCCTCGCCCCTCGGGAATACATGATTCTCACTGCTCGGCGTCCTTGTTCTTGCTTGAAACTGCCTCAGGATCGTCTCGGACAGCATGGAACTGCCACGATTATTTTGGCTCAGCCTACAATGCCCGAGCCGTTCGGGCCAGTCCCGCGCGACCCTTGCTATCCGGCAAGGCGAAGGTGTTGCCCCTGCGCCGCGCCCCGGGCGGCGTGCGAGTCGTAGGGGTCGATGCTGGCCAGCATCATGTCGACCATAAGGCGCATCAGTTGGTCGCGACCCCTGCGCGAATAAAATCCCCCCGGCACCTGACTGGTTTCCAGCAGGAAGCGGCGGAACAGCCGATAGGCGGCGGGGTCCGGTGGGCGGGGATCGGCGAAGAACTCGGCCAACGGCTGGTCCGAGACCAGCTCCGGCTTGTCATAGACCGCCCGGCCAAAGGCGCGCAGCGGCAGGCCTCGCCACAGCGCCTGTTGCGCGGCTGTGGAATTGACGGTGACAGCACTGGTCGCCCCGTCGAGCAACAGCGCCAGCTTGCCGCCCGGCACGAAATGCACCCGCCCGGCCAGCCCCTGCGCGCGGGCCAGAGCCCGGATCGTGCGGGGCAGGGGGCTGCGCCCGTCCTCCAGCGGGTGGGCCTTGAACACCAGATGATGATGGGAGGGCGCGCCACGGGCAAAACCGTCTATGCAGAGCGCCAGGAAATCCTCGATCCGGGCGAATGGCCCGTGATGGCGGAAATTCGCGTCATGGGCCAGTTGCAGCAGCACCAGATGATAGGGAAACCCGCCGCCCCGGATCGTGCGTGTGGCGGCAAACCGGGCCGCGGCATGGACGGGCAGAAGCGCCAGCCGGCGCAGGTAAAGCGCGAACTCGGCGCGCACGGGCAGGCCGCGATGGGGGCTGAAGTGGCGATAGCGGCGCGAGGGCAGCATGACCAGCCCGTGATAAAGCGCGCCGTGGAAAATATGTGCGCGCAGGTCGCCCCAATGGGCGGGGGCCTCGGCGGCGGGGGGCGCGTCGCCCGGCAAACGTGCCGCGATGTCGGGGATCGACAGATCCATCAGCCGCGAATGGCCGTTCGCGCCTTCGCGCTCATAGGTGACCCAATAGGGCCGCAGATAGCCTTCTTCGAAGATATGGATGCGCAGCCCCCTGGCGCGGGCTGCGGCGATGGCGGCGGCGTGGATGGGCCTTGTATCTCCGTAAAGCGCGATATCGGTGATCGCCAGCCGATCAAGCAACCCGGCGCAGGCCATGGGCCAGTCGGCAGGCGTGCAGGTGACAGGCACATACCGCGCCCGGTCCGACCAGAAGGCGGAATCGCCCCGGTTGAAGCCTGCGCGCCAGACCGCGTGCCCGGCGGCGCGCAGGGCGCGGCCCAGCCGGTCGAAGAACGGCCCGTGCGGCCCCTGAAGAAGCAGAAAGCGCCGGTTGCTGCCCGAATGCGTCGTCATGCCCGCAATAGGGCCATTTTTCGGGCGGTTGCGAAAGCGTCAATCGGCTGCGCGGGCGCGGCGCTTGCCCTGTCCGTGGCCAGCGGCTAGGTCGGGCGCAGAACCGCAGAAGGAGCCAAGCGCCATGTTCACCGGCATCATCACCGATATCGGCACCGTCCGCGCGCTGGAAAAGCGCGGCGACCTGACCGCGCGGATCGGCTGCGGTTACGCGCCCGAGACCATCGAGATCGGCGCCTCGATCGCCTGCGACGGGGTCTGCCTGACGGTGACCGACCGGGGCCGGGACGAGAGGGGCGGCTGGTTCGCCGTCTCGATCTCGGCCGAGACGCTGTCAAAGACCAATCTGGGCGGCTGGGCCGAGGGCAGTCGGATGAACCTGGAGCGCGCGCTGCGGGTGGGCGACGAGCTGGGCGGGCATATCGTGTCGGGCCATGTCGATGGGCTGGCCGAGATCGTCGCGATGGTGGACGAGGGCGACAGCACGCGCATCACCTTTCGCGCGCCCGACGCGCTGGCGAAATTCATCGCGCCCAAGGGATCGGTCGCGCTGAACGGCACCTCGCTGACCGTGAACGAGGTCGAGGGCGCCAGCTTCGGCGTCAATTTCATCCCCCATACCAAGCAGGCCACGACCTGGGGGCTGGCGCGGGTGGGCGACCGGGTGAATCTAGAGATCGACACGCTGGCGCGCTATGTCGCCCGGCTGGCCGAGGCCGCGGGATAAGCGGGTCCGCGCCCTCTGGCGCTCTGTCGTGTGATGGTCTATCTGCCTCGCGACAGCCAAAGACGGGCAGACCATGACCACCGACCCCTCCGCATCCGATCAGGAAAGCTTCCGCGACGCGATCTCGTCGATCGAGGAGATCATCGAGGATGCGCGCAACGGGCGGATGTTCATCCTGGTGGACCACGAGGACCGCGAGAACGAGGGCGATCTGGTCATCCCCGCCCAGATGGCGACGCCCGAGGCGATAAATTTCATGGCCACCCACGGCCGCGGGCTGATCTGCCTGACCCTGACCGGCGAGCGGGTGGACGCGCTGGGCCTGCCGCTGATGGCCTCGCAGAATTCCAGCCGCCACGAAACCGCCTTCACCGTCTCGATCGAGGCGCGCGAGGGTGTGACCACCGGCATTTCCGCCCATGACCGCGCCCGCACCGTGGCCGTGGCCATCGACGCGGGCAAAACGGCGGCCGATATCGCGACGCCCGGCCATATCTTCCCGCTGCGCGCGCGCGATGGCGGCGTTCTGGTGCGCGCGGGCCATACCGAGGCGGCGGTCGATGTCGCCCGGCTGGCAGGGCTGAACCCCTCGGGCGTGATCTGCGAGATCATGAACGAGGATGGCTCCATGGCGCGGCTGCCCGACCTTGTGGCCTTTGCCCAGCGGCACGGGCTCAAGATCGGCACGATTTCCGACCTGATCGCCTATCGCCGCCGCCACGACAACCTGGTGAACGAAACGGCGGCGCGGCCTGTCACCTCGGCATTTGGCGGCGACTGGCTGATGCGCATCTTCGCCGATGTCACGCAGGGCGCCGAACATGTGGTGCTGACCAAAGGGGACATCGCTGCGCCCGGCCCGGTGCTGGTGCGGATGCACGCGCTCGACCCTTTGCAGGACGTGCTTGGCCTTGGCCCGCACCCGGCCGGGGAACTGTCCCGCGCGATGGAGATCATTGCCGCCGAGGGGCGCGGCGTGGTTGTCCTGCTGCGCGACACCACGATGAAGCTGGGCGGCGGAAGCGCGTCCCCCCAGACGCTGCGCCAATACGGGCTGGGTGCGCAGATCCTGGCCGCGCTGGGCCTGCACGAGTTGACTCTGCTGACGAATTCGCCCCTGCCGCGGGTCGTCGGGCTTGAGGGCTACGGGCTGTCCATCGCGGGCACCCGCAAGATCGACATGGAGGGCTGAGACATGGCCGACCAGGACCCACACCATATCCTGCCGCTGCCCGCCTTTGACCGGCCGGTGAAGCTGCTGATCGCGGTCGCGCCCTTCTATCGTGACATTGCCGAGATGCTGATCGCGGGCGCGCGGGCGAAACTGGACGCCGCGGGCGCCACCCATGACCTGATAGAGGTTCCCGGCGCGCTGGAGCTGCCGCCCGCAATCGCGCTGGCGCATCGGCTGTCGAATTTCGACGGCTATGTGGCGCTGGGCTGCGTGATCCGCGGCGCGACCAGCCATTATGAAACCGTCTGCAACGACAGCTCGCGCGGGCTGATGCTGCTGGGGCTTCAGGGCGCGCTGATCGGCAACGGCATCCTGACCGTGGAAAACCACGAACAGGCGTTTGAACGGGCGAACCCCGCGGACATGGACAAGGGCGGCGGCGCGGCGGCGGCGGCGTTGCACCTGATCGCGCTGGCCCGGCGCTGGGGCGGCGAAACCCGTGGCGTCGGCTTCCGGCCCTCGGGCGGCTTCCAGATCGCCGAGGGGGCGGACCGCGCATGACCTCAGCCGCCGAACGCCGCCAGATGAAATCCGCCGCCCGGCTTTACGCCGTGCAGGCGCTGTTCCAGATGGAGCAATCGGGCCAGAGCGTGGACGCCGTCCGCCGCGAGTTCGAGACATGGCGCTTCGGTGCCTCCTACGAGGAAGGCGAGGAACTGGCCGAGGGTGATGTCGAGCTGTTCCGCGCCACGCTGGAAGGGGCGGTGACCTGGCAGGCGAAGATCGACCAGATGACCGACCGGGCGCTGGTGGCGAAATGGCCGATCGCGCGCATCGACCCGACGCTGCGGGCGCTGTTCCGTGCCGCGGGCGCCGAACTGGTAGACGGCAAGGCACCGCCCAAGGTGGTCATCACCGAGTATGTCGATGTCGCCAAGGCGTTCTTTCCCGAGGGCCGCGAGCCCAAATTCGTCAATGCGGTGCTGGACCACATGGCGCGGGAAGCCCGACCCGAGGCGTTCTGAAACGCCCAGGCCGCATGATCCGAGTAGGGGGATGCGAGATTCTTCTTGGAATCGATCCATGAATGGCTACCTAATGGTGGGAAGCAACGGAGTCGGTCCATGCCCACACTGATCAGCCTTTATATTCGTCAGACGATCATAGGGTTCATCCTGTCATTCGTCTTCGTGGCGCTGCTGCTCCATTTCAACGTGGCCAATCTCTGGCACCTCGTCACCCATGTCTCGGGTGGGTGGCTGGCGGCGGTGCTGCTGTTCCTCTTCAACGGTATCGTCTTCTCGGGCGTGCAGTTCGGCATCGCGGTGATGTCCATGGCTCGCGACGAGAATGACGGTTCGCGCGGCCGGCGCCAGCCGGAGCGTGTGCGTGGGCTGGCCGAGGCGCTGGCGCCGATTCCGGTGCTGGTGCGTGACCGACGCCATCCCCCGCGATGACGATCACGACCCTTCGTTCGGGATGATGCACAAACTGGCGGCTTTCGGGCCGCCATTTTTTATCCGCGCAGCGGCTATTCCCCGGTCAGTGCCCGGAACCTCTGTTCCTGCCGCGCGGTCCAGTTGACCGTCAGAACGACGCCGTCCTCGCCTTGGCATTCGGCCTCGACCACGCCCTCGGCATAGAGCCAGGCCCGCCGCCGTCCGTCGGAAAAGCCCAGATTCACTTCGCGCCGCACCCGCGTCTCGTCCAGCGCCGCAGTGATCGCCTGCAGCAGACCCTCGATCCCCTCGCCTGTCCAGGCCGAGATCGTGCGCACCCCCTCATGCCGGGCCGCCACGGCTGCCAGCGCCTCGCGCCGCTCGGGCTCGATCAGGTCGGCCTTGTTCCACAGCTCGATCTGCGGCGTCTCTTCGGCCACGCCCAGATCGGTCAGGATCGCGCGCACATCGGCGGCCTGGGACTCGGTATCGGGATGGGCGATGTCGCGCACATGCAGGATCAGGTCGGCCTCCAGCACCTCTTCCAGCGTCGCGCGGAAGGCCGCGACCAGTTGCGTCGGCAGGTCCGAGATGAACCCCACAGTGTCCGACAGGATCACCTTCAGCCCGCTGGGCAGCGTGATGCTGCGCATGGTCGGGTCGAGCGTGGCGAACAGCATGTCCTTGGCCAGCACCTCCGCCCCGGTCAGCCGGTTGAACAGCGTCGACTTGCCCGCATTGGTATAGCCCACCAGTGCCACCACCGGGAACGGCACCTTGCGCCGCGCGGCACGGTGCAGGTCGCGGGTCTTGACCACCTTGGAAAGCTGCCGCTTCAGCCGAACGATCGCCTCGTCGATGGCGCGGCGGTCGGCCTCGATCTGGGTCTCGCCGGGGCCGCCCACGAAACCGAGACCGCCGCGCTGGCGTTCAAGGTGGGTCCAGGCCCGCACCAGCCGCGTGCGCTGATAGGACAGCGCGGCCAGTTCGACCTGCAACACGCCCTCGCGGGTGCGGGCGCGGTCGGCGAAGATTTCCAGGATCAACCCGGTCCGGTCGAGGATCTTGACCTTCCATTCCCGTTCCAGATTGCGCTGCTGCACCGGGGTCACGGGGCCGTCGATCAACACGAGCCCCACCTCGGCCGTCTTGAGGCGACTGCCCAGATCCTCGATCTTGCCCGACCCGAACAGCCAGCCCGGCCGCACCTTTGGCAGCGGCACGATCTCGGAGCCGACCAGTTCAAGGCCGGGCAGGGCAGCGGCCAGCGCCACCGCTTCTCCAAGCGCCGGGGCTGCGTCGCGGCGTGCTCGGTCCGCGGCAATATCGGGATGAAGCACCCAGGCGCGCGTCACCTGGGGGCCGTGCTCCTGAAGGTCAGAGGGGCTCAATCCTCACCGTCATAGAGATTGATTGGCTGCGAGGGCATGATCGTCGAGATCGCATGCTTGTAGACAAGCTGCGATTGCCCGTCCCGGCGCAGCAGAACGCAGAAATTGTCGAACCAGGTGATCACGCCCTGCAACTTGACGCCGTTGATCAGGAAGATCGTGACCGGCACCTTGGTCTTGCGAACATGGTTAAGGAATGCGTCCTGCAAATTCTGCTTGTCGGCAGCCATTCGTTTCTTGCCCTTGTTGTCTGGACCTGCCCCGGTATGGACAGAAGCCGTTCCCTCGGCGCGAGTATGTCGCGAGGTTTCAGGACTTTCCACCCCCCTTGACGGGTCGGCAATCCGAAAATGCAGCGCCGCGCCTCAGTTGCGCCAGAATTCGGGGTTCAGCAGCGCGATGATCGCCAGGGTCTCCAGCCGGCCCACAACCATCGCGGCGGCCAGCACCATCCGCGCGCCATCGCCCAGCGTGGCATAGGACAGCGCGGGTTCGGTCGTCGCGGCGGCCAGCGGGCCGGTGGTGGTCAGCGCGGCCACGGTCAGCACCATCGCCGCGTCGAACCCGATCCCGGCCGCGCCCAGCGCTACCATGGTCACGGCCACCGACAGCGCGAAGAGCATGAAGAAGACAAAGGCGATCTGAGCGCCCTCGCGGCGGATGCGCCGCGCAAAGGCTCCGGCGCCGCCGACCGAGGAGGGATGGATCAGCTTTTCCATCTCGCGCACCCCGTGCTTGTAAAGCGCGTAGATGCGCAGCAGCTTGACCCCGCCCGCAGTCGTCGCCACCCCGCCGCCGAACACCGCCAGCCCGACCAGGATCAGCCCCGGAGTGGCCAGCCCCGACCAGGTCTGCGCCTCGGCCCAGTCGGCCGAGACGAACCCCGTGGTGGTCAGGAAGGACGTCACCGTGAAGACCGCCCCCCAGAGCGCGCGCAGCGCCGCGAGGCCGCTGTCATCGGCGCCGCCCTCATAGGCGCCCAGCCAGTGGCGCGAGAACAGGAACAGCGTCACCGCCCAGGCGATCACCACCCCCATCCGCAACTCCATGTCCGTGCTCAGCGCGCGCCAGCTTTCGGGCCGCAGATCGAGCATGAAGCTTTGCCGGGTGAAGGCAAAGATGAAGAAGCCCCACAGGAACAGTTCGCCGGCAAAGCCGCTCTGGCCGCCGGGCACGCCGCCCACCGGCGAGATTCCCGAAGTCGCCAGCACCGACATCGCGTGGCAGGCTGCCACCAACGGGCCTTCGCCCGCGAGCAGCATCAGCACCCACAGGCTGGCCGTGAGGCCCAGATAGATCGGCGCGAAGCGGCGGGCAAAGCGCAGAAGCCGCCCGCGCGGATCGGCGGCCCGGCCCGTGCCCGGCCCTGCGGCGCCCAACTGGCGCGCGCCGCCGGGGCCCGCCGTGACCTCGAACCCGCCCAGGTTCATCGGCGCCAGGATCGAGATCGCCGTCACCCAGATGAAGAACCCGCCCAGCCAGCCGACCAGCGCCCGCCACAGATGCAGCCCCGACGACAGGGTCGCGGGGTCGTCGTAAAGCGTGGCTCCCGTGGTGGTCAGGCTCGAGATCATCTCGAAATAGCCGTCGAGATAGCGCGCGTCGGGCACTGCCTCGACAAAGGGAACGGCCAGCATCAGCGGCATCAGCCCATAGAAGCCCAGCATCGCCAGCAGATGGCTGCGGGCCTGGTTCGTCACCCGGTTGCCGATCGTCGCCAGCCCCAGCACCGCCGCCAGAACGCTGAACAGAAGCCCCGAATAGAAAAAGCTGCGCGCGGTCAGCCAGTCGCGTTCCGCCAGCGCCACGCCCACCGGCAGGAACATCGCCAGCGCCCCGATCCCCATCAGGATCACCAGGAACGGAAGATCGTAAAGCCGACGCATGGCCTCAGAAGAAGTCGATGGAGACCTGCAACAGGCGCTCCACTTCGGGCACATCGGCGGCCAAGGCAAAGATCGCCACCACGTCGCCTTCCTCGATGCGGGTGTCCCCCTTGGGCCGGATCACCCTGTCGCCTTTCATCACGCCGCCGATCAGCGCGCCCTCGGGAAAGTCGATGTCCTGCACCCGCTTGCCCGCCATCGGCGAGGTTGACAGCACCTGCGCCTCGATCACCTCGGCCTCGGCATCGCCGATCGAATAGACATTGCGCACCCGGCCGTGACGGACATGGCGCAGGATCGAGCTGACCGTGGTGGCGCGCGGGTTGATATAGGCGTCGATGCCCAGCGGACCCATCAGCGGCACAAGCGCGGGATCGTTGACCAGGCAGATCGCCATCGGGCAGCCCGACAGTTTGGCCCGGACTGCGGCCAGCAGGTTGGTCTTGTCGTCATCGGTCAGCGCCAGAACCGCGTCGGCGCGCTCGACATTGGCCTCTTCCAGCAGGCTGACATCCAGCCCGTCGCCATGCAGCACGATGGTGCGCTCCAGCGCATCGGCTGCCGTCTCGGCACGGGCGCGGTCCTTCTCGATCACCTTTGCGCGGACCCGGTCCTCGTTCCGTTCAAGCGCCTGGGCCACGGAAAGCCCGACATTGCCGCCGCCGATGATGACCACGCGCTCCTGCTTCTTCGTGGATTTGCCGAAGATCTCGAGCGTCCGGTTCACATCCTCGACATGCGAGAAGACATAGACCTGATCCTCGGGGAATAGCTGGTCGCCCGGTTCGGGCGCGAACAGCGTTTCCTCGCGGCGGATGCCGACGACCAGCGCGCGCAGCGTCGAGAACAGGTCGGTCAACTGGCGTAGCGGCGTCTTGAGAACCGGGCAGTCCGCATCGAGCGCGATCCCCAGAAGCTGCGCCTGGCCGCCCAGGAAATACTCGGTATCGAAGGCCGCGGGCGCCGCGATGCGTTGCAGCGCGGCCTCGGCGACCTCGCGTTCGGGGCTTATGACCACGTCGATGGGCAGGTGATCGCGGCGGTAAAGCTCGGAATAGATCGCGGTCAGATAGGACTCGGCGCGCAGTCGCGCGATCTTGCGCGGGATGGCAAAGATCGAATGGGCCACCTGGCAGGTGACCATGTTGACCTCGTCGGACTGCGTGGCGGCGATGATCATGTCGGCATCGCGAGCGCCCGCCCGTTCCAGGATGTCGGGATAGGAGGCATGTCCTGCGATGCCCTGAACGTCCAGCGCATCGGTCGCCCGGCGGATCAGGTCGCCGTTCATGTCGACGATGGTCACGTCGTTCTTCTCGCCCGAGAGGTGGCGGGCGATCTGCCAGCCGACCTGGCCCGCGCCGCAGATGATCACCTTCATTCAGGACACCTGACTGGGGAAACACGCCCCCGATGCATCGCAGAAGCCCGCTTGCCGGTCAATCGGCGCGGGCTTCCTCTTCCTCGTCCTCGAAATGCGCGAGCCGCGCGCCCGATTTGGGCGAGGTGACCACGCCCAGAGATTTCAGCTTGCGATGCAGCGCCGAGCGTTCCATGCCGACGAAATTCGCGGTGCGCGAGATGTTGCCGCCGAAACGATTGATCTGGGTCAGCAAGTATTCGCGTTCGAACAACTCGCGCGCCTCGCGCAGCGGCAGCGTGGCCAGCCCCGCCGACAGCACCAGGCGCCCCTCCTCGGCGGCGCCCTCGACCGGCATCGGCAGTTCCGCCGCCGTGATCGGATCGTTGCCTTCGCCCAGGATCAGCACCCGCTCGATCACGTTCTTCAACTGCCGCACATTGCCAGGCCATGCCATGGTCTGCAGCAGCGCCTCGGCCTCGTCGCTGAGCGCGCGCAGCGGCAGGCCCTGACTCTGGTTGAAGCCCTGAATGAAATGGCGGGCGAGGGTGGGGATGTCCTCGCGCCGTTCGTCCAGTGCGGGCACCTCGATCGGCACCACGTTCAGCCGGTGATAGAGTTCCTGGCGGAATGTGCCCGCGGCGATCTCGGCGGGCAGGTCGCGCGTGGTGGATGAAATTACCCGAATATCGACGCGCACCCGGTCGGTGCCGCCCGCGCGCTGGAACTGCTGATCGACCAGCACGCGCAGGATCTTGGATTGCGTGCCCAGCGGCATGTCGGCCACCTCGTCGAAATAGAGGATGCCGCCATGCGCCTGCTCCAGAAGGCCCGGCTCCACGCCGCGCGCGGCACTTTCCCGGCCGAACAGCACCTCCTCCATGCGCTCGGGCTCGATCGAGGCGGAATTGACGACCACGAAGGGGCCGTTCGCGCGGTTGGAATTTGCGTGAATATAGCGGGCGGCGACTTCCTTGCCCGATCCGGCGGGGCCGGTCAGCATCACCCGGCCATTCGATTTCGTCACCTTGTCGAGGTGGGATTTCAGCCCCTTGAAAGCCGGGCTTGCGCCGATCATCTCGGCCTGCGTCACGTCCTTGCGGCGCAGTTCGTGGTTCTCGCGGCGCAGGCGCGAGGCCTCCATCGCGCGGCGGATCACCACCAGCAACTGGTCGATGTTGAACGGCTTCTCGATGAAGTCATAGGCGCCCTGCTTGATCGCGGCGACCGCGATCTCGATATTGCCGTGGCCCGAGATGATGACCACCGGAATGTCGGGGTTGTCGCGCTTGACCCGGGACAGGATGTCGATCCCGTCCATGGTGCTGTCCTTGAGCCAGATGTCGAGGATCATCAGGGCGGGCGGTTCGGTGTTGATCTCGGCCATGCAGGCATCCGAATTCGCGGCCAGCCGTGTCGTGTAGCCCTCGTCCTGCAGGATATCCGCGATCAGTTCGCGGATGTCGCGTTCGTCGTCGACGATCAGAATGTCGCCCATGTCCTACTCCCCGGATACCGCTATTCTGGTTTCGTTGATTGCCGACGCGGACGACTGTCCGGCCTCGGCCACCGGCAGGCGGATCACCGCCATCGCGCCGCGGTGCGTGTCGGGCGCGAACGGTTCGGCGTCGACCAGTTCCAGCGTGCCGCCATGTTCCTCGATGATCTTCCTGACGATCGGCAAGCCCAGCCCGGTGCCACTGTCGCGCGTCGTGACATAGGGTTCGAAAAGCCGGGCGCGGTCCTCGGGCAGACCGATGCCATTGTCGGCGATCTCGATCAGGCCGCTGTCCTCCTCGCGCACGAGACGCAGCCGGATCTCGGGTACGAAGCCTTCGGGCACGCCCTTCTCGGTCCGCGTCTCGATGGCCTCGCCGGCATTCTTGATAAGGTTCGTCAGCGCCTGGCTGATCATCGTCGGGTCCAGTTCGGCGGGCATCGCGCCCTCGGGCAGGTCCGCGACAAAGCGCACGCCGGGCTGGCCGCTTTCCTGCAGGACCAGCGCATCGCGGACCAGCGCGGCAAGGTCGACGGGCTTGCGTTCGGGCTCGGGCATTCGGGCGAATTTCGAGAATTCGTCGACGATCCGGCGCAGATCGCCGGTCTGGCGCACGATCACGTCCGTATACTGGTCCAGCGTGTCGGCCTGGTCGCCCACCAGCGGGCGGAACTTGCGCTTGATGCGCTCGGCCGACAACTGGATCGGGGTCAGCGGGTTCTTGATCTCATGCGCGATGCGGCGGGCGACATCGCCCCAGGCGGCCATCCGCTGCGCGGTCACAAGGTCGGTGACATCGTCGAACGCCACCACATAGCCCTCGCGCCGCCCGTCCGCGCCACGCCGCGTCGACATGCGGACCAGCAGGTTCTCCATCTTGCCGCTGCGGATCAGACGGATTTCCTCTTGCGCGGTGGCGCGGCGATCGGTCCGCAACCGGTCTAACAGCGCGGCGAATTCGGGAACGGCGACGCGCAGGTCGTGGCCGTTGTCGCGCGCTTCGTCCAGTTGCAGAAGCGTCAGAGCCGAGCGGTTCATGAACTCGACCCGCCCCTCGGCATCCAGACCGATCACGCCTGCGGTGACCGAGGACAGCACCGAATCGAACAGCCGTCGCCGCATTTCGGTCTGGCGGTTGTTCTCCAGCAGCGCGTCGCGTTGCAACTTGAGCTGCCGGGTCATCTGGTTGAACATCCGCCCCAGCATGGCGATCTCGTCATCGCCCGCCTCCTCGCGCACGCGCACGTCCAGATCGCCCGCGCCGACCCGTTGCGCCGCCCCCGCCAGCCGCCCAACCGGACGCGACAGCCGCTCGGCGAACCACAGCCCCAGCCAGACCGCGGCAAGGATCAGGATCATTGCAAAGCCCAGATAGAGCAGCCCGAATTCGAACAGCACCCGCCCGCGCTCGCTTTCGAGTTGCTGGTAGAGCCGCGAGGTGGCCTGGGTGTCGTCCAGCAGGCTCAGCAACTCGCCATCCACGCTGCGCGAGATGTAGAGGAAACGATCGACATAGGCGCCCAGCGCCAGCAGTGCCCGGAACTCGTTATTGTCCCAATCATCGATGATGACCGTCTCGCCCGCGGCGGCCCGCGCGATCTCGGGCGCGGTCGGCTGCTCGTAATCGAACAGATAGGAACGTTCGCCGCGGGCCTTGATCTCGCCCGTGCCGTCGATGACATAGGCCTCCTTCAGACCACGCTGGACGCGTGCCTGGGCCTGGGTCAGAAGCTGCCTCAGTTCGCCGTCCGACAGCATGAAGCTGGCGTGGCGCGCGACATTCAGATAGCCTGCCAGCGTCTGCGCGTCGGCGGCAAGGTCGCGGCGGTGTTCCTCCTCATAGGCTTCGGCGGCCGAGAGCGAGGCGCCCACCACGTTGCGCACCCGCTCGGAGAACCAGCCTTCGAGCCCGATATTGATGGTCAGCCCCGCGAAGACCGCGACCAGAACGGTCGGCACCAGAGCGATGGTTGCAAAGACGCCCGTCAGCCGCATGTGCAGGCGCGAGCCCGCCGAATGGCTGCGTCTTGCGGCGACCATGCGCGCGATCTGGCGCACCACCATCGTGGCGATCGCCAGCGAATAGACCAGATCGGCCAGAAGGATCGCGCGCAGTCCGTGCGAGGTCGCGCCCTGGTCGAGCGGGCCGAGCAACAGGAAGGTGCCTATTGCCAGAACCGGCCCCAGCAGGACAAGACCAAGGGTCGCGACGTTCCGAATCCGCCGCGACGACCGTCTCTGGAAGAGCCGTTCAAGGGCCATCCGGCCCGTGGCGCTGGCCACTGCTCGCCTCGTGTCGTTGTGCCGCGGGGCGCGCGGCTTCGCTATCTGACGCGCGCTCCGCGGAAATGCGGATTCGACGCAACGCCCTGTTGCGAATTTACATCAACTTGCGGCGGCGTGTCACGCGGATATCGAGATCGGTGATCTTTTTCCTCAAGGTATTGCGGTTGATGCCCAGCAGATCGGCACATTTGGCCTGATTGCCGCCGGTCGCGTCGAGCGCGATCTCGATCAGCGGCATCTCAACCTCACGCAGTATTCGGGAATACAGGCCCGGAGGCGGCAGCACCCCGCCATGCAGGTCGAAATAGCGCCGCAGATGCCTGCCGACCGAGGCCGACAGTTTCTCGCCCTCGCCCCCACCGACCAGCGGTTCGATCTCGGGCTGGTTGCCCAGCACCGCCTCGACCTCGGCGCGGGTGATGACCTCTTCGGGGCTGGTGACGACAAGGCGGCGGATCGTGTGTTCAAGCTGGCGGACATTGCCCGGCCAGCTATAGGCGCGGATCAGGTCCATCGCATCGCCCGCGATCGTGCGCCGCGCCGCGCCGTCGCGTTCCGATCGGGCAAGGAAATGCTCGGCAAGCAACGGGATGTCGTCCACCCGTTCGCGCAGGGACGGCACGGCGACGGTGACCCCGCCCAGGCGGTAGAACAGGTCCTGGCGGAACTGGCCCGCCTCCATCCGGCCCATCAGGTCGGTCTGGCTGGTGGCCATGACGCGTGGCGCGGTATCGCCGAAGCTGTCCAGCATCCGCACGATGCGCGCCTGCGCGTCTTCGGTCAGGTCCGCCACCTCGTCGAACAGGATCGACCCGCCGCGGGCGCGGGCGGCCAGCGCCGAGGGCCCGTCTGCGCCCTCGAGGTCGCCGCCCGCGGCGATCACGAAGGGCAGCGAGCGGCGGTCGGAGAAATCATGGATCGCGCGCGCGATCAGCGATTTGCCGGTGCCCGATTCGCCGGTGATCAGCACCGGCAGATCGGCATTCATCACACGGGCCACAAGACGGTACAGTGCCTGCATCTGCGGCGTGCGGCCGACCAGCGGCAGGTCGTCCTCGTCGCGTGGCGGCTCGACGCTTTCGGTGCGGCTGCGCACCCGGCGCTTGGTTTCCAGCGCGCGGGCTGCGCGCTTCATCAGGTCGGGCAGGTCGAAGGGCTTGGGCAGGTAGTCATAGGCTTCGGCCTCGGCGGCCTGGATCGCCGTCATGATGGTATTCTGCGCCGAGATCACGATCACCGGCAGGCCGGGCCGCTCCTGCCCGATCTTGGGCAGCATTTCCAGCCCGTTGCCGTCGGGCATGATCACGTCCGAGATCACCAGATCGCCCTTGCCCTCGGACACCCAGCGCATCAGCGTCGTCAGCGAACTGGTCGCATGCACCTTGCAACCCGCCCGCGTAAGCGCCTGGGTCAGCACGGTTCGGATCGTGCGGTCGTCATCGGCGACAAGAACGGTGCCGTCCATCAGCTGTCATCCTCTTGGGGGGTGGGCTCTTGGGGTTTGCGCGCCACGGGGAGCGATACGCGGAACACGGTGCGCCCGGGCACCGAGTCGACCGCGATCCAGCCGCCATGGTCATTGATGATCTTGGACACGAGCGCGAGGCCCAGGCCGGTGCCGTTCTCGCGCCCCGAGATGAAGGGCTCGAACACGTCGCCCGCAATATCGGGCGGCAGGCCGGGTCCGTCATCCACGACCTCGACCTGCAGCGGCACGGGCACGCCCGGGCCTTCGGGGTGGCGCAGCCGCAGCGCGAGGTCGAAGAAGGTGCGCAGCCGGATCGTGCCGCCCGCGGACGGGGCAGCCTGTGCGGCGTTGCGGATCAGGTTGGAAAAGACCTGCATCAACTGGTCGGCATCGGCCCAGGTGGCGGGCAAGGAGGGGTCGTAATCCTCCTCGATCTTCATATGAGCGGCATAGCTGACCAGCGCCGATTTGCGCGCCCGGTCGAGGATGTCGTGGATGTTCACGGCCTTGCAGTTCGGCGGGCTGAGATTGCCGAACTGCTCGACCTGGTCCAGAAGCTTCACGATCCGTCGGCTTTCGGCCACGATCAGGTCGGTCAGTTCCAGATCGCCATTGCGCAGGTTCATCGAGAGCAGTTGCGCCGCCCCGGTGATCCCCGCCAGGGGGTTCTTGATCTCGTGGGCCAGCATCTCGGCCATGCCGATCGCCGATTTCGCCGCCGTCTTGACCGAATGTGCCCGGCCCAGCCGCCCGGCGATCTCGCGCGGGCTGACCAGCAGCAGGACATGCTCGGCCTGGTCGTTCATCGGCGCGATCTGAAGATTGCACTCGACCGGCGGGCGGGTGCCCGCAGTCACGTCGACATCGTTTATGAACAGCGGCGCCCGGTTCGTCCTTACCCGGGCGAAGGCCTCGTCCAGCGACGCGTCAACCGCCAGCCGGTCGAAGACCGGCGCATCGCGCAGCGCCTTGATCGTGGCGTTCATGAAGATCTCGGCCGCCGGGTTGATCGCGGCGATCCGGTCCTCGGCATCCAGCAGGAAGGCCGGGATCGGCAGCGCGGTCCAGATTGCGTCCACCTCCAGCGTCATGCCGCCTCGCTTTCGCCGTGGCCCGCCATTGCCTCGGACAGAAGCGCCAGCACCCTGCCCGGATCGCGTTCGGTCAGCACCGCCTGGCGCAGGGCAGGCGGCGTGCCCGCCTCGTCCATGTACCAGCCCAGATGCTTGCGGATCACCCGCGCGCCCAGGGTGCGGCCATAGAAGGACAGCGACGCCTCGTAATGGCCCGCCACCATGTCGGCGAAGGCTGCGCCGGTCGGTGCGGCGGGGGCGGGCCGTCCGGCCAGCGCCGCGGCGATCCGCGCCAGAACCCAGGGCCGGCCCTGCGCACCGCGCCCCACCATCACCCCATCCGCGCCCGAGGCTGCCAGCGCCGCGCGCGCCGTCGCTGCATCGACGATATCGCCATTGGCCACCACCGGCACCGACACGGCCCGTTTCACCGCGCGGATCGCTGCCCAGTCGGCCCGGCCGGAATAGAACTGGCAGCGGGTGCGGCCGTGAATGGTAATCATCCGCACCCCAGCTGCCTCGGCCCGGCGGGCAAGCTCGGGGGCGTTCAGCAGGTCACTGTCCCAGCCCAGCCGCGTCTTCAGCGTCACCGGCACCTTGACCGCGCCCACCACCGCCTCGATCAGCCGCAGCGCGCGGTCGGGGTCGCGCATCAGCGCCGAGCCCGAGAAGCCGCCCGTCACCTTGCGCGCGGGGCAGCCCATGTTGATGTCGATGATCTGCGCGCCCTGATCCTCGAGGATGCGGGCGGCGCGCGCCATCCAGTCGGCGTCGCGTCCCACGATCTGCACCGCGCTGGACTGTTCGCCCAATCCCAGCGCCGCGCGCTCGCGCGTGCCGGGCCGGGCCTGGACCATGTCCTGGCTGGCCACCATTTCCGAGACCACCAGCCCCGCGCCGAAAGACGCGACAAGCCGACGAAAGGGCAGGTCGGTGATCCCGGCCATCGGGGCCAGCAGGACGGGCGGATCGAGCGTGATATCTGCCACCTGAATGGCCAACTGATTAATCCTTGTGCATTTGATACGGGATGTAGCTTGCCCGAACGGGAAATACAATCTGGGGGATAGGCCCGCGAGGCATTAAACATCTGTTGCATAAAATTTAATCGTATGGCCCCGCCCTTTTGCCCCATTGCCCCGCAGCGCGCCCCCGCCTAAAGAGTCGCCGACCGGTTCGGGGGCAAGGCATGACAGTCACGGCGATCATCGTGGCCGCGGGACGCGGAACCAGAGCCGGCGGCGACCGACCCAAGCAATATCAGCGGCTTGGCGGTCGCGCGGTGCTGGGCCGGACGGTCGCGGCCTTTGCCGCGCATCCCCGGGTGTCGGGGCTGGTGGTGGTCCAGCATCCCGACGATGCCGATCTTTTCGCCGAAGCGATGGCGGGGCTCGACCTGGCGGTGACGAGGGTTCCCGGGGGCGCGACGCGGGATGCCTCGGTCGCGGCGGGGCTGGGGGCCGTGCCGCCGGGCACCACGCGCGTTCTGATCCATGACGGCGCCCGGCCGCTGGTCTCGGCGGCGCTGATCGACCGGGTGATCGACGCGCTGGATACCCATCCGGGGGCAGCACCCGCGCTGGCCGTGACCGATGCGCTCTGGCGCGGCGCGGCGGGGCGCGTGCTGGCGCCGCATCCGCGCGACGGGCTGTTCCGGGCCCAGACCCCCCAGGGCTTCCGGATCGAGGCGATCCGCGCGGCCCATGCGGCGCATCCGGGCGGCGCGGCCGACGATGTCGAGGTGGCGCTGGCCGCGGGGCTTGACGTGGCCATCGTCGAGGGCGACGAGGACAATCTGAAGATCACCCATGCACAGGATTTCGCCCGCGCCGAGCGGGTCTTGCGGGAGAGGGACATGGATATTCGCACCGGCAACGGCTTTGACGTGCACGCCTTCTGCGAGGGCGACGGCGTGATCCTGTGCGGCATCAAGGTGCCGCATGACAAGGCGCTGAAGGGCCATTCGGATGCCGATGTCGGCATGCACGCGGTCACCGACGCGATCTATGGTGCGCTGGCGGATGGCGATATCGGCCAGCATTTCCCGCCCTCGGATCCGCAATGGAAGGGCGCGGCCTCGGACATCTTCCTGAAACATGCGGTGGGGCGGGTGGCCGAACGCGGCTACCGGATCGCGCATGCCGATCTGACGCTGATCTGCGAGCGGCCCAAGATCGGCCCGGTCGCGGGTGCGATGCGGGCCGAGATGGCGCGGCTGATGGGGATCGAGCTGGACCGGATCAGCGTCAAGGCCACCACCTCCGAGCAACTGGGGTTCACCGGCCGGGAGGAGGGAATCGCGGCTCTGGCCACGGTCACGCTGGTGCGGCCATGAGCCCGGCGCGCTTTGTCGCGACCTGGTTCGGCGTCGGTCTCCTGCGCCCCGCCCCGGGCACCTGGGGCTCGCTGGCCGCGCTGCCGATCTTCTGGGCGCTGCATGTGCTGGGCGGGCCGTGGCTGGCGGTGGCGTCGACGGTGGTGGTCTGCGTGCTGGGCTGGTGGGCGGTGGGCGCCGCCGCGCGCGGGGCGGCCGATCCCGACCGGTCGGAATATGTCATCGACGAGGTTGCGGGGATGTGGATCGCGCTTTTGCCGCTGTCCTTCGGCGCGCGGGCGTCGGGGGCCGACATCCTGGCGCTGTATCCCGGCTGGATTGTCGCGTTCTTCGGCTTCCGGCTGTTCGACATCTGGAAACCGGGACCGATCGGCTGGGCCGACCGGCAGAAGACGGCGCTGGGCGTGATGCTGGACGATGTGCTGGCGGGTATCGCGGCGGGGGCGCTGGTGCTTGCGCTGGCGGCGGCGTGGCATATCCTTCTGGCATGACCAGTCGGGCCGATACACTCGTGGCGCTGGCCCGCGCCCGGGGCGCGCGCGTTGCCACCGCCGAAAGCTGCACCGGCGGCATGGTTTCGGCCGCGATCACCGATATTCCCGGGTCGTCGAAGATGTTCGACCGGGGGTTCGTGACCTATTCCAACGCCGCGAAACAGGCCCTGCTGGGTGTGCAGGACCGGACGCTGGAGGCCCATGGCGCGGTGTCCGAGCCGATCGCGGCCGAGATGGCCGAGGGCGCGCTGGCCCGGTCCGAGGCCGATCTGGCCGTCGCGATCACCGGCATCGCGGGGCCCGGCGGGTCCGAGCACAAGCCCGAGGGGCGCGTCTGCTTCGCGCTGGCGCGCAGCGGTGCGGGCGTTGTCACCGAAACCGTGGAATTCGGCCCGCTGGGCCGCGACCGGGTGCGCGCCGCCAGCCGCGACCACGCGCTCGACCTGCTGATAGCTGCGCTGGGGGGCTAGCCCGCCCCGGACGGAAGCGCCGCGGGGGCGGGGGCGTCGGGCAGCCCATGCGCGGCCGCGCGTCACCTACGCTGCCATGACACGGGCGACGAAATCTGCCGGGGCGCCGGCGAGTCCCGTCGCTTCGCCCTTGGGGCGCCCGACGGGCGGCAAGGCTCAGGTGGCGGGCTTGCCGTACAGGTCTTCGGCCCGGGCCTCGAAGGCGCGCACGATCCGCAGCATCGCCTCGTTGAACACCACGCCGATCACGCCCTGCAACACGCGATTCTTGAACTCGAAATCCACGAAGAATTCCACCTTGCAGCGACCTTCGGCGATTTCCTCGAAATGCCAGTAGGATTTGAGGTATTTGAACGGCCCGTCCAGGTATACGGTGTCGATCCGGTGGAGGCTGGGCCACAGCGTCACCCGGCTGCCGAAGCGTTCGCGGAACACCTTGAACGAAATCACCAGATCGGCCTCCATCAACTCGTGATCGCCGAAATCCGTGCGCCGACGGATGCGCGCGGCGGCCGTCCAGGGCAGGAATTCGGGATAGGCGGCGACATCGGCCACCAGATCGTACATCTGCTGCGCCGAATAGGGCATCTCGCGGTTTTCGGAATGTCTGGGCATGATCCCGTTTGTCTGCTGACAGTGGGCAGTCGTTTCTGCTAGTGAGCGGCCGAAATCAAGGGGGAAGGCATGGGCGAGCGACCCTATGTCATAGACGAGATGCTGTCGGCCAAGACGATTGCCGCCCGCGTCGAGGCGCTGGCGGCCGAGATCACGCGCCATTTTGCCGATACCGACAAGCTGGTGGTGGTGGGGCTGTTGCGCGGCTCGTTCGTGTTCATCGCCGATCTGGTGCGCGAGTTGCGGCTGCCGGTCGAGGTCGATTTCATCGAGACCTCGTCCTATGGCAGCGGCATGGAAAGTTCGCGCGAGGTGCGCATCCTCAAGGATCTGCGCGGCAAGATCGAGGGGCGCGACGTTTTGGTCGTCGAGGATATCGTCGATACCGGGCACACGCTGGCCCATGTGCTGCACCTGCTGGCCGCGAAAAAGCCCCGGCGGCTGGAATCCTGCGCGCTGCTGGACAAGCCGTCGCGGCGCGAGGTCGAGGTACGGGCAAGCTGGGTAGGCTTCGAGATCCCCGACCGTTTCGTGGTGGGCTATGGCATCGACTTCGCCCAGCGCAACCGCAACCTGCCCTATATCGGATCGGTCCGGTTCGAGGAGTGAACCTGCTGTGGCTTCTGCGTGCGAAACGCTGGGCGCAACACCCGCCGAGCGCGTCGCGCGTGCGGCTGGTGCTGGGGGTGGTCGCGCTATGCCTGCTGCTGGTGCTGGTCGAATGGCTGGTCGGCTGGCCCGAGGCGCTGACGGTCAATTCCGGTGCGCGCGGCGGCATGGCCCCCTGACCGGGGCGCTCTAATCGGTATACGGGGCGGCAAAGGGGCGGGACCACCACGACCGTAAGGGCAGCTCATTCCCGAGGACCTGTTCATACAGGTGGGCGCCAGGTAACCGGGCCAGGACCCGGACAGAGCCAGCTCCCTCGGATTTGCTTAAGGCCACCGGAATTTGACCCCAGCACGGGAAGGGCAGAACCCGCCTTGGATCACAGATAGGGCAGGGCGGGGGTGGCTGCAAGGCTTGCCATTTGTTCATGGATTGTTCAACCTTCACCCATGCCAAGCGTCCCTCCCCAACCGCCTGCCGCGCTGGCCCCCGGCCAGCTGATCGCCCGCGGCGTCTGTCGACACCTGCGCGACCTGGGCTTTGCCTGTGTCGAGGAACTGGTTCCCACGGCAGGGCTGCGCGTCGATGTGATGGCGCTGGGGCCGAAGGGCGAGGTCTGGATCGTCGAATGCAAGTCGTGCCGGGCCGATTTCGCCGCGGATCGCAAGTGGCAGGGCTATCTCGACTGGTGCGACCGCTTCTTCTGGGCGGTGGACGAGGCGTTCCCGGTGGACCTGTTGCCGCCCGGCACCGGGTTGATCCTGGCCGATGCCTATGGCGCCGAGATCCTGCGCGAGAGCCCCGAGACAAGGCTGGCGGGGGCAAGGCGCAAGGTGGTTACGCAGAGATTCGCCCGCCACGCGGCGCTGCGGTTGCAGGCGCTGCGCGATCCGGGCCTCAGCCCCTAGGGCGGTCCTTCTTGCCCGGTTTGGCGGCCTTCTCGCCGATGGCGCGGGCCTGTGCGGCGGCGGCGCGGATTTCCTCGGCGATCTCCTCGGCCTCGTCGGGGTCGAAATCCATCGGCAGGTCGAAACCCTCGCCCTCGACATAGATCCGCACCATGCCAAGGCTCGTCGGCCCGATCTGCAAATTCGCGGCGAGTTCGCTTTCCTTGTCGATGCCCATGGCAGCCCCTCGGAATGGTCAGGGCCCTGCGTTAGCCTGTCGCCCCCACGCTGGCAAGAGGCGTGCGGCACAGGCAAAAGCCGTCCCGATCCGGCAACGGGGCTTGCATTGCGCCCCGACGGGCGTTAAATCGCGCCCCAGTGCCGCCTTAGCTCAGTTGGTTAGAGCGCTGGATTGTGGATCCAGAGGTCCCCCGTTCAAGCCGGGGAGGCGGTACCATGCATCTCCCTGATATGTTGTCCTTTGACGACGGTGATTTGAACCGCCGGCGCGGCGGGCTGCGGCCGGTTGGCATTTGCCGGACCCGACAAAGTCTCGAACACCCGCAAAGCCCTTTCGCCGACCTTGCTCCGTTTGCTGGAAAGGTCGGGAACCGGCATCGCGATCTCGATGATATGCGCGGCGATCGCGCCGATCCTGTCCGGCGTGGCCCGGTCTTGAGCAGGGGGAGGGGCGATGTGCCGCCCGGAGTGATGCGCTCCGCGGGGCGACCCCCAATCCCCATCTTCCGCACATGGCCGTCGCTTTTCAGCAAACGGGTTTGTCGTCAGCCTCGCCGAAAGCGCGCTCGCCGATGGTCCGTGTTCACCGACCGGGACCCAGCGTCTTGACGGATGCCGTCCCTTTCCAGTCCGACCGAGATGGCCAGCCGCGCGGCTTCGCGCGACCGTTGTCGGTCCGGTTGGACATCTGTCTTGTGAAATTCTGGAGCGGGCGATGAGATTCGAACTCACGACCCTTACCTTGGCAAGGTAATGCTCTACCCCTGAGCTACGCCCGCATCCATTGGGTGAGGCGTGACTTATAAACTCCGCCGGGGGGCTGCAAGCGGAAAATTCCGCTTGTACGGTTTTTTTCGAACGGCGCTGGACACAGATGCTCGCCGCCGCGCTACAGGGACGCATGCAGCACGCGCGTCGCTCCATTTGGAGCAGAGTGAGCGCAAGGCCGAGCAGAGGCGCGAAATGGGAGATCCCGTTTCAACTGGGGCTGATCCCGAACCCGCGATCCGGGGCGATGCTGAACGAGGCGGAATCGGCCGGACCGGTGACAGGCTCAGGCGCGCGTACATCGCCCAGCATGCTGCAATCCCGCCTGTTGCTCGAACGGGCGGGCATCGCCCGGTCGGTGGGATAGCAGGCGTCGCCGCGGCGGCATTTGGGCGGTCCGCGGTCACGACTTCATTGGCACCCTGCCAGAGCGGTTCGGCGTCGATGCCTTGGGCGATTGGCGCGGCGCTGGTGACGGAGGGAAACGAGGGGCTGAGACGGGCCATGGGAAATCACATGGGGTCTCGCTTTCGTTTCGAAGCGGGCGCGGCATTGCCTGGGTGGACGGGTGCGCACCCCCTCCACTATCGCCACGGCGGGAAGCCTCGGAGCGGCTCTTTCCGGCCTTCAAGGCCAACGACGTCATCCGGCCCAGCCAGTGCGGGCGGCTTGGCCGGACACCGCCAGATCTATCCTGGCTGCTCTGCGTCGGTGCATGCAGCCCGCCGCGGCCTATTCGAACTCGACCAGCAGGTCCTTGGCGTCGATCTGGGCGCCGGGCGTCACATGCACCGCCTTCACCGTGCCGTCGCGCTCGGCATGCAGGCCCGTCTCCATCTTCATCGCCTCGATGGTCAGGAGCAGGTCGCCGGTCTTGACCTTCTGCCCGGCGCTGACCGCAACGGTTGCGATCGCACCCGGCATCGGCGCGCCGACATGGGCGGGGTTGCCAAGTTCCACCTTGGGCCGCTTGGCCACCTTGGCCTTGGCCTTGCGGTCGGGCACGCGGATCACGCGGGGCTGGCCGTTCAGCTCGAAGAAGACACGCACGTCGCCCTCCTCGGTGGTCTCGCCGATGGCCGACAGCCGGATCTCCAGCGTCTTGCCCGGGTCGATCTCGGCCGTGATCTCCTCGCCCGGCTCCATCCCGTAGAAGAAGGTGCGCGTGGGCAGGGTGCGGACCGGGCCATACATCTGGTGCCGCGCCGTGTAGTCGGTGAAGACCTTGGGATACATCAGGTATCCGTTCAGGTCCTCGTCGTCGAAGTCGAGATCCTCGAACTGCGCCTTCAGGTCGGCGCGCAGCTTGTCCAGATCGGCGGGCGGCACCTTGGCGCCGGGCCGCTCGGTCAGGGGTTTCTCGTCCTTCAGCACCTTGCGGAGGATGGCCTCGGGGAAACCGCCCGGCGGCTGGCCGAGATTGCCGCGCAGCATGTCGATGACGGAATCGGGGAAGGCCACGTCGCGGGCGGGGTTCTCGACATCGGCGCGCGTCAGCCCCTGGCTGACCATCATCAGCGCCATGTCGCCCACCACCTTGGAACTGGGCGTCACCTTGACGATGTCGCCGAACATCTGGTTCACGTCGGCATAGGTCTTGGCGACCTCGGACCAGCGGTCCTCAAGCCCTAGGCTGCGGGCTTGCGCCTTGAGGTTGGTGAACTGGCCGCCCGGCATCTCGTGCAGGTAGACCTCGGAGGCGGGGGCCATCAGCCCCGATTCGAAGGCGGCATATTGCGCGCGCACCTGTCCCCAGTAATCCGAGATCTCGCGCACCGCCTCGATGTCGATGCCGGTGTCGCGCGGGGTGTTGCGCAGGGCCTCGACGATGGACCCCAGGCAGGGCTGCGAGGTGCCGCCCGAGAACGCGTCCATCGCCGCGTCCACCGCGTCCACCCCCGCCTCGGCCGCGGCCAGGATCGTGGCGCCCGCGATGCCGCTGGTGTCATGGGTGTGGAAGTGGATCGGCAGGCCCACCTCGTCCTTCAGCGCCTTGAACAGCACACTTGCGGCGGCGGGTTTCAACAGCCCCGCCATGTCCTTCAGCCCCAGGATATGACAGCCCGCCGCCTTCAGTGCCTTGGCCATCTCGACGTAATATGTCAGGTCGTATTTCGCCCGGTCCGGGTCGAGGATGTCGCCGGTATAGCAGATCGCGCCTTCCAGCACCTTGCCGCTGTCCAGCACCGCATCCATCGCGACGCGCATGTTCTCGACCCAGTTCAGGCTGTCGAACACGCGGAACACGTCGACGCCCGTCTCGGCCGCCTGTTTCACGAAGCTCTGCACCACGTTGTCGGGATAGGTGGTGTAGCCCACCCCGTTCGCGCCCCGCAGCAGCATCTGGGTCATCAGGTTCGGCATCCGCGCGCGGATGTCCCGCAGCCGCTGCCAGGGACATTCCTGAAGAAAGCGATAGGCCACGTCGAAGGTGGCCCCGCCCCAACATTCCACGCTGAAAAGCTGTGGCAGGTTGTGGGCATAGGCGGGTGCGACGCGCACCATGTCGATCGACCGCATCCGGGTGGCCAGAAGCGACTGGTGCCCGTCCCGCATGGTGGTGTCGGTCAGCAGAAGCTGTGTCTGTTCGGCCATCCAGTCGGCCACCGCCTGCGGGCCGAACTCGTCGAGGATCTGCCGCGTGCCGGGGGCAAAGCTCTCGCGCCGGTTCTCGGGCGGGCGGGGGGTGCGGACCTCGGCGGGCGGGCGCGGGCGGCCCTCGGTCTCGGGGTTCCCGTTGACCGTGACATCGGCGATGAAGGTCAGGATCCGCGTCGCCCGGTCGCGCCGCTTCTCGAACTGGAACAACTCGGGCGTCTGGTCGATGAACTTGGTGTGGTATTCGTTGTTCAGGAAGGTCGGGTGCTTCAGCAGGTTCTCGACGAAGGCGATATTCGTCGAAACCCCGCGGATGCGGAACTCGCGCAGCGCCCGGTCCATCCGGGCAATCGCCGCCTCGGGGGTGGGTGCCCAGGCGGTGACCTTTTCCAAGAGCGAATCGTAATAGCGCGTGATGACCGCGCCGGAATAGGCGGTGCCGCCGTCAAGCCGGATGCCCATCCCCGTCGCGCCGCGATAGGCGGTGATGCGGCCGTAATCGGGGATGAAGTTGTTCAGCGGATCCTCGGTCGTGATCCGGCATTGCAGCGCGTGGCCGGTCAGTTCCACGTCGTACTGGCTGGCGATGCCGGTGGCCTCGACCAGGCTCTTGCCCTCGGCGATCAGGATCTGCGCGCGCACGATGTCGATGCCGGTCACTTCCTCGGTGACGGTGTGTTCGACCTGGATGCGGGGGTTGACCTCAATGAAGTAGAACTCGCCCGATTCCATGTCCATCAGGAACTCGACGGTGCCCGCGCATTCGTAGTTCACGGCTTCCGCGATCTTCTTGCCCAGATTGCACAGGTGTTCGCGCTGGGTGGGGGACAGGTAGGGGGCGGGGGCGCGTTCGACGACCTTCTGGTTGCGCCGCTGCACCGAACAGTCGCGCTCCCACAGGTGATAGATGTTGCCATGCTGGTCGCCGAGGATCTGCACCTCGACATGGCGGGCGCGCAGGATCATCTTTTCCAGATAGCCCTCGCCGTTGCCGAAGGCGGCCTCGGCCTCGCGCCGGCCCTCGCGCACCTTCTCCTCCAGTTCGTCCGGGCCGTTGATCGGGCGCATGCCCCGCCCGCCGCCGCCCCAGCTGGCCTTGAGCATCAGCGGATAGCCGATCTCGGCGGCCTCGGTGCGGATCGCGTCCATGTCCTCGCCCAGCACCTCGGTCGCGGGGATCACCGGCACGCCCGCGGCGATTGCCACCTTGCGCGCGGACGCCTTGTCGCCCAGCGCGCGCATGGTTTCGGCCTTGGGCCCGATGAAGGCGATGCCCGCCGCGTCGCAGGCCTCGACAAAGGCCGGGTTCTCGGACAGCAGGCCATAGCCCGGGTGGATCGCGTCGGCGCCGCACATCTTCGCCACGCGGATGATCTCATCGATGGCCAGATAGGCCTGCACGGGGCCCAGCCCCTCGCCGATCTTGTAGGCCTCGTCCGCCTTGAAGCGGTGCAGCCCCAGCTTGTCCTCCTCGGCATAGACCGCGACCGTGCGCTTGCCCATTTCATTGGCGGCACGCATGACGCGGATGGCGATTTCACCGCGGTTCGCGACGAGGATTTTCTTGAATTCGGTCAAGGGCAGGGCCTCCTTCGGGACGTCCTTGCTGCGCATGCGAGACGCGCGCCTGTGCTATCGGTATACGGTCGTGCGCCGGGCTGGCAAGTAGGAGCTTGGTCCAGGGCCGCCGTGTTTCGCGGCGAGGCTTGGGATTGCGCGCGCCACGAAACTCGGGGGCTGGTCCGCTTGGGACAATCTCGCAGGGCCGTTCGGGAACATTATGCGAACTCGTCTTTCCCTTCCTTCGTCCGCGCGCTAGGATCGCAATATGGATCCCATCGACGACTCCGACGACTCCGACGCCTTCGAGGCCGCCGCCCGAACGACGCTCAGCCAGCGCGCGCTGGCGGCGCGGCCTGCGCCCTATCTGGATGGCCTGAACCCGGCGCAACGGCAGGCGGTGGAAACGCTGGACGGCCCGGTGCTGATGCTGGCGGGCGCGGGCACCGGAAAGACCCGCGCGCTGACCGCCCGGATCGCGCATCTGCTGAACACGGGCGCCGCCCGGCCGAACGAGATCCTCGCCGTCACCTTCACCAACAAGGCCGCCCGAGAGATGAAGGACCGCATCGGCCGTCTGATGGGCCATGCGGTCGAGGGCATGCCGTGGCTCGGCACCTTCCACGCAATCTGCGTGAAACTGCTGCGCCGCCATGCCGAACTGGTCACCCTAGATAGCTTTCCGCGTTCCGGTTTCAGGCCACATTCGAATGCGCGACTGGCCGAAATCGGTTTCACCCAAGCGTCGTTCCAAAACGATGATCTTCATCTGAAAAGCAATTTCACGATCCTCGACACCGACGACCAGATCCGGCTGATGAAACAGTTGATCGCCGCCGCCAATATCGACGAGAAACGCTGGCCCGCCCGGCAACTGGCCGGGATCATCGACCACTGGAAGAACCGCGCATGGACCCCGGACAACGTGCCTGCGGGCGAGGCGGCGGCCTTCAACAACCGGGGCGTTGAACTCTATGCCGCGTATCAGCAGCGCCTGCTTACCCTGAACGCCGTCGATTTCGGCGATCTCTTGCTGCACATGGTCACGATCTTCCAGACCCATGACGACGTGCTGGACCAATATCGCCGCTGGTTCCGCTATATCCTGGTGGACGAATACCAGGACACCAACGTCGCCCAGTACCTCTGGCTGCGCCTGCTGGCCGGGGGGCACAAGAACATCTGCTGCGTGGGCGACGACGACCAGTCGATCTATGGCTGGCGCGGCGCCGAAGTGGGCAACATCCTGCGCTTCGAAAAGGATTTCCCCGGCGCGCAGGTGATCCGGCTGGAACAGAACTACCGCTCCACGCCCCACATCCTCGCCGCCGCCTCCGGCCTGATTGCGGCCAACAAGGGCCGTCTGGGCAAGACGCTCTGGACCGAGGCCGACGAGGGCGAAAAGGTGCGCCTGATCGGCCACTGGGACGGCGAGGAAGAGGCCCGCTGGATCGGCGAGGAGGCCGAGGCGATGACGCGGGGCACCCGCGGGTTGCGCCCCTATTCCCTTGACGACATGGCGATCCTCGTCCGCGCCTCCCACCAGATGCGCGCCTTCGAAGACCGGTTCCTGACCATCGGCCTGCCCTATCGCGTGATCGGCGGCCCGCGCTTCTACGAGCGGATGGAGATCCGCGACGCGATGGCCTATTTCCGCCTCGCCGTCAGCCCCGCGGACGACCTCGCGTTCGAGCGGATCGTCAACACCCCGAAACGCGGCCTTGGCGACAAGGCGCAGCAGAGCATCCAGCAGATGGCGCGGGCCAATGGCGTGTCGCTGGTCGAGGGCGCGCGGCTCTTGCTGGAAACGGGCGGCTTGGGCGGCAAGGGCGCGGCCGAGCTGAAGAAGCTCTTGCAGGGGATCGGCCGCTGGCACGGGGCCGCGCTGGACGCCCGCGTGAACCATGTCGAACTGGCCGAGCGCATCCTTGATGAAAGCGGCTACACATTTTCGTTTTTCAAGCCACAGACCGCCGAAGAGAGAGAACGCGGCGATCCCATGCTGCCGAAGGATGCCGAGGCGCCGGCGCGGCTGGAGAACCTCAAGGAACTGGTCAAGGCGCTGGAGGAGTTCGAGAACCTGCAGGGCTTCCTCGAACATGTCGCCCTCATCATGGACAACGAGACCGAAGCTGAGGGCGCCAAGATCACCGTCATGACGCTGCATGCCGCCAAAGGGCTGGAGTTCCCCGCGGTGTTCCTGCCGGGATGGGAAGACGGGCTGTTCCCCTCGCAACGCTCGATGGACGAAAGCGGGTTGAAGGGGCTGGAGGAGGAGCGCCGCCTCGCCTATGTCGGCCTCACCCGCGCCGAGGAGTTGTGCACGATCTCCTTTGCCGCCAACCGCCGCGTCTACGGGCAATGGCAGTCGCAACTGCCCTCGCGCTTCATCGACGAACTGCCCGAGGTCCATGTCGAGGTGCTGACGCCCCCCGGCCTTTACGGCGGCGGCGCGGCGCCCCTGCGCTCCACCATCGAAGAGGCCGCCAGCCGCGCCGATGTCTACGCCTCGCCGGGCTGGAAGCGGTTGCAGGCGCGCAGCAGCCAGCGCCCCGTCGGCCAGCCCCGCGAAAGCCGCGGCCTCGTGATCGACGCCGAGGCCGTGGCCGCCCACGCCAGCGGCGACCGCGTCTTTCACCAGAAGTTCGGCTATGGCACGGTGACGGGGATCGAGGGCGACAAGCTGGACATCGCCTTCGACAAGGCCGGCGAGAAGAAGGTCGTCGCGCGCTTCGTCGTCGCCGCCGGGGCCGCGGACGACGTGCCGTTCTAGGCCACGCGAACGCCCCGGATTTGCCGAAAATCCAAGCGAAAAAGCGTTTCCCGGCAAGAATCGGGTTAACGCTTTGTTCTCCGTCGCGGGCGAGATTCTGGAGGGAAGGACTCCGAAGGCATGGTCACGTTCAACGCCATAGACAATGAATTCGCTGCCGCGACTGGCAGCAATGTCGACAGCAATGCCGGCGGCCCGGGCACGTCGACCTTCGACTACCCGCCCAATGCGACCAAGGACCTTGTCATCACCTCCAAGCCGGACGACCCGGATCCCTACAGATTCCAGGTCGACGATGTCTACGAACTCAGCTTTGGCGGCATGGGCGGCAATACCACCATCGCGGACGCCAGGGTCATCCGCTCCGACGAGATTTCGTTCGCCTCGGGCCATGCTGTCGTCTTCGAAGGCACCGACCAGAAAGGCGATCTCGTCCAGGTCGTCTGGTCGCCGGGATTCGACCTGGAGCAATGGTATTGGGATCATTTCGAGGGTGGGCAGAGTCCGGGATTCTACGTCTATGATCTCGATCCGGGTACGGAATTCTCCGCGCCGGTAATGTGTTTCGAGGCCGAGACGCTGATCGCCACCCCGCGCGGCCCGGTTCGCGCGGCCAGCCTCGCGCCTGGAATGATGGTTGAAACGGTGGATCACGGGCCGCAGATGTTGCTCTGGGTCGGGCAAAGCGTGACACGGGGCACCGGGGTGATGGCACCGGTGGTGTTTCCGCCCGGGGCGCTTGGCAACGACCGGCCTCTGGTGCTGTCGCAGCAGCATCGCGTGATGCATGGCTCGGCGATGGCGGCGCTTCTGTTCGCCACCCCCGAAGTGCTCATCCCGGCGCGCGCCTTTGCCATCGCCGGGATCGGTGGCGCCGCCATCGCCGAGCGGCCCGTGGTGCGCTATGTCCATCTGCTGTTCGAACGGCACGAACTGGTGCAGGCCGAGGGAGTGGTCTGCGAGAGTCTCTATCTGGGCGATGTCGCCCGCCGCGCCCTAGATGCCGAGGCGCGCGACGAGATCGCCACCCATTTTCCCGAACTCGATTTCACCCTCGGTGACGACGAACCGTTCGAGGCCGCCCGGCCGATCCTGCGCGCCTATGAGGCACGCGCCCTTTTCGGTGCCGGGTCCGCGGCTGGCGGTCAGGGCGCATGTCGTGAGACGGCCGAGTCGGACGCCCGCCCCAGACGGCTGGCAGCCTCCTGCTAGAGGCGCCTGTTCGGCCCGGCGGGCCTTGATCCTGCTGATCCAAAAAAACGGCGACGCCAGGGAGGAGAGGCGTCGCCGTTCTTGTCGGCGGCGGTGTCAGGGAGGAGGAGACCACCCGCCGCATAGATTGGGACCCGAAAGCCCCGAAAGGGTGCGGCGGCACCAGGGAGGAGGAGGGTGCCGCCGCGAGACAAGGAAACCCAGGGAGGAGGAGGGGCTTCCAAGTCGTGTTCGGCATGCCGGGCGTCTTGGTCTGCCCGACCGCGACTTTCGCCGCGCGCCGTTGAGATCAAAGATACGGCAATGCTGCGCATGCACAATAGTTTCCGGGTGAAATGCCGCCATGCAGAAAATGCATGAGTCTTGCTGACGTAATTTCGAGCATCGTGCGCGCCGTTGCAAACGAAACGGGCATGCCGAAAATGACCTTGCCCTCCGGGCGCGTCCGGACAAGTTAAGGGGTGGGGCCGCGGCCCCCGAATGCCCGAAAGGAAGACAGCCATGCCCGTCACGCGCGATGCCGTCCTCGAATCCCTGTCCCGAGTCGCGCTGCCCGATGGCGGCGATCTGGTCTCGCGCGACATGGTGCGCGCGCTGTCGATCGAGGACGACACCGTGCGCTTCGTGATCGAGGCGCCCGATCCCGACCGGGCCGCGGAACTGGAGCCGGTGCGCGCCGCCGCCCAGGCCGCCGTCGAGGCGCTGGCGGGGGTGACGCGCGCCTCGGTTGTGCTGACCGCCCATGGCCCCGCCCCCAAGGCCCCGCCCGGCGAGGCGCTGAAGATCGGCCGCCATCCCACGCCCAAGGCCGGCCCCGAAAACCCCGCGGGCATCGACCGCATCCTCGCCGTCGCCTCGGGCAAGGGCGGAGTCGGCAAGTCCACCGTGGCCAGCAACCTTGCCGTTGCGCTGGCCCGGCAGGGCCGCCGTGTGGGCCTGCTCGATGCCGACATCTACGGCCCCTCGCAGCCCCGTATGATGGGCGTGACCCGCCGCGCCGCCTCGCCGGATGGCAAGACCATCGAGCCGATCGTGGCCCACGGCGTTACCATGATGTCGATCGGCCTGATGATGGAGGAGGGCCAAGCGGTGGTCTGGCGCGGGCCGATGCTGATGGGGGCGCTGCAACAGCTGTTGACCCAGGTGAACTGGGGGCCGCTTGACGTGCTGGTGGTCGATCTGCCGCCCGGCACCGGCGACATCCAGCTGACGCTTTGCCAGCGCACCAAGCTGAACGGCGCGATTGTCGTCTCGACGCCGCAGGATGTGGCGCTGATCGACGCACGCAAGGCCATCGACATGTTCGGCAAGCTCGGCACCCCCGTCCTTGGCCTGATCGAGAACATGTCCGCCTATGTCTGCCCGAATTGCGGACATGAGGCACATATCTTCGGCCATGGCGGCGTCGCGGCCGAAGCCGAGAAACTGGGCGTGCCGCTTCTGGGGGCGCTGCCGCTGGCGCTGGACATGCGCTTGGCGGGCGACGCTGGCCGCCCGGTGGCGCTGGGCGAGGGGCCGCTGGCCGACGCCTATGCCCATATCGCCGCCCGCCTGATCGGTGGCGGGATGGCCTGAACTGCCTGCGGGTATTCCAGCCACGGGATTTCATGGCCTGAGCGGCCCTGCGGATCGAACCGGTGCGAATCATCGGCCGGTTTCGCCCGACCCACAGGGCAGAATCCGCTTCAGAACCCCGTAGCTACGGCGCCGTCCAACCAGCCCGTCGGTTTTCTTGGGAAAACACGGGAAAAATCCGGCCCCTCAAGAATGCACAACATTTAGAGAGATCCCGTGTCGTTCCCGCAATAGGCGGTGTTCGCTCGCGTCGCGCTGTGGATTTGCGCTGCTCGTCGCGATGCTGACAGCCTGAGCTTGGCTCTTCTGCCCGCAGATTTCAGTTGATTTCCATGAATTCCCGTGACATCCCTTGGTCATCGGATGACGGCGGACGTTTTCAGGGGCACCAAGACCCCACAGGCAAACGGGTTTCATACAGGCAGCCCGCCGTCATCGAAGAACAGAGATCCGGCGCGCGGGCGAGCAGAACATCCCCCCAGGTGGCGCGCGCAGCCGGACATCCCGAAGCGGGACGAGGGCGGCGGATCGGGCAGTGGCAGCAGCTCGGTCCGCCGTTTCCGTTCCTGGCCGGAGAGCGAGAAGGAGCGGACGTCCGGTGGCGCGCAGGTTCAGAGGTTCGAGCCGCCACAAGGTGGATGCCAAGGGCAGGGTGTCTATTCCGGCCCAGTTCCGGCGCGTCCTCGAGTCCTGCGATCCCGAATGGACTGACGGGTTGCGTCCGCAACTGGTGATCGTCTACGGCGATCACCGTCGCAAGTTCCTGGAATGCTATTCGATAAAGGCGATCGACGAGGTTGACGAGAAGATCGAGGCGCTGCCCCGCGGCTCGGTCGCGCGGCGCAGGCTGGAACACCTGTTCAATGGCCAGTCGTTGCCCACCGAGGTCGATCCCGACGGGCGGCTCGTGCTGCCGCAGAAGTTGCGCGAGAAGATCGGCCTGGGCGAGGAGGCGTTCTTCATCGGCTCGGGCGACACGTTCAAGATCTGGAATCCCGACATCTATGAGGCCGAGGAACTGGCCGATACCGAAGCCTGGCTCGAGGACAAGCCGGACGATTTCGACCTGCTGTCGCTTCTCGACAATCCCGAGGCGGTCTGAACGATGGCCGCCGCGGAACGCCCCGCCCCCTCAGAGCCGCCTCATATCCCCGTCCTTCTGCGGCCCCTGCTCGAGGCCGTCGCGCCGGTCTGCGGCGTCTGGCTTGACGGGACCTTCGGGGCAGGAGGCTATGCCCGCGGCCTGCTGGATGCCGGGGCGGATCGCGTGATCGGTGTGGACCGCGACCCCAGCGTGTTCGAGATGGCGCAGGGATGGGCGGCCGAGTATGGCGAGAGGCTGCGGCTGGTGCAGGGCACGTTCTCGCGGCTCGATGAACATGCGGGGGAACCGCTTGACGGCGTGGTGCTGGATCTCGGCGTGTCCTCGATGCAGATTGACCGGGCAGAGCGGGGCTTTTCCTTCCAGAAGGACGGCCCGCTGGACATGCGGATGGGCGATAGCGGGCCTTCGGCGGCAGATCTGGTGAATTCCGCGCCCGAGGCGACGCTGGCCGACATCCTGTTTCATTACGGCGAGGAACGCGCTGCCCGCCGGATCGCGCGGGCCATCGTCGCGGCCCGCGCCATCGCGCCTCTTGTCACCACCGCGCAACTGGCCGAGGTGATCGCCCGCTGCCTGCCACGACCGCAGCCGGGCCAGATCCACCCCGCGACGCGCAGTTTTCAGGCGATTCGCATCGCGGTGAACGACGAGTTGGGCGAACTGGTGGCCGGGCTAGAGGCGGCCGAACGCGCGCTGAAACCCGGCGGCAGGCTGGCGGTCGTGACCTTCCATTCGCTCGAGGATCGGATCGTCAAACGTTTCCTGCAATTGCGTGCGGGTCAGACGGGCGGGGGCAGCCGTCACGCGCCCGAGATCCCGATCGAAGCGCCGCGGTTTCATATCCTGACCCGCAAGGCCGTCGGACCCGATGATGCGGAACTTGCCGCCAACCCGCGCGCGCGTTCGGCAAAGCTGCGCGTTGCCGAGCGCACCGACGCGCCTGCGGGGCCTGTGGATCGCGCCCAACTGGGTTTGCCGGCGATCATGGAGGGGGCATAGATGCGCGGTCTTTTCTACGTTCTGACGGCGCTGGCGGTGATGGGGCTGGCGGTCTGGGCCTATCGCGAGAACTACGCCACCCAGCAGGTGATCGCCGAGGTCGAGAGGCTGAACCGCGATATCGGTCTGTGGCGTGAACGCCGCGCGATCCTGAACGCCGAATGGGCCTATCTGAACCGGCCCGACCGGCTGCGCGCGCTGGCCAATCTGAATTTCGAGAGGCTGGAACTGCTGCCGCTTGCGCCCGAGCAATTCGCCGCCATCGACCAGGTGGCCTATCCGACCTTCGAACTGCCCGAGATCGTGATCCCGATCGAGCTTCTGGGCAGCCTCCTTGCCGATGAGGACCTGGAGTCTCAGCCATGATCCGCACGCCGCTGCGCCCGCTCGCCCGCATCCTCGAGGCCCGCGCCCGGGGCGAGAATCCCGCCGCCATCGAGCGCGAGAACCTGCGGTTGCGCCACGAACGGATGCGCGACACCGCCCGCAGCCGCGCCGAGGGGCGGTTGTTGATGCTGGGTGTGATGTTCTGCGCGGCCTTCCTGGTGGTGGGCGTGCGCATGGGCACGCTGGCCGCCGCGGTCCCCTCCGAGCCGCGCGCCGCGGCCTCGGGCGCGGCCATCGTCGCGCAGCGCGCCGATATCGTGGACCGCAACGGCAATATCCTGGCCACCAACCTTGCCACACACGCGCTTTACGCCCAGCCACCCCACATGATCGAACCCGCCCGCGTCGCCCGGGAACTGGCGCAGATCTTCCCCGATCTCGACGAGCAGCGCCTGCTTGCCGACTTCACCGGCGAGCGCAAGTTCCTGTGGATCAAGCGTCGTCTCAGCCCCGAACAGATGCAGAAGGTGCATGACATCGGCGATCCGGGCCTGCTGTTCGGCCCGCGCGAGATGCGGCTTTACCCCAACGGCCGACTGGCCGCCCATGTGCTGGGCGGGTCCGGCTTCGGGCGCGAGGGCGTGTCCTCGGCCGAGGTTGTGGGGCGCGCGGGCGTCGAACAGGCCTTCGACGGCTGGCTGCGCGACCCGGCGAATGGCGGCGCGCCGCTGCGGCTGTCGCTCGACCTGACCGTGCAGGCCGCGGTCGAGCGTGTGCTGGCAGGCGGCATGCGGCTGCTGAATGCCAAGGGTGCCACGGCAATCCTCATGGACGTGAATACGGGCGAGGTGATCTCGATGGTCTCGCTGCCCGATTTCGATCCCAACGAACGTCCGCGCCTTCCGACTCAGGGCGATCCGTCCGACAGCCCGCTGTTCAATCGCGCGGTGCAGGGGGTCTACGAGCTTGGCTCGACCTTCAAGACCTTCACCATCGCGCAGGCGCTGGAAGAGGGGATCGTCTCTCCGAGGACCGTTATCGACACAAAGGGGCCGATGGTCTGGGGCCGCTACCGCATCCGCGATTTCCGTAATTACGGCCCCGAACTGTCGGTGACCGACGTTCTGGTGAAAAGCTCGAATATCGGCACCGCGCGTCTTGCCCAGCGGATCGGCGCGGAACGACAGCGCGCCTTTCTTGACCGGCTCGGTTTTCTGGAGACGGTGCCGCTGGAACTGGTCGAGGCGCCGACCGGCAAGCCGCTCTTGCCGCCACGCTGGACCGATATCTCGATGCTGACGATATCCTATGGCCACGGGCTCTCGGCCAGCCCGATGCACCTGGCCGCGGGCTATGCGACGCTTGCCAATGGCGGCTTCCGGGTGACGCCGACGCTGCTTGCCGGTGGGGGGAAGCCGGGCGAGCGGGTGGTGTCCGCAGAGACATCCGCGGCGATCCGTTCGATGCTGCGCGAGGTCGTCTCTCACGGAACGGCGACCCTGGCCGATGTCGAGGGCTATTCGGTCGGCGGCAAGACCGGCACCGCGGACAAGCCCAAGCGCACCGGAGGCTATCACAAGGACAAGGTGCTTGCGACCTTCGCCGCCATCTTTCCGTCCGACGCGCCGCGCTATGTGCTGGTCGTCACGCTCGACGAGCCCGAAGACACCTCCGGCTCGGAGCCGCGCCGAACGGCAGGCTGGACCGCCGCGCCGGTTGCAGGCGAGATCATCCGTCGCGCGGCGCCTTTGCTGGGGCTGCGGCCGGAGATTGAAACGGCCCAGGGCTTCGGGGTAACACTGGCCGCGAATTGATGGGCGCGGGGATCATGGCGGACCGCTCGGAGAAATCGCTCGCCGCGCTCGGCCTCAGGGCAAGGGGCGGGCGCGAGGCGCGCATCGCGGGGCTTGCCATCGACAGCCGCGCGGTCCGCCCCGGCTTCCTGTTCGCGGCCTTCCCCGGCAGCCGCGCCCATGGCGGCGCCTTCATCCCGCAGGCGCTGGCCGGGGGAGCGGTGGCCATCCTGACCGATGCCGAGGGCGCCGGGATCGCGGCCGAGGCGCTGTCCGCCAGTCAGGCCGCGTTGATCGTGGTCGAAGACCCGCGCGCCGCCTTTGCCGGGGCAGCCGCGCTCTGGTTCGCGGCCCAGCCCGCCACCATGGCCGCGGTGACCGGGACCAATGGCAAGACCTCGGTCGCCCAGTTCACCCGCCAGATCTGGACGCTGCTGGGCCATCAGGCCGCAAGCCTCGGCACCACCGGGGTCGAGGGCGCGTTCCAGGCGCCACTTGCACATACCACGCCCGACGCGCTGACGCTGCATCGCCTGCTGGCCGAGATGGCCGGGGCGGGGGTCAGCCATGCCGTGATGGAGGCGTCAAGCCATGGCCTTGCCCAGTCCCGGCTTGATGGCGTGGTGCTGCGCGCGGCGGGATTCACGAATTTCACCCAGGACCACCTCGATTACCACGAGACCTTCGACTCCTATTTCGCCGCCAAGGCCGGGCTCTTTGGCCGCGTGCTGCCCGAGGATGGCACGGCGGTTGTCAATATCGACGATCCGAAGGGCGCGTCCGTGACGGCCATCGCCGAGGCGCGCGGGCAGCAAGTGCTGACCGTCGGCTCCAACCCGGCCGCCGATTTGCGGATCGCCGCGCAACGCTTCGATGCGACGGGGCAGGAGGTGCGGCTTGACTGGCAGGGCCGGGCGCGGCAGGTGCGGCTTGGCCTGATCGGCGGGTTTCAGGCGCATAACGTCGCGCTCGCCGCGGGGCTGGCGATCGCCTGTGGCGACGAGCCGGGCCAGGTCTTCGACACGTTGCCCGATCTTGTCGGCGTGCGCGGGCGGATGCAACTGGCGGCGCGGCGGGCGAACGGCGCGGCGGTCTTTGTCGATTACGCCCACACCCCCGACGCCATCGCCACCGCGCTCAAGGCGCTGCGCCCGCATGTGATGGGTCGTATCGTCATCGTCTTTGGTGCGGGTGGCGACCGCGACCGGGGCAAGCGCCCGCTGATGGGCGCGGCGGCGGCCGAACATTCCGATGTTGCATATGTGACAGACGACAACCCCAGATCCGAGGATCCCGCATTGATCCGTGCAGAAATACTGAAAGCTTGCCCCGATGCCATCGAGGTCGGCGACCGGGCCGAGGCGATCCTGCGCGGCGTCGATGCGCTGGAACCGGGCGACGCGCTGCTGATCGCGGGCAAGGGGCATGAGACCGGCCAGATCGTCGGCGACGATGTGTTCCCCTTCGACGATGCCGAACAGGCCAGCGTGGCGGTCGCCGCACTTGACGGGCGGCTGGCATGAGCGCGCTCTGGACGGCTGCCGACGCCGCCGCCGCGACCGGCGGGCAGGCCACCTGCGACTGGCGTGCAACGGGCGTGTCGATCGACACCCGCAGCCTTGCCCCCGGCGATCTGTTCGTCGCGCTGACCGACCAGCGCGACGGGCATGATTTCGTTGCCGACGCGCTGGCACGGGGGGCGGCAGCGGCGATGGTGTCGCGCATCCCCCAGGGCCTTGCCCCCGACGCGCCGCTCCTGATCGTGCCCGATGTGCTGGAGGCGCTGATCGCGCTGGGGCAGGCGGGGCGGGCGCGGGCGCGGGCGCGGGTCGTGGCGGTGACGGGCTCGGTCGGCAAGACCTCGACCAAGGAGATGCTGCGCGCCGTCCTTGCCGGGCAGGGCCGGGTTCACGCCGCCGAGGCGAGCTTCAACAACCATTGGGGCGTGCCGCTGACGCTGGCGCGCTTGCCCGAAGAGGCCGATTTCGCGGTGATCGAGATCGGCATGAACCATCCCGGCGAGATCGCGCCGCTGGCCCGCATGGCGCGGCCGCATGTTGCGCTGATCACCACGGTCGCCCCCGCCCATCTGGCCGCCTTCGACGATCTGGCAGGCATCGCGCGCGAGAAGGCGGCGATCTTCGAGGGGCTGGAGCCGGGCGGCATCGCGGTCTTTCCCGACGATCTGGACGTAAGCCCGATCCTGGAAAGCGCCGCCCGCTCCGTCGGAAAGCTCACCTTCGGCGCAACGAAATCTTCCGAATTCAGGCTGCTGAAGGCGCAGCTTCATCCGGACTCGACGGTGGTCGAGGCAAAGGCGCAGGGCGAGAAGCTCTTGTTCAAGATCCGCGCGCCGGGTCGGCATTTCGCGATGAACGCGTTGGGCGTGCTAGCCGTGGCCGAGGCGCTGGGCATCGACCGCGCGGTGGCGGCCTGCGATCTGGGCAGATGGCTGCCGCCCGACGGGCGCGGCGCACGGCTCAGGATCGCGCTTGACCCGATCGACCGCGATATCGCGATCGAGGTGATCGACGACGCGTTCAATGCCAATCCTGCCTCGATGGCGGCCGCGCTCGAGGTGCTGGCCGCCGCCGCGCCGCGCGACGGGGTGGGGCGCGTGGCCCGGGGCCGCCGCATCGCGATCCTCGGCGACATGCTGGAGCTTGGCGAGCAGGAACAGGCGCTGCATGCGGGCCTGGCCGATCTGCCCGCCATGGCCCGCGTCGATCTGGTGCATTGCGTCGGACCGCGAATGCGCGCGCTCTATTTCGCGTTGCCGTTGAAGCACCGCGGCCAATGGTTCGACGAGGCCGAACCGCTGGCAGCCCGGATACACGCACTGGTCGATGCGGGCGATGTCGTGCTGGTCAAGGGCTCCAAGGGCAGCCGCGTCTCGATCGTCGTTGACGCGCTGGGCAAACTGGGCCAAGCGCTCCCCGAAACCGACGAGGACCTTGAGTAATGCTCTTCTGGCTGGCCGATCTTTCCGACGGGGGCGGCGCGTTCAACCTCTTCCGCTACATCACCTTCCGTGCCGGCGCGGCCTTCTTCACCGCGCTGCTGTTCGGCTTCCTGTTCGGTCGGCCGCTGATCAACCTGTTGCGCAAGCGCCAGAGGAACGGCCAGCCGATCCGCGCGGACGGCCCGGCCAGCCATCTGGAAACCAAGGCGGGCACCCCGACCATGGGGGGCGTGCTTATCCTTGGCGGGCTGATCGTTTCGACGCTTCTGTGGGCGCGGCTCGACAACCCCCATATCTGGATGGTGCTGTTCGTGACCCTGTGCTTCGGGGCCATCGGCTTTGCCGACGACTATGCCAAGGTGTCGAAGAACAACGTCAAGGGCGTGCCCGGCCGGGTGCGCTTCGGGCTGGGGCTGCTGATCGCTGCGATCGCCGGATACTGGGCGGCGAGCGTGCATCCCGAGGCGCTGACCAACCAGCTTGCGGTGCCGGTCTTCAAGAATGCTCTGTTCAATCTGGGTATCCTTTTCGTTCCCTTCTCGATGATCGTGATCGTGGGCGCGGCGAATGCGGTGAACCTGACCGACGGGCTGGACGGGCTGGCAATCATGCCGGTGATGATCGCCGCCGCGGCGCTGGGCGTGATTGCCTATGCCGTGGGCCGCGTCGATTTCACCACCTATCTCGATGTCCACTACGTCCCCGGCACCGGGGAGATCCTGATCTTCTGCGCCGGGTTGATCGGCGCGGGGCTGGGGTTCCTGTGGTATAATGCCCCACCGGCGGCGGTGTTCATGGGCGATACCGGCTCGCTTGCGCTGGGCGGCGCGCTGGGTGCGATCGCGGTTGCCACCAAGCACGAGATCGTTCTGGCCATTGTTGGCGGGCTTTTCGTGGTCGAGGCGCTGTCGGTCATCATCCAGGTCGGCTACTTCAAGGCGACCGGCAAACGTGTGTTCCTGATGGCACCCATCCACCATCACTTCGAGAAGAAGGGCTGGGCGGAACCCCAGATCGTGATACGGTTCTGGATCATCAGCCTGATCCTCGCGCTGATCGGGCTGGCGACCCTCAAGGTGCGCTGAGCCCGAGGGAACAGGAGGACGAGAGCATGGAATACAAGATCGTGGACGAGGAATTCGTCCGGGAAGTCCGGCCCAGCCCCAAACGCGACAGGCGCGCGTTCTGGGCTTCGCCGCGGCTTCATGCGGTGACCCCCGATGTCACGCTCAAGCAATGGGACGGCGTGCCGCCCTATGCGGTCGTGGCCTTCATCGGCTACCTGATCGCGCTGGTCGTGGTCTTCTCGAACCAGATCGTGCCCTATTGCATCGAGAATTTCGCCAATCCGCAGAATTGCGCGCCGATCTTCGATCGCGTCCTGCCGATCACGCTGGCCGCGATCGTGGTCGCCCCGGCGATCAGCGGCGCGGTGCGGCGGATGGGCGGCAACCGCACGGCGGGCTTCCTGTTCGCGCTGACCGCCGTGGCGATGCCGCCGCTGATGATCGGCTGGCACTACCTGGTCTGAGCGTCGGGGCAGCCGGGAACACGCCTGGCGCGGGCCGGGCCGTCTTGCATCCGGCGCTTCTCGATGGGCATTCTCCGCCCACCTTTGAAAGGGGTGGGGCATGATTCCGGTGCGCGGGTTTGACGGGGCGCGGGTCGCCGTTCTGGGGCTGGGGCGGTCAGGCCTGTCGGCGGCGCGGGCGCTGCGGGCGGGCGGGGCCGAGGTGCTGGTCTGGGACGACAACGAGGCCGCCCGCGCCGCCGCAATGGCCGAGGGGTTCCCCCCCGTCGACCTGACGCGTCCGGGCGCACTGGGGGGTGCCGCCGCGCTGATCCTTAGCCCGGGTATCCCCCACCTCTACCCCCTGCCCAATCCCGTTGTCGCCGCCGCCTGGGCGGCCGGGGTGCCGGTCGACAACGATATCGGCCTCTTTTTCCGCTCGCTCGCCACCGAGGAGTGGGAGGGATTCGACAGCCCGCCGCGCGTGATCGCGGTGACCGGCTCGAACGGCAAGTCCACCACCTCGGCGCTGATCCATCATGTGCTGAGCGCGGCGGGTCGCGACAGCCAGCTTGCGGGCAATATCGGACGCGGCGTGCTGGACATGGACCCGCCGGGCGAGGGCGGCGTCGTGGTGCTCGAGCTGTCCTCCTACCAGACGGAACTTGCCCGTGCGCTGACGCCCGACATCGCGGTGTTCACCAACCTTTCGCCCGACCATCTGGACCGCCATGGCGGGCCGGGGGGGTATTTTGCCGCCAAGCGGCGCCTGTTCGCCGAGGGCGGGCCGGACCGGGCGATCATCGGCGTGGACGAGGACGAGGGGCGGTTTCTGGCCAACCAGATGGCCGAGGGGCCAGCCGACGACCGGGTGATCCGCATCTCGGCGGCGGACAAGCTGACCGGACCGGGCTGGGCGGTCTTTGCGCGCAAGGGGTTTCTGGCGGAATGGCGCAAGGGCCGACAGGTGGCCAGCATCGACCTGCGCGCTATCCCCGGCCTGCCCGGCGCGCATAACCACCAGAACGCCTGCGCCGCCTATGCCGCCGCCCGCTGCCTTGGCATCGCGCCAAGGGAGATCGAGCGCGCCTTCCACGATTTCGCCGGTCTGCCGCATCGCAGCCAGCTTGTGGCCGAGGCGGGGGGGGTGCGTTTCGTCAACGATTCCAAGGCCACCAACGCCGCCTCGGCCGCGCGTGCGCTGGCCGCCTTTGCGCGCATCCGCTGGATCTGTGGCGGACTCGAGAAAGAGGGCGGGCTGGCCGAGCTTGCGCCGCATCTGGGCAATGTCGCCAAGGCCTATGTGATCGGGCGCGAGGCGGCGGCCTTTGCGCTTCATCTGCGCGACATCCCGCACGAGATCTGCACGACGATGGCAACCGCCGTCGCCCGCGCCGCCGCCGAGGCCGAACCGGGCGATGTCGTCCTGCTTGCGCCCGCTGCGGCCAGTTTCGACCAGTATGACAATTTCGAACGCCGCGGCGAGGATTTCGTCGCCGAACTGGACCGCTGGCTCGAAGCGCGGGGCCGCGCGGGATCGTGAGATGCGCACGCGGCCTCCTGCGCCTATGATCCCGGAAAAGGAGACCCGCAATGAACCGACGCAGCATCCTTCTGGGCGGCGCAGCATTTGCGCTGACATCCCGCGCCGCTCGCGCCAGCACGTTCGAGATCACCCGCAGCGAGGCCGAATGGCGCGCGATGCTCGATGATCTGGAATACCGCGTGATGCGGCAGGAGGGCACCGAACGCGCCTTCACCAGCCCGCTCAACGACGAGAAACGCCCCGGTCTCTATCACTGCCGGGGATGCGAATTGCCGCTTTATGATGCCGCGACCAAGTTCGACAGCGGCACCGGCTGGCCCAGCTTCTGGCAGGCGTTGCCCGACGCGGTCGGAACCAAGCCTGATCGCAAGTTCCTCATGCTGCGCACCGAGGTTCATTGCCGCCGCTGCGGCAGCCATCTGGGCCATATCTTCGACGATGGCCCGCCCCCCACCGGCAAGCGCCATTGCATCAACGGCGTAAGCCTGCTGTTCCGCCCCGCAGAGGGCGCCTGAGCCCGCGCGGTCGGCTATGCGACGCGGAACAGCGTCAACCCTTCGAGCACGGCATGGGCGGTGCGCACCGCGCGGTTGAGATAGGCGCGGATGCGCGGATCGCCGGGCGCAAGGCGCGGCATCGTCCAGCCGACCGAGGCCAGCGTGCGCAGCATCACGAAGACCGGCAGCATCGCAAGATCGTCATCGGTCAGCGGACGATGCGTGGCATAGCCCTCGATCAGCCCGGTCGCGATCTGGTCCAGCGCCGGTTCCTCGAGGTTCTGCGCCAGTGCCGTGCCCAGATCGTAAAGCCGGAAGCCGAAACCGCTGTCGTCGAAGTCGATCAGCCTTGCATGATGGCCGTCATGCAGGATGTTCTCGCGCAACAGATCGGCATGGATCAGCCCCTGGTCGGCGCCCTGTGCGGCATGGTCCGACAACCGCTCGCGGGCATAGCGGCGGGCCTCTTGCAGCAGAAGCGCCTCGGCCTCGCTGGCGGCGGGATGATCCCAGAACCGGCCCCAGAAGGGCGCGGCCCCCAGCAGGCCGTCGATGTCCCAATGCGGTCGGCTGAACCAGGGTGGCAGCGTGATCCGGTCGGTGGCGACATGCAGCTGCGCGATGGCCCGGCCGACGCTGGCATAGCGGCGCATCTGCTCGTCGGGCGTGCCGTCAAGCGGCTCGCCGCCCGTGCCGATGGGCCGTCCCTCGACCCAGCTCAGCACCGAGGCGATGCGCCCGTCGGCAAGCTGCGCCATCAGCGCGCCATCCACGGTGCGCTGGGGCCGCGGCACGCCCAGCCCCGCCTCGGCCAGCGCGTCCATCCACCAAAGTTCCGAGCGGATCGCCTCCTCGGTCTGATAGCCGCGACGGTGCAGCCGCAGTACCCCCCGACAGGCATCGGGCAGGTCCACCGCAAAGACCGCGTTCTCGCGATGCGAGATCGGGCGCAGATCGGCGCAGCCGGTCCAGTGGGCCGTGGCCTCCCGGGCCAGCATCAGGGCTTCGGCATCGGTCATGCGGGTTCCTCCGTCCGGGCCAGCAGGTCGTCGAGCGTCTCGACCAGAAGATCGGCATTCTCGCGCGAGAAGGGCAAGGGGGGGCGGATCTTCAGCGTGTTCATGTGCCGCCCGATCCGGCCCGTCAGGATCCCGCGCTGGCGCAGCCCCTCGACCAGCCGTTCGGCGAAACCGGTGGCGGGGGAGCCGTCCGGGTGGACGAATTCGGCCCCCAGGAACAGCCCCGCGCCGCGTATCTCTGCCAGAAGCGGATGGCGCAGCGCGCGCAGCCGGGACAGCATGTGCGCCCCGACATCCCGCGCATTCGCGACCAGCCCCTCCTCCTCCAGCACATCAAGCGTGGCCAGCGCCGCCGCGGCCGAGACCGGGTTGCCGCCGAAGGTGTTGAAATAGCCGAACGCGGTGCGGAAATCGGCCATGATGTCGGGCCGCGTCACCACCGCGCCGACCGGATGGCCGTTCGCCATCGGCTTGCCCAGCGTCACAACATCGGGCGCAAACCCCAGCCGCTCATGGCCCCAGAACGCATCGCCCAGCCGCCCGAAACCCGGCTGCACCTCGTCGGCCAGGATCAGCCCCCCCGCGCGCCGGATCACCGCGACCGTGGGATCCAGAAACCCGCGGGGCAGCGTCGGGAACCCCTCGTTCGCGAAGAACGGACACAGCATGAACCCGGCAAAGCCCTGGCCCGTCTCCTCGAACTCGGCGATGGCACGGGCGACATTGGCGGCAAAGGCAGCGGCCTGCGCCTCGGGGCTGCCGCCCAGCGGGGTCAGGCTTTCGGGGGCGGGGACAAGGCGGACATGGGCGGGATAGCCACCGATGGGGGGGCGGCGCGTCGAAAGCTGGCTGACCGCGGCGGTGTTGCCATGATAGGTGTTGTCGGTCGCGATCAGCCCGCGCGCGCCGGTGGCCGCCTGCGCCATGCGCAGCGCCACGTCATTCGCCTCGGACCCGGTGCAGACCATGATCGCCTGGCTCAGCCCATGGCCCAGCGTCGCGATCAACCGCTCGATATAGTCCAGGATGGCCGTATGCAGATAGCGCGTATGGGTGTTCAGCGTCGCGGCCTGCCTGGCAATCGCCTCGACCACGCGGGGGTGGCAATGGCCGACATGGGGGACGTTGTTATAGGCGTCCAGATAGCGCCGCCCCTCGGCATCCCACAGCCAAACGCCCTCGCTACGCACCAGATGCACCGGCTCGGCGTGGAAGGTGGGCACGTTCGGCCCCATCAGCCGGGCGCGGCGCTCGATCAGGGTTTCGCTCATGGCCTCCTCGCCCGGCTCGCGCCCCAATCTGGAACCGACCCCGGCCCGAAGGCAAGAGAGACTTCAGCCGAAACCCGGGGCAAGCCGGATTTCCCCTGTCACGATCCCGCGCCAGTTCCGGATCGGCCCGCCCAGCCGCCCGCGCGTGGCCGGGTGTTCGGGGTCGAGCACGCCCAGCCGGATCAACAGCCCCGCGATCGCCGCCTCGGCCGCGCGGGTGGCGCCGTCCTCGATCTTGACCGCGATGCCAAGGCCCCGCTCGGGCAGGATCGCGACAAAGACCCCCTCGGCCCCGGTCTTGACCGCGACGCGGCCATCCACGGCGCGCATCAACTCGGTGCAGGCCCGGCCCTCGCCCGCCACCAGATCGGGATGGGCCAGCATCGCCCCTGTCAGCCGCGCGGCGGCGCGGACGCGGGGGGTGGCGGCATCGGGCCGGGCGGTCGCAAAGAATGCCATGGCGCGGCCAAGGCCATGCATGGTCGTCGCGAAATTCGGCGCGGAACAGCCGTCGATCCCGAAGCATGGGCTCGCCTGCCCCGTCACGTCCTCGAACGCGGCGCGGATGGCGCGTTGCACCGGATGGCCGGTATAGTTGTAATCGCCCCCCGCCCCCAGATGACGCGCCAGCGTCAGGAACCCCGCATGCTTGCCCGAGCAGTTGTTGTGCAACTGGCTTGGCGCCTCGCCCGCGATCAGCATCCGCTTGCGTTCCGCGCTGTCGCGGCTGGGCTGCGCGCCGCAACGCAGGTCGGCCTCGGACAGGCCCAGCCGGTCAAGCCAGGCCGCGATGCGGGCCACATGGACCGGCGCCCCCTCATGCGAGGCGCAGGCCAGCGCCAGGTCCGCATCGTCCAGCCCTGCCGCCTCGGCCGCGCCGCTTTCGACCAGCGGCAGCGCCTGGATCATTTTCACCGATGAGCGCGGATAGATCACCGCGCCCGGGTCGCCCCAGGCCTCAAGAACCGCGCCCGCGCCGTCGCAGATCACCGCATGCCCGCGATGCCGCGACTCGACCATGCCGCCGCGCCACAGATCGACCATCTCCACCGCTTCGGCCATGATCCGCCTCCCCTTCAAGCCCACGCGATTTTGTGCGATGAGGGATTTCACATCGCTGCGCGCCTACGGTAGGTTGCGCCTATCGAGTTGCAAACCGTCCCGCCAACGGAGAAACGGCTGACCGAGGGGCCGGTCCGGCGGACAGAGAGGCAAACACGGCTGGAGGCCTGTATCGACGATGAACTCCCTCATGCGAACGGCCCTTGCGGGCGGATTGACGGCGCTATGGGCATTGGCTGCCCAGGCACAGCAGGAATCGACCAACAATGTCGCGGTCAAGACCGACTGGAACGTCTTCGTCGAGACGAACCCGCGCGAATGCTGGGGCGTCTCGCCGCCCAAGGAGACGGTGAACACCCGTGACGGGCGGGTGGTCGCGGTGAATCGTGGCGATATCCGTCTGTTCGTGACTTTCCGGCCCGGCGCCGGTGCCGCGGGAGAGGTGTCGTTCACCGGCGGCTATCCTTTCGCAGATGGCTCGACCGTCTCGGTCCGGATTGGCGACGAGACCTATGAACTGTTCACCGAGAACCAGTGGGCGTGGCCTGCTTCCAAGGAGGAAGATGCCCGGCTGCTCGCCGCGATGAAGCGCGGCGCCGAGGCGGTGGTGACGGCGCGGTCGTCCCGCGGTACGACGACCAAGGATACTTTCTCGCTGATGGGCTTTACCGCCGCGATGGAGGAGGCCGAGCGCCGCTGCGCCGGCAACTGACCCCGGCCCGGGGCCGGTAACGGATGTCCCGCACGCGGCCCTGCCGCCTGCGGGATGTTTTCTTTTTCGGGCCGATCCCATATAAGGAGCACCCCGCCCGATGGAGACGCGCAAGATGACCGCGAGCCCGCCGATCACGCCCGAGGTGCTGCCGATTCCGCGCAAGCCACCCGAGGCCGCGCGCCTTAACCTGGTGGGCCTGACCCGGCCCCAGCTGCGGGCCGCCCTTGTCGCGGCGGGCACGCCCGAGGCGCAGGCGAAGATGCGCGAGAACCAGCTTTGGCAATGGATCTACCACAAGGGCGTGCGCAGCTTCGACGCGATGACCAACCTTGCCAAGGACTACCGCGCGCTGCTGGCCGGACATTTCGCGATCGAACTGCCCGAACTGGTCACACGCACCGTTTCGGCCGACGGCACGCGGAAATACCTCGTCCGGATCGCGGGCGGCCACGAGGTCGAGGTGGTCTATATCCCGGAAGACTCGCGCGGCACGCTCTGCATTTCGTCCCAGGTGGGCTGCACGCTGACCTGCACCTTCTGCCATACCGGCACGCAACGGCTGGTGCGCAACCTGACCGCGGCCGAGATCGTCGGCCAGATCATGCTGGCCCGCGACGACCTGGGCGAATGGCCGGAGCCGGGCCGCGCGCCCAAGGACGAGACGCGGCTGATCTCGAACCTCGTGCTGATGGGGATGGGCGAGCCGCTTTACAATTTCGAGGCGGTTCGGGACGCGATGAAGATCGCGATGGATAACGAGGGCATTTCGCTGAGCCGCCGCCGCATCACGCTGTCGACCAGCGGCATCGTGCCCGAGATCGCGCGTGCAGGCACCGAGATCGGCTGCCTGCTGGCGGTGTCGCTGCACGCCACGACCGACGAATTGCGCAACCAGCTGGTGCCGATCAACCGAAAATACCCGCTGGCGCAACTGCTTGACGCGCTCCGGGCCTATCCGAAACTGTCGAATTCCGAACGGATCACCTTTGAATACGTGATGCTGAAGGGCGTGAACGACAGCGATGCGGATGCGCGCCGGCTGGTCAGGCTGATCGCGGGGATTCCCGCAAAGATCAACCTGATCCCGTTCAACGAATGGCCCGGCGCACCCTATCAGCGGTCCGACTGGGACCGGATCGAGGCCTTTGCCGACATCGTGCACAAGGCTGGCTATGCAAGCCCCATCCGAACGCCGCGGGGCGAGGACATCATGGCGGCCTGCGGGCAGTTGAAGTCGGCGACCGAGCGCGCGCGGAAGAGCCGCTTCGAGATCGCCGCCGAGGCCGGCCTGCCCCAGCCCGAACGCGTCGTGCGCCGCCCGGACGCGCCCGACCTGCACTGACGCTGTTCCGACACACCGGGGCACTCCCGCCCCCGGGCCGCCCGGGGCTTGCGCCCCGCTTGCCCTGCGTTGGGCGTGGCGCGGCCTTGCGGCCGCGCGGGGGTATTTGGGCCAAGAAGAAGGGTGCGGTCAGCCCTTCGGGGTCCAGCGCTCGATCACGGCGAGCGCCTCCTCGGCGGTTTCGACAAAGGTGAACAGGTCGAGATCGGCGCGCGAGATCGTGCCCGCCTCGGCCAGGGCCTCCCAGTTGATGACCTTTTCCCAGAACGCCCGGCCGAACAGCAGGAAGGGCACGGGATCCATGCGTTCCGTCTGGATCAGCGTCAGCGCCTCGAACATCTCGTCAAGCGTGCCGAAGCCGCCCGGGAAGATTGCGATGGCGGCGGCGCGCAGCAGGAAATGCATCTTGCGGATGCCGAAATAGTGGAAGTTGAAGCACAGATCGGGGGTGACATAGGGGTTGGGCGCCTGTTCATGGGGCAGCACGATGTTCAGCCCGATCGACACGCCGCCCGCCTCGGCCGCCCCGCGATTGCCCGCCTCCATGATGCCGGGGCCGCCGCCTGTGACGATGACGTGATGCTTGCCGTTGCGCTGGCTCTTCTCGGTGATCAGCCGGGCGAATTTCCGCGCCTCGTCATAATAGCGCGTGTAGTCGGCCAGCGTTTCGGTCGCGGCCTCGCCCCGGCGCGCGGGCTCGGGGATGCGGGCCGAGCCGAACAGCACGATCGTGCTGTCGATGCCGAATTCCTTCATCACCAGTTCGGGCTTCATCAGTTCGAGTTGCAGCCGCACCGGGCGCAGTTCGTCGCGCCACAGGAATTCGGGATCGGCAAAGGCAAGCCGATAGGCCGGGGCGCGGGTCTGCGGGGTATCGGGAACCTCGCGGATTGCTTCGACATCCTCCTGGGCGTCGCGGAACGGGCGTCGGCTGTCGTCTTGCATGGGCTTCTCATCGGGCTTGGATTGCGCCGGGCAAGTCTAGCCTCTATAGCCTGATGTCCAGTTAAACCAGCCATCTTTCCGGGGGAATTCCATGTCCGACGTCCAGCTCGAAGCCGCCATCGAAGCCGCATGGGAAGCGCGCGACACGATCACCCCCGCCACCAGGGGCGAGGTTCGCGACGCCGTCGAGACGACGCTGCATGCGCTGGACCAGGGCACGCTGCGGGTGGCCGTGCGCCAGGCGGACGGGCGCTGGCATGTCAACCAATGGGCCAAGAAGGCGGTGCTGCTGGGCTTCCGGTTGCAGGACATGGGCGTGCAGACCGGCGGGCCGCAGGGCGGCACCTGGTGGGACAAGGTCGACAGCAAGTTCGCCCATTGGGGCGAGGCGCAGTGGAAGGCCGCGGGCTTCCGTGCGGTGCCGAACTGCGTGGTGCGCCGCTCGGCCCATATCGGCAAGGGCGTGGTGCTGATGCCCTGTTTCGTCAATCTCGGGGCCTATGTGGACGAGGGCACGATGGTCGACACCTGGGCGACGGTCGGATCCTGCGCGCAGATCGGCAAGAACGTGCACCTGTCGGGCGGTGTGGGCATCGGAGGCGTGCTGGAGCCGATGCAGGCCGGCCCCACCATCATCGAGGACAACTGCTTCATCGGCGCCCGCTCCGAGGTGGTCGAGGGCTGCATCGTGCGCGAGGGCTCGGTGCTCGGCATGGGCGTGTTCATCGGCAAGTCGACCAGGATCGTCGACCGCGAAACCGGCGAGGTGATGTATGGCGAGGTGCCGCCTTATTCGGTGGTCGTGGCAGGGTCCATGCCGTCCAAGGGCGGCGTCAACCTTTACTGCGCGGTGATCGTGAAACGGGTGGACGCACAGACCCGGTCCAAGACCGGCATCAACGAGCTTCTGCGTGACTGACAAACCCAAACGCCCGCACCAAATCTATACCCTGCTCGTCGAGGTCGGGCGCAAGCCTGACGACGGGCTGCCCGAGGGCGCCACGGGGGCGGGGCTGATGTGTTATGCCTCGGGCGTGGACGAGGCCGAGGCGGTGCGCGAAACCGTTACCGTGCTGAAGCAGGCCGGGCTCGCGCCGCTGGATGTCACGGGCTACGGCACCGCGGAGGAGCGGCGCGCGCAGGGCCATGAGATCGACGCCGAGGAAGCCGCTCTGATGGATCGGGCGCTGGCCGAGAACGCGGTGATCGTGGCGCAGATGGAGCCGTTCTTCGACGGTGACGAGGACGACTGACCCTCAGCCGCCCGGGCGCAGCCGGAAGATCATGTAGCGGTTGTCGCGGCAGAACGCCTCGGCCGTGCGTTCGCGCCCCATCAGCCGGGCGGCCAGTCTTTCGCGACGGCGCGCGTTCAACACCAGGCCCAGCGCGCGGTGCATCAGCCAGCGCCCGCACGGGCGTTTCGCGGCCAGTTCGGCGTCGATCCGCGTGATCGCGTGGCCGAACACGTTGAACAACGCCTGTTCCAGATCGATCGAGGGGGCGACGGCCTCGGTGATGTCCTCCTCGACCAGCGGCACGAGGCCGCGTGCTGCCATCTCCTCGCGCATGAGGGCCAGCCGGTGCCCGCCGCCTGCGGCGCGGATCCGGCCCCCGCGCTGAAAGCTGTCCGACCGGAAGCAGTCCGCGATCAGGATCTCGCCGCCGGGCACCAGAAGGCCGGCCGCCTTGTCGAGCGCCAGCGCGCAGGGGATGTACTGGAAGCTTTCCGAGAACAGGCACAGATCGAAGCGCGGGGCCGAGGCGAAATCCTGGAACGGCATCTCGTGCACCTTGGCCGCGGGCGCGTTGGCGCGGCAGCGGCTGGCGAGGAAGGCGCTGGGCACCACGATCTCGACCTCGTGGCCCCGCGCGATCAGCTTGGCCGCCGTTTCGCCCGCGCCGCCGCCGATATCGAGGACCCTCAGCCGCCCTTCGGGCAGGTGCGAAAACAGCAGGTCTGTATAGGCCGCCTGTGCCCGGCCCAGATTGGCCGCTGTCACGTCAAGGCCGGTCCACAGCCCGTAATGCAGGTTCTCGGCCCCGGTCAGCCAGCGGATGAAGGCAAGGCCCGCATCAAGCCCCACCGCGCGGGTGTCGATCTTCCCGGTCATGCGTCCCCTCGGTTTGGTCGCCGCTTCGATGCGCAATTTCCGTCCTGGGGGCAAGCTCGGGTTCAGCCTATCCGCCCGGCAAGCTCGGCAACGACGCGCTCGTAGACCGCGCGCTTGAAGGGCACGATGCTGGCCGCCAGTTGGGCGGGGTCGAGCCAGGCCCATTCCGAGAACTCGGGATGCGCGGTCGCGATGTCGATCTGGTCGTCGGTGCCGAGAAAGCGCATCAGGAACCAGAGCTGCCTCTGGCCGCGATAGCGCCCCTTCCAGATCTTGCCCATCAACTCGGGCGGCAGGTCGTACTGCACCCAGTCGGCGGTGTGGTCGATCACCTCGACCAGATCGGGCGTCACCCCGGTTTCCTCGAACAGTTCGCGCAGCGCCGCCGCCAGCGGGTCCTCGTCCCCGTCGATTCCGCCCTGTGGCATCTGCCAGGCAGGTTCGGGCCAGTCCTTGCGCTGGCCGACGAAAACGCGGCCCTCGGCATTCACCAGCATGACGCCAACACAGGGGCGATAGGGCAGCTTCTCGATTTCTTCGGGGCTCAGCATGGGCATGGCGGGCCGGCGCATGGTCCGGCCCTGTCCTTTCTAGTCGTTCGGGCCAAGCGCCGAGAGGCCCTTGAGGATGTCGATCGCATAGGCGAGCTGGTAATCCTCCTCGCGCAGCTTGGCGGCGGCCTCGGCCTTCTGCAATTCTTCCTCGGCCTGGCGGCGTTCATCCTCGGTCATGCTGTCATTGCCGAGCGCGCCGCGCAGATCGGCCTCGGACCGGCTGGGGCGGCCATTGGGCGTCTCTTCCTCGGTGACCGGGCTGCGCGGGGGCTGGGCCACGACGATGTCGGGCGACACGCCGAGCGCCTGGATCGACCGGCCCGAGGGGGTGTAGTAGCGCGAGGTCGTCAGCCGCATCGCGCTATCGCCCTTCAGCGGCATCACCGTCTGGACCGAGCCCTTGCCGAAGCTCTTGGTGCCGACCACGATGGCGCGGCGATGATCCTTGAGCGCACCGGCCACGATCTCGGAAGCCGAGGCCGAACCGCCATTGATCAGCACCACGATCGGCTTTCCGCCGGTGATGTCGCCCTTGGTGGCGTTGAAGCGGTCGCTGTCCTGCGGGTTGCGGCCACGGGTCGAGACGATCTCGCCCGCATCGAGGAAGGCGTCGGACACCTTGATCGCCTGCGGCAGCAGCCCGCCCGGGTTGTTGCGCAGATCCAGCACGACACCTTTGACATTCTCGATGCCGCCCAGTTCCTCGACCGACTTCTGCCACTCGGCCTCGAGATTGGTATAGGTCTGGTCGTTGAACGTGGTCACGCGCAGCACCACGGTATCGCCCTGAACCCGCGAACGTACCGCCGTCAGCTTGATCGTGTCACGGATGATGGTGACGTCGAAAGGCTCGGTCGCCGGGCGGACCACGGTGATGACGATCTCGCTTCCCACGGGGCCGCGCATCATCTCGACCGCCTGGTCCAGGGTCAGGCCCAGCACGCTTTCGCCGTCGACATGGGTGATGAAATCGCCCGCCTCGATCCCGGCCTCGTCGGCGGGCGTGCCGTCGATCGGCGAGACCACCTTGACGAAACCGTCCTCCTGCGTGACCTCGATGCCCAGCCCCCCGAACTCGCCCCGGGTCTGCACCTGCATGTCGTCGAAATCCTTGGGCGGCAGGTAACCCGAATGCGGATCGAGCGAGGTCAGCATCCCGTTGATCGCGGCCTCGATCAGCTTGGACTCGTCCACCTCCTCGACATATTGCGCGCGGATGCGTTCGAACACATCGCCGAAAAGGTCGAGCTGTTCGTAGACCGAGCTCTTGCGGGCGGCCTCCTGCGCGAGCAGCGGACCGGCCACCTGTGTGGCCAGGACCGCCCCGGCAATGGTGCCGCCCAGCGCGGCCAACGCGAATTTCTTCATGGCGTCCTCAATCCTTGTCGTGCGTGAACCACGGTTCGGGGTCCACCGGGCGTCCGCCCCGTCTCAGTTCCATATAAAGCGTTTCCGTGCGCAAATCGCCATCACGATTTGAGGCGCCATCCAGAAACGCCGCCGTCCGCGGATCGGCGCCGCCCATCAGTCCCACCGGGCGCCCCGCCGACAGCACCTCGCCTTCGGCTCCGTAGACCTCGGCCAACCCCGCCAGAACCAGCAGATAGCCCTCGGCGGGCTCCAGCACGATCACGTTTCCGTAGTCGAGCAGCGGCCCGCGATAGCGGATCGTCGCCGGGACCGGCGTCGTGACAAGCGCCAGCGGGCGGGTTGCCAGCACCAGACCGGGGCGCGAGATCCCGGCCGCGTCCGGTTCGTCGAAGCGGCGCAGGATGGTCGCCTCGACCGGCAGCGCCAGCCGCCCCCGGCGCAGGGCGAAATCCTCGGCCTGGCTGTCCTCGGGCGCGGTCGGTCCCTCGGCCTGGATCAGCCCGGCGGCGAAACCGTCCAGCGTGTCACTGCTTTCGACCAGCGCGCGCAGATGGTCCGCATCGGCGGCGAAGCGGCGCGGCAGGTCGCGGCGCTCGGACATCGCCTGGCTGAGTTCCGTGCGCGCCCGCTGTGCACCGGCCAGCCCCTCGGCCAGCGTCTGGGCGGCGCTTTCCTGAAGCGCGCGCATCAGCGCGATTTCTTCCACGCGGGCGCGCAGGGTATTGGCTTCGGCCTTCAGAACGGGCGTGACCTCGCCCAGCATCATGCCCGCGCGCGCGGTGCCGAGCGGCCCGGCAGGGTGCAGCAAGAGCGCCTCGGGGCTTTGCGGCATCACCGACAGCGCGCCCAGAAGCTGCGCGATCTCGGCCCGGCGGGCGTCGAGCACCAGCGCGATGGCCTGCTCGCGGATCGCCGCACGCCGCATCCCCTCGCGCAGCGCGGCAAGCCCGTCCTCATAGGCGCGGATCGTCTCGCTGAGTGCCGCGACCCGGTCGCGCGCGCCCTCGGCGTCCTGAAGCGACCGCGCCGCCGCGCGCAGCGCCTCGGCAGCGGCGCGCGCGGTTTCGGCGGGGTCGCTCTGGGCGGCGGCAGGCGCGGCGCCCGCCAGCGCTAGGATCACAAGGAGGGAGCGCGCGCGTCTCACGTCTCGATCAGGCTGGAGCCGGTCATCTCGGGCGGTTTCGGCAGGCCCATCAGGTCCAGCACCGTGGGCGCCAGATCGGCCAGCCGCCCCTCGCGCAGACGCGCGCCTTCTGGGCCGCCCACAAGGATCACGGGCACCGGGTTCAGCGTATGCGCGGTATGCGGCCCGCCGGTCTCGGGATCGCGCATCATCTCGCAATTGCCGTGATCGGCGGTGACGATCATCGCGCCGCCCGCCTGCTCCAGCGCCGCGATGGCCCGGCCAAGGCCGCGATCGACCGCCTCGCAGGCCCGGATCGCGGCGTCCAGAATGCCGGTATGTCCGACCATGTCGGGATTCGCGTAGTTCACCACGATCAGATCGTAGCCCTTGCCGATGGCCGCGACCAGCGCATCGGTGACGGCCTCGGCGCTCATCTCGGGTTGCAGATCATAGGTTGCCACCTGCGGCGAGGGCGGCATGAAGCGGTCCTCGCCCGGCTCGGGCACTTCCTTGCCGCCGTTCAGGAAGAAGGTGACATGGGGGTATTTCTCGGTTTCGGCCAGGCGGAACTGGCGCAGCCCGTGCCGCGCCACCCAGGCGCCCAGCGTGTTGACGATCTCGCGGGCGGGGAAGACCGTGGTCATCCAGTCGTTATGCGCGTCGGAATATTCCACCATGCCGAGGATCGCGGAAAGCCGCGGACGGCGGCCCGTCTCGAAGGCGTCGAAGCCCGGATCGGCAAAGGCGCGCAGGATCTCGCGGGCGCGGTCGGCACGGAAATTCAGGCAGAACAGCCCGTCGCCATCCGTGATTCCGGGCGCATCGGCGATCACGGTGGGTTCGATGAACTCGTCTGTCTCGCCCCGATCATAGGCAGCGGTGACCGCGGCTTCGGGCGTGTCCGCCGCCTCGCCCAGCCCGCTTGCCATGGCGTGATAGGCCAGTTGCACCCTGCCCCAGCGGTTGTCGCGGTCCATCGCGTAATAGCGGCCGATCACGCTGGCGACATGGGCACCCTCGGGCAGGCCCGAAACCAGCTCGGCGATGAAGCGGTCGGCGGATTTCGGGGCCACGTCGCGCCCGTCGGTCAGCGCGTGGATCGCGACCGGAACGCCCGCCGCCGCGATCGCGCGCGCCGCGGCTAGGATGTGGCGGATATGGCCGTGCACGCCGCCATCCGACACCAGGCCGATCAGATGCGCGGTGCCGCCCGCCGCCTTGACCCGCGCGATGAAGTTGCGCAGCGCCGCATTCTCGAAAAAGCTGCCATCCTCGATGGCAAGGTCGATCTGGCCCAGATCCATCGCCACCACGCGCCCGGCGCCGATATTGGTATGCCCCACCTCGGAATTGCCCATCTGCCCCGAGGGTAGCCCGGCATCGGGGCCGTGGGTGATCAGCCGCGCATGCGGGCAGGTCGCCATCAGCCGGTCGAAATTGGGCGTGGCGCCCAGTTCGGGGGCGTTGTCCTCGCGCGTGGGGCCGATGCCCCAGCCATCGAGGATGCACAGGATCACGGGTTTCGGCGCGGTCATGGGCAGGGGCCTTTCACGGTTCGGCCCCTTCTAGGCGCGGAGGCGGGGAAGGACAACCGGAGCCGCGAGGGGTGCGGCCCTCTGTGCCGGCTCCATTCGTGGCGCGCTCCGCGGGGGATATTTCTGGCCAGAAGAAGCTCAGATCCGGTGATAGGGGGTGCCTGCGAGGATCTGGGCGGCGCGGTAGAGCTGTTCGGCCAGCATCGCGCGGGCCAGCATGTGCGGCCAGACCATCGGCCCGAAGGACAGCGCGGTGTCGGCCCGGGCGCGCAGGGCGGGGTCTAGCCCGTCGGCGCCGCCGATCAGGAAGGCGGCGGCGGAGCGGCCCGAATCGCGCCAGCGGGCCAGGAGCGCGGCGAAATCCGGCGAGGACAGCATCTGGCCGCGTTCATCGAGCGCGCAGAGCGCCGCGCCCTCGGGCAGCGCGCGCGCCAGAAGCGCTGCCTCGGCGGCGGGGCCGCCGCCCTTGCGGTCCTCGATTTCGGTTACGGTCAGCGGGCCGAGGCCCAGCGCGCGGCCGGTCCGGTCGAACCGGGCCGCGTAATCGTCGACCAGCGCGCGCTCGGGGCCGGAGCGCAGCCGGCCCACCGCGCAGAGATGGAGTCGCATTCAGGCCCGTGCGGCGGGCACGCCTGCGGGCAGCCACATCTTCTCGAGCTGGTAGAACTCGCGCACTTCGGGGCGGAAGACATGGACGATCACGTCGCCGGTGTCGATCAGGACCCAGTCGCCCTGGTCCTTGCCCTCGAGCTTGGAGTTGCGGCCGAGATCCTGCTTGAGCCGGTCCTTGAGCTTTTCCGAGATCGCGGCGACCTGGCGGGTGGAGCGGCCCGAGCAGATTACCATGTAATCGGCGATGCTCGACTTGCCGCGCAGGTCGATCGTGATCACGTCTTCGGCCTTGTCGTCGGAAAGGGAGGCGAGGATATGGTCCAGCAGTTCTTCGCTCGACATATCTGGAACCCGGCCGGTCATGGCGGGATTCGGCGCGGCCGCCTCGCGGGCCGCTTCGAGATGGTGGGACAGGACATCGTCCTCCTACGCTGCGCGCCGTCCATGCCCCGGCGCCGGGCCTGGTGCCAATCTAGCATCGGAAAGGTGAAATCTCAATGATCGCCGCATGTCGCAGGCTCTATCGGGCAAGCACCAGCCCGATTTCGTTGCGTCGGCTCCAGGGCGGCGTGAACGGGCCGTCGTAGAACATCAGCCGCGGCGCACCCACGGTCGCGAGTCCCCGTTCGGCCGCATGGGCGCGCAGGGCCGCCTCGGCGGAGGAAAGCCGTGCCGGGGTCGGGCGGCCGGAAAACCGGGTGACGAGCATGCGCTCGGCGGGCAGGCGGCGCAGCGCCACATGGGCGCTTTCGGGGGCGGGCAGGCTGTCGATATTCGCGCCCTCGGGCATGAAGAAGCGCAGCGTCCAGCCCCGGTCGGTCCGGGTCTGGTCGACCGGAACGGTCATGGCGATCTTGTCCTGCGCGGCGTTCTCGCCGGTGATGTAGTCGAAGAGTTCGACGAAGCCGCGTCTCGCGGCGGCGGGGCGCTCGCCTTGGACGGTCACCTCGGCCACCGTGCGGGGCGGGTAGCTGCGGATCTCGATCCCATCCGCTTCCTGTTCGACGGTATGGGGCACCTCGGGCGTGCCGCGCCAGGTCTCGGCCAGCCCGGCAACCGGGGCCGCGGCGACAGCGAGGGCAAAGAGCAGCGGGCGCATCGGCGGGTCTCCATCCTTGTCGTGCCAAGATGGGCGCGGCCGGGGTTCCGCGCAAGGCGGGCCTGCCCTTGATCGGCGGCGCGGAACGGCGTATCTGGTCGGGCATGAAACGCATCTTCGACATGGACGACCGCGCGCGCCTGCCCTGGCGGTTCTATGGCGCGGCCCATTCCGTGCTGGCCCGCCCCTGAGCCGGGCCGTCATCCCGTTTCGCCATTTCCGAACGAATAGCCGCGGAGAGTTCCATGACCGGCAAGACGCTTTACGACAAGATCTGGGATGCCCACCTGGTCGACCAGGCCGAGGACGGCACCTGCCTTCTCTATATCGACCGTCACCTCGTGCATGAGGTCACGAGCCCCCAGGCCTTCGAGGGGCTGCGCATGTCGGGCCGCAAGGTGCATGCGCCCGACAAGACCATCGCGGTGCCCGACCATAACGTGCCCACCACCGAAGGCCGCGAGAACACCGCCAACATGACCGAGGAATCCCGCATCCAGGTCGAGGCACTGGACCGCAACGCGCGCGAGTTCGGCATCCATTACTACCCCGTGACCGACATCCGGCAGGGCATCGTGCACATCGTCGGCCCGGAACAGGGCTGGACGCTGCCGGGCATGACGGTGGTCTGCGGCGACAGCCACACCGCCACCCACGGCGCCTTTGGCGCGCTGGCGCACGGGATCGGGACCTCCGAGGTGGAGCATGTGCTGGCCACCCAGACCCTGATCCAGAAGAAATCGAAGAACATGAAGGTCGAGATCACGGGGCAATTGCCGCCCTATGTGACAGCCAAGGACATCACGCTGGCGGTGATCGGCCTGACCGGCACCGCGGGCGGCACGGGCTATGTGATCGAGTATTGCGGGCAGGCGATCCGCGATCTGTCGATGGAAGGCCGGATGACCGTCTGCAACATGGCGATCGAGGGCGGCGCGCGGGCGGGGCTGATCGCGCCCGACGAAAAGACCTTTGCCTATGTCATGGGCCGGCCCCATGCGCCCAAGGGCGCGCAATGGGAAGCCGCGCTGTCGTGGTGGAAGACGCTGAAATCCGACGACGACGCCCATTGGGACAAGGTCGTGACGATCCGCGCCGAGGATATCGCGCCCGTCGTGACCTGGGGCACCAGCCCCGAGGACGTGCTGCCGATCACCGGCCAGGTGCCGGACCCTTCGGAGTTCCAGGGTGGCAAGGTCGAGGCTGCGCGCCGCTCGCTCGACTACATGGGCCTGACGCCGGGGATGAAGCTGACCGATATCAAGGTGGATGCGGTCTTCATCGGGTCCTGCACCAATGGCCGGATCGAGGATCTGCGCGCCGCGGCCGACATCCTGCGCGGCCGGAAGCTGGCCCCGGGGGTGCGCGGCATGGTGGTGCCGGGCTCGGGTCTGGTGCGCGCGCAGGCCGAGGAGGAGGGGCTGGATACCGTCTTCAAGCAGGCCGGTTTCGAATGGCGCCTTGCGGGCTGTTCGATGTGCCTCGGCATGAACCCCGACCAGCTTGCCCCCGGCGAGCGCTGCGCCGCCACCTCGAACCGCAATTTCGAGGGCCGCATGGGCCGCGGCGGCCGCACCCACCTGATGAGCCCGGTCATGGCGGCCGCAGCGGCGGTGACGGGGCATCTGACGGATGTGCGTGAATTCGTGGCGGAAACGGTCTGAGGAGACGCAACCATGGACAAGTTCGAGAAACTCACCGGCATCGCCGCGCCGCTGCCCTTGGTCAATGTCGATACCGACATGATCATCCCCAAGCAGTTCCTCAAGACGATCAAGCGCACGGGGCTGGGGGTGAACCTTTTCGACGAGATGCGCTATGACGAACAGGGCAACGAGATCGCGGATTTCGTGCTGAACCAGCCAGCCTACCGGCAGGCGGAGATACTGATCGCGGGCGAGAATTTCGGCTGCGGCTCGTCGCGCGAACATGCGCCCTGGGCGATCAGGGATTTCGGCATCCGCTGCATCGTGGCGCCCGGTTTCGCCGATATCTTCTTCAACAACTGCTTCAAGAACGGCATCCTTCCGGTGGTTCTGCCGCAGGAGCAGGTCGACATCCTGATGAAGGATGCCGAGAAGGGGGCGAATGCGCGGATGATCGTCGATCTGGAAACCCAGACGATCACCACGTCGGACGGGGTCGAGATCGGTTTCGATGTCGATCCGTTCCGCAAGCATTGCCTGCTCGAAGGGCTGGACGATATCGGTCTGACGCTGGAAAAGGCCCCCGCCATCGCCGGGTTCGAGGCGCGGATGGCGCAGGAACGGCCCTGGATCTGAGCATGACCCCGGCCGCCCTGCTTCGGGTGGCGGCCGGGCTGGCCGTGGCGCTGTGGCTTGCTGTCGGGATGGCGGCAGCGGCCGATCTGCGCGTCGCGGCCTATAGCTCGGGGCTTGCGCGCAAGGGGCCGGGGCTGTTGCTGGCCGATATCGCGGGCGGCAAGGACCCGCAGGTTGCCGCGGTGGTCGAGGTGATCGCCGCCACGCGCCCCGACATCCTGCTTCTGCTCGATTTCGACTATGACATGGACCTGCTGGCCATGCGGGCGCTGGCCGACAGGCTGCGCGCCCGCGATCTGGATTATCCGCATCTTTTCGCGCTGAAGCCCAATACCGGCATGCGCAGCGGGCTCGATTTGGATGGCGACGGGCGGCGGGGCGGGCCGCGCGATGCGCAGGGGTTCGGCTATTTCCCCGGACAGGGCGGCATGGCGCTGTTCTCGCGCTACCCGGTCGAGGCCGGGCGCGTGCGCGATTTCTCGGACCTTCCGTGGCGCGACCTGCCCGGCGCGAGCCTGCCCGTGGTGGACGGCCAGCCCTTCCCCTCGGCCGAGGCGCAGGCGGTGCAGCGGCTTTCGACCACCGGGCATTGGGACGTGCCGGTGCGGGTGGGTGGGACCGTGCTGCACCTGTTGGCCTTTCACGCCACGCCGCCCGTTTTCGACGGGGCCGAGGATCGCAACGGGCTGCGCAATCGCGACGAGTTGCGGCTGTGGACGCTGTATCTTGACGGCGCGCTGCCCGGCGCCCCCCCGCCCGATGCGCCTTTCGTGGTGCTGGGCGATGCCAATCTCGACCCCCATGACGGCGATGGCCGGTCCGAGGCGATGCGCGCCTTCCTTGCCGATCCGCGGCTGGCCGATCCGATGCCCCGGTTCGAGGGCGGCGCCCTTGCCGCGGCGGTTCAGGGCGGCGTCAACGCGACCCACCGCGGCGATCCCGCGCTGGATACCGCCGATTGGGACGATACCCCGCCCGATGGTCCCGGCAATCTGAGGGTGGATTACGTTCTGCCCTCGGCCGATCTGGCCGTGACCGGGGCCGGGGTCTTCTGGCCCGCCGAGGGGCCGATGGCCGAGACCGTCGCGGCCGCCTCGCGCCACCGGCTGGTCTGGGTCGACCTCCGCCTGCCTTGACCCGGCGGGGGCCAGCGGCTACGCCGCATCCCGACCCTTCAGGACAAGGACAGGCCCACATGACGAACACCCTTCTGATCCTGCCCGGCGACGGCATCGGCCCCGAGGTGATGGCCGAGGTCACGCGCATCATCGACTGGTTCGGCGCGCGTCGCGGGCTGAAATTCGACGTGTCCGAGGATCTGGTGGGCGGCGCGGCCTATGACGTGCATGGCGTGCCGCTGGCCGATGCCACGATGGCCAGGGCGCAACAGGTCGATGCGGTGCTGTTGGGCGCCGTGGGCGGGCCGAAATACGACAGCCTCGATTTCAGCGTGAAACCCGAGCGGGGCCTGTTGCGCCTGCGCAAGGAGATGGACCTGTTCGCCAACCTGCGCCCCGCGCAATGCTTCGACGCGCTGGCCGACTTCTCGTCGCTGAAACGCGACGTGGTGGCCGGGCTCGACATCATGATCGTGCGGGAACTGACCTCGGGCGTCTATTTCGGCGAACCCCGCGGCATCTTCGAGGAGAACGGCCAGCGGGTGGGCATCAACACCCAGCGCTACACCGAGTCGGAGATCGACCGGGTGGCGCGGGCGGCCTTTGAACTCGCACGCAAGCGAAACAACAAGGTCTGCTCGATGGAGAAGGCCAATGTCATGGAATCGGGCATCCTCTGGCGCGAGGTGGTGCAGCGCGTCCACGATGCGGATTACCCGGATGTCGAGCTTTCCCACATGTATGCCGACGCGGGCGGCATGCAGCTGTGCCGCTGGCCCAAGCAGTTCGACGTGATCGTGACCGACAACCTGTTCGGCGACCTGCTGTCCGATGTCGCCGCGATGCTGACCGGCTCGCTGGGGATGCTGCCCTCGGCCTCGCTGGGGGCACCGATGGCGAATGGCCGACCCAAGGCGCTGTACGAGCCCGTGCATGGCAGCGCGCCCGACATCGCGGGGCAGGGCAAGGCCAATCCCTGCGCCTGCATCCTCAGCTTCGCCATGGCGCTGCGCTATTCCTTCGATCAGGGCGACGAGGCGACCCGGCTGGAACAGGCCGTGGAAAAGGTGCTGGCAGACGGTGTGCGCACCGCCGACCTGATGCAGGCCGAGGGCGCCACCCCGGTCAGCACAAGCGGCATGGGTGACGCGATCCTGGCTGCGCTTGACGCAAGCCTCTAGGCACCCTTGCGGCGCGCCGGGGCTTGCCAGCGCGCCGCGATCGGGAAAGGCTCGTCCGGTCCCTGGGCGAGAATCGGTCCGATGAACCCTGCCAATATCCGCGGCGCGGGCCTTGCGCTGGCCGGTTTCGCCGTCTTCTCGCTGCATGATGCGGTGGTCAAGGCGCTGGGCGCCCATTACCACGCGATCCAGATCGTGTTCTTCAGCGTGCTGATCGGCTTTCCGCTGGTGCTGCTTCTGCTGATCCGCCAGCGCGACAGCAGCCTGCGCCCGCGCCGCCCGTTCTGGACGGCGCTGCGCACCGTGGCCGTCATGGCGACCATGCTGGGCGCCTTTTACGCCTTTTCGACGATTCCCTTTGCGCAGGCCTATGCGATCATCTTCGCGACCCCCCTGATCGTCACCGCGCTGTCGGTGCCGATCCTGGGCGAACGGGTGGGGCCGCGGCGCTGGGCGGCGGTGGTGCTGGGGCTGATCGGCGTGCTGATCGTGCTGCGGCCCGGGGCGGATGCGGGGCTTGGCCCGGGCCATCTTGCCGCGCTGGTCGCGGCGGGGTCGGGCGCGCTGGTTGCGGTCATCATGCGCAAGATCGGCAACGAGGAACGCAGCGCGGTGCTGCTGCTCTATCCGATGCTGGCCAATGCCGCGGTGATGGGCTGCCTTCTGCCCTTCGTCTACCAGCCGATGCCGATTGCGCATCTGGGCGGCATGGGGCTTGTGGCGCTGGGCGCGCTGGGCGGGATGCTGCTGATGATCTTGGCTTATCGCGCGGGCGAGGCGGGCGCGGTCGCGCCGATGCAGTATTCCCAGATGCTCTGGGCGGTGGGTCTGGGCATGCTGCTGTTCGACGAGACGCCGGATGCCGCGACGATGCTGGGCTCGGCGGTTATCGTGGCCAGCGGGCTTTTCGTCTTCCTGCGCGAGGGGCGCGGCCAGGTCTCGGTCACGCGGCCCGCGCTCCATTCCGCCGACCGCCCCGGCCTCGCCCCCGAGCACGCCGCGCATTCCGCGCCCCGGCACCCGGATTGACCCTTGCCAAAGGGAACGGCGCGCGCTAATCCGCGTCCCACGGTCGGAGTGTAGCTCAGCCTGGTAGAGCACTGTCTTCGGGAGGCAGGGGCCGGAGGTTCGAATCCTCTCACTCCGACCAATAAAATAAGGGCTTCCAACCTTCGTCCGTGGTTGTCGATGCCCTGCGCTTCTGGGACCGTCCCCAGATATTAGCTCTCCTCAATCGAAACCGGGACGCCCGGACGCCCCTTTGGCGCAGCGTGACATTGGCGGGCAAGCCGTGGCCAGGGAGGTCGAGCCGCGCCGCCCGCCCGGTCGAAGCCTGCGGGCTTGTGCGTTGCCGCGATTGTTCGCAGTTCCGAATCATCCCTCCACCTGCTGCGAGGGCGATCTTGTTCCTGGCAAGCCTGCTTCGCCTGTGTCCGAACGGAAAGCGCCCCGCCAACTGGTTGTTGGCGGGGCGCTTGCTGCAAGTACAGGCCGTTGCCGGCGGCGTTTCGTCGGCGCCCCTTACGCCCCCCGAGGTTGACGGCGGAAAGGGCATTTCCTGAAAGTCCGGATGGTGGTGCGCGTACTCGCTTTCGATCAAGTCGGCTGCCGCCCCGAAAAAGCCCGCGGCTTCCCATATGCTTACGCCGTTCTGCATTGCCCAGGTGACCTGCCCCCCGCTGGTCCTTCGTTCATAACGAGAGTCTGCGGGTTTGAGATTGGGAGTTGGACTGGTCGTTTCGGGCAAGCGCGTCGGGCGCGGAGCCATCGAAGTGCTCGAACGTCCGGCGCGCTTCGAGCGGCGGCTGGTTTCCGAGCGATTGAACCGCCCCGGGTTTGCCGGAGCGTGAGGTGGTCCCCGAAAACCGGACACCCTGTTAAGCTTGCCGCCAACGATGACAAGGACTGATGGCCTGCCGACACCAGACCCGCAGGCTGTCCGGCGAACAGCCAAGCTCAGGCGCGATCGCCCGCTACGCAGCGCCATCGCTGCGGTAATCGGCGCGGTTCTCACGAAATAGCCGAACGCCGCGCTCGCGCAGCTCGGCCGGATAGGCGGGGGTGACTCGTCTCGTCGTCATGGGGCTCATCCTTCGAGTGTCTTGCTCTCCGGCAAATCGGGGGCGGTTCAGCTTGCATCGAAGGGGGCATCCGAACATGGACGCCGATAGCCCGCCTTAGGGGGTCAATTCTGCATGCCGAAACACACCGTTATGAGCGATGCGGAACGCAACGCGCTTCTGAATTTCGAGGAACGGCCCGCATGACTGCCGCGGCGTGATCCGCAGTCTTTGGTTCACCGACCGGGCGCAGACTCGATCGCGAAATGCCATCACCGCCTGGCGTCATCGGCCAGCTTTTCGAGATCGGAAACCAGCTTTGCCACGCGAAGGCGCGCGCTCTCGTCCTGTTCCGCAAGCTCACGTCGCGCGGGCGCGGTGCCGTCCTCTCCGACCACGATACGCCAGGACCCGTCTGGTTCCTGCGTGATCCATCCCCTTTTTTCCAGAAGGGCAAGCTTGCGGCGGACCGTCTGCCGGGGGATGCCGGTCAGGTCCGCAAGGCGGGACGCGGCGATCGACATCTGCCCGGGGGAAATGGAAACGGCTTCGCCACCGGCCTGCTCGGCCTTCCGAACCTTAAGAAGCACCTGTCCGATGATGGAAAGAAGCAGCATCTGCTGGAGATCCCCGCGGAAGAACCGACTGAGATCCACCAATTGCCCCGTGAAGAATTCGACGAAACAGTACTGGTAGGCGACGAAATCATCCGCGAACCGATCGGCCAGAAACTCGGTTCGCCGTTTGCGGTCGACCCGGGGTCGCCGAGACTGGCCCATCGCGATGTCCTCCCTGTGCGCCTGCGCGGCCGCCGGAAAATCTGGCGACCAAAGCCCCCGCCCGGCCGTTTGGTGGATCGTCAGTTCCATGAGGCTCAACATAATGCCGTTCCCCAACCAAGAAACCGTCGAAAAGCCGGGGATACGATCTCGTGGATGAAAAACCCCGCATGACCGGCGGGTGCCTCACGACCCTCGGATCCTTCGTCGCCTGCGAATTCGTCTCGGCGATTGCCGTGACTGTGGGGTCCGCAGGGACGCCGTCGCGTCTGCGGATCAAGGGAACGCGTCGGCGGGGTTCGTCGCACCCGATGCCGTCGAGACGCCCTGCCAAGGGGCGCCCGGCCGGGTTCAGGGCTGCCTGCTCAGATTGAGCACCCGGTCACTTCTCTCGGGGCCGTTTTGTCCTATCCTTCCGCGCAAGCAGGGGCGAGCGGACATGAAACCTCATCAACTGGCAATTTCAGGTGCAATTGCCGCATTTCTGGCGGTTTTCGGGGCTGCCACGTTCCCGGAGCGGGCATTTGCCCAGGGTGTCGCCGGCGTGGAGCCCTATACCAACCAGCGCATCGAAACGGTGCGCGTCCGCATCGCCAACCCGAGCCCCGACGCGGCGCTGAATGCCCGCGTCGAGGACAGCGTCCGGACCACGCTCCAGCTTTTTCCGGGCGAGCAGTTCTCGCAGCAGCGGCTGGATTTCCAGATCGCCCAGACGCGGCGCATCCGGGATGTGGCCGGCGTCGACTACGACATCTCCTTCGGGCGGCAGGGCGGGCTCGACATCGCCATCGACGTGACGCTGGGCGAGAGCGCGGCGGCCGAGGGGCGCGGACTCGCCTTCGGCGGGGATTTCCCGCTGATCTACGAGAAGAACGGCACCTACCTGCGCTTCAAGCTCGACATGCTCGGCCTCTACTACGCGAACAACAACGCCTGGTACGGCCAGCCCGGCGCGATGCTGGCCGGGAACCCGCTGGTCGAGGGCACCCCCGCCGGCGAGGGCTATGACGACTGGGTCGAGGCCTACCTGCACTACGGCATCTACGGGATCACGCCGCTCGCCGAGGACCTTTATTTCTATGGCGGCCTCAGCGCGATCACATCGGGTTCCAGCGGCCAGGAACTGTTCACCGACAAGACCCGCAGCTTCACGGGAATCGAGGACGCCTATGTCGGGCTGATCGGCGGTGAGACGGATGCCAGGGGCAACCGGTTTTCCTACAATCTCTCGGTCGGGCGCCAACGTTTCACGCTGGCCAACGGCTTCCTGATCGCCAACACCGCCGCGAACGGGCAGGAGCGCGCGGCGCTGCAGGCCAATGCGCGCTGGTCCTCGGATTTCCTGGCGTTGGCCCGGTTGCGCTGGAACACCACGATGCTCGAGGTCTTCTACCTCGACCCGGACGAGTTGCCGATCCTGGACACCAAGACGACCTATGCCGGCGCGAACCTCGAGTTCCAGCCGATGGCGAACCTGAATGTCGGCCTCAGCTATGTGATCGCTCCCGAATCGGACTTCACCTATTTCACCCCGCTCGGCGGCACGGCCGGAACCCGCGAGGGGCTTCGGGTCTACGACGCGCGTTTCACCTACACGCCGAACGGGCCGGGCGCTCCCGGGTTCTTTTTCGGTGGCGAATACGCGATGCAGGAGAACGCGAATTTCGACATGGACGCCCGCGCCGGCTGGGCCGAGATCGGCTACAGCTTTCCGCAGGCCAAATGGTCGCCGACGATCAGCTACCGACTTGCCCGGTTCAGCGGCGACGACCCCGACACCGACACCTACGAGCGCTGGGATCCCATGCTGTCGGGCGGCACGGGCGAACAGTGGGTGCAGGGCGCCAACCATTTCAAGGTGGTGCAGGACAGCAACGTGATCGCGCACCGCCTGCAGGCCCGGTTCCGCCCGAGCCCCAAGGTGGAGCTCGTCCCCCAGCTCTGGGCCTTCTACGCCGACAGCAAGACCAATGTCGGCGGCAACCCGGCGCTGACATTCCTCAGCGACAAGGAATACGGCTACGAGGCGAACCTGACGGCAAAATGGTTCGTCAGCCGCAACACCTACCTACACGGACACATCGCCTATACCTGGCCCGGCGACGGCACCAAGGCGGCGCTCGGCGGCAATGCAGATGGCTGGCTCAGCGCAATGCTCTTCGTGCGCTACGCGTTCTGAGCGCCACGCGGGAGACGACGACATGCGACGCAGGGACATGCTGAAGGGGATCGGCGGCGCAGCCGCCGTCGGCGGGGTCGCGGCGACGCCGGTGGCGGCCCAGGCCGAGAGCCAGTCCCTGCCGCCCGACCTGGGGCCCTACGGCGAACCGTGGGCGCCCGCGGACCCCGACGTTCCCGGCCGGCGCGGCATCGCGCCGATGCCGGACGACTATTTCACGCCGAACCGCTTTGCCGGAAAGACGGTGATCGTCACCGGCTGCGCCCGCGGCATGGGCCGGGGCGCGGCCTGGCGGCTGGCGCGCGCGGGCGCGAACGTGGTCGGGGTCGACTGGCTGGAGGACCAGGGCCGGGCGACGATGGACGAGATCGCCGCGGCGGGCCACGACGTCCGGTTCGTCGCCGGTGACGTTTCCCGGGACGAGACCTGCGCGCGCATGGTCGAGACGGCCGTCGAGGCCTTCGGCGGCGTCGACGCCGCGCTCAACAACGCGGGCGTCATGGATGGCGTCTTCTCGGGCGAGCCGATCGACTACGCGGCGCAGCGCGACCTGGTCTTCGCCCCGGTCCACGAGGCCAGGCGCCCGCGCCGGCGCGGCTGATCGAGGGCGGGCTGCCGACCGAGGCGTTCATCGCTCATGTGCTGGTCAGCAAATACGCGGACCATCTGCCCTTGTATCGCCAGAGCCAGATCCTGGCGCGCGGTGGGATCGACATTCATCGCTCGACCCTCGCGGACTGGGTGGGGGTCGCGAGCTTCCACCTGAAACCGGTCGTGGACCGGCTGGCCGAACATCTGAAACGGTCGACCAAACTCTTCATGGACGAGACCACAGCGCCGGTGCTGGACCCGGGGAAGGGAAAGACGAAAACCGGCTATCTCTGGGCGCTGGCCCGCGACGATCGATCATGGGGCGGGGACGATCCGCCTGGGGTGGTCTACTTCTACGCCCCCGGCCGCCACGGCCAGAACGCCGAGACCTTCCTGACCGGCTTCGACGGCATCCTGCAGATCGACGGATATCCGGGCTATAACCGGCTGACCAGGCCGTCCCGGAAAGGCGGCGATCCGATCACCGTGGCGCATTGCTGGGCCCATGCGCGGCGCAAGCTGAAAGAGGTCTTCGACCGCGACGGGTCCGAGATCGCCGCCGAGGGCCTGCGTCGGATCGCCGAACTCTATGCCGTCGAGAAAGACATCCGCGGTTGCGCCCCCGGCCAGCGCCTGTCGAGA
>NZ_JAMYDV010000014.1 GCF_024128855.1 Rhodovulum tesquicola
TCTCCGCCAAGTCCCGCCTCGGCGAAAAGCTCGCCTATATCCATAACCACTGGAACGGGTTGCAGACCTTCCTGACCGACGGCCGCGTCGAGATCGACTCCAACAATGTCGAAAATCTGGTTCGTCCGATTGCCCTGAATCGCAAGAATGCACTCTTCGCCGGTCATGACGAGGGCGGCAGAACCTGGGGCCGCATCGCCTCGCTGATCGAGACCTGCAAGATCAACGGCGTGGAGCCCTTCGCCTAGCTCCCCCAACCCGGTCTCGCGCACCGTCCGCTCGAAATCCGGCTCGATCTGCTGGTGCAGGATCATCAGGACCATCGCGGAGATACCCAGCCACTTGTGGACCCGGTACATGCGGTCGAGCCCACCGAACAACGGCTCCAGCAGACGCGGTCGTGCGGCAAGGATCAGGGTCTGGCTCATGGCGACCACCGCCGCGGCCCCGACGGCAATACCAATGGCTGCCTCCGAACCGTAGGACGCATACGTGGTGAAGCCGAGCAGCCCCGCCAGAACGCACATCAGGGCGACCAGAAAGGGGCCAGACAGGTTCAGAAGGTCGCCAACGGCTGTCGTCCAGGAAATTGACGACCGGATTGGCCCCAAGTTGACGTTCTTTGCGAGCTGCGCCGGATCAGTCATCGCTTCGCTGCTCCCGATCCCTGCGAGAGCGATCATCTTCGTCCTCATCGTCCTCGTATTCCAGCTCGATCACCTCCAGCGTGCCAGGATGAACCGTGACCTCGATACGGCGCCCCTCGGCATCCCGGCCGTCGATCTCGTAGCAGCCGTCATCGATCTTGATGCGGCGCACGGTCCAGCCGCTGTCTTCGGCGAGGCGCTGAACGGCATCCCTCGGCTGCCAGTCCGCCATGGGCACGAAGCAGTCGTCATCGGCAAGCGCTACCCCAGCCGGGAAGACCGCGAGAAAGCCGAGAATTGTCAATGTCTTCTTCATGGGGCAAACTCCTCGTGGCACGCCTCTTGATGCAACACATGCGCGGCGAAGCTGACGGGAGCCTGAAGCTCGGAACCCGGCGGTGTCAGCTTTGCGTCAGCCAGACAAGTCATGGAGGATCATCGGGAAAGGATCGGGACCAACATGCGCATCCTGCTGATCGAGGACGACACGGTTCTGGGCGCTGCCGTGCGCGACCAGATCGCAGGCGACGGTCAGTCGGTGGACTGGGTCACGCGGCTGGATGCGGCGGGAGATGCCATGGCCGGCGCCGCTTACGATCTCGTGCTGCTCGACCTGATGCTGCCCGATGGCCGCGGCATCGGCTTTCTCAAAACCCTGCGCGCGCGCGGCGACGTGACACCCGTGATCATCCTGACCGCGCTCGACCAGGTGTCGGACCGGATCGAAGGATTGAATGCCGGGGCCGACGACTACCTCGTGAAGCCGTTCGACCTGTCGGAACTGTCGGCGCGCATCGGCTCGGTCGCCCGGCGCTACACCGGCAATCCGAACCCGATCATCAGCCACGGCGCGCTGGAGATCGACCTTGCCGCGCGCAGCATTCGCCGTGACGGCAAACTGATCGCGCTGACGGCACGCGAATGGGCGCTGTTCGAGGCGCTCCTGTCCCGCCCCGGGCAGCTTCTGTCGAAGGCGCAGCTGGAAGAGAAACTCTACGCCTTCGACGCCGAGGTGGAGAGCAACACCATCGAGGTGCATGTCAGCCGCCTGCGCAAGAAGCTCGGCAGCGCCATCATCGAGACCGAGCGCGGTATGGGCTACCGCCTGGGCAAGCCATGAGGTGGCCCGCGAGCCTTCAGGCCCGGCTCGGATTGTTCCTTGGCATTCTGTTGACCGTGCTGTGGATCGCTGCCGCCTCTGTGACGGCTTTGATCCTGCGGGGTGAGATGGACGAGGTCTTCGATTCCGCGCTGCAGGAAACCGCGCAGCGCCTGTTGCCGCTGGCGGTCGTGGATGTCGTCGGGCGCGAGGACGATGGTGTAACGCAGCGTCTCGGCGCGATCCGCGAGCACGACGAGTTCTTCACCTACATCGTGCGTGACGCCGCTGGTCGTATCCTGCTGCAATCCCACGAGGCCGACGTGGCGGTTTTTCCGGAATATGACGGCCCGGGCTTCCGCCATACCGCAACCCACCGCCTCTACAACGAAGACGCGCTGCAGGGGACCGTCAGGATCACGGTCGCCGAACCCCTGGAGCACCGCGCCTCCGTCGCGCGCGAGATACAGATGGGTCTGGGTCTGCCCTTGCTGATCGTGGTGCCCCTGGCGTTGCTGTCCATCGTTTTCGCCGTCAAGGCGAGCCTCGCACCCCTTCGACGCTTCGGCGAACGGTTGGATGCGCGCAGTGCCCGCGACCTGTCACCCGTTCCGGACGGTGACATCCCGTCCGAAATCGCTCCTGTGGCAGCCACCCTCAACAGGCTGCTCGACCGGCTGAAGGCCGCCTTTGATGCCGAACGAAGCTTCGCCGCGAACGCCGCGCATGAGCTTCGCACACCCTTGGCCGGCGCCATCGCCCAAGTCCAGCGCCTGCAGTCGGAAACTGGCGACACGGCCGCCAGGGCGCGGGCGGCCGAGATCGAGGCCACTCTCAAGAGACTGACCCGGCTGTCCGAACGCCTGATGCAACTCGCGCGGGCCGAAGGCGGACAGCTTCGCCTGGATCGATGCTCCGATCTCAGGATCGTTGCACGGCTGGTAGTCGACGATGTCGCCCGAAATGGATCGCCTGGCCGCATCGCGTTGACGCTGCCGGAGGCACCGGTGATGTCGGACCTCGATCCCGACGCCTTCGGGATCCTGTGTCGAAACCTCGTGGAGAACGCTCTGCGACATGGCTCGGACGCCGCCCCGGTCGACGTGACCTTGACGCGGGATGGCCAGTTGATCGTCGCGAACGACGGGCCCGTCCTGCCACCTGAAACTCTGGACCGTCTCACAGCCCGCTTTGAGCGCGCGGGCGCAAGTGCAGATGGCAGCGGGCTGGGTCTCGCGATTGTTGCCGCCATTGCGGATCGCATCGAAAGCCCGCTGGTTCTGAGATCCCCGCGTCCCGGCGCTGCTTCGGGGTTTCAGGCGTCCATCAAATTGCCGGGAGACAATTCCAGTGCTTCGTCGCGGTCAAGCTTGTCCACACGCTGAACACCTGCGAACAGGCGAGGGCAGATCAGGCTCGTCACGCTGTTGTTGTTTTCCGGACGACCCAAGGGGATGATCTTGCGGCGTTCGGGGTGATGCTGAGCATGGGGTCGATCACCTCCTTGTCCATGTGGGCGAATGGCTTGCCCCTCATGTCGCGGCTCTTTGTCTGCCACTCGTCCTTCCGCTCATCCAGAACGGCGCCGATCAGGTGCGTGATGGAGGCCTCGTTCGGGATCGGGCCCCGAGCTGGATGCGGCATCGTCACCACATGCCACACTTCGCCACCAACGTGAAGCCCGAGGTCGCGGTCGTGGCTCGGGCCCAACACACCGGCCCCAAGAAGCACTGTGGCGTCCTGCCCCATGTTGTGGCGAGCTGCGATGAAACGGCGCATCCGAATTCTGAGGATCAGGGGGATGGGATGATGAACTGGAACGACATGGGCTCCGGAATGGGTTTCGGAATGGAATTTGGCTGGCTCTTCGGCCTGCTGATCCTTTTGCTGGTGGTTTTGGACATCGCGGCGCTCATCAAATATCTTCGGAAATGAGAGAAAGGACTTCTCAATGGCCTATACGATCAATCGAATGATCTCCGCGTCGAGTATCGACGACGTCGACGCACGCGCGCGCAAGGCGTTGGCTGACCATGGCTTCGGCGTCCTGACCGAGATCGACGTCAAGGCGACGATGAAGAAGAAGCTCGATGTCGAGATGCCCGCCTATCGCATACTCGGCGCTTGCAACCCGAAGATGGCGCATCAGGCCATCGGGATCGAACCGCGCGTGGGTGCGATGCTCCCCTGCAACGTCATCCTGCGCGAGGTGGGGGGCGGCGTGGAAGTCAGCGCCATCGATCCTGTGGCGTCGATGCAGGCCATCGAGAACGCCGAACTGACGGCCGTGGCGGGCGAGGTGCGCGACCTCCTGGCGAAGGCCGTCGCGGCGGTCTGAGATGAGGCTGCGCGCCACCATTCTCGCGGGCCTTGCGATCCTCGGCATCGGACTGCTCGCTGTCTGGCAGTTCGCGCCTTCGGCATTCGCCGAGGCGCACAGTCTTCTGGACGTCGAGCGTCTGGAAATGCTGGTGGCGCGCGCCGGTCTCTGGGGGCCGGTCCTGATAGTCACTCTCATGACCCTTGCAGTCGTAGCCAGCCCCATCCCGAGCGCGCCGATCGCACTGGTGGCCGGAACGGCCTACGGACATCTCTGGGGGACCGTGCAGGTCGTTATTTGCGCGGAGCTTGGGGCACTGATCGCCTTCGGTCTCGCACGGGTTCTGGGGCATGATGTCTTGCGGCGGGTGTTCGGCGACCACGTCGATGCCGGGCTTCTCGGCTCGCAGACCGGGTTGACGGCGACGGTTTTTTCCAGCCGCCTGAAGCCCTTCGAGTCCTTCGACATGATCAGCTATGCGGCCTGGCTTAGGCGACTGCACGCCTGGCGTTTCGCACTAGCGACGCTGGCGGGCATCATCCCAGCAAGCTTCCTGCTCGCCCAATTCGGTGGCGAAGCGGTCAGCGGAGACCTGGGACGCGCGACGTGGGCTGTGCTTGGCCTCGGCCTGGTCGCCGGATTGCCGCTGCTCTGGGTGGCGATGCAGGGAAGGCCCGAAGATGACGCGCATGACCGACGTTCAAAAGGGCTTGAGCTTCCAATGAGTCGAAGCCGCAAACTGAAACGCGATACTGAAAGGCTGGCAGACCATGGAGCATGATCATCATCACGCGGCGCCTGAAATTCCGGCGGGGACCGAGACGGCGATGGACCCGGTCTGCGGGATGACGGTCGCGGTCAAGACGGACGGGCGTCACGCCGCGTTCCAGGGCGAGACCTTTCATTTCTGCTCCGAGAAGTGCCAGACGAAGTTCAAGGCGGATCCGTGGTTCTACGCTTCCGGCCGGGCCGCGGGACAGAAGAAGGCCGCTCCGGCCAACGTCCAGTACACCTGCCCGATGCATCCGGAGATCGTTCGCGATGCACCGGGATCCTGCCCGATCTGCGGCATGGCGCTGGAGCCGATGGTCCCCTCGGACGAGCCGAGCGAGGAGTTGACCGACTTCACGCGGCGGATGTGGATCTCGGCGGCGGCTGCGGTGCCGCTCATCATCCTGACGATGGGTGAACTGGTCGCGCTGCCAGTGCGCGACTGGATCGGGCATCAGACCGCCAGCTATCTTGAATTCGTGCTTGCCACGCCAATCATCCTCTGGGCCGCCTTGCCCTTCTTCCGGCGCGGCTGGGACTCGATCGTGAACCGCAGCCCCAACATGTGGACGCTGATCAGCATCGGCGTGGCGGCGGCCTACCTTTACTCGCTCGTAGCCACGTTCCTGCCGGGTGTCTTTCCGGACCAATACCGGATGGGCCACGGCGTCGGCACCTATTTCGAGGCGGCCGTGGTGATCGTCACCTTGGTCTTCGTGGGCCAGGTGCTGGAACTGCGGGCACGCGAACGCACCGGGGATGCGATCCGCGCACTTCTGGACCTCGCGCCCAAGACCGCGCGGCGCATCCTGCCGGATGGCACGGAGTACGACGCGCCGCTCGAGAACGTCATGGAGGGGGACAGGCTGCGGGTGCGCCCCGGTGATGCGGTCCCGGTGGACGGGACTGTGATCGAGGGCCGCTCATCGCTCGATGAAAGCATGCTGACCGGCGAGTCGATGCCCGTCGAAAAGGGTCCGGGCGATGCGGTGACCGGGGCCACGATCAACAAGAACGGCTCTCTGGTGATCGAGGCGGGCAAGGTCGGGTCCGACACTGTGCTGGCGCAGATCGTGGCCATGGTGTCGAACGCGCGCCGGTCGCGCGCGCCGATCCAGGGTCTGGCCGACCGTGTTTCGGCGGTGTTCGTGCCGACGGTGGTCGCTATCGCCGTAATAGCCTTCGTCGTCTGGCTGACCGTCGGCCCCGAACCTGCGCTGGTCTTCGCCATAGCATCCGCCGTTTCGGTCCTCATCATTGCCTGTCCCTGTGCGCTCGGACTCGCGACGCCGATCTCCATCACCACGGCCGCGGGGCGCGGCGCGCAGGCGGGCGTGCTGATCAAGGACGCCGAGGCGCTGGAGCGCATGGCGGGTGTCGATACGCTGATCGTCGACAAGACCGGCACCCTGACCATGGGCAAGCCGAAGCTGACCGATACGGTTGCGCTCGGGGACGTCACCGAGACCGACCTGCTGTCGCTGGCCGCTGCCCTCGAGCGCGGTTCGGAGCACCCGCTGGCCGAAGCGATCGTCGAAGGGGCGGAGGCGCAGGGTGCGGCGCGTCTGGAAGCGACCGACTTCGAGGCCGTCACCGGCAAGGGCGTGCGTGGCAGTGTCGGGGGACGCGCGGTGGCGCTTGGAAATGCCGCGATGATGCGGGAGATGGGATTGGACACTGGCGCCGCAGAGGCAAAGGCCAACACTCTACGCGCCGAAGGGAAGACGGCGATGTTCATCGCGGTCGATGGTGCGCTTGCCGGCATCGTGGCGGTGGCCGACCCGATCAAGGACTCCACCGCGCAGGCCATCAGGGAACTTCATGCCCAAGGGCTGCGCGTGATCATGGCGACCGGCGACAACGAGCGCACGGCGCAGGCGGTGGCGGGCAAGCTTGGCATCGACGAGGTGCGCGCGGGCATCCTGCCCGAGGCGAAGAAGGACCTGATCGACCAGCTGCGCCGCGACGGCCACAAGATCGCGATGGCGGGCGATGGGGTGAACGACGCCCCGGCACTGGCCGCAGCCGATGTCGGCATCGCCATGGGCACCGGTGCGGATGTGGCGATGGAGAGCGCCGGCATCACCCTGCTGGGCGGCGACCTGATGGGAATCGTGCGAGCGCGCAAGCTGGCCCGCGCCACCCTGCGCAACATCAAGCAGAACCTGTTCTTTGCCTTCGCCTACAACGCTCTTGGCGTCCCCATCGCGGCCGGACTGCTGTATCCCGTCACCGGCCTTTTGCTCTCGCCGATGATCGCCGCGGCGGCCATGAGTCTGTCCTCCGTTTCAGTGATCACGAACGCGCTGCGGCTGCGGCGGATCGATCTGTGAAAGGGTTGGCGGCAGAATCCCGGAACGGTCTAACGGCTACCAGAGTGGGCAGGTTGGAGTATAGCGAATGAGCGGCCTGCTTTCACTGCTCGACGACATAGCCGCGCTTGCCAAGCTCGCGGCTGTTCATATTGACGATGTCGCGTCTCAGGCTTCGCGCGCAGGTGTGAAGATCGCCGGCTCGGTGATCGATGACGCCGCAAAGGCCGGCACAAAATCGCTCGGCGTCGTGATCGACGATGCCGCCGTTACGCCCAAGTACGTTCAGAACCTGCCCGCCGCGCGCGAGCTACCGATGGTCTGGAAGATCGCGCGCGGGTCGATCTTCAACAAGCTGGTCATCCTGCTGCCGGCGGCAATGCTGCTCTCGGCCTTCGCGCCCTGGCTTCTGACGCCCCTGCTGATGCTGGGTGGTACCTATCTGTGTTTCGAAGGGGCGGAGAAGATCCTGCATCTGATCCGCCCCGAGGCCGATCACGGACCCGCGCCCGAAACGCTTGACGCCGCGCACCTGGAGGCCGACCGTGTCGCGGGGGCGATCAAGACGGACTTCATACTCTCTGCCGAGATCATGACCATCGCGTTGGCGCAGATCACATCCGACAGCCTCTGGGTTACGGGATCGGCCCTCGCGGTAGTCGCCATCGGCATAACCATTCTCGTCTACGGCAGCGTCGCCATTCTGGTTAAAGCAGATGATTTCGGTCTGCGGTTGGCGCAGGTCGGGCGCTGGCCGGTCACACGCTCCCTTGGCGTGGGGATCGTGAAGGCGATGCCCTCCGTGCTGGCAGTGATATCCGCAATCGGCACGGCCGCGATGCTGTGGGTCGGAGGATCGATCGTGATCCATGGCCTGGACGTGCTGGGATGGGGCATGATCGGTCACCAAATCCATGATCTGGCGGCGGGTGCAGCGCGACTGGTTGGCATTGCAGGCGCCGTCGTGCAGTGGACAGTGACCGCCGGTCTGGACGGCCTCTTCGGACTTGCGCTCGGTCTCACAACGATCCCGCTCGTCAAGTACCTGGTGGCGCCCGCCGCCAGGTTAGTCTCGTCGTGGAGGAAGTGAGGCATGCTCCCCGGCACTACATCTCTGCCAAGGTCTGACCTGCAACTGAATCGAGACACGGCTTGAGCCACCCGAAACCGCATCGGAACAGACATCGCCGCCGGACCCCGCCGGGTGCCGCCCCCGGAACATTGACCGTGGCGCCGGAGGCCGTGCATCCGCAGATCCAGACGATTGCCTACGGTGCGGACAGCTTTGAAGAAACCGCGTCCGCGGTCCTCACCGACCTGGCCGCATCTGTGCATGCCCCGGCTGTCCGCTGGATCAATGTCGACGGGCTGGGAGACATCCCCACGCTTCAGCACATCGGCAAGGAATTCGGGCTTCATCCGCTGGCGCTCGAGGACATCGTGAACCTGCACCAGCGCCCCAAGGTCGAGGCCTATGACAGCTATCTCTTCATCGTCCTGCGCATGCCGGTGGCCTCTCCATCGACGGTGGACGTTTCACCGTCCAGACTGGAGACGGAGCAGGTCACCATGGCACTGGGGCGCGACTTCGTCGTGACGTTCCAGGAGCGCCCGGGAGACAGTTTCGACCCGGTGCGCCACCGGCTGCGCAATCCCGGCGGCCAGATCCGCCAGCGCGGCCCGGACTATCTGGCCTATGCGCTGATCGACGCCGCGATCGACGCGTTCTTTCCGATCCTTGAGGCGTATGGCGAGCAAGTCGAGGAACTGGAGGACGATGTCATTGCACAGCCCGGAAACCGGCAGATCGCCCGCATCCATGAACTGAAGCGGAACCTCTTGACGGCCCGACGCGCATTGTGGCCCCTGCGCGACATGGTCAATGCGCTGCTGCGCGAGGACTCACCCCTGATCGAGAAGCAGACCCTGATCTATCTGCGCGATTGCCACGACCACGCGATCCAGCTGATCGACATGATCGAGACCTATCGTGAAATATGCTCGGGCCTGGTCGACATCCATCTCTCCAGCGTCAGCAACCGGATGAACGAGGTGATGAAGGTGCTGACCATCATCGCCACGATCTTCATCCCGCTGACCTTCATCGTCGGCGTCTACGGCATGAACTTCGATCCCGAAGCAGGGCCATTGTCCATGCCGGAGCTCGGCTGGCGCTACGGCTATCCGGCGATCCTGATGCTCATGGCGATAATCGCGGCCGGGCTGCTGATCTGGTTTCGCAGCAAGGGCTGGATCGGTCGGGGGCGGGAGTGAGCGCGGATACGCCAGCTTCCATTCGACCCCGCCGACCTGGGATTCGGTTCATCGAACTGGCCGCCTTTATCCTGCGCTGCGTGTTTTTGACCTTTTCTGGCCTCTCCTGTTGCAGATGGACAGTGGGCTTCTATCGCTTCAATAGCCGTCACCTGCGACGGACCGAGTTTCCACCAGCAAGAATGCCGTTGATCAGGGCCGCGACTGCGGCGTGGACCTCGGTCTGTCCGTCATCACCCGTGTCATTCGCGTGCGCCGCGGCGGCATCGCGAAGGATTCCGACGATCTCGCGTTCCGGCAGGATGTTGCGGTCATTCAGTGCAAGCAGAAGCGACTCGCAGATCGCGAGCGCCGCACTTCCTGGCACGTCGGGGATGTGGGGCATTGGCTTGGCCTTCCGTGAACAGATGTCGGGTGTGAGACGCCCGTTGATCGGGATCAGTGCGCCAGTGTCGCAGATGTGTGGTAGCGTTGGCTGAGGCAGATCAGTTCGAACAGGTGTCCTGGCGCCTATGTGTCGTTTGCACAGACACAGTCCCATGTGCCCGCGTCCGTCCCTCCGGGACATCTGTCGTCAGAGGAGCGTTGGCATTGAGTGTCATTCACAGCCCATTCGCGCGTAAACTCGGTGCCTTTGTCGCCCTGTCCAACAAAGAGCAGTCGGCGCTTGACAGATTGCATGGTCGGCGAAAGGTCTTTCCCGCCGGCGTGGACATGGTGCATCAGGGGCAGACCGATCAGGCGGCCTATATCCTGGCATCGGGCTGGGTCTGTTCCTACAAGATCCTCGCGGATGGCACGCGACAGATCGTCGATTTCCAGATCCCCGGTGATTTCCTTGGCCTGCGGTCTGTGCTGTTCCGAACTTCGGACCACAACATTGAACCCGTGACGAAGGTCGAGGCTTCCGAAGTGCTGGTGCGCGATCTGCTGGAGACCTTCAACGAGACGCCCCGACTTGCCACCGCTGTGCTCTGGGCCGCGTCGCGTGATGAGGCCATGGTGGTCGAGCATCTGGTGAGCATCGGCCGTCGGGATGCGAAGGAGCGTACCGCGCATTTCCTTCTGGAACTGGGGGCGAGGCTGAAACTGGTTGGGCTGGGATCGACGTCGGGTTATGCCTGCCCGCTGTCGCAATACCTGCTGGCCGACACGTTGGGGCTGAGCGCGGTTCATGTGAATCGCGTACTGCGCGAATTGCGCGAGGACGGCCTTGTGACGTTCCAGCATGGTCAGGTCGAGATTCACGATCTGGACGGATTGGTGGCGCTTGCAGAGTTCGACAAGACCTATCTCGATCACGACGGACCATTGCTCAAGTGATCAGGCGGCCGTCATGCCGCCATCGACTGTATAGGCTGCTCCGTTGACATAGGCGGCATCGTCGGATGCAAGAAAAGCCACGACACCTGCGACTTCGTCCGGCGTCCCATAGCGCTTCATCGGAATCGTCGCCGCGAAACCGTCATGAACGGCGGCGGCTGCGCCGGGGCTGGCGCCTTCCTCGATCGAAGACATCATCCGGCTTTCGATCGGGCCGGGGTTGATGCAGTTCACGCGGATGCCCCTGGCCCCCCACTCGACCGCCGCCGCCCGCGTCAGGCCAAGAACCGCGTGCTTGCTGGCGACATAGGCACACAGGCCTGCAGATCCGGTCAGCCCGGCCACGCTGGAGGAATTGATGATGCTGCCGCGCCCAGCCTTGGCCATGATCGGGATAACCAGTTTCAGCCCGAGGAAGATGCCCGACACGTTGACGTCCATCACCTTGCGGAAGCCGTCAGTCGGGAAATCCGGGATGGGGGCGACCGGCCCTTCGATCCCTGCATTGTTGAAGAAGATGTCGATGGTGCCGAACCTCTCGACGGTCGCCGCTACGGCAGCACCGAACGCAGCCTCATCGGTCACATCGGCCTCAACGATCAGCAAGCGTTGCGCATCCGGGATTGCCGCGCGCAGTGGACCGAAATCCGCGCCCGCCATGTCAGTGGCGGCGATAGTCGCGCCTCGGTCTGCAAGCAACCTTGCGGCAGCCATCCCAAGAGCACCTGCGGCGCCGGTGACGAGAGCGATCTTGCCGGTCATGGAATGGGTCATCTTCTATCCTTCTGGGTCACCCACCGCCGCATCTGAGCGCAGGCATTGGACCGTCCACCCGATGCATCGGACGAGGGGGACAGGTGCATCGGGTGGGACGGGGTATCACCCTGCGGAGCCATCGGGGACGAGGCCTGCCGCAAGGTTGTAATCTACGATGAACCGTCAAGCATGGCCCCGCACTGATTCATGTTGGTGGTTCGCCAGCTTTACGGAGCTCTTTTCGCCGGGCAATCGATTTTCATCCGGCAGTTGTTCCATGCGCACTTGCGTGCCAGCGTGCCCTTCAACGATCCGGCGCGCGTCTTGCAGGCGGCCAATCCCGGCCATGGCACCGCCCGACCGCACGAAATCGCAGGCGGCGGTGATCTTTGGCCCCATTGAGCCTGCCGCGAAGCTCATGGCGTCGAGCGCATCCGGCGTGACCTGGCCGATGGCGGCCTGATGCTGCCCACCCCAGTCGCGATACACCGCTTCCACGTCGGTCAGCATCAAGAGGACATCGGCGTGCAGAGCCTGCGCCAGCAAGGCCGAAGTGCGATCCTTGTCGATCACCGCTTCGACGCCCTCCATCTTGCCATCTGCACCACGCACCACCGGGATGCCACCACCGCCCGCACAGATCACGCAGACACCGGCTTCGACCAGCAAACGGATCGGCCCGATGCCCAGAATGGCCACCGGCAGCGGGGATGGCACCACACGGCGCAACCCGCCCTTCGACTCTTCCACCATCGACCAGCGGTGTTCGGCGCGCACCAGTTTTGCCTCTTCCGCCGTGTAGACCGGGCCGATGGGTTTCGTGGGCTGGTCAAATGCGGGGTCTTGCGGGTCCACCTCCACCCGCGTCAGCAGCGTGGCGCAATCGGTGCCCTTCGGCAGGGCGTTCATCAGTTCCTGCTCGATCAGATAACCGATCATGCCTTCGGTCTCGGCGCCAAGGATATCCAGCGGCCAGGGGTTGTCCGGCGCATAGGCGGCAGAGCGCAGCGCCATCAGCCCGACCTGCGGGCCGTTGCCATGCGCCACGATGATCTGATGATCGCGCGCGAGATCGGCCAGAGCGGCCGCCGCGACGCGGACATTGGTATGCTGCGCCTCCGCGGTCATCGGCTCGCCGCGCTTCAACAGGGCATTGCCGCCCAGGGCAACCACGATCCGCATCTCAGGCGCCTATCGTGGCGACAAGAACCGCCTTGATAGAGTGCAGCCGGTTTTCCGCCTGATCGAACACGACGGATGCGGGGGATTCAAACACCTCGTCCGTCACCTCCATGCAGTCGATGCCATATGTCTGGAACATTACCTCGCCTGTCTTGGTGTCGCGGTTGTGGAAGGCAGGCAGGCAATGCAGGAACTTGGTGTGCGGGTTGCCGGACAGGTCCATCACGTCCCGCGTCACGGTATAGGGCGACAGCAATGCGATGCGTTCGGCCCAGACCTCTTCGGGCTCGCCCATCGACACCCAGACATCAGTGTAGATGTAGTCGCAGCCCTCCACCCCTTCGGCCAGTTTCTCGGTCCGGGTGAGCCGCGCGCCGCTGGTTTCCGCCAGTTTGTGACATTGATCGACCAATGCCTGATCGGGCCACAGGCTTTGCGGGCCGCACAGCCTGATATCCATACCGATCAAGGCCGCCCCAAACATTAGGGATGTTCCCATGTTGCTGCCGGTGTCGCCGATGAAACAGAACGAAATGTCGGACAGGTGCTTGTGGGTGTATTCGCGCATCGTCATCAGATCGGCAAGGATCTGCGTCGGGTGAAATTCGTCCGTCAGCCCGTTGTAGACGGGCACCCCGGCAAATTGCGCCAGCACTTCTGCATCCGCCTGGCCAAAGCCGCGATACTCGATGGCGTCGTAGAACCGGCCCAGAACCCGCGCCGTGTCCTTCATCGTCTCCTTGGTGCCGATATGGCTGCCCGAAGGTCCCAGATAGGTGACATGTGCGCCCTGATCGAAGGCGGCAACTTCGAACGCGCTGCGGGTCCGCGTGCTATCTTTCTCGAAGATAAGGGCGATATTCTTGCCCTTCAGAAGCTGTTTTTCGGTGCCTGTCGCCTTGGCCTCCTTCAGGCTGGCACCGAGGCGAAGGAGAAACCTCAACTCGTCGGGTGAGAAGTCCAACAGTTTCAGGAAACTGCGACCGTGCAGGTTTTGGGGCATGGGGTGGTCCTTTCACGAAAATTGCGCGCATCACACCGCATCGCGGACGAGCGGACAGGTCATGCAGTGCGACCCGCCGCGACCGCGCCCCAGTTCGGCGCCGGAAATGGTGATGACCTCGACCCCGGCCTTGCGCAGGAGCGTGTTGGAATGAGTGTTGCGCGCGTAGCCCACCACGACGCCGGGGCTGATGCACAGCAGGTTGTTGGCGTCGTCCCATTGTTCGCGCTGGCTTTCATAGGCATTGCCGCCAGTGGACACGGTTCGCAGTTTCTTCAGGCCCATTGCCTCGGCAACGACATCAAGGAATGGTGCCTTTTCTGCCGTAACCTCTACGCCGCCCTTTTCACCGGGCCGCAACGAGTAGGTCTGGATCGCATCGGTCACTTCGGCAAAGACCGTCACCAGATCGCGATCACAGAAAGTGAAGACGGTATCGAGATGCATCGAGGACCGGGCGCGCGGGAACTGGCAGGCGATCACCCGTTCCGCCCCGCCGCCGGCAAACAGCGCGCGCGCCAGTTGGCCGACCGCCTGCGGCGTGGTGCGCTCGCCCATGCCGACCAGCACGACCCCATTGCCAACTGGCATCACATCGCCGCCTTCGAGCGTGGCAAGGCCGTGATCCACCATCGGATCGCCATACCAGATCGGGAAACCGGCATTCTTGAAATCGGGGTGAAACCGGTAGATCGCGGCCAGGTTCAGCGTCTCCAGCCGGCGGGCGGGCCAGAACATCGGGTTGAGCGTCACTCCGCCGTAGATCCAGCAGGAACTGTCGCGCGTGAATATCTGGTTGGGCATCGGCTGCAGCAGGAAATCCTCGTCCCGCAGCATGGGGGCCACGACGCCCTTCATCGGAATGGGCAGTTCCGCCCGGCTCATTCCACCGATCAGGATATGGGTCAGCGCGTTGGCCGGCATCTCCATCAGACAGGCGTGCAGGTCGGCGGCCAGTCCCACGCCCACCGAATTGTCGTTGATCCGGGCATCCAGCAGCCAACGACGCGCCTCCGGGTTGGTGACGACCTCCTCCAGCAGTTCCCGCAGGAGAACCACCTCGACGCCGCGCTCGCGCAGCACATCGACGAACGCCATGTGGTCAATGCGGGCCTGCTTGACCCAGAGCACATCGTCGAACAGCAGACTTTCCGCATTGGCGGGCGTCAGCCGCGCCATTTCCGACCCGGGCCGGTGAACCATGACGCGGCGCAACTGGCCCGCCTCGGAATGAACGCCGTAAGTGAGTGTCATGCGGGGGCTCCAAACAGGACGGCGAGCGCGAGGGCGGCCATGACGATGACAGTGAGAACAAGAAGAAGCGGCCAGACAAAGCGCAGCCAGCGTTCATAGGGAACGCGGCCAATGGCCAACCCGCCCATGACCACGGCCGACGTGGGCGTGATCAGATTGACCATGCCGCTGGCGGTGGCGAAGGCGGTGACGACCAGTTCGCGCTTGACGCCCGCGAAATCAGCGACTGGGGCGAGAATGGGCATGGACAGCACGGCCAGCCCGGAGGTGGAAGGCACGAAGAACGACAGCCCGACCTGAACCCAGTAGATCACGAGGATAAAGGCGGTCTGCGACAGGCCGGCCACGCTGGTCTCCGCCGCGTGCAGGATAGTGTCGGTGATCATCCCGGCATCCATCACGACGACAATTCCGCGTGCGAGCCCGATGATCAGCGCGACCCCCAGCAGATCGCGCGCGCCGTTCACGAAAGCCTCCACCAGCTTGCCCTCACCCAGCCGGGCGACGATGCCGATCACGATTGCGGCGGCCAGAAACAGCCCGCTCATTTCCGCCATCCACCAGCCGCCGATGGACACGCCCCAGATCATCACGCCGAAGGTCAGCGCGAACAGGATCAGAACGATCTTGTGCAGCACGGTGAATCCGACGTTCTCTGACGGGGTCTCGGCAAGGAAATGCGCCTCGTTCGCTGCCTGTCTGTCATAGACCAGCGATTTCGTCGGATCGGCCCGAACCTTTGCCGCATAGCGCATCACGAAGGCCACCGTGACCCCCCAGCAAACCACCAGAATGATCAGCCGCAGCACCAGACCATCGGCGAAACTGATCCCCGCCGCATCGGAGGCGATGACGGTCGAGAAAGCGTTGACCGTTGATCCCAGGACGCCCACACCGGCCCCCAGCAGGATTACAGCCACCGCCGTCAGCGCGTCGTATTTTGCCGCGATCATCACCGGAATCAGCAGGACGTAGAAAGCCAGCGTTTCCTCGGCCATGCCATAGGTCGTGCCGCCAAGGGCAAATAGCGCCATCAGGATCGGGATCATCCAGTTCTCGCGCCCCTTAAGACGCACCATGGCCCGCGCAATCCCGGCATCGATGGCGCCTGTCCTCGTCACCACCCCGATGAACCCGCCGATGATCAGCACGAACAGCGACACGTCGATGGCACGGGCTACGTATTCGACGGGGTCATAGAAGCCCGCGATCGGGGCGAGGATGACGTCGAAAAAGCCCTGCGGGGCGGCGTCCGTGGGCGCATAGGTGCCCGCGACGGGCACATCCTTGCCAAGGGCCTCGGAGGCGACGCGCTCATACTGTCCTGCGGGGATGATCCAGGTCAGGACTGCGACCAGGACGATCAGCGCGAACAGAATGGTGAACGCCGACGGGAAGCGAAACCCCGATTTTATATCCGGTTCTTCAGTGGATGGCATGAGGCTGCTCCCGGAAGTGAAGTGTCGGGATCAGGGTAGCCGGGATGAGGCCGGGATGTGCTGACGCAGGTTAGGTGTGGACACTCTGAACCGCGCTGCGCCCTTGGCGGCCCGCCATCGCCCCAGACGCGATCTCGATGATCTCGGCGGTGATCGCTTCTTGCCGCTCTCTGCGTGCAAGGGCCTCCAGGACACCCAACTCATCCTCAATCTGGCGGGATGCGGCGGACATGGCGGCCATCCGCGCCTCGTTCTCTGCGACGAAAGCATGGAGTGCGGCACGGGTCAGTGCGGCGTGAAGTTGGTCCAGTGCCAGCGCGGTAGCAAGATCGGCGGCAGGCAGGTTGGTCAGCGGTGCGGCCCGAGGTGCGGCGTCTTTCGCGGGCGGCAGCGGGAACAAGGCGCTGCGCTCAACCGCCGCCTGTCCATGGTTCCAGATCGCATGAACCACGGACACCGGGCGCAGGTCGCCGTCTGCGAGCACCGCCCCCAGCACCCGGTCCGCGAACTTCGGCAGGCTGGCAGAGCGGGACGGCATCGCGGCCGACCATACGGGAAGGGTCCCCCGTGCCGCCGCAATCGCCGTCCCGCGATTTCCGATCAGGAACAGATCGGTGCCTTCCGGGATCGCGCCAACGGCGTCCAGCACACGCTCCGAGAATCCGCCGACGAACCCCTGTTCGGCGCAGAACACCAAAAGCGCCGGACGGGCCGTCAGATCAGGTTCTTCCTGCGGCATCCCCGCCAGGCCCTGCGACAATGCCGCGTCCAGCGTGGCGGCATAGTCGTCCACGGCCGCGATCTGGGCGCGGGCGGTGCGGGCGCGGGCACCGGCAATACCTGTCATCGCGCGCACGACGCTGCCCAGTTGGCGGATGCCGTCAATCCGGGCAGAGAGGTCGGCGTCAGACATCGGTGGTGGCCTGTGAAATGGCCAGCTTGCTCAGAACCGCCAGCAGCGCGGCCTCGTCAGCCGTCTCCAGTTTCCCCGTTGTCTCGATCTTGCGCAGCACGTCAGCGGCTCCTGCTTCCAGAGACTTGGCCAGTTCATCGCGAAATCTGGCGAGCTGATCGGGCGCCAGCGCGTCCAGCAGCCCCTCCTGCACCGCCAGCACCAGCGCCACCTCTTCGCCCAGCCGCATCGGCGTATGCTGGTTCTGGCGCAGCACCGCGCGCAGCCGCGCCCCGCGCGTCAGCTTTGCCTGCACCCGCGGCTCGATGGTGCCGCCGAAGCGGGTGAACACCTCCATCTCCAGAAACTGCGCATAGTCCAGCCGCAGGGATTTCGCCGCATCGCGCAGCGCGGGGGCCTGCGTCTTGCCGCCCACGCGACTGACCGACACGCCCACATCGACAGCGGGTTTCTGGCCTTCTTGGAACAGCCGCGCATCCAGCACGATCTGCCCGTCGGTGATCGAGATGAGGTTGGTCGGGATATAGGCCGACAGGTTCCCCGCCTCGGTCTGCGCAATCGGCAGCGCCGTGAGCGACCCACTGCCTTTGGCTACTGACAGCTTGGCTGCGCGTTCCAGCAGGCGGGCGTGGACGTAAAACACATCGCCCGGATAGGCCTCGCGCCCCGGTGACTGGCGGGTCAGCAGCGCAATCTCGCGGTGGGTGGCGGCGTGTTTGCTCAGATCGTCGATCACGATCAGGGCATGCTGGCCCTTGTCGCGGAAATGCTCGGCCATCGTCATGCCGGCAAAGGGGGCGATCCATTGCAGGCCGGGCGGGGTGGCGGGCCCGGCCACCACGACGATGCAACGGTCGAACGCAGCATGGGTCTGCAACGCATCGACGGCGCGGCGCACGGCCGACGTCTTCTGCCCCACAGCAACATAGATGCAGATCATGTCGGTGTCGCGCTGCGCGATGATCGTATCAATCGCCAGCGTCGTCTTGCCCGTCGCCGGATCGCCGATGATCAACTCGCGCTGGCCCCTACCCAACGCGAACAGCGTATCGACCACCAGCACCCCGGTTTGCACCGGATTGACGACCAGGTCGCGCTCGATGATGCCGGGGGCGTCGCGTTCGACCGGCAAGGTCGCGTCGGCGGTGATCGACCCCTTGCCATCCAGCGGGCGACCCAGCGGATCGACGATGCGCCCCAAAAGGCCGGCCCCCACTGGCACACGCACCACATCGCCCGTGCCGTGGACGGCGTCCCCTGCTTGCAGGGCGTGGGCGGCATCCAGCAGCACACAGCCGATCCGGTCGGGTTCCAGAACCTGCGCAAAGCCAAAAGGCCCGGTGTCAAAGCGCAGCAATTCATCGAGCCGCACGTCCGGCAGGCCTGAAATCATCGCAACACCGTCGGCAATCTCCTCGACCCGACCCCGGTGTTCGGCGAGGGGGCCGAGTGCGGTGGACCTGACGCGGGCGGCGGCGTCTTTTAGCCAGAGCGCATCATGCGGCATCAGAAAGATCGCCCTTTTCGCCAAGGGCCGCGGCGATGCGGTCCAGATCGGCGCGCCACGAATTCCGCAAGCTGAAATGCGGCGCGTGAAGTTCATGCCCCGCAATCAGCGCCGGTTCGGTGCGGAAGGTCAGCTTGGCAGGGGTGCCAAGGGCGTTTGTGATTGCTGCGGCAATCCGGTCCTGGACCGGGCTGTCCTGATCGGCGGCACTCACGAGCTCCAACTCCACACCCGCCAGCGCCGTGCGCTCGGTATCGGACAGCGCCGCAAGACCCTCCACCAGCCAGCGCAGAAACGCCGCATCGGTCGCCGGGCCGTCGAGCCGCGCAGCAAGTTGACCGGCAATGGTCAGCGCCAGGCCCTGGGCCTCGTCCATCGCGTTCGTCTTCAGAGTCTCGGCGGCGCGGACGCGGGCGGCCTTGGCGGTGGCGTACAGGGCTTCGGCTTCGGCCCGCGCTTCGGCCAGCAAGGTTTCTCGGGCGGCCTCTGCATCCTTGCGGGCCGTGGCCAGCATCGCGTCACGCTCGGTGGCAAGCCCCGCCCTTGTGGCGGCAATCTTGTCCAGTTCAGCCTCGGCCTCGGCCTGTTTTGCCTTTGCCTCGTCCAGCAGGGTCGCAACGGTTGCCTGCCGCGCGGCGATCATCGCAGCCACTGGTTTCCAGAAGAACCGGTGCAGCAACCAGATCAGGACAAGGACATTGACCGCCTGAAAGCCAAGGGTCCAGTAGTCGAACGTCATGGCATCATCGGGTTGGCGAACAGCAGCAACAGCGCGATGACAAGGCAGTAGATGGCCGTCGTCTCGATCATCGCCAGACCTACGAACAGCGTGCGCGAGATGGTGTTGGCGGCCTCGGGCTGGCGAGCGATGGCCTCCATCGCGGCGGCGACCGCGCGGCCTTCGGCCAAGGCCGGGCCAAGCGCGCCGAAGGACACCGCGAAGGCGGCGCAAAAGATGCTGACTAAGGGAACATATTCCATTCAGGACTCCTTGTTGTGGGGTTTGCCCTTCTCGACGGCGGATGTGATGAACACCATCGACAGCACGGCAAAGATGTAGGCCTGCACGGCGCCTGTCAGCAGATCGAGCACCATCAGCGGGATTGGCACCAACAGGGCGGCCAAGGATCCGACGATGGCGATTACGAACACCCCGCTCATCACATTGCCGAACAGGCGCACGAACATCGAAAAGCTGCGGGTGATGCTTTCGAGCATGTTGAGCGGGATCATCACGGGGTTGGGCAGGGCAAAGCCGCGCAGAAAGCCGCCCACGCCGCCGCCCCGGATGCCGAAGAAGATGATCGACAGGAACACGATGGCGGCCAGCGCGGCCGGCGTTTCCATCGTGGCGGTGGGCGGTGTGACGCCGGGGATGAGCGAGGACCAGTTGGCGATCAGGATGAACATGAAGAGCGTGCCGACAAAGGCGCGGTAAGGCGCCGGCGCGGCTCCGGTCACATCGCGGATCTGCTGATCGACGGTGCCGACCAGCAATTCCGCCGTCGCCTGCGCCCTTGACGGGACCATTGTCAGGCGGCGAGTCAGCAAGGCCGCGCCCAATACCAGCATCGCCATGATCGCCCATGTCACCACCACCGACGCCATGATCGGCACAGCGAACGATTCTGGCCCCACCATGAACAGCGGGAATGTTTCCAGCGGGCTGTCCATCACACCGCCCTCCGCATCATGGCAAAGCGCCCAATCAGCAGTCCAAGTGCGGCTGCCAGCAACGGCCCGGCCCCCTGCATCGCCGCGATGACAAGCACCCCGCCAAGCCCGGCCATCCGCAACAGCACAAGCGCCACACCGAACCATGGGCCGCCGCGCCGCCGCGACAGCATGAGATCGGCGCTGTGCCGCACCATGCGGAAGTAGATCAGGCCGATCAGCACCCCACCCGCCAGCCACAGCGTCAGGATCAACAGACCGCTCATGCGCTGCCCATCCAGCGCCAGGCGAACCAGCCACCAAGCACAAGCCCGACCATCAGCAGCGGTGCCGTCCAGAACAGCCCCGTATCGAACCGCCCGTCCAGCCAGCGACCCAGAGCAATCCCGCCCAGCATCGGCGCCACGATGATCCAGCCCAACACGCCGATCTGCGCCAGCCGCCGACCGACCGATGCCTCTCCGTCACGCGCCCATGCCGCACGCCTTGCCTGATGGGTGCGCACTTCGCGGATCAGGGGATCGTCGTCTTCGGGGTCGCTCATACACCCGCCCCCCGTGGTTTCGGCTGCAAGCGGGCCAGCATCTGCCGCATCGCGCTCAGGTGCAGGCGGGTGGTTTCCACATGCTCGACCCGTTCCTCGTCCATCTCGGCGCGGAACCGGGCCAGCACCTCGCGGTCGAGCGTTGCCAGATCGTCGCCCGTCACCGCCTCGCGTGTGGCGATGGCGACCTGGCCCGCGTTCACTGTCAGCGCCCCGCCGCGGACGGCGCAAAACCGGGCCGCACCGTCTGGCGCCGTCCACGAGACGACCGACACCGCAAGCCGGGTCAGGAAATCGGCATGGCCCGGCAGGATGCCAAAGCTGCCGCTGGCATCCATGGCGCGCAGGCTGCCGGCCGGCTGATCCACGATGATCGCCAGCGGGGTCATTATGCGCAGGGATATGGAGCGGGTCATGCGGCGGCCGTTTCTTTCGCACGCACGTCTGCAAAACGGCCAACCATGTAAAGAGATGCCTCGGCCCACTGATCCGCCTCGCCGTCCAGAATGGCGCGGCATCCGGCGAGTGTGTCAGCGCGCGTGACGGACTGGCCCGGTGTGCCGGTAAATGCCTCGGTCACGGCAAAGGGTTGGCTCAGGAAACGTTGCAGGCGCCGCGCACGCGTGACGATGCGCTTGTCGGCGCTGCCCAGCTCCTCGACGCCTAGAAGCGAGATGATGTCCTGCAATTCGGCAAACCGTGCCAGCATCTCGCGCACCTCGCTGGCAATCCGGTAGTGGTCATCGCCCACCACGGCCGGATCGAGCAGTGTGGAAGAGGATGCCAGCGGATCAATCGCCGGGTAGAAGCCTTGCCCCGCCAGCGCGCGGCTCAGCACGATCACGCAATCCATGTGGCCCGAAATCGTCGTCACTGCCGGATCGGTGAAATCGTCGGCCGGGACATAAACCGCTTGAATCGACGTCACCGCCGCGCCTGCGACCGAGGCGATGCGTTCCTGCAATCCCGCCACCTCGGAGGCCAGCGTCGGCTGATACCCGACGCGCGAGGGCAACCGGCCCAGCAGGCTGGATACCTCGGCCCCCGCCTGAACAAAGCGGAACACGTTGTCCATGAGCAGCAAAACGTTCTGGTGCTTTGTATCGCGAAAGTATTCCGAGATGGTCAGCGCGGTCAGTGGCGCGCGCCACCTTGCCCCCGGCGGTTCGTTCATCTGGCCGTAGACCAGCACCGTACGGGGCAGAACGCCCGACTCCGACATCTCGGTCAGCAACTCGTGCCCCTCGCGCGACCGCTCGCCGATGCCCGCAAAGACCGAGATGCCCTCATATTTCTCGACCATGGCGTGGATCAGTTCCATCACCAGAACCGTCTTGCCCACGCCCGCACCGCCGAACATCGCCGCCTTGCCGCCCTGCGCCATGGGCGTCAGCAGGTCGATCACCTTGATGCCGGTCTCGAACACCTCGGTCGTGGTGCTTTGCGCAGACAGCGGCGGCGGGGCGGCATGGATCGACCGGCGCGGCGTGTCCTCGGGCAGCGCCTCACCCAGATCGCGAAGGCCACCCGTCACATCGAGAAGTCGGCCCAGCACCGCGGCCCCCACCGGCACGGTGATCGGTGCACCGGATGCGCGCACGGGCACGCCACGCGCCAAGCCCGCCGTTGCATGCAAAGCGACCGCGCGCAGGGTCGTTAGGTCAAGATGGCTCTGCACCTCCAGCATCAGCGGGCCGGGGCGGTCCCATTCGACCAGCAGCGCCTCGTTGAGCGCTGGCAGCGTGCCCGAATCGTAACGCACATCGACCACCGCGCCGCGCACGGCATGGACCCGCCCTGCGGGTGTCGCCTTGGGCATCGGGTCTCCTTTCGGGGTCGTGACTCACGCCGCATCGGGCGTTTGACCCGATTGTGATCGAGTGGACCGGTCCCTGCACTGATGTGTATCAGGGACGGAGCAGACAATTGCGCGTTGACTGCCCTTGAGTTGGCGTCCGATCGGACGCCGCCAGATGCAGCCATGGAAAGGGAGACCGCGATGAAGGGCTATGTTGCCGATATCGAGAAGCTGACCGAGAAGAACGAGGATTTCCGGCATGTTCTCTACACCGGCGCGCATCTGCAACTGGTGTTGATGGCGCTGAAACCCGGGCAGGACATCGGGACCGAGACGCACGCGACCCATGACCAGTTCTTTCGCATCGAAAAAGGCAAGGGTGCCATCGTGATCGACGGCGTGACCCACAAGGTCAAGGACGGCGATTGCGTCATCGTGCCCGCCGGCGCGGTCCACAACCTGACCAATACCGGCGACAAGCCCCTGCATCTCTACACGCTCTATGGTCCGCCCGAACACATGGATCGTCTGGTCCAGCACAAGAAGGCCGAGGCCGAGGCTTCGCATGAGGCCTTCGATGGCGTGGCAACCGAGTAGCCGTCGCAGGCTTCTGATTGGCAGCGCAGCGGCTCTTGGCGCTGCGCTTGTCGGGACTGGTGGATTGTTGCGGGCCCTGAGCCCCGGTGAGCCGGCGCGGCTGTTGGGTGAGGCCGGGCAGCGGATCGCAGGGAGTTTGTCTGAACGGGTTTTTGCCCCGATCAACGGCATCCGTCAGGGGATGATCATCCAAAGCAGGGATACGTCCAATCCCGTGCTGTTGTTCCTGCACGGCGGACCGGGCGTGCCCGAGTTCTTTCTGAACACCACCCATCCCACGGGACTCGAGAATGACTTCACCGTGGTCTGGTGGGAACAGCGCGGTGCGGGCCTGTCATTCTCAGCCGATATCCCGCCACAGAGCATGACTGTCGCGCAAATGATCGCGGACACGGTCGCGGTGGCAGACTATCTGCGCGTCCGCTTCCAACAGGACAAGATCTACCTTCTTGGTCATTCCTGGGGCAGCTTTCTGGGCATTCAGGTCGCAGCGGCGGCCCCAGAGCGGTTTCATGCCTATATCGGCATGGGACAGGTATCCCATCAACTGCAATCAGAGGTCGCGGCCCACGCGTTCTTGCTGGAGCAATACCGCGCGCTGGGTGACACCGTGATGGTGCGCAGGCTGGAGGCGGCCCCCGTCAGCGTGACTGACGGCCTGTCGAATGCCTGGCTGCGAGCGCGGGACGATGCGATGCACGGGCTCGGCGTCGGCACGACGCGCGACACGAGATCGGTCATCTCCGGGGTGTTCATTCCCGTGTGGCGCTGCCGGGCCTATACCATCCGAGAAAAGATCGCGATCTGGCGTGGCCTCGCGTGGTCCAGACGTTTCCTATGGGATGAATTCATCGCAACGGACCTAACGACACGGATCCACCGGCTTGATCTGCCGGTGTACTTCTTTGCCGGCGCGCATGACCTGACAGCAAATCACGACCTGTCGCGCATGTACTTCGACCAGAGCGATGCCCCGGTGAAGGGGTTCTACACATTCGATGCATCGGCCCACAGTCCGCTGTTCGAAGAGCCGCTGCGCGCCCGCGAGATCCTGAGACAGGACGTGTTGTTCAATCGCGTCCGGTTGGCGGACGGGCCGGCAGGGGACTGACGCAGGTTGCGACCGGCTGAAGGCTTCCGCGTTACGGTGACTACTACTCCAAAAGGACTCAGTCATGTTGCGATCCCTGATTCTTGCCTCTTGCCTTCTGACGGGTCCGGTACTTGCCGACACCTCTTTGCTGACCATCGCGCAGGACCGATACGAGGCAGGCGCCAACCTGCGGTTCGACGGACCACCGGGGCAGAACCTGTTCATGGCGGGCAATCGCGTGGTCGTGGCGGTCCCCGTTGGGGGATCTGCGCATTTGGCCGGACGGCGCGTGACGGTCGAGGGGGCGGTGGCGGGCGATCTGTTCGCGGCAGGCTACCGGGTCGAGGTCACCGGAGCGGTGGGTGGCGATGCCACTGCCATCGGCTATGAGGTGATCACAGGGTCCATTACAGGCAACCTGCGTGCCACTGGGTCCGAGATCACGGTGGGGTCTGTCGGAGGCTATGCGCTGATCATCGGGGCCGATGTCAGCCTGAACGGCACGATTGCGGGCGATGCCGTGCTGGTGGCGGATGACATCACCTTCGGCCCCGAATCCACGGTTGCTGGGGCGCTGACGATCTATGCCGATGATCCCGCGCGCGTCAGCGTCCCTGATGGTGTCGCCCCGGCGGCGCGGGTCACCATCGAGCGGCGGGCGAACTATGACCGAGCGAACTGGTCAAGAATGGCGCCGCCGAGGCCCTCGCTGTGGCAGATCGTCGGCGGGTTTCTGGTCGGTGTCCTGATCTCGGGCCTGATCCTGGCCATGGTGATCGCCATCGCGCCCAAAGCGGTGCAAAGCTGGCGGGAACTGGCGCTGGCGCATCCAGGCCGGGCGATCTGGTCGGGGTTTCTCGTGTCCTCGGCGCTGGCAGGATCGGGCTTTGTGCTGATGCTGACCATCATCGGCGTGTTCCTGCTGCCGGTCATGCTGATCGTCACCGCCGTGGCGATCTTCGCGGGCTATGCGCTGGGATCCTATGTGCTGGGCGTCGGGCTGTGGCTGGCGGCGGGGCGGGCGATGCCAGACGGGATCGCGGGGAAGTTCGGGCTTGCTTGTCTTGGCGCCTTCCTTGCCGGCCTGGCCTGGCTGGTGCCGGTGGCGGGCTGGTTCTTCGTCCTGGGCCTGACAATGCTGGGGATCGGCACGCTTGCGGCTTTCGTTCTGCCGAGCGGCATGTTGCTACGACGTAGTGAGGCGGCGACATGACGATGGGTCGCAGACGCCTGCTGACTGGCGGCGGGGCGGTGTTGGGGGGTCTGGGCGCTGCGGGCTGGTTGGGATGGCGCGGCATGGGGTCGTCGGCGGAGATGGCGGCCCTTGTTACCCGTCAGCGGCAGACCCTGCCCCTCCCGGCATCCAGCCGCGATCTGATCCGCTATGCGACGCTCGCCGCGAACGGGCACAATACGCAGCCCTGGCTGTTCCGTTCGGATGCGCGCGGCATCGACATCCTGCCCGACGTCACGCGCCGCACCCCCGTCGTGGACCCCGACGATCACCACATCTTCGCAAGCCTCGGATGCGCGGCGGAGAATCTCGCACTGGCCGCTGGCGCGCGCGGGCAAGCAGGCGAGATTGGGTTCGATCCCGAAGGCGGCGGCAGGGTGCGCGTCGATCTTGGCACGGCTCAGGGCGGGAATACGGCCCTTTTCGACGCGATCCCGCTGCGGCAATCCACGCGGTCCGACTATGACGGCAGCGCGGTGAGTGCCGCCGATCTGTCGCAGCTTGCGATGTCAGCAGCGGTTCCAGGCGTCGATCTGATCCTGATCTCCGAGCGGGCGCAGATCGACCAACTGCGCGATCTCGTGATCGCGGGCAATACCGCGCAGATGGCCGACCCGGCCTTCGTGACGGAACTCATGCACTGGCTGCGGTTCAATCCGGCAGCGGCGATGACAACCGGCGATGGCCTCTACAGCGTCGCCAGCGGCAACCCAGCTCTCCCGGATTGGCTGGGGCCACGCCTCTTTGACATGGTGTTCACCGCGCAGGCGGAGAACGAGAAATACGCCCGCCAGATCGCTTCCTCCTCCGGGGTCGCGGTGTTTGTCGCAGCACAAGCCAACCCCGAACACTGGGTGCAGGCCGGTCGCGCCTGCCAGCGGTTTTCCTTGCAGGCGACCACGCTGGGATTGAAGACCACATACATCAACCAGCCCGTCGAAGTACCGGGTCTGCGGGCCGACCTCGCCGCACTGGTCGGTCTGCCGGGGCGCAGACCCGACATCGTGATGCGGTTCGGCCGCGCGGCCGCGATGCCGATGTCGGCGCGCAGGCCCGTTGAAGCGGTCATGGTGTGACCATGCCCTTCGCCATCGACGAGTTCCTGGCCGTCTTTGCTGCCTACAATGCGGCGATCTGGCCGTTTCAGATCGTCGCCTATGGGCTGGGGCTTGTCGTGGCCTTCGCACTTGTCGTGCAGAGCCGTGCGCTGATGCGGCTGGGGTTTGCGGGCCTGGCAGTGCTTTGGGCAGTCAACGGCGTCGGCTATCACCTGATCTTCTTTGCGCCGATCAATCCGGTTGCGCCGGTGTTTGCAGCGTTTTTCGTCCTTCAGGCCGTGCTGTTGCTGGCCAGTGCAATCCAACCCGGCGACCTGCGCCTGCGCCGAAGGTGGGGCTTTCGGTTCGTCGCGGGTCTGATGACGATTGTCTATGCGCTGGCGATCTATCCGGTCCTTGGACTGTGGGCGGGAAATGGATTGATGGCTGGCCCGATGTTCGGCGTGGCGCCATGCCCGACGACGATCTTCACGATCGGAATACTGATGATCGCCCATGGGCGCTGGGTCGTCTGGCTGTCCACCATCCCGATCCTGTGGTCACTCATCGGACTGTCCGCCGCAGTTCAGCTTGGCATCCCGGAGGATCTGGGAATGCCCATCGCAGGAGCCCTGCTTGCAGCACTTCTGGCGGCTGCCTTCTGGCAGGGTCGAGCGACACGATGATCGCCGCGACGCCTCATGCAACTGCGCAACGGCACCCGCAAGCTGCAATCTGGACCTTTGTTGCGCTGACCTTCGGATGGACATGGGGGTTATGGGCCGCCGTCTCGCTGATTGGCCCCTCAGCGCCGCGCCTGAGCGGGGCGCTGTTTCTGGCGTCAGCCTTCGGTCCGGGCGTGGCGGCTTTCGTCACGGTCCTGGGCTTCCACGGCAAGGCAGGCTTTGCGCACTGGCTCAGACGGTGCCTGCGCTGGCGGCTTGGATGGGGATGGTATGCGCTTGCGGTGGTTGCCGCTCCGCTGGCGATGGGGACAGCGCTCGGGCTGAATGCGATTTCAGGCGGCACCACACCCCCGATGCCCGTTCAGGGTCCGGCCCTGATCATCATCACGCAACTCGCTCTGATCACGGTTTTCGGCGGCCCACTGGGCGAGGAATTCGGCTGGCGCGGCTACGCGCTGCCTGCTCTGACGGAGCTCTGGGGCTGGCGATGGGCGGCGATCCTGATCGGCGCTGTCTGGGGGCTCTGGCACCTGCCATTGTTCTGGATGCCCGGCACGGTGCAGGCCGAGCTGCCGATGGGGCTGTTTCTGGCGAGCACTGTCGCGCTGTCGGTGGTCTTTGCGCGACTGTCCGTGAACACGCAGTTCAGCGTCCTGCCCGCAATCCTGCTGCACGGGGTGATCAACTGGTCTTCACTGGTGCTGCCGGTCATGCCGGCGGGCGGCGATGCCCGCCCCTACACCATCGTCATGGGGCTCGTGATGCTGCTCGCTGTTGCGGTGATGCTGAAACCTGGCCCACATCCAGCTGCGGCGGGAAATCCGCCATGATTGTCATCTACGTCCTGCAAACACTTCTGCCCCTGACGCTGGTCCTCTGGATGGCGCTTCTGCCGCCGCGCAACCTGGTCGGCTTCTGGCTGTTGTCTGTTGCCGCAGCGCTCCTGATCCTGATGGTCGCGTTGCAGGGCGTATGGGTGTTTCCGCCATGGTGGGTGCCATATCTGCTGGCCCTGTCGCTCGTTGCCGCCGTGACGTTGCACCTCATCCGGGCGCGGGGCAGACCCGTCTTGCCCACCAGCGGTCTCGGATACCTGCCAGTCGCGATGACTGTCGTGATCGCCGGATATTCCGGCGCCCAATCATGGACAGCGATTTCGGCGCGTCAGATCCCCCAAGGGCAAGCGATCGACCTTGGCTGGCCACTGGCGCCCGGGATCTATCTTGTCGCCAACGGCGGCGCATCACCGTCAATTAACGCGCATGCGGCGCTGATCGACCCCTCGCATCCCCTGCACGCAGGGTTTGGTGGCAGCGGCTACGGCGTCGATCTTGTCGCCGTCAATCGCTGGGGGTTTCGTACCAGAGGCATTCAGCCTTCGGAACCCGCGGCCTATGCCATTTTCGGTACACCCGTTCTTGCGCCCTGCGCGGGCGAGGTCGTGGTGGCAGAGGGCGACCGCCCCGACATGCCTGTGCCCATGGTCGACGATGGTTATCCGGCCGGGAGCCATATCCTTCTGCGCTGCGCCAGCATCGACATCCTGCTGGGTCACTTCCGGCAGGGCAGCGTGCGGGTCTCGACGGGCGATAGCATCGCTCTGGGTCAGCAAATCGCAGAGGTCGGCAATTCAGGCGAAACCGGCGAGCCGCATCTGCACATTCACGCCCAGCTTCCGGGCACGACGGAGCGGCCATTCTCGGGCACCCCGGTTCCCATCCGCCTTGAGGGGCGCTTTCTGGTCCGCAACGACATCGTGGACATCACCGTGCCACCGCACTCGCCCAGCCTGGAAAGGTGACACGAATGGACATTCTGAAATGGACCGCCGCTGCGTTGATCCTGGTCGCAATCCTCTACGGCGGCCTCGTGGCCTTTGGTGCGTGGCGCTGGAAGGAGGCGACAAAGGTGCTTGTCGCGCGGCTGGACGCGGCGGACTTTACGAATGGCCCCCTGCGCTACGATGCCCGCGATATTGCCGATCTTCCCGCCCCGGTCAGGCGATACTTCGAGCAGGTTCTGACAGACGGCCAGCCGATGGTCAGATCGGTCGATCTTGAACTGGGCGGCATGTTCAACTTGAGCCTTGATGCACCACAATGGAAGCCGTTCACCTCCACGCAGCATGTCGTTGCCAACCGCCCGGGCTTTGTCTGGAGCGGGCGGATTTCGATGTTTCCCGGCGTCCCCGTGCGCGTGCATGATGCCTATGTGGCGGGGACAGGTGTGCTCCGCCCCGCGCTGTTCGGGCTTTTTTCGCTGGGAACGGTTGAGGGCGATGGAGAAATCGCGCGGGGCGAGCTGATGCGCTGGCTGGCGGAAAGCGTGTGGTATCCGACCGTCCTGCTGCCCGGACAAGGCGTCACCTGGCAACCCGTGGATGAGGCGTCGGCGCAGGCCACACTGATCGACGGGTCGATCACGCTGACCATGCTGTTCCGCTTTGGCGAGGATGGGCTGGTGTCAGGCATCCGTGTCGAGGAGCGCGGCGCGCTGGTGGGGGGAGAAACCGTCATGATGCCGTGGGAAGGCCGATTCCGGGACTACCGCCTTCAGGATGGGATGATGGTCCCCTTTTTTCGGCGAGGTGGCATGGATCACACCGCAGGGCGAGCGGCCGTATTTTCGGGGGACGGTCGCGCGGGTCGCCTATCGATTTGCGCAATAACAGACCGGAACGCTCCGAGAGCGCTTCGCTGGGTATTGGCCATGCCCCTGACAGCGCGCGACCGGTCACCCAGTAACAACACCGTCGCCCACCACGATCTGCCGCCGGCAAAGGCCCGCGATCTTTTCGTCGTGAGTCGAGATCAGAAAGGTCGTGCCCTCGTCGCGGTTGATCTCGGCGATCAGGTCCATGACCTGCATGGCCGAGGCGCGGTCGAGGTTTCCGGTGGGCTCGTCTGCCAGCACCAGTTCGGGCCGGTTCATCAGCGCACGTGCCACCGCGACGCGCTGTTTCTGCCCGCCTGACAGATTGGCCGAGGGGAAGTCGATCCGTGCTTCCAGTCCCATGCGCGTCAGCAGTTCGCGCCCGCGTTGCAGGGCGGCCGGGGTCTCGCGCCCTATCCGCACGGCGGTGGGGAACACCACGTTTTCCAGCGCGGTGAAATCGGGCAACAGGTTGTGGAACTGAAAGACAAAACCGATGTGCAGGTTGCGAAATTCGGTCAGGGCGCGGTCATTGGCGGCCACCAGATCCTGCCCCAGCATGGCGTGGCGGCCCGATGTCGGCTTCATCAGCGTGCCGAGGATCGTCAGCAGCGTGCTTTTGCCCGACCCTGACGGCCCCAGCAGCGCCGCCATCTCGCCCACATCCAGCGTCAGCGACAGGCCGCGCAGAACGCGGGTTTCTGCCTCGCCGGTCCCGAAGGTTTTGACCAGATCCGACACCTCCAGCAGCGCGGTCATTGGCCGATCGCCGTGACCGGATCGACCCGCGCCGCCGCCCGTGCGGGCAGGATCGAGGCCAGGATCGCGCCGATCACCGTCAGCGTGATCGCGAGGCCATAGGAGCCTTGGGTGATGTCCATCGGCAGGGTGCCGACCTCGAACGCGTCGCGCGAGGGAAAGGGCAGCAGGGCCAGATACCCCAGCGCCGCGCCGGACAGCCCGCCCATCAGCCCGATCAGCGCGCCCTGGGTCACGAACACGAAGATCACGAACCCGCGCCCCGCCCCCATCGCGCGCATGATCCCGATTTCCGGGCGACGGCGGTAGGTGGACAGCAGGAGCGCCGAGGCCACACCGATCACGATGGTGATCAGCGCAAAGGATTTGAGGAAATACCCGGTCTGGGCCTGCGCGTTCAGCGCCTCCATCAGCTGTTCCGCGCCGTCGGTCCAGGGCACGGCATCCAGCCCCGTCAGCGCCCGGATGCGCAGGGCCGTGGCGTCGGCGGCGTTCAGGTCGGCCAGCTTGATCTCGATCCGTGTGACGCCCTGCGGCAACGCAAAGAGTGTTCGCGCGGTGGACAGGCTCACATAGGTGCTGCTGGCGTCGATCATGCCATTGCCGGTGCTATAGATGCCGCTCAGCGTCAGCACTGCGGAAACCCCACTCGAGGATTGCAGCCGCAGAGTCTGGCCCAGTCGGAGCGACAGATCGTCGGCCAGGGTCTCGCCCAGCACGATCAACCCCGCACCCAGACGGGCCGAGCCTTGGGTCATGTAGCCGTCCAGGTTGAGGATCGCGGATTCGCGACCCGGCTCCAGCCCGGTCACCGACACCTGCGCCACCTGTGCCCCTCTTGTCAGGAACCCTGCACCGGTGATCTGGGGCGAGACGGCGATGACCCCCGGTACGGTCTCAATGAGAGGGACAAAGGTTGCGGCCTCGGCCAGCGTTGCGGTGCGGGCGCGGCCGCGTTCGATGACGGCAAGGATCATGCCATCGGGGCTGATCAGGATGGCTGGGTCGCGGTCCTCGGCCGTTATGGTGACATGGCTGATGTCGCCCACGGTGCGCGACAGGATGAACTCCGCCAGCCCGCCGATCAGCGCCGACATGAAGATGAAGATGAAGACCCCCACCGCGACCCCCAGCACCAGAAGGGCCGTCTGCGCCTTGCTAGCGGTCAGATAGCGGGTGGCGATCTTGAGCGCATAGAGCATCAGGGTGCCCCCACGCGCACCGCTTGCCCGCCGGTGATCCCGGTCGCGTCCAGGATCAGCACCTCGCCCGGGGCCAGTCCGGCGGTCACGATCAGCCGCGCGGCGGGCCAGTCGATCACCGATACGGGGCGGCGTTGCGCGGTCCCATCGGTGATCACGAAGACCGCGTCGCCCGCCTCGGTCGTCTGGATCGCCGCGCGCGGCACGGTGATCGCTGCATCAGGGCTGTCCACGATGATGTTGATCGTGACCGTCAGGCCGACCGGGGCAAGCACCGGCGCGTCGAAGCCGAGTTCGACCGCAAGGCCCCCGGTCGCCGCATCGACCCGCTGCGACACACGCGCGACACGGCCATCGCGCCGGGCCGTCTCACCGGCCAGTTGCATCACTGCGGGCAGGTCCGTGTGTATCTGGGTGGCGTAGGCCTCGTCGACATCCGTCCGGGCGACCAGTTGCTCAAGGTCGGCGATCGTCATCAACAGGGTCGAAGGGTCAATGCTTTGCCCAGGCTCGACATTCAGCGCCAGAATCGTGCCGGTCATGGGCGCGCGGATGGTGTGGCTGTCAAGCTGCACCCGCGCCTGATCGACCAGTGCGGTGGTCCGCGCCACTTCTTGTTCTGCCGATTGAAGGGCTCGGGTGGCAGCATCGAGCGATGAACGCGCGACATTCTCGCCAAGTGCCTCGGTCCGTGCAAGAGTGTCCCTTGCCTGCGCCTCGGCCACAAGTGCAGCGTCGAGTCCCGCCACGGCCTGCCGCACCATGGCTTGTTGAGCAGCGGCGTCGATCCGGGCCAGGTCTTCGCCCCTTTCCACGCTGTCACCCTCGGTCACTGGCACATCCGCGAGCGTGCCGCCGACCAGCGCACGCACATCGATCGTATGGAGAGCGGCAATCCTGCCGTTGACAGCCAGAACCCGTGTTGCGGGGGCGAGGGCAGCAGTTTCCACTGCAACGGCAAGCGGCCCGGTTGCCCACGGTTGGAAATAGAGGCCCAAACCCGCGGCCCCGGCAAGGACACCGCCAATGGCCCAGGTCCAGACGCGCCGCGATGGCCGGCGGACGGGAGCCGCAGGTTGCGGACGCACTGCTGGCAAACGGGGCTCACCGGCCCTGGTGGACGCGACGGCGACCTTGTCTGAAGGGTCGGATCCCTTTTGTCGTTCCGGCGTTTCCATCTGCCTCTCCAAGCCCGCGAACAGCCCGGATGGGACGGAAGACGGTTGATTGGATCATGATATCAGCTCGGTTTTTGCCATGTGCTGATCTGCATCAAGGCCCGCACCGACAGCCCCATGCGATGTGTGAGGCTGGTGGTCCTGCCGGGAAGGGAAGGCTGACGAATGACTGTCGATCCTTACGAGACGCTCGGCCTGACCAAATCCGCCACACCGGATGACATCAAGAAGGCGTACCGCAAGCTGGTGCGCACCAGCCATCCTGACCTGCACCCCGACGACGCCGGGGCGGAGGCGCGGTTCAAGGCCATCGCTGCCGCCCATGACCTGCTGAAGGATCCCGAAACCCGTGCCCGTTTCGACGCGGGCGAGATCGATGGGGCGGGGGCTGAACGGCCGCAGCGCCAATATTATCGCGATTTCGCCGAGGCCGGAGGAAATCCGTACCAGCAACGGCGCGGGTTTGAGAGCCACGTTGATCCGGCTGACATTTTTGCGGAAATCCTGCGCCAGCGAACACGACAGGGCAGCGATGATTTCAGCGGCCGCGGGTATTCCGCGCCCGGCCCTGATCTTCGATATGCGCTCGAAGTGCCCTTTCTCGACGCCGCGCGCGGGGGTGAGATGCGCATCACCCTGCCGGACGGCGCCAGTCTGGCGGTGCGGATCCCGCAAGGGGCACATGACGGTCAGACCCTGCGCCTTCGCGGCAAGGGTGGGCCAGGCTTTGGGGGTGGTGCTCCGGGCGACGCGCTGATCACGCTGTCCATCGGCCAGCATCCCGTCTTCCGGCGCGAGGGCGACGATATCTTCGTCACCCTGCCCATTACAATCGACGAAGCCATTCTTGGAGGGAAGGTCACGGCGCCGACTATCTCCGGACCTGTCAATCTGACGATCCCGAAAGGCGCAAGTTCCGGCCGGGTTCTGCGCCTGCGCGGACGCGGCGTATCGCATCCGGGGGGAAAGACCGCTGGCGATCAGCTTGTGGAACTGAAGATCGTGTCACCGCCGGAGATCGACGGATCTTTGCACGATTTCCTGACCGAATGGCGCAAGTCTCATGCACACAACCCGCGTATCGATCTGCTGAACGAGGCCGCATCATGACCGACCATCTGACTGAGGACGAAGTGCTTGCCGCCATTCCGTCGCTGACGCGCACCCGGCTGGTCGCCTTCGTCGAGTCCGACTTGATCATTCCCCTGCGCAGAGAAAGCGCGGGCGTGTCGATCCATGTCTTTCGCCGGATCGACTGTGCCCGCCTGCACTTGCTTTGCGATCTGACAGAAGGTCTTGAACTCGACGAAACGGCGCTCGGCGTCGTCATCACCCTGATCGATCAACTCCACGCCACACGCCAGGACCTTCTGGCCATTGCCCGTGCCGTGGATGGTGAACCACCCGATGTGCGTGCCCGGATCGGATCGGCTATCGTCGGATTTCAGGGGTGATACTGGACCAATGTTCGTGATCTCAGCCTGAGCGCTCACTTCACCAACCTGACCATCTTTTCAGCAGCGATGGTCGAGACGGTCCAAGTTCCTTCAATGGCCTAACGCCCCGCGACAGCCCGACATGGGCGGCGTACTGGCGCTCGCTCATGCCCTGCATCGACGGCTCCGTTTATCGTTCCGATTCATGTGCTTATCGAGTTGATAAGCCTCGCGGACAGAGGGAACGTGTCTCCAGAAGGACGATGCAACTCACCACGGAGCCACCACGATGACCACCCGCCTGAGCCCGATCACCACCCCGCGCCACGAACTCCGCGCCGAGAAGGCGCGCCGGAACAAGGAAGCCGCGCTGAACGCCTTCATCGGCAAGAAGGCGGAGATCGACGAGATGCTCGCCCGCCTGCAGGCGCTCAGCGACGACCACTTCAACGCCCACCCCGACGAAGTGAACTGGGGCCACGTCGGCACCCTCGGACACTACGCCAGCCTCCTCAAGCGCATCACCGACTCCGAACGCCTCGGCGCGCACGATGAAATCCGAGGGCCGTGCCGCCCTCTGCAGGCTGGCCTTGCCATCCTCTACCCGGACGGCACGAAGTTCGTAGTGATGGGCGTGACCGGTGCCGAGCGAGGACAGATCCTCCATCAGCATCTCGAAGACAAGTCGGCTCTCGACTGTGGACGAAAGCATGCCCTTGACGTTTTCCATCACGAAGGCGGCCGGGCGAAGCTTGTCGAGAACCCGGATGTATTCGCGAAAGAGGTAGTGCCGCGCATCCTCCTCCGGGACATAGCCGACCTTGCCCCTGGAACGGACGCGCCCCACCAGGGAATATGCCTGACAGGGCGGGCCACCGATCAGGATCGTGTCGTCGTACTTTCGTTTCAGCGTCGCGATGGCGCCATCAATGGCGGTTGCCGCAGCCTCGGTGCCGAGCTCAAGCGCGCAGGCTTCGTCGATGGCATGTTGCCACGCTTCGGCATCGACGGCTGACAAGTCCGGTTCGGATGCCAGCCCGGCATGGAAATCGATGAACTCTTTCGGCAAGACGCCATGACGCGCACGGTACTCGCGCAGAAATGCGCGCAGCGTCAGGGTCCGATGGGCCGACGCCTCCTTCTCGACCGAAATGCCGATCCGGAACGGCGCATGGCCGTCCTCGACGAGGGAAGCGAACCCCTCGCCAAGTCCGCCCGGGCCGGCAAACAGATCGACAATGCCGAAAGTGGAAGGCAAATCAGACTCCTGACGAATTTCATTCAGCCGGTGTATACCAGGTTCAGGGACGAAAACCAGGGCGGATGTGACCGATATCGTGGATCAGCAGACCCGTTCCCGGATGATGTCGGGGATCAGGGGAAAGGACACCAAGCCCGAGCTGGCTCTCAGGCGGGCATTGCACGCGCGCGGTTTCCGCTTCCGCCTTCATTCCGGCAAGGTTCATGGTCGGCCGGACCTTGTCCTTCCGAAGCACGGCGCCGTGGTCTTCGTCCACGGCTGCTTCTGGCATCGTCACGAGGGCTGTCGCTACACCACCACCCCAGCGACCCGGCCGGAGTTCTGGCAGGCGAAGTTCGACGCGAACGTCGCTCGGGACAGCGCCGTTCGTACAAAACTCCTCGAAGACGGATGGCGAGTGGCGACGGTGTGGGAGTGCGCATTGCGGAAGCCGGATAAGGTTAGCGCTACAACTGATCGTCTCGCGGCATGGCTGCTCGCGGGGACGGTCGGCGTGGAGATCGGTGAAAGCGATATTCTGCAAAGCGGGATCTTCGCTACGGATTAGGAATGCGGCCGTTCGATTTCGGTTCCTTCTCGACGCGCGACCCTGAAATCGAAGTGTTCAGCTGGCGTTTGATAAATCAACAAATTTTCAGTGTCTTATCAGAAATTCACCAAATCGGCGCAGTCATAAGGTCCAGAGAATATCGACCCTGAGAGACAGCTTTCAGACGTTCCGGCGACAGGGCCGGTGCTCAGCCCCTCCCGCATAACCCTCGAAAAAAACGGAAAAATCCGGCCGGAGCCGGATGGGGAGAACGCTTTCGCGAGGGCAAGTGGCGGAGAGACAGGGATTCGAACCCTGGGAACCCGTGAAGGCTCAACGGTTTTCGAGACCGCCCCGTTCGACCACTCCGGCACCTCTCCGCAGCCTGTGGCCTTGTGGGAGGGTGATCTAGTGCGAAGCGCGCAGGGTTGCAACCGTTTTTCTGGGTGGGTGGCGTTTCGCGCGACGGACTCTGCGGGAGGTTGGAATCCTCGTGGTTCAGGTTTACCTGTAGGGACAGCCAGCCATCCCGGATGCACCGATGCGACGCCTGATCATCCTGCCCGTGCTCATCCTTCTGTTCGCGCTGCCGGTGCCCGTCCGGGCCGGGCCGTCGGCACCGCTCGAGGCGCTGCTTTCGGCGCTTGCGCTTGACGATCTGGTGGCGGTCATGCGCGAGGAAGGCATGAGCCATGCCGACGAACTGGCGACCGAGATGTTTCCCGGTCGCGGTGGTGCGCGTTGGGCGGCGGAAGTGAGGCGGATCTACGATGGCGGCCGCATGTCCCGAGAGTTGCGTGACAGCCTGTCCGGCTCGCTGGCGGAGGCCGATCTCGAACCGCTTGTGGCCTTCTTCACTTCCGGGGATGGGGCGCGGATCGTTTCGCTGGAACTGTCTGCGCGGCGCGCTCTTCTGGACGAGGCGGTGAAGTCGGGCAGTCGTGAGCGGCTTGAGGAGATGCGGGCCGACGACGATCCGCGGCTCGACCTGATTGGACGGTTCATCGAGGCGAACGACCTGATCGAAGCGAATGTGGCGGGCGCGTTGAACGCGAATTATGCCTTTTATTCCGGGCTTGCCGACGGCCGCGCGTTCGATTTCGACCTGGGCGAGGAACAGATGCTCGCCGATGTCTGGGGCCAGGAGCAGGAGATCCGCGACGAGACACGGGACTGGATCTTTTCCTATCTGGCGATGGCCTATGCGCCGCTGTCCGATACCGCGCTGGAAGCCTATGTCGCGATATCGGAAACCCGGGAGGGCGCGGCCCTGAACGCCGCGCTGTTCAAGGCCTTCGACATCAGCTTCACCCGGATCTCGCGCGAACTGGGTCTGGCCGCTGCCGGATTCATCGCCGGTCAGGATCTCTGATCCGGGCGTGCCGCGGCCCTTGACTTGGCGGCATGAATCGCGGATACGCACGGCTCCGGCCCCGCTGCACAGCTTCGGGGCCGTCAATGTTGACAACGTCCCGCACGGGGCGCGCTGTCCGAGGCGCTGATGCCGAACGCCGCCCGCCGGGCGGGGCCACAGGACGCGGCAGAAAAGAAGGAAAAGGCCCATGTTTGCGGTCCTCAAGACCGGTGGCAAGCAGTACAAGGTCCAGTCGGGCGATGTGCTGCGCGTCGAGAAGCTCGCCGCCGATGCCGGCGACACGGTTCAGTTCAACGAGATCCTCATGGTCGGCGACACGATCGGCACGCCCAATGTGGCGGGTGCCGCGGTGCAGGCCCAGGTGATCGACCAGATCAAGGGTGACAAGGTCATCCACTTCGTAAAGCGCCGCCGGAAGCACAGCTCCAAGCGCACCAAGGGCCACCGCCAGCAGTTGACGCTGGTTCGGGTGACCGAGATCCTCGCCGCAGGCGGCGAAGGGACCGGCGTGAAGGCCGCGATCGGCGCGGGCAGCGTTGCCTCTGTCGCGTCGGGTGTCGTGGCCGCGAAACCGGCCGTGGCCGGTGGCGACGATCTGAAGAAGCTGTCGGGCGTCGGTCCGGCGATGGAAAAGAAATTCCACGAGGCGGGCATCACCGGCTATGCCCAGATCGCGGCCTGGACCCCCGAGCAGGTGGCCGCCATGGAAGAGCGCCTTGGGACCAAGGGCAAGATCGAGAAAGAGGGCTGGGTCGAACAAGCCAAGACCCTGGCCCAGGGCTAAGCGAGAGGAGAGGACGACATGGCACACAAGAAAGCAGGCGGCTCCTCGCGTAACGGTCGCGACTCGGCCGGACGGCGCCTCGGCGTCAAGATCTACGGTGGCCAGTCGGCCATCCCGGGCAACATCATCGTGCGCCAGCGCGGAACGAAGTTCTGGCCGGGCGAGGGTGTCGGCATGGGCCGCGACCACACGATCTTTGCGGTCTGCGAGGGCGCCGTGACCTTCCGGAAGGGGCTGAAGGGGCGCACCTTCATTTCCGTCCTGCCGATAGCCGGGGCCGCAGAGTAAGCCGAAACCACGCGAGAACTGACACAGGTGGGGGATCGGTAGCGTGCCGGTCCCCCCTTCGTTATTCGTGACCGACGCGATGCCTGGGGAGGCTTGGATCGGGGAAGTGGAGCGGGAGACCGCCCTGCCGCCCGGCGCGACTTGCGGAAAAGCCGCGAGGTTGCCATCTGACCCGAGAGGGGGCGAGGAGGAAGAGCATGAAACTGGACGTCGTTTCCAGCCAGCCCGTGATCGAAGCGACGCGCTTCATCCTGCGGCCGGTGCGCCGGTCCGATGCGGGACTGCTGGGCCTTTACACGGGCGACGCGCGCGTCGCGCGCTTTACCCGCACGATCCCCCATCCGCTGCCGCCCGGCGCGACCGAGGCGTTCATCCAGCGCGCCCAGAATCCCGACCGTGGCGAGGATGTCTGGGTCATGGACGGAACCGACCACGGGCTGTCCGAGGTGCTGGGGGTGATCGGCCTCGACCGGATGGAGCGCGACCAGTCGCAGATCGGCTATTGGGTGGCGCCCGCCTTCTGGAATACCGGGATCGCGTCCGAGGCGGTGCATGCGCTTCTCGATGCCAATCCGCAGCGCTGCAAGACGATCTTTGCCGAGGTGTTCCAGGATAATCCGGGTTCGGCGCGCGTTCTGACCAATGCCGGGTTCGAATATATCGGCGATGCCGAGGCGTTCTCGGTTGCGCGCGGGGCCAAGGTGCTGACCTGGACCTATCTCAAGCGGCTCGACTAGGGCCGATGGGCGCGGCGTCCGGTCTTGTGCTGCTGACGCCGCGGCTGTCGATCCGGCCCCTCTCGGCGGCGGATGCGCCGGTGCTGGGCCGCATCGCGACCGACCCGCGCGTGGCGCCGATGATGGGCACGATTCCGGTCCCTTGGCCCGAGGCCGAGCGCGCGCTTTGGATCGCCCGGGGGCGGTTCCGGGGCGAGGTCGGGTTTCGGCTGGGCATCGCGCTGGCGGACGGTCCGCTGATCGGGGCGTGCGGGCTTTGGGGGGCACCGCCGGGGCTGTTCTACTTCCTTGACCCCGCGCGTTGGGGCAGGGGGCTGGCGACCGAGGCGATGCGCGCCCTGCTTGCCGCCTGTTTCGCGCGACTGCCGGGGCTTGACGTGGTCACAGCCGATCATTTCGCCGACAACCCCGCTTCGGCCCGGGTGCTGCAAAAGCTGGGCTTCCAGCGCATCGGCGCCGGAATGGGGCATTCGCTGGCGCGGCTTGAGCCTGCGCCGAATATCCACTATCGCCTGTTCCGCACCAGCTTCGAGGCCGTCCATGAAATTTCTTGACCTCGCCAGGGTCCATATCCGGTCGGGCAGCGGCGGGAATGGCTGCGCCAGTTTCCGACGCGAGAAATTCGTCGAATATGGCGGCCCCGATGGCGGCGATGGCGGGCGCGGCGGCGATGTCTGGGTCGAGGCGGTCGACGGGCTGAACACGCTGATCGACTTTCGCTACCAGCAGCATTTCTTTGCCGACAACGGCCGCCCCGGCATGGGCCGTCAGAAGACCGGCGTTTCGGGCGACGACATCGTGCTGCGCGTGCCCGTGGGCACCGAGATCCTGGATGAGGACGAGGAAACCCTGATCGCCGATATGACCGAACTGGGCCAGCGCGTGCTATTGGCCAGGGGCGGCAACGGAGGCTGGGGGAACCTGCATTTCAAGACCGCGACCAACCAGGCGCCGCGCCATGCGAATCCGGGGCAGGACGGCGTCGAGCGGACGATCTGGCTGCGGCTGAAGCTGATCGCCGATGCCGGGCTTCTGGGGATGCCGAACGCGGGCAAGTCGACCTTTCTGGCCGCCACCTCGAACGCCCGGCCCAAGATCGCCGATTATCCCTTCACCACGCTGCACCCGAACCTGGGCGTGGTCGGCATCGACGGGGTGGAATTCGTGATCGCGGACATTCCCGGGCTGATCGAGGGCGCGCACGAGGGCCGCGGCATCGGCGACCGGTTCCTTGGCCATGTGGAACGCTGCGCCGTGCTTCTGCACCTGATCGACGGCACGTCCGAGGATGTGGTGGCCGATTACCGCACGATCATCAACGAGCTCGAGGCCTATGGCGGGCATCTGGCCGACAAGCCGCGGGTCACCGCGCTGAACAAGGTCGACGCGCTGGACGACGACGAGCGCGCCGAAAAGATTGCCGCGCTGGAGGCCGAGATCGGCCGGCCGGTGATGGCGATGTCGGGCGTCTCGCGCGAGGGCATCGCCGAGGTGCTGCGCGCGCTCAGGGCCGAGATCGACGAGGACCGGTTGCGCCACAAGGCAACGGACGGGGAGGCCGGGTCGTGGCGTCCCTGACGGCTGCGCGGCGGATCGTCGTCAAGATCGGCTCGGCGCTGCTGGTCGACCGGGCGACCGGCGCGCTGCGCGCGGACTGGCTGCGCGCGCTGGCCGAGGATGTGGCCATGCTCAAGGCGCGCGGCGCGGATGTGATCCTGGTCTCGTCCGGGTCCATCGCGCTGGGGCGCGGCGTGCTGGGGCTGGGGCTGGGCACGCTGGCGTTGGAACAGTCGCAGGCCGCCGCAGCGGTCGGCCAGATCCGGCTGGCGCGGGCCTATGAGGAAGTGCTGGCGCCGCACGGGATCACCACGGGCCAGGTTCTGGTGACGCTGGAGGACAGCGCGGACCGGCGGCGTTACCTCAACTCGCGCGCCACGATGGAGACGCTTCTGGGCTTTGGCGTGGTCCCCATCGTGAACGAGAACGACACGATCGCCACCGACGAGATCCGCTATGGCGACAACGATCGGCTGGCCGCGCAGGTGGCGGTGACGGTGGGGGCGGATGTCGCGGTGCTGCTGTCGGACGTCGACGGGTTCTATACCGCCAATCCCGGGCTCGACCCCGCCGCGCACCGCTTCGACCTGATCGAGGAGATCACCCCCGAGATCGAGGCGATGGCGGGCGATGCGGCCTCGGGCCTGTCCAAGGGCGGCATGAAGACCAAGCTGATGGCCGCCAAGACCGCGACCGGGGCGGGCTGCGCGCTGGCGATCACCCAAGGCGCGGTGCTGCGGCCCCTGAAGGCGCTGGAGGACGGCGCGCCCTGCACCTGGTTCCGGCCCAAGGGCGACCCGCAGGCCGCGCGCAAACGCTGGATCGCGGCGATGAAGCCGCGGGGCACGATCACCGTGGACGCAGGCGCGGTCGCGGCGCTTGGCACCGGCAAGTCGCTGCTGCCCGCGGGTGTGGCGGCGGTCACCGGCGATTTCGGGCGGGGCGATCCGGTGGCGATCCTGGGGCCCGAAGGGCAGGGGCTGGGCACGGGGCTCGCGCGCTATACCGCCGCCGAGGCGCGGCTGATCAAGGGCTGCCGCTCGGGTGACATCGAGGCGATCCTCGGCTATCCCGGTCGGGCGGCGCTGATCCACAGGGACGACATGGCGACATGAGGGACGAGACCGACATTCCCGCGATGATGGCCGAACTTGGCGCCCGCGCGAAGGCCGCGGCGGCGGACCTCGCCTTTGCCGATCCGGCCGCCAAGCGGCACGCGCTGGAGGCTGCGGCTGACGCCGTCGCGGCGCATGAGGCCGAGATTCTGGCCGCCAACGAAAAGGACATGGTGTTCGGGCGCGACAAGGGGCTGAGCCCGGCGATGCTCGACCGGCTGAAGCTCGATGGAGCCCGGATCGCCGGGATCGTCGCGGGGCTGCGTGCGGTGGCCGCCCAGCCCGACCCGGTGGGGCAGGTGATGGCGGAGTGGGACATGCCGAGCGGCCTGCACATCCGCCGGGTGCGCACGCCACTGGGCGTGATCGGCGTGATCTATGAAAGCCGGCCGAACGTGACGGCGGATGCCGGCGCGCTGTGCCTCAAGGCCGGCAATGCCGTGATCCTGCGCGGCGGGTCCGAGAGCTTCCATTCCTCGGGCGCGCTCCATGCCTGTCTGGTCGAGGGGTTGCGCGCAGCCGGGCTGCCCGAGGACGCGATCCAGCGCGTGCCGACGCGGGACCGGGCGGCGGTGAGCGCCATGCTGGGGATGACCGGGGTGATCGACGTGATCGTGCCCCGCGGCGGCAAGGGGCTGGTCGGCCTTGTCCAGCGCGAGGCCCGCGTGCCGGTCTTTGCCCATCTCGAAGGGATCGTGCATGTCTATGTCGACCGCGCGGCCGACCCCGAAAAGGCGCTGCGCGTGGTGCTGAACGCCAAGACGCGGCGGACGGGGATCTGCGGCGCGGCCGAATGCCTGCTGGTGCACCGCGACGTGGCCGACACGCTGGGCGCGGAACTGGTGGGGGCGCTGGTCGCCGCGGGCGTGCGGGTGCATGCGGACGAGGCGCTGGCGCGGCTGCCCGGAACGATCCCGGCCACCGCCGAGGATTGGGGGCGCGAATACCTCGACATGGACATCGCGGCAAAGGTGGTCGAGGACATCGACGCGGCGATCGACCATGTCCGGACCTTCGGGTCGGGCCACACCGACGCGATCCTGACCGAGGATGATGCGGCAGCGGCGCGGTTCTTCGAGCGGCTGGACAGCGCGATCCTGATGCGCAACGCCTCGACCCAGTTCGCCGATGGCGGCGAGTTCGGCATGGGCGCCGAGATCGGCATCGCCACCGGCAAGCTGCACGCGCGTGGCCCGGTGGGGGCCGAGCAGCTGACGAGCTTCAAGTATCTGGTCGAGGGCGCGGGAACCATCCGCGGCTGAACGGGAAAGAACGGAGCGCTCCCGCCCCCGTCCGGCGCAAGGCGCATGCGCCTTGCTTGTCCGGGGTTGGGCGTGGCGCGGCCTTGCGGCCGCGGCCTCCGGCGGGGATATTTGTCGCCAGAAGAAGGGCCGGGTCTCAGCCCGAGGGGCGTTCCGCCCAGCCCGCGAAGATGCGTTCGAGCACCAGCACCGCGTAGTAGAGCAGGATGCCGAGCGCGGCGAGCGCGATCAGGACGGCGAACATCAGCGGATAGTCGCCATTGGTCTCTCCCGACTTGAAGAGCGCGCCGAGGCCGCGGCCATGCGGCGAGACGATTTCCACGAGATTGGTGCCGATGAACGCCAGCGTCACCGAGACCTTGAGCGCGCCGAAGAACTCCGGCAGCGTCTTGGGCAGCGCGATCTTCCAGAAGATCGTCATGCGCGAGGCGCCGAGGCTGCGCAGGATGTCGCGATATTCCGGCTCCAGCGTCGAGAGCCCGATGCCGACCGAGACGGCGATGGGGAAGAAGCTGATCAGGAAGGCCATGAGCACGGTGTTGAAATCATGCTGGCCGACGAACAGCAGCGCGATCACCGGCACCAGCGTCGCCTTGGGGATGGCGTTGAAGCCCACCAGAAGCGGGTAGAGCGCATCGCGGGCGATCCGGGAAAAGCCCATGAGCACGCCGATACCCGTGCCCACCACCACCGCGATACACAGCCCCAGCACCGTTCGCCAGAGCGTCTGCCAGCCCATTTCCAGGAACAGGTGGCGGAACTTCCAGAAGGCGGGCGGCAGGTCCGAGGGCGAGGCCATCTTGTAGTTCGGCCATTGGTTGACCCAGACCAGCGCCTCCCACAGGCAAAGGAAGATCAGCACGGCGGCGATCGGCACGGCGATCTTGCGCATCATGTCCATCAGTGGGTCTCTCCGTCACGGCCCTGCGCGATGCGGATCTGGTCGCGCAGGTAATGCAGCATGTCCTGGGCCTCGGGCTCGAACAGGATGTCGAGCGTGCGGTCCGCGGGCAGGGTCACATCCAGCACGGCCTGGGTGCGGGCTGGCCGACCCGACAGCACGAAGACCTGATCGCCCAGGAAGACGCTTTCGCGCAGGTCATGGGTGATGAGAACGCAGGTGAAGGGTTCGGCCGCGCGCAGATCGCGCATGGTCTGCCACAGATCCTCGCGGGTGAAGGCGTCGAGCGCGCCGAAAGGTTCGTCCATGATCAGCACGTCGGGCTTGTGCACGATGGCGCGGCAGAGGCTGGCGCGCTGGCGCATGCCGCCCGACAGCTCGCTCGGGCGCTTGTGCTCGAATCCCTTCAGGCCGACCATCTCGAGCAGGTGCAGCGCGCGCGCCTCTCGGTCCCGGCGCGGCATCCCCGGCGCGACGATCTCAAGCGGGAGGATCACGTTCTGCAGGATCGTGCGCCATTCCAGCAGGACCGGGTTCTGGAACGCCATGCCCACCGTCCTGCGCGGGCCGGTGACGCGTTCGCCATGCAGCCAGACCTCCCCCCGGTCGGGTTTCATCAGCCCCGCGATCAGCCGCGTCAGGGTGGACTTGCCGCAGCCCGAGGGGCCAACGACGGCGGCGAATTCGCCCTCGGGCACCGAGATGTTCAGATCGTCCAGCACCGGCAGCGGGCCGGACTTTGTGCGATAGGCGTGGGTGACGCCCTTGATGTCGATGAGATTGTCCATGCCGGATGAGGGATCGCCCCCGGGCCTGCGCAAGGCGGGCCCGGAGGCGGAACCCTTGTCACTCCATCGACAGGCTGCCGTCAGCGGGCAGGAAGGAGGCGTCGAAATACAGCGCCATGTCGGGGGCGTTGGTGAACTCGTACACCGATTTCGTCTGCTCGATGGCCAGCGCCATGCGCTCGGGGTCGATATTGCCCATGCCATTGGCCATGACCCAATCGGTCATCACATTGTCGGCCAGCGCCATCTGAAGCCGCTCGATCTCGAGCGCCTTGTCGGCGGCGGGGTTGCGCCGGATCAGGCTGTCGATGGCGGCCTCGGGGTCGGCCACGGTGTCCTTCCAGCCCCTGGCCACGGCGCGCAGGAAGCCGGTGATAACCTCGGGATTGGCCTGGGCAAAATCGCTGTTGGCGATGATCGCGTTGCCGTAAAGCGCCACGCCATGATCGGCCATCAGGATCACCGAGATATCCTCGGCCGGAACGCCGAGCCGCTTGAGGTTCAGCGTCGAGGAAAATGAAAAGCCGGTGACCGCGGCCACCTTGCCCTCGGCCAGCATCGGCTCGCGCACCGGGAAGCCAACGGGTTCGACCGTGACCGTCGCCATGTCGATGCCGTTCTCGGCGGCGAAGATCGGGAATTGCGCCCAGGCGCCATCGGGGGGCGGGGCGCCCAGCACCTTGCCTGCGATATCGCCCGGCGCCTCGATGCCCAGCGACTTGCGCCCGACCATGGCGAAGGGCGGCTTGTCATAGACCATCATCACCGCGATCACGGGGGCGCCGGGGTTCTGGTCGAGGAATTTCATCAGGCTGTTGATATCGGCGAAGCCCACCGGGAAGGCGCCGGTCGCAACTTTCGGGATCGCATCGAGCGAGCCCGCGCCCTCGCTGATCTCGACCTTCAGCCCTTCCTCGGCAAAGAGGCCCTTGTCCACGGCCACGAAATAGGGTGCCGCAGGGCCTTCGAATTTCCAGTCGAGCGCAAAGGACAGCGAGGTTTCGGCCTGGCTTGCCGTGGCGACCAGCGCCGCGGCGGCGAAGCTGGCAAGGGCATGTCGGAACATGGGTCTCTCCACTTGGTGTTGTCCGGCGACCGTGGCCGCGGCGTGCGCAAAGTTTAATCGACGTGGCCCGGAATCGGGACAAGAGCAGAAATCCGGTTCGGAAAACAGGCGTTTCGGCGAGATGATGCTGAAAAACCATGCGCATGGCTATTGAAATGCGGGCGCCGGGGGCGTGACGTTGCCAACCGTCGGCCCGACAGACCGTTTCGGCAGGGAATCATCCTCCCCTTTGTCGCCGCGCGGTGCGTGGCCCCCCGACGCGGTCCGGTTTGCCGTTGCCAAGGCCTCGCAGGTGTTGTGAACTCGCGCGCCAGCGATGCAGGCGAAGCGGCCCCTTGACGGTGCCCGTTCCGCGTCATCTGGCCGGAGGCACCCATGCCGCGACATGGCAACGTGACACCCACGCGCTGCGCGGCCAATGGCTGCGGCGGGCAGGGGCGTGCCGCGTGACCCCCGGCCTCGATCAGGTCGGCAGCATCGCGGCGACGATGGTCGGTGGTCTCGCGCTGTTCCTCTTCGGGATGGAGATCATGACCCGCGCGCTCAAGCAGGTCGCGGGCGAGTCGATGAAGACGATCCTGGCGCGGATGACAGGCAACCGGTTTGCCGGGCTGACCGCAGGGGCGGTGGTGACGGCGCTGATCCAGTCCTCCTCGGTGACGACGGTCCTCTTGGTCGGGTTCATCTCGGCAGGGCTGATGACCTCGGCGCAAAGCGTCGCGGTGATCCTTGGCGCGAATATCGGTACGACGCTGACCGCGCAGGTTCTGGCCTTCGATGTCGACTCGCTCGGCCTGCCGATGCTGTCGCTAGGCTTTTTCGGCTCGCTGCTGGCGCGGCGCAGCCGTCATGCCGAGATCGGGCGGATTGTGCTGGGGATTGGGATGATCTTCTTCGGCATGGCGACGATGAAGACGGCGATGGCGCCGCTGCGCGACGTTCCGGCCTTTCTCGATCTGCTGGCGACACTCGACAACCTGGTGCTGGCGGCTCTTGCCGGGGCGATGCTGACCGCGCTGCTGCAATCCTCATCCATCTCGACCGGGCTTGCGATCGTGCTGACGGGGCAAGGTCTGGTCGGGCTCGAAACCGCCATCGCGATCGCGCTGGGTGCCAATGTCGGCACTTGCATGACCGCACTTCTGGCCTCGATCGGGCAGCCGCGCGAGGCGGTCCGGGCGGCGATGGTACATGTGATCTTCAATGTCGCGGGGGTCGTGCTCTGGATCGGGTTCATCGACCAGCTTGCGGTTCTGGCGCACCTCTCCGCCCCCGAGGGCGCCTCGACGCCGCGCCATATGGCCAATGCCCACACGATCTTCAATTTGGCCAATGCGTTCCTGTTCCTGGGCTTTACCGGGCAACTCAGCCGCCTGGTGCTCTGGCTGCTGCCGGACCGCCCCGAGCGGGTCGAGCCGCTGCACGCACCGCGCCATCTGGACCGGCAACTCCTTCAGGTGCCCGCCTTCGCCCTGGATGCCGCGCGGCTCGAGGTGGGGCACCTGTCCGAGCTTGTCCGGAGCCAGCTGGACGCTGCAATGCCTACGGTCGTCTCGGGCAGCCCGTTCGAGATCGACCGGCTGAAGGTGGCGGACCGCCCCGTGGATCTGCTGCACCGCGAGATCGTCGGTTATCTGAGAGAGGCGGGGCTGGGCCGACTGCCCGAGGAACAGTCCAAACGGCTGCTGGCGCTGATGCGCATCGCCAATGACCTTGAACATATCGGCGATCTGGTGGCCACGGGGCTTGTGACCTCGGCGCGCAAGCGCCACGAGGAGAACGTGGTGATAAGCCCGCAAACCGCGGCGATGCTGGGGCGGCTGCATCGCGAGGTTCTGCGCGCCTTCGACGGGGTCGCCGCCGCGCTGGAGACGCAGGATGCCGGGCCAGCGAAAAAGGTGCGCGAGATGAAGGCGGGGTTCTCGGCGCTGATGGAGGAAGCTGCCGCGCACGAGGTCGTGCGGTTGAGGGCCGATGCGCCGCGTCGGTTGCACACCTATACCCGAGAGATCGAACTGACCCAGACCTTCGACGACATCTTTCGCATCCTGCGCCGGATCGCGCGGACGGAGATTGGAATCTTCGTGGAGCGTTCTGCGCCCGATGCCGGTGACGCCAACGGCCCAGCGGAAAACCGCGCCGCGGAGTGAATGTCGCGCCCGGTCGCGCGGAATTGGGCCGGGCGGGGACGGTGCATTCGGGTCCCCCGTGCTGCGACCTTGAGTGATCGGAACGGGAGATGGGAAACACACCTTCCGGGCCGTGCAGCGCCGATATGGCTACCCCGAAAGGGATATTTGGTCCTTTGGGCGAGATGTCCGGCATCAAGCGTATTCCGCCTCGCATCCCCTGACGCCTGTGCGGTGCTTGACGGCGGTCAATTACAGGGCATCGGCCGCGTGGCAGACAGGGCGATCTGTCCGCAAGGGGGGCTTGCCATGGGAAGCGTCCGGGTCTGGGGTCTTGCGATGACGGCGACGCGCGCGCGCATTCTGCGCGGGCTTTCCCTGCCCGGCGCGGGCGGGATGGCCACGGAACTGGTCATGCGGGCCAGGCACCGTCACCTGATCGAGGCGATGCAGCATCCGCCCGTCGATCCGGGGGCCGCCGCCCCGATCCCACCGCCTGTCCCTGAAGGTGGCAGCGATCCTCTGGCCCTGGACCAGCGCGACTTCGTGCGTCAGGTGGTGCAGATCCTGGAAACGCACCGGGTTGCCGGAGATTTCGACCGGCTCGCGATCTTCGCGCCCCCGGCCATCCTGGCACAATTGCGCGCGGAGATGCCCTCGCGACTGGCGAAGGTGATTGCTGCGGAACGGGGCGGATGCGCGATCCATCTCTCGGAAACCGAGTTGCAGGACGTTCTGCGGGCCGAACTGGCGACCCTGAAAGCCTGAAAACCGCCGCGCCGTGCGGTAGGGCGCGGTGCGATCATGGGCATTCTTTCGCAGATGCACAGCATGGAGGGCAACGCCCCGGCGCAGCGCGTGTCAACTATTGCGCGCGCCCCGGGCAATGACGATCCCCCCCGGATCAGGCCCACCCCCAGATAGCCTTTGCAGCGGTCAATCCGGCCGTCTTCCCCTCCATGCTGGCAGTACCGAGACTAATGGCTCACCCGCACAGGATGCATTGACGAGTGTCATCGGCCCGTGCGCGAGGCCAGGCTTCGGTCCGACAGGCCCCGGCGCGCAAGGCTCTTCGCCATCGGTCAGGCCGGCACGTCCTGCCAATGCGTCGATGTCGAGAAACAGGATATGGGCTGGATCCAGCAGGCGGATCAGGCCATCGCGTTCGAGCGCCTTGAATACCCGGCAGATCGTCTCGACCGAGGTGGCCAGAAGATCGGCGATGTCGCGCCGCGCGACGGCAAGCGAGATCAGCCCGGTGCCATCGGGCAGCGCACGGTAGGGCATGTAGCTGCGCGCGCTCAGCAGGAACGCCGCGATCCGTTCGTCCGGGCGCATGGCACCGATGGTCCATGTCAGCCAGCGCAGCCGTTCCAGATGGCCCGCGTTGAAACGGTACAGCGCGCGGCGCAGCATGCCATCCTCGGTCACCAGCCGGTCGAAAACGCGCCGGTCGAACCGGCACAGCGTCGCCTCGGTGGCACTCTCGAGCGTATAGCCGTTGCGGCCCTCGCTCTCCTGGCCGAAAAGATCGCCCGGAACGGCCAGGTTCAGGATCTGCCGCCGCCCATCGCGGCTGTGACGCTGGAAACGCAGATAGCCGGAGACCACGATGCCCACGGCAGATGGCGGCGCGTCGTCGTGCCAGAGCACCTTGTCGGCGGGAACGGTCTCGACATGCGCAGCTTCCGCCAGCCGCCGACAGGCCGGCTCGCCGATCTCGGCGCAAAAGACCGACCCCGCCATATAGGTCGCGCCCGCCGGTGCCCCGCGGGCTGTCTTTCCGAAACTCCGCATCGCCTGCCTCCCGTTGGGGCGCGGTCCCGGGATGCGCCGAACCTGCCCCTTCGGACGCACCGTGCCCGATTGTCGCCACGAAAACATTGACGGTGGTCAATGCTTGACGAATAGGGTCCACTACCAGACGGCGCGTTTATGACGATTTCGCCCTTCCCCCTGAGGAAATGGGTGACGATGGGGAGGACGCATGGCGAACCGTGACCTGCATGGCGGTCTGCCGGGTCCGCAGGGGGGCGATATCGGCGGGCTGCTGGCAGAGGTGCTGGCAGATATGCCCGATGCGCAGCTTCACGGCCTCGAAGGCATTGCCCGGCTGCGCGACATCCCGCGCGGCGGCGTGGTGGTGACCGAAGGCGGACGGCCGGACGAGATAGGCTATTTGATCCACGGGGCCCTGGGCATGCAAAAGCAATTGCCCGATGGACGGGTCCACATCATAGGGCTGCTGGTGCCGACCGACATGTATGGTCGGCTGTTCGATGGTCCCGCCGCCTATGACATCGTCGCGCTGACCGATGCGCGCGTGCTGGCTTTCCCGCGCGATGCATTCGAGCGGATTCTGGTCTCCAGCCCCGAGATCGAGCGGCGCTTCCTCGTCAACGTGCTGGACGAGCTTGATTCGGCGCGGGAATGGATCCTGCTGATGGGCGGGCACAAGATCGTCGAGCGTCTGGCCTCGTTCCTGCTGATCCTGTTGCGGCGAATGCTGCGCGGTGGGAGGCACCGGGTTCCGGGTGCGCCGATCATGGTGCGGATCCCGATCCGCCGCGTGGATCTTGCGCATTACCTGGGCACGACGCCGGAATCGGTCAGCCGCGCGCTGCACGAGCTGGAGGGGCAGGGGCTTGTGCGCCTGCGGGACGCCTACGAGATCGAGATCGCAGACCTGCCGGGGCTGGTGCGGGTGTCGGGGGCCGATCATCTGGGGGCGGAGCGCGCGGGCTGATGGGCGCGTGCCGGGGGGGGCGCCGTCAACTGCGCAAGACATGGATGCAGCGCGTCTCGGCCAGAAGCGCGGCAAGTCTTGGGGCCTCGTACCGCGAAAACAGGACGCTTCCCGCGCCAAGCTGCGGCAGGCCTGGCACCAAGAGCCGACGCAGCGGGCGGCTCATGCGTGTGGCGGCGGCCTCCGCCAGGGGGGTGAGTGCCGCGTCTGCGCCCGCGGCAAGGACGATCTCGCGCAGCGGCGTGCGCAGCGGTCCAGCGGGCAGAACCAGCAGGTCGCCGGGCGCGGCGATGCTGGCCAGCGCTTCGGTCAGTCGCCCGCGCGCATGGCGAAAGCTCCAGCGCAAAGCGGCGTCCTCGGCGGCCCGGGACAGCAGCCGCTCGAACCGGGCGGCATCGCGGGCATAGGCCGCACCCATGCGCGAGGGGTCCAGCCCCACCAGCGTGCGCCCTGCCGGGTCCACGATCCGCGCCGCCCCCACCAGCGCCAGCGCGATGCTGTCGGCCTCCTCGAACAGCAGGCCTTCGAGGGTCGCGCCTGCCTCGGCGGCCAGCCCCGTGGCCAGTGGCAGCATTGCCTCGGCCTCGGCTAGGCAAGCGACCGAAAGGATCACCCGTGCGCCGCTTCCCGGGTGGCTCATCCGCCCGCCTCCGACGGGCTGGCTTTCTGGCCGAACCGCTGCCGCGCCTCGGCATAGCCGATCAGCCGAGCCTCGACCCGGCCGTTCACGCTGTCGGGCGGGAAGATGCCGTCGGGACCGCGCGACCCCGCCGACCGGCCGGTGAGCAGTGCGATGCCCTCGTCGACGGTCGCAATCGGGATCACCCGGAAGCGGCCCGCTTCCATCGCGTCGCGCACGCGGGGGCGCAGCACCAGATGGGGTACGTTCGAGACCGGGATCAGCACGCCCTGCCGCCCGGTCAGACCCCGCGCGGCGCAGGTGTCGAAGAAGCCCTCGACCTTTTCGTTCACCCCGCCGATGGCCTGCACATCGCCGAATTGGTTGACCGAGCCGGTCACCGCCAGCGACTGGTCGATGGGCAGATCGGCCAGCGCCGAGAGCAGCGCGAACAGCTCGGCCGCCGAGGCGCTGTCCCCCTCGACGCCGCCATAGCTTTGCTCGAAGACCAGGCTCGCCCAGAGCGAGAAGGGCAGATCGGGGGCGTAACTGCCCGCCAGATAGCCCGACAGGATCATCACGCCCTTGGAATGGATCGGCCCGCCCAGTTCGGCCTCGCGCTCGATATCGACCAGCTTGCCCGCGCCCATCCGCACCCGCGCGCTGACCCGGCCAGGACGGCCGAAGCGGGTCTTGCCGATTTCCAGCACCGACAACGCGTTGACCTGGCCCACGCGCGCGCCGTCGGTGTCGATCAGCAGGACGCCGCGGGCGATGGCCTCCTGGCTGCGCTCGCGCAGCCGCCCGGCGCGCCGTTCCGCCGCGGCAATCGCCGCCTCGACATCGTCGCGCCCGATCGCTTCCGCCGCTGCCGCGCCCGCAAGGTGATCTGCCTCGCGCAGGATATCGCCCAGCGCGGCAAGGTTCAGCGCGAAGCGTTCCCCGTCATCGGCCAGCCGCAGGCTTTCGGCCAGCAGCCGCGCAACGCCGCCCGCCGCAACCGGCCGCAGCCCGTCGGCGCGCGCCATGGTGCCGATGAGCCGAGCCAGCAGCAGTGCGCTTTCGGCGTTGCGCTCCATCCGGTCGTCGAAATCGGCCTCGAGCTTGAACAGCCGCCCGAAATCGGGATCGAACGCGGCCAGCAGGTAGTAAAGCGTCCGGTCGCCCACCAGTACCACCCGCAGCTTGAGCGGCATCGGGTCGGGGTCCAGCGTCTCGGTCGAGATCAGGCTGAAGCGCTCGCCCGCGGAATAGATCGCGATCTCGCCCGACTTGAGGCTGCGCTTGAGCGCGTCCCAGGCCAGCGGCTCGCTCAGCACCTGCATCGCGTCGAGGATCAGGAACCCGCCATTGGCACGATGCAGCGCGCCGGGCCGGATCATGGTGAAATTCATCACCAGCGTCCCCTGGTCCGAGGCGTATTCGATCCGCCCGATCAGGTTGGCCAATGTCGGCAGGCTTTCCTCGACCACCGGCGCACCGGTGGCCTTTTCGGGGTCCTGGCCGACGATCACATTGACCGCGTAGCGGCGGAACTGCGGCTTGAGGTGATGGCGCGAGGTTGCCACGGGAAAGGCCCCGGCCTGCGCGCCGTCTTCACGGATCAGGAACAGCTCGGCATTGTCGATCAGGTCCTCGCGCAGCGCCTGAAGATGCCGGGTGACGGGAGGGTGATCGGCAAAGCGGCGAACGGCATCGGCCAGCGCCGCATCGACGCCTTCGCGCGCCATGGCGACGTTCAGTTCCTCGACCTCGGCGCGCTGCGCCTTCAGCCCGCGCGGCACGTCCTTGAGCACATCCTCAAGCTGGTCGCGCAACTCGTCGATGGCCGCGCCGATCCGGTTTCGCTCGTCCTCGGGCAGTTTCTCGTATTCGTCGGGGGGCAGAATCTCGTCGCCCTTGCGCGGCGCCACGCCAAAGCCCATGGGCGTGCGCACGATCGCCATGCCGCGCGCCCGCGCCGCATCCGCCAGAACGCCCATCGCCTGTTCGTGCCGCTCGGAATAGCTGTCCTCGATGGCGCGGCGGCGGGTCTGGTAATCCTCGGATTCGAAGATCGCGGGGATCTCGTCGGCCAGATCGTTCACCACCTTGCGCAGCGCGTCGCGCAGTTCGACCGCCCGGCCCGGCGGCAGATCGATGGCGATGGGGCGGCGCGGATCGTCGAAGCGGTTGACATAGACCCGGTCGGGCGGTGGCGGGCGCCGGGCGGCGGCCTCGGCCAGAACCTGTCGGGTGGCGCTGTGCCGTCCGGTGCCGGGCGTGCCAAGAACGTAAAGGTTGAAATCACCGTGATCGGTGTCGGCTGCCAGCCGCAGCGCCTCGAGCGCGCGATCCTGCCCGGGCCAGTCGCTCAGCGGGTCCAGCTCGGCCGTGGTCGCGAAGCCGAGCGCGAAATCCTCCTCGCCCGCAAGGTGGCGGGCCGACAGCGGCTGGCCGGTCGCGATCTGGTCCATGGGTCTGCTTCGCTCGGGTTGCCGATGCCATGCGAACACGGTTTCGGGGCAGGGCGCAAGCCCGGCCGCGGCTCAGACCGCGTGCAGGATCGCGCGGCTGCCCAGCGGCACCTGTTCGTACAGATGGATCACATGGGCATTCAGCATCCGCACGCAGCCGTTCGAGGCACGCTGGCCGATGCTGGCCTGATCGTTGGTGCCGTGGATGCGCAGCATGCTGTCCGCACCGCCGAAGGTGAACAGGTAAAGCGCCCGCGCCCCCAGCGGATTGTCCGGCCCGCCGGGCATCCCGTCCTCGTATTTCTTGTAGAGATGCGGCTGGCGCGCGATCATCTCGTCGGTCGGCCGCCACGAGGGCCATTCCTTTTTGACGTCGATCCGGAACACCCCGGAATCGTAAAGTCCGTCACGCCCGATCGACACCGGATAGCGGATCGCGCGACCTTCGGGCAGGGTCCAGTAAAGCGCGAAATCCCTTGGAACGACATGGACGTCACCCGGCTCCACATTGCGGATGCGCACGATCCGGGGGGCAAGCGGGTCGGGCTCTGCGGGGGCGGGTTTCGTGCCCTGGGCCAGCGCAGGGCCGCCAATCAGCCCGGCCGCCGCTGCATTCAGCAGGAAAGATCTGCGGTTCATCTTGGAAATGCCATACTTGCCAACGTCTTAAATTAGGTTAACGCAAGATTCGGGCAACACAAGGGCGAACTGCATTCGTTCACGCGGTTGCGAGACTCACCGGTCGCCGCCGCGCCTGCGGCGCAATCCTCGCATCAGCGCCGCGATATCGAACCAGATCAGCACAAGGCCCAGCGGAATCATCCAGAAGCCGACCACCGGCAGGAAGCCGACGAGACCGCCCAGCAAGAACAGAATCCCCACAAGGCTGCGCACCCCCGGCGGCAGGCGGTTGCGCGCCCAGCGCGATACCTGGTCGATCCTGGCGCGCAGTCCTGCCCGGTCCTCTTTCCCGCTCATCCCGACGGCGGGCGGCCTATCAGCCCGCCGCCCGCGCATGTTCGGGGAACATCGCGGCCAGCCCCTCGGCGGTTGCGGGGGCGACGCCGCGTTCGGTGATCAGCCCGGTCACAAGGCGGGCGGGCGTGACGTCGAAGGCGGGGTTGCGCGCGGGCGTGCCCCGGGGCGAGATCAGCACCTGGCCGATGGCGCCGTCGGGCATCCGGCCCTGCACATGGGTCACCTCGGCCTGCGCGCGTTCCTCGATGGGGGTCTCCTTGACCCCGTCCCAAACCGTCCAGTCGATGGTGGGCGAGGGAAGGGCGACATAGAACGGCACGCCATTGTCATGCGCGGCCAATGCCTTGAGATAGGTGCCGATCTTGTTGCAGACATCGCCCTGCGCGGTGGTGCGGTCGGTGCCGACGATCACCAGATCGACCTCGCCATGCTGCATCAGATGCCCGCCGGCATTGTCCACGATCAGGTCGTGGCTGACGCCGTGGTTCAGCATCTCCCACGCCGTCAGTTGCGCGCCCTGGTTGCGCGGGCGTGTCTCGTCTACGAAGACATGGATGTCGATGCCCGCCTCGAGAGCGTGATAGATCGGCGAGGTTGCGGTGCCCCAGTCGACGGTGGCCAGCCAGCCCGCATTGCAATGGGTCAGAACGTTCACCCGCCCGCCGCCCTTGCGCGCGGCGATGTCGCGGATCAGGGCAAGCCCGTTGACCCCGATCCGGCGGTTGATCTCGACATCCTCGTCGCAGATCTCGGCCGCGCGGCGGAACGCCGCTTCGGCGCGGTCGGCGGGGCCCAGAGGTTTCAGGAGCCGGGTCATTTCGTCCAGCGCCCAGCGCAGGTTGATCGCGGTGGGCCGCGTCTCGTGCAGCATCTCATAGGTCTGGGCCAGCGAACCATCGGACGGATCATCGGCCATCTGCACCGCCACGCCATAGGCCGCCGTCGCCCCGATCAGCGGCGCGCCGCGCACCCACATGTCGCGGATCGCATCGGCGAAGTCCTTTCGGTTGCTCAGGCTTACGATCCGAAGCTCATGCGGCAGCCAGCGCTGGTCGATGATCTTGACCGTGCCATCCGCCTCGCGCCAGATGGAGCGGTAATGGGTTCCGTCGATCTTCATGGCCCTTGTGGTCCCTTGTGCTTGCGTTTGCGGTGTTTTGGCCGATTGCGGCGGGCTGCGAAAGGCGCCTCCTCGCCTCACGCCGTTTCGGCCAGATGCGCGGCGCAGCCCCTGAGCGCGGCGAAATCGTCGGTGATCGTGGCGATCGCGAAATTCTCCATCAGCCCCGAGAAGCGGCCCTTGGCGCGGAAGCTGTCGTCCAGACCCAGCCGCGCCAGATGCGGGGTCATCGCGCGGGCGACGCCCCCGATCAGGTAGATGCCGCCATAGGGCAGATGGTGCAGGGCAAGGTCCCCCGCAACCCGGCCAAGCATCTCGGTGTAGCTGCGCAGCGCCAGTTCGGCCGCCGGATCGCCGGGCGCGGCGGCAATGATCGCGGACCCCTCCAGCCGTCGCGGCGCGCCCGCCCGCGTCGTCACCCATGCGTAAAGCGTTGCCAGCCCGCGCCCGGCCAGCACATCCTCGACCGCGGCAAAGCCATCCTCTCCAGCGGCGAAGCGGGCCAGCGACAGGTCATCCTCGCTGGCCACGGGCAGGCTGACATGGCCGGCCTCGTTGGCGGTGACCAGCCTGCCCGCCGGGGTGCGGTGAACGACCGTGACATTGACCCCGGTGCCCAGCCCGATCACCAGCCGCACGCCGCCCACCGCGCGCGGGCCGTCCAGCACCGGGATCAGCGCGTCTGGCGCAAGCTGGTCCAGCGCATGACCCTGCGCCTGAAGATCATTCAACAGCCGCACCCGGTCCGCCCCGGTGACGCGCGCGATATCGGCCGCGTCGATCGACCAGTCCAGGTTGGTCAACCGCCCGCGTCCGCCCTGAACCGGACCGGCCAGCGCGGCACAGGCGCCGTCGATCCGGGGGCTGCCCGCCTCGGCCAGAAAGCGCATCAGGACAGAGCAAAGCCCGTCGAAACCGTCGTTGCGATAGCGCCGGACGCTGGTGTCGATGATGGCCTGCCCCTCGGCCAGTGCGGCGCGGGTATTGGTGCCGCCGATATCCACGACAAGCCGGGTCATGCGGCCTCGGTGCAGGGCAGGGGGCGGGGGGTGCTCGCGGTCATGGCGCGCAGGTTCGGCGGGGCGGGGGGCTGCGTCAAGCGCCGATCGCGGCGCGGTGGCACCTTGCGGATCGCCGCGGCCCCGGCCAAGCTGGGCATGGCAGGACAGGCAGGGCACCTTGAAGGGAGAGCGGATATGACCGGACGGATGGGCTACGCGGTGGCGGTGCTGGCGATGGTGGCAGCCCTTGGCGGCTGCGTCCAGAACAGGGCGCCTTCGGGGCCGGTGCCGTCGGGCATCTCGCCGGTTGCCACGGGCAGCGTCCATAGCGGCATGATCGGCGCGGTGGTGCAGCCGGGCGGCGCCGCGTTGCCGGGCTGGGCGCCGGAACTGTCCGATGGCACCTTCCGCGCGGCACTGGAAAACGCGCTGCGCCAGGCGGGCATCATGGCGCCGGGCGGGGTGCGGACGCTCGAGGCAACGGTTCTTCAGGTCGACCAGCCGCCCAGCGAGACTTCGACCACCAAGGTTGTCATGAACGTGCATTACCTGCTGCGCGATGTCACCGGTCGGCCGGTCCTCGAACGCCGCGTGACCTCGGGCTATACCGCCACCATCGCGCAGGCAGTGCAGGGAGTGGACCGTCTGCGCGTGGCCCGCGAAGGGGCGATGCGGCAGAACATCGACGTGCTGCTGCGCGAGTTCGGCAGTGCAAGTGCCGACGCTGCGAATTGAAAGCCCTGGCCTGCATGCAGACACCGCCTCTGTCCCGGGCGTTGCGCGGCAGAGCCGCCGCATTGGCGGGCAGACCTCCGTCGCCCGGTATCGCGGCGCTTGCACCGGCTTGACCCTGGCGCCCGGCACCCGGAAAAACGGTCACGCATCACCGCGCGGAGCGTTGCCCCGCGCCCGAACAGGATAGCCCTGTAATGCCCATGCTCGCCTATCGCTGCGACGCCTGTGGAGCCGACTGCGAATTGCTGATGCGCCCCTCCGATCCGCCGCCGGTCTGCCCGGGCTGCGGCAGCGGAGATCTGCGGCAGACGCTGTCGCGCGTGGCCCAGGCCGGCAAGACCGGCGCGCTGATCGCGGGCGCGCGCCGACTTGCCGCAAGGGAAGGCCATTTCAGCAATTACGCCAAGACCGAGCGGCCCGGCCGCAGCTGACGGGCGGGGCCGGGCAATCTGCGCTCACGTTCCCGTCAACGCCTTGGTGGGAACGACGAAAAGCGATTGGCGCGCGGCGCCTCGGCGTCTAGAACATCTCCATGGTCATAGAACTCGGTCACTTCGCCCTTACGCTCGCCTTCGCCATCGCGCTGGTGCAGGCCGTCATTCCCCTGATCGGCGCCCACAAGGGCTGGAGCGGCTGGATGGCCATGGCCGAACCCGCCGCCACCGCGCAATTCCTGCTGACCGCGTTCAGCTTCGGCGCGCTGACCTATGCCTTCGTCACCTCGGATTTCTCGGTCAGCCTGGTGGTCAGCAACTCGCACACGCTGAAACCGATGCTTTACAAGGTGACGGGCGTCTGGGGCAACCACGAGGGATCGATGCTTCTGTGGGTGCTGATTCTGACGCTGTTCGGGGCCATGGCCGCCTGGTTCGGCGGCGGGCTGCCGCCCGGTCTGCGCGCGCGGGTGCTGGCGGTGCAATCGGCGATTTCGGCGGCGTTCTTCGCCTTCGTGCTTTTCACCTCGAACCCTTTCACCCGGATGCAGGCGATCCCCTTCGACGGGCGAGACCTGAACCCGCTTTTGCAGGATCCGGGCCTCGCCTTCCACCCGCCCTTTCTCTATCTGGGATATGTCGGCCTTTCGATCTGCTTCTCCTTCGCGGTCGCCGCGCTGATCGAGGGGCGGGTCGATGCCGCCTGGGGCCGCTGGGTGCGTCCCTGGACGCTGGCGGCCTGGGTGTTCCTGACCATCGGCATCGCACTGGGCTCGTGGTGGGCCTATTACGAGCTGGGCTGGGGCGGCTTCTGGTTCTGGGATCCGGTGGAAAACGCCAGCTTCATGCCCTGGCTGATCTCGGCCGCGCTGCTGCACTCGGCCATCGTGGTGGAAAAACGCGAGGCGTTGAAAAGCTGGACGATCCTGCTGGCCATCGTGGCCTTCGGCTTCTCGCTGATCGGCGCCTTCATCACGCGCTCGGGGATCATCACCTCCGTGCATGCCTTCGCCTCGGACCCCGAGCGGGGGATGTTCCTGCTGCTGATCCTTGGCGTCTTCATGGGCGGCGCCCTGACGCTTTACGCCGCCCGGGCCAGCGCGATGGAGGCAAAGGGCGTCTTCGGCACCGTCAGCCGGGAATCGGCTCTGGTGTTCAACAACATCCTGCTCGCGGTCTCGGCCTTCGTTGTCTTCGTGGGCACGATCTGGCCGCTCTTTGCCGAAATGGCCTTTGACCGCAAGCTGTCGGTCGGCGCGCCCTTCTTCAACATGGCCTTCACGCCCTTCATGGTGGCTCTCGCGCTGCTGCTGCCGATCGGCTCGACGCTGCCGTGGAAACGCGGTCGGCTCGGTCGGTCGGTGCGCGCGATGGTGCCCGCGATGGGTCTGGCCCTCGCGATCGGCGCACTTGCCTGGTCGATGCAGACCGGGCGCAGCGCACTCGGCCCCGTGGGACTGGCGCTCGGGACCTGGCTCATCAGCGGTGCGGTGGTCGATCTGTGGCTTCGGGCGGGGCGTGCGGGTCTCGCGGACAGGCTGCGCCGGATCGCGCGTTTGCCGCGTGCCGATTGGGGCAAGTCGGTCGCTCATGCCGGTGTCGGCATCACCATGATCGGGATTGCGGGCGTCATGGCCTGGGAGATCGAGGATATCCGCGTCGCCCAGATCGGCGACCGGTTCGAAGTGGGCGGCTACGGCATCAGCTTCGAGAATGTCGAGGATGTGCAGGGGCCGAACTACATCTCGACCATGGCGACGATGGGCGTCTGGCGCGGCGAGACACGCATCGCGACGCTGACGCCTGAAAAACGGGTCTATCCCGTGGCCCGCATGCCGACGACCGAGGCGGCGCTCGATATCGGCTTCTTCCGCGATGTCTATCTGGTGATCGGCGACCCGCAGGAAAATGGCGGTTGGGCGGTGCGCAGCTACATCAAGCCATTCGTCAACTGGATCTGGGGCGGGGCGATCATCATGGGGCTGGGCGGTCTTCTGAGCCTCAGCGACCGGCGCGTGCGGGTTGCCGCAGGCGCGCGTCGGGAAGGCGGTGCAACGCCGCTTCCGGCCGAGTGAGGGCAGGCGCATGCTGAAGCGGCTTTGCATGATCCTGGCGCTGGCATTTGTCCAGACCGCACTGTCGAGCGCCCCGGTCCGGGCACTCGACCCATCCGAACTCCTCGCGGACCCGGTGCTTGAAGAACGCGCGCGCGAATTGTCGCAGGGCCTGCGCTGCCTCGTCTGCCGCAACGAGAGCATAGACGATTCAAACGCCGAATTGGCCAGAGACCTGCGCCGCATCGTGCGCGAGCGGCTGGTTTCGGGCGACAGCGACGCCGAAGTCCTGGACTATGTCGTTGGCCGCTACGGCGAATTCGTCCTGCTCAAGCCGCCCGCGACCGGGGTGAACCTTATGCTTTATTTCGCGGGTCCCGCGATGCTGGGTCTCGGTCTGCTGGTGGCCGTCTTCTACATCCGCGCCCGCCGCGAGCGCGGGACCGGCCCGGACGAGCGCCTCAGCGCCGAGGAGCAGGCCCGGCTCAAGCAGATCATGGGCGACTGACGCGTCGCGCGGCCCTGCAAGCCTGTGCTTTCCCCTTCTTCTGGCCGGAAATATCCCGGGGGGAGTCCGCAAGGACGGGGGGCAGCGCCCCCCTGCGTCGGTGACGCCTCAGGCATCGGCCGGGATGAGTCCAAGCCCGCGCAGATAGATCCCGATGCCGGTTTCCAGCAGATCCTCGGCCGGGAAGGGCACGCGGGCACCGGGGGCGCCGCGGGTGTAGAGCTCGACCACGCCATGGCTCATCGCCCAGATATGGGCCGAAACCATCGCGACGGGCGGCCGCTTGGGCTCTGCGATATGACGCGAAAGCTCGCGCGCGGCGCGCTCCAGGACCGCGCTCGCCCGGTTCGCCACGGTGCAGAGGTCGGGATCGGCGTTTAGCGACAAGCCCGACTCGAACATCGCCATGTAATGGCCGGGGAATTTCCGGGCAAAGGCGAGATAGGCCCGGCCCGTCGCCGAAAGGCTTGCCAGGGCAGAGGGCTGGCCGCTTTCATAGGCATGTTCCATGAGGTCCGCGAAGATGACAAAGCCCTGGCGCGCGCATTCCGCGATCAGGTCCTCGCGGCCCTCGAAATGGCGGTAAACGGCGGCGGGTGTCACGCCTGCGGCCCGCGCCGCTTCGGTCAGGGTGAAGCCCTGGGGGCTTTTCTCGCGGATCAGAACCAGCGCGGCCTCGACCAGCGCCTGGCGCAGGTTGCCATGGTGATAGCCACGTTTAGACATCCCAGATCTCGGGGCCACCGCAGATCCTTGGATCGGGGGCGCCGACCGCGGCGATGTCCTTGCCTGCATAATCGACCCGCGTCAGCACCCGCCGGATCGCCGCAAGCCGCGCGCGCGACTTGTCGTCGGCGCGGATCACCGTCCAGGGCGCGGGACCGGTATGGCTGCGCGCAAAGGTGTCGCGGATCGCGGCGCTGTAGCTATCCCAGCGCTTCAGCCCCTCGACGTCGATCCAGGACACCTTCCATTGCTTGAGCGGATCGTTCTCGCGCTTGAGGAAACGGCGCAATTGCTCCGCCCGGCCCACGTTCAGCCACAGCTTGATCAGCACGATGCCCTCGTCGACCAGCATCTTTTCGAATTCCGGCACCTGGGCAAAGAAATGCTCGCGCTCGTCCGGGGTGCAGAAGCCGAAGACATGTTCGACCACCGCGCGATTGTACCAGGACCGGTCGAAGAAGACGAGTTCGCCACCCGCAGGCAGGTGCGGGATGTAGCGCTGGAAATACCATTCGGTCTTCTGACGATCAGACGGCGCGGGCAGGGCGACCAGACGCGCAACGCGCGGGTTCAGGTTCTCGCGGAAGCGCTTGATCGTGCCCCCCTTGCCGGCGGCGTCGCGGCCCTCGAAGACGATGGCGACGCGCTTGCCGGTGGCCTTGATATCGGCCAGCATCTTGACCAGCTCGATCTGCAATTTCTCAAGCTGGTCGAGATACTCCTTTTCATCCATGCGCGTGCGATAGGGGAAGGTGGCGGACAGGACGTCGTTCTTGTCGCTCGCCTCGATGGCATCCCGGATGTCCCTGGGCGCGTCGTCCTTGTAGAACTTGGTGATCGCGCCGTCGAATGGCAGGTCCTTCATGCGTGCCTCCGTCGCGTTTTCCGCCAGTATGGCGATCAGGCGCGCGGGCGCAATCCGGCGCGGGCGGCGGCGCGGTCGATGGCGGCCAGCGTCGCGGCGGGGGCGGCATGGTGGGGCATGTGGCCGATGCCGGGCAATTCGGTCAGTCGGCCGGTCCGCAGCCGGGGCGCCAGCGCGCGGGAATGAAAGTCGATCGAGACGGCGTTATCGGCGGTGCCGTGCAGGATCTCGACCGGCAGTCGCAGGTCCGGGTAGCGGTCGTTCATGGCCTCAAGCTGCGGTTTCAGGATATCGACCTGGCGCGCGCTGGTGCGCAGCGTCTCAGGGCGCAGGGCAAGCTCGATGCCCACATGGTCGATATAGCCAGCGGGCGGGCGTTGCGGGGCAAAGAATCGCTCGACCGCGCCTTCGGCGCGCGCCCGGGTGACCAGGGCCGAGACCATTGCACTGCCCAGCCCGCTGGAGGCGACCGTATAGAAGCGCGGCAACTCGCCCGGCCAGGGCATCGTCACCCCGGCCAGCGTGACCACGCCCGCCGCGCGGTCCGGGTGGTTCAGCGCCCAGGCCATCGCCACGGCGGCGCCATAGGAATGGCCGACGATGATGGCCCGGCGGATGCCCAGCATCGCGGCGGCGGCGTCAAGCTGGGCGGCCTGTTCGGCCGGGGTCTCGCCGCGATTGTTCAGCGTCTGGGAATGGCCAAGGCCCGGCCGGTCGAAGGCGACGACACGGTAGCGCCGCGCCAGACGCCCGCTCAGCGAAAAGGTGAAGTCGCGCAGATTGGCCGAGGCGCCATGGATCAGGATCACCGCCGGGCCGCGCCCCTCGTCCCGGGCATGCACGATCCGCCCGCGCACCCGCATCAATTGTCCGGTGGGCGGATAAAGCTGCGCCGCCCGGTCAGGCGCTTCGGGCCGGTCCTGCGCGGCGGGGCTGGCGCAGGCGCTCAGAACCGAAGCGGCCATCAGGCCGGTAAAGGCGCGTCTGGTCGGCATCATGGCGATCTCCCTCACAGGGGACATAGCGGCCGGGGCAGGCGGGTCCACCGGGTTCAGGCGTTATCGAGCAGCCCCGCGCGCCGCGCCGCGCGCGCGATCGCGGCGACGGCAGCCTCGGGGCGGGCGTGGTGGGGCATGTGGCCCACGCCATGCAGCTCGATCAGGTTCGCGCTTGGCACGCGGGCTGCCAGCGGCCGGGAATGGACCTCGATCGGCACGATCCTGTCGGCGGTGCCGTGCAGGATCTCGATCGGCATCTTCAACTCGCCATAACGCGCCGCCAACGCGCGGATATGGGGCTTCAACCCATTCACCTGCCGCGTATTGGCGCGCAGGCTGTCGGGGCGCAGCGAAAGTTCAATGGCGATATGTTCGGCATAGCCCTCGGGCACCGGATCGGGATCGAAGATCCTCTCGATGGTCTGATGCGCCAGCGCGCGCGGCGCGAAGGCCGAGATCAGCGGGATCACCACCGCCGCGCCAAAGGCCGAAGAGGCCAGCTCGTACCACGGCCCCAGCCCGCCTTGCCAGGGCATCGCGGCCCCGGCCAGAGACACCACCGCCGCCGCGCGGGCGGGATGGTCCAGCGCCCAGGCCAGCGCCACCGAGCCGCCGAAGGAATGGCCGACAAGCACCGCGGGACCAAGCCCGAGCCGGACCGCCGCCCGTTCAAGGATCTCGGCCTGTTCGAACGGGCTTTCGCCATCCGGGTGCAGCGGATCGGTATGGCCCAGCCCCGGGCGGTCGAACGCGGTCACGCGGAAGCATTCGGCCAGCCGCCCCATCAGGTCGAAGGTGAAATCCCGCGTGTTTCCGCCCGCCCCGTGCAGCAGGATCACGTCCGGGCCCGAACCTTCCTGATGGGCGTGCACGCGGGTGCCGTCGATGTCCAGAACCTGGCCCGTGGGCATGTAGCGGTCATGCATTCTCAGGCGGTCCCGATCCGGTCGATGTCATAGGGGGTCGTCTGGTAGATCTGGTTGATCCAGTTGCCGTAAAGCAGATGTGCATGGCTGCGCCAGCGGTTCTGCGGCGCCTTTGCCGGATCGTCGCCGGGATAGTAGTTCACCGGCACTTTGATCGGCGTGCCATTCGCCACATCGCGATCGTATTCCTGTTTCAGCGTGCCGCTGTCGTACTCGAAGTGGTTGAAGATATAGAGCGCGCGATGCGCCGCATCCTCGATCAGGCAGGGCCCCACCTCGTCGCTGCCCAGAAGCGTCACCAGCCCCGGCACCGCGTCGATCTCCAGCTGGCGCATCTCGGTCCAGCGGCTGACCGGGATCACGCAATCGTCCGAAAAGCCACGTAGATAGGGCGAGGTGGGCACGAGGTTACAGTGCCGGAAGCAGCCGAATGCCTTGTGCTTCAGCATGTGTTTCTGCACGCCATGGAAATGATAGATCATCGCCATGCCGCCCCAGCACACCCCGAACGTGGACTGGACATGGGTCTGGGTCCAGTCCATCACGCGGACCAGTTCGTCCCAATAGGTCACCTCGGTGAAGGGCAGATGCTCGATCGGGGCGCCGGTGATGATGAAGCCGTCGAACTTCTCGCCGGTCGCGGCGACCTCGGCAAAAGGGCGGTAGAACGCCTCCATATGCTCGGCGGCGGTGTTCTTGGTCTGATGCTCGGTCATCCGGATAAGGCTCAGTTCGATCTGAAGCGGCGTGGCGCCGATCAGCCGGGCGAACTGGGTCTCGGTCTGGATCTTCTTGGGCATCAGGTTCAGCAGGCCGATGCGCAGCGGCCGGATGTCCTGACGCGCCGCCGCCTCCTCGCCCATCACCATCACGCCCTCGCGCGTCAGCACGTCATAGGCGGGCAGCGAGGTGGGGATCTTGATCGGCATCGGGCGGGCCTTTCCGGAAGACGCGGAGACGACAGATAGGCGGCTTCTCAGCGGGCCTCAAGGGCGCGGGCGACCAGTTCTACGAAGTCCGCGGGGCTGGTGACCCTTGCCACATCCTCGGCGGTGACCTTGACGCCCCAGTTGCGCGCCATCGCCGCATATCGCGGCTGGCGGTGGGCCAGCGCGCGGGCATAGGTCCAGCGCACAAAGGCATCGGGATCGACCTCCGGCTCGGTCAGGCCGGTTTCGTCCAGATAGGCCGCCCAGGCCGCGTGCAGGAAATCGGGCTGGTAATACATGGGCTTGGGGGCGCGGTCGAAGCGGGCGACCAGATCGGCGGTGTGTGCCTCGGAGCCTTCGATCCAGACCAGCAGCAGGTTGCGCGCAAGCGTGGTCAGCACCTCGTCCTCGGGGTTGTCGGGGTCCACCACCTCGCAGACCGACCCGCCCGAGTCGCAGACGAAATTGCCGTAGCCGTAAAGCTCCTCGGCCCGCTCGATGAAGCGCGGGGTGTCCAGCAGGGCGCTGATCTCGGCGGCGCGGTGCTGTTCCTGCCGGCGCATGTATTCGGCAAAGCTCAGCCCGCCCTTTTGCGCCGCGCCGGGTTTGCCCAGATAGGTCGAGAGGGGCGCAAGATTGTCGAAGGTGATGTTCGAGGCGATAAAGACGCTGTCGGTCAGCAGCAATTCGCGCAGCAGCGGAACCTTCATCGCTTCGCGCTTGAAATTGTCGGCGATCAGCTCGCCCATGTAGCGGGTGCCGATGCGGTAATCGACAGAGTAGTGGAACCAGTCGCCCCGCGCGCGCAGCATGTTGGATACATGGGTCTTGCCCAGCCCCGACATCCCGAACAGAAGCACCCGCTTGCGGGGCGCCGAACGCCACTCTGCCGCCGACTCGTAGATCATGCCTTGCCGCCCTTGCCGAACGGGCATCTGGTAGCGGGCGGGCGGGGGGCGGTCAAACGAAACCGCCCGGACGTGCCGGGCGGTCGAGGGGGCAGGGCGCGTTGGTCGATCAGAACGAATAGCCGACGCGCAGGCCGAAGCCCCAGCCGTAGTTGCCCGAAAAGTCGCCATCGATCCCGCGGGTCGTCGCATCGCCGATATCGACATAGCGCAGGCCGCCGGTGATCTTCGCCGGACCGTTCGTGTAGGTGACCGCCAGACCCGCCGACTTGAACCCGTCCGTAGGGCCGAGATTGCCGGTCAGATCGCCCTTGGTCTCTTCGTAGCCGAGCAGAACCGCACCGGACCAGTTGTCGTTGAACTTGCGGCCCAGGCCCAGATTGTAGGTGACGACATCGTTCGTGTAGAAAACGAGGGCGTTGCCATAGACGTTGCGGTATTCGTCGGGGTCGATCGTGAACTCGGTCCAGTTCACCCAGCGGACCGAGCCGAAAAGAAGCGTGTCCGCCGCAATGCCGGTCTGGAACTCCAGGTTGATCGATTCCGGGATCTCGGTCTTGAAGGTGCTGTCCACAGGCAGACCACCGGTCTGGTGGCTGCTTTCGGTGGCATCAAAATCATGCGTGATCGCCGAGTTGTAGGTCAGGGCGACCCGCGCTGCGATCTCGGGTTTTTCCCATGCGACCCCAAGAACATAGCCGAAATCCGTCTCTTTCGAGGTCTCAAGCGTGTAGGGATTCGGGAAGACGACGAAGGGCAGATTCACGGTCCCGGAGGTCCTCAGCGCACGGAGACCGCCGATCAGGCTGACATTGTTGTCGAACCTGTAGCGCGCCAGTGCCGTGACGCCGGTCGCGTCAAGTTCGGCCGTGGTGCCCGCGACCGGATAGCCCGTGCCGGACCGGTAGTCGACATCCGCGCCGATCGGCTGGTCTAGGATCAGCGCGAGATCCAGCGACGGGGTAAGAGCCTGCTTGTAGCCCAGCGAAAAGGTGTTGTAGCCGGGCGCCATGTCGCCGGCTCCGATTGTGGGCCCCAGGAAGGCACTCGTCCCCGACACATTCGCGTCGAACCTGCTGAAACTCAGTTCCGCATAGGTGCCCTGCTCGAACAGGATGCCGACCGACTGGGTCGAGCGCTCGACGCCTCCGGCATGGGCGCTGCCGATCCCCATGGCGGTCAGGACGATCCCCGTCACCAAATTTTTCATTTTGCCTCCCCACGAACGTCGCGCGCCATGACGCTAGTGCGACCGCCCGCTTGCGGTCAATCGGGAACCCGTCGTTAACGGCAAGGATCAAGGATTTGCCGCAGAGCGTGTCACCGCGGACGCAGCTCCGCCCTCAGGTTGAGAAGGTTCGCCGCCAGGATCCCCGCGGCCCCCAGGAAAACCGCCGCTTCCAGCGGCTCGCCGTAAAGCAGCATACCGACCACGGCGATCACCGGCAGGCGCAGGAAATCGAGTGGCATCACGATGATCGCGGGCGCGACCATGAGCGCGCTGGTCAGGCAGTAATGCGCCATAAGCCCGGCCACCCCCAGCACAGCAAGCGGCACCCATGCGGCTGCCGAGGGCCAGGCGATCTGGCCGTCGATCCCGGCGCAGACCAGCCCCATCCCGGCCTGCATCACCGTCAGCCAGAACAGGATCGACACGATCGACTGCGAAGCCGTCAGCCGCTTGGTGAACAGCGCCGATCCCGCAAAGCCCAGCGCCGCCCCCAGCGCTGCCAGCGCGCCCGGTTCCAGCGCCATGGGGTCGGGCCGCGCGACGATCAGGATCCCGGCAAAGCCCGTCAGCGCCGCAAGCGCGCGGGCCCGCGTCAGCCGCTCGCCCAGGATCAGCGGGGCCAGAAGCGCGACCCAGAGCGGCGCGGTGAATTCCATGGCGAAGACCTGCGCCAGCGGGATCAGCGCCAGAGCCAGGAACCACAGGTTCTGCCCGGTGAAGTGAAAGACATTGCGGACGAAATGCAGGCCCAGCCTCTGGCGCGACACTTCGCCCAACCGCCCCGCCAGCCCCGCGAGGCCGACCACCAGCACGATCCCGATCACGGAGCGGTAGAGCATCAGCTCGAACGTATCGAGTTCCACCGACACGGCCCGCCCGGCCACCGCCATCGACGAGAAGGACAGGATCGCCCCGGTCATCCACAGGGCCGCGCGGGGGATGTCCGGGCCGCGCGCCGGAAGGCTCATTCCCACTCGATGGTGCCGGGCGGCTTCGACGTGATGTCGTAGGTGACCCGGTTGATGCCCTTGACCTCGTTGATGATCCGGGTTGCCGTCTCGGACAGGAAGTCATGGGTGAAGGGATAGTAATCGGCGGTCATGCCATCCACCGACGTCACGGCGCGCAACGCGCAGGCGTAATCATAGGTCCGCCCGTCGCCCATCACGCCGACGGTGCGCACGGGCAGAAGTGCGACGAAGGCCTGCCAGATCTCGTCGTAAAGCCCGTGGCGGCGGATCTGGTCGATATAGACCGCATCGGCCTTGCGCAGGATCGCCAGCTTTTCGCGGGTGATCTCGCCGGGGCAGCGGATCGCGAGACCGGGGCCGGGAAAGGGATGGCGGCCGATGAAGCTGGCGGGCAGGCCCAGTTCATGGCCCAGTGCGCGCACCTCGTCCTTGAACAGTTCGCGCAGCGGCTCGACCAGCTTCAGGCCCATCTTCTCGGGCAACCCGCCGACATTGTGATGCGACTTGATCGTGACCGAGGGGCCGCCCGAAAAGCTGACCGACTCGATGACATCGGGGTAGAGCGTACCCTGCGCCAGGAATTCGGCGCCGCCCACCTCGGCCGCGTGTTTCTGGAACACGTCGATGAACAGCTTGCCGATGGTCTTGCGCTTCACCTCGGGGTCGGAAACGCCATCGAGCGCCGACAGGAACAGGTCGCTTTCATCGGCATGGATCAGCGGGATGTTGTAATTGTCGCGGAACATGGCGACCACCTCGGCCGCCTCGTTCTGGCGCAACAGGCCATGATCGACGAAGACGCAGGTCAACTGGTCGCCGATCGCCTCGTGGATCAGCACGGCGGCCACCGAGGAATCCACGCCGCCCGACAGCCCGCAGATCACCTTGCCATCGCCGGCCTGCGCGCGGATCTTCGCGATCGCTTCCTCGCGATAGGCGCCCATGGTCCAGTCGCCCCGGAACCCGGCGAGGCGGATGAAATTCTCGTACAGCGTCCGGCCGTTCGGGGTGTGATGCACCTCGGGGTGGAACTGCACCGCATAGAAGCGGCGCGCGGGATCGGCGGTGATCGCGAAGGGCGCCCCGGGCGAGGTGCCAAGAACCTGGAAACCCGGCGCGATTTCAGCGACATGGTCGCCATGGCTCATCCAGACCTGCTCGCGCCCGCCCTGGAACCAGCCGGACAGGAACTCGTCGCCCTGGTCCGCCTGTTCGACATAGGCGCGACCGAATTCCGCGGTGGCATGTTCGCCCGCCTCGACCCGGCCGCCGAGGTCCTGCATCATCACCTGCTGGCCATAGCAGATGCCGAGGATCGGCACGCCCAGCCCATAGACCGATTGCGGCGGGCGCGGACTGCCCGCGCGCATCACCGAATCCGGACCGCCCGAGAAAATCACGGCCCTTGGTGCGAAATCCGCAAGGAAGCTGTCGGTGACCTTCTGGTAGGGATGGATTTCACAATAGACATTCAGCTCGCGCAGCCGACGCGCGATGAGCTGGGTCACCTGAGAGCCGAAATCGATGATGAGGAGGCGATCATGCTGGGTCATGGCCGACTGATAGGCCCGGGCGGGAGCCTGCGCAAGCCCGCGCCGAGCAGGGCCATCAATGGCGCGACGCCGCAGCGCGGCGACGGATCTCAAGGGATGTCGCACTTGGCGCAGGATGGGGCGAAAACCGCCCGGCGCACAGCGCGCCTTTTGCGCTAGATGAGCGCGCGGCGGACAGGGCCAGCGACGGGAGAAGTGCATGGGCGAGGCGATTGAGCGGGGCACGCGCAGCCGTGGCGGCGGTGGGGCAGCGCGCCGGGCGGCGCGCAGCGGGATCGCGATCGAGACGGCGCGTTTCATCGAGCGCAGGATTCCCGATTTCGAGCTGCTGAGCGCCGAGGCGCTGGCGATCATCGAGGACAACGCCGAACGGCTTCTTGAAGAGATCGGCGTCAATTTCGTCGAGAACCCCGCCGCGCTCGACCGCTGGCGCGCAGCGGGCGCGGATGTCCAGGGCGAACGCGTGCGCCTGCCCCGGGGCCTTGCCCGCCAGTTGTGCGCGACCGCGCCCGCGCGGTTCACCCAGCATGCCCGCAACCCCGAGCGAAGCGTCGAGATCGGCGGGCGCAGCCTTGTGCTGGCGCCGGTCTACGGTCCGCCCTTCGTGCGCGATCTGGACGGCGGGCGGCGCTATGCCACGATCGAGGATTTCCGCCGCTTCGTGCGGCTGGGCCAGATGTCGAAATGGCTGCACCATTCCGGCGGCACGGTCTGCGAACCGACCGACGTGGCCGTGAACAAGCGCCATCTCGACATGCTGCTCGCGCATATGACGCTGTCGGACAAGCCGTTCATGGGCTCGGTCACCGAACCCTCGCGCGCGCGGGATTCCGTCGAGATGTGCGAGATCCTGTTCGGACGGGAGTTTGTCGCACAGAACGCTGTGATGACCTCGCTCATCAACATCAACTCTCCGCTGACCTTCGACGCCACGATGATGGGCGCGCTCGAAGTCTATGCCGCCGCGAACCAGGCCTGCATCGTCTCGCCTTTCATCGTCGGCGGCGCGATGGCGCCGGTGTCGGTCGCGGGCACGCTGACCCAGGTGCTGGCCGAGGTGCTGGCGGGCGTGGCCTATTCTCAGCTGATCCGGCCGGGCGCGCCGGTGATCTTCGGGGCCTTCGTGACCTCGATCGACATGAACTCCGGCGCGCCCACCTTCGGCACGCCCGAGGCCAGCCAGATCCTGTTCGGTGCGGGCCAGCTGGCCCGGCGGTTGGGGCTGCCGTTCCGGTCGGGCGGGGGCTTGTGCGGGTCAAAGCTGCCCGATGCGCAGGCGGCCTACGAGTCGGCCAACACGCTGAATACCGCGCTGCTGGCAGGGGTGAATTTCATGCTGCATGCCTGCGGCTGGCTGGAAGGCGGGCTGGTCGCGAGCGTCGAGAAATTCGTGATGGACGCCGACCAGTTGGGCGCGCTGCACAAGATGGCCGAGGGGGTGACGATGGACGTCCAGGCACAGGCGATGGACGCATTGGCCGAAGTGGGACCGGGCGGCCATTTTCTGGGCTGCGCCCATACCCAGGCGCATTTCAAGGAGGCGTTCTGGCGGTCCGATCTGCTCGATTACAAACCCTTCGAGACCTGGGACGAGGAAGGCGCGCGCGACACCGTCAGCCTCGCGGCCGATCGGGCGAAGGCGCTGCTGGGGCGCTATCAGCCGCCGGCCATGGACGAAGGCGTGCGCGAGGCTCTGGACAGCTATGTGGCACGCCGCAAGAAGGAGATGCCAGACGCCTTCGTGTAAGCTCCCGCAGGCCGTCAGCTCAGGCCGCCAATCGCTCGGGGTCGGCTGCGGCCAGCGCGCGGGCTTCGGCCATCAGAGCGATCAGGACCTCGATATGGCGAGCGTAGGAATACCCGGCATCGCCGCAGCAGCGGCGCTCGTCCATGCCGGCTTCGATTTCGATCAGCCGGTCGATCACCGCGGCCGGGTTCGAATGCCGATGCCCCGGAAGCAGCCGGGCAAGGTCGCGGTCGCGACGATAATCGGCGAGGCCGAAGCGTGCGGCCTGGACCATCAGGCGAGGGCGGCGGAGCCGGGAGAGCTGGGTGGTAAACCGGGTCATTTCAAAACCTCCGATATGTCGTTCGAAGGCAGAATTGCACAACCCTGACGGGTGTTGCGCCTCTGTGGAAAACTGCGTACGGAGGTTTCATAAATCTTTACCGTTTAGAAACAATACTAAGCATCGCGACGTTTGTTAACCGGACGGTAACCAATTCAACCTTGGATTGTATTCGGCCTTGGGGGCGAAAGACCCGTCCGGGTGCATCAGGATCAGGAGAAAGCCGCGATATGGATTGCGTCTCACCGTCGGAAACCGCCCCGGCCTGGCTGCCGAATGCGGCGCGCTTGTATCTTGCTCATACCGAGGGGGGCTGTTCGCTGCGTGAACTCGCGCGCATGGAAGGCTGTCATCCTTCGACCGTCCTCCGCCAGGTCCGGCGGGTCGAGACGCGGCGCGACGATCCCCTCGTCGATGAGGCCCTCACCCGGTTGGGTGCCCAGGCCCGGACGGCCCAGCCGCGAAAGGAGATCCCCCCGATGACCGCCACGATCCGCGTGGACCGGCCGACAGCGGACGATCCGACGATCCAGCGAGAAGCACGCCGCATCCTGCGCCGCCTGAACGAGCCCGGCGCCTTTCTTGCCGTCGCGCATGACATGGAAAAGGCCGCGGTCCTGCGCGAAGGTCCGGATGGCCATACCAGCCGCGTCGCCGTCGTGGAGCGTTCGGTGGCCGAGGTCTTTGCGCTGAGGGACTGGATCGGCTGCCGCACCCGCGGGCGCGTCACGATCTACGAGATCACGTCGGCCGGTCGTGCCGCGTTGAAGCGCATTCTCGCCGGGGACGAGGCCCGCCAACCCGGACAGGCCGAAGCCGGATCGCCCTATGGCGATCAGCATCGCGACTGGGAGACGGCAACCGACGAAAAGGCCGAGCGCATCCGCTACAACCGCGCCGAGTCGCCGCTGTCCATCCTCGGACGGCGCCGCGACAAGGACGGCAAGCCGTTCCTTGCGCCCGATCTCGTGGCGGCGGGCGAGCGGCTGCGCGAGGATTTCGAGATATCCCAGATGGGCCCGCGGATTGCGCAGAACTGGGAACGTTTCCTGACAGGCGGCCAGCGCGGCGGGTTCCAGCCCGGTTCGGGGCCGCTCAACGGCCCGACGGGTGCGCGCGAACGCGTGGCTTCGGCGCTGCGTGATCTCGGGCCGGGTCTGGGCGACGTGGTCCTGCGCTGCTGCTGCTTTCTCGAGGGGATGGAGCAGGTCGAGGACCACATGGGCTGGTCCGCGCGGTCGGGCAAGATCGTGTTGCGGATCGCGCTGCAGCGGCTCAAGCTGCATTACGAACGTCTCGGCGAGGATGCCGGACTGATCGGCTAGGCGCCGGCCCCCACCACCATCCCCACGACATAGGCGACCACCGCGCAGACACCGCCCACCAGCATCGTCTCGCCGACCGACCGCCCAAGGCCCAGCCCGGTCGCGTTCCAACGCAACAGCCCCAATGCGCCCAACGCGCAGATCGTCGCGCCAATCGACAGCACGAAGGTCGGCGGCTCGGCAGGGAGCAGGAAATAGGGCACCAGCGGCACGATTCCGAAGACCACGAAGGACAGGAAGGTAAACAGCCCGTTGATTGCCGGGTTGTCCTGGTCGGGATGGCCCATCCCGTTCTCGTAGCGCATCAGCATCTCTGCCGTCATGTCGGGCGTGCGCGTGATGATCGCGGCGGCCGAATCGGCATCGGTGGGCGACAGCCCGCGGCCCCGCAGAAGACCGGCAAGCCGCGCGCGTGCCTCGGCCGGGTCATGGCGGATCGCGGCGATCCTGCGGGCCTTCTGGGCGCCGTAAAGGTCCCGCTGTGCCCTTCCCGAAAGAAACTCGCCGAGACCCATCGAGACGGCATCTGCCAACAGGTTGGCCATTCCGAACACCAGAACCGCCACCGCACCGATCTGGGCGACGCCATCGGCATGCGCGCCCGCAAAGCCCGCCACCACGGCAAAGGTGGTGACGATCCCGTCATTCCCGCCATAGACGATCTGCTTGAGGAATTCCTGGGTCCGACCCAGCCGAAGGGGCCGGTACGGGGCATGATCGGCTTGGGTCATGGGGCCTCCTTGAAGGGTTCCGAAACCATACATCCACCGCCATTCCGGTCCAACGGGTGAAGTCTCAGCCGTTGAAAAGCGTTAACCCTAATACGTTTCCGAACAGGCAACCAGGAACCGCCATTTGGCATATCTTGTGCAACTATTGAACGATTGTCCAAATCTGCCCGGAAAAAGAGCGATGATTAGGCCCTTGTTCACGCAATTCGGCCAAGGTCCGGGCGCAGAAGACGCCGCAGAAATGTAAAAGTTTACGAAACCCCGGGAACTCGTTTGATGTCACTCCGAGCAAAGATAATCCTTTCGATCCTCGCCTCTGTCGCGCTGTCCGCGCTTGTCGTCCTCGTGCCCATGCTGTTCGGCATGAAGGACATGATCGGGCAGGGGACTGCGCGCGAACTCGAACAGGTGCGACAGCGGTTCCAGGCGGCACTGGATGACAGAAACCACAACGCGCTGTCGATGGCCACGCTCGTGGCCCGGATGCCCCAGGTCCAGGCCGCCGTGGCCGGAGGGGACCGCGAGACGCTTCACGCGCTGTTCGTGCCCGGCTTTGCCGATCTGCGCGATAAGCAGGGCGTGCGCCAGTTTCATTTCCACTCACCCGACTCCCATTCGTTCTTCCGGGTGAACCAGCCCGAGACGTTCGGCGACGATCTTTCCGGCTTCCGCGAGACCGTGAACCTTGCGAACGCGACGCGGGCGCCGGTGACCGGGCTCGAACTCGGGCGGGGCGGCCTCGCCGTGCGGGGCATTGCCCCGATCACCCATCGCGATGCCCATGTCGGCACCATCGAGTTCGGTCTCAGCCTCGACGAGGAATTCCTCCGCGCCCTGATCGCGGATTCCGAGATCCAGATGGAATTCTATGTCGTGCCGAAAACCGGCATCGAGGCGTTCGACACTTCGGATTCGACGACGCTCGAGCGCAGCGTGACCAGCATCGATGTAGCCCCGCTGCTGAGTGCGGCACGGGTGTTCGACGCGCGGGAATCGGGGATCGAGGCCTACGAATTGACGATCGGCACAGAGCAGTTCAGTGGCGCGGCCTTCCCGGTGAAGGATTTCGCGGGCGAGACCGTGGGGATGTTGCATGTCATGGTGCCGCGCGCGTCCTATCTGGCGCTGGTGAACAAGGCGCGGATGACGGCCCTTGCCGCAGGCGCGGCGGCGATGATCCTGGGGCTTCTGGGCGCGCTGCTGATGGGCGGGCGGATCACCGCGACGCTGGCCGACCTGATCGAAAAGCTCAAGCGCCTCTCCGATGGCGACCTGCAGATCAACGTCTCGGCGGCGCAGGCAGCGGGCGGCGAACTCGGTCTGCTCGCCAATGGCATCGCCGCCTTCCGCGATCACCGTTTGCAGGAGGTCACGACGCTGGCACGCGAACGCGAAGAGGCGCAGGCCCACCGGGTCGCGCTGGTCGAAATCCTGGGCGATGGCCTGCAACGGCTGGCCGCTGGCGATCTGTCGACGCCGATCCACGAGGATCTGGGCGAGGGCTACAACAGCGTGCGCGATGATTACAACGCCTCGCTCGAAAGCCTGGCCGACCTGATCGGGGCGCTGCGCGAAGCCGCCACCGAGATCCATGCCCGGGCCGAGGAGATCGGCGGGGCGTCGGAGGATCTGTCGCACCGGACCGAGAACCAGGCGGCGACGCTGGAGGAGACGGCGGCGGCGCTGGACGAGCTGACCTCGAGC
>NZ_JAMYDV010000015.1 GCF_024128855.1 Rhodovulum tesquicola
TTGCAGGCCATGGCGTGCAGGGCGGCGCCCGCATCGCCGACAGTCTGACGCATGTCATGGACGTCCCGGCAACCATCCTTGAAGTTGCGGGCGTGCCCTACCCCGACAGCCGTGACGGCAAACCCGTGCCGCCTCTGCTGGGCAAGTCTCTGACCCCGATCCTGAGCGGCGAAAGCGACGCGGTGCGCGGCCCCACCGACTGGATCGGATGGGAGATGTTCGGCAACCGGGCGGTCCGCATGGCGACTGGAAACTGGTGTCGCTCTGCGCCCCCTACGGCACCGGGGACTGGCAGTTGTACGACCTGAAGGCCGACCCTGGCGAAACCCGCGACCTCGCCGCCGAGCGCCCCGAGATCCGGGACGAAATGCTGCGGCACTGGGACGACTACGCCGCGACCCACAATGTCACCATTCCCGACGTGTCACCGATCTGCCGGCCCGCGAACTGACCGCGGCCCGGCGTCAGCCCACCGCCCGGCCGGAGCCGCCTGCCCGCCTCCGGCCGCGCGGGGCAAGGACAGGGTTCCGGCGGGCGTCATTCGGTGCTGGCGCGCGGCGTCCAGAGGACCTGCCATCCGACCAGAAAACAGGCCAGATCCCCGAGAATGGTGACGATCCGGAAAACGAGAGCAGCCAGAAGCGCACCGTCGCCCCCGCCATTTGCACCCAGCACAGCGACCAGAACCGCCTCGCGCATTCCGAGCCCGCCGGGTGCGCCGGGTGTCAGATATCCCACGAGCCAGGCGATAACGGCAACAAATCCAGCCAGTAGCGGATCGGCAAACCCGAGAAGCACGGCAACCCCGGCGAATACCGCACCGAGCCCGACCATGAAGGACATGGCCAGAAGCAGCGGCCCGGCGATACCCCGGGTGCGACGCGCGGCGAGCGCGGCACCGAGCCCGATGACCGCGAAAGCCCCCAGCGCAAGCGCGCCGCCGGGCGGAGCAAGTCCGGATGCCCAGCCGGGAAGCTGCAACCTTTCCATTGGCAGCAAGGGCAGTGCCAGCGCCAGCACAAGAACCGCGCCCGCCGGGGTCACCGCGACCTCGATGGCGGTGGCCCGGGCAAGCGCGCCGTCGCCCAGCGGACCGCCCCGCAGCCACAGCGCCCGCCCCAGCAGATGGGCGACATTGCCCGGCAGGTAGCGGGCGATCTGCGTTGCCGTGAAGGACAGGTAGGTGCGGCGCCGCGGCTCGGCCCCGAAGCCGGCGACGATCCGGTGCCAGGCCTCGGCCAGCAGGAACAGAAGGCCGCCATAGGCCAGCGCCAGCAGCCCGATCGCCGCCAGCGACGCAGGGTCGGGACGCCATGCGGCCAGAGACGGCCAGTGGCGGACCAGCTCGCGGCCCAGGAACCAGAGCGCGGCGGCAAGGATCGCGAACCCTGCAAGCCGCGCGCCCCGTGACAGAAGGCGCCTCGTGTTCATGGCGCCGTGCGGACGCCGTCAAGCAGCGTCGTTTCGTCGGGATAGGGCAGCGCCGGGGTCAGACCGCGCAGGCGGCGCGCGCGCAGCCCGGAGCCCGCGATGGCCGCGCGATAGCGGCTCCGGCCGGAATTGTCGAACACGATCAGCCCGCCGGGGGCGAGCCTGTCCAGCGCATGAGCAAGGCAGGCCGCCCGCGCGCGCCCGTCGATCACGATCAGGTCGTAGGGTGCATTGTCCCCCGTCTCGATCGCCCGGGCATAGGCGGCAAAGCCCTGTCCGGCCTCGCCCGCCTTTTCCGAACGATAAAGCGGCTCGGCCGCCCCGGCCGGATCGGGCGGGACAAGGCGCAGATCGACCGGTGCCAGCCCCGGCATCGCCGCGATCCTGCGGGCGACCTGCGCGTGCCAGCCCGCATGATGTTCGACGCTGGTGACCGCAGCCGCGCGCCGGGCAAGCCAGATCGTGCTGGCGCCCGAGCCATATTCGAAGACCCGCGCCCCGGGCCGTGCGGCCAGCGCGCGCTCGACCTCGGCGATGGCGGCATAGCTCCACCATGGCACGTCAAGAGCGACCAGACCGTCGAGGTCATGGATCGCGAAAAGACTGCGCGCCCAATGCGCCAGGCGCGAGCCCTCGCGCCTGCAATCCAGCCAGTCCAGCAGCCCGGCCCGTGCCGAGACCCGTTCCAGGCCCCGCGCAAGGCCCACATATCCCGTCTTGGCAATGGCTGTGACGCTCATGCTCCTTCGGTCCTTTCGGTGCGTTGGCCGCGGGATGCGCGCGGGGCGCGGCAGATTTCATCGATCCGGGCCGGGTCAAAGCCCCGTCCAGCCGCGCGGCGGCGGCAGTCCTCCTCGGTCCAGGGCGCGAAGAAACTGCCCTCGACGCCGATGAAGGCGCCGCGATAGGCATTGGCCGTGGTCAGGTTGCCGGTCAGCCCGATCATGCCCGCCGCGACAAGGGCAAGCGACATGGGCGCGCCCAACGGCCGGGCGGCCAGCCGCGGGACAAGTCGGCCCAGCCCGGGCAGCGCCAGCACCGCGACCAGCGGCCAGAGATCGACGTGATAGCGCAGCGTGACGGTCGCATAGGCCAGCGTCACCCCGGCGGCCAGCGCGGTGCCGAGGATCAACGCCCGGTATCGGCGCAGTGCGGCCGCCCCCGCCACCAGCCCAGCCCCGGCTGCAATCCCCCAGAAGGTCCAAAGCGCCAGGATCCCCCCTCCGGGCCCCTCGATCCGGACGGCACCCACCCTGTCCCGCGTGGCCGCGCCATGCATCCTGCGGGCGACCATATGCGCCCCGGGCGAAAGCGTCTCGGCCGGCGCCAGCGTGTAGAGCAACGCGTTCGGCACGATCCGGGCGGCATTGAACCGTCCATGTTCGATGAAACCCTGCGCCCGCGGCCCGTCCTGCGATTCATGGCCCCAGAAGACCGACCCGTATTGCACGCCGGCCCCGTCGAAACCCCCATGGGTTTCGGTCGCCTCGCCGAAGCGCGCCGCGTTCAGCCCCAGATAGCCGACGCCGCCCAGACCCAGCAATGCGCAGCCCGCCAGAACCGGCCCAAGCGCCCGCCATCCCTCCCGCAGCAGCGCCAGGCCAAGTGCCGCGACCGCGACCGCGTAAAGGCCGATCGCCAGGTTGGGACGGGCATGCAGGCAGAGCGCGGCCAGAAGCGCGACCCCGACGACCATGCCCGCGGTCGGCCGACCGCGCGGCATGCCCAGCATCCAGAGCGCGACGACCCCGGCCGCCAGCGCATAGGCCATGGCGATGGGCTCGTGATAGAGCGCGATATTGGAGGCCAGCACAAGCCCCGGCGCGCCCAGCCAGACCGCCGCCGCCAGAAGCCCGGACCAGGCGACCGCGCGCCGCCCGCCGCCCGGCCAGCTCCGGCGGGCGACCTGAAGGAATGTCAGGTGGTAAAGTGCGGTACCGGCAACCGACCAGAACCAGATCGAGACCGGCGCCAGCGATCGCCCCCCGATCTCGACGAAGGGCGCCAGCGCCAGGCGCGTGATCAACGGCCCGAGGCCGTGGTAGAAATGCGCCGTGCCATCGGCGGTGTAATGGCCTTCGAACCCGATCACCCGTACAGGCAGATCGAGACGGCCCTCGCGCAATGCGAGCCATGCCTGGTCATAGATGTCGGTGCCGAAATGCGCGGGCTCGGCCCCGGCGAGGATGCCGAGGACGATCCAGCCGTAAAGCACGGCCCCCAGAATCCCGCCGGCAAGCGAGACCGCCAGGACCAGGCCCGCCACGGGAGCGGTGCCGACCTGCGCGGCAGGGGCGTCAGTCGCGTGCATCTTGCCACGGCGCGGAGCCGGGAGAACGGGCCAGCGTCGGTTCCAGCCGACGCATCCGCACCAGCAGCGCCTCGGTCAATCGGCGATTCGTGGCGATGGTGTCGCTGAGAAAGGCGATGACCACGGTGAAATAGCCCGCAAGCAGGAACACCCCGCCCAGCACCAGCGACTGGACATGCCCGTCGCCCTGCCCCATCGCATAGAAATACAGGAACCGCACCACGGGCAGCATCCCGATCAGCAGCATGACCAGCCCCGCGGCCAGAAAGCTGTGCAGCGGACGATACATGACGCAACTTCGCAGCATCGTCACCACCTGCCTGGCCATGAACTGAAATGTCGAGCGGAACAGGCGCGAGGGGCGCGTCGCGGGATTGGTGCGCACCGGCACCGAAAGCACCGTCAGCCCGTGCTGACCGGCATGGATCAGCGTCTCGATCGTGTAGGAAAAGCGGGTCATCACGTTGATCGTGAGGGCGGCCTCGCGCGAATAGGCGCGAAAGCCCGTCACTGCGTCCTGCACGTCAAGCCCGGCCAGCCCGCGCACGACCCGGCTTCCCAGGCGTTGCAGCAGCCGCTTGGACGGGGCAAAGGCCGGGTTGGCGCCGGGCTTGCGGTCCCCCAGCACGATATCCGCGCGGCCCTCGACGATGGGGCGCACGAGATCGGGGATGGAACTGCCGCAATACTGGTTGTCGCCATCGGTATTGACGATGATATCGGCCCCTGCGGCGATGGCGTTCTCGATCCCGGCCTGAAAGCTGCGCGCCAGCCCCTTGTTGCCCTTCTGGCGCAGGATGTGGTCCACGCCGAGCCGTCGGGCGACCTCGACGGTGTCATCGGTCGAGCCGTCATCCACGACCTGGATTTCGACCGTGCCGATCCCCTCGATCTCGCGCGGGATGCCGGCCAGGACCGCCGGCAGCGTGCGCTCCTCGTTCAGGCAGGGGATCTGGACGATGAGTTTCAGCGGACGCGGGCGTGCCGCGGCGGCCGGTCCGGTCGGTCCGGCCGGGTCCATGCCGGGCGCGCCGTCGAAATGTCGATAGGTGAAAGTCATCGCCCTTTCCGCAACTCCGCCGACGCCGCTCACTTGTCCCGCGGGGCCGACACTCCCATTGAAATCGGGCGAAACCGCGCCGCCTGGATGCCCCTTGGGCGGCAAATCCGGCGGCGACGCCTGCCTCGCATGTCCGGAGGACGACAACATGAATCCGGTTAAGGAATCACTTCAGGGCCGAGATGCGCCTTTCCGGCTAGGTTGCCGCGCCCGCCCTGCCCCGTCACACCGCCCAGAGCCGGAACCGCCCCTGCCCGGTCAGCTCGCGCACAAGGCCCATGCGGTGCAGCCGGGCAAGGCCGCGTTCGGCGGTGTCGCGCGAGAGACCCGCGAGCGTTGCGGCGGTGTCGGTGGTCAGCATCGGCCGGGCGGCCAGCGCCTCGACCAGCGCGGCGGGGCCGCGGCCCTTCATCGCCGCCGTGGCCTCGCGGGCGCGGGTGGTCCAGGTCTCGACCCGGGCGATTTCCAGCATGGCCGCCCGCGCGCCGTCATCGACCGCCCGCAGCCAGAGCGCCAGCCGGACCTCGGCGGTGCCGCGCCGTTCCCATGTGCCGCGGGCGGGGGACAGCGGCGCGAAGCCGAGCGCGCGGTTTTCCTGCGCCGCGATCCGCGCGGCCGCCGTGGCGGGCTCGGCCACCGCGCCCTCGGCCGACAGCCCGGCCCGGTGCCACAGCTCGAACGCCCAGGCCGCCCGTGTCAGCGGATGGGCCGGGGCAAGCGCGCCCATGCCATGCCCGAACGCGGCCGCCGCCAGGTCGAAATCCGACCCCACCGGACGGGGCTGGAGATCCTCGGGCAGGGCGGCAGAATCGACCCTGTGCAGGCCCAGAAAGGCCCTGAGTTCCCCGGGCGGGCCAGGCGCGGCCAGCAACCGGCGCACCGCCCAGGCGGCGCGCGCGATGTCGGGGCGGTGGCGGTCGGCGGGCAGCGCCTGGGCCAGGTGGCGCGCGATCTCCTCGCGCCCGGCCCGTCCGCCTTCGGCGCGCAGCATCGCCTCGGCCTCGATCAGCGCGAGCCGCTCGGCCATGCCCCGCCCGCTGCGCCGCACGGCCTCGTCCAGCGCCGCCAGCGCCGCGGCGGCCCGGGCCAATGTGGCGGCCTGCGCGGCCTCGGCGTCCAGGAAGGCCTGCGCGGTCAGGCCCGCCCGGCGCGGACGCGGGCGGGGGGAAAGCTCCAGCGCGACCGCCTCCCCTGCCCCGTGCCCCGGCGCATCGCCTTCGGGCAGGAACCACAGCTCGGCCTCGGGGCGCGGGGCCGGATCATAGAGCGAGGGCAGGCTCGGCGGGTCGTCATGGGCGGCGCCGGGATCAAGGGGTTTTCGTGCCATACCCGCAGAATAGCATAGTTACGCGGATGACATGGGGGATTTTCGATCGCGGCATTTCCACTCCCCCGGCCCGGCCGCCAACGCGGTGCCTGTCACGCCGGAAAACGTCTCTGTTCCGGCCCGAAACGCCCGAAACGGGCCACCCGACACCCCCGGAAACGCCATTGCATCCGATGACAAACGACCGTTTACTAGCTGTATATGAAACTGCAAACCGGACCCGTCCCATGCCCCTGATCGGCTATGCCCGCGTCTCGACCGAGGACCAGACCCCCCTGCCCCAGACCCAGGCCCTGAAAGCCGCGGGCTGCGCCGAGATCCACGAGGAACAGGCCTCGGGCGGCAACCGTGCCCGTCCCGTGCTGGCCCGCGTGCTGGAGAGGATCGGCAAGGGCGACACGCTGGTGGTCGTGCGCATCGACCGGCTGGCGCGGTCGCTGTCGCATCTGCTCGAGGTGATCGAGCGGCTGGAGGACAGGGGTGCCTTCTTCCGCTCGCTCCAGGACCCGATCGACACGGCCTCGCCACAGGGCAAGTTCACGCTGCAGGTGCTGGGCGCCGCGGCCGAGTTCGAGCGTGCCCTGATTCGCGAACGGACCAGGGCGGGGCTGGCCAGCGCGCGAACCAAGGGGCGGATCGGCGGCAATCCGGGCCTGCGCGCACGCGACCCGGCGGCGCTGCGCAAGCTGCGGCTGGCCCGGCTGGACGGCTATATGGAGCGGCTGGGCGAGAGCGCGCAGGACTGGGTGCCGCATGTCCGCCGCCTGCGCCCGGACATGGCCTGGGAGGATGTGCTGCGCATCGTCAACGCCCCCCTGCCCCCGGACCGCCGCTGGACGCAAAGCCGCCTGCTGCGCGCCGTGAAGGCCTATGTCCGCGACGGCTTCCTGCCTGAGACCGTGCTTGGCCGTGCCGGACGCCGCCAGACCGACGACCGCCTGCCCGCCATCGTCGCCGCCATCAAGGGCGCCGACCCCGACATCACCCTGCAAGCCATCTGCGACCGGCTGGAAGCGATGCGCGAGCGCACGCCGCGCGGGCGCACAAGCTGGCAGCCTTCATCGGTGAAGATGCTGCTGGACCGGGCCAGAAGGCTGGGCCTCATCGGCTGAACGCCGCGAAGGCCCGACCGCGGATCCTTGCCGCGGGAAACCTTCCCCGCGGGGAAGGTCCCTGCCCTACCCGTCCAGCTGGTCCAGCATCTGGCGCACGGCCTGTTCCAGCCGCCGGCGGTCGATGGTGGTAAAGTCCCGGTCAAGCCGGATCTCCAGCTTGCCGACCCCGGCCACGCATTTCCCGCGCCCCTCGCGGCGGTCGAACTGAAAGCTGGTCCGGGCCTTCGCGGGCTTGCCCATGGGGGACACCGGCCGCCTTGGCTCGGGCTCGTCCCATTCCTGCTGCTCGGGCATGCCCTCGCCCGCAAAGCGGCGCAAGACGCCCAGTTCATCCGCCAGCGAGCGGTTGTCCCAATCCTTCAGCTCGGCCCGGATCGCACCGGCCAGCCCCTCGACCTCGTCAAGCTTGCGGGCCAGCGCCAGCCCAAGCGCACGGGGGATGCCCTGCGGGAACAGCAGGTCCTCGCCAAGCTGCTCGACCACCGCCATGAAGGTGCGGATATAGCTGCGCTTCTGGTAGCCCGCCGACCTGAACAGGACCGCGACGGCCTTTTCCGGGTCGCTGACCGCCGTTCCGGGGTCGCTGGCATAGTCCAGCGCCAGCATGGCCATCTCGGCGAACGAGATATCCTTTCGTACCAGGTTCTCATCGACCATCTTGCGATAAAGCGCCTCCAGATCGTCGCCGGGATGGCTGACCGCGGCGGGGATCGTGGCATAGCGTTCGGCCTCGCCCGTCTCCTCCAGAAGCTCGCGATAGGCCGACAGCCGGCGATAGCCCTGGATCAGTTCGAACCGGCCATCGTCGCGACGCTCCAGCCGGATCGGGTTGGACAGCCCCAGCTCGGCGATCGAGGATTTCAGCTCGGCAAGCTCGGCATCCGGCCCGGTCTTGCGGTCGCGCACCAGCTTGGACATCTCGATCAGATCAAGCGGCACCAGCTCGATGACCAGCCCAAGCCGCTTGAGCCGGACATGCTCATGGGCCAGCGCGTCGTTCTCGGCGCGGATCTGCGCCTCGATCTCCTGCCGCTTGCGGTTCGAACTGACGGTCTCGGCGATGGCGGCGGCCATCGGGCCGCGGCGGGCAGGGGGGTCGGCCACCTTCCCCGCGGGGAAGGTTTCGGCGGCAGGCGCGATGCCGTCCTCGGGCAGGTCTATGTCGAACATGCGGCGCTTCTTGCTCATCCCGCCCTCCCTCAGATCCGGGTCCAGGCAGCCAGCATGCTGCCCCTGAATTCCTCATAGGCGCGGTCGAAACTGGCGCGCGCGCGGCGCCAGGTCTCGCGCGTCATCTCGCGATAGTCGATCTCGTAGACCGATGACAGGAAGCGGCCCGACTGCTCGACCGCGCGCGTCATCTCGATCGGGTGCTCGGCGACATGCGGGCCAAAGACCTTGCGGAAGGCATCGAACATCGCGCGGTGCAGGTCATTGCCGGGCTCGTAGCGCGTCATCAGGAAACGGATCTCGGCAAAGGACTTGGGCAACCCGACCTTCCCCGCGGGGAAGGTCGGCCCGAAGCCCGCCAGATCCTCCAGCGCCTCGGCCAACTGCCCGATGAAGCTGGTGGTCGAGTCGTATTCCCAATAGCCGGGGCCGGAGGGGATATAGAGCATGTCGGCGGCAAAGACCGCGTTCATCGACTGGTAGCCGATGGCCGGCGGGCAATCGAACAGCACAAGGTCGTAATCGTCGTCACCCAACCCGTCCAGATAGCGCGACACCGCCGCGAAGAACGACCATTCCGGGTTCAGGTGCCGGTACTGGGCGCTGGCGAACTCGACGAATGCCGCATTGGCGCAGGAGGGCACGATGTCGATGGTGGACCAGGCCGTGGTCTTGATGAAGTCGCCATGCCGCAACTCGCCAAGCCCCAGGTCGCGGATCGAGGCCGGGATCTGGCGGCGGGGCAGGGCGGTCCCGCTGGCCGCGCCGGTGGACGCCGCGTTAATCCGGTCGGTCTCGCGGATCAGGTCGCGGGCCATGATGCCCCAGACGGTGTAATCCTCGGCCACATCGGTCAGCCCCATGGAATGGCTGAGCGTGGCCTGGGGATCGAAATCGACCAGCAGCACCCGATATCCGTCCAGCGCCGCGGCATGGGCGAAATGCAGCGCCACAGTCGACTTGCCCGCCCCGCCCTTGAAGTTCGCGATGGCCGCCCGGAACGCCCGCTTGCCCGCCGGGCGGGGGGGCATCAGGGTCTTGCGGTTGATCTTCATCCGGCGGCGCAGCACGTTGATCTCGTCGAGCGAGAACCAGCGCTGGCGGCCATCGGGCTCGACCTCGCCGCCGGGAAGGTCGGGCTCGGCGGCAAGGCGGCCGCGGAAGGTGGACTGGTTGATGCGGAAGATCAGCTCCGCCACCTCCCATGACGAGAAGCGGCGAAGGGTCTTCCGGCTTTCGGGGCTGAAGGTCTGCTGGCGGATCCAGCTCTGCATCTTCAGCGACTGGGCCTGCAGCCGGGAGAGATCTTCATGCGTGTACATGCGCGCCTCGCTGGAACGTAAATTCTTGCCTGCCCCTCAAATACGCGGAATTTGCCAGGAATGCAAAAACGAAGTTATCATTGCCGCGGATCTTCCCCGCGGGGAAGATCCTGCCGTCGGGCCAAGGGGATCGGCCCGAATCGGCCGCGCGGCGGGGCAGGGGAGTCCCTGTGGGCCTTCGCCGACATATTGGGGGACAGAGCGCAGGTTCCCACCGCATATTGGGGGACATTTCGCACAGAATAAGGGACATTCTGGCTGACACCCTTCACCGATGATACCCGGTTTCCTTGAAACGGAATTGGGTCGGGAACCGGCCTGACAGCCACGGCGCTTGACAGAATCGGAAAGCCGGACGCTAATAGCCTGCAAGCGGTGAAGAGCGTTGCGTTCCTGCGACGCCGTCGCCAAGAGCCCGAGCAGGGCCGTATTGAACGAGGCAGATCCGGGCCGCAGCGCGGCCGGGGACATGGACAGGAGACAGACATGCAGCTTCCCCGGCCCGTCGGGCGTGAGGCCGCATCGCGCAAATACGATATCCTGTCGGCGCTTATGGCGTTCGGACTGTCGCGGGACAAGCATGCGCAGCGGCAGGTCCTGCGGGTCATGGCGCTGATCACCACGCGCTACAACTGGCAGCGTGACGAGCTGAGCATGGGGCAGGCCGAGATCGCGCGGCTCTGGTCGGTGGACGAGCGCACGGTCAAGCGCGAGATGGCCCGGCTGCGCGCGCAGGGCTGGCTTGTGCTCAAGCGGCAGGGGGCGCGCGGGCGGGTCAGCACCTATGGGCTGGACCTGAACCGGATGCTGGAGGATACCCGCCCGGCCTGGCCGCGGATCGGCGAGGATTTCATCGCGCGCGTCGATCCCGCGGCGGGGGCAGGGCAGGGCGGGTCGAACGTGGTGCCGCTGCGCGCCGTGCCCGCACCGATGGCCGATGGCTCGGTCTGGGGGGCCGCGCAGGAAAGGCTGCATGCGGACGATCCCGCAACCTATGGCGCTTGGTTCCACACCCTTGCCGAGGCGGGCGTCGAGGCCGGCATCCTGACGCTTGCCGCGCCCTCGCGGTTTCACGCGAATTACGTCGCCACGAACCTGAAGGAAAAGCTGCTCTCGGCGCTGAGACGGGTCGATCCCGGCCTCAGCGACGTCCGGATCGTGCCGTGACGACGGGACGAACGGTCAGGCGCATTTTTCGCGCGCCTGACCGGAATCCGTCGCTCCGCGACATGGCGGCACGGGTGAGGCAGGCTCAGGCGACGCGGCGTCCGGCGGACCAACTGCCGCGCACCGCGGCCATCGTGCCCGCGCGGTGCACCCGGATCACGTCGGCGCGCAGCCCTTCGGTCAGCGCCCCCCGGTCGGCCAGCCCGGCGGCCCGGGCCGGGGCGGCGGTGACGGTGGCGATGCCGCGCGCGGTGTCGCCCCACAGATCGCCCAGCATCAGCGCGCCGCCGAGCAGCGAGGCGGGGACGTAATCCGAGGACAGGATGTCCAGAAGCCCGGCCTCGGCCAGATCGCGGGCCGCGACATTGCCCGAATGCGACCCGCCCCGGATCAGGTTCGGCGCGCCCATCATCACCGCGATGCCATGGGCATGGCAGGCGGACGCCGCCTCCTGCGTGGTGGGAAACTCGGCCAGTCCCGCGCCATGCCCGGCCGAGGCGGCGACATGGGCCGCTGTCGTGTCGTCATGGCTGGCCAGCACCGCGCCCATGGCCCGGGCGGCGGCGACCGTCGCGGCCTCGTGGACGGCGCGGACGCGGTTGCCCATGGCGGTCTGCGCCTCGACATGGGCCTGGAACTCGTCCTCGGTCAGCCCGTACTTGCCGCGGGTATAGGCGCGCAGGCTGTCGAGATTGGCGAACTGGCGCTGGCCGGGGGTGTGGTCCATCAGGCTGACGATGCCGACCCGGTCGCCGGGGCCGAATTTCGCCAGTTCCGCGATCAGGGTCTCGGAACAGACCTCGGCGCGCAGGTGCAGGTAATGGCTGATCCGCAACAGCCCGGCGGCGCGGGCGGCCATGATCTCGTCGGCCAGGCCGCGGGCATATTCGCCATATCCCGTGCCGCTGGAGACCAGCGAGCCGACCCGCAGCGCATCGAAGACCGTGGTGATGCCAAGCGCGGCCAGTTCGGCGTCATGGGCGAGGATCGCGTCGCCATGCGGCCAGTCCACGCCGGGGCGGGGCTGGATATGGCGTTCCAGGTTGTCGGTGTGGAGTTCGATCAGGCCGGGCATCACCAGATCGCCCTCGCAATCGGTCGCCCCGGCGGGAACGGCCGTGCCGCTGTCGATCCGGGCGATCTGCCCGTCCCGCATCACGAGCGCGCCATGGTGCAGCCCGTCGGGCAGCACCAGTCGGGCATTGGCCAGAACCGTTTCGGTCATCTTGCGTGTTCCATCGTCTTGCTGGGTTTCGTTCCTGCGCCGCCGGATCGCGACGGGCCGGTGACAGGGGGCGTTCGGGCGGGGGCGGTCATCGGGCCGCCCGCATGTCGTCGGGGCGCAGCGCCGCGATCAGCCGCGCGATGCCCTGTTCGGGCGTTCCGTCGTTCAGCACGCGGATCACCGGCAGGCCGGGGGGCAACTCGCCCGTCTCGCGCGCCAGCCGGGCGGCGATGTCGCCCCCCGCCTCGCGGCCGCGGGTGGCGATGCGGGCGGCGCGCAGCTCGGGCGGGGCCTCGACCAGGATCACGCGCAGGCCCGGGAAGACCCGCGCGGCATCGGCCAGCAGGGCGCGCGAGCCGTTGAAGACCACGTCGCGGCCGCGCCCCGCGGGCTGGAACCCCGCGCGCGGCAGCCCATAGGCCAGCCCATGCGCGCGCCAGTGCAGCACGAACGCGCCCGCGGCCAGATGGCGGGCGAACTCGCCCTCGCTGACGCCGTCGAACGGTTCGTCGCCGGGGCGCGGCGGGCGGGTGATGACGCGGCGCACGCGATGCGCCAGACCGGCGGCGGCAAGCCCGCCCAGAAGCGTGTCCTTGCCCGCGCCCGAGGGGCCGACGACGGCAAAGACCCGGCCCGTCATGCCGCCACCGCGAAGCCGCTGACATCGACCAGCCTTGTGCAGACGCGCGCCCGCGCCCCCTCGTCATGGAAGATGCCGAGGATCGCCGCGCCGCGGCCGCGCGCCTCCTCGATCAGGGACAGAACCACCTCGCGATTGGCGGCGTCGAGGCTGGCGGTCGGCTCGTCCAGCAGCAGCACCGGCCAGGGGTGGACGAAGCCGCGGGCGATGTTGACGCGCTGTTGCTCGCCGCCGGAAAAGGTCGTGGGCGACAGCGGCCAGAGCCGTTCGGGGATGTTCAGCCGCGACAACAGCGCCGCGGCCTGCGCGCGCGCGCTGTCCTCGTCGATGCCGAGCGCCAGAAGCGGCTCGGCCACCACGTCCAGCGCCGGAACCCGGGGCACCACGCGCAGGAACTGGCTGACATGGCCCAGCGTCGCCCGGCGCAGCGCGATCACCTGCCGCGGCTCGGCGCCCGCCAGTTCCACCCCCGCCACGCGGATCGAGCCCGCGTCGATCCGGTAATTGCCCCAGATCATCCGCATCAGCGTCGACTTGCCCGCGCCCGATGCGCCGACCAGCCCCACGCATTCGCCCGGCCCCACCCGCAGCGAGGCGCCCGCCATCACCTCAAGCACCGCGCCGCCCTGGTTGTGCAGGGTGAAACGCTTGGCCACGTCCCGAACCACGATCATCGCCCTTCCCCCGTCACGCCTGAAGCACCGAGCTGACCAGCAGCTGGGTATAGGGATGCTGCGGATCGTCCAGAACCTGATCGGTCAGCCCCTGTTCGACCACCAGCCCGTCCTTCATCACCATCAGCCGGTCGGCCAGAAGGCGGACCACGGCCAGGTCATGGGTCACGATCACCGCGCTGAGCCCCATCTGGCGGACCAGCCCGCGCAACAGGTCCAGAAGCCGGGCCTGCACGCTGACATCCAGCCCGCCGGTCGGCTCGTCCATGAAGACCAGCCGCGGGCCGGTGACAAGGTTGCGCGCGATCTGGAGGCGCTGCTGCATGCCGCCCGAGAATTGCCGCGGCTTGTCGTCGATGCGGTCGGCGGCGATCTCGACCCGGCCCAGCCAGTCCAGCGCCTGCGACCGGATCTGGCCGTAATGGCGCGCGCCGACCGCCATCAGCCGCTCGCCGACATTGCCCCCGGCGCTGACCCCCATGCGCAGCCCGTCGCGCGGGTTCTGGTGGACGAAGGCCCAGTCGGTGCGGGCCAGCATCCGCCGTTCCGGCTCGGCCATGGCCAGCACGTCGCGCGGCCCCTCGGCGCGGGTGTCGAAGACGACGCGACCGGCATCGGGCACAAGATGCCCGGCCAGACAGCCCAGAAGCGTGGACTTGCCCGACCCCGACTCGCCCACGATGCCCATCACCTCGCCCGGCCAGAGGTCGAAGGCGATATCGGCGCAGCCGCGCCGCGTGCCATAGCTCCTGGTCAGGTCGCGAACCGACAGAAGCGGATGCGCGCCGGTCATGCTGCCGCCCCTTCGCTGCCGCCCAGCCGCCCGGCATGACCGGACGCGCGGCGGGTGGCGCAATGGTCGGTGTCGGAACAGACGAACATCCGCCCGCCCGCATCGTCGGTGATGACCTCGTCCAGATAGCTGGCCGCGTCGCCGCACAGGTCGCAGGCATGGGGCGCCTTGGCGGCGACGAAGGGGTGATCGTCGAAATCGAGGCTGACCACCTGCGTATGGGGCGGCAGCGCATAGATCCGCTGTTCGCGCCCGGCCCCGAAAAGCTGAAGCGCGGCGCAATCCGAAAGCTTGGGATTGTCGAATTTCGGGATCGGCGAGGGATCCATCACATAGCGCCCCTGCACCTTGACCGGATAGGCATAGGCGGTCGCGATCTCGCCGTTCCGGGCGATGTCCTCGTAAAGCTTGACATGCATCAGCCCGTATTCCTCCAGCGCGTGCATCCGCCGGGTTTCGGTCTCGCGCGGTTCGAGAAAGCGCAGGGGTTCGGGGATCGGAACCTGATAGACGAGGATCTGCCCTTCGGTCAGCGGCGCTTCGGGGATGCGGTGGCGGGTCTGGATGATCGTGGCCTCATGGGTGCGTTCGGTCACGTCAATGCCCGCGGTGCGTTGAAAGAACTTGCGGATGCTGACGGCGTTGGTGGTGTCGTCGGCGCCCTGGTCGATCACCTTCAGCCGGTCCTCGGGCGTCAGGCAGGCCGCCGTCACCTGCACCCCGCCGGTGCCCCAGCCATAGGGCATGGGCATCTCGCGGCTGGCAAAGGGCACCTGGTAGCCCGGCACCGCGACCGCCTTGAGGATCGCGCGGCGGATCATGCGCTTGGTGGCCTCGTCGAGATAGGCGAAATTGTAGTCCTTCACAGAAGCCCCCGTGCGGCCAGTGCCGTTTCCAATGCCTCGGGCGTGGTGAAGAGTTCCGCCGCGATGCCGAATGCCTCGGCCCCGGCGACGTTCGCGGGGCTGTCGTCGATGAACAGGCAGTCGCCGGGCGCCACGCCCGCCCGCTCGCAGAGCAGCGCGAAGATGCGCGGATCGGGCTTGATGACGCCCTCTTGCCCCGAGACCACGGTGACGCCGAAGGCCGTGCCCAGCCGCGGATGCGTCGCAAGGCCGGTGGGCCATGTCTCGGCCGACCAGTTGGTGATGGCGTGGATCGCCAGACCGCGGGCGCGCAGCCGGTCCAGCACCTGCCATGTCCCCTCGATCGCGGCGGGCACGGTCAGGGCGTAGCGCGCGACATAGCTGGAAAACAGGTCGCGGTCCTGCGGGTCGGCGATCTCGGCGGCCAGGTCGGCAAAGCGCGCCCCGGCATCGGCGCGCAGGTTGCGTTCCGCGAAATCGGTGCGGGCAAGGAACGCCTCGGCCGCGTCCGGCGTCAGCGGCGGGCAAAAGGCTAGCCGCGGATCCCAGCGCACCAGCACATTGCCGATATCGAAGACGATGGCCTTGACGCGCGCGGTCATTCCGCCGCCTCCTGCGCCGCACCGGCGCGCAAGCGCCGCACCAGTTCCAGTTCGGACTGGAAATCGACGTAATGGGGCAGCTTGATATGTTCCAGAAAGCCGGTTGCCTGGATGTTGTCAGCATGCATCAGGACGAATTCCTGGTCCTGAACCGGGGCGCCGGTGTCTTCCTCGCCCAGTTCCTGCCAGCGCAGCGCGCGGTCGACAAGACTCATGGCGATGGCCTTGCGCTCGGACTGGCCCATGACAAGGCCGTAGCCGCGGGTGAATTGTGCGGGCTGCGTCTTCGAGCCGGTGAACTGGTTCACGGTTTCGCATTCGGTCAGGGTGATCGCGCCGATGGCGACGGACAGGCCCAGTTCGGGGATCTCGACCTCGACCATCACCTCGCCGATCCTGAGTTCGCCCACGAAGGGATGCGTGCGCCCGAAGCCGCGCTGACTGGAATAGGCAAGGCTCAGCAGGAACCCCTCGTCGCCGCGGGCCAGCGATTGCAGCCGCAAGGCGCGGCTGGCGGGCAGTTCCAGCGGTTCGCGGGTCAGGTCGGGGGGCGGGGCGTCGCTGGCGGGTTCGGGCTCGATCAGGCCCTCGCGGTCCAGGAACCCGGTGACGCGGGGCACCGGACCCAGGGCCGCGGCCTGCGGCGCGGGGCTTTCGGCGGCGCCCTCGGCGGCCAGTGCGAAATCCAGCAGCCGGTGGGTATAGTCGAAGGTCGGCCCCAGCACCTGCCCGCCCGGCAGGTCCTTGTAGGTGGCCGAGATCCGGCGGATCGCGGCCATCGCCCCGGTATCGACCGGCCGCGAGGCGCCGAAGCGGGGCAGGGTGGTGCGATAGGCGCGGATCAGGAAGATCGCCTCGATCAGGTCGCCGCGCGCCTGCTTGATCGCCAGCGCCGCAAGATCCGCATCGTAAAGCGAGCCCTCGGCCATCACCCGGCCGACCGCCAGCGCCATCTGCTCGCGGATCTGGGCCACCGACAGTTCGGGGATCGCGACATCGCCGCGCCGCGATTCGGCGAGCCACGCATGAGCGTTGTCGATGGCCTGTTCGCCGCCCTTGACCGCGACATACATCAGGCGGCCTCCACACAGGTGCTGCGCGGCAGCCCGGCCAGCCGGTCGCCGCAGGTCAGAAACGTGTCGAAGCCCAGCGGGAAGCGGGCATGGTTGGTCCGGAACGGCGCTGTTTCTGGAAGCGACAGATGCGCGGCCCCTTTGATGCCGGGGCCGGTCAGCCGGGCGCCGGAAGGCTCAAGCCGGTCGGTCTCGACGATCAGGGTGGCGGCGCGGTCTGGATAGTCGGGGGTGCCGATGGCAAAGCGGTCCAGCGGGTGCAGCGCGTCCCATGTGCCGATGGCGAACATCGCGGCTTCGGCGCCCACCAGCGGCGCACCGGTGTGAAAGGCGATCCAGTCGCGCAGCGCGGGGCTGTCATGTGCGCCTGCCAGATGCAGCGGGGTTGTCGCATCCAGCAGCACCAGCGCGGCCACCCCGGCGGCGGGCGACAGCGGCGCGGGTGGCGTGGCGCCGGTCAGCGCAACGATGGTGCCGGGGCGCGAAAGCGCGGTCAGGATTGCGCGAAAGCCGCGCGCGGCCTGAAGGGGCGTGTCGGCGAAGCCGCCGGTCAGGGCGTGGGGCGTCATTCATCCTCTCCGCGGACCATGGTGAAGAACTCGACCCGCGTTGCCCCGGCCCTGCGCGACTGTGCCTCGTGGCTTGCGGCTTCGGCGGCGGCCAGCGGGGCGAGGATCGCGGCGGCAAGCTCGGCCGCGCGGTCGGTCTGCAACAATGCGTCCAGCACCGCGGCGCGGCGGGCATGGCCCTTGTCGCGGCCCTGCACCCAGGCATGGCCGATGGCGCCGCACTCCAGCCGGACGGCGCAGCGGGTGACCGTCATCTCGCCCAGGTTGAAGGGCGCGCCGGTCCCGCCCTGCCGGCCCTGCACCATCACCGCCCCCGTCTCGGGCGCGCGCAGCATTGTGTGGCCGGGCAGGTCCGGGGCAAGCTCGGCCAGCGTTTCGGGGCGGGCGCGGGCCAGAAGGCCCATGGCCTCGGCGCGGGTGGGGAGGGGGGCGGACATCTTGTCGATCCGGTTCAAGTCCTATACAACTAGACAAGTCCTAGCATGGCCCTCTGGCCGATACGAGTGAAATTTCCATGACAGCCGACACCCCCCTCTGGCGCCAGATCGCCGAGACGCTGACCGCCGAACTGGCCAATGCCAGCCCCGGCGACCGTCTGCCCAGCGAGGCACGTCTGGCCGCGCGCTTCGGCGTCAACCGCCATACCGTGCGCCGGGCCCTGGCGGCGCTGGCCGAGGCGGGGCTGGTTCATGCGCGGCGGGGGGCGGGGGTGCAGGTGACCGCGCTGCCCACCGATTACCCGATCGGCCGCCGCACCCGGTTCCACGCCGCGCTTGAGGCCACCGGGCGGGTGCCGGGGCGGCGGGTGCTGAGCGTCGAGACCCAGCCGGGGCTGGCCGAGGAATGCGCGATGCTGGCCCTGCCCGGGGGCAGCCCGCTGGTCCGGGCCGAGGGGCTGACGCTGAGCGACGGGCAGGTGATCGGGCATTTCCGCTCGGTCTTTCCGGTGCTGCCGGGGCTTGCGGCGGAACTGGCGCGGGGCGAGGGGGTGACGCGCGCGCTGGCGGCCTGCGGTGTCAGCGACTACACCCGCGCCTGGACCCGGCTGACGGCGGTGCCTGCCGATGCGCTGCTGGCGGGGCATCTGCAATTGCGCCGGGGCGAGCCGGTGATGCGGGCGGTGGCGCTGAACCACGATCCGCGCGGCCAGCCGCTGGAATACGGCATCACCCATTTCGCGGGCGCCCGCGTCACCCTGACCGTGGCGCCCGACTAGGCGCCGTGACGGTCCAGGAACGCCTCGGCGGGCAGGCGGCGGAAATCGTCGAGCGCGGCGCGCAGCTGCTCATGCGGCCAGTCCCACCAGGCGAGCGCCATCAACCGCTCGGCCACATTGTCGGGAAAGCGCGCGCGCAGGGGGCGGGCGGGAACGCCCGCGACGATCAGGAAGGGGGGCACATCGGCGGTGACCACCGCCCCGGCCGCGACCACGGCGCCGATGCCCACGCTCACCTCGGGCCGGATGATGGCGCCATGGCCGATCCAGCAATCATGCCCCAGCGTGCAGCGGCGGCTGGCGCGATGGGCGAAGAACTCGGCATCGTCCGCCTCATCCTCCCAGTAGCTGGCCGAGCGATAGTGGAAATGATGCTGCGCGGCATTGCGAAAGGGGTGGTCGGTCGGCCCGATGCGGGTGAAGGCGGCGATATTGGCGAACTTGCCGACGCTGCAATTGGCGATGTCGGCATAGCGGTCGCAATAGGCGTAATCGCCGAAATCCGAGTTCAGCACGCGGCTGCCCCGCCCGATCTCGCAATAGGCGCCGAAGCGGCTGGCGGCGATGTCGCAATCGGGGTGGATCAGGGGCGTGTCGGGGGACAGGCGGGGCATGTGTCGGTCTAGTCGCCCTTTATCAGCCTGCGCCGCAGCCAGCCCGACAGCGCGTCCATCGCGATCACCAGCAGCACGATCAGGACCATGTAATAGGTGACTTTTTCCCAGTCGGCAGTGGTCTGGATCGCCTGGGTCAGCATCAGCCCGATGCCGCCGCCGACGATGGCGCCGATGATGGTGGCCGAGCGGGTGTTGGATTCGAGGAAATAGAGCAGTTGGCTCAGCAGCAGCGGCATCACCTGCGGGATCACCCCGAAGCGATAGCGTTGCAGCGCATTGGCGCCGGTCGATTGCACGCCCTCGATCTGCTTCTGGTCGGTGTTTTCCAGCGCCTCGGAGAACAGCTTGCCGAAGCTGCCAGAGTCGGTGATCAGGATCGCCAGCGCCCCGGTCATCGGCCCGGGCCCGAAGGCGCGGCTGAGGATGATGGTGAAGATCAGCGCATCCACCCCGCGCACGAAGTCGAAGACCCGGCGCACCGCGAAGCGCAGCCAGCGCGAGGGCGTGAAGTTCTGCGCGGCAAGGAAGGCCAGCGGCAGCGCGATGGCCGCCGCGCCGAAGGTGCCGAGGAAGGCCATCAGCGCCGTCTCGCCGATCGCGAAGAAGACATCGCCATGGCGCCAGATCGAATTGTTCAGGAAATCGTGCAGCACCGCCTGCCAGTTCGGCCGGTCGGCATGGAGACGCTCGCCCCCCGCCACGGTCGCGGCCAGCGTGCCCGCGGACATGCCGTGGAAGGGGCTTTGCAGGTCGAAGAAGAACAGCTCCCACCCCCAGAAATAGCGGAAGGTGTCGGTGCGGGTGCGGGTGACGGTGAGCCGCCCGGCGTCGGTGGTGACCACCACGCGCGCGTCCGAGGCGTTGATGAAATCCGGCACCGGGCCGGGTTGGGGCAGATCCAGCAGGATCGGATTGCCGATGGTGATGCGGATCGGGCCGTAATCGGGGTGGTCATAGCTGATCCGCGGGCCGTCATAGGTGACGCTGTGCCCGTCGGTCAGCTCGATCAGGGTCCGGTCCCCGTCCTGCCGGATCCAGTCGGGGATGCGATCCTCGGGATAGGTGGCGCGGCGGCTGCCCTCGACCGAGACCGCCAGCGCATCGCTGCGGTTGTCGCGGGTGGCGTGGATCTTGTAGCTGACCGCGTCCGACAACAGGATCACGGCATTGTCCATCTTGGCGCGCTGCACCAGCCCCGAGACGTCGAAGGCGACGAAGACATAGGCGAAATAGGCCATGAGCAGCACCGGTGCGGCCAGCGCCATGGCGCGCTTGCGGCGCATCGCGCCGAGTGCCAGCTTGCGCGCATCTTCGGCGATTGCGGTCATTGCGCGCCCCTCCCCCGGGTCAGGCTGTTGCGCATCCAGCTGGACAGCTGGTCGACCAGGACGATGGTGGCGAACAGCATCAGGAAGATCGCGGCCGCCTGGTCGAACTTGCCCTGGCCGAAGGTCATGGCGTTGCGCAGCTCGTAGCCGATGCCGCCCGCGCCGACGAAGCCGAGGATGGCCGAGGCGCGGATGTTGATCTCGAGTCGCAGCAGCGAATAGCTGAGATAGTTGGGCATCACCTGCGGGAAGACGCCCAGCCAGGTGCGCTGCCACCAGTTCGCGCCGACCGAGGCCAGCCCCTCGACCGGTTTCATGTCCACGTTCTCGTTGACCTCGGAGAACAGCTTGCCCTGCGCCCCGGCGGTATGGATGGCGATGGCGATCATCGCCGGGACCGGGCCGCCGCCCAGGATGAAGATCAGGACCAGCGCGATCACGATCTCGGGCACCGCGCGGCACACATCCGCGCTGCGCCGGGCCAGCGGGATCAGCCGCGGCCAGCGCGCCAGCCCCCGCGTTCCGGCCAGCGCCAGAAGCGTGCCCAGGATGCAGCCCAGGATGGTCGAGACCAGCGCGATGTTCACCGTCTCGACCAGCGCGGGAAAGGCGCGGGCGGCATGGGCGGGCAGGTTGGCGGCGTTCCCCCATGCCTCGGTGACCAGGTCGCGCGGGAAGTCGAGGATGCGCGAGAAGCCCTCGGACAGGCTGGCGGCATTGCGGTGCTCGGCAATGCGGAAGCCCGAGACGAACATCGCCAGGAAGACGATCAGAAGGATGCCGCCATACATCCGCTTGCGGCGGTTCAGCGACAGGTATTCCTCGCGGATGTCGACCGTTCGGGCCGAGGCGGGCAGGACGGTGGGCATGGGCGATCCATCAAAAAAGAGCCGGACGCCGCGCGGACGCGGCATCCGGCCTGACCCCTTGCGGGTGCGTCAGTTCATCTGCGAGCGGCGCACCGCGATGATCGTCTCGTAGGCGTCATGCCCGATCGGGGTGAAGCCCGCCGTCTCGCCCGCGGCAACGCCATAGGCGCAGTCCGGGTCGGTCACATGCAGGTTGGCCGTCAGCTCGTAGATCTTGTCCTGCACGTCCTGCGGCAGCGCGCTGCGCAGCACGATGGGGCCTTCGGGGATGGGCTTGGAGCGCCAGATCTCGACGATGTCGTTCATGTCGACAAGGCCCGAATCGGCCGCCTTGCGCAGCGCGCCCGAGTTGTAGCCGTCTTCCCACTCGCCCTGGCCGTCGGCCCAGACCACGCCGGCGTCGTAATCGCCGTTGACCACCGCGATGACGGTCTGTTCATGCCCGCCGGAAAAGCCGACGCGGCTGAAATACTCGCCCTCGGCCATCGGATAGCCCGCCTCGGGGATCTCGATCAGCGGCACCAGATAGCCCGAGGTCGAGTTCGGATCGGCGAAGGCAAAGCTCTTGCCCTTCATGTCGTCGAGCGAGGTGATGCCGCTGTCGGTGCGCGCGATCGCGATCGAGTAATACATGTAGCTGCCATCGAGATTGGTCTTGACCAGAACCGGCCGCACCGCCTCGGGGTCGTTCAGCCAGACCGCGGCATAGCCCGAGGCGCCGAGCCAGGCCATGTCCAGCGATCCGCCGATCAGGCCCTGGATGACGCCGTTGTAGTCGGCGGGCGTGAACAGACGCACCGGCACGCCCAGCGCTTCTTCGGCATAGGCACGGAAGCATTCGTTCGAGGCAAGCCGGTCCTGGGCGTTCTCGCCGCCCAGAAGGCCGATGTTGAACTGGGTGATGCCCTCGGCCGCGACCGGGGCGGCCAGCGCGGTGGACAGCAGAAGGGTGGCAGCAATCTTCTTCATTCGCTCTCTCCGTTGCGATGAAAGACCCTGCGGGTGCAGGGCGGTCTGGGGATCATTGGGCGGCCATGCTCGGGACCGGGACGGCCTGGTCGGGCCGGATCGCGGTCGAGGTGGCATGTTCGTTGAAGGTCTCGTCGGCGCCGTAGATGTCGCGCGCGACGCCGGTGGTCAGTTGCTCGGGCGTGCCGTCGAAGACGATGCGCCCGTCGCGCATGCCGATCACCCGGTCGCAATAGCGCCGGGCGGTATCCAGCGTGTGCAGGTTGGCGATGACCATGCGCCCGTCCTCGACATTGATGCGCTTGAGCGTGTCCATCACGATCTGCGCGTTCATCGGGTCGAGGCTGGCGATGGGTTCGTCGGCCAGGATGATCGCCGGATCCTGCATCAGCGCGCGCGCGATGGCGACGCGCTGCTGCTGGCCGCCCGACAGCGCCTCGGCGCGCTTGGTGGCCTGTTCGGCGATGCCCAGACGGTCCAGGATGTCGATGGCGCGCAGGATGTCGGCGCGCGACCACATGTTGAACATCGTGGCGAGCGTGGACTGCCGGTTGAGCTTGCCGTGCAGGACATTGGCCACCACGTCCAGCCGCGGCACCAGGTTGAACTGCTGGAAGATCATCGCGCAGCGGCTTTGCCAGCTGCGCGCCGCCGCCCCGCGGAGCGGCAGGATGTCCTGCCCCTCGTAGAGGATGCGGCCCTCGGTGGCGTCGGTGAGCCGGTTCATCATGCGCAGGAAGGTCGACTTGCCCGCGCCGGAACTGCCGATGATGCCGATGAACCCGGGCTGATGCAGGGTAAAGCTGACACGATCGACCGCGCGCTTGTCGCCGAAGACCCGGGTTACGTTCTGAACGTCGAGCATCTGCCATCCCCAATTCGCAGCGCCCGTTTCACAGCGGTTCGTGACAGCCCGACCAAGCAAATGTGACGCTAATGTGAAATTTCACATGTCGCGCGCCCGGCGCCCGGGTTTGTGGCCCTTGCCGCATTCGGTTGCGCCGGATCGGCGGGCGCCGTGCCCGCACGCATCCGCCCGGAAACCTTGGGCAATGGGCGTCGGTCGGGTCGCGGCGCGGCGCGGCCCTCAGCCCGGGGGGGCGAGCGTCAGCGCCTCGGCCGCCGGGCGGGTCGCCAGCATGTCGTGCAGGACGGCATCGCCGGGCGTGCCGGGCACCTCGTCGGTCCAGACCCGGAACAGGTTCAGGTCATGGGCCCCGAAGGAGGTGATCATCGCGCCGTCGGCGGCGTCGCGGCCGCGCACCATCAGCACCCGGCCGATCCGGGGCGTGTTGTAGCGCGCATCGAAGGTATACCAGCGGCCGCCCAGATAGGCCTCGAACCAGGCGCAGAAATCGCCGGGGCCGGAATGGGGCATGTCGATATCGCCCAGATATCCGCTGGCATAGCGGGCGGGAATGTTCATGGCCCGGCAGAACGCGATGGCGAGATGGGCGAAGTCGCGGCAGACGCCGGTCCTTTCGCGCTGCGCGTCGCTGGCGGTCTTGGTGGACCGGCCGAAGCCGTAGCCGAAGGTCAGGTGGGTGTGGACATGATTGCAGATCGCCTGAACCCGCGCCCACCCCGGCGGGGTCGATCCGAACAGGCGCAGCGCCTCGGGGGCCAGCGCGTCGGAATCGCAATATCGGCTCGCGGTCAGGAATTGCAGGGTCTCGGGCGGCAGGTCGCCCACATCGTGCTGCTGTGCGGTCCAGTCGATGATGTCGGGCCTGCCGTCGACCTCGACGATGCAATCGGACCACAGCCGCAACTGCCCGGCGGGCGCCCGCAGCCGGGTCAACCGGTTCCCGAAGGAATCGGGAAACGTCTCCAGCGGCCGCGCGGGGTCGGCCCGCACCGCGGCCGAGCCGATGATCCGGCCGTCAAAGCTGGAATGCGGGCAGAGGGCAAGGACCAGGACGCTCTCTTCCTTGCTGTCGATGACGATCTCGTAGCCGATGCGAATGAACATTGCCGCCTTTGCGCTCCTGACATGGGACCCTAGGGATATAGGGTGCCGCGTCCCGTCTGCACGGTGCCTGTCCGGGAATGGCGCCTGTCCGGGGCGATCGGCAGACCTGCATGGGCAAGGTGGCGGACGATCCGCGCGATGCTCCGCATCAAGCGCCGGCCCCTGCACGCGGTCGGGCGGCACCCCTTGGGTATGCAGCCCGACCTTCTGTCACGCCTGCTGGTCCAGGCCGAATGCCGGGTGATGGATCAGTTCGCCTTCAGGCGCGATGTCGTCGAAGGGCAGGGCCTGAACCAGCTCGGGCGGACATCCGGCGACGCCCAGGCCGGGAAAGGCCCGAAAGCCGAAGCGGCCATAATAGGCGGGGTCGCCCACCAGCGCCGCGCCCCGACTTGTCGCCCGCAGCCTGCAAAGGGCGTGTTCCATCAGGGCCGTGCCGATACCCTGGCCATGGCGCGACGGCAGGACGGCAAGCGGGCCGATCAGGTGCCACCCGTCCCGGATCCCGATCCGTGCGGGCGAGGCGGCCAGATACCCGACCACCTCGCCCTCCTCCTCGGCCACGAGCGAGAGGCTCAGCCCGCCCGCCGCGCGCAGCGCCTCGACGATGCCTGCCTCGGTTCCCGTGGCGTGCGCGAGCATCGACAGGGCCCGGGTGACGACCCGGCCGATCGCCGGAATGTCGCGGGCTGTTTCATTGCGGATCAGCATGTCATGCCCCCTGATTGTCGAGTTGCGCGCGGACCGACATCCGGCCGCGTTTCGAGATGCGATAAGGGCCGCCCGACCGGGATTCGATCAGCCGCTTGCGCCGCAATCGTCCGAAGGTGGCCAGGTCGAAATCGGCAAGGATCATCCCCTCGCGCGTGATGCAGGTGACCGCGGTGACCTTGGGGCCGTCATCGCGTTCGTGCCGGATGCAGCCGCCAAGGGCCAGAACGTGCAAGGCACGCTGTTCGTGTCGTGAGATATTCATGGAGGTCTCGTGTGATGGACGTGACAAAAGCCCGGGCGCGCATGCGCCCGGCGGTCCTGATTTCACGCGGCTCTCTGAGATTCAGAGAGCCCTGTCACACAAGCTCTGACATCCAGTCCCCATTGACCGAGCGGCCCAGGCTGGGGCCGCTCGCGCCGGGGATCTAGCAACCACGCAGCCCGGAAACAACGCCGAAGAATGACGCAGCCCGGCGCCTGGGCAGCCGGTCGCGCCGTCACCGTCCCGCAGGTGATGATCCTGCGCGCCTATTGTCACCGTGCCGATACAGCAATGCGCGATGGATCGCGCAGCGCCCGGCCGTGTGAGTCGCGGCGCAGGCAATCCGGGTCAGGTCCAGAACGGACCGATGCAGGCGGGGGACGACATGACGCGCGATCTTGGAGACATCTCTTTCGGCAAGGCCAGCGAGTTCGGCATTCCCGGCATCGCCGGAATCGACCCCGATGTGCTGGCGCTGCCCGCCTTCGGACCCGACCGGGCGCTGGTGCTGGTGCCGCAGACGGGCGCGGCAGAATGGGCCCTCGGGCTCGACCTCTATCTTCCGCAGCCCGCCCCGGGCGCCTATGTGGCGCTGGTGCAGACCGGCGGCGGCGATGCCGACCTGTTCCTGCGCGACAATGGCGATGGCACGGCCGGGCTGGGCATTGCGGGCGTCTACGAGGGCGCGGTGCCCTATGACAGCTGGGTGCGCATCGTCGCGACCTTCACCGTCGAGGACGGCGCGACGGTCCTGCGCAAATATGTCGACGGCACGCTGGTCGGCACCCAGATCCTGGGCGTCACCAGCCGCTGGACGGTGGGCGAGGCTGGCCTGCGGCTTTTCACCGACAATGACGGCGAGACCGCGCCGCTGGTCGTCTCGTCGGTCTTCTACACGTCCGACCTGCCCTCGGCGCCCGAAGTGGCCGCGATCCTTGCCAGTTTCCCCACCGCCGATGCGGCGGGCCTCTTCCCGGTGCAGCCCTCGGCCGGGGCGGTGCAGATCGACTTTGCGGGCGCGGACCTGACCCCGCGCTTCGGCGAGGCGGCGGTGATCCTGGACGGCGCCGATTTCCGCACGCCGGTTGCCTTTGGCGACAGCATCGTGGCGCAGGCCTCGCAATTCGGGATCGCCGGGCCGGGCGGGGCCGACATTCCCGTGCTGTCCTTTTCCGCCTTCGCCCGGGACGAGGGGCTGCGGCTTGCCCTGCCCGAGGGGCTGGCCGACATCGCCAGCTACACGATGGTCTGGGATGTGCGCGTGGGCGACATGCAATCGGGGTGGTTCGCCTTCCTTCAGACCGATGTCACCCAGTCGGGCGATGGCGAGTTCTTCGCCCGCGGTTCCGACCGGGGCATCGGCATCGGCGGGGATTATGACGGCGCGCTTCCGTTCGAGGAATGGGCGCGGGTGGCGATCACCGTCGAGGACCTGGGCGACGGCACCTCGCGCCTGTCGAAATATATCGACGGCGTGCTGATCGACCAGCAATCGGTCTCGACCGCCCGCTTCACCCTCGATGCCGGGACCGGGTTCCTGATCCTGACCGACAATGACGGCGAGACGGCGCCGGGCTTTCTGGCGCATTTCGGCGTGACCGCCCGGGTTCTTGCCCCGGCCGAACTGGCCGCGCTTGGCGGGGCCGATGGCGCGGGACCGTTCGGAGATGACGGGCTGTCGGCGCAGATCGGCTTTGACGGCTACGCGCCTGCGGTCGAGTTCGGCTTTGCCGGCGTGACGCTCAGCGATACGGTTCCGGTCGAAAAGCCCGTGATCGCCAATCCGATCAAGGACATGCTGGTCACGCCCACGACCGCCCCGATAAGCTTCGATCTGGCCGAGGTGTTCGGCGCGGGCGCAACGGGCTTTGCCGTCACCACCTCGAACGGCGCCGCCGTCGACGCCCGGATCGTGGACGGCACGCTTGCCCTCAGCTTCGGCGCGCTTGGCCATTCCGATCTGGTCGTGACCGCCACCGATGCCGCCGGCAATCTGCTGACCGATACCGTGCGCGTCCGCGTCGCGGGCGAGGGCGCCTATACCATCGCGATCCTGCCCGACACCCAGGACTATACCTCGAACGCCACGATCACGCCGACCTTCGCGCTGATGACCCAGTGGCTGGCCGACAATGCCGAGGGGCTGAACCTTGGCTTCGTCACCCATGTCGGCGATGTCACCCAGACCGCCACCGCGGGCCAGTTCGCCATCGCGCGCAGCGCCATGGACATCCTTCGCGATGCGGGCATTCCCTATTCCGTCCTGCCGGGCAACCACGACATCGGCACCGGCGGGTCCGCGAATATCCGCGAGACCGCGACCTACAACGCCGCCTTCTCGACCGCCTACATGTCGGAGGATCCCACCTTTCGCGGGGTCTATGACCAGGAACCCGACCGCTACGACAACAACTATCACCTCTGGACCGCGCCGGACGGCACCGGCTGGATCTTCCTCAACCTCGAATTCGGACCGCGCGACGACGTGCTTCGCTGGGCCGATGACGTGCTGACGCAGCATGGCGACCGCAAGGCGATGGTCACCACCCATTCGATGATGAACTGGGACGGCCTGCATGACAGCCTGGGCGGCCCGCTTCAGGGCGAGGGCGCGGGCTATGATTACGGGATCGGCAACGATCCGCAGGGGGCCTGGGACGGCATGACGCTGTGGCAGGAGGTGCTTGCCCGGCATCCGAACGTTCTGTTCACCGCGGGCGGGCACATCTTCGGCGACGGGGCCGAGACGCTGGTTTCCTACAACGATTTCGGCAACCCGGTGTTCCAGTTCCTCGTCAACTACCAGAACGGCGTCGCGAACGAGGCCAATGGCGCGGGCGATCCCCTGCGCGGCGGCAATGGCGGCAATGGCGCGATCCGCCTGGTCACCATCGACCCGGAAAACGGCACCTTCTACACCTCGACCTGGTTTGCCGGGTTCGACACCTATTTCACCGGCTATCGCGGCGCGCCCGAGATGTCCCGCGACGGGTTGCAGGGCCCCTATGTCGGCCATGAAGAGACCTATACCGGGCTCGATCTGGGGGCGCGCCGGGCCGAGGCGATCGCGAATGCGGGCGATGACATGGTGGTGGCGGGCGCGGTGACGATCGACGCCTCGCGCAGCACCAACCCCAATGGCGAGGACCTCGTCTATACCTGGACCGACGCGGCCGGGAAGGTGATCGCGACGGGCGCGACCGCCACCGTCAGCCTGCCCGCGGGCGTCAACGACCTGACGCTGACCGTCACGGCCCCGGGCGGCGTGCAAAGCAGCGATAGCGTGCGGGTGATCGCGACCGATGCGAATACCCTGCTGGTCGAGACCTTCAACAACGGCGACGCGGCAGGCTGGGTCGCGCCCGAGGCCGGGCTTGCCGCGCTGACGCGGCTTGGCACCGATCTGGGCCTTTCGCTGCCCTCGATCGAGGGCATCGAACAGCGCAGCCTGACGCTGGCCTTCGACAGCCACTGGCGCCCCGAGGACAGCCAGACGGCCGAGGTGCTGGTCTCGATCGACGGCGCCGCACCCGCCGCGCTGATGCGCTTCGACAGCGACACGACGCAGGATGACGGCTCGAACCGGAACGAACGGATCACGCTCGACTTCCTCGTGCCCGCCACCGCGGCCACGGTGGAACTGTTCTGGAAGATGAGCGAGGCGGGCAATGACTGGTTCTGGGCGATCGACAATGTCGAACTGACCGATGCCGATGGCACCGTCCTGATCGCCGAGGATTTCGACAGCCTTGCCGACCGGCTGCTGCCCGCGGTGGACGAGGCCATTCCGGTCCTCGGCTGGACCCATGAACCGCCCCCCGGCTGGCAGGTCGACACCCCCGACAGCGTGCCCCAGGGCACGACCGAATGGCGCGGCTGGAGCTTTGCCACGCCCGAATTCTGGACCTCGGCCGATGGCCAGGGCCGCGCCGAATTCACCCGCGGCACCGGCATCATCGCCATTGCCGATCCCGATGAATGGGACGATTTCAACGGCGGCTCGGAAACCGGCACCGATTTCGAGACCACGCTGGCCGCGCCCGTCGTGATGCTGGACGGAACCGGCGCGCAGGGCGTGGGCGTGGTGCAGGTTCCCGCGCTGGCCCCGACCCGCGGTCTGCTGGTCGCGCCCGATGCGGCGGGTCCGATCACCGACTACACGCTGGTCTACGACCTGTATGTCGCCGATGGCCAGGGCACCTGGGCTTCGCTGTTCCAGACCGACCCGGGCAATGCCAATGATGCGGAACTGTTCCTGCGCAATGTGGGCAACGGCACCGGCGGGATCGGCATTTCCAACGCCTATGATGGCGCCTTCACCTATGACGCCTGGACCCGCGTCGCCGTCACCGTCAGCGTCGAGGACAACGCGCATGTGCTGCGCAAGTATCTGGACGGGGCGCTGGTCGGCACCCAGGTCGTGGATGGCGACATCACCAACGGCTCGCGCTGGACGATCGACGGCGACCGGGGCTTCCTGCTGTTCTCGGACAATGACGGCGAGACCGCCCAGATCCACGCCGCCGCCTTCGCCTTTGCGGGCCGGGCGCTCGACGCGGCCGAGATCGCGGCGCTTGGCGGCGTGGATGCCGACGGGCCGTTCGACACCGCCCCCGATCCGCTGGCGGCGCAGTTCCGCTTTGACGGCGCGCTGGGTGCGACCGATTTCGGCAGCGCCGACCTGCGCGAGGTGACGTTCGGCGCCGATACCGGCACGCCTTTCTTCGTCAAGGGCACCGCCTTCTCGCGCGCAGGCGATGACGGGCTGGCCGCGCCGCAGGGGGCGCTGTTCGACCAGTCGAACCGGGCCGACAACCTGCTGCTCTGGGCGGCGGGCGATTGGCAGGACATCGTGATGGACCTCACCCTGACCTCGCTCGACAACGACACGATGGGCGTGGTGTTCCGCTATCAGGACGCGCAGAACTTCTACCGGCTGACGCTCGACAACGAAACCAACCTGCGCCAGCTCGTCAAGGTCGCGGACGGGGTCGAGACGCTCCTGGCCAGCCAGGCGGGCGGGTACACCTTCTATGACGCGGTCGACCTGCGGCTGCGCGTGGAGGGCGGCGATATCGCGGCCAGCCTTGACGGCGTCGTGCTGTTCGGCGGCACCGTCCAGGATGCCGACCCGCTGGGTGCGGGCACCATCGGGCTCTACTCCTCGGGCCAGCGCAGCACGATCTTCGACGACATCCTGGTGCGCGCCCCCGCGCCCGAGGCGGTGGCGGGGCCGCGCCTCATGCTGGTCGATTTCGATGGCGACGGGCGCGAGACCGTGCGGCTGGATGCGGCGATGTCGGTCGATCCGCTGGGCTGGAACGGCGGCACCGCCCCGGTGGCCGAGTTCGAGGCCGTGGCCGGGCGCAACCGCTTCACCCTGACCGCGGGCGAGCAGAGCGCGGTGCAGATCGTCGATGTCATCAGCGGCGACCGGTTGATCGCGGCCGACCGGTTCGAGGATGGCGACGCCGCGGGCTGGCGCTTCGTCGACACGACCGAAACCGGCGGTCCGGCCGACTGGCAGGTGGTGAACGGCGCGCTTGTCGAGCTTTCGGGCGCGGCCTCGCGCGAACTGACCTGGGCGGGGGCCTCCAATCCCGATGTCTGGAAGACCGGCTGGTCGCCGCTGGGCGACGGGGTCTATGCGCTGCACAAGGGCAGCTATGCCCTGTGGGAAGGCGACATGGCGCTGTCCGACTACGCCATCGAGGCGCTGGTCAGCGTGCCCGGCAAGGGCGGCGTCGGCTTCATGCTGAACTGGCAGGACCCGGACAACTACTACAAGCTCGAGATCGACGCGCGGGTCGGTCTGACCACGCTGGTCAAGGTGGTCGAGGGCTATGAAAGCTATATCGGCCGGGTCGCCGCCACCTATACCCCGGAGGAAACCTTCCACCTGCGCGCCCAGAATGTCGATGGCAAGATGCAGGTCTGGATCGACGGGCACGAGATGTTCGCCCGTCCGCTGGAGGATCGCGACCTCGATGGCGGCGCCGCGGGGCTCTATGCCTGGGGTGCGGCGGGGGCAAGCTTCGACGACGTGGCCATCATCGACCTGTCGGGGCCGTTCCTCAACCACATCCACGGCACCGCGGGCAACGACATGCTGACCGGCACCGCCGCGGATGACCTGATCCTGCCGGGGGCAGGGGCCTATGACCGGATGGCAGGCGGGGCCGGGGCGGATGTGTTCTGGTTCGCGGATGAGCTGTCCAACGGGATCCGCGAGCGCAACATCATCAGCGATTTCGAGGCCGGACTCGACTCGATCCTTCTGCCCGAGGGGATTTCGGTCGCGGTCCAGTCCACCGCCAGCGCGCTGGTGCTTCAGGTCGGGCCGGATGGCGACCTGATCTATGTGACGGGCACGGGGCTGATCGAGGACGATCTGGGGCTGCGCTTCGGCACGCCCGAGATGCTGGTGGCCTGAGGGTGAATGTGAAAACCGGGCGGTCCGCGAGGGCCGCCCCCTTTCGATGGGGAAGACCAATGAACGACCTTCTGAAATCGGCCGCCCTGGTCGCGGCGCTGGCCTTCGGTGACGCGGCGCAGGCGGGAACGCTGGGCGTGGCGACCGGCGCGCCGGTCAGCACCGCCAGCGGCAGCTTCGACTATATCGCCGACTTCGGCGACCTGTTCAGCCTGGACACGACCTTCGCCTCCGGGCCACTGGCCGGGCTGAGCGCGCAGATCTTCGTCAGCCCTGGCGATCCGCTGGCGGCGGTCTTCGACTTCGACCAGACCCTGGCGGTGGTCCTTCAGGCGGGGTCTTCCGTCGATGCGATGGAGTTCCTGCTGGACGCCGTCCCCGGCCATGAGGGCGGCGCGCTGGTGACGCTTTCGGGCTTCGGCCTCGGGCTTGATCCCTTCGTCCATTTCGCCGATGCGGCCGAGGACGGGCAGTTCGCCGACGTCGCGGTCACGGTTGCCAGCCTTGCGGATGTGCAGCCGGTCCCGCTTCCGGCCAGCGCGCTGCTGCTGCTCGGGGGCCTTGCGGGCCTCGGCCTCGCCGCGCGCCGTCGCTAGGCGGGCCCGGCCTGCGTCCGGCGACATGAAACCGTCGCCGGACTGCAACAGGGCCGTCATGCAAAACCCCTAGCCCCTCCGATGGGCGCGACGGGCGGAAGGCGTGGCCGTGCAAGGGCACAGACATCTCGAGATCGAGGGGCTTCGGGCGGGCTATGGCGCGACCGCGGTGCTGGAGGCCATCGACCTTTCGGTGCCGCGCGGCGCGTTCGTGGCGCTCCTGGGCGCGTCGGGCTGCGGCAAGAGCACGCTGCTGCGCGCCATCGCCGGGTTCGAGATGCCGCAGGCGGGGCGCATCCTGCGCGACGGGGTCGAGATCACGGCCCTGCCCCCCGACCGGCGGGGCATGTCCATGGTGTTCCAGTCCTACGCGCTCTGGCCGCACAAGACGGTGGCCCAGCACCTGGCCTATGGGCTGGCGCTGCGCCGCCTGCCGCGCGCCGCCATCGCGGCAAGGGTGGCCGACGTGCTGGCGATGCTGGGGCTTGACGGGCTGGAAGGGCGCAAGCCGGGCGCCCTGTCCGGCGGTCAGCGCCAGCGGGTCGCTCTGGGGCGCGCGCTGGCGGTCGAGCCCGAGATCCTGCTGCTGGACGAGCCGCTGTCCAATCTCGACGCGCGCATCCGGCTGCAATTGCGCACCGAGATCCGCGCGCTTCAGCAACGCCTTGGCATCACAACGATCCTTGTCACCCATGACCGCGAAGAGGCCATGGTGATGGCCGACCGCATCGCGATCCTGGACCGGGGCCGCATCCTGCAACAGGGCAGTCCGCAGGACATCTATACACGCCCCGGATCGGCCTTCGTCGCGGCATTCATGGGCGCCGAGAACCTGTTGCCGCTCGAGGCGGTGGCCGAGGGCGGGCAGGTGATCCTGGCCGGGTCGGACTGGAACGCGCCGCTCCTTGTCCCGAACCTGGCGCCGGGCCCGGTCGAGCTGCGCTTTCGCCCCGCCGGGGGCGCGCTTTGCCCCATCGACGCGCCGCCGCCCGCAGCGGGCACGCTGTCGCTGTTCGGCACGGTCGCGTCCTGCAGCTATCCGGGCGATGGCTGGCTGCACCGGGTGCAGATCGGCCCGGCCAGCGTCGAGGCGCTGGCCCCGCGCGCCCATCCTGCGGGCAGCCGCGTCCGGCTGGATCTGCCGCCGGACAGGGTCTTCCTCTTTGCCGCCTCCGCCGACGGGCGCGGCGCCGCCATCGGTCCCGGTTCGCGGGGCGACCGGACCGGTCCCATCCTCCCGGCCGCACAGGCCCGCCCCGAACGGAGCTTCACATGAGACCCACGCTTGCCGCCATCCTGTCCCTCGGGCTGTCGATCGGCCCGGCCCAGGCCGAGGACCTGACCGTCCTGACCGCGGGCGATCAGAACATGGTCGATTATGTCAACGAGTATCTCGGCCCGCTCTTCGAATCGCGCCATCCGGGCGTCCGGGTCCGCGCCGTCGGCACCGGGCCGGGCGATGCCGGATCGCAGAAGATCACCGAACGCTTCGAGGCCCAGGCGGCCGCCGGATCCGCGCTCTGGGATACCGATGTGGCCGTGGTGCACGAGAAATTCGCAGGCCCCATGGTGAAGGCGGGCTGGCTGGCGCCCTATCGCGACCAGATCGCCACCGGCGCGCTGGTGACCCGGGCCAATGCCGACATGGCCCTGGGAACCGAGGTGAAGGGCCATGTCATGCCCATGTTCAACAGCCAGACCGCGCTGGCCTACAACCCCGCCATGGTGCCCAATCCGCCGCAAAGCTATGACGAGCTGAAGCTCTGGGTCGCCGAGAACCCGGGCAAGTTCGGCTATAACGGCATCAAGGGCGGCGCCTCCGGCGTCAGTTTCGTCATGGGCTGGGTCTATGCCTATGGCGCGGGCGATTCCGACAAGCTGATGAACGGCCCCTTCGACGAGGCCGAGATCCAGGGCTGGACCGCGGCCTTCGACGATCTGGCCGCCTTCACGAAGAACGCCACGCTGACCGCGGGCAATGCCGGGACGCTGGACATGCTGGCGCGCGGCGAGATCGCCATCGGCCCGGTCTGGGTGGACATGTTCTATTCCTGGCAGGCCAACGGCCAGCTTCCGCCCGAGTTCCGCCTGGTGCTGCCCGCCCCCGGCATGCCCGGCCAGCCGATGCATTTCGTCATCCCCGCCAAGGCGCCCAATGGCGACCTGGCGCGGGCCTTCGTCGAACTGGCCACCAGCCCCGAGGTGCAGGCCGAGGGCATCGTCGAGCGGTTCAACTGGTATCCCGGCATCGACGCCCAGCATGTCGAGGCCGCGCTGCCCCCCGAGACCTGGGCCAAGCTCTTCACCGATGTCACGCCCGAGGATCTGGCGACCCGGGGCAAGCCCTTCCCGATCGCGCCCTACAACAACGCGATCCTCGAAGCCTATGAACGCCACCTTGCCCAGTGACGGCCCCCGGCCCGGCCCCTTCGGGTCGGGCCAACCGGCCCCGACCGCCATGCAGACCGCCCCCCACCACCCCCCGTTCCGCCGCCGCGCGGCCCTGCCGCTGGCGGGGCTGGCGCTTGTCGCCCCGGCGCTGCTGTCGGTGCTGGTCTTCTTCGTGCTGCCGCTGGCGGCCTCGGTCGAGGGGGCCTTTCGCACGCCCGAGGGGCGGGGGCTGGCCAATTTCGTGAAACTGGCCGAACTTTACCGGGCCGACATCCTGTTCACGCTGCTGATCGTGGGTCTGTCGACCCTTCTGACCGGCCTGATCGCGACCGCCATCGCGGGCTACCTGACGCTGGGCCAGAACCCGCGCGCCGTGGCGATCCTGCGCTGGCTCTACCGCTGGCCGCTGTTCATTCCCTTCGTCGTGACCGCGCAGATCATGCGGACCTTCCTGGCCAAGAGCGGGATGCTGAATGCCAGCCTCTCGACGCTGGGCCTGGCCGATGCGGCGACGCTCGGCAGCTGGCTCGACTGGCGCGGCATCGTCCTTGCCTTCGTGTGGAAGCAGACGCCCTTCGTCACGCTGCTGCTGGCCGGCGCGATGGCCGCCCTTGACCGCGGCACGATCGAGGCGGCGCGCAATCTCGGCGCCTCGCGGTTTCGCGTGCTGTGGGACATCGTGCTGCCCCAGGCCGCGCGCACGCTGATGACGGGGCTGATCCTGTCCTTCGTCACGATGATGTCGGTGCTGTCGGTGCCGCTGATGATCAATGCCCAGTCGCCCACCATGATCACCGCCGACATCGCCTTTCGCATCAATGCCTATGGCGATTACGGCGTGGCCAACGCGCTGGGGGTCGTCTCCCTGCTGATGACCGGGGCATTCGCCATCCTCTACCTGCGCCTCGGCCTGAGGGAGCGGCGATGAAACGGCTGCTGTGGATCCCCCGCGCGCTGGGGCTGGGGGTGCTGGCCTTCCTGATCTTCGGGCCGATTTCCAACCTGCTGCTCTGGGCCTTCGCCGAAAAGTGGTTCTATCCCCACGCGCTGCCGACCGACTGGGGGTTCGGCTATTGGGGGCGGGTGTTCTCGCCCCGCGGCGGCGCGTGGGAGGCGCTGGCCAACAGCGTGAGCGTGGCGCTGCTGACCGTGGCGCTGTCGCTGGCGCTGTCGATCCCGGCGGGCTATGCGCTGGCCCGCCTGCCCTTGCCCGCCCGGGCGCTGATCCTGATCTCGTTCCTGATCCCGCAGGCGTTCCCGAACCTGACCGTCTATGTCAACATCGCGCGCGTGTTCTATCAGATCGGGTTGAACGGCACGATCGCGGGGGTGGTGATCGTGCATACGGTGCACGGGCTGGTGCTGTCGGTCTGGATCGCCACCGCCGCCTTCGCCGCCGTGCCGGTCGATGGCGAAGAGGCCGCCCGCTCGATGGGGGCGGGGCCGCTACGCGCCTTTCTCGACGTGACGCTGCCCCAGGCGATGCCGGGGCTGCTGGCCGCGGCGATCTTCGTCTTTCTCGAGTCGCTCGACGAATTCACCGGCAGCTATTTCGTCGGCGCGCCGGATGTGCAGATGCTGCCGCTGACGCTGTTCACCGCGGCGGCGGGCGGGAATTACCAGATCGCCTCGATCACCGCGCTGGTGCTTCTGGTGCCCTCGGTGGTCTTCATGCTGGCGGTCGAGCGGTTTCTCAAGGCCGACGTGCTGTCGCGGATCGGCAAGTAGACCCGCCTCGGGGGGCCGAGGCGGCCGCGGGCGCTGCGGCGGGCCTCCGGCTTGCAATCCGGGGCGGGTTGCCCTCTACTGTCGCTACCTGATGGGCAGTCGCCTGCGCCTTTCGGCGCATGGAGTGATGCGGCCGCCCATTGCTTCGCTGGCAGCAGCGTCCTCGCAAACTCGACGTGCGGGCGCGGTCTGTCGCCAAACGAACGATGGAAAGATCAGGGGGAACCTCGTGCATTACAGAACCTTCGGGGCAATCGCATCGATTGCCGGTGCAATCGCCTTTGGCTCCGCGGCCGCCGCGGATGAATGCGCAAGCGTGTCGATCGCGGAAATGAACTGGGCGTCGGCCGAGTTCATGGCCAATGTGGACGCGCTGATCCTAGAACTGGGATATGGCTGCGACGTCTCGCTCGTGCCGGGCGCGACCGAAACCACCTTCGCGTCGATGGAAACGCGCGGCCAACCCGATGTGGCGCCCGAATTGTGGATCAATTCCGTGCGCATCGCGCTGGAGGCGGCAAAGGCCGAAGGCGCGCTGCACGCGCTGAACGACGGCCCGATCACGGGCCTGGGCGAAGGCTGGTGGATCACGCCCGCCTTTGCCGAAGCGCATCCCGAGCTTGACACGGTGGAAAAGGTCCTGGCCCGCCCCGACCTGTTCCCCCATCCCGAGGACCCCTCGCGCGGCGCCTTTGTCGGCTGTCCGGCCGGTTGGGGCTGCCAGCTGGTCAATGCGAACCTGTTCCGCGCCTTCGACATGGAGGAAAAGGGATGGATCCTGGTCGATCCGGGCTCTGCCGCCGGGCTGGACGGGTCGATGGCCCGGGCCGTCGAACGGGGCGAGCCGTGGTTCGGCTATTACTGGTCGCCCACGGCGATGATCGGGCGCTACGACATGGTCGCGCTGCCCTTCGAGGCCGAATGGGCCGGTTCCGACAACTGGGACGGGTGTATCGCGCTGTCCGAACAGGACTGCCTCGATCCGCAGCCCACCTCCTGGACCGTATCGGAAGTCGAAACCGTGGTGACCACGCGCTTCCTTGAAACGGCGGGCGTTGCGAGAGACTACTTTGCGGCGCGCGTCTTTCCGGGCGACGTGATGAACGCGATGCTCGTCTACATGAACGAGAACCAGGCCACCGGCGAGGAAGCCGCGTTCGAGTTCCTTGCCAGCCACGAGGACATCTGGGCCGCCTGGGTGCCCGAGGATGTCGCAAACCGCATCCGCGCCGGGCTTTGACGCCGGGCGCCTGACCTGACGGACGGGGTGCCCTGCCGCGCCCCGTCCCCGTCTGCTTTCCGCAAGGAGTGCGTGTCGTGGATTTCCTGACAACCTTTCCGTCCATGGGCCGCGCCGATCTGGCCGCCCTGCGCCGCGGCATAGATGCCGGTTTCCGCAATTTCTCGCGCGAATGGGGCGAAGCCATCGAAGCCTTCTTCCATCCCTTGCTGATGTTCCTGGTCTGGTTCGACAAGCTTCTGGTGAACACGCCCTGGCCCGTCATCCTCGGGGTCATCGGCGTTCTGGTCTGGGCCGGGTCGCGCAGCTGGGTGATGACGCTCGGCAGCGTGGCGGCGTTCTTCCTGATCGGCTATTTCGGCATGTGGCAGGACACGATGTCGACGCTGGCCATCATCTCGGTCGCGACGATCCTGTGCATCGCGATCGGCATTCCGCTGGGCATCCTGATGGCGCGCTCCAACCGCGCGCAATCGACGATCACGCCGGTTCTGGACGTGATGCAGACCATCCCCTCCTTCGTCTATCTCATCCCGGTCGTGATGCTTCTGGGCATCGGGCGCGTGCCGGGGCTGATCGCGGTGTGCATCTACGCCCTGCCGCCCATCGTGCGGCTGACGAATCTCGGCATCCGGCTGGTGGACCGCGACGTGCTCGAGGCATCGACGGCCTTTGGCGCCTCGGGCTGGCAGAAGCTGTGGGGGGTGCAGGTGCCGCTGGCGCTGCCCAACATCTTTGCGGGCATCAACCAGACGATCATGATGGCGCTGGCGATGGTGGTGATCGCCTCGATGATCGGGGTGCAGGGGCTGGGCGTTCCGGTCCTGCGCGCGATTTCCAACCAGTACCTGGCGCTTGGCGTGATGAACGGGCTGGCCATCGTGGCGCTGGCGATCATCTTCGACCGGGTGTCGCAACGCTATGGCCAGCGGCTTCAGGCCCATCGCAAGGGGCATGGGCAATGAGTGACGCCAAGATCTCGATCCGGAACCTGTACAAGATTTTCGGCCGGACCCCGGACAAGGTGCTGCCGCTGGTCCGCGACGGCGTGTCGAAGGAAGACCTGCTTGCGCAGCACGACCACGTTCTGGGGATCAACGATGTCAGCCTGGATATCCAGCCGCACGGGTTGCAGGTCGTCATGGGCCTGTCGGGGTCGGGAAAATCGACCCTGATCCGCCATATCAACCGGCTGATCGACCCGACCGCGGGGGAAATCCTGATCGACGGCGAGGATGTGCTGCGCATGTCCGAAAGCCGGCTGCGGGACCTGCGGCGGTTCAGGACGTCGATGGTGTTCCAGAAATTCGGATTGCTGCCGCATCGCAAGGTGCTTCAGAACGTGGCCTACGGGTTGCAGGTGCAGGGGAAATCCGAAACGGAAAGCACCAGGGCCGCGCGTCACTGGATCGCGCGGGTGGGTCTTGACGGCTACGAGAACCACTACCCTGCCCAGCTTTCGGGCGGCATGCAGCAGCGCGTGGGGCTGGCGCGTGCGCTGGCCACCGATGCCGACATCCTGTTGATGGACGAAGCCTTCTCGGCGCTCGATCCGCTGATCCGCACCGAGATGCAGGGCATCTTGCTGGAATTGCAGCAGGAACTGCACAAGACCATCATCTTCATCACGCATGATCTGGACGAGGCGCTGCGGCTTGGCGACAATATCGCGATCCTGCGCGATGGCGCGGTCGTGCAACAGGGGAGCGCGCAACAGATCGTGCTGCGGCCCGCCGACGATTACATCCGCGATTTCGTCAAGGATATCAATCGCGGACGGGTCATCCGGCTTGGGTCGCTGGTCGAAGGCACGGCCCCCGGCGGGCCGGTCCTGCCGCATGACACCCTGCTTGAAGACGCGCTTCTGCACCTGTCCGACGCACCGCAACAACGCGTGGCCGTTTCGGACAGGTCGGGCCGGATCATCGGCGGGGTCGATCTGAAAACGGCCATCCGGGCCATCCACGCGTGACGCGGTGCCCGCTGGCGAGCCGACCGGGGCGCGTCAGCCCCCGCGCGTGGCCGCCCGTCGAAAATCTCCCTGACGCGCGCCCGATGCCATATCGGCGTGGCGCGCTAAGGAATGCTCGGGTCAGGACCAAACACCCCGAAGCGCCCGGATGGAAGCATTGTCATCGCAAGACATCTGTCCACAAACTCGAAAAGGTTGACGAATCGTGTGGGGGATCTCCCACAATTTCACCACAGTGTTTGAACTGTCGGGCTCATGGGGGGAGGGGCATGCTGGGAAGACAGGTCCGCCTTGTTGCCGGGGTGGCGCTGCTGCTGTGCAGCGGCGCATATGCGCAACAGGGCCCGGTGCCCGCCGTGGTTGCCGTGCCCGCCGAAATCATGGAACTCGCGGAAACCGCGACCTTCAACGGACGTCTTGACGCCGACCGTCGGGTGGCGCTGGTCGCGCGGGTCGGCGGCACGCTGGAGGAGATCGGTTTCGCTCCCGGCGATCAGGTCGAGGAAGGCCAGCTTCTGTTCCGGATCGAGCAGGCGCTTTACGCCACCGCCGTCAAGGAAGCCGAGGGCGCGCTGCGCGGGGCCGAGGCCGCCCGCGACCGGGCACGGCTGGAACGCGACCGGCAGGCGGAACTGGTCGCCCGCCAGGCCGCCGCGCAGGCGGTTCTGGACAATGCCGAGGCGGAACTTGCCAGCCGCGAGGCCGACATCATGCGCCTGTCGGCCGCGCTGGACCGCGCGCGGCTCAACCTGTCCTATACCGAGATCACCGCCCCGTTTGCGGGCCGGATCGGCACGTCCGCGGTGGATGTCGGCGCGCTGATCGGCCCCGAGGTGGGGGCGCTTGCGACGCTGACGCAGCTTGACCCGATCCATGCCGAATTCCCGGTGCCGACCGCGGTCTTGCGCGACTACAACGACCGGATCGCCGCGGGCGAGGCCAGCAAGCTCCAGGCCGTGACGCTGCAACTGGCCAATGGCAGCACCTACGCCCTGCCGGGCGACGTCGATTTCGTGGACAGCGCCGTCAGCGCGGGCACCGACAGCGTGATCACGCGCGCCCGCTTCGACAATCCCGAGGGTTCGCTGCGGGATGGCGAGCTGGTGCGCGTCACCCTGACCGCGAACAAGCCGAAGGGAGAACTGGCCGTGCCGCAGCAGGCGGTGCAGCGCGACGTGCAGGGCGCCTTCGTGCTGGTCGTGGGCGAGGGCAATGTGGCCGAGCAGCGCCGCGTGACCATCGCCCGCAGCACGCAGGGCCATGCGGTCATCGCCGAGGGCCTGTCGGAAGGCGAACGGGTCATCACCGAGGGGATCAACAAGGTGCGTCCCGGCGCGGTTGTCGATGCCGCCCCGGCCGGGGGCGGCTGACCCATGCTGGCCGATACCTTCATCCGCCGCCCCCGCCTGGCCGGGGTGATCTCGATCGTGCTGTTCCTGGCCGGTCTCATCGCGCTGACGCGGATGCCGGTGGAACAGTTCCCCGACATCGTGCCCCCGCAAGTGTCCGTCATCGCCGCCTATCCCGGCGCGGGGGCGGAGGTCACCGAACAGACCGTCGCCCAGGTGATCGAGGACCAGGTGATCGGGGTGGACGGCATGATCTACATGTCGTCGACATCGGGCGCGGATGGCACCTATATCCTGAATATCAGCTTCGAGGTCGGCACCGATCCCGACATAGCCGCCGTGAACGTGCAGAACCGCGTGGCGCTGGCCGAGCCGCTCTTGCCGGCCGAGGTGAAGCAGACCGGCGTGCGGGTGGCCAAGAAATCGTCCTCGCTGCTGATGGGTGTGGCGATCTACGCCGAGGATGACCGCGTCACCGGGGCGGACCTGACGAACTATGCCCGGATCAACCTGCTGGACCAGTTGAAACGGGTCGAGGGCGTGGGCGATGCCTCGATGTTCGGCTCCAACCAGTTCGCCATGCGCGTCGATCTGGATGTCGCCCGGCTGGCCGCGCTGAACCTGACGCCCGCCGATGTGATCGCCGCGCTGCGCAGCCAGAACGTGCAGGCGGCGATCGGGCGGGTCGGCGGCCAACCGGTGACGCGAGATCCCGGCCTGCAACTGAACATTTCCACGACAGGCCGACTTGAAAGCGCCGAGGAATTTTCCCGCATCATCCTTCGGTCGACCCCCGATGGCGGCGTCGTGCGGGTGGGCGACGTGGCCGAGGTGACGCTTGGCGAGCGCAACTCGGACGTGACCACCAGTTTCGACGGCAAGCCCGCGACGCTGATCGGCGTCTATCTCGCGCCGGGCGGCAACGCGATTGCCGCCGCCGACGGGGTCAAGGCCGCGATGGCGCGTGGCGCAGAGCGGTTCCCCGAGGGCGTGGCCTACGCGGTGGTGTCGGACAGCTCGACCTTCGTCAAGGAAAGCATCGCCGAGGTGCAGAAGACGCTGTTCGAGGCGTTCATCCTGGTCGTGATCGTCGTGTTCCTGTTTCTCGGCTCGCTGCGCGCGACCATCGTGCCGCTGATCGCGGTGCCGGTGGCGCTGGTCGGCACCTTCGCGGTGATGCTGGCGATGGGCTTCACGCTGAACACGGTGTCGCTGCTGGCGCTGGTGCTGGCCATCGGCATCGTGGTGGATGACGCCATCGTGGTGGTCGAGGCGGTCGAGGCCAAGATGGCCGAGAACCCGTCGATGACACCGGCCGAGGCGGCCTCGGCCGCGATGGGCGAGATCACCGGGGCCATCGTCGCGATCACGCTGGTTCTGCTGTCGGTCTTCGTGCCGGTCGCGTTCATCCCCGGCATTTCGGGGCAGTTGTTCCAGCAATTCGCGGTGGCGGTGTCGGTCTCGATGGTGATTTCCGCGATCAACGCGCTGACGCTGGCGCCGGCGCTGTGCGCCATCGTGCTGAAACCCCATCACGGGCCGAAAAAGGGCATAATGGGCCGCATCTCGGCGGGCATCGACTTTGCCCGCGACCGCTATACGGCCGTCGCCGGGGCCCTGGCGCGGCGCGCGGTGCTGGGGGTGGTGTTGCTGGCGGGGGCCATGGTGCTGACCGGCGGGCTGTTCCGCGCGGTGCCCACGGGATTCCTGCCGTCCGAGGATCAGGGCTCGTTCATCGTCGAAACCCGCCTGCCCGAGGCGGCGTCGGTCAACCGCACCGAAGCCGCGCAGCGGCAGGTGGAGGAAATCCTGCTGGGCCTGCCGGGGGTGGAAAGCGTGACCTCGGTCATCGGCTTTTCCATCCTTGACGGGATCACCAAGTCGAACGCGGCTTTCGCGCTGGTCTCGATGCAGGATTTCGAGGAACGGACCACCGAGGAAACCTCGGTCTTCACCGCGATTTCCCAGGCGATGCGCCAGGCGGCGGCGATCCGCGAGGCGCAGGTGATCGCCTTCAACCTGCCGCCCATCGCGGGGCTTGGCAGCGGGTCGGGCTTCGAATTGCAACTGCTGGACATGCAGGGCCGCCCGGCCGACGAACTGGCCGCCACCGCGCGCGGCCTTGCCTTCGCCGCGAATGGCGATCCGCGGCTTTCGGGCGTTTACACGACCTTCTCGGCCGACAGCCCGCAGCTTTTCCTCGATATCGACCGGGAACGGCTTTACGCGCTTGGCATCCCGGTTTCGGATGTCTTCGCGGCGCTGCAACCGACGCTGGGCTCGGCCTATGTCAACGACTTCAACCTGTTCGGCCGGTCCTGGCAGGTGCGGATGACCGCCGCCCCCGGCGATCGCGACGAGGTGGGCGATATCGCGCGCATCCATGTCCGCTCGGCCAGCGGCGAGATGGTGCCGGTGGGCGCCTTTGCCAGCGCCGATTACACGGTCGGGCCGATGTCGCTGCAACGCTACAACAACCAGCGCGCCACCAAGATCAGCGGCGAGCCCGCGCCGGGCGTGGCCTCGGGCGAGGCGCTGGCCGCCATGGAAGAGGTCGCCGCGGCCAACCTGCCGCCCGGTTTCGATGTCGAATGGACGGGCACCGCCCTGCAGGAAAAACAGGCGGCCGGGCAGACCACGGCGATCCTCGCACTCGCCGTGCTGTTCGCCTATCTGTTCCTCGTCGCGCTTTACGAAAGCTGGACGATCCCGGTGCCGGTGCTTCTGTCGGTCACCTTCGGCGTGGCGGGCGCGATGCTGGCGCTGTTGCTGACCGGGCTGCCCTTCAACATCTATGCGCAGATCGGATTGGTGGTGCTGCTGGCGCTGGCGGCGAAGAACGCGATCCTGATCGTGGAATTCGCCAAGGCGCGGCGCGAGGCGGGCGTGGGCATCGTGGAGGCCGCCATCGCGGGCGCCCATGCGCGGTTCCGCGCGGTGATGATGACCAGCTTTGCCTTCATCGCGGGGCTCATCCCGCTGGTCACCGCCGAGGGCGCCTCGATGCTGTCGCGGCGCGCGGTGGGCACTGGCGTCGCGGGCGGCATGCTGGCCGCCGCGCTGGTGGGCATCTTCGTGATCCCCGCGCTTTACGTTGCCTTCCAGACGCTGCGCGAAAGGGTGAAACGCAAGGCGGCCTGACCCGGCGGCCTGGCCTCACTCGCCCAGCAGGCAGCCCGGATAGCCATAGCCCCAGCGCCAGGGCAGCCCGCTGCAAGGGCCGCCCCCCAGCCGCACGGCGTCGAACATCGCGCCTGCGATCAGCGCATAGGCCGCGGCGACCTGCCCCTCGGTCAGATCGTAGGTGGCGGACAGGTGCGCCGTCCGGTCCGCGCCGGTCTCCAGCACGCAGGCCCGCAGCGCCTCGTCCGCCGACAGCCGCGCACGAAAGCTGTCCTCGGGCGTGCGCGCGTCGCCTGCTCCGTGATAGGCGCGGTCATGGGCGATGCAGCAGGCTTCCCAGGGAGGGCGATCCTCATGGGTCCGGCCGAAGGACGGCAGCAGGTCGGCAAGCACGTCCCAGGCCGCCGACAGCCCGCCGCTGCACCCATCGGTCGTGAAGGCGTCGGGCCGGTGGCCGGCCTGCGCCATCACCGCGATCAGGCGCCGATGCGCGGCCATCTCGACCGACAGCCGCAGCGCGAAGGGTTCGCCCGGGACCGGCTCGCCCCAGCCGCCCGAAGGCAGGCCAAGGCCCGCCGCCAGGGCAAGCATCAGCCCCGCGCGCCTAGGCATCCTCTTCCTCGGCCACCAGGTCGAAACTGTCCGGCTGGACCCGGTCGCTCAGCCAGAGCAGCAGCCGTTCCGCGGTGGACAGCCGGTTGCGCGCCTCCATCACCTGCCGGGCCAGCGCGGGCTCGTTGGTGATCAGGCCATCCACACCCATCGAAATCATGCGCACCATCGTCACCGGGTCATCGACCGTCCAGACATAGACCTTCCGGCCCTGGGCATGGGCGCGCCGGACCAGCCCGACCGACACCTGCCCGGTATTGACCGCGAGGAAATCCGCGTCGAGCGTCGAGAGATCGCCCAACGCGGTGGCCGCCAGGATCCCGTGGGGCCAGTCGGGGCGCAAAGCGTGCATCTTGCGCACGCCCGGGATCTTCAGCGACATGACCCCCACCTGGTCGGCCATGCCGGTCGCCTCGACGATCCCGGCCACGCGGGATTCCAGCGCCACGTCATGGCCGTAATATTTCAGTTCGATCAGGACCTTGCCCCGGCCCTTCGCGGCCTCCAGCACGGCGCGCAGGGTCGGCGTGCGCTGATCCGCATAGGCGGGGTCGAACCAGCTGCCGATGTCGATTTCCGCCAGATCCGCCATCGTGGCGTTCCAGACCTTCAGATCGACGCCCGCAAGCTTCATGAAATCGCTGTCATGGGCGATGACGACCTCGCCGTCGGCGGTTTCCTGAACGTCGATCTCGACCCAGTCGGCGCGATCCTCCAGCGCCTTCTCGACCGAGGCCAGCGTGTTCTCGGGCCGCGCCCCGGCCGCGCCGCGATGGGCGATGATCTCGACCTGCCGCTCGGCGCCGACACGCTCCAGCACCGCGCCGCCGAAGGCCAGCCCGACGACGACCAACAGCGCCGCGCCCCCCAGCAGCACGGGCAGCGCCAGAATGCGGCGGGCCGGGGCGGCCACGGGGGCGGCGGGTTCGGGCGCATGCCCCGTCGCGTCGCGGTAAAGCCGGTCGAGCGGCGCGGCCAGCGCCCCGTTGGCAAGCGCCGAGACCACGGCATTCGCCAGCCCCCAGAGCAGCAGCAGGACGAGCGTGACGATCACCACCAGCCGCAGGTTCGCCCCGAAAAGGTCCTGCATCCCCCCGATCAGCAGGCCGACCGCCCCGGCCACCAGCGCCGCCAGCAGGCTGCGCAGGGCCGCCCAGAGGACGATCCGCCCCACCACGCCCGGCCGCCGCCCGCGCAGGCGCTCTGCGCTCTCGGCAAAGCTCTGGCGCGGCCCGAGGCCCCCGAACAGGATCAGATGAAGGGATATCGCCCAGCCCGACAGCCGCGCCACCAGCACCCCGGCCAGACCCACGGCCAGCACGGCCCCGATCCCGACGGCGGCCATGAAGGCGGGCGGGCGGTAGGTCAGGTAATAATTGATGTCGTAGCGCCCCAGCGCCAGCCAGGCCACCACCCCGCCCACGGCCAGAAACGGCGCCGCGATCAGCAGGATGCGCAGCACCAGCCGCAGGGCGAAGGCGAACAGCCGGGCAAAGCGGCCGACCACCAGCGCCAGCCCCGCCAGCACCGCCCGCACGCCCCGCCGCTCGCCCCGGCGCAGGGTTTCGGTCATCATCGCAATGTCGAGGTCGCCGGCGACGATGGACAGGCCCACCAGCGCCAGCCCCCCGGCAAGGCCCGCCGGCGTGAGCAGGAAGCGCGCGATGTCCTGGTCGGTGACCGCGCCTTGCCCCGAGGTCGCAAGCGCGGCGGCCAGCATCAGGCCTGAGGCGGGCACGATCACCGCCGCGGCCAGCAGGCGCACCGCCAGATGGATCAGCAGGAACGGCCCGATATGGTCCAGCGCGGTGCGGTAACCGGCGACGACATCGCGGGGCGCATTCACGGCGTTCCCCCCGGGCCGGGCGGGCAGCGGCTTTCCCGCGCAACGCCTTGCCGCCGCGCGATCATGTGCCGCCGCGACCGGGGCCGCGGCCGCGCACGAAGAGCGCGAAGGACAGGATCATCACGCCGCTCGACACCAGTTCGACCGCCAGCAGCACGCCCAGAAGAACGGCCGCGGATTGCGGGAAATTCGAAAGCACCATCAGCGCCAGAACGACCGAAACCGCCCCGGAAATCATGGTCGGCCAGAAAAACGACGTCCCCCGCATCGTCAGCCCGAGCAACAGCTTCGCCGCGCCGTTGATCAGGAACAGGATCGCCACCAGAACGGTCAGCGTCAGAACGCCCGCCAGCGGGTTCGCCAGCAGGGAAACCCCGAGCCAGAGATAGGCGAGCGCGAGAACGACGTTCAGGATACGCGCGGTCCAGCCCGCGGTCCGCACGGCCCCAAGCAGTTGCGCGATGCCGCCTAGGACAAAGAGCCAGGCGGCGATCTGTTCGGCGGTCAGGGTCGCGGCAAGCGGGTTGAACAGGGCGAACAGGCCGCCAAGGATGAAGACTGTCCCGATCAGGACCCAGAACCACCAGGAACCCATCCGCCACCCTCAACTGCGCGGACAGCAGCGCACTGCCCATCAATTGTCCGGTTTCCGTCATGCGGGCTGTTGCCGCATGACAGGGTCCGACGTTTCACCCGAATCGGATTTCTGTCAATCGAGGCGATGACCTCTGCGGTCTGCCCGTCCACGAAACCGGCAAAGGGGCGGAATGCCGGGCTTTGGCCGACAACGCGACGATGGCGGGCTTGCCGCGCCGGGCGTTCTTCGGGGCGCGTCCCGGCGTCCTCGGCATCCGGCCGCAGCCCGTCCACCGGAAACGGAATTGCCTCGGCTGCGTCACTGGGGCAGGGTCGCGCTGATCCTGCGGCGAAGGGAAGATCCATGGCGAGCACGACATCCATCAGGCCCGGCGCCCCGCTCGGGGCCGGTTCCGAACGAGTCGCATCGTGACCAGACGCGCCTTCATCACCGGCACGGCGGGGTTCATCGGGTTTCACCTTGCGGAACTGCTGTTGCAGGAGGGATGGCAGGTCGCGGGCTATGACGGCATGACCTCCTATTACGACCTCCGGCTCAAGGAACGGCGCCATGCCATCCTTTGCCAGCACGCGGGGTTCCGGGCGACCGAGGCGATGCTGGAGGACGAGGCGGCGCTGGCAGCCGCGGTGGAGAGCGCCGCGCCGGATGTCATCGTGCATCTGGCCGCGCAGGCGGGCGTGCGCTACAGCCTCGAAAACCCGCGGGCCTATATCGACGCCAATATCGTCGGCACCTTCAACGTGATGGAAGCCGCAAGGCGGGCCGGGGTCGCCCATCTGCTGATGGCCTCGACCTCGTCGGTCTATGGCGCCAACACCGAGATGCCCTTTGCCGAGAGCCAGAAGGCCGACACCCCGCTGACGATCTATGCCGCCACCAAGAAGGCGACCGAGGCGATGGGCCATTCCTGGGCGCATATCCACGGCATCCCCATCACGATGTTCCGCTTCTTCACCGTCTACGGGCCATGGGGGCGGCCCGACATGGCGCCGATCAGGTTCGCGAAGGGCATCGCCGAGGGCAAGCCCATCGACATCTACAACAATGGCGAGATGTGGCGCGACTTCACCTATGTCAGCGACCTTGTGCGGGCGATCCGGCTGTTGATCGACGCGGTGCCCGGCGGGCCCGAAACGGCGGTCGAGGGCGACAGCCTCAGCCCCGTGGCGCCGTTCCGCGTGGTCAATATCGGCAATTCGACAAGCGTGCGCCTGCTGGATTTCATCGAGGCGATCGAGCAGGAACTGGGCGCAAGGGCGATCCGCAACTACATGGGCATGCAGACCGGCGATGTCCCGGCGACCTGGGCGGATGCGGGGCTTTTGCAGCGGCTGACCGGCTACCGCCCCGAAACCGGCTTTCGCGAGGGCGTCGCGCGGTTCATCGCGTGGTATCGCGACTATTATGCCGCATGAGTTTCCGCCGCGCGCCCGGGGGGGAGGTTCTGCCCCTCCACGCGCCGGATCCGCACCCGTGCCGGGTCCGCTTGTCCATCCCGCCCTTGCTCCTTCCGGCCCGGAACAGAAGGACCGATAACAGACATTATGTGATGTGGTGCCCGGCTTCCGCGAAGGCGCTGCCGGTCATCCCGGGCACGGGCGGCACGGGTCCTTGTGCCCTCAGCCCCTGTTCATCGCGTTCAGGGTCTGTTCGGCAAGGCTGATCCCGGCCTGGTTCATGGTCAGATGGGTATAATCCGCGCCGGCATCGCGGATCTGTTCCTGGTGCGATTCATGCAGGGCGTGCGACACGATCGGCCCGGTGAAGCCGCGCGCGCGCAGCGAGCGGGCGGCGATCAGCTTGGCCTCGAGATCGTCCATCGCGAGGATGGCGGCCCGGATCTGTCCCAGGTCGCAACTGCGCCAGAAATTGCTGTCCTCGGCATCGGCGAATAACACGTTGCGCCCGGCCTCCTGGTGGGCCTTGGCCTTGTAGGTGTCGGAATCGAGACCCAGCGGCCGGAAGCCCTGGTCGGCCATGACGCGGTAGGCGGCGCTGCCGGTGCGGCCCATGCCGAAGATCAGCACATCGGCATCGCCCATCTTCTTGGGCTGTTCGTCGGGGTGGATGGTGTTTCGCTGATAGATGCGCAGCCGATGTTCGCACCGCTCGTAGAGCGGATGCGCGAAACGGTTGAGCGGGGCCGCGATCACGAAGGAGATCGACACCGCGATGGCCAGCGGCACCAGATATTCGGGCAGCACGCCCGCCGCCACGATCAGCCCGAATTCGGAATAGGCGGTCAGGCTGAGCGCGGTCAGGAAGGCGCTGCGTGGTGTAAGCTTGAACGCGATCATGAGCGCGAAGAACAGCACCCCCTTGAGCGCGAGCGCGACGCCCGCCACCAGCGCGAACATCATCGCGCCCCAGTCCGGCAGGCCGGTCAGGCCGATCTGGAGGAAGAAGCCGACAAGGAAGATCTCCTTGAGCGACCAGAGCGCCTCGCCCAGTTCCTTGGCGCGGGAATGGGTGGACAGAAGCACCCCCATCACCAGCGCGCCGATCTCGGAGGACAGGCCCATCGCCTCGAACCCCATGCCGCCGATCACCAGCGACAGAAGCATCCCCATCAGCACCAGCAGTTCGTCATGCCCCGCGAAATCCAGCAGCCAGTGCAGCACCGGACGCAGCAGCGGCACGGCAAAGACCAGCAGCGCCCAGATATTGGGCGTCTGGCCCGACCAGATGGCCAGCACAGCCAGCGCGATGATGTCCTGCACGATCAGGATGCCGATGGCGGTGCGGCCGTGAAAGGCGCCCAGTTCACGCTTGGTTTCCAGAAGCTTGGCGGCCAGCACGGTCGAGGAGAACGACAGCGCGATCGCCAGCAGCAGCGCGGTGTTCCAGTCGAGCGGCGTGAACAGCATGATCCCCGGCACGAAGACGGCGACGGAGATGGCGAAATGCAGCAGCGCGCCGCCCACCACCTGCGGCTGGGCGATCTGTTCGAGCTTGAGCTTGAGCCCGACGGTAAAGAGCAGCATCAGCACGCCGAGATGCGCGACATGATGCAGGGTTTCGCCGGTATATTCGGGCAGGCCGAGCGTCGGTCCGAAGATGTTGATGGCAAAGCCCGCGGCAAGGAAGCCCACCAGCGGCGGCAGGCCGACCTGCCGCACGAGCAGTCCGAAGAAAAAGGCGAAGCTGATGGTGATGACTTCGAACACCGCGTCCTGTTCCTTTTGCCATGTGCCTGCGGACGGTTTCGCCGGGCAGCGCATGGCGGGACATGACCCCAAAGCGTGCTCCGGGGCAAACGGGAATTGTCGTCTTGTTGCCGCGAATCCGGGTCGGTGGCCAGCCTGATGACGGGGTTTCGGGCGCCTTCCGTTTGCCGCGGACCTTCGGCATCGGCGCCGCGGCGGGTCACTCGTTGGCGGAAAGGTAGTCCAGGATGGGCTGGTAATCGGGCGAGTCCGTGATCTCGGTCGGGGCGATGCCCACGCCCCAGGTCAGGCTGGTGCGGTCCTCGTCGATGGGGCGGTCGATGACGATTTCCCCCACGGTGTAGGGCGTGCCGTCCTGATGCGCGAAAGCGGTCGCATCCTCGCGGAAGTAGCGGAAGGTCACGGGGGTTTCGGGAAACACGTCCTTGCCGAAATCGTAGCGCTGGGTGGCCACGACCATGCGGTAGCCGCGCGCGGCCGCCAGCGCGGCGGAGTGCGGCGGGTAGAGCAGTTCCCCCGCCAGATTGCCGTCCGCGTCCAGATGATCGCCCTTGGCGGTCAGTTCCTTCAGCAGCGCGGCGCGCAGGCGCTGCGCGCCGACATAGCTTTCAGCCGTGTCCGTCACCAAGGCCGGCCAGTCGGCGGAATAGCCGTTATCGGTGCGGATCGTCGCGGCAAGGAACGCCTCGACGCTGGCGGGCATGTCGCCATAGAGGCTGACCCCCACGACATGTTCCAGGAAATGGGCGAATTCGCCGGTCTGCATCGCCCGGTTGATCGGGTCGGGCCAGGAGGACCGGCCGATGCTGCCCTCGGCCTCGGGCGCGCGATAGCCCATCGCGGTATTCTCGCCCCAACCCGAAGCGCCGGGCAGGCGGCGGGGCAGCGCCCAGGTGCTGTCGATGGTCACGCCCACGCCGGATTGAAAGGTCGCATGCCCGCCGGTTTCGCGCTGCGGTTCATGGCCGGAATGGCAGCCCACGCATTGCACCAGTTCCGAGGCCGTCTGGACGCGCAGGCTGCCGTCGGCATCCTCGATCCAGCCTGCGAGGATCCAGCCCGCGCCATTGTCGATCCAGCCCTCCTTGCGGTTGGCATAGGCGGGGGCGCTTTCCTCCTTGATCTCGGGCCCGGCATATTCGGGGTCGAAGCGCCGGACCTTGTACATGTAGCGGATTTCCTTGACCCGGTCGGCGCGGGCCCCGGGGAAGCGGCCCGGCGCGCCATCGCTGCCATCGGCGGCGGTGTCGACATAGTGCAGCGGGTGGGCGAACTCGGTCCCCTGCGGATAAAGGCCGGGCTGGACGGGGATGTCGGTGGCGGCGCCGCGATAGGTGGCGGGCGCGTCGGCGGGCAGGTGGTCGGACACCGCCGCGGCGACAAGGTCCAGATTGGCGGCATAGGTGGCGAGGTCGAAATTGCCCGCGTCATCCTTCATGAACCGTTCGGGCAGGCGGATATAGATGCCCGAGACCGACCCGGTCAGCGGCGTGAAGATGCCGTGGGGCACGAAATTGACAGACCGCCAACCGGTGATCCAGCCGCGCCCGTCATTGAAGAAGGCGCCCTCTTCGCGGTCGCTGCGCACGAACCCGTCCTCATCGGCGGGCAGGTCGGCGGGCGCGAGCGCGGGGAACAGGCGGAACGGGTCGTCGCGGGCGCCGCTGTCCCAGGCCCGCGCATCGCCGGGGCGGCGGGCGACGGCGGCGGACCAGTTGTCCTGGCGGATCCAGGTTTCCATGTCCCAGGCGGCGGGGTCATGGCCCGCCGCGGCCACTGCGGCGCGCAGTTTCTCGGGGAACAGCGTGTTTTCCCAGGGATTGATCGAGCCATTGGGCTGGAACGGATGGCGCAGCGCGGCAAAGGCGTATTCGGCCGTCAGATCGCCGATGAAGGGCGAGGCCCCGCCCTGCGGCGCGTTGTTGCCGAAGCGGCGATTGGCCAGCCCGTCGGTATGGCAGACCTGGCAGGGGTTCTGGGTGCCGCCCGCAGTCTCGATATAGCACTGGGCGGGAATGTGGGCATAGGGGTTCGGCATCTGCGCGCGCGAGATGTAGCTGCCGATCAGCGGCGCGGCATAGTCTTCCGCGGCGGCGGCGCCGGTCAGCGCGATCAGGCTGGCCCCGGCCAGCGAAGCGGTGCGAAGCGGGAAGCGGTGCATGGATCAGCCCCTTGTGCCAGTCGGGAAAGGTCGTGCGAACGGCAGGGGCCGGGCCCGATGAACAGGCCCGGCCCCGATATCAACGGGTCGGATCAGAGACCGGGCATGCCGCCCAGATAGCCGACATGGGCTTCGAGCTTGTAGTTCGGCGTGCCGTGGGCGTTGGTGCCGTACATCTCGATCGCGGCGGCCTCGAGCCGGGCGACGACATCCTCGGGCATCGAGGAGATCCACTCGCCCTGGTGCTGGTTGTTGGCCATGACATAGGCGTGGCCATTCAGGTTGTCGACGACCTGCAGGCCGGTGGCCTCGGCGCCGGACGCCTGGCTGAGGATGCGGGTCAGCTTGCCGGTATCGACATTGTAGGCCCAGACGAAGTTGTTGACATGCGTCCCCGAGTCCTCGCCGATGAAGAGCGTGCGCATCGCGGGCGAGAAGAACAGGTTGTCGGGGTTGGCGACCTTGTCGGGATGGGCCACGTTGCCCAGCGCGTCAACCGGGATATCCTCGCCCAGCAGCGCGGAGGGAACCCGCATCGCGGTGCCGACCCAGTCCGAATTGATCGCCTCGCCATCGGTATCGACGCGGCCGCCATCCATCGCGACCTCGTAGGTCGCACCGGCCACGATCTTCTCGACCTGGATGTGGTCCTGGGGGGCGCCCTCTTCGGTCTGCATGCCCTTTTCGCTATAGGACATGGCGACGTAGAGGTTCTTCTTCTTCGGGTCGGCGTCGACGCCTTCCATCTTGTTGAACTCGGTCGTGGCGCCCAGATAGCCCGCGTAACGGCGGGATTCGAGGAAGGCCGCGGCCTTCTCCATGCCGTCCTTCAGGCGCAGGATCTCGTCGCCCGAATGGCCGGCGCGGATCATCCTGTAGCCCTGCGCGGTCCAGTCCGGGGTCGCCTCGGCGGTGGTCGACTCGAAGATGTCGTCGAAGGTCACGCCGCTGTCGATGATCGCCTTGACCTCGGCATCGGTGGCGTGGCCCAGCTTGACCCAGTCCAGCGTGGCGGAGCCGCCACCCTCGCCCGAAACCTGGTTCCAGCGCGCGGCGTAGAGGGCACCGGCGGACAGGTCCTCGGCGGTGTCGGCGACATACATGAACAGCGCGACATGGTCGCCGTCATCGCCGAAATAGGCGGTGCGGCTGTCGGGCATCACGCGGGCGAGTTCCCAGGTGGCGCGGCCCATCGAGTAGTGCTTGACCACCTCGGTCGAGCCATCGGCCTTGACGGTCACCTCGGGGATGTAGCCGTAGTGATAGGGGTTGGCCTCGGCGCCGCCCAGATACATCTCGCTGAGCGCGCGCAGACCCTCGGTGGTCTTTTTCAGGTTCTTCTCGCCCGAGACGGCCTGGAAGTAGAGGTCGTAATCCTCTTCCGAGCCGAGATGGGTGTTCCACGGCGTCGGGCCGCCGGCGCAGGGGATCCACAGGCCATCGACGCCCGAGAAGTCGATCGGCTTGACCGAACTCGCCTTCAGCATGCCGTCTTCGCCCTGTTCGACCGACGTCACCGACATCGACATCGGCATGCGCGAATACCAGCCCTCGGCGCGGCGCGCCTCGCCGCCATTGGCGAGGATCCAGTCGTATTCGTAATGGGTCACCATGAACAGGTTGCCGTCCACGTTCAGCAGGCTGTTGGCATCCGGCGTCTCGGCGATGACCGGATCGCCATTCATGTCCATCAGCGGCTCGCCCTTGGCGTCGAACAGTTGCGCGGCGGCGTGATCGCCCAGCTTGTCCGTGGTCTTGAACATCGACACATAGGACAGCGGGAATTCCCTGGTGGTGCCGTCGCTGTAGCGCACGATGGCCGAGGATTTGCTGTGGGTCGTCAGCATCTCGGCGGTTTCCTGCGGCGCGGGCGTGTCGGTGAACTCGACCGAGACGATATCGGCGGCCAGCGCGGCGCCGGCGGTCAGCGCCAGCGCGGCGGTGCCGCAAAGAAGGGAGAGCTTGGTCATTTGGGGATGTCCTGTCTGGCTGGGAATGTGGCTCATGGAACCTTTCCAGTTCCAACAGGGTGGCGCTAACGCAACTGTCCAACAGGGATGTGACAAAGGGCCGGGGCCTGACAGAATGTCACAGGCCGGGGCTTTCGACATCGCCAGGCGGTCGGAGGTTCGGCCCGATCGTCACACAACTGTCACCGACGCCTGCCATGTCGCAGGCGCAATCACAGCTGTCGGGAATCCCATGCACCTGCGCCCTGTCCTCTTGACCTCGTTCTTCGCCCTCGTCGCCTCCGGCGCCCTTGCCGAGAGCAATTTCAACCGGATCACCAGCTTTCCCGTGACCGCCAACATGGAAGCGGGCGAGGACATGGCGCGCGAGTCCTCGGCCGAGATCGTCTCGGCCTCGGAGGACGGGATGACGCTTGTCTATAGCGACAGCCCGCTGGGCGTGATCGGCCTGGTCGATATCACCGACCCGCGCGCGCCCCGGGCGATGGGCAATATCGAGATGGGCGGCGAGCCGACGACGGCCGTGTTCATCGGCGACCGCGTGTTCGCGGGCGTCAACACGTCGGAAAGCTTTGCCAATCCCTCGGGCAAGCTGGTCACCATCGACCCGGCGACCCGCGAGATCACCGCCGAATGCGACCTTGGCGGCCAGCCCGACGCGGTGGCCAAGGCGCCCGATGGCAGCTTCCTTGCCGTCGCCATCGAGAACGAGCGCGACGAGGACCTGGGCGATGGCGGCCTGCCGCAGATGCCCGCGGGCTTTGTCGTCAAGCTGCCGGTGCGGGACGGGGTGGCGGATTGCGCGGCGAAGCAGGTGATCGACGTCACCGGGCTTGCCGACATCGCGCCCGAGGATCCCGAACCCGAATTCGTGGATGTGAACGCGGCGGGCGAAATCGTCGTGACGTTGCAGGAGAACAATCACATCGTCATCATCGGCGTTGACGGCACGGTGAGCGCGCATTTCAGCGCGGGCGAGGTGACCGTCGAGGGGATCGACACCCGCCGCAACGGCGCGCTGGAGTTCACCGGCACCAAGGGCCCGATCCCGCGCGAACCCGACGCGGTGAAGTGGATCGATGCCGATCACGTCGCCTTTGCCAACGAGGGCGACTGGAACGGTGGCACGCGCGGCTGGTCGATCTTCCGCCGCGACGGGACGCCGGTCTGGGATGCGGGCGCGTCCTTCGAACATGCGATCATCGAGATCGGCCATTATCCCGAGCATCGCAGCCATTCCAAGGGCGTGGAGCCCGAGGGGATGGAGACCGGCAGTTTCGGCGGCATCCCGATGGTGTTCGTGGCGTCCGAGCGGTCCTCGGTCGTGGGCGTCTACGACATCACCGACCCCGCCGCGCCGCGGCTGCATCAACTCCTGCCCTCGGGGATCAGCCCGGAGGGGATCGTGGCCATCCCGCAGCGCAACCTGCTGGTCACCGCGAACGAGTTCGACGGGCGCGAGGATGGCAGCGCGGGCAGCCATGTGATGATCTATGAATGGCAGGAAGCGCCGGCGGCCTATCCGACGATCACCGCGGCCGGCGCGGAGACGCTGATCGGCTGGGGCGCGCTGTCGGGTCTTGTCGCGGATGCCGAACGGCCGGGCATCCTTTATGCGGTGTCGGACAGCGTCTATGCGAACCAGGCGGGCATCTACACCATCGACGCCAGCCAGACCCCCGCCCGCATCACCGCCAAGACGGTGGTGACGCGCAATGGCTTCCCGGCGCAGAAGCTTGACCTTGAGGGGATCGCGCTGACGGGGGATGGCGGGTTCTGGCTGGCCAGCGAGGGCCGGACCGACCGGCTGACGCCGCATGCGATCCTGCGCGTGGATGGCCGTGGCGAGATCCGGCAGGAAATCGGGCTGCCCCCCGAGCTTCTGAACCACGAGATCCGGTTCGGCTTCGAGGGCGTGTCGGTTCTGGGCGATACGCTCTGGCTTGCCGTGCAGCGCGAGTGGAAGGACGACCCCAAGGGCTTTGCCAAGCTCGTGGCCTATGACACCCAGGAGAAGACCTGGGGCGCGGTGCATTACCCGCTGGACAGCCCGGCGGACGGGGCCTGGATGGGGCTGAGCGAGATCACCATCCATGGCGACTGGGCCTATGTCATCGAACGCGACAACCGCATCGGCACGGACGAGGCGGTCAAGCGGCTGTACCGCGTGCCCGTCGCGCAGCTTGAACCCGCCGAGCTGGGCGGCACGCTGCCGGTGGTGAGCAAGGAACTGGTGCGCGACCTGATCCCCGACCTTCTGGTGCTGAACGGCTATGTGCAGGACAAGGTCGAGGGTTTCGCCATCGACGCCGCCGGGATCGGCTGGGCCGTGACCGACAATGACGGGGTGCAGGACGCCTCGGGCGAGACGCTGTTCTGGTCCATCGGCAAGGTCGAGTGATCCCGCGGCCTTGAGCCGCGATCAATGGCCACGGATGACAGGCCCCGGCAGCGATGCCGGGGCCTTTTCGCGTATGGTTCCGGGTTTCGCCCTGCGCTGCCAAGGGCCGGGGCGGGTTCCATTTTACGGGGGGCGGGTCAGGATGGAATAATCCGCCGGGGCGGGCGTTGTCAGCCGGATGTCCGGATACAGGCGGGGGCAAGATGACCGACAGGACGAGGGCGAAGTTCCAGAATGACCTTGTCGCGCTGGTGCCACGGCTCCGGCGCTTTGCCCTGAGCCTTGCAGGCAACATGCAGGACGCGGACGATCTGGTGCAGGCGGCCTGCGAGCGGGCCTTGCGCAATGAAGGGCAGTTCGTGCCCGGCACGCGGATGGACAGTTGGATGTATCGCATCATCCAGAACCTGTGGCTTGACGACCGGCGCAAGGTGGCGCGTCGGGGCGCGGCGGTGGATCCGGATCACGCGAACCTGTCCGACCACGGAAAGGCGGCGAACCTGCCGGAGGATCGCATGATGCTGGCCCGGGCCCGCAGCGCCATGGCCGACCTGCCGCCGGGGCAACGCGAGGTTCTTGCGCTTGTCGCCATCGAGGGCCTCAGCTACCGCGAGGTGGCCTAGACCTTGCAGCTTCCGATCGGGACGGTGATGAGCCGGCTGTCGCGGGCGCGCGGGGCGTTGCTGCCGAAGCTTGGCCTGAGTGCAGGGGGGCGCCAATGATGCGCGAAACCACGATGGACAAGGATCGCCTGGCCGCCTTTGCGGACGGGGAATTGTCGCCCGAAGACGCCGCGGCGGTGGTGATCCACCTGGCGGATCATCCCGGGGACCAGGCCTTTATCGATGACCTGATGGCCGCGAACGAGGCGCTGGCCCGGGCCTTTGCGGGGCCGATCTCCGACCCCGTTCCCCCGGCCATCCTTGCGGCGATCGAGGGGCGCAAGGCCGCGCCGAAGGTCATTGCCCTGCCGCGCCGCCCCGTTCTGGCGGCGGGGGGGCTTGCGCTTGCGGCGTCGATTGCGCTGGCCGTCGTGCTGCTGCCGCGCGCGCCCGAATTCAGTCTGGCGCTTGGTCCGGTTGCGACGGACAGCGCGCTGCATGACCATCTGCAAGCCCTGCCATCGGGCCGGACCGTCGGCGTCGGGGCCGGGTCGGACCTGACCATCCTTGCGACGTTGCCCACGCCGACGGGGCCCTGCCGCGAGGTCGAGGTGATCGACCGCGCGGCGAACCGGCTGGACATGCTGCTGGCCTGTCGGCGCGGGACGAGCTGGCAGGTCGAGGTCGCGCTGTCGGAACCCCTGCCCGAGGCGGTCAGGGACCAGGGCTATGTCCCGGCCGGTGGCGTGGAAACCGAGGCCCTGACGCCCTGGCTTGACCGGATGGGCGCGGGCATGGCGCTTGATGCCGCGGCGGAAGCGGCGGCGATTGCGCGCGGCTGGCAGCCCTGAGCAGTGCCGCAGGCCGCGGACAGGGGCGCGTTTTGCCCGGGTGCTGCAAATCGGGAAAAGGGCGGCGCGCGGGCGGCGCTTTTTTTCGTGGATTGACCGGGTTTCGGGAATAACGGGCGGTCGTGATCGTTTTCCAGATGCAAGGAGGTGACCTTGTGTCTGAAAAAAAGGAAGAACCGATGAAACCCATCAAGCTGATCCTTCCGGCGACGTTGCTTGCCCTTTTGCCGCTTGGGGCCCAGGCCGGAATCTCCATGCCGAAACTGCCCGCCGCGGCGCAGTCCGTGGTCGATGACGGCATCGAGAAGGTCCAGTTCAAGCTGCGCAAATCGGACCGCAAATGGGGCTTTGGCGGCGATGGCCGGTCCAATTCGAATTCCAACAGCAACAGCAACAGCAACAGCAATTCGAATTCCTCGTCGAACTCGTCCAGCAACAGTTCCTCGAACAGCTCTTCGAACAGTTCCTCGAACAGCTCGTCGAACTCGTCCAGCAACAGTTCGTCCAACTCCTCGTCCAACTCGTCGTCCAATTCCTCCGGCCGGGGCCGGGACGACGATTGAGCCGACAGGCCAATTCCGGTACCGGGGCGGCCCCTTCGGGGGCCGTTTCCTTTTGGAATGGCCAACCGGTCAAAATAACAGCCCCGAAGGAAAGCCTTCGGGGCTGTGGTCCGTCAAGCGTCGGGCCGCTTACCGCTCGGCGCGGGCGAATAGCCGATACCAGCCGGTTCCGGCCTGCGTGTTGCGCAGGATCCTGTTGCGCAGGGCGGCTTCTTCGGGATGCTCGACGCCGATATCGGCCGCAAGCGCGGTGGTGTCGCGCTTGAACGGGATCACCTGGACGATGGGCGATCCCTTCTCGATGGTGTAAAGCCCGTCCTCGGCGGTGGCGAAGAACGGGAAATGGATCGGGCTGCGATAGGTGTCGGTATCGACCACGCCCGCCGCAATCTCGAACACGCCATTCGGGCGGTTCAGCGGATTGACGAACAGGCAGCTCCAGCCCGGCGGCGTGGTGATCGTCCAGAAATTGATGAACTTGCAGGGCGGGCGGTTGCCCATCGGGTTGCCCTTGACCTGGTGCATGCCGTGGCTTTCCACCATGGCGCGGTCGAAATCCCAGCCGGATTCGACACGGGTGCCGCCATCGGCAATGCCGAGACGCACGGTAGCGGCCAGCGGAATGATCCATCCGGTTGTCATCGCGTCCAGAAACGGAAGGCAGCGCTTGACGGTCAGGCCGGTATTGGTCGGGCTTTCGATGGCGGGATCCACGGGCGGAAGCCTGCGGAACCAGTCGGGCAGATAGGATTTGGCCGGAACGGGCGGGGCGATCACGCCCTCGTCCTCGGGCTGGCAGGAAAAGCGGATCGTCGCGGGTGGCGTAAAGCGGAACATGGCGGGCTCCCTTGGATATTGTCCGATGGGACAACGCGCCGGGGCGCCCCCTATTCCGCAATCAGGGACAAATTCCCTCGGCCGAAACAAGCCCGTGGCCAAAGATCGCATCATGCCCCGGCATGCCCAGATCGCGCGCCGTCACGGCCAGCGTCGCGCGCACCTTTGCCCCGGATTGCGGCACGGGCCGCGACATCAGCACGGCTGCGGTGGCGGTGACGAAGGGCACGGCGAAGGAGGTGCCGCTCTTGCCGCGCGCCCCGCGCACCGATGTCGCGGCCAGAAGGTTCACGCCCGGCGCAGCAAGGGCCAGATGGTCGCCGCGCTGCGCCTGCGGAAAGACCCGGCCGCGCGTATCGACGGCGGTGACGGCGATGACATGGGGATGCGCGCCGGGCCAGGCCGGGGGCGCGGTCGGGCCGCCATTCCCGGCGGCGGAGACGATCACGGCATCCAGCCCCGCCGGATCGGTCAGCCGGTCGAGCATCCGGGCCAGCAAGCTGTTGGGTGGGCCGGCCAGCGACAGGTTGTAAAGCCGCACCTGCCGCGCCGCCAGAAGGTCCAGCCCCTCGACCAGCGCGGCGACATCGGCGCGCTCATCCTCGGCGACGCGGGTGAACACGTCCACCGCCAGGATCTCGGCCCGTGGCAAGAGGCCCGGCACGCGGGAGCGGTCCGACCCGACCAGGAGCGAAGCGATGGCGGTGCCGTGAATCGCGCCGGAGGATGCCTGCGCGCCCAGCCGTGCGATCAGGTCAAGCCGCGCCGTGTCGATGATCTCGTGCGCGGGGTTTATCCCGGTGTCGATCAGGCCGATGCTTGTGGTCACGGGGCAGCTTTCGGTGGCGACACGCGCGCCCGGCCAGCCGATTGCCGCCCAGGCGGCGCAATTCTCGTGCGCACAGGTCGGGGCGGACAGCGCCACGGGCTCTGCCTGGGTCGCGCGGTAGAGATGGTTGAAATCGGCGTCGTCGCCGCTGGTCAACAGCCTGACCCGGTCGCGCGCGGCCTCGAGGGGCACGCCGCTCGGCGCGGAAAGGCGGTCCAGCGTCACGGCAAGCGTTGTCACCGTGCGGCGTTCGATGAGCGTGTAGCCCTCGGCGAGCAGTATGGACAGGTCGGCATCGGAAAGATCGGTGACGACGATCTCGGGCAGGAAGTCGGGACGCGGGCGGGCCGCCGGGGCCGGCTGGCGGCGCATGACACGCGGCTCGGACCGACGGGTCCATGGGAACAGGTTCCGCTCATTGCCCGGGCGAAACGCGTTGCCGCCGCCCCGGCGGTCATCGTCGTCATCATCATCATCATCGTCGTCGTCGTCATCGTCGTCCGCCCAGGCGACATGCCACCCGCCCAGGCTCGGCTCGCTCAGGATCAGGGGCGCAAGGCCCAGAAGGATCACCAGCCAGAGGCCGACGGACAGAAGACGATTTTGCCGTTGCATGGTCCCGGGACCCCTCTGGCATTTCCTGTCATGTGGTCTAGAACGTCCCGGAGGAAAGACTATTCCAGAACACCCCTGATCGCACCCATGCCGGGTATCCGGTCGCCGCCCCCTGTCAGAAAAGCTTCGGCGCAGCGTCACGCCGCGGTCATGTCCGCGGTCTAGCCGGACCGGATCTTGCGACATCAGGAGATATCATGGCGCTTCCCGTTATCGGTGCCGCTCTGGACACCGCCGGTCTTGAAATCTGGCGCGACTGGATTCTGGAAAAGAACCGCGACCTGGAATTGCAGGCCTTTCACACCGCCGCTGTGCTGGATGGCGACTGGTCGGCCGAAGCCGCCCATACCCGCAAGCTGCTGGACGGCTATACCGGGCGGTTGGGCATTCACGGGCCGTTCTGGGGCTTCGGCATCGCGACCTCCGACCCGGAGGTGCAGCGCGTGGTGGCCCGCCGCATGGATCAGGGGCTGGATGTCTGCGCGGCGGTCGGGGCGACCCACATGGTCATCCATTCGCCCTACACGACCTGGGATTACAAAAATCTCGACAATTACCCCGACAACCGCCGCAACCTGATGGACAATGTCCATGCCTGCATCGGCGCCGCGGTCCGGCGGGCCGAGGATCAGGGGGTTACCCTGGTGATGGAGAATATCGAGGATATCGACCCGAGGGACCGCCAGCGCCTGGTCGAAAGCTTCGGCTCTCCGGCGCTGCGGCTGTCGCTCGACACGGGGCATGCGCATTATGCCCATGGCAGCACCGGCGCGCCGCCGGTGGATTACTTCGTCACGGCGGCGGGTGCGCTGCTGGACCATGTCCACCTTCAGGATGCCGACGGCCATGCCGACCGGCACTGGGCCATCGGCGAAGGCACGATCCTGTGGCCGGCCGTGTTCCGCGCCATCGCCGCGCTGGAGGTCAGGCCGCGCCTGATCCTGGAACTGGGCGACAAGGCGGGGATCAGGGCATCCATGGACTACCTGGCCCGCATGGGGCTGGGCGAATGAAACCCGATGCCGTGGGGTTCGGCCGCAGCACGGCCTGCCATCTGGTGCGGCCGTCCGCCCTACTCTGCACGGGGCGCCCGTGTCGCCCCACATCTGTCGGGCGATCCGGCAATCGGGGGTTCGGCGGTCCCGCTGCCCGGCGAAAGGCTGCATGTCAGGCTTGATCCGACGCTGGACCGAGTTGGCCATCCTGCCCGTCATCGGATGCGGGCCGCCGGATCGGGTCCGCCCATGTCGTCCGATCTGACCGGGCCGTTGCCCGAAGGGCGGGCGCCGCTGTTGCCGTGGCAAGTGGCTCAGGAATAATCCAGCATCGACGCCCGGCGACAGAACAGCGCCTCGCCGAGGGCATAGGCTTCCTTTTCCTTCTCGTGCTGCATCGGAATGGAAAGCGCCGTGCCGGGACATCCGCGAATGATCGCCGCCATGGCCTGCCGTCTCCCTTTCCCTGAACGATCCGGGGCCTTCGACCCGGTCAACCGCCCCGCCTCGCGGGCATCGGCCATGCGCGCGGTCCGCCGTCGGGGCCTGTCGATGCCGCGCTCAGTCCGCATCCTTCCCGAGAGGCACCATCAGCACGGGGCGGCGGGCGGTTTCGCACAAGCTGGCGGCGGTCGAGCCGATGATCCGGCTTCCGACCCGGTTCCGGCCATGCTTGCCGACCACGATCAGGTCGCTTCCGTGCTCGGCCGCAAGGCGCGCGATCTCCTCCGAGGGCTTGCCGTCCAGCAGGTGAGTCTCGGCCCGCCCGCCCGCGGCGCGGATGTCGTCGGCGATATGGGCAAGCGCCACCCGCGCCATCTGGGGCCAGCGCGCGTAGATGCGGCGCTCGTCCTGGGTCAGCACATGCACGACATCGACGGACACGCCCGCGCCGCCCAGCGCGATGGCCGCCGCCTCGGCGGATTGCGATTTCTGCGAGAAATCGGTGGCCAGCAGGATGCGGGTCAGCCCGCCCGTGCACGCCCGCGCGCAGCGCTCGTCCTCGTTCGCGTCGATCCATTCCAGCCGCACCGGCAGGGGGCTGTCGTGCAGCACCTCGCGCGCGACCGAGCCCAGGAACAGGCCGCGGATCAAGTTCTGCCCGCGCGAGCCGATCACGATCAGGTCGGCACCATGATCGCTGGCCGCTTGCAGGATGTCCTTCGCCACCGCGCCCGCGGCGCGGATGTCGATCTCGACCGCAAGCCCCGCCTCGCGCAGCGGCGCGGCGCGCTTGCCCAGCCAGTCCTTCAGCGCGTCCTCGTGGCCATGGCTCGCCCCCTGGCCATAGCCCAGCCTCACCACATGGGTCAGGACCACGCGGGAAACGCCCATGGCGCGCAGGTCGGTCAGGCAGTCCAGCATCGGCCCTTCTGCGGCCGAAAAATCCAGCGCGATCAATGCGGTGCGAAACATCAGCTCTGCTCCCTGGGTCTGGAGGTGCGGATCGCGCTTTCCTCGGCCGGGAACCAGTGGGTGGTGCGGTTGGCGAACCAGACCAGCGACAGCATCACCGGCACCTCGACCAGCACGCCGACCACGGTGACCAGCGCGGCGATGGAATTCAGCCCGAACAGCCCGATGGCGACCGCTACGGCCAGTTCGAAGAAATTCGACGTGCCGATCAGCGCGCAAGGGGCGGCCACGTTATGCGGCACCCGCCAGGCCCTGGCCGCCCAATAGGCGACCGCGAACATCCCGTAGGACTGGATCAGCAGCGGCAGCGCGATCATCGCGATCACCAGCGGCCGGTCCAGGATCACCTCGCCCTGGAAGCCGAACAGCAGCACCACGGTCGCCAGCAGGCCCAGCACCGACAGGGGCTTGATCCGGCCGGTAAAGGCCGCGACGCGCGCCTCGCCCTGGGCGGGGCTGGCCGCGCCGCGTGTCAGCCAGAGCCGGGTGATCACGCCCGCCGTCAGCGGGATGACGACATACAGAACCACCGACAGCACCAGCGTTTCCCAGGGCACGGTGATATCGGTCACGCCCAGCAGCAGCGCGACGATGGGCGCGAAGGCAAAGACCATGATGACATCGTTCAGCGAGACCTGGACCAGCGTGTAGTTCGGATCGCCCCGGGTCAGATGTGACCAGACGAACACCATCGCCGTGCAGGGCGCGGCCCCCAGCAGGATCATGCCCGCGATATACTGCCCCGCCGTGCCCGGCTCGATGAAGGGGGCAAAGACCCATTCGAAGAACAGCACGCCCAGCGCGGCCATGGTGAAGGGCTTGATCAGCCAGTTCACCGCCAGCGTGATGATCAGCCCCTTGGGCCGTTCATGGATGCGCGCCAGCGACGAGAAATCGACGCCCACCATCATCGGGTAGACCATGAACCAGATCAGGACCGCCACGACGAAATTGACCGAGCCGTATTCCAGCCCCGCCAGGAACCCGACCAGCCCCGGCGCGATCTGGCCCAGCCCCAGCCCGGCGAGAATCGCAAGCGCGACCCAGATGGACAGAAACCGTTCGAAGACAGGCATGCGTTGTTCCTTTCGGGGTCAGGCTGGGACGGGGCTGTGCCCGACCCATCGGGCCAGGTTCGCGGGGTCTTGGGCGGCCGGGGCGGTCATCGGGCGCTTGCCCTGGGGATGCAGCCTTCGGGCGTGTGGCAACAGGGCGCCTCGGCCGCGGGCGGGCGGGCCGCGATGGCCTCGATCAGCGCCCCGAGCGGGGCAAGCGCCGTGGGATCGAGCGAATAGCAGATCCGGGGATATTCGATGGCGCCCTGCACGATCCCCGCCTCCTTGAGGATCCGCAGATGTTCCGAAACCGTCGATTGCGCCAGCCCGACCTGATCCACGATGTCGCCGCCGATGCAGCCGGGCCTGGACAGCAGGAAGGCGACGATCCTGACCCGCGCCGGATGCGCCAGCGCCTTGGCGAGGGCGGCAACCCGATCGGCCTCGACCACCGGGGACGGACCAGCCCTGTTCCGATCTAGCATGCACGCGCCCCCATGTATCGTTCACGGACGATCAGTATAGATCGTCATTCGACGATGCAAGGGCAAACGCATGTCACCCCACCCCGGATCGCCCCGGAAGGGTCATGGCCGTGCGACATGGCCCCCCGATGGTTCGGCGGATGCCGTCATGGAATTTTCCGGCAGGATGCAGGACGAGAGCCCGAGGGGAAGATCCGTTGCTCCGATGCCCGGATCATGCGCGCGCCGCGTCAGGCCGAGGGATTGCGGCGCAGCCGGTGGCTTCTTGTCATCATGCGCCAGAATGTTCGCGCCGGAGATGTGGCAGGCAAGCTTCAGGTCGACGACGCCCCAGGGGTGGGAGCCATTCTGGCGCAGGAATGTCACCTCCGGGAGGAGACGCCGATGGGTCGCTTGAAGAAGGGTTGACCGGTCGTGGCCGTGACACTGATCACCGCCTCGATGACGGTATCGACGGCCAGCGCACAGGATATCGACCCCAGGGCGGACGACATCCTTCACGCGACGTCGGATTATCTGGCCGGTCTGGGCAGCTTCAGCGTGACCGCGGATGCCTCGACCGACATCCTGATGCGCGACGGGGCCAGGGTGCAACCGACCGCGACCGGCCAGATGGTCCTCGACCGGGAAACCGGCTTCCATGTCACCCGCAAGGGGCCTGCCGGCCAGACCACCATCGTGTTCGACGGCACGCGCGTCGCCATCGCGAACGAGGCCCTGGCAATGCACCTGTTCATCCCGGTCGAGGGCGGCATAGATGCCGCGATCGACGAGGTCAGGGCGGTGCTGGGGACCGCGGTGACCGGCGGGGCCGACCTGCTCTATGCCAACCCCTACGAGGGGCTGATATACGAGGTCGAAACCGGCCGCCACATGGACGAGGTCACGGTCGGTGGGGGCAGCGCCCATCACCTTCTCTATCGCGCGGCGGAGATCGACTGGCAACTCCAGGTGCAGTCCGAGGGCGATCCGGTCCCGGTGAAGTATGTCATCACCAGCAAGTGGGTGACGGCGGCGCCGACATTCTCGGTCCAGCTCTGGGACGTCACGCCGGGCGTGGCGACGGATGCCGAAACCTACGGCTTCACGCCGCCCGAGGGATCGACCGAGGTCGATCCGCTGACCCTGGACGGTCTTGAAATCATCGCAGAGGGGTAAGGGCAATGCCCAGGGGAAATATGCGCCGCCGGATGATCGGCCTGGCCGTGCTGGCCTTCGCGGTGGCCGCCGAACCCGATCCGTTGCTCTGGATCACGGGCGAAGGGGTCGTGAAACAGGCCGAGGCCCGTGTCGGGCGGCCTGCGACCCCTGTCAGCGCCGCGGGCGTCGCGCGCCGGACGACCCGGCGGATCGTGCGCCGCACCACGGTCTATATCGCCACCCTCCCCGCCGGATGCGTGACCGTCACCATCAATGGCGCCAGCTACTACCAATGCGGCGCGACCTATTACCAGCCCTATGGCGGGCAATATGTGGTGGTCGTCATCGACTGATCGCGGACCGCGGCGGTTTCGGGGCCGATCCGATCGGGCGGCGCCCCGGATCCGGTTTCGGCATCGCCCCCGGCCGCTTGACGGAGGAAGACACCATGACGCCCCCGAACCGTCCCGCGACGGCCCCTGCCCTGCCCCCGGCGGCGCGCCGGTCGCTTCTGGCGCTCGCGGCGCTCGCCATCGCCCCGGCGGCACGGGCACAGGATGCGCGGGACCTGGCAAGGCAGGCCTCCAACCCGATTTCGTCGCTGATCAGCGTGCCCATCCAGGGGAACTTCGATTCCAATATCGGCGCGGACGATGACGGCACGCGGCTGACCTTCAACATCCAGCCGGTCATCCCGGTCTCGCTGAACGCGGACTGGAACCTGATCACCCGCGTGATCGTGCCGATCCTGTCGCAGGACGACATCCTTCCCGGTTCCGGCGATCAGTTCGGGCTGGGCGATACCACGGTCAGCCTGTTCTTCTCGCGGGTGAAACCCGCCTTCGGCAAGCTGATCCGGGGGGGGGGGCCGGTCTTCCTGCTTCCGACGGCAACCGACGACCTTCCGGGCGGCGAGAAATGGGGCGCCGGCCTGACCGGCGTGGCGCTGACGCAGTCGGGACCATGGACGGTGGGCGCGCTGGCCAATCATATCTGGTCGGTTGCGGGCGATGACGACCGCGCCGACATCAGCACCACCTTCCTGCAACCCTTCATTGCCTACACCACGCCCGAGGCATGGACCTTCACGGTCAATTCCGAGGCCAGCTATGACCGGGAGGACGAGGACTGGACGATCCCGACAACCTCCAGGTCTCGAAGGTGACGATGATCGGCAAGCAGCCGGTCAGCATCGGCGGCGGGGTGCGCTACTGGGCCGAAAGCCGCCCGTCCAGCCCCGAAGGCTGGGGCGCAAGGCTGTTCGTGAGCTTCCTGTTCCCGAAAGGCTGAGCCCGCATGCCAGGACGATCCCGTGACGGATATCCGGGCAGGCGCGGGCGCCCCGATGGACCGGGGCCGGGGCGTGATGTGTCGCCCCCTGCCCTTCGCGAAAAAACTCATGGCCGACCTCCCCGGCGGCAAGACGAATTGCCCGACATTGGCCAACCTTCGGAAGGTTCGGGAATCGGACAGACCGACCGAAGCAGGAGAAGGCCCCATGCCCGGCACATCCGCGCGTCGTCCTTTCCTGCCCGTCCTGCTGGTGCTGACTGCCATCCTGCTGGCCGGGTGCAGCCGTCCGCCGGAACTCATCGGTGTGGCAAACCCCTCCGTCGCGGTCGATGCCGTGCCCGACGTGACCCGGCACCGCATCTTCATCGCCTCGACACGGACGCCCTCCGCCGAGCCCGGCGTCTTCCTGTCGACCGGCCGTGCGGCGGAACTTGGCCTGGCCTCGGTCGAGGTCACGATCCCGCCGACCCATGTGATCGGACAGATCGAACGGCCCAGGCGGCTGCCGCCCGACCCGCGGACGGAATTCACGGTCGTCGATCCGGTCGTCCATGGCGGGGACGCCGACATGATCTCCGCGCTCAACCGCGAGCTTGCCTCCCGGCCGAGGGGCGAGCGCAAGCTGCTGCTGTTCGTCCACGGCTACAACAACACGGCCAGCGATGCGGTGCTGCGGCTGGCGCAATTCGTCGAGGATACCGGCTTTCAGGGCGTGCCGACCCTCCTGACCTGGGCCTCGGCGGCCAGCACGCCGCGCTATGTCCATGACTCAACAGCGCGCTCGTCGCCCGGGGCAAGATCAAGGAGGTGGCCGACATCATGGCCGGGACCCGGGCAGAGAGTGCGGACGTCTTCGCCCACTCGATGGGCACCCTGCTGACCATGGAAGGTCTGCTGGACCTGCAACAGGCCGGCACGCTGGGGCGCCGGGGAGAGATCAACCATATCATGCTGGCCTCGCCCGATATCGACCTCGACCTGTTCCGTACCCAGCTTGCCCAGCTTCCGCCGAGGATCCGCAAGAAGATCTACCTTCTTGTCTCCGCGGACGACAAGGCGCTCCGCGTGTCCTCGGTCATCGCGGGGGGCGTTCCGCGGGTCGGCGCGGCGAACACGACGGAGCTTGAAAAACTCGGCCTGACGGTCATCGACCTGTCGGAAATCGACGATTCCAGTTCCGGAAGCCATTCGAAATTCGCCGGATCGCCGGAAGTGGTCCAGTTGATCGGCGCGGGGCTGAATTCGGTCGGCAGCTTCGACGCGGCCGATACGCCCACCATCGGACAGCTCCTTGTCTCCACCCCGATCCGGATCCTCGGGAACTAGATGGGACGGCCGGGCGTTCTCGGCGCGGCCGGGCGGTTCGGCTTGCCCGTGCCCCGCATCGCCGCCGTCGCGGGGCTTGTTATGCTTGTCGCCGGAGCCTGCGCGGCTTCGGCAGAACCTGGCCATGTGGGTTCGGCGATCTGCACGGCCTGCCATGATGACATTGCGGCCGACTGGGCGGGGTCCGACCATGCGAAGGCCTGGACGCTGCCGGACGAGACCACGGTCCTGGGCGATTTCGGCAACGTCACCTTCGAACATGGCGGCCAGGTGACGCGGTTCTTCCGCGACGGTGCAACATACCTGATCGAGACGGACGGCCCCGACGGTGTGCGCCGCGCCTATCCGGTCGTCGGCGTCGCGGGCGTCGATCCTTTGCAGCAATACCTTCTGTCGCCTGAACCGGGCCGGACCCAGACCTACGACATCGCCTGGGATGTCGAGCGCGAACGCTGGTATCCGGTGTTCCCCGACCAGGTCGTTCCGCCCGGCGACGGGTTCCACTGGACCGGCCCCTACAAGAGCTGGGAGGCGCGCTGCGCCGAATGCCACGCGACCGACCCGCCGCACTGCCGCTCATGGGGCTGACGGTCGATCTGGGCGCATCGCAGCAGGCCGAGGTCATGCAATGCCTGACCTGCCATTCGCGCCGCGAGGCGATGCAGGACGGCAACCCGCTGCCCGGCACCGACTATCACGATGCCTTCTCGATCTCGCTGCTGCGCGAGGGCCTCTATCACCCCGACGGCTCGATCCTCGACGAGGTGTTCGAGGGCGGCTCGTTCCTGCAATCGAAGATGCACGCGCGGGGCGTGCGCTGTTCCACCTGCCACGAGCCGCATTCGGCCCGCCTGATCGCCGAGGGCAACGCCGTCTGCACGCAATGCCATTCCCCCGCGGGCAATCCCGACTTCCCGACGCTGACGCCCAAACCCTATGACGACCCCGAACACCATTTCCACGCCGAGGACAGCGCGGGCGCGCAATGCGTCTCCTGCCACATGATCGAGCGCACCTATATGGGCATCGACGCCCGGCGCGACCACAGCTTCCGCGTGCCCCGCCCCGACCTTGCCGCGACCGGATCGCCCGATGCCTGCACCGATTGCCACACCGACCGCGACGCGGCCTGGGCGGCGGCGGAACTGGCGGCGCGCTTCCCCGACAGCGCCTATCGCGGCCCGCACCACGCGACGACCTTTGCCGCGGCGCGCCGCGATCCGCAGGCGCAGGCGCCGCTGCTGCTGGATCTGGCGGACTGGTCGGATGGCCCCGGCATCGTCCGCGCCACCGCGCTGGACCTGCTGGGCGCGGTCGCGGACATGGACGCGGCCGCGCGTGTCACCCGGCTGCTGGCCGATCCCGACCCGCTGGTGCGCGGCGCGGCCGCCGGTGCCCTGCGCAGCCTTCCGCCCGAGGATCGCATAGCCCGGCTTGAGCCGCTTCTGTCGGACCCGCTGCGCTCGGTCCGCGAGGCGGCGGCAAAGGCGCTGGCCGACATGCCCGCCGATCCCGCAACGCCCCGGGGTGCTGCGCTGGCCAAGGCCCGGCAGGATTGGTGGGATGCACTGACGCTGCGCGCCGATTTCCCCGAGACGCATCTGCAGATCGGTGGCGCCGCCTTTCAGGCGCGCGAATTCGCGACCGCGCTTCGGGCGTTCGAGCGGGCGGTGACGCTCGATCCGCAGATCGTGGACGCCTGGTCAATGGTGGTCCGCCTGCACGCCGCGATGGGCGATCCCGAGGCCGCGCGCGCAGCACTTGCGCGCGGGCTGGCGGCCAACCCGGGCGACGGCACGCTGCTGTCATTGCAATGACCTGACCCGCCGCATCTTGCGGGATAGGATTGCCCCTGAACGAACAGTTAACTTGTCTTTGCGTGCCGGATCGTGCTGAGCTTGAGCAATGCCGAATGCCAATGACAGACCCTCGCCGCCATGATTCCGCTGATCCGTGCGGGGGCGCTCATGCCCTTCATCCTCTGGATGCAGGCCAATGGTCGGCCCGCCGAGGACTGGCTGCGAAAGGTCGATCTCGGATATGTGTTGAAAGGCGACCCGGGGATGCCGATCCCGCTGCGTCCGGCCATCGCCTTCTTGCGCGCGGCGAGCGAACAGGATCGAGAGGCCGGATTTCGCCTGCCGGATCGTGGCGCAGTCAAGCGTCAGGGAACTCGGCGCGATCGGCGTGGCCGCCCTCGACTCGGCAAGCGTGCGCGAGGCCCTGTTGTCCGTGGCGACCTTGCTGCCGCACCATACCACGAACGAGATCATCACGATCCGATCCACGCCCGGCGGCATGACCCTGCGCGAGGCGTGGGGGCTGCGCATGGATGACGAGACCCTGCATCTGGTGCGGCAATACGTTGCCGCCCTGATCCAGTCGGTCTGCAACCATGCGGGCGCTCCGCTGCCGGTCTTCGACCGCGTCGCCCTGGTGCCCCATCCGGTTCACGACCTGGCGCATCTGCGTGCATGTTTCGGCGAGACGGTCGAGGCATCGGCCGACAGGGCGCTGACCCTGTTCGTGCCCGCGCGCGTGGCGGACCGGCCGCTGCGGCCCCTGACGGTGGATCGACCGGCACCCGACCCCGCCGCCGACCGGACACCACTGCGTGGTGACGGATCCCTGGGCATGTCGGTCCGGATCGTCATGCGGGCCATGCTGTCCGAAGACACGCCAAAGGTCGAGCGGATCGCCGCCGCGGCCGGGCTCAGCGTGCGCACGCTGCAACGCCGCCTGGGCGCGGAGGGCACCACCTTCTCGCGCCTGCTGGACTCGGTGCGCCGCGATCTGGCCCTTGCGGATTTCGATGCGGGCGGGCGAAGTTCGGGCGCGATCGCGGCGCAACTCGGCTACGGACAGCAATCCTCGCTGACCCGGGCCGTCCGCCGCTGGACGGGCACCTTGCCCCGGACCCTTTGCCGGCGCGACAGGACCTGAACGGACGGGGCGCCCCCGCGATTTGTCTTTCCGCGCCATTTCCGGCGGCATGACACCGCCCAACGCGCGGAGTTTCTTGCGCCGACAGGGTTAATTCCGGATCGTTGCACAAAGGGCGTCCGGTCGGAATCGCGTCTGCGGTTTGCCGGGGCTTGCGTGCAGGACGAACAAGGCATGTGTGGACATCGACAAGGTCGCCATGCCCCGGGGGAGGGAAGAATGCCGACAACGCGACTTCAACGGACAGCCGGTGTTGCCGCGCTGCTGGCCCTGACAGCGGGTCCGGCCGTCGCACAGGACAGTGGCTGGACCTTCGATCTGACCGGCTATCTGTGGGTGAACGATACCGGTGTGACCGCCGACACGCCATTCGGCGAAGCGAGCGCCGAACTCAGCTTCAGCGATGCGCTGGACGCGCTCGACTTCGCCTATATGGGCATGGTCGAGGCGCGCAACGGGCCGTGGGGCGCAATTGGCGACCTGCTCTATTTCAAGCTCTCGGCCGGCGGCCCGACACCGAACGGCGCGCTGTTCTCGAAGGTCGAGGCCAAAAGCGAGATCACGGTCGTCAGCACCTACCTGACCTACCGCGTGCACGAGGACGCCAATGTCGCCTTCGACATCGGCGCGGGCTTGCGGGCGTTCTGGACCTCGGTCGACACGAAACTTGTCGGCACGGGGGGCAATCCCACCCGGGATTTCGGCCACGACAAGGACTGGGTCGATCCGGTCCTGGCCGCAAGGCTGTCGATGGCCTTCAACGAGAAATGGTTCGGCACGCTCACCCTCGATGCGGGCGGCACCGGCGACACCAGCAGCTGGCAGGCGCTTGCCACGGTCGGATACCGCCTGAACCAGAAATGGACCCTCCAGGGCGGCTATCGCTATCTCGAGGCCGAGTGGGACACCGATTACGGCAAGGCGTCGCTGGATTTCTCGGGTCCGATCATCGGCGCGACCTACCGGTTCTGACCGCGGGCCGAGTCCGGTTTCTTGAACGCATCCTGCGCAATATAGGGGATTGAAGGTGGCACTGGTCGAGATGCGCTGCACTGGGTGGCGGTGGACAACATGGGTCGCGGTGACCTGCCTGACGCTGATCGCGGCCGGGCATGCAAGGGCGCAGGACGACCGGCCCAACATCCTGCTGATCGTGGCCGACGACGCCGGCTATGCGGATCTCGGCAGTTTCGGCGGCGAGATCCAGACCCCGAAGCTTGACGCGCTCGATGCTGCTGTCCGGCACCGACAACCACGCCGCGGGCGTGGGCAGCATGGCCGAGTTCACGGCCCCCAACCAGGTGGGCGCGCCGGGCTACGAGGGCCACCTGAGCGACCGCGTGGCACCCCTCCCGGCCCTGCTGGCAGAGGCGGGCTACAACACCTTCATGGCCGGGAAATGGCACCTGGGCGATGAGCCCGAGCACTGGCCGGCGGCGCGCGGATTCCAGCGCGACCTCTCTCTCATCCCCGGCGGCGGCAGCCATCTGGACGACATGTGGGGCGCAAGGGGCGAGCGGCAGCCCTACACCTACAACGGTGAATTGCTGAGGGCGCTGCGGCCCGGGTTCCACTCCAGCGTGGATTACACCGCGGCGATCATCGACAACATCGAGGAGCATCGCGCCGACGGCAAGCCGTTCTTCGCCTACCTCGCCATGCAGGCCCCGCATGACCCGTTCCAGCTGCCCGACGACTGGCGCGACCGCTATGCGGGCCGCTACGACGACGGCTATGACGCCCTGCGCGCCGCCCGGATCGAACGGATGAAGACGCTGGGCATCCTCGACCCGGAGGCGACGGTCTTCCCGCGGCTGCCGGGCGTGCCCGCCTGGGACGATCTGTCGGACGAGGAAAAGCGCGACTCGGCCCGCCGGATGGAGCTTTACGCCGGGATGCTCAAGCACATGGACGCGAATATCGGCGGGCTCATCGGCTATCTGAAAACCGCGGGCCTGTATGAAGACACGCTGATCTTCGTCCTGTCGGACAACGGCCCCGAGGGCAACGCGATGCCGATGGGCGCCCCCTGGGACAACAGCCGGTTCGAGGATTGGGGCAGGACGGGCACCTTCATCCAGTATGGCCCCGCCTGGGCACAGGCCGGTGCCGGTCCGCTCCGCATGTTCAAGGGCTTCCTGTCCGAAGGCGGTATCCGCGTTCCGGCCATCGTTGCAGGCCATGGCGTGCAGGGCGGCGCCCGCATCGCCGACAGTCTGACGCATGTCATGGACGTCCCGGCAACCATCCTTGAAGTTGCGGGCGTGCCCTACCCCGACAGCCGTGACGGCAAACCCGT
>NZ_JAMYDV010000016.1 GCF_024128855.1 Rhodovulum tesquicola
TCGTCGCCTGCTTGTGAAGAGAAATCAGCATCCTCGCCCCGCGTCCCGAACCTCACCCAGCAACGATCTTGCCATGAAGAGCGCAGAGCGGCGAGGGTCTATGTGATCGTCCGGGATGGGACACCTAACTCATCTAAATGGAGGTTTGAAAGTGATGTCGAAACTTCGAGTAACCTTCTTGCGCTCTCATATAGTTCTGCTTTGCTCTTATTATGTGGATCTTCGAATAGCGCATTGTAATACCAAATCAGAGTGAGCGTTCCACAGATGGACGCTGCATTTCCAATGTGTGAGATTGACCAATTATCTTGGCTTGCCGGATACAAGGTTTCTTCGATGAGCAACCCGGTGGCTCCGGCGTGCGAGATATCACTTGTATAGCTGTATAGAAGACGCAGAAGCGAGAAGTTGACTTCCATTGACTTGCTTTTCGCACGCTTCTCAACTTGCTCTATAAGGACCCCAAAAGAGAACGACTTGATTATTTCCGCAGATACTTTTCTTGATAAATTTTCGAGTCCAATAGAAGTGGGGTCTGAAATAAGTTTCTCGATATGTTTCTCTATGCCGCTTTTTTCGGCGCAGCCATCTATAACCTCTTTGTATTTTTGTCTTTTCCTTCTCGTTTCGGCTGCTAGGAGCGAGGCGTATTTCTGGCTTAGGCCTTTCTGATCATCAGTGTCTGCAAGCTGAATATCCCAGAGTTTGGCGGATGCTTCGACAACCGAGCGCATAAGAATAAGGCATTCGCTGACTGCAGTCCCTTCGTTAAGAAGCCGCAGTATTTGCTCTGTTCGATTGTGCGAAAACCTCAAGAAGAGGAACGATATTTCCTGTAACAGGCTTGGATCAGGGTGACGACTGAAGGGAATACAATGCAATTCGGCTTCGCGCGTGAATTCTATCGTCGAAGCGATTAGAAATTTGACCGTCGCAAGTGCGCTACTGGGTTTGGTCAAGTATCACCTCAAACATCCACCTCCTCCACGAACCTCGCATTCTCCTGGATATACTGGAACCGCATTTCCGGCTTCTTGCCCATCAGGCGTTCCACCAGGTCGGCGGTTTCGCCCGGTTCGTCCTCGTCGATCGACACGCGGATCAGCTTGCGGGATGCGGGGTCCATCGTGGTTTCCTTCAGGTCCTTGGCGTCCATCTCGCCCAGGCCCTTGAAGCGGGAAACGTCGATCCTGCCCTTGCCGCCGAGGCCCTTTTCCAGCCACATCTCCTTTTCCGCCTCGTCCAGCGCATAGATCCGTTTCGCGCCTTGGGTCAGGCGGAACAGCGGCGGGCAGGCCAGATACAGGTGCCCGTGGTCGATCAGCGGGCGCATCTGGGTGAAGAAGAAGGTCATCAGCAGGCTGGCGATATGCGCGCCGTCCACATCGGCGTCGGTCATGATGATGATCTTTTCATAGCGCAGATCGTCGATGTTGAATTTCGTGCCGATCCCGGTGCCCAGCGCCTGGGTCAGGTCGCTGATCTCGGCATTGCTGCCCAGTTTTGCAGAGGCCGCGCCCAGCACGTTCAGGATTTTCCCCCTGAGCGGCAACAGCGCCTGAATGCGCCGGTCGCGGGCCATTTTCGCCGATCCGCCCGCCGAGTCGCCCTCGACGATGAACAGTTCCGTCCCCTCGCGCGAGGTGGCCGAGCAATCGACCAGTTTCCCCGGCAGCCGCAGCCGTTTCGTCGCCGATTTGCGCGCGGTTTCCTTTTCGGCCCGGCGCCGCAGCCGTTCCTCGGCCCGCAGCACCAGGAAATCGAGGATCGCGCCCGCCGATTTCGTATCCGCCGCCAGCCAGTTGTCGAAATGATCGCGCACCGCGCCCTCGACCAGCCGGGCGGCCTCGGTCGTGGCCAGGCGATCCTTGGTCTGGCCGACGAATTCGGGCTCGCGGATGAAGGTCGAGACCATGGCGCAGCCGCCGGTCAGCAGATCCTCGCGGGTGATCTGGGCGGCCTTGCGGTTGTTGGCCAGCTCGCCATAGGCGCGGATGCCCTTGAGGATGGCGGCCCAGAATCCGGCCTCATGCGTGCCGCCCTCAGGCGTGGGGATCGTGTTGCAATAGGAATGGATGAAGCCGTCGCGCGAGGGCGTCCAGTTGATCGCCCATTCGACCGAGCCGGGCACGCCGAATTTCGACTGGAAATCGACCTTTCCGGCAAAGGGGCGGTCGGCATAGGTGGCGGCCTTGCCCAGCGTCTCGGTCAGGTAGTCGGCCAGCCCGCCGGGGAAATGGAAGACGGCCTCGAGGGGCGTCTCGCCATCCTCGATCGCGGATTTCCAGCGGATTTCCACGCCCGAGAACAGATAGGCCTTGGAGCGCGCCATCCGGAACATGCGCGCGGGCCTGAACCGGTGATGGCCGAAGATCTCCTCGTCGGCATGGAAGGTGACGGTTGTGCCGCGCCGGTTCGGCGCCGCGCCCAGCTTTTGCAGGCCGCCCTGCGGGATGCCGCGGGAAAATTCCTGCGCGAACAGTTCGCGGCCCCGCGCCACCTCGACCCGCAGCCGGTCGGACAGCGCGTTGACCACCGACACCCCCACGCCATGCAGACCGCCCGAGGTTTCATAGGCCTTGCCCGAGAACTTGCCGCCCGCATGCAGCGTGCACAGGATCACCTCGAGCGCGGATTTGTCGGGGAATTTCGGGTGCGGATCGACCGGGATGCCGCGGCCATTGTCGCGGATCGTGACCGAATGATCGGCATGCAGCTCGACCTCGATCCGCGTGGCATGGCCCGCCACCGCCTCGTCCATCGAATTGTCCAGCACCTCGGCCACCAGATGGTGCAGCGCCCGGTCGTCGGTGCCGCCGATATACATGCCGGGGCGCTTGCGGACGGGCTCCAGCCCCTCCAGCACCTCGATCGAGGAGGCGTCATAAGTATCCCGGCTGGCGCCGGAAAGCAGGTCGTCGGCGGACATGGGCTGCTCGTCCTCTGGTGGTTTGGAGGTGCATTAGAACAGCTTTGGCCCCGGATGGGCAATGGGCCTCGGGCGGGGTGGGGATTGTAACGATTTTGTAACGTGTTTTTGACATCGCTCAAGGCGGGGTCGGGAAAGCGGGTTAGAATCGTTCGAAAGCGCCGACCCGCTGTCGGCAGGAGGATGGAATGGACGCAACCCTGCCCCCCGCCGCCGGGACGCCCGCCCCCGCCGACCCGCCCGCCAGAGCCGTCCCCGAAACGCCCCTGCATGTCAGGCCCGGCCCCAAGGCGGTTCGCGGCGCCGCGCCCGAGACCATCGCGCAGGCCTTCGAGTCGGGCGAGTATCCCTATCGCCAGAAGATGCCGCGCCGGACCTACGAGGCGCAGAAGGCCAGGCTTCAGGCCGAATTGCTGAAGGTGCAGCTCTGGGCGCAGGAGACGGGGCAGAAATTCGTGATCCTGTTCGAGGGGCGCGACGCCGCCGGAAAGGGCGGCACGATCAAGCGCTTCATGGAACATCTGAACCCACGCTCGGCCCGGGTCGTCGCACTGAACAAGCCGACCTGGGAAGAGACCGGGCAATGGTTCTTTCAACGCTATATCAGCGAGTTGCCGACCGTGGGCGAGATGGTGTTCTATGACCGCTCCTGGTACAACCGCGCGGGCGTGGAACGGGTGATGGGGTTCTGCTCGCCCGTCGATTACCTGGAATTCATGCGCCAGACCCCGGAACTGGAACGGATGCTCGTGCGCTCGGGCATCCGGCTTTACAAATACTGGTTCTCGGTCAGCCGCGAGGAACAGCGCCGCCGCTTCAAGGCGCGCGAGACCGATCCGCTGAAACGCTGGAAGCTGTCGCCGATCGACAAGGCGAGCCTGGACAAGTGGGACGACTATACCGAGGCCAAGGAGGCGATGTTCTTCTATACCGACACCGCCGACGCGCCCTGGACCATCGTCAAGTCCAACGACAAGAAGCGGGCGCGGCTGAACTGCATGCGCCATTTCCTGAGCTCGCTGGACTATCCGGGCAAGGATACGCGGGTCGTGCGCGCGCCCGATCCGCTGATCGTCGGACGGGCCGAACATGTCGTGCACAAGGCCGATCACATCCTCGGCCCCTCGCTTCATCCCGACCTGCGCAAGCCGAACGTGGATTGAGCCTCCTGCCGTGCGGCTTGCCGGCCTCCTGCGCCCGGCCTAGGTCGGGGGCAGGAGGATCAGCCATGTGGAACCGGCGCTTTGCGGGCGAGGACTACCTTTACGGCACCGAACCGGCCGCCTTCCTGCGGCGCGAGGCCGGGCGGATCGCGCCGGGCGGGCGGGTTCTGTCGGTGGCCGAGGGCGAGGGGCGCAACGCGGTCTGGCTGGCGGCGCAGGGGTTCGAGGTGACGGCGATGGACGGCGCGCCCAATGCGCTGGCCAAGGCCCGGCGGCTGGCGGCGGCGCGCGGCGTCACGGTCGATTTCCACCTGGCCGATATCGCCCTCTGGGACTGGGAGGCCGCGCCCTTCGACGCGGTGATCGGCATCTTCATCCAGTTCGCGCCCCGCGCCGTGCAGGATCGGATCATGGCCGGCATGAAACGCGCGCTGCGCCCCGGCGGGCTGCTGCTGCTGCATGGATTCGCGCCGCGCCAGGTGGGCTATGGCACCGGCGGGCCGCCCGATCCCGACCAGATGTATACCGAGGCGCTTCTGCGCGACCGCTTCGCCGATTTCGAGATCCTCGAACTTCGCGACTACGATGCCGAGATCGCCGAGGGGCCGGGCCATTCCGGCCGCGCCGCGCTGGTCGATCTGGTGGCGCGCAGGCCCGCCTGACGCCGCTCAGCGCGCGCGGGGCAGGCGCGTCGCGGCCGCCCCGGCGGCGCGATGCGCGGTCGCGGGGGGCGCCAGCACCCGCAGGTAGCGGCGCAGCGGACGCCAGCCCCCCGCGCCGAACCGCGCGTCCGCCTCCTCGTCGCTGAATGCCGAGGGCACCAGCAGCAGGTCGCCGGGCTGCCAGTCGGCCGGGGTCGCCACGTCCAGCCTGTCACCCTCCTGCAGCGCGTCCAGGACGCGCAGGATCTCTTCGGTGCCGCGCCCGATCCGCAGCGGGTATTCGAAGATCATCCGCACATGCAGCGCCGGGTCCAGGATCAGCGTCATGCGGATCGGCACGTCGGGGCTTTCCTTGAGATGGGTCATGCCGCAGGCCCCGGCAATCGCGCCGCCCGGATCCGAGATCATCGGAAAGCCGACCGCGCTGCCGAACAGCGCGGCAACATCCGCGCACCAGGCGGCGAGATCGGCCACCGGGTCGGGCGTCAGCCCGATCGCCTGCGCGCCGCGCCGGTCGAGTTCGGGGATGGCCTCGGCCAGACTGCCCAGTTCGGTGGTGCAGACCGGCGTGAACGCGCCGGGTTGGCTGAACAGCACGGTCCAGCGTCCCTCGGCCCAAGCGTGGAACCGGATCAGGCCCTGCGTGGTCTGGGCCTCGAAATCGGGAAAGATGTCGCCGATCCGCGGCATCCAGCCGGTGCCGCCGCGATAGCCGGGCGGCAGCCGGACGGGCCCGGCCGCCTGGGGATGCAGGGTATGCGACAGGAAGGGGAAGGGGTTCATGGCTGGACTTTCCGCTGGACATGGCTGGCGCCGGGTCCGGACCGGGCGCCCGGCCGGGACCAAGTCGCACTCTCCAAGGACAATCGGGCAGAACTGCGGCGTCTTTCCCTCGCAGCGCCGCCAATCCGGTCGTCCCGCCATGCGCCGCACGCATGGCTTGGCTCTTGCCGGGCGGGCGGGCCGGGTCTACCAGCGGGCGATGACCGCCCCTGCCACCCCCCTGGGCCATGCCGCCCATCTGCGCGCCGTTCTGACGCTGGGCCTGCCGCTGATCGGCAGCCATCTGGCACAATTCGCCATCGGGCTGACCGACGCGATCATGCTGGGGCGCTATTCCATCGACGCGCTGGCCGCCGAGGTGCTGGGCGGGGCGCTGTTCTTCGTGCTGTTCCTGCTGGGCTCGGGCTTTGCCTGGGCGGTGATGCCGCTGGTGGCGACCGCCGCGGCGGCGGGCGAGACAGCGCAGATCCGCCGGGTCACGCGGATGGGGCTGTGGATCTCGATCGGGTTCGGGGCGCTGACGCTGCCCCTGTTCCTGGCGTCGGGGCGGCTGTTCCTGGCCGCCGGGCAGGCGCCGGGGATCGCGGCGCTGGCGCAGGACTACCTGCTGCCGCACGGGCTGGGCATGGTGCCGGCGCTGGTGGTGATGGTGCTCAAGAGCTACCTCGCCGCGCTGGAGCGTGCGCGGGTGGTGCTGTGGGTCACGCTGGCGGCGGTGGGGCTGAACGCGCTGGCCAATTACCTGCTGATCTTCGGCAATTGGGGCTTTCCCGAGTTGGGCATCCGCGGCGCGGGGCTGGCCTCGCTGATCGTGCAAACGGCCGCGATGGCGGTGATGGTGCTTTACGTCATCCGCGCCACGCCCGAGCACACGCTGTTCCGCCGCTTCTGGCGGCCCGATGCCGAGGCGCTGGCGCGCGTCTTCCGGCTGGGCTGGCCGATCGGGCTGACCAACCTGGCCGAGGTCGGGCTGTTCGCGGCGTCATCCGTGATGATGGGCTGGCTGGGCGCGGTGCCGCTGGCGGCGCACGGGATCGCGCTGCAGATCACCTCGGCGGTGTTCATGGTGCATCTGGGGCTGTCGAATGCGGCGACGATCCGGGCGGGGCGCGCGATGGGGCAGGGCGACGCGCTGGCGCTGCGCCGCGGCGCGCTGGCGGCGCTGGGGCTGGCGGGCGCGGTGGCGGCGGCCTCGATGGGGCTGTTCCTGGCGCTGCCGGGGCCGCTGATCGGGCTGTTCCTCGACCCCGCCGATCCGGGGCGCGCGGCGGTGATCGCGCTGGGCACCGGGCTGCTGGCGGCGGCGGCGCTGTTCCAGCTGGTCGATGCGGCGCAGGTGATGGCGCTGGGGCTGTTGCGCGGGGTGCAGGACACCCGGGTGCCGATGGTCATTGCCGCGGTGGGCTACTGGCTGGTGGGCATGCCCGTGGCCTGGGGGCTGGGATTCGGGCTGGGCTGGGGCGGCGTCGGGGTGTGGCTGGGGCTGGCCGCGGGGCTGGCGGTGGCGGGCGTGGCGATGATGGCGCGGTTCTGGCTGCGCGCCCCGCGCCCGGCGGGATGAGCGGGTTTCGCCTTGCTGCGCAAGGCGACCCGCGGGGGGCGCTGCCCCCCGTCCTTCGGACTCCCCCCGGGATATTTGTGGCCAGAAGAAGGACAGGGGCGGGGAGGCCCTAGGGGGCGGGGAAGCGGGTGCGGCAATCCTCGAGCGCGCGGGCGGCGCTGCGGGCGGTGTCGGTCCGTTTCGCGCGCAGCTCGGCCAGTTTCGCGCGTTCGGCGCGCAGGTCGACCGCGACGGGGCGGTCGCGGAAGGCGATCTCGGGGCGGCTGCACCAGGCCATGCCGATCCGGTCGCGATCGCCGAAGCGGCTGCCATAGCAGAGCTGGAGGCTGGAGCTGCGATAGGGTTCGCGTTCCAGCGCATAGCCGCGTGCGATGGTCTGTTCGGTCTCGCGGATCAGCAGGTCGAGCATCCCGAGATCGTAGAGCGCGTTGCGCTCGCAGGCCTGGCGCGGGCTGGTGCAGGCGGTCAGTGTCACGAGGCAGATCAGGGCGAGCGCGCGCATCGGGCGATTCCTTTCGGCTGCGGCCATGATACGCCGCCCCCGGCGCGGCCCCAAGTCCGCCCGTCCGGCGCCGTGGCATGGTGGCGCGGGGGGTGCAAAACTGCTAGGCAGGGCCGAACAGGGAGACGGGACGATGAGCGAACAATTCGACGAGCACAAGATGCGGGCCGCGGCCTGGTTCCGGGCGGTGCGCGACGAGATCGTGGCCGCGTTCGAGGCGCTGGAAGACGCCCAGGCGACGGGGCCGTTGCGCGATGCGCCCCCGGGACGGTTCGAGGTGAGCGAGACCCGGCGCCAGTCCGAGGACGGGTCGGATGCGGGCGGCGGGCTGATGAGCGTCATGCGCGGCGGGCGGGTGTTCGAGAAGGTGGGCGTTGCCGTCTCGACCGTGCATGGCCGGCTGAACAGGCGGGCGCAGGCGGCGATGATGGCGCGCAAGGACCTGCCGGGGATGGCGGACGATCCGCGCTTCTGGGCCAGCGGCATCAGCCTCGTGGCGCATATGCAGAACCCGCACACGCCCGCGGTGCATCTGAACACCCGGATGTTCTGGACCCCGCATGGCTGGTGGTTCGGCGGCGGCACGGACCTGAACCCCTGCCTGCCGCATGACGAGGACACGGCCGATTTCCATGCCGTGCTGCGGGCGGCCTGCGGGCGCCACGATCCGGCCTATTACCCGCGCTTCAAAGCCTGGGCGGACGAGTATTTCTTCGTCCCGCATCGGGGCCGGGCGCGCGGGGTGGGCGGTATCTTCTACGACGACCTGAACTCGGGCGACTGGGAGGCGGATTTCGCCTTTACCCGGGAGGTGGGCCGCGCCTTCCTGCCGGCCTTCCTGCCGCTGGTGGAACGGCGCCGCGACATGCCGTGGTCAGAGGCCGACCGGGCGGCGCAACTGGCCCATCGCGGGCTTTATGCCGAATACAACCTGCTTTACGACCGCGGCACGAAATTCGGGCTGGAGACCGGGCACGATCCCGAGGCCGTTCTGATGACCATGCCGCCGCTGGCGACCTGGCCCTGAGCTACGGGGCCCTGAGCTACGGGGCCCTGAGCGGCGGGGGCGCGGGCGCGATCAGCCGCGGAAGAGCCCCCCCGCGAACACGGCCTTCCAGCGATGGGGGGCGCTGGAATCCTGCATCCTGAGAAAGGTGTAGGGGGTCTGCGACCAGGGCAGCATCCGGTTGGTCAGGTTGTCGAGCACATAATCGCCGTCATCCTTGCGCAGGATCAGGACGGCGTGGTTGTTGCGCTGGCGGTCCAGCACCTCGGCCAGCAGGAGCCGGTCGGGGGCGATGCCCATGCGGATCAGCTCGGCCTTTTTCAGCAGCGCGATATCCTCGCAATCGCCGCCGCGCGCGGTGGGCAGGGCCCAGTGTTCCTCGCGCCCGTATTGCGCCAGGTCCGTGACGGGCCGGACGGAGGCGTTGATCCTGCGGTTGAGCTTGTCCGCCATCCGGATCTGCTCGGCCGTGAGGCGGGCCGAACTGCCCCGGGCGCAGGCCCAGTCATAGCGTCGGCACAGCCCCTCGGCCCCCTTGGGCGGGTCGGCCTGGGCCTTGCTGCTGAGATGGGCGACCAGCCGCCCCTCTGCGGCGGCGGCGCCGGGCATCAGCAGCGCCATTGCAACCGCCATCGCCGCGCCGAGCGCCGCGAGCCATGCGGCCGGTCCGGCCGCCGAATGGTCCTGCTGCCCCACGGAAATCCCCTGGATCATGCGCCTGTCCCTTTTCCCTTTCGTCACGGCGCGGGGCCGCGGATCCTGTCCGAAGATCGGCCGACCGCATCGGGCGGACGGAGGGCAGCGCGGGGCGTCTGCGGCACAGACCTGCCCCGCATCCGCATCATCGGGGCGGATGCCTGTTCACGGCGCTGACTGGGACGCCCACGGGTTGACCGGCGACCGATCCTTTCAGAACCACCTACCGTTCAACCGTAAAACCAAGGTTTCTTTCGGGAGGAATCGTGACGAAATCCAGTCCGGATCGCGCGGGACGATCGGACGGGCAGGTTCCCGCCGATCCCGCGGGGGCGGTCGGCGGGAAAGGGAAAGGGCCGCCGAAGCGGCCCTTTCGGGGTCTTTCCGTCCTGGGACCGGGTTTGCGCCGGTGTCCCGGGATGCGTTGCGCGCTAGTTCGGGATGGGCCCGCCATAGCCCGGCCCGCCATAGCCCGGCCCGCCGCCACCCGGCCGACCGTCGCCGCGGCCCGGCCTGCCATAACCGCCCGGCTTGCCGTAATCGCCGCCCGGCTTGCCGTAACCACCCGGCTTGCCGTAACCGCCGCCCGGCTTGCCCTTGCCCTTCTTGCCGCCGGGCCTGCCGTTGCAGCACCCGTTCTCGCCCTCGTCATCGTCGCCATTGTCGACTTCCTGCCGGGCGGGTCTGGGCCGGTCGCCGTCGCTGCCCATCCGCTGGGGCTCGACCGGCGCTGCGATGGTCGCCGTGGCGCCTTCGGTCAGCACCAGGGCGACCTGCGGGCAGGCCGCGCTGAGCGTGACCAGCATCTGGTCGAAATAGGTCGCGCCGCCCATCCGCTGAATCGCCGCCTGCGCGCCCGGACCGGACCAGTCGCTGCTGCACAGAACTTCGGGGCATTGGGCGGTTACATGGCGCATGTTGCGATTGAAATCGTTGCGCGCCGCCAGCGTGCCCAGCAACCCGTCCGTCGCCGGGCCTGCCCAGTTCCAGCCGCACAACCCCGACGGCACCGTGACGCCCTGCTGCGCCCTGGCCGGAGCCGACGCCGCAATTGCGCCTGCCACAAGAACGACGGCCGCCGATGCCGTCACCGTGGTCGCCCGAAGAATCGCCTTGAGTTTCATGACCTTCCCTCCACCGTTCTCGAAATCGAAAACAGGCAGGATCATGGCAAAAATCGGGCAGGACGCATTGACCGGCGTCATAACTTTATTTCAACAATGCGGCTTTTTCCGGAAACAATTGTGTCGAAAGCTTGAAAGCAATGAAAGATCATTCCCCGGGTTGTGGAATGGGGGCCGAAAACACCGCAGATTGCGCCGCATGGCGGACATGAAAACGCCCCGGGCCGGAACCCGGGGCGCCTGGCTTCGCGGGGGGCGTGGCCTAGCCCCGCAGCGCCTCCAGCATGACATGCACGTTTTCGGGATCGGCCTCGGGCGTGATGCCATGGCCGAGGTTGAAGATATGCGGCCCCTTCGCGAAGGCGGCCTTGATCCGCTTGGTCTCGTCGATCAGGGCCTGGCCGCCGGTCACCATCAGGTTGGGGGCCATGTTGCCCTGCACGCAGCCATCGACCTGCACATGCGCCGCGGCCCAGTCGGCATCCACCGAATTGTCCAGCGCCACGCAATCCGCGCCGGTCGCCTTGGCGAAGCCGATATAAGCCTCGCCCGCCTCGCGCGGGAAGGCGATGCAGGGCAGGCCGGGATGGCGCGATTTCAACTCGGCGATGATCCGCTTGGCGGGCTCCAGCGCGTAGCGGGTGAAATCCTCGCCCTTCAGCGAACCGGCCCAGCTGTCGAAGATCTTGACCACTTCGGCACCGGCCTCGACCTGCTGCGACAGGTATTCGATGGTCGACTCGGTCAGCAGGTCGATCAGCGCCTCGAAGGTGGCGCGGTCCTCGGCCTTCAGCGCATGGGCCGGGGCCTGGTCGGGCGTGCCGCGGCCCGCGATCATGTAGGTCGCCACGGTCCAGGGCGCGCCCGCGAATCCGATCAGCGTGGTTTCCCGGGGCAGCTCGCGCGCGAGGATCCGCACGGTTTCATAGACCGGGGCCATGTGGTCGTGGATGTCGTCCTTGCCCTTGAGCGCGTTCAGCCCCTCGGCACCGGTGATGGTCGACAGCCGCGGGCCTTCGCCGGTTTCGAACCACAGATCCGCCCCCAGCGCCTGGGGCAGCAGCAGGATGTCGGCGAACAGGATCGCGGCATCGAAACCATAGCGGCGGATCGGTTGCAGCGTCACCTCGGCGGCGAGGTCGGAATTGTAGCACAGCGACAGGAAGTCGCCCGCCTCGGCCCGGGTGGCCCGGTATTCGGGCAGGTAGCGGCCCGCCTGGCGCATCAGCCAGACCGGCGGCACGTCCTGCGTTTCACCCGCAAGCGACCGAAGTAGTTTTTTGGTTTCCGCCATCGTCTTCCCCGTTTATTGGTGCGGCCTGTCGTCCCCTGCTTGCGTCAGCATGTCAAGTCGGGCCGAGTTGTCAGGACGACGTGACGCGAATAGAGGTTTGGCGCATGGCTATCACACTTCCCTCCCCCGCTTCACCCCTCAAGATCGGCACCCGCGGCTCTCCGCTGGCGCTGGCTCAGGCCCATGAAACCCGCGCCCTGCTGATGGCCGCCTTCGATCTGCCCGAGGAGGCGTTCGAGATCGTGGTGATCCAGACCATCGCCGACCGGGTGCTGGACCGCGCCCTCAAGGAGATCGGGGGCAAGGGGCTCTTCACCAAGGAGATCGAGGAGGCCATGATCGAGGGCCGCATCGACATCGCGGTGCATTCGACCAAGGACATGGCCGTGGAACAGCCCGAGGGGCTGGTGCTGGACTGCTTCCTGCCGCGCGAGGATTTCCGCGACGCCTTCATCTCGCATGCGGTCAAGGGGATCGCCGATCTGGACCAGGGCGCGGTGGTCGGCACCTCGTCGCTGAGGCGCAAGGCCCAGCTTCTGAACCGGCGGCCCGATCTTCAGGTGGTCGAGTTCCGCGGCAACGTCCAGACGCGGCTGAAAAAGCTCGAGGATGGCGTGGCGGTGGCGAGCTTCCTGGCCATGGCCGGCCTGAACCGGCTGGGCATGAGCCATGTGGCGCAATCGGCCATCGCGCCCGAGGACATGCTGCCCGCCGTCGCCCAGGGCGCCATCGGGATCGAGCGGCGCAAGGACGACGCGCTCGCCGCCCACATGCTGGAAGCGCTGCATCACGGGCCGACGGGCGAGCAGATGGCGGCCGAACGCTTCTTCCTGGCTGCGCTGGACGGCTCCTGCGAGACGCCGATTGCCGGGCTGGCCCAGCATGAGGGCGGCACGATCTGGCTGCGCGGCGAGATCCTGCGCCCCGATGGCAGCGAAAGCATCAAGGGCGAGGCCCGCGCGCCGATCGAGGACGCGTCCGAAATGGGCTGGAAACTGGGCAAGGACCTGCTGGCCCAGGCGGGCGAGGGCTTCTTCGACTGGAAGTGACCCGGCCCGCCCGGCCCGAAGCGTCGGCGTGATCCGGTTGCGCGCCTTCGGCGCAAGCCTTTCATCTCGGCACCGGCCTTGCGGCCGGTCCCTCGGGCTGTCCCCCGTCTTCTTCTGGCCCGAAATATCCCGGGGGGGCCGCCCGGAACGGGCGGCGGGGGCAGCGCCCCCTTACTCGCCCTGCGCCTGCGCCCGCGCGACCAGCTCCAGCACGGCGGGTCCCATCGCCTCGACGATCCGCGCCACGCCTGCGGCGGAGGGGTGGATGCCGTCGGGCTGCATGTAGTCGCGCATCGCGCCTTCGCGGTCGGGCAGGTCGGTCAGGCCCTTGAGGAAGCTTTCGACATGCAGCGCGCCGAATTCGGCGGCCAGTTCGGGATACATCGCGTCGAACGCCGCCTTGTAATCGGGGCCGTAATTGCCCGGCGCATTCAGGCCGACCAGCAGCACCGCGACGCCCGCGTCCCGCGCGGCCTCGAGGATCGCGCGCAGGTTCGCGCGGGACGCAGCCGGGTCGATGCCGCGCAACAGGTCGTTGCCGCCCAGCGCCACGATCATCGCGTCGACCTCGGGTGTCAGCGTCCAGCCCACCCGCGACAGCCCGCCCGCCGTGGTATCGCCCGACACGCCCGCGTTCAGCACCCGCACCTCGGCGCCCTGCGCGCGCAGCCAGCCCTCCAGTTGCGGCACGAAGCCCTCGCCCTGCGCCAGCCCGTAGCCCTGCGTCAGGCTGTCGCCCAGCGCGGCGATGGTCACCTCGGCCGCGGCCGCCGTTCCCAGGCCCAGCGCCAGCACCGCCGCCAGCGCCTGCTTGAGCGCGCGCGCCCGCGCCCCATATCCAAGCTCAACCAGACCCATTCGAAGGCGCCCCATGACCGATCCGATCCTTTCGCTTGCCGATGTCACGCTGACCCTTGCCGGAAATGCCGGGCCGGTCGAGATCCTGCATGGCATCTCGCTCGATGTCGCGCGGGGCGAGACGCTGGGGCTGGTGGGGCCGTCGGGGTCGGGCAAGTCGTCGCTCCTCATGCTGATGGGCGGGCTCGAACGCGCCAGTTCGGGCCGGGTGATGGCGCTGGGCCATGACCTGACCGCGATGAACGAGGACGCGCTTGCCCGGTTCCGCCGTGAGCATATGGGCGTCGTGTTCCAGTCTTTCCACCTGATCCCGACCATGACGGCGCTTGAAAATGTCGCGACCCCGCTGGAACTTGCCGGGCATCGCGACGCCTTTGACCGGGCTGCCGAGGAATTGCGCACGGTCGGGCTCGGCGCGCGGATCGACCATTATCCCAGCCAGATGTCGGGCGGCGAACAGCAGCGCGTGGCGCTGGCCCGCGCCGCCGCGCCGCGCCCGCATGTGCTGTTGGCCGACGAGCCCACGGGCAATCTGGACGGGGCGAATGGCGAGGCGATCATGGAGCTTCTGTTCGGCCTGCGCGACCGGCATGGCGCGACGCTGGTGCTGGTGACGCATGCGCCCGACCTGGCCGCGCGCTGCGACCGGGTGGTGCGGCTGGCCGATGGCCGGATCGCCGGGCAGGATGTGCGGAGGGCGGCGGAATGAGCCTTGCGGTCGCGGCCCGCATCGCCCGGCGAGAATTGCGCGGCGGGCTGAGGGGATTCTATGTCCTGATCGCCTGTCTGGCGCTGGGGGTGGCGGCCATCGCCACGGTCGGCTCGATCCGCGAAAGCATCACCGCCGGGCTGAAGCGCGAGGGCGCGCTGCTGCTGGGCGGCGATGCCGAGATGTCGCTGACCTATCGCCATGCCGAACCGGCCGAACGCGCCTGGATGGAACTGATCGCTGCGCAGGTTTCCGTTGTGGTCGATTTCCGCTCGATGGTGGTGGTCGAGCGGAACGGCGAGACCGAGCGCGGCCTGACCCAGGTCAAGGGCGTCGATGCCGCCTATCCGCTTTACGGAGAGGTCGAGCTTGACCCGCCGATGCCGCTGGATCAGGCGCTTGCGGGCGATGGCGCGGTGATGGAACGCGTGCTGGCCGACCGGATGGGGCTTGTCCCCGGCGACCGGTTCCGGCTGGGCAGCGCCGACTACACCCTGCGTGCGATCCTGCTGCGCGAACCCGACGGGGCGGGGGACGGCTTCGGCCTTGGCCCGCGGCTCATCCTGCGCGAAGCGGCGCTGGAGGGTTCGGGCCTGCTCGCGCCCGGCACGCTTTACGAGACGAAATACCGCCTCGCCCTGCCGCCCGGGGCCGACATGGCCGCGCTGGAGGCGCGCGCGGTCGAACGCTTCGCGGGCAAGGGGATGCGCTGGCGCGACGCGCGCAACGGCGCGCCGGGGATGACCCGCTTCGTCGACCGGATGGCGTCCTTCCTGGTGCTGGTGGGGCTGGCGGGGCTGGCGGTGGGCGGGGTCGGCGTCTCGGCGGCGGTGCGCGCCTATCTCGACGGCAAGACCGAGGTGATCGCGACGCTCAAGACGCTGGGGGCCGAGGGGCGGACGATCCTGCTGGCCTATCTGATCCAGATCGGCGCGCTGGCGGGCCTGGGCATCGCCATCGGGCTGGCGCTGGGCGCCTTGCTGCCGCTGGCCGCGGCGCCGCTGATGCAGGCGCAACTGCCGGTGCCGGTGGCGGTCAATGTCCATCCCGCGCCGCTGGCCGAGGCCGCGCTTTACGGCGTGCTGACCGCGCTCCTGTTCACGCTCTGGCCGCTGGCCCGCACCGAGGAGGTGCGCGCAGCGGCGCTGTTCCGCGATGCCTCGGGCCGGGTCCGGGCCTGGCCGCGGCCGGTCTATATTGCCGCGACCGTCGCGCTGGCCGCCGCGCTGATCGGGGCGGCGGCGGCGTTCTCGGGCGTGCCGAAACTGGCGCTCTGGGCGGCCTTCGGCATCGTCGCGGCGCTGGGCCTGCTGGTGCTGGCGGCCTGGGGGCTGAGGCGACTGGCGCGCAGGCTGGCGCGGGCGCGCCTCGTGCGCGGGCGCACCGCGCTGCGGCTGGCGCTGGGCGCGGTGGGCGGTCCGGGCAGCGAGACCGTGTCGGTCGTGCTGTCGCTGGGGCTGGGGCTGTCGATCCTGGCCGCCATCGGGCAGATCGACGCCAATCTGCGCGGCGCGATCCAGCAGGAACTGCCCGAACGCGCACCGGCCTATTTCGTGGTCGACATCCAGCCCGATCAGTTGTCGGGCTTTCTCGACCGGCTGAACCGCGATCCGGGCGTCAGCAAGGTGGAAACCGCGCCGATGCTGCGCGGGGTCATCACCGGGATCAATGGCCGCCCGGCGACAGAGGTGGCGGGCGATCACTGGGTGATCCGGGGCGATCGCGGCGTGACCTATGCCGACCGCCCGCCCGAGGGCACCGTGGTCACCGCCGGCGAGTGGTGGCCCGAAGCCTATGACGGCCCCCCGGTGATGAGCTTCGCCCAGGAGGAGGCGGCCGAGATCGGCCTGAAACTCGGCGACTCGGTGACGGTGAACATCCTCGGCCGCGACATCACGGCGACGATCACCAGCTTTCGCGATGTCGATTTCTCGACCGCCGGGATCGGCTTCGTGGTCACGCTGAACGATGCCGCGCTCAGCGGCGCGCCGCATACCCATATCGCCACGATCCATGCCGAGCCCGAGGCCGAGGCCGCGATCCTGCGCGACCTGGCCTCGGCCTATCCCAACATCACCGCGATCCGGGTGCGCGACGCGCTGGACCGGGTGGCCGAGGTGCTGTCCGCACTGGCCGCCGCTGTCGCCTACGGGGCGTCGGCAACGCTGGTGACGGGCGTGATCGTGCTGATCGGCGCGGCGGCGGCGGGCGAACGGGCGCGGATCTTCGAATCGGCCGTGCTCAAGACCGTGGGCGCGGTGCGCGGCCAGGTGCTGGCCTATTTCGCGCTGCGCTCGGCCATGCTGGGGGCCGCGGCGGGGGCGGTGGCGATCCTGGCCGGCGGGCTGGCGGGCTGGGCGGTGATGCGGTTCGTGATGGAGGGCAGCTATGCGTTCGAGCCGGTCTCGGCGCTGGCCATTGTCATCGGCGGGGCCATGGCGACGCTTCTGGCCGGGCTTGCCTTCGCCTGGCGCCCGCTGGCCGCCCGCCCCGCGCGCGTGCTGCGCGGCCGCGAATAGCCGCGGCAGGGGGCGCTCCCGCCCCCGGCCCGCGCAGGGCGCGCATGCGCCCTGCTTGTCCGGCGTTGGGCGTGGCCCGCGCCCGTTCCGGGCGCGGGCAGCACCGTATCCGCGGGGCGCCGACCGCCCGCCCCACCGGGGGCGGGCTCAGGAGGGGTGCGCCGCAAGGCGCTCCTCCGGATCGGCGTCGGTCGGTGCGTCAAGCCGCGCACGGGGCTGGATTCCGCGCCGCGGCATCGTATAAGAAGCGCCACCCGCGACGTCCCGAGGGAGGAGAGCATGAGCGCCAGCGCCCCGCAGCGCCGCATCACGCCCGGCGATATCCGCGCCCGCAAGGGCGGCACGCCGCTGGTCTGCCTGACCGCCTATACCACGCCCATCGCCCGGCTGGTCGATGCAGAATGCGATGTCGTGCTGGTGGGCGACAGCGTCGGCATGGTGCTGCACGGTCTGCCCTCGACGCTGGGCGTGACGATGGAGATGATGATCCTGCACGGCCAGGCGGTGGCGCGCGGGCTGGAACGCGCGCTGATGGTGATCGACATGCCCTTCGGCAGCTACGAGGAGGGCCCCGACCAGGCCTTTCGCAACGCCGCCCGCCTGATGGCCGGGACCGGCGCCGGGGCGGTCAAGCTGGAGGGCGGCGAGAGCATGGCCGAAACCATCCGCTTCCTGACCGCGCGCTCGATCCCCGTCATGGCCCATGTCGGGCTGACGCCGCAGGCGATCAACGTCCTGGGCGGCTACAAGGTGCAGGGCCGCGGGGCCGATGCCGACCGGGTTCTGGCCGATGCCCGCGCCGTGGCCGCGGCGGGCGCGTTCTCGGTGGTGCTTGAAAAGGTGCCCGCGACCCTGGCCGACCGGATCACGGCCGATCTGGCGATCCCCACCATCGGGATCGGCGCGTCTTCGGGCTGCGACGGGCAGGTGCTGGTGGTGGATGACATGCTGGGGCTGTTCTCGGAGTTCCGCCCGAAATTCGTCCGCCGCTACGCCGCGCTTGGCGACGGCGCGGCCGCCGCGATTGCCGCCTATGCCGAAGACGTGCGCGCCCGCCGCTTCCCCGCCCCCGAACATGTCTTCGGAGACGGCGAATGACCGCCCCGATCCTGCGCCGCCTTGGCGGGCTTCGCACCCTGACCGACCGCTGGCAGGCAGAGGGCACACGCATCGCCGTCGTGCCGACGATGGGGGCGCTGCATGCGGGCCATCTGAGCCTCGTTGCGGCGGCCAGGGCCGGGGCCGACCGGGTGATCGTGACGATCTTCGTCAACCCCAGGCAGTTCGACAACCCGGACGACCTGGCGAAATACCCCCGCACCGAGGGCAGCGACGCCGAGAAACTGGCCCCGCTCGGCATCGACGCGCTCTATGTCCCCGATCCCGACCAGATCTATCCCGAGGGCTTTTCCACCACCGTCTCGGTCGCGGGCGTCAGCGAGGGGCTCTGCGGCGCGCACCGGCCGGGCCATTTCGACGGGGTGGCCACCGTGGTCAGCAAGTTGCTGCTGCAGACGCAGGCCCGGCGCGCGTTCTTCGGCGAAAAGGATTACCAGCAACTGATGGTCGTCCGCCGCCTCGTGCGCGACCTCGACCTGCCGGTCGAGATCGTCGGCCATCCCACCGTGCGCGAGGGGGACGGGTTGGCGCTCTCGTCCCGCAACCAGCGCCTCTCGCCCGCGGCCCGCGCCCGGGCGTCCGCGCTGTTCGCGGCGCTTGACGCGGCCGCCCGGGAGATCGCCCGCGGTGCGCCGGTCGGCGCCACGCTGCAACAGGCGCACCGCGCGATCCTCGCGGGCGGCTATGCGTCGGTCGAGTATCTGGAGTTGCGTTCCGCCGCCGATCTCGCTCCGCTGGCCGCGCTCACCGAACCCGCGCGCCTGCTGGCCGCCGCGCATATCGAGGGCGTGCGGTTGATCGACAACGTCCCCGTCGCCCCGGCGCGCGGGGCGTCCTGAACCGTGCTTCGATTTCGCCCCGGCTTGCGCCGGGGCGACCCGCCGGGGGCTTCGCCCCCGGACCCCCAGGGTATTTTCGCCAAGAAGAAGGACGCATGGACCTTCTTCTGGCCGGAAATATCCCGGGGGGAGTCCGCAAGGACGGGGGGCAGCGCCCCCCTCTGCCGCGGCACGCCGCATCGCGGCCCTCAGCCGTCCGACTCCGCTGTCCCGTCCGCCGGCCGTTCGGCCCGCTTGCGCACCAGCACCGCGCGCAGATCGTGCATCGCCAGCAGCAGCGCGTCCGTCACCCGGTCGAGATCCTCCGCGCTTGCCCTGGATTGCGCCCAATGCGCCGTCAGGTTCAGGTGATCGACCGTGCGCAGGATGTCGTCCACCTCGCGCTCGGCCAGCACCGCCCGGCGGTCGGCCAGCCATTCCGCGATGGCCAGCGTCTCGGCCTCTGTCAGCACGCCCGCGCCCCGGGGGCTGATCTCGCCGGTGCGGACATTGACCATGGCGATCTGGTCCATCCCGATCCGTTGCGCGCCCCGCTCGGCCCGAACGCGGAAGACCAGCGCCCCGTTCTCGCGGATGCGGTAATAGAGCGCGGGCAGATCGCCGGACATCGGCACCCTTTCAGCGCAGCCCGGCGCAGAACTCCTGGATCCGCGCGCAGGCTTCCTTGAGTGCCGCGTCCGAGGTGGCATAGCTGACGCGGAAGGCGGGCGAGAGGCCGAAGGCCGCGCCGAACACCACCGCCACGCCCTTTTCCTCCAGCAGCGCGGTGGCGAAGGCTTCGTCGTCGGCGATCTTCGCGCCCCCGGCCGAGGTCTTGCCGATGCAGCCCGCGATGGACGGATAGACATAGAACGCCCCCTCGGGCACCGGGCAGTCCACGCCTTCGGCCGCGTTCAGCATCTCCACCACCATGTCGCGGCGGCGCTGGAACACCGCGTTGTTCGACGCGATGAAATCCTGCGGGCCGGTCAGCGCCTCAAGTGCTGCCCATTGCGCGATCGAACAGGGGTTCGAGGTCGATTGCGACTGCAAGGTGCCGATCGCCTTGATCAGCGGCGCGGGCCCCGCCGCATAGCCGATCCGCCAGCCGGTCATGCAATAGGCCTTGGACACGCCGTTGCAGGTCAGCGTGCGGTCGTAAAGGCCGGGCTCCACCTCGGCGGGCGTGCAGAAGACGTAATCGCCATAGACCAGCTTTTCATACATGTCGTCCGACATCACCCAGACATGCGGATGGCGCATCAGCACATCGGTCAGCGCCTTCAACTGCGCGCGCGTATAGGCCGCACCCGTCGGGTTCGAGGGCGAGTTGAAGATGAACCACTTGGTCTTCGGCGTGATCGCGGCCTCCAGCGCCTCGGGCGTGATGCGATAGCCGGTCTCGGGCCCGCCTTCGACGATCACCGGCGTCCCGCCCGCCAGCAGCACCATGTCGGGATAGCTGACCCAGTAGGGCGCGGGGATGATGACCTCGTCGCCGGGGTTCAGGGTGGCCATCAGCGCATTGTAAAGCACCTGCTTGCCGCCGGTGCCCACCGTGACCTGGGCCGGCGTGTAGTCCAGCCCGTTATCGGCCTTGAACTTGGCGCAGATCGCGGCCTTGAGTTCGGGCAGCCCGTCCACGGCGGTATATTTCGTCTCGCCCCGGTCGATGGCGGCCTTGGCGGCTTCCTTGATGTTGTCGGGCGTGTCGAAATCGGGTTCCCCCGCGCCCAGCCCGATCACGTCCTTGCCCGCCGCCTTCAACTCGCGCGCCTTGGTCGTCACCGCGATGGTCGGCGAGGGTTTGACCCGCGAGAGTGTCGCAGACAGAAAGGACATGGTCGCCTCCGGTTTGAAAAGAATGTCCCTTTCTCATAGGGTGCCCCCCAAGGCCGTTCAAGCGCCTTTGCCGCAAGGGGGTTCAGCGATGACCGACAGCCGCACCGACTGGTATTCCGACGAGACCGCGACCTTCGGCGACCGCCTTTCCGGCGCGCGCGAGGCGCTGGGGATGACCCAGACCGAACTGGCCAAGCGGCTGGGGGTGCGGCTTGCCACCCTCACGGCCTGGGAAGAGGACCGCGCCGAGCCGCGCGCCAACCGGCTCCAGATGCTGGCGGGCGTGCTGAACGTCTCGATGATGTGGCTGCTGAACGGGCAGGGCGACGGTCTGGACGGCCCGCCCGACGAGGGGACGATTCCGGGCGATGTGCGCGCGATCCTGTCCGACATCCGCCAGGTCCGCTCCGAGATTGGGCGGCTTGCGGATCGGCTGGCGGTGCTGGAAAAGAGGCTGCGCAACGCCCTGAAGGAGACCGCATGAGCGTGACCGAATCCCCCGAGGCAAGGCGCAAGCGCATGCATATCCGCGCCTGGCGGCGCGGCACCAAGGAGATGGACCTGATCCTGGGGGGCTATGCCGATGCGCATCTGGCGGGCATGGATGCCGCTGCGCTGGACGCCTTCGAGGCGCTGCTGGCCGAGGACGATCACGACCTCTACCAATGGGTGACGGGCCAGGCCGCGCCGCCCGCCCGCCTTGCCCCGCTGATCGGAAAATTGGCCGTGCGTACCGCCGGTTAGATCGCTTTTTTCACGCTTTAACGGAATATTCGCGACTGATTCCGTATCTCTGCCTGAGAACAAGGAACGGCGGAGTATGACATGAGTATCCATTCCCCCATCGAGACAGGCGGCCGGACCGGCGTGATGAACGATTATCTCGACGCGCTGTCGCTGGTCGAACGGCTGCACCGGCTGCTTCTGGACGTCATCAAGGACGAGTTCGAGCGGCTTGGCGTGCTGGATCTGAACGCGGTCCAGGCGCTGTTGCTGTTCAATATCGGCGAGAACGAGGTGACGGCGGGCGAGTTGAAGACGCGCGGCTATTACCAGGGCTCGAACGTGTCCTACAATCTCAAGAAACTGGTGGAAAAGGGCTTCATGCACCACCAGCGCTGCGAGATCGACCGCCGCTCGGTCCGCGTCCGCCTGACCCCAAGGGGGCGCGAGATCCGCGACATTGTCGCCGGTCTCTTCGCCCGCCATGCCGAGGGGCTGGTGGTGCGCGGCGTGGTCACCGCCGACGGGCTGGCCGAGATCGCCGACGCGCTCAAGCGGATGGAACGCTACTGGACCGACCAGATCCGCTATATCTACTGACGGCCCGGCCCCCCGCGCGGGGCCGTCCGCCTACCAGTGCCCGGTATTGGGCATGCTCGCCCAAGGCTCCTGCGGTTCCAGCGCCCCGCCCATCTGCAACAGTTCCACCGACACGTTGTCGGGGCTGCGCACGAAGGCCATCCGCCCGTCCCGCGGCGGGCGGTTGATCGTCACGCCATTCGCCTGCAGATGCGCGCAGATCGCATGGATATCCTCGACCGCATAGGCCAGATGGCCGAAATGGCGGCTGTCCGACGGCAGCCCCTCATCCCCGTCCCAGTTCCATGTCAGCTCCACCGGGCACTCCTCCTGTCCCGGCGGCGCCATGAAGACCAGCGTGAACCGGCCCTGTTCGCTCTCGACCCGCCGGACCTCCTTCAGCCCCAGCAATTCGTAGAACGCCGTCGAGGCCTCCAGATCCTTTACCCGGACCATCGTGTGCAGATAGCGGATTTGCATGCGCAGCCTCCTTTTCCCGCCCGAACCCTAGCACGCCCCGGCCGCCCGGCCACACCCCCTGCATCTGGGTGTTTCGCGATCCACCCCGCATAGATATAGTGTTACCCGACTCGTCTTCCGCGAAAGGACCGCGCCATGCCGCTCACCCAGGATCAGCTTGCCGAGATCGAGGCCCAGCGCGCCGAGACCGCGCCCACGCTGCGCGCCACCGCGCCCGGCATGGAAAAGCGCCTCTACACCGCCCACCCGGTGCTCGACCACGGGCTGATCCGGGTGATCGACTACATGGGCGACGATGCCGCGATCTGCCAGGCGGCGCGGGTCTCCTATGGCACCGGCACCAAATCCGTCTCCAATGACGAGGGGCTGATCCGCTACCTGATGCGCCACTGGCACTCGACCCCCTTCGAGATGTGCGAGGTCAAGTTCCACGTCAAGCTGCCGGTCTTCGTCGCCCGGCAATGGATCCGCCACCGCACCGCCAACGTCAACGAATACTCCGCCCGCTATTCGATCCTCGACCGCGAATTCTACATCCCCGCGCCCGACGCGCTGGCCGCCCAATCCACCGTCAACAACCAGGGCCGCGGCGAATTGCTGGAGGGCGACGAGGCCGCCCGCGTCCTCGACATCCTCAAGACCGACGCCGCGCGAGCCTATGACAATTACGAGGCGATGCTGTCCACCGAAGGACAAAAGGGCCTCGCCCGCGAGCTTGCCCGCATGAACCTGCCCGCCAATATCTACACCCAATGGTACTGGAAGACGGATCTGCACAACCTCTTCCACTTCCTGCGCCTGCGCGCCGACATCCACGCGCAATACGAGATCCGCGTCTATGCCCAGGTGATGTGCGAGATCGTCGCCGACTGGGTGCCGCTGGCGTATAAAGCCTTTGCCGATTACCGTATGGGCGGCGTCAATCTGTCAGCTACCGCCATGGACTGTGTCAGGCGGATGCTGAAGGGCGAGACGGTGACGCAGGAGAATTCCGGCATGTCCAAGGGGGAATGGCGGGAGTTCGAGGGGGTGTTGAGTCTTTGATGGCTGTAAGTAAAAGATTTGATACGGAGGGGTTTGCTCGTCTTAACGAGAGAATTGATGCCCTGGTCGAGCGGAATTTGGTTCCCGAGAAAAACCGGGCGCTTATCTATATGTTTTTGACGCATCGCTTTTATCGGGAGAAGCAGGAAATCGATGAGTGCTTCACTGACGGACCCAACGATTGCGGTGTTGATGCAGTTTTCATTGACCGCCGCGCGGATGAGCCTGTAGTCCACATTTTCCAATCTAAGGTTTTTGATAGTCTTCGGAAAGCATCGAATCCGTTTCCCGCTGCAAGTCTTGAAAAGCTGGTGCGGTTTTTTGGTATTCTGAAGGACCGAAAGGTTGAACTTCAGAAGGTTGCAAACGTTCAGCTTGAACAAAAGATCCTCGAGATTCGTGATGCGGTTGATCGAGAGTTTCCAACGTTTAAAGTTTGGCTTCTAAGTAATGGATGCCGCGCTTTGGAGCATGAAGTTCGAACAAGTCGCCGCCATTTGGAGGCAGAGGGAATAATTGTAGAGGAATTTCATCTGGATGAGGTGATCGAGTTCTGTTTGAATTCTCATAGCTCGCGAGCCAACCATACGTTTCATGCACGCGATGTTGGCGTGTTAGAATACGGAACGTCGGAGCTCCAAAGTTTTGTGGGTTACATCTCGGCTCTTCAGCTTTATCGCCTTTTGCATGACTTGCGAGACGAAAAGAGGATCGATTACTCCGTTTTTAATATGAATGTTCGTGGCTTTCTTGGTCTCGACAACCCAATAAACAAGGAAATATTTCGAACTGCCGCGTCAAGTGATAACATTTATTTCTCTGCCTTGAATAATGGCCTTACCATTGTTGGATCAAAGTGTCGGGTTATGCGTACCGGCTCGGACATGCCAAAGATTGGCATTAAGAACATGAGTATTGTAAATGGCGCTCAGACATGCTCTGCTATTTTTGATGCAATGAAGGATTACTATCCTGATGTTCGAAAATTTGAGAAACTCTCCGTCCTTTTCCGGATTTTTGAAACCGAAGATCCAGAGTTGATTGGTCGAATTGCGGTTTCGAGTAACAATCAAAACCGTATAAATCCGCGTGATTTGCGGGCGAATGACGATGAACAGGTTATGCTTGAGAGGGAGCTTGCGAAATTTGGGATTCGTTACCAGAGGAAGCGGGGATTCGATTATGATCCGGATGATGGTCGTCGATCAATAGACGCACTGAAGGTGGGGCAAATTTTACTCTCGTTTGTGCACCACGATCCTGCCAGAGCAAAAAGGGATTCCGACAGTATTTTCTCCGAACTATATCAGTCAGTTTTTGGAAATGTTTCTGTTGAGACTCTATTTGAGGCGATTCAATGGTATGATCTTATTGAAGGGCGAAAAAGATATATCCAGGACGAGATTAGGATCAGGGGTGTGCGTCGAGCCGAAAACAACTTTGTTACATATGGTGTTTTCCATATTCTGATGCTTTGTTCTTTGCTTGGGGCTGGGGTTGAGGAGGGAAAGCGTGAAGGCGTTATTGATGATGCTATCGCCATGATTGCGCAGCATCTACAAGAGGCCGGGGAACCGGCGTATTATTCGTTTTTTCGAGACCCGAGGCAAACTGATAAGCTGCGTAGTGCAGCTAACCAACCCCTATTGATCTAGCGGCAACCGTAGCGCGGCTGCCAACCCACCACCCCCGGCCACCCCGCCACGCTCCCGCATTGCCCACCCCCGCCCCGCGCCCTAGGATCACCAGGAAAGCAAAGGGGGGCTCCATGTCGGTCGTCACGCTGATCGTTCTCTATCTCGTCACCGCGATCTTCTTTCTCGCCGTCGATGCGGTGATGCTGACCAAATTCATGCGGCCGCTGTTCGAGCGTTATGTCGGCGACTGGCTGCTCGACAGCCCGCGGCTGGGCGCGGCGGCGCTGTTCTACCTCGCCTATGTCGCGGGGCTGGTCTATCTGGTCTCGCGCCCCGCGCTGGCGGCGGGCGATCCGATGCAGGCGCTGGTGCAGGGCGCCATCCTCGGCGCGATGGCCTATGGCACCTATGAATTCACCAACTGGGCCACGCTCAGGAACTGGTCGGTCGTCCAGGTCGTCGTCGACACGACCTGGGGCGCGGCGCTGACCGGCGTCTCGGCCTGGGTCGGCGTGACGGTTGCGCGGGCGATTGCCTGAAAAACAGGCAAAACGACAGCGTGCGGCCCGTTAACCCGGGCCGCCGCCGGAAAAAGGTCCGATGGAATTCATATGGAAATCATATGGAATTCCGATTTGGCGGAGTCAGAGCAGCCGCAGCTCGCCCGCCGATTTCCGCCCGTCGCGGCCCTCGATCATCTCGAAGGCGACCTTCTGGTTGTCGGCCAGCCCGGTCAGCCCGGCGCGCTCCACCGCCGAGATATGCACGAACACGTCCTTGCCGCCGTCATCGGGCGCAATGAACCCGAAGCCCTTGGTAGTATTGAACCATTTCACGGTGCCGGTGGGCATCGTCATCCTCTCCATCTTCGGTTTCCGCCCCCGCGGAATTGCCGGGCGCGGGTCACAGCCAGGTCTTCCAGTCTTCCGGCTGCCCCGAAAGAGGAGCGGTCGCCCAGGTCGTCTGCCGTCACGGGGCGAAAGCATGCGGGACGAATCAACCCAAAATCAAGTGAAGTTTACAAGGCCCCTTTTCCCGCCATACTGCACCGAAAAGGAGTCCCGAATGATCGTTTATGGCTTGAAAACATGCGATTCCTGCCGAAAGGCCCGCGCCGCGCTGAAGGCCGCGGGCCACCCCGCAGAGCTGCGCGACCTGCGCGAAACCCCGCTCGCCCCGGCCGAAATCGCCCACTTCCTCGCCGCCTTCGGCAATACCCTCGTCAACCATCGCTCGACCACCTGGCGCGCCCTGCCAGAGGCCGAGCGTGCGAAAGATCCGACCGCCCTCCTGGCCGCCCATCCGGCCCTGATGAAGCGCCCGGTGATCGAGGTGGACGGGCGGCTGTACCTGGGCTGGGGCCGCGAGGTGCAGGAGGAACTGCTTGGCAAGGCCGCGCCGGGCGCCTAGATCGAGCCGAGACAGGCAAGGAGTCGATCAATGCGCAACGCCGCCCTGACCCTTGGGGTGATCGCGGGCCTGCTGGGCCTGATCGTGGGCTTTTTCGGCTATGGCTACACCGTCTTCATCGAAAGTTTCGGCGAGATCGGCGATCTGGCCCGGCAGGTCGACAACCCCGAGCGCACGCGCATCATCTCGCTTCTGGCGCCGATCCTCGCGATTGCCGGGGGCGCGATGGCGCGGGCCCAGAACGTCGTGGGCGGGCTGATGATGCTGGTTTCCTGCGCGGGGATGTATTGGGGCTTTGGCTTCAACGTCTTCACCATGTTCCCCATCGCGATGTGCGGTCTGGGCGGCGTGCTGGCGCTGGCCGCCCGCCGCCCGGACACGGCCTGAGATCAGACCAGATCGGGGGGCAGGGCGGCCGCGGCGAGCTCTGCCACCACAGCGTCCAGCGCCACGGTTTGCGTGCCCTGTTCGCCCAGCCGGCGCAGGGTCACGGTCCGCTCCTCGACCTCGCGGCCGCCGATGGCGAGGATCACGGGCACCTTTCCAAGGCTGTGTTCGCGGACCTTGTAGTTGATCTTTTCGTTTCGGATATCGGCCTCGGCCCGCACGCCCGCCGCCACCAGCCGGGCCACCACCTCGCGCACGAAATCGTCCGCATCCGACACGATCGAGGCCACCACCACCTGCCGCGGCGCCAGCCAGAACGGCAGTTTCCCGGCGAAGTTCTCGATCAGGATGCCGATGAACCGCTCGAAGCTGCCCAGGATCGCGCGGTGCAGCATGACGGGGCGGTGTTTCGCGCCATCCTCGCCGATATAGGTGGCGTCCAGCCGTTCGGGCAGCACGAAATCCACCTGCAAGGTGCCGCATTGCCAGTCGCGCCCGATGGCGTCGGTCAGCACGAATTCCAGCTTGGGCCCGTAGAAGGCGCCTTCGCCCGGGTTCAGTTCGTAGGCATAGCCCGCCGCCTCGGTCGCCGCTTTCAGCGCCGTTTCGGCCTTGTCCCAGACCTCGTCGCTGCCCGCGCGCATCTCGGGGCGGTCCGAGAACTTCACCCGGAACTTCTCGAAGCCGAGATCGGCATAGATCGCGCTGAGCATCGCGATGAAGCGGCGGGTTTCCTCCTCGATCTGGGCCTCGCGGCAGAAGATATGCGCATCGTCCTGGGTAAAGCCGCGCACCCGCATGATGCCATGCAGCGCCCCCGAAGGTTCATAGCGGTTGCACGAGCCGAATTCGGCCATGCGCAGGGGCAGGTCGCGATAGGATTTGAGCCCCTGGTTGAAGATCTGCACATGGCAGGGGCAATTCATCGGCTTGAGCGCATTGACCGATTTCTCGCGCGCATGCTCCTCGTCCACTTCGACGATGAACATGTGCTCCTGATACTTTTCCCAATGGCCGGAGGCTTCCCAGAGGCGGCGGTCTACCACCTGCGGGGTGTTCACCTCGACATAGCCATTCGCGTTCTGCCGCCGCCGCATGTAATCCTGCAAGACCGTGTAGATGCGCCAGCCATTGGGGTGCCAGAACACCTGGCCCGGCGCTTCTTCCTGCATGTGGAACAGGTCCATTTCCCGGCCCAGCCGCCGATGGTCGCGTTTCTCGGCCTCTTCGAGGAAGGTCAGGTAATCCTTCAGATCCTGCCGGTTGCGGAACGCCACGCCATAGATCCGTTGCAGCATCGGCCGACTGCTGTCGCCCCGCCAATAGGCGCCCGCGACCTTCATCAGCCTGAAGGCATCGGCGGGCAATTGGCCCGTGTGTTGCAGATGCGGGCCGCGGCACAGATCCTGCCAATGGCCGTGCCAATACATGCGGATCGGCTGGCCCTCGGGGATCATGCCGACCAGTTCCACCTTGTACGGTTCGTTATTGGCCTCGTAATATTTCACCGCGCGGTCACGGTCCCAGATTTCCGTGGTCACCGGATCGCGGCGGTTGATGATCTCTTTCATCTTCGCTTCGATCTTGCCCAGATCCTCGGGCGTAAAGGGGTCTTGGCGGTCGAAATCGTAATACCAGCCATTCTCGATCACCGGGCCGATGGTCACCTTGACGTCGGGCCAAAGCTCCTGCACCGCGCGGGCCATGATATGCGCCAGGTCGTGGCGGATCAGTTCGAGCGCGGGGCCGTCGTCCTGCATCGTGTTGATGGCTATGGCCGCATCCTCGGTAATGGGCCATTGCAGGTCGAAATGGCTTCCGTTCACCTGGGCCGAGATCGCCTTTTTCGCCAGAGAGTTGGAAATCGAGGCGGCGACCTCGGCCGGGGTCGTGCCGGCCGGGTAGCTGCGGTGATTGCCATCGGGGAAGGTCAGCGTGATCTGGCCCATATCGGCCTCCTCGTCGGTTTGGCGCCCACGGAACGCCCGGTTGCGGGTGATGTCGCGCCCCTGATGAACCCGGCCGTTGGGCAAGTCAAGACGGCGGGGCTGCGTGGGGTGGGTGTCAACCCACCGCCTGCCCTCAGCCCAGTTCCGCCAGCCGGGCAAGCGCCGCGCGCAGCTTGGCGGCCTCGTCCTGCTTGGCCGCGGCCAGGTCGCGGGTTTCCTCGACCACGTCTTCGGGTGCGCTGTCGATGAATTTGGGGTTGTTCAGCCGCCCCGTCAGCCCGGCCAGTTCCTTTTCGAGCTTGGCCAGGCTTTTTTCCAGCCGGGTCTTTTCGGCGGCGACATCGACGATGCCTGCCAGCGGCAGGGCGAAACTGCCGCCCTCGACCGCGATGGTCACGCAGCCCTTGGGCAGGTCATTGACTTCGCTCAGGCTTTCGACGCGGGCCAGCTTGCGGATCAGGGCCTCGTTGCGGTCCCAGGCTTTGCGGGCGGCGGGGTCGATCTGGGTGGCGAGCATCGGGATCTGGGCGCCTGCGGGCACGCCCATCTGGGCGCGGGCCGAGCGGATTTCTTCAATGAGATCAATGACCCAATTCATCTCGCGGTCGGCGTCCGGGTCGATCAGCTCGGCGCCATAGGTCGGCCAGTCGGCATGGACCAGCATTTTTTTTCGGGTGGCGGTGGTGGTCCAGAGGTCTTCGGTGATGAAGGGCATGATCGGGTGCAGCAGGATCAGGCACTGGTCCAGGACCCAGGCCATGGTGGCGCGGGTTTCCCTTTGTTCTTCGGGACTTCCGTCCAGAAGCAAAGGTTTGGAGAACTCGACATACCAGTCGCAGACCTTGCCCCAGACGAAGCCGTAAAGCGCGTTGGCCGCGTCGTTGAAACGGTAGTTTTCCAGTGCGTCGTCAACGGCTTGGCGGACTTTTGCGGTTTCGCCGATGATCCAGCGGTTCACTGTCTGACTTGCATCGGGTTTGCGTCGGACTTCCATCGGACTTTCGTCGGAAAACACGCCGTTCATTTCCGCGAAGCGGGCGGCGTTCCAGAGCTTGGTTCCGAAATTGCGATAGCCCGCGATGCGGCTGGTCGAGAGCTTCAGGTCGCGCCCCATCGCGGCCATGGCGGTTAGGGTGAAGCGCACCGCGTCGGCGCCGAATTCGTCGATCAGGTCCAGCGGGTCGAGGACGTTGCCCAAGGATTTCGACATCTTCTTGCCCTTCTCGTCGCGGACGAGGGCGTGGACATAGACGGTGTGGAAGGGGACCCGGTCCACCACGGCCAGTTGCATCATCATCATCCGGGCGACCCAGAAGAAGATGATGTCGAAGCCGGTGATCAGGACATCGGTGGGGAAGTATTTTTGCAGTTCCGGCGTGTCCTCGGGCCAGCCCAGCGTGCCGATGGGCCAAAGGCCGGAGGAGAACCAGGTGTCGAGAACGTCGGGGTCGCGATAGAGAGCTATTGGTGTCCGGTGTACTGCGCCGGAGGGAAGCAGGTTTCTCCCATTCCTCTTGACAGCTTCTGGCTGGGAGTCACAAAGCTCAACGCTCTCGCCGTAGTATTCCTCGGCAATGCGCCTGATTTCTTCTTCGTTTGCTCCACAAAACTCCTTGTCCGTATCCGTTCGTCCAAAGACAACAGAGAAGCTGCGGCCACCACCTTTCGTTTTCTTCGGCCCATACCAAACCGGGATCTGGTGCCCCCACCAGAGCTGGCGGCTGATGCACCAGGGCTCGATGTTTTCCAGCCAGTGGAAATAGACCTTTTCGTGCTGCTCGGGCAGAATCCGGGTGCGGCCCTCGCGGACGGCGGCGAGCGCCGGTTCCACGATCTTGGCGGTGTCCACGAACCACTGGTCGGTCAGGTAGGGCTCGATGGCGACCTTCGAGCGGTCGCCATGGGGGACCATGTGGCGGTCGGGGTCGATGCCGTCGAGCCAGCCATCGTCACTGGCCTCGTTGATGATCGCCTCGCGCGCGGCGTAGCGGTCGGCGCCGTCCAGACGCTCGATGGCCTTGGCGACGAGGTCGGGGTCGCAGCCCTCGGCGAAATCGCGGTTGTCCTTGAGGAACATCGCCGCGCGGGTGGTCATCACGTTGATGGCGCGCAGCCCCGCGCGTTGGCCCACTTCCCAGTCGTTGAAGTCATGCGCAGGCGTGATCTTGACCGCGCCCGTGCCCTTGGCCGGGTCGGCATATTCGTCGGCCACGATGGGGATGGACCGGCCGCACAGCGGCAGGCGGACGGTCTTGCCGATCAGGTGCTTGTAGCGCGCATCCTCGGGATGGACGGCCACGCCGGTGTCGCCCAGCATCGTCTCGGGGCGGGTCGTGGCGACGACCAGATAGGGGCAGGGTTCGGTCGCGGTGACGTTGCCCTCGTCATCCCATTCGGTGGGGCGGTCCCAGGTCGCGCCATCCTCCAGCGGGTAGCGCAGGCGCCACATCGCGCCATCGACCTCGACCTGTTCGACCTCGAGATCGGAAATCGCGGTCTCGAAATGCGGATCCCAGTTCACCAGCCGCTTGCCGCGGTAGATGTAGCCCTTGTCGTAGAGATCGACGAAGACCTTGATGACGGCATCGTGGAAATTGCCCTCCTCGCCCTCCGGTGCCCCGGGCGCACCCGACATGGTGAAGGCGTTGCGCGACCAGTCGCAGGAGGCCCCCAGCCGTTTGAGCTGGTTGATGATGGTGCCGCCGGATTGCTGCTTCCATTCCCAGACGGTTTTCAGGAACTCCTCACGCCCCATTTCGCGGCGGCCGGGCTTGCCCGCCTTGGCCAGTTCGCGTTCCACGACCATCTGGGTCGCGATGCCCGCATGGTCCTGCCCCGGCTGCCAGAGCGTGTCGAAGCCGCGCATCCGGTGCCAGCGCACGAGGATGTCCTGCAGCGTGTTGTTGAAGGCGTGGCCCATATGCAGGCTGCCGGTGACGTTGGGCGGCGGGATCATGATGCAGAAGGTTTCGGGGCGGGACGCGTTCGCCCCGGCCGTGAAGCACCCGGCCTTTTCCCAGGCGTCATACAGGCGGGCCTCGGCCTCGGCGGCGTTGAAGGTCTTTTCCATCGGCATGGGGCGCGGTCCTCGGCATCGGATGGGCATTGGCGCGTGACTTAGCGAATGCCCGGGCCAAGGCCAAGCCCCGGCGGGGCTGGACAGGGGCGGCATGGCCGCTATCGTCCGGCCCGACAGCAGGGGGACACGGGATGGACAGCAAATTCGGCCAGAGCCAGCCGGGCGGGCGGATCGAGGATCGCCGCTTCCTGACCGGGCAGGGGCGCTATGTGGACGATATCGCGCCTGCCGATGCGCTGCATGCGCTGTTCCTGCGCAGCCCCGTCGCGCATGGCCGGATCGCGGCGCTGGACGTGGCGGCGGCGCGGGCGGCGGAGGGGGTGCATCTGGTGCTGACGGCCGGGGACCTGCGGGCGGCGGGCGTGACGCTGGAGATGGAGGCCGCCCTCGTGCGCAACCGCGATGGCAGTTCGGGGGCGGCGACGGCGCGGCCGCTGCTGGCGCGGGACCGGGTGCGGTTCGTGGGCGAGGCGGTGGCGGTGGTGGTGGCCGACAGGCCGGATCAGGCGCGCGATGCGCTTGAGGCGATCGGGCTGGAGATCGAGGAATTGCCGCCGCATCTGGCGCTGGCCCCGGGCGGGGACGCGATCCATCCGGCCGCGCCGGGCAACCTGGCCTATGACTGGGCGATGGGGGATGCGGCGGCGGTCGAGGCGGCGTTTGCCGCGGCCGCGCATGTGGTCAAGCTGGAGGTGGCGGATCACCGGGTGATCGTGAACGCGATGGAGCCGCGCGGCTGCTGGGCCGAATGGCAGGGCGGGCGGCTGCATCTGTGCGTGAACGGGCAGGGCGTGTGGGACCAGAAGGCGCGGCTGGCGCGGATGCTGAACCTGCCCGGGGACGCGGTGCGGGTGACCAACCCCGATGTGGGCGGCGGCTTCGGGATGAAGGCGATGAGCTATCCCGAATATTACGTCATCGCCCAGGCCGCGCGGATGCTGGGGCGCCCGGTGCGCTGGATGTCGGAGCGCACCGAGGCGATGCTGAGCGACAATGCCGGGCGCGATCTGGTCTCGACTGTGGAACTGGCCTTCGATGCGGGGCACCGGATCATCGGCTACCGGGTTGGCAATGTCTCGAATCTGGGGGCCTACAATTCCGAGAACGCCCAGCCGATTCAGTCCAGGCTGTTCGCCAAGGTGCTGACCGGGGCCTATGACATTCCCGCCGCATATCTCGGGGTGCAGGGGGTCTTTACCAACACCACCCCGGTTGACGCCTATCGCGGTGCGGGCCGGCCCGAGGCGATCTATGCCCTCGAACGCGCGATGGACCATGCCGCCCGCGTGCTGGGCGTGGATCCGTGGGAGTTGCGGCGGCGGAACTTCATCGGGCGGGATGCCTTTCCCTATCGCACGCCGACGGGCGAGACCTATGACGTGGGCGATTTCGGCCGGGTTCTGGATCGGGTGCATGGCGTTGCCGATGTGGCGGGGTTCGCGGGGCGCAAGGCCGAGAGTGCGGCGCGCGGGCGGCTGCGCGGGCTGGGGCTGTGCTATTACATCGAAGCGATCCTGGGCGATCCGTCCGAGGCGGCGGAGGTCGAGTTCTGCGAGGATGGCGGCGTGAACCTTTATGTCGGCACGCAGTCGAACGGGCAGGGGCACGAGACGGTCTATGCCCGCTTCCTGTCCGAACGCAGCGGCATCCCGGTGGAAGATATCCGCGTGATCCAGGGCGACAGCGACCGGATCGCGACGGGGGGCGGCACGGGCGGGTCGCGGTCGGTGACGACGCAGGGCAGCGCGACGCTGGCCACGGTTCAGGCGATGCTGGCCGCGTTCACCCCGTTTCTGGCCGAGCGGATGGGGGTCGATCCGGCCGATCTGGCCTTTGATGGCGAGACATTCCGCGCGCCGGGCTCGAACCTGACGCCGACGCTGTGCGAGGCAGCCCTGATGGCGCGGGCCGCGGGGCGGGCGGATCTGCTGCGCCACCGCGCCGAATACCGGCTGCCGGGGCGGTCCTATCCCAATGGCGCGCATGTCGCCGAGGTCGAGATCGACCCCGAGACCGGCAGGACCGAACTGGTGAAATACACCGTCACCGACGATTTCGGCACGCTGATCGCCCCGCAACTGGTCGAGGGGCAGGTGCATGGCGGCATCGCGCAGGGGCTGGGGCAGGTGCTGTGCGAACGCGCGGTGCATGACGAGACCGGCCAGTTGCTGAGCGCGAGCTTCATGGATTACGCCATGCCGCGCGCCGACGATCTGCCCTTTGTCACCTTCACCACCGAATCCGTGCCCTCGACCGCGAACCCGCTGGGCATGAAGGGCTGCGGCGAGGCGGGCACGGTGGGGGCGCTGGCGGCCATCGCGAACGCGGTCGCGGATGCGCTGTGGGAGCGCGGCGTGCGGCAGGCCGACATGCCGTTCACGCCGCACCGGGTCTGGCAGATGCTGCGCGCGGCGGGCTGAACCCGGACCCTGCCCCTTGGCACCGCCTGCCCCCGCGTGTATGGCGGCGCAAGCCCAAGGAGAGACCGATGCAAGGCAGCGCCAATCTCAACATCATGATCAAGGCCGCGCGCAAGGCGGGGCGCAGCCTCGTCAAGGATTTCCGCGAGGTCGAGAACCTTCAGGTCTCGATGAAGGGGGCGGGGGATTTCGTCAGCCGCGCCGACATGGCGGCCGAGAAGATCCTGAAGGAGGAATTGCGCGGCGCGCGGCCGAATTACGGCTGGCTGGGCGAGGAAACCGGCGAGGAAGCGGGCGAGGATCCCACGCGGCGCTGGATCGTCGATCCGCTGGACGGGACCACGAATTTCCTGCACGGGCTGCCGCATTGGGCGATTTCCATCGCGCTGGAACACAAGGGCGAGATCGTCGCGGGCGTGATCTTTGACGCGGCCAAGGACGAGATGTTCGTCGCCGAGAAGGGCGCGGGGGCCTGGATGAACGAACGCCGTCTGCGCGTGTCGGGGCGCGCGCGCATGATCGAGGCGATCTTTGCCACGGGCGTTCCGTTCGCTGCCAAGAAGACCCTGCCCGCCACCTTGCAGGACCTGGCCCGGCTGATGCCGCATTGCGCGGGCGTGCGGCGCTGGGGCTCGGCGGCGCTGGACCTCGCCTATGTCGCGGCCGGGCGCTATGACGGCTATTGGGAACGCGAGCTGAACGCCTGGGACCTGGCCGCGGGGCTGATCCTGGTGCGCGAGGCGGGCGGCATGGTCGGCCCGCTGCGCGAGGGCCATGACCCGCTGGTGCATGGCGATGTGATGGTCGCCAATACCGCGCTCTACGAGCCCTTCGCGAAACTGATAAGAAACACTTAACGGCCCGCGGCCCGCCATCGTTCTGCCCCTATCTCTGGCGAGACTCACCGAAGGGACTCAGCGAGGGACGCGCAAGATGGGCATGGGGACGATTTCGGCGGCCGGAACCGGATTTGGGGCGCGGTGCGCGGCCTTCCTGTCGGACGAGGACGGTGCCGTGACGGTCGACTGGGTGGTGCTGACCGCCGCCCTTGTCGGCCTTTGCATCGGCGTGTTCACCTCGGTCAATACCGGACTTTACAGGATGGGCGAAACCGTGGGCGAGGGTCTGAGCGGGGCCAAGGTGACGCGGCTGGACACGGTGCTGAAATGACGCCTAGCGCCGCCGCCTGACGGGCGGAATCGTGGTCGGACGATAGCGTGCCTCGGGGTGCGGCGGGTGGCCATGGGTGCGCGCCCAGAAGCCCGGCCCGCCGCGCCGCAGCCAGAGCGGCAGGGTCAGGGCCAGCCCCGCGACGAAGCCGCCCGCATGTGCCCAATAGGCGACCCCGCCCGCGTCGCTGGGCGTCGAGACCCCCGCGAAGAGCTGCAAGCCGAACCACAGCCCCAGCATCAGCCAGGCGGGCACCGGCAGGATGCGGATGATGATGATCAGGAAGATCAGGATATCGACCCGCGCCCTGGGAAACAGCAGCAGATACCCCCCCATCACCGCCGCGATGGCGCCCGAGGCGCCGACCATCGGCACGGTGGAATAGGGCGCCGTCACATATTGCGCCAGCCCCGCGGCCAGCCCCCCGGCAAGGTAGAAGGCCAGAAAGCCCAGATGGCCGAACTCCTCTTCCAGGTTGTCGCCGAAGATCCACAAAAACAGCATGTTGCCGCCCAGATGCAGCAGCCCGCCATGCAGGAACATCGAGGTGAACAGCCCGTGCAGGTGCATCCCTTCGCTGATCGCGGCGGGGATCAGCGCCCAGTCCATGAAGAACCGGTCCAGCGCCACGGGGTTGGCGAAGAGGCCCCAGTAGGACAGGAACACGATCACATTGGCCGCGATCAGGGCATAGACGACAAAGGGCGTCCTGGTCGACGGGTTGTGATCGCGCAGTGGGAACATGGGGCCGAGGCTAGCCGCTGGCAGCCGCCGGTCAAGCGGAACCGACCTGCGCCAGCAGCGCGGCATTCCCGCCCGAGGCAGTGGTGTCGATGCACAGATGCCGTTCATGGCGGGCATGGGCGGTATCGGGCAGGCCGGTAATCAGCGGGATCAGCGGGCCGCCCCGCCGCGCCAGCGCCTGCGCATAGGTGCGCCCGGTGGCGGTGTCGCCCCACCAGAGCACGCCCGAGAACCCGGTGAGATGCTCCAGCAGATCGGGGGGCAGGGCCGCCGTTACGGGCACGGCGGACCCGCCCAGCGCGAGCACCGCTGCGGCCTGCGCCTCGGCCGCCGCCCGGCCGGGGCCGAGGCAGAGCAGGGGCGGTCGGGGATGGGTGGACAGGCGGTTCGATTCGCCGGTGGGGCCGGGCAGGGCAGAGGTCTCGCTGTCCTTTGCGGGGGGGGCTTCGGCCAGCGCGCGGGACAGGGTGTCGGCGGTCGCGCGGCCCTCGGGGGTGGTTGCCAGCGCGGGGGCGGGGCGGGCGGTGAAGCGGGGCAGGTAGGTCGGCCCGCCCGCCTTGGGGCCGGTGCCCGAGAGCCCCTCGCCGCCGAAGGGCTGGCTGCCCACCACGGCGCCGATCTGGTTGCGGTTGACATAGAGGTTGCCGACCGCCAGCCGCTCGGCTGCGTGCTGCACGCGGTCGTCGATGCGCGAATGCAGCCCGAAGGTCAGGCCGTAGCCGTTGGCGTTGACCGCGTCGATCACGGCATCCAGCTCCTCGGCGCGGAAGGTGGCGACATGCAGGACGGGGCCGAAGATCTCGCGGTCGAGGGCGGCGATGCCGGGCACGCGGATCAGCGTGGGCGACAGGAAATGGCCGGTTCCGGGCGCCGGGGCCTGCCACAGCACGCGGGTTTCGGCCCGGGCCCGGGCGATATGGGCGGAGAAGTCGCGAAGGGCGGCGGCCTCGATCAGCGGGCCGATATCGGTGTCGAGGTGCCAGGGATCCCCCAGTCGCAGCTCGGCCATGGCGCCGGTCAGCATGGTCAGGAAAGCGTCGGCGATGTCCTGCTGCACATAAAGGCAGCGCAGCGCCGAACAGCGCTGGCCCGCCGACTGGAAGGCCGAGGCGATCACGTCGCGCACCGCCTGTTCCGGCAGCGCGGTCGAATCCACCACCATCGCGTTCAGCCCGCCGGTTTCCGCGATCAGCGGCGTGCCCGGCGCCATGTGGTCGGCCATGGCGCGGGCGATGATCCGGGCGGTTTCGGTCGCGCCGGTAAAGGCCACGCCTTTGACGCGGGGATCGGCGGTCAGCCGCGCGCCCACCGTCGCGCCGTCGCCGGGCACCAGTTGCAGCGCGTCGCGCGGCACGCCCGCCGCGTGCAGCAGGCGGACCGCGCAATGGGCGATCAGCGGGGTCTGTTCGGCGGGTTTGGCCAGCACTGCATTGCCCGTGGCGAGCGCCGCTGAAATCTGGCCGGTGAAGATCGCGAGCGGGAAGTTCCAGGGCGAGATGCAGGCAAAGACGCCGCGGGGCGGCGCGTCCAGCGTTTCGGCCCGGGCGGCGTAATAGCGCAGGAAATCCACCGCCTCGCGCAGTTCGCCGACCGCGTCGGGCAGGCATTTGCCCGCCTCGCGCGCGAGAAGGGCGAAGAACGCGCCGAAATGATCCTCGTAGAGATTGGCGGCGCGGCGCAGGATCGCGGCGCGTTCGGCGGGCGGCGCGTTCCACGGCCGGGCGGCGGCCAGCGCGGCTTCGACATCCGCCGCCGAGGCCGGGCGGACATGGCCCACGATATCGGCCGGATCGGCCGGGTTCAGGACAGGCGCGGCCGCGTCGGGCGCGGTTGACCCGGCGATCAGGGGGGCGGCCTCGAACCGGGTGGCGCGGTGGGGCGCGCGCGCGGCCTCGATCATCGCCAGATCGGGGGCATGGGCCAGATCCCAGCCGCGGGAGTTGCGGCGTTCGGGGCCGAACAGCGCAGGCGCGCGGGCAATCGCGGGATGTTCGGGGGCGTCCAGATGCGCCTCGATTTCGGCCAGCGGGTCGGCGGCGACGGCTTCGGGGGGCACGGTCTCGTCCACGATCCGGTTGACGAAGGAACTGTTCGCGCCGTTCTCCAGCAGGCGCCGCACGAGATAGGCCAGCAGGTCGCGATGTGCGCCGACGGGGGCATAGATGCGGCAGCGGGCGCCGTCCTGCCGGGCCATCACCAGATCGTGCAGCGTCTCGCCCATGCCATGCAGGCGCTGGAATTCGAACGCCTCGCGGTCCGCGCCCATGTCGAGGATCGCGGCGACGGTGTGGGCGTTATGCGTGGCGAATTGCGGATAGATCCGGTCGGTCATGCCCAGCAACCTGCGGGCATTGGCGAGGTAGCTCACATCGGTCGCGGCCTTGCGGGTGAAGACCGGGAAGCCGTCCACGCCCATCACCTGTGCGCGCTTGATCTCTGTATCCCAATAGGCGCCCTTGACCAGCCGCACCATCAGGCGGCGGTCAAGGCGACAGGCCAGCGCATGGAGCCAGTCCAGCACCAGCCCCGCGCGCGGGCCGTAAGCCTGCACCACCACGCCGAACCCGTCCCATCCGGCAAGGCGCGGATCGGCCAGCACGGCGGCGATCACGTCGAGCGAGAGGGCCAGCCGGTCGGCCTCCTCGGCATCGACATTCAGGCCGATCCCGGCCTCGCGCGCCATCAGCGCCAGATGCAGCAGGCGCGGGGCAAGCTCGGCCATTACCCGGTCGCGCTGGGCGACTTCGTAGCGGGGGTGCAGCGCCGAGAGCTTGACCGAGATGCCGGGATTGGCGCGGATATCGGCGGATGTGGCGGCCGTGGCGATCCGGGCGATGGCCTGCGCATATGCGTCCAGATAGCGGGTGGCGTCGGCCTCGGTGCGGGCGGCCTCGCCCAGCATGTCGTAGGAATAGGTGTAGCCCCGCGCCTCCATCCCGGCGGCGCGGTCCATGGCGGCCCCGATGGTTTCGCCCAGGACGAACTGGCGGCCCATCTCGCGCATGACGCGCGCGACGGCGGCGCGGATCACCGGCTCGCCCAGCCGCCGGACCGCGCCTTTCAGCGTGGCGGCAAGGCCGGGCTGGGGGTCGTCCAGCACCCGGCCGGTCAGCATCAAGGCCCAGGTCGAGGCATTGACCAGCGGCGAGGCGGATTTGCCAAGGTGGCGGCCCCAGTCCGACGGCGCGATCTTGTCCTCGATCAGGGCGTCCATGGTTTCGGCGTCGGGGACGCGCAGCAGCGCCTCGGCGAGGCACATGAGCGCCACGCCCTCTTCGGTCGAAAGGCCGTATTCGGCCAGGAACACCTCCATCAATCCGGGGCGGTCCTGGGCGCGGATGTCGCGGACCAGATCGGCGGCGGCGGTGCAGATGCGGGCGCGGGCGGCGATATCCAGCCCGGTTTCGGCCAGCAGGCGTTTCAGGGCCGGGCCTTCGGGCGCGTAGGTGGCGGCCTCGATCCGGGTGCGGAGGGCGGCGATCTGGTCGGTCATGGCGTTTTCCCTGTTGATGGGACAGTATAGCGTGGTCGGGATGGTCCGTTCGGCCGGGTTTGGACATTTCGACAGGTGATCCGTCTGAAAATGGGGGCAAGATGATGCCGGATGATCCCGTGCCGCTGGACCGCCACGACCGCGCGATTCTGGACATTCTGGCCGGGGAGGGACGCATCCCGGTGGCCGAACTTGCCCGCCGGATCGGGCTGTCCAAGACGCCGACGTTGGCGCGGATGCGGCGGTTGGAGGAGGCGGGGATCATCACCGGCTACCGGGCGATGCTGAATCCGATCCGGCTGGGGCTGGCGCATGTCGCCTTTGTCGAGGTGCGGCTGTCGGACACGCGCGAGGCGGCGCTGCGGGCGTTCAACGCCGCGGTACGGGCGATCCCGGAAATCGAGGAATGCCACATGATCGCGGGCGGGTTCGACTACCTGCTGAAGGTGCGCACCGCCGACATGGCGCGCTATCGCGAGGTGATGGCCGTGCGGCTGTCGGGCCTGCCCCATGTGGCCAATACCTCGACCCATGTGGCGATGGAGGCGGTGAAGGATGCGGGGCTTGCCCGGCCGGGCTGAGGGTTTGCGCGGGGGCGCCCGGCGCGTGCTAGAGTTCTGCACAGGACAACCACCGGGGAGAGAGACATGCGATTCGTCCTGAGCCTGCTGACCTGCGTCGCGCTGCCCGTGGCGGCGCTGGCCGAGGAGATGCGCGCCATCACCGGCAGCCTGATCTATCGCGAGCGGATCGCGCTGCCGCCCGAGGCCGAGATGCTGCTGGAACTGCGCGACGGGGCGGGCGCGGTCGTGGTCAGCGAGGGCCAGCCGACCGGGGGCGCGCAGGTGCCGCTGCAATTCGCGGTCGAGGCGCCGGGGGTCGGGGCGTTCAGCCTGCGCGCGGCGCTTCGGCTGGAGGGCGAGATCCGCTGGCTGAGCGATGCGGTCGCGATCGAGGCGGGCGAGGGGCCGGTGGAGGCGGGCGAGGTGCTGCTGAAGGGGTTCCGCCCGATGGGCTTTGCCACGACGATGAGCTGCGGCGAGCTGGTGGCGGAGCTGGGCTTTGTCGGCGAAGGGGCGCGGCTGCGGATCGGGGGACAGTATTTCGATCTGGTGCAGGAGGTGACGGCGTCCGGGGCGAAATTCGTGGCCGAGGGCGATCCGGAAACCTGGATCTGGACCAGGGGCGATGCCGCCACGCTGCGCCTGCACGGGGCGGAGTTCCCAGAATGCCGGGCGGCGCTGCCGGGCGACAGCTATCGCGCGCGGGGCAATGAACCGGGCTGGACGCTGGAGATCGCAGGCGGGCAGATGCGCTATGCGGGCGACTATGGCGCGACCGAGATCGCCGCGCCGCTGCCCGAGCCCGGGATCGTGGAGGGCGCGCGCCGCTATGCCGCCGAAGGGGCGGATCTGGTGCTGGTGCTGGAACAGGCACTGTGCCGCGACACGATGACCGGCATGCCCTATCCCGCGACGGCCTTGGTTAAAACCGGCGGTCAAAGCCTGTCGGGCTGCGGTGGCGATCCGCTGGACGTGCTGGCCGCCCATCCCTGGCGGGTCGAGGATATCGGGGGCGGTGGCATCGTCGAGTCCTCGAATGTCAGCATTGCCTTTGGCCGTGACGGGCGCGTGTCGGGCAGCGGCGGCTGCAACCGCTTCATGGGCGGGGCGGACCTGACCGGCGAGGGGCTGCGCATCGGGCCGGTCGCGGCGACGATGATGGCCTGTCCCGAGGCGCTGATGGATCAGGAGCGGCGCTTCTTCGAGGTGCTGGACCGGGTTGACCGCTTCGATGTGACGGAGGACGGGGCGCTGGTGCTGATCGGCGGGGACGCGGTTCTGGCGACTGCGCGCCGCTGAGGCTTTCCCTTGGCGCGGCGGGCGGCTATGGTCCGCGCCAGCGACTTGCGGACGTGGCGAAATCGGTAGACGCAGCAGACTTTGATTGGAGTGCCCGCGCGGAAACGCGCGGTGCAGAACCGCTCAAATTCGGGGAACGCTAACGGGCCAAGGCCCCAAGCCAATCCCGAGCCAAGCCCCCACGGGGGAAGGTGTAGAGACTGGACGGGCGGCGCCTAAAGCCCAGGCTGGCCATGGCGAAGGGACAGTCCAGACCACGAACGCCTGATGGCGGCGGCGAAAGTCGAAGTGGTACGAAAATCTGCTTCTCGCACGAGAGTACGGGTTCGAGTCCCGTCGTCCGCACCACCCCCCAAGGGGGGGGTCAGGCCCGCGCCGCCATCGCCGCGGCGAAGCGTTCGAACAGGTAATAGCTGTCCTGCGGGCCGGGGCTGGCCTCGGGGTGATACTGCACGCTGAACACGGGCCGGTCGGCCATGCGGATCCCGCAATTCGAGCCGTCGAAGAGCGAGACATGGGTTTCGACCACGCCTGCGGGCAGGGTCTGGCTGTCCACGGTGAAGCCGTGATTCATCGAGGTGATCTCGACCTTGCCGGTTTCCAGATCCTTGACCGGATGGTTCGCGCCGTGATGGCCGTGGTTCATCTTGATCGTCTTCGCGCCCAGCGCCAGCGCCAGCATCTGGTGGCCAAGGCAGATGCCGAAGAGCGGAATGTCGCGTTTCAGCACCTTGCGGATCATCGGCACGGCATAATCGCCGGTCGCCGCCGGATCGCCCGGCCCGTTCGACAGGAACACGCCATCGGGGTTCAGCGCCAGAACGTCCTCGGCGGTGGCGGTGGCGGGCAGGACGGTCACGTCACAGCCCGCCGAGGCGAGGCAGCGCAGGATGTTGCGTTTCGCGCCATAATCCAGCGCGACGACCCGATGTCCCGGCCCCTCGCGCCGCTGATGGCCCTGGGGCCAGGCCCAGCGCATCTCGTCCCAGCGATAGCTTTGCGCGCAGGTCACGTCGCGGGCCAGATCGAGGCCGACAAGGCCCGACCAGGCGCGCGCCCGGGCCACCATCTTCTCGATGTCGAAGCGGCCTTCGGGGTCATGGGCCAGCGCCACATGCGGCGCACCCTGCTGGCGGATCGCGCGGGTCAGGCGCCGGGTGTCGATGCCGCCGATGCCGATGCGGCCACGCCGGGCCAGCCAGTCCTTCAACGCGCCGGCCGCGCGCCAGTTCGAGGGTTCGGTCGGATCCCATTTGACGACCATGCCCGCGGCGACCGGCTCGGCGGTCTCGTCATCCTCGGGATTGACGCCGACATTGCCGACATGGGGGAAGGTGAAGGTCACCACCTGCCCGGCATAGGAGGGGTCGGTCATGATCTCCTGGTAGCCGGTCATGGCGGTGTTGAAGCACAGTTCCGCCACCGTCTCGCCGGTCGCGCCGAAGCCTTGCCCGTAGAACACGGTGCCGTCGGCGAGCGTCAGGCAGGCGGTCGGGCGGGTTTGGGGGGCGGCGAACATCGGGCTCTCCTTGGGCAGAATCCGGCGGACACTAGGCCCCGGGGGGCAAAGAATCAAGGGTTGCGGCAAAATGTGAAGTTTCGTGATTTCAATGGGTTGACCCTTTTGGCCGGGCTTGCCTCGCCCGGAGGGGGACACTATGTTGTCGCCCCTGACGCGCAACCGAGCCAGGGGATGCCCGATGGACCTGAGAACCCGCATCTCGACCGCGCTGACGGCCGCGATGAAGTCCCGCGAAGCGGAGCGGCTGGGCACGCTGCGGCTGATCAATGCCGCGATCAAGGACAAGGATATCGCGCTGCGCGGCGAGGGTGTCGAGGAAGGCGTGGGCGAGGCCGAGGTTCTGGCGATCCTCGGCCGCATGATCAAGCAGCGCCAGGAAAGCGCGCGCGCCTATGACGAGGGCGGGCGGCTCGATCTGGCGGAGGCCGAGCGCGCCGAGATCGCCGTGATCGAGGAATTCCTGCCGCGCCAGCTGAGCGAGGCCGAGGTGGCGCAGGCGGTCGATGACGCGATTGCGCGGACCGGCGCCGCCTCGATCCGCGACATGGGTCGGGTGATGGGCGTGCTCAAGGCCGATTATGCGGGGCGCATGGATTTCGGCGCGGTCGGCCCCAGGGTGCGCGAGCGCCTTGCCTGACGGCGGGGCAGGGGGGCGGGCTTGCATCCGCGCGGCGCGGCGCCATGTCCTCGCAGGAGATTGTTAGGAAAGACGGGCTAGAAGGTCGGGGGCGGGTTTCGCCCATGCACGCGCGGCGCTATGCTGATGGCCGGAACCGAGACAGGACGAAAACGATGTTGATGAAACTCCTCAAGAGCGTGCGACCCGAGGACTGGCCCGCGGTCATCCTGCGCGGCGCGGCGCTGGTGCTGATCGTGAGCCACCTGATCGCGTTCTTCTTCATCTACTCGCATTTCATCTTCATCCTCACCGCATTGGTGATGGGCCTGCTGCTCGCGCGCGAGATGTACGAGGACCTGGCCCAGCGGTTCTTCCGGCTCAAGGCGCAGGCCTATGAGAAGGACCTGATGGAGCGGCAGGACCAGACCGAGCCGCCCGGGCGCGACTCGCTGCTGATCGAGGGGCGGCCCTCGATGAAGGACATCACCGACCGGGTCACGCGCAACTGACCCGCGCGGTCGGCGGTGCAGGGCCGAACGCCCGGTCGAAATTCCGCGCCAGCGCCACGTCCAGATCGGCCATCGTCACGGGCAGGCCCAGATCGACAAGGCTGGTGACGCCGTGTTCGCGGATGCCGCAGGGCACGATTCCGTCATAATGCGTGAGGTCGGGTTCGACATTGATCGAGAGCCCGTGAAAGCTGATCCAGCGGCGCAGGCGCACCCCGATGGCGGCGATCTTGTCCTCGCGTGGGGCGCCGGTGGGGCCCGGGGGCAGGTCGGGGCGGGCCACCCAGACGCCGACGCGGCCCGCCCGCCGCTCGCCCGCGACGTTGAACTCGGCCAGCGTGGCGATCACCCATTCCTCCAGTTGCCAGACGAATCGGCGCACGTCGCGCCCGCGCGCGCCCACATCCAGCATCACATAGACCACCCGCTGGCCCGGCCCGTGATAGGTGTATTGCCCGCCGCGCGGCGTGGGAAACACCGGAAACCGGCCCGGATCCGTCAGGTCGGAAGGGTTTGCCGAGGTGCCCGCGGTGTAAAGCGGGGGATGTTCGACCAGCCAGATCGCCTCGCGGGCCCGGCCTGCCGCGATCGCCTCGGCGCGGGCCTCCATCGCGGCGCAGATCCCGGGATAGGACGAAAAACCCTCGAAAACGGTCCATTCCGGCCGCATGGTCGTCCTTTCCTGCCTTGACAGCTTTCACCGGTCGCCGCGACACTTTGCTGATCCGGGTGTAGCCGGGCGCGCGTGTGTGACAGCGCCGAAAGTGCTTTTCGGGAGAGATGGCATGATGAGGAAGAAATTTGCAATGGCCTGCCTTGCGGCCAGCGTCGCAGCCACACCGGCCACACAGGTCGCGGCGGGCGGAAGCGATATCGCGGGCGGAATCATCGGCGGGATCATCGGTGGCGTGATCGTCAACGAGGCGAACAAGAACCGCCAGCGCCCGCAACAGCAGGTGCGCCGGACCGCGCCCAATCCGGGCGTCTCGGCGGCAACGCGCGCGCAGAACCGCGAGGTGCAGACCTCGCTGAACTATTTCGGCTTCCCCGCGGGCACGCCGGACGGCGTGCTGGGGCGCAATTCGCGCAACGCGATCTCGCAATACCAGGCGTTCATGGGCTACGCGCCCACCGGCACCCTCAACCTCTATGAGCGCGATTTCCTCGTGACCTCCTATCACCGGGCGATTTCGGGCGGGGCAGTGACCTCGCAGATGGTGGCGGCGAGCCCGCTGGGGACGCGGGGCCTGCTGAAGACCTATCAGCAGCAGCTTGCCGGTGGCGGCATGATCGTCCCCGGGGCGCCGGTGCAGCCCGGCACCACCGTCGTCATCAACCCGCAACCGGCCTTGCCGCAGCAACCCGCAGTCACCGCCGCTGCCGTGGGCGCCGCCGCGGGGGCCGCCGCGGGGGCCGTGGCCGCGACACCGGCCTTGCCGAATTTCCTCAGCCAGGGCAATGGCCAGTCGCTGGCGTCGCATTGCAACAAGGTCAGCCTGGTGACCAACAGCAATGGCGGCTTCACCACGGCGGCCAGCATGACCGATGCGGGTTTCGTGCTGGAGGAACAGTTCTGCCTTGCACGGACCTATGCCATCGCCGAGGGCGAGGAACTGGCGGCCCGAATTCCCGGGGTCACGCCCGACCAGATCGCCGAGCAATGCGCGGGGTTCGGTCCGGCGCTGAAGGATCAGGTCGCGGCGCTGTCGTTCAAGCCGAAGGAGCAGGTGCTTGAGGATGTGCGCGGCTTCGTGATGGGCTCGGGCATGCCGCCCGCCCAGCTTGCGGGCACCGCGCGGGTCTGCCTGTCGGTCGGCTACCGGACCGATAACATGGATGTGGCGATCGGTTCGGGGCTGCTGCTGGCCGCGCTGGGCGAGGATGTCTATGCCGAACTGATGGGCCATCACCTTGCGCAGGGATTCGGCGCCGCACGGCGGGTCGATCTGGCGCTGGACTGGTACGACACCGCGCTGGGCGCGGCGGATCGCGGCGTGGTTCCGGTCTTTGCCCCGGCCCAGCCCGAACGCGCCGACCTGATCCGCAAGGCGGCCTACCGGCTGGGCGGGCGCGACGGTGGCGCGTCGCTGTCCACGGGGGAAACGCGGCCGCAACCCGCGGCGCTGCCGACCTTCGCGATCGACAACTGACGGCCCGTGCGGGGGCGGCGGCGATTGCCGCCCCCGCCTTGGCTGCACCCCGGAAAACGGGTGCAAAATCCCCCTTCACATCGGCTGGCCAAGCCGCTAAGAAGCGCCGCACTACCTGATCACGTGCGGTCGTGGCGGAATTGGTAGACGCGCAGCGTTGAGGTCGCTGTGGGGTAACTCCCGTGGAAGTTCGAGTCTTCTCGACCGCACCAGTCTCTCTCCCTTCTCAGGACGGACGCCGCCCGGCCCCGCGCATCGGGGCGGCTTGATCGTGGTTCGTGGCGTGTCCTGCGCCCGGTCTGCCTGCGCCCTGTGCAACCGGCCGCGCGGCTGCCGAAAGTCCGGGCATCGGGCGGGCCGGGGCCGGGCTTGCCTTGCGGTTCCGCTGGCAAGTGCCGTCGCCCTCATTCAGGTCTTGGGCCGACGGTCCGGCGGGTCGGCGCAGGCCGGAAATCGGTCGCAACCGCCGCCGGAAATGTCGCGTTCCCGCGCGCATCCGGCGGGGCTTGCGCGGATTGAATGTTGAAAAGAAGGGGAAAACCGGGTCTTTCGTCTGTTTCCAAGTTCGGCGTTGCACTTGGGCGGGCACATGATACCGTTTCGCCAATCGGACGGACGATCCGGCAGAACGCGCCCACCAAGGGCGCGCGGCACAACAGGGGGTTACGGTTGACCGCTGCAACGGACAACGGGTTCGTGGTCTTTGACCGCGTCCAGAAAAGCTATGACGGCGAGACGCTCGTCGTCAAAGATCTCAACCTGTCGATCGGCAAGGGCGAGTTCCTGACGATGCTTGGGCCGTCGGGTTCGGGCAAGACCACCTGCCTGATGATGCTGGCGGGCTTCGAGACGGCCACGCATGGCGAGATCCTGCTCGACGGCAAGCCGATCAACAACATCCCGCCGCACAAGCGCGGGATCGGCATGGTGTTCCAGAACTACGCGCTGTTCCCGCACATGACGGTGGCCGAGAACCTGGCCTTCCCGCTGGAGGTGCGCAAGTTCGGCAAGTCCGAGCGCGAGGAGAAGGTCCAGCGCGCCCTTGAAATGGTGCAGATGGGGGCGTTCGGCGGACGCCGCCCCGCGCAGCTTTCGGGCGGCCAGCAGCAGCGCATCGCGCTGGCGCGCGCGCTGGTCTTCGAGCCGGACCTGGTGCTGATGGACGAACCGCTGGGCGCGCTGGACAAGCAGTTGCGCGAGCACATGCAGTTCGAGATCACGCGGCTGGCGCATAATCTGGGGATCACCACGGTCTATGTCACCCATGACCAGACCGAGGCGCTGACCATGTCCGACCGGGTGGCGGTGTTCAACGATGGCCGCATCCAGCAACTGGATGCGCCGGACGTGCTGTATGAACAGCCCGTCAACAGCTTTGTCGCGCAGTTCATCGGCGAGAACAACACGCTGATGGGCACCGTCAAGGAGATCGAGAACGGCGTCGCGCTGGTCGAACTGGACGATGGCGAGGTGATCGACGCCAAGCCCGTGAATGTCAGGAAGCCGGGCGACCGGACGCTGGTCTCGATCCGGCCCGAACGGGTCGAGATCAACAAGGACCGGCTGTCGCCCAATGCCCATCTGATCCATGCCGAGGTGCTGGAATTCATCTATATGGGCGACATCTACCGCACCCGGTTGCGGGTGGCTGGCAACGAGGATTTCGTCATCAAGACCCGCAACGCCCCCGATCAGCGCCGCATGAAGCCGGGCGAGCATATCGAGATCGGCTGGCTGCCCGAGGATTGCCGCGCGCTGGACGCGCCCGCGTGACCGCTTCGGGTCCGCCGCGCCCGGGGCAGCGGATCCCTTGACCAGAACCCGGGAAACACAACTGGGAGACGACCATGACGATCAGAGGACTTCTTTCCGCAACCGCGCTGGTGGCGCTGCCCGTCGCGGCGATGGCGCAGGATCTGCCGCCCTGCGAGAACTGCGCCGACAGCATGACCGTTGTGTCCTGGGGCGGGGCCTATCAGACCAGCCAGATCAAGGCCTATGCCGAGCCCTATGCCGCGATGACCGGCACCACCTTCACCTGGGACGAAAGCTCGAACGAGGCGGTGGCCAAGCTGCGCGCCATGAACGAGGCGGGCAACATCACCTGGGATCTGGTCGATGTCGAAGGCCCCGACAGCCAGCGGCTGTGCGACGAGGGTCTGGCGATGGAGGTCGATATCGACGAGGTCCTCGCCGCGGGCGACGACGGCTCGACGCCGCGCGAGGATTTCGGCGATTCGGCATTCAACGACTGCTACATCCCGCAAATCGTGTTCTCGACCACCTTCGGCTACCGCACCAATGTCGAGGAATGGGGCGGTCGCACGCCCGACAACCTGTGCGCGCTGTTCGACCTGGAGAACTTCCCCGGCAAGCGCAGCCTGGAACGGCGGCCGAAGAAGAACATCGAATGGGCGCTGCTGTGCGACGGTGTCGAGAAGGACGACCTTTACGACGTTCTCAGCACGCCGGAGGGCATCGAGCAGGCGCTGGCCAAGCTCGACACCATCAAGTCGGAGGTGATCTGGTGGTCGGCCGGTGCCGAGACGCCGCAGCGCCTTGCCGATGGCGAGGTGGTCATGGGCTCGACCTATAACGGGCGGCTGTTCAGCGTGATCGTGGAGCAGAACCAGCCCGTGGACATGCTGTGGGACTGGCAGGTGTTCGATTTCGACGGCTGGATCATCCCCGAGGGCCTGCCCGAGGACCGGCTGAACCGGGTGCTGCATTTCCTGCATTTCGCGACCGACACCCAGCGGCTGGCCGATCAGGCCAAGTTCATCAGCTACGGCCCGGCGCGGGCCTCGTCGCAGCCGCTGGTCTCGACCCATGCCGATCTGGGTGTCGAGATGGCGCCGCACATGCCCACCAATCCCGAGAACCAGAAGAACTATCTGGTGAACAACATCGAATGGTGGGCCGACAACCAGGACGATGTCGAGGCCCGCTTCCAGGCGTGGCTGGCCCAGTAAGGGCGTGTTCGACCGCATGACCGGGCAGGGGGCCGCCAACCGGCCCCCCACCATCTGACAAGGGGAATGGGGATGACCGAGGCCACCCGGACCGGCCAGATGCTGGCCGCCGACGGAACGCCGCTCAAGCGCAGCCTGCAACGCGCGCTGAGGGCGCAGAAATTGCGGGCGCTGATGCTGATCGCGCCGCTTCTGCTGTTCATCATGGTCACCTTCGTCGCGCCGATCGCGGACATGCTGTTCCGCTCGGTCGAGAACCAGATCGTGTCCGACACCCTGCCGCGCAGCGCGCAGGCGATCCGCGACTGGGACCACAATTCGGGCGAGCCGCCCTCCGAGGACGTGCTGGCCGCCTTTACCATCGACATGATCGCCGCGGTGGAGCGCAAGCAGCATACCCGGCTTGGCACGCGGCTTAACTATGAACAGAACGGGCTGTCCTCGCTGTTCCGCAAGACCGGCCGGGGCGTGGGCGATATCGGCGAGACCTATCGCGATCAGTTCGCCGCGCTCGATCCGGCCTGGACCGATCCGGGGACCTGGATCGCCCTGTTCGCCGATCCGTCCTGGCAGGCCGATCACGATGCCTGGGAGGCCGCCCGGACGGCGGCGCGCAGCGCCGGGCGTTCCTTTGCCGAGCCGGTTCCGCCCTTTCGCCTGAAGGACGGCATGGCCGGGGTGCTGCCCGAAACGGCGGACGCCTATCTGGATTTCGCCCGGGCCGTGCAGGGGGGCCGCAACGGCGATCCGGCCGCCCGCGCGCCCTGGCCGCCGGTCTATCTGGCGCTCTACCGCGACCTGACCGCCGTGGGCGTGGGGCGCATCGCCACGCTGGACGAGGCGGCGCAGGCGCTGCTGGACCCGGCCCATTACGCCGTGCGCGGGTTCGAGCGCGCCGACCTGGCCGCGCTCTATGCCGGGATCGACCGCGCCTGGTCCCAGCCCGACGTCTGGGCCACGATCCAGACCTTTTCGGCGCGCTACACGCCGGGCTATTTCCTGACCGCGGTGGACCTGAAACAGACGCCCGACGGCATCACCAGCCAGCCCGCCGACCAGAAGATCTACATCATGCTGTTCGAGCGCACGCTGGTGATGAGCCTTACCATCATGGGCGCCTGCGTGCTGCTGGGCTATCCGATCGCCTTCCTGCTGGCGAACCTGCCGATGCGCAGCTCGAACCTGCTGCTGATCCTGGTGCTGTTGCCGTTCTGGACCTCGCTGCTGGTGCGGACCTCGGCCTGGAAGGTGCTGTTGCAGCAGCAGGGCGTCATCAACGACATCCTGGTGTGGATCGGGATCGTCGACAATGCGGGGCGGCTGATCCTCATCAACAACCAGACCGGCACCATCATCGCGATGACGCATATCCTGCTGCCCTTCATGATCCTGCCGCTCTATTCGGTGATGAAGACGATCCCGCCCTCTTATGTCCGCGCGGCGAAATCGCTGGGCGCGACCAACTGGACGGCGTTCTGGCGGGTCTATTTCCCGCAATCGGTGCCCGGCATCGGGGCGGGCTGCATCCTCGTCTTCATCCTGGCCATCGGCTACTACATCACGCCGGAACTGGTGGGCGGCACCTCGGGCACCTTCATCTCGAACCGGATCGCCTATCACATCTCCAGCTCGCTGAACTGGGGGCTGGCGGCGGCGCTGGGCACGATCCTTCTGGGCGTCGTGCTGGCGCTTTACTGGACCTATGACCGGCTTGTCGGCATCGACAAGGTGAACCTGGGGTAAGCGCATGTCACAGATGGACCTTCCCCCCTATGCCACGCCCGGGCAACGGCTCTGGCACTACACGTTCAAGGTGATCTGCGGGTTGATCTTCTTCTTCCTGATCGCGCCGATCCTGGTCATCATCCCGCTCAGCTTCAACGCGCTGGATTTCTTCACCTTCACGCCCGGCATGCTGGCCTTCGACCCCGAGGCCTATTCGCTCAAGCATTACCGCGACTTCTTCAACAGCCCCGACTGGCAGCAGGCGCTGGCGAACTCGATCCGCATCGCGCCCTCGGCCACGATCCTGTCGGTGGTGCTGGGCACGCTGGCGGCGGTGGGGCTCAGCCAGGACCATGTCCCGTTCCGGCGCACGATCATGGCGATCCTGATTTCGCCTATGATCGTGCCGCTGATCATCTCGGCGGCGGGGATGTATTTCTTCTATGCGAGGATCGGGTTGCAGGGCACCTATCTGGGCGTGGTGCTGGCCCATGCCGCGCTGGGCATCCCGTTCGTCATCATCACCGTGACGGCGACGCTGGTTGGCTTTGACCGCTCGCTGACGCGGGCCTCGGCCAGCCTGGGCGCGGGGCTCTTGCGCACCTTCTTCAAGGTGCAGATGCCGCTGATCCTGCCGGGCGTGATCTCGGGCGGGCTGTTCGCCTTCATCACCTCCTTCGACGAGGTGGTGGTGGTGCTGTTCGTGGGCTCGGCCAATCAGAAGACGCTGCCCTGGCAGATGTTCATCGGGCTGCGCGAACAGATCAGCCCGACGATCCTGGCGGTGGCGACCGTGCTTGTGGCGGTCTCGATCCTGCTGCTGACCGTGGTGGAATTGCTGCGCCGCCGTTCGGAGCGGTTGCGGGGGCTTTCGCCGGGCTGATCGCCGCCTTGCGCCACATCAATGCAGACCCTGCGCGGGCGTGGCAGACTGGCGCGTGGCCAACCAGCGGAGAATGAAGATGAAACCCGTTCGCACGCTCGTCCTGATCGCCAATGAGAAAGAGGCGCGCCTGCTGGTCAATGAGGGGCCGGGCAAGGGGCTGGAGGAACTGTCCGCCTTCGACAAGGCGACCGAGATCCGCTATTCCGAACGGCCCGGCCGCAGCCAGGCTGCGCCGGGGGCGGCGCGCCACGGATTCGAGCCCTCCACCCCCGAGCGCGAGCAGAACCGCGAGTCCTTTGCCCGCGACGTGCTGGAAATTGCGGCAGCGGAATGGGCCAAGGGCGGCTATGACCGCTTCGCGATGAGCGCGCCGCCCGCGATGCTGGGCGCGCTGCGCGGACATATCGCCGCGGAACTGGCGCAAGCCCTTGTTGTGGACCTCAACAAGGACCTGGTGGGGGTTGCGGCGGCCGACCTGCCGCGCCATTTCGGGGACGTGATCCTGTTCTGAGCCGGGGCATCGGCGCCTCGGCGCAACGCCCGGAGGCTCCGATGTCCGATTCCAACCCGAACTGGCAACCCGCGCCCGACCCGGTCCCGCGACCCGGTCCTGTATCCGGCGCCGCATCCGGAACCGCGTCCAATGGCGCTGCTTCCGATCCCGGCCCGCGCCCCGGTGATGCATCCGCTGGCCCGTCCGGCAGCGCCGCCGCCGGCCCCTCGGGCGGCGGAACGGGCAGCGGCCCTGGCGCCGACGATCCGCTGGAACCCCGCGCGGTCTGGATTCGCGGCGCCTGGATGCTGGTGCTTCTGGTGCTGTTCTCGGTCGCCCAGACCCTGCTGGTGGCCACCACGGTGCTGCAATTCGGCTGGATGCTCTTCACCAAGCGGAAGAACCCCCAGATCACCGATTTTGGCGTGAAGCTTGGCAACTGGATGGCGATCACCGCGCGCTATCTCGCCGTGGCGAGCGAGGAGAAACCCTTCCCCTGGACGGCCTGGAAATAACGTCTTCCCGCTTCTTCTGGCCGGAAATATCCCCGCCGGAGGCTGCCGGGCGCCCGCCCTCGATGGGCGGGCGCCCGGCCCCCCCTTCAGGCTTCCATCGCTTCCAGCTCGTCGATCATTCCCTCGATCATCGCGAGCCCCTTGTCCCAGAAGGCCGGATCCGCTGCATCCAGCCCGAAGGGCGCCAGCAGCGCCCTGTGGTGCTTCGACCCGCCCGCCTTCAGCATGTCGAAATACCTGTCCTGGAAACCCGCGCCGCTTTCCTCGTAGACCGCGTAAAGCGCGTTCACCAACCCGTCGCCAAAGGCATAGGCATAGACATAGAAGGGCGAGTGGACGAAATGCGGGATATAGGCCCAGAAGGTCTCGTAGCCCGGCATGAACTCGAAGACCGGGCCGAGGCTCTCGCCCTGCACGCTCATCCAGATTTCGTTGATGTCCTCGGGCGTCAACTCGCCCTGGCGGCGGGCGTCATGCAGCTTGCACTCGAAATCGTAGAACGCGATCTGGCGCACGACCGTGTTGATCATGTCCTCGACCTTGCCCGCCAGCAGCGTCTTGCGCTGCGCCGGGGTCTCGGCCGCCGCCAGCAGCTTGCGGAAGGTCAGCATCTCGCCGAACACGCTGGCCGTCTCGGCCAGGGTCAGCGGCGTCGAGGACAGCAATTCCCCCTGCTCCGCGGCCAGCACCTGATGCACGCCATGGCCCAGTTCATGCGCCAGCGTCATCACGTCCCGCGGCTTGCCCAGATAGTTCAGCATCACATAGGGGTGGACATCCGTCACCGTCGGATGCGCGAAGGCCCCCGGCGCCTTGCCCGGCTTCACGCCCGCGTCGATCCAGCCCCTGTCGAAGAACGGCGCGGCAAGCTCGGCCATCTTCGGCGAGAAATCGGCATAGGCGCCCATCACGGTTGCCTTCGCGGTTTCCCAATCCACCGTTTTCGGCTCCTCGATCGGCAGGGGCGCGTTGCGGTCCCAGACCTGCAGTTTCTCAAGCCCCAGCCATTTCGCCTTCAGCGCGTAATAGCGATGCGACAGGCGCGGATAGGCCGAGACAACGGCATTGCGCAGCGCCTCGACCACCTCGGGTTCGACATCGTTCGACAGGTGCCGTCCGGTCTGCGGCGTCGGCATCTTGCGCCAGCGATCCTCGACCTCCTTTTCCTTGGCCAGCGTGTTGTGGACGCGGGCAAAGAGCTTGACGTTCTGCTCGAACACCTCGGCCAGCGCATGCGCCGCCGCCTCGCGTTTCGCGCGGTCGGGATCGGTCATGAAGTTCAGCGTGCCCTCGATCCCGAAGGTCTCGCCGTCCACCTCGAATTCCAGGGCGGCGATGGTCTCGTCGAACAGCTTGTTCCAGGCCGAGGCGCCGACCACCGACTGGTCGTGCAGGAACCGCTCCAGCTCGTCGGACAATTGATGGGGCCGCATCGCCCGCAGCCGGTCGAAGACGGCCTTGTAGCGGGCGAACCCGGCATCCGCCGCGAACAGCGCCTCCAGCACGCCGTCCTCGATGCGGTTGATCTCCAGCGAGAAGAACACCAGCGGCGTGGTGTAGCCGGTGATCCTGTCCTGGCAATCCGACAGGAACTTGGCGCGCGCCGCATCCACCGTGTTCTGGTAATAGCGCAGCCCCGCATAGGACATGATCCGCCCCGAGACGCGGTTGATCGCCTCGTAGCGCGCGATGCAGTCCAGCCAGCCGCCCGCATCCAGCCCCGCCAGCCTGCCCTCGTAATCGGCGGCGAAGCGGGCGCATTCGCCTTCCAGCCAATTCATGTCGCGGGCGATCTCGGGCGCGTCGGGGGCGGCGTAAAGATCGGCCAGATCCCATTCGGGCAGCGCGCCAAGCCCCCCCGGACCCGTGGCATTGGCGTCGAAGACGGGGGCGGGCGGGGTCATGCGCATCTGGGAACCTCTTTCATGTCGCGTTGACCCAAGACATAGGGCGCGGGGGCGGGGGGTATCAAGCGCGGGCAGGGCGGATCGGCCTTGCATCCGGTCGGTTTGGCTGGGAATCTGCCCAGGGACAGGACAGGGGAACCGCCATGCAGACCATTCTCGTCACCGGTGCGGGCAGCGGCATCGGCCGCGCCACCGCCCGGGCCTTTCTGGATGCGGGCTGGCGCGTCGCGCTGGCGGGCCGCCGAGAGGCGCCGCTGGTCGAGACCGCGCAGGGCAATGCCGATGCGCTGGTCCTGCCGATGGACGTGACCGATGCCGCGGCGGTCGAGGCGGGCTTTGCCCGGATCGCGTCCGACTGGGGGCGGCTCGACGTGCTGTTCAACAATGCGGGCATCGGCCTGCCCTCGGCGCCCATCGACGAGATCGCGGTCGATGACTGGCGGCGTCTGTCGGCGATCAATATCGACGGGATGTTCCTGTGCGCCCGCGCGGCCTTCGGCCTGATGCGGCGGCAGGAACCGCAGGGCGGGCGGATCATCAACAATGGCTCGATCTCGGCGCATGTGCCGCGCTGGGGCTCGGCGCCCTATACGGTGTCGAAACATGCCGTCACCGGGCTGACCCGCGCGCTCAGCCTGGACGGGCGGCGGTTCAGCATCGCCTGCGGGCAGATCGACATCGGCAATGCGCTGACCGAGATGGTCCAGCAGATGACGCAGGGCGTGCCCCAGGCCAATGGCGAGATCGCGGTCGAGCCGGTGATGGATGTGGCCCATGTCGCGGCCTCGGTGCTGCATATGGCCGAACTGCCCCTGTCGGCGAATGTCCAGTTCATGACGGTGATGGCCACCGCCATGCCCTTCATCGGCCGGGGCTGAGCGCCCCCGCATCACAGGAGAAGACCATGTCACCCAGGACCTTGCTGCTTGCAACCGCGCTGGCGCTTGCGCCCGCCCTGCCGGCGTTGGCCGGGGATATCGAGGTGCAGGACCCCTATGCCCGGGCGTCCACCATGATGTCGAAATCGGGGGCGGCCTTCATGGTGCTGGTCAATACCGGCGCCGAGGAGGACCGGCTGGTCTCCGCCGCCTCGGACGTGGCCGAGCGGGTCGAGCTGCACACCCACGAGGCCGATGCCAATGGCGTGATGCGCATGGTCGAGGTCGAGGAGGGCTTTGCGATTCCCGCAGGCGGCAGCCACGCGTTGAAACGCGGTGCCGACCATGTGATGTTCCTTGGCCTGACCCGGCCGCTGGCGCAGGGCGACAGCGTCACCGTGACGCTGACCTTCGAGAAGGCGGGCGAAATGGTGGTCGAGATCCCGGTCGACATGACCCGCGATGCCATGGGCCGCCCGGTGGACGCCCCCATGCAGGGCGGCGACATGGGGCCTGGCGGGCCCATGCGGCCGGGGAACTGAAATCGCCGCCGGGGCCCGCCCGGTGCGGGCCCCTGCGCGGGCGTCAGGCGACCTTTTCCAGATGCCCCGCGGGTAGCACGCCCAGCGCGTGACAGATGTCGCGCGTCAGATGAGGCTTGTTCAGCGTGTAGAAATGGAAATCCTGCACGCCCCCCTCCATCAGTTCGGTGCACAGCTCGGTCGCCAGCGCCTTGCCCAGCAGATCCTCGCGCCCGTCGCGGATCGCCTTGTCGAACGCCTCGTCCACCCAGGCGGGAATCCGCGCGCCGCAGCGTTCGGCAAAGCGGCGCACGCCGGCCCATTTCTCGATCGGCAGGATGCCGGGAATGATCTTCGTGCCGTCGATGCCCGCCGCGTCGCATTCCTCGCGGAAGCGGAAGAAGGTCTCGGCTTCGAAGAAGAACTGGGTGATCGCCGAATCCGCCCCCGCCTCGAACTTGCGCTTGAGCCATTGGACGTCATGGCCCACGCCCCGCGATTCGGGATGCGGCTCGGGATAGGCACCCACGCGGATGGTAAAGGCCGCCCGCGCCGCCAGCGCCTCGATCAGTTCGCAGCTATCGGCGAAGCCTTCGGGGTGGGGGGTGAACCTGCCCTGACCCTGCGGCGGGTCGCCGCGAAGCGCCACGATCTCGGTCACCCCGGCCCTGGCATAGGCGTCGGCGATCTCCAGCGTCTCGGCCCGGGTCGCGTCCACACAGGTCAGATGCGCGGCGACGTTCACGCCATAGCGGTTATGGATCGCCTCGACCGCCTCATGGGTCAGCTTGCGCGTGGTTCCGCCCGCGCCATAGGTCACCGACACGAATTGCGGCTTCAAAGGCGCCAGTGCCTGCACCGTCTCCCAGAGCTGGAAACTCGCCTCCAGCGATTTCGGCGGAAAGAACTCGAAGGACACACGGGGGGCGGACATGGCACTTGCTCCGGCTGGATTCGGCTTCGCACGCTTGTCGCACGCGGCAGGTTGTGAAACAAACTCATAGTTCTCAAGATCAATATGAGCGGCGCGACAATATGCACCTCGAACTTCGCCACCTGCGCACGATCAAGGCCATCCATGACGCGGGCGGTCTGGCCCGCGCGGCCGAGCGGCTGAACATCACCCAGTCGGCGCTCAGCCACCAGGTCAAGGGGCTGGAGGACCAGGTCGGGATGGAGCTTTTCGTGCGCCGCACCAAGCCCTTGCGCCTTTCGGCAGCGGGGCTGCGGCTGCTCAGGGCGGCCGAAAGGGTGCTGCCCGAGATCGCCGCGCTGCAGGCGGAATTCCAGGGATTGCGATCGGGCCGGTCGGGGCGGCTGCATATCACGCTGGAATGTCATGCCTGCTATGACTGGCTGCTGCCGGTGCTGGAATCCTTCCGCAAGGCCTGGCCCGAGGTCGATGTCGATATCCGCCCCGGCCTGTCCTTCGACGCGCTGCCCGCGCTGGCCCGCGAAGAGGTGGATCTGGTGATCTCCTCCGATCCCGAGGATCACGACGACCTGACCTTTGCGCCGCTGTTCGACTACGAACCCGTCTTCGTCTGTGCCGCCACCCATCCGCTGGCCGCGAAACCCTTTGTCGAGGCAGAGGATTTTCGCGACCAGACGCTGATCACCTATCCGGTGGACCGCAGCCGGCTCGACATCTTCACCGGGCTTCTGGGGCCGGCCCGGGTGGAACCGCTGGCGGTGCGGCCGGTGGAACTGACCGCGGTGATCCTGATGCTGGTGGCCTCGGGGCGCGGGGTGACGGTGCTGCCCGACTGGGTGATGCGCGACGCGCGCGGCCTGGCCGATCTGGCGATCCGCCGGGTGACCGAACCGGGCCTGACCAAACGCATCTATGCCGCCACCCGGACCGAGGACGCGGCGCGGCCCTATATCGCCCATTTCATCCGGCTCGCCCGCAGCGAACCGGTCAAGCTGCAACGCGCCAGCCCCTGACCCCGCGCCCCGTGTTTCTTCTTGGCGGAAATACCCCGGGGGGAGTCCGCAAGGACGGGGGGCAGCGCCCCCCTGCGCCGGTGGGGTTCTCAGGCCCCGATCCGGATCGTCTCGGCCTCGGTGACGATCACATCCAGATGCTGGTCGGTCGGCTCGACCGGGACATGCGCCACCTCCTGCGCGGCATAGGCAAAGCCCACCGCCAGGACCGGCCCGTCGGCGCGCAGCCGCGCCAGCGTGCGGTCATAGAAGCCCCCGCCATAGCCCAGCCGCGCGCCGCTCCGGTCGAAGGCGAGCAGCGGCACGATCAGGAGTTCGGGGCGCATCTCCTGCCCCTCGACCGGCACCGCCGCGCCGAAGGGACCGGGACGCATCGGGCAGCCCGGCGTCCAGCGGTGAAAGACCAGCGCCGCGCCCCTGGCCACGATCACCGGCACGCCCACCTGCCCAAGCGCGGCCAGCGCCGCCATCGCGGGCAGGGGGTCGATCTCGTCGCGCATCGGCATGTAGCCGGAGGCAGGGCGGCCCAGTTCCGGGGCCAGAACGCTCAGCAGGCGCGCCACCGCCACAGCGCCGCGCGCCGCGTCATGCGCCGCCGCCCGCCGCGCCAGCGCCTCGGCGCGCAGCGCCGCCTTGCGGTCCTTCACAAGAGCACCATCGTCGCGATGCCCAGGAACACGAAGAATCCGACGACATCGGTCACAGTGGTGACGAAGGGGCCCGATGCCAGTGCCGGATCGACCTTCAGCCGCTCCAGCAGGATCGGGATCACGATGCCGCCGACCGCCGCGGCCATCAATGTCACCACCATTGCAAGCGCAATGACCACGCCGATCATCGGCTTGCCGAACCAGATCACCGCCACCACCCCCATGATCACCGCGAAGGCAAAGCCGTTGAGCAGGCCCGCCAGCGCCTCGCGCCGGATCACGCGCCACATGTTCGAGGCCGTCAGGTTCTTGGTGGCCAATGCCCGCACCGCCACGGTCAGCGACTGGGTGCCCGCGTTGCCGCCCATCGAGGCCACGATGGGCATCAGCACCGCCAGCGCCACGATCTGCGCGATCACCTCCTCGAACTGTGCGATCACGACCGAGGCGAGGATCGCCGTCACCACATTGACCACCAGCCACGGGAACCGACCCCGGGCGATGTCGAGCACGTTGTCGGTAAGGCTTTCCTCGCCGACCCCGGCCAAACGCAGGATGTCTTCTTCGTGCTCCTCGTCGAGCACGTTCATCGCGTCGTCGATGGTGATCACGCCGACCAGCCGCCCGCCCTCGTCCACCACCGGGGCCGAGATCAGGTGATACTGGTTGAAGGCATAGGCGACCTCGGATTCGGGCTGGGTGACGGGGATGGTGCGGAAACTGTCCTCCAGCAGGGCGGTCAGCCTGACCGAGCGCTTGGAGGCCAGCAGCTTGCCCAGCGTCACATAGCCCACCGGCCGGATGCCCGGATCGACCACGATCACATGGTAGAACTGGTCGGGCAGGGTCTTCTTGTTGGCGCGCAGATGGTCGATGGTCTCGCCCACGGTCCAGTGTTCGGGGGCGCGCACCACCTCGCGCTGCATCAACCGGCCCGCGGAATAGTCCGGATAGCCCAGCGCCTGCTCGACCGCGACCCGGTCGGCCACCTCCAGCGCGTCGAGGATCGCCTCCTGCTGGGGCTGCTCGAGATCCTCGATCAGGTCGACCACGTCGTCCGATTCAAGGTCGCGCACCGCCTCGGCAAGGACATCGGGCGGCAGGAAGGCGATCACCTCCTCGCGCAGGCCCTCGGCCAGTTCGGACAGCACCTCGCCATCGAACTGACGCCCGCCCATCAACAGGATCTCGCGCCGCCTTCCGCTGTCCACCTGTTCCAGAAGGTCGGCGATGTCGGCCGGGTGCAACTGCTCCAGCAACGCGGCCAGCCGCGCGGAATCGCCCGCCGCCACCGCCAGCAGGATCGCCGATACCGTCCGGTTGTCGAGCGCGTAGCCCTCTTCCTCCGGAACGGTCTTGTCGATGATGTCGTCGTCCATGCCTTGCCCTGCCCGATCCGTTGCCTGCACCATAGCCAAACCGGTCGCCCTGCAACAGGGTGCGATGCGGGATTTACGCCATCCCCGCAGGTCCATAGGGTTTGCGCAGGTGCAGGGTGCGGGGGAGGGCTTCGGGTGGAACTGATCCTGGGACAGGTGCTGCATTTCGCGGCCGACCCCTTCGCCGAAGGGCCGGCGGCCGCGCTTGTCGAAACGCGCGGGGGCGTGCTGGTGGACGCTGGCCGGATCGCGGCGGTAGGGTCGGCGGATGCGCTGCGCGCGGCCCATCCCGGCGCGCGGGTGACCGACATGGGGATGGCGCTGCTGTCGGCGGGGTTCGTCGATGCCCATGCGCATTATCCCCAGACCGGCATCATCGCGAGCTGGGGCAAGCGGCTGATCGACTGGCTGAACAGCTACACCTTCCCCGAGGAAATGCGCTTTGGCGATCCCGCCCATGCCGCCGCGGTGGCGGCGCGCTATCTGGACCTTGTGCTGGCCCATGGCACCACGACGGTCGCCAGCTTCTGCACCAGCCATCTCGCAAGCGTCGATGCCCTGTTCGCGGCGGCCGAGGCGCGGGGGATGCGGGTTGCAGCGGGCAAGACCTGCATGGACCGCAACGCGCCGCCCGGCCTGTGCGACACCGCCGAACGCGCGCATGACGAAAGCGCGGCGCTGATCGCGCGCTGGCATGGGCGGGGGCGGCTGGTCTATGCGATCACGCCGCGCTTTGCGCCGACCTCGACGCCCGAGCAGCTGGATGCGCTGGGCACGCTCTGGGCCGAACATCCGACCTGCCTGATGCAGACCCATCTGAGTGAGCAGGCCGAGGAACTGGACTGGGTGCGCGCGCTTTACCCCGAGGCGCGCGATTATCTGGATGTCTACGAACGGGCGGGGCTGCTGGGGCCGGGCGCGCTGTTCGGCCATTGCATCCACCTGACCGGGCGCGAGCGGATGCGCCTGCGCGAGGCGGGCGCGGCGCTGATCCATTGCCCGACCTCGAATGCCTTCATCGGTTCGGGGCTGTTCGACATGGCCGGGCTGACCGCCGAGGGCCAGCGCGTGGGGCTGGCCACCGATACCGGCGGGGGCTCGTCCTTCTCGATGCTGCGCACCATGGCCGCGGCCTACGAGATCGGCCAGTTGCGCGGCCGGGCGCTGCATCCGGCGGAACTGTGGTGGCTGGCCACCGCCGGGGGGGCGCGGGCGATGGGGATGGCCGAGCGGATCGGAAACCTGGCGCCGGGGATGGAGGCCGACCTGATCGCGATCGACCTGGCCTCGACCCCGGCCATCGCCCAGCGCAGCGCGCGGGCAGGGACGTTCTGGGAGGCGGTCTTTCCGACCATAATGATGGGCGACGACCGCGCCATCGCCGGGGTCTGGGTGAACGGGCGCAGGCTTGGCGCTGCCTGAGCGGCGGGCGCAGGGGTTATCCTGCGCCCGGCTGGTTCGCCGTTGTCCGGATCGGTCCTAGCCGACGAACGCCTTCTCGACCACATATTCGGCGGGTTCGGAATTCGCGCCTTCGCGCAGGCCCCAGCCTTCGAGGATCGCCATCACGTCCTTGTTGAAGTCGAGCGAGCCGCAGACCATCGCCCGGTCCACGGACGGGTCCATCTTCTCGCAGGGCAGGCCGAGATCGCGGAACACCTTGCCCGAGGCCAGGTTGTCGGTGACCCGGCCCATGGTGCGGAAATCCTCGCGCGTGGTGGTGGGGTAGTATTTCAGCTTGCCGCCGACGAATTCCCCGATCAGCGGATCCTCGGGCAGGCTTTCGACCAGTTCGCGGCCGAATTCCAGTTCCGCCACCTCGCGGCAGGTATGCATCATGATGACCTCGTCATACTGCTCGTATGTCTCGGGGTCGCGCATCAGGCTGGCGAAGGGGGCGATGCCGGTGCCGGTGGCGAGGAACCACAGCCGCTTGCCGGGCAGAAGCGCATCCAGGACCAGCGTGCCGACGGGTTTGGGCCGCAGGATGATCTCGTCGCCGGGCTTGATATGCTGAAGCCGCGAGGTCAGCGGGCCATCCTGCACCTTGATCGAGTAGAAGTCGAGGCCGTCATCCCAGGCGGGCGAGGCGATCGAATAGGCGCGCATGATCGGCTTGCCGTCATCGCCGGGCAGCCCGATCATCACGAACTCGCCCGACCGGAAGCGCAGCGATTGCGGGCGGGTCGTGCGGAAATAGAACAGATCGTCGGTGTAGTGACGCACCTCGGTCACGGTCTGCGCGTCGGGCAGAGTCTTCTTGGCGGCGGTTGCTTGGGTCACGGCGGTCTGCTGGTTCATGTATGTGATGCAACGGGACAGGATGCCCCGCTCCTTTCCTTCTAGGTGTCCTCGCCCTTCGGGGAAACCCCCAACCGTCCGCACCGGCCGGAATGCCCGGCGCGGACCCTCACGCGGGGTATTCCCGAGAGCGGCGCCCGCGGCCATGACCCAGATCAAGCCTTGTTGTCGCAGCTTGCGGCAGATCCGCCCGTTTGAGCGCCGTTCAGATGGCCGGAGGAACGCGGTTGACCGCCGATACGGCCTTTGCAACATGGGTCCTTGCAAGGGATTTCGGGCAGCGGCCATCGGGGGTTTCTTCGTGGATCGCGTTGACGTAACGTTAATGCACCCCGACGGGCAGTTTGGCATGATTTTAAGAGGTATTCCAACGTATCATGGATGTGACACACGCTCGACGCCGAATTCGCGAGACCGGTTGGCTGAGAAACCTGCCCGGCCCCTTTTGCACCGCATTGCTTGCCGGATCCCATCTGCGGCGTGTCGGCAATGGCGAGGTGCTGTTTCATCGCGACGATCCCGCCCCGGACTTCCTCGGGCTGGTGGATGGCCTGCTCTACGTCTATGCCGATGCCGGGGACGAGGGGCCGCGGCTGGTCTTCGTGGCCCATCCGGGCTGGTGGGCGGGCAGCGTTGCCATGGTCGGCGGCTCGGAGCGGCGCTGCACGGTCGTGGCCCGCGCGCCTTCGGTGCTGCTGTCGGTGCCGCGGATGCATATCGAGGCGCTGGCCCGGCGCGATCCGACGACCTGGCGCCATGTCGCGGTCAATGTCGCCGCGCAATATGACAGCCTCGCGCTGCTGTTGCTGGCGCAGGCCAATCCCGATCCGCGGGTGCGGCTGCTGATCTCGTTGAAGAGGCTGCACCGGTTCAACGATGGCGCCACCATCTTTCCGGTGACGCAGTCCGAACTGGCCGAGTTGTCGGGGCTGTCGCGGAACTCGGCGAACCGGGCAATGCGCCAGTTCGTGGCCGAGGGGCTGATCGAGACGGGCTATGGCTGGCTGCGCATTGTCGATCCCGACACGCTCGACGCGGCGCTGTGCCAGCGAAACGGCAGCGGGGAATGCTGCGAGCGGCGGGCGGGCTAGGGCCGCGCATGCGCGCGCGGCCCCGTCCGGTGGCCTGTGGTCAGGGCGCCGCTTCGAGCGCGGCGATGATGGCGGAGAAATCCGCCGCCTTCAGCGACGCGCCACCCACCAAGGCGCCATCGACATTCGAGGTCGCGAAGATCTCGGCGGCATTGTCGGGCTTGACCGAACCGCCGTAAAGCAGCCGGATCCCGTGCCCCGCCTCGCCGAAGCGCGCGACCAGTTCGGTGCGCAGGAAATCGTGCACCTCGGAAATCTGGGCCAGCGTCGGCACACGGCCGGTGCCGATGGCCCAGACCGGTTCATAGGCGACCACGACAGTCGCGCCGCTCACGCCCTCGGGCAACGAGCCTGCCAGTTGCGCCCCCACGACGCCCAGCGTCTGGCCAGCATCGCGCTGGGCCTCGGTCTCGCCGATGCAGACCACGGCCACCAGCCCCCCGGCCAGGGCGGCCTCGGTCTTGGCGCGCACGATGGCGTCGGTCTCGGCATGATCGGTGCGGCGTTCGGAATGGCCGAGGATCACATGGCTTGCCCCCGCATCGCGCAGCATGGCGGCCGAGATGTCGCCGGTATGGGCGCCCGCGGCGGCGGCGTGGCAATCCTGGCCGCCCACGGCAATCGCAGACCCGGCGGCCGCGTTTGCCATGCGCTCGATCAGCGTGGCGGGCGGGCAGAGCAGCAGATCGACCGCAGGCGCGGGATGGGCCGCGGCCAGGGCCGTCACCTCGGCCAGCGCCGCACCCGTGCCGTTCATTTTCCAGTTGCCGGCTGCCAGTTTCCGCCGCATGCGCAATCCTCCCTTGCTGCAAATACCGGGCGCCTTCTAGGGCATTTTCCCCGGAAGCGGAACGCCTCTTTTGCGCGCAGCAGGGGGGGTCAGTCGCCGCGGGCCTCGTCCATCTCGCGGAACTTGATGGATTCGCCGCAGCCGCAGGCATCGACCACATTGGGATTGCGGAACTGGAAGCCGGATTCCAGCAGGCTGGTCTGGTAGTCGATTTCGGTGCCGAACAGGAACATCTGCGCCATCGGCGCGATCGCGATGCGGGCGTCGTCCTGTTCGACCACCTCGTCATGGGGGTCGATGTCGGAGACGTAATCCATCGTGTATTCCATCCCCGCGCAGCCGCCCTTCTTGACGCCGATCCGCAACGCGGCGGCACCGTCCCGCGCCATCAGCCTTGCGACCTGGGCCGCCGCGGCGGGTGTCAGCGTGACGGGCGGTTTTCCGGGGATGCCGAACATGGATGCGCCTCCTTTTCCCTAGTCAAAGACTAGGGTTTCCCGGGCGCAGTCTCAAGGGGAAGTCGGTGGCGCGTGGCGGAAAGAAGACGGGGCGGCGCGTGCCGCCCCGTCCTGCGCGGGCTCAGAGCCCCATGCAATTGGCGTAATAGGTCACGGTCGCCGGCCAGTCCGAGAAGACGCCCTCGACGCCGACATCCTGGGCGAGCACGTCGAGAAGCTCGAAATAGACGCCGTCATTGTCGGTCACGTCCTTGATCGACTGGAAATACCAGCCCCCGCCGGTGGCCAGCGGACCCGAGCGTTCCAGCGTCCAGGTGATGATCTTCAGCCCGGCGGCCTTGGCCTCCTGGGCATAGGGCGAGGGCACGATGCGGCCATCCTCGACGGTGACCAGCATCCAGGTCGGCGGCGCGATGTAGCGCACGCCCATGTCGGCCAGTTCCTGCATGGTCGGCTTGAAGCTGGCCGGGTCCATCGGGTCGATCAGCCCCTCGATCTCGGTCTCGGCCTCGTAGCGGTCGTCGAGATAGACCGCCTGGGCGCCGAATTCGGGCTCGTTCTCGATCCAGTAGAGGATATCGGCGAGGTCGAAGGATTGCGCGAACACATCTTCGGGCGGGATGCCCGCGGCCTTGTATTCGTCGATCAGTTTCTGCGCGTAATCGGCCTGGGTGAAGCCGTCGAAGGGCATCTCGACCGAGGGCGACTTGAGTTCGGGGGTGAACTTGGCGCCGAGCGAGCGGAACAGTTCGATCGATTCGGCATGGGTCAGCGATTGCGCACCGTGGGTGTAGAGATCGGTGCGGAAGGCCGCGATGCCGCCCTGATAGGCCTCGGGCGTCGTGGCCTTCGCGTCGGCGGCGTCCATCTTGGGCTTGAGCGTGCGGAACTCGGCCAGCGTGATCTCGGAGGTGCGGCACTCGGCGGTCGCGGGCGTGTCGCCGCTGGCCGGGGTGAAGGGGGTGATGCAGGTCGCGGCCAGATCGGTGAGCAGGATGTCGGTGGTGGTGTGCAGGTCGTTCTGGGCGTGACGGCAGACCAGTTCCTTGTCCTTGGTGAAGGTCACGTCGCATTCCAGGATGCCCGCGCCCATGCGCGCCGCGGCGACATTCGATTCGACGGTATGTTCGGGGAACATCAGCGGCGCGCCGCGATGGCCGATCGAGAAATCGCTGCGGCTGGGCGTCTGGCCCATGCAGGCGGTCAGCTTTTCCTTCAGCGGACCGTCGGTCATCCTGTCGATCAGGTAATAGGGGCGGGGGCCGTAATCGAGAACGGTCTCGGCATGGCCGGGCAGGGCCGTCGCGGCCAGAAGGGCGGCGGCGACCGTCAGGCGGGGGAGGGACATGGGATTCTCCGCTTCTTGGTGGGAAGGAACGGAAACCATGTGACGGGGCCGCGTGACAGTCGTGCGACAGGCGCGTGACGGCTACATGAAGCCCAGTTCCAGCCGCGCCTCGTCGGACATCATGTCCATGCCCCAGGGCGGATCCCAGGTGATCTCGACATCGACCTGCTTGACGCCCGGCAGCGGTTCGACCGCCTCGGCCAGCCAGCCGGGCATCTCGCCGGCGACCGGACAGCCCGGCGCGGTCAGCGTCATGGTGATCGCGACCGCATTCTCGTCGTCGATCTCGATGGTGTAGATCAGGCCCAGATCGTAGATGTTGACCGGGATTTCCGGATCGTAGACCGACCGGCACGCCGACACGACCTGCTCGTAAAGCGGGTGATCGGTCGAGGAGGGGCGGATGAGGGGGGCACCCTCGAGTTTTTCCTGCTGCATGGACATCGGGTTTCCTGCAAATCCTACAAAAGATATAAGGAAAGGCCGGGGCGCCGTCCAGATCCGGTTTTGCCTTCCCGCGGCCCGGGCTTGCCGGGCGCGGCGGGGCGCGGTAGCAGGGAGGGCAACGCAAGGGTGCCAGGGGGCGGGGATGCGCAAGGATCTGTCGGATGACGAGGCGCGGGCGCTTCTGGCCCGGGACGAACGCGAGATGAGCGTGGTGATCTCGGACCCGGCCCTGCCTGACAACCCGATGATCTATGTCAGCGAGGAATTCGAGCGCCAGACCGGCTATTCCGCGGCCGAGGCGATCGGGCGGAACTGCCGGTTCCTGCAGGGGCCGGGCACCGATCCCCATGCGGTCGAGGCGATCCGCCACGCGCTGCGCGCCCAGACGCCCTTCAGCATCGACCTGCTGAACTATCGCAAGGATGGAACGGCCTTCATCAACCGGCTGCGGATCCGGCCGATCTTCGATGACGAGGGGCGGTTGATGTATTACGCGGGCGCCCAGAACCCGCTCTAGACAGCCCGGCCGCACGATGCGTGGGGGATGCGCGGCCGGTTTCGCGGCCGCGACAGGAAGCCCCATCTGAAACCTGAAGGTTGCGGCGTTTCGGGTACTATCTGGGGTTGTCAAGCAGACCGGAAAACAACTATCAATATCGCCGACTCGGCGTTTCGCCCGCGACAGTCCAGGCTCGAGAGGGGCGCGACGGCCCTTTGGGCCCGGGCGGCGAGCCTGTGTATAACCTTGTGAACAGCCGTTGCGGCGCGATGCCGTCGACGGGTTGGGCCAAGGCCGCGCGGGAGAGACGCAGTCTGGTCGTTGAAGCCCCTGGCCCTTGCCCGCAAGGCGTTCACGGGCTTCGGACCCGTCGTAAGGTTGCCCTGGGACTGTCCGCCGACCGGATTTCCCCCGGCATCCAGCCTGTGCACAAATTCCAGAAAATTCCGCGGCGTCACGCGGCGGTCGTTGCGGTGGACGGCCAGAACTGGACGGACTAGTTTAGCAATTGCGGATTGTGGGGATCCGCGTGAGCGAGGGAAAAACGATGACCACCGTCAGACCGCTGGGCAAAGCCCTCATTGGGCTGTCGTTCCTGGTGCTTGTCGCCGCCTGCGCCGCTCCGCCTGTCGAGGAATGCGAGCCTGGCGTATCCGAGATCAGCGAGATGGGGACCGTGACCAATCCGGGCTGCTGAGGCGCGCAGGACGGTCCCGCATCTATCGGTCGCGGCAGTATTTTCTGTCGGGACCAAACCCCGGGCGCTCGCCCGGGTAGCGCCCGGTCCCGTTCCCCCAGGACCGGGCGCATTCATGTCAGGGCGCCGGACCCTTTCGGGCCCGCCCCCGGATTTCGTTTACCTGTTCATCCTGTTTTCGATGAGGGTATCGACGACGGATGGGTCGGCGAGGGTTGAGATGTCGCCCAGCGCGCCGAAGTCGTTTTCGGCGATCTTGCGCAGGATGC
>NZ_JAMYDV010000017.1 GCF_024128855.1 Rhodovulum tesquicola
GTTGTCGTCGCCTGCTTGTGAAGAGAAATCAGCATCCTCGCCCCGCGTCCCGAACCTCACCCAGCAACGATCTTGCCATGAAGAGCGCAGAGCGGCGAGGGTCTATGTGATCGTCCGGGATGGGACATATAAGGTCTTCTCTTTTAATTGCGGTCGTCCAGACCGTTTCGACAAAGTATCCAAGTCCACAACCCTTAAATTCTTCTATAATTCTCTCATTCAAGAATTTTTACCTCACAAGTGTCTCATCCATAACCCGCTTTGCCCCCTCCCGCCCTCATTCCAGCTTCTCCGCGATCCACATCTTGATCAGCGCCTGCCGGGTGATGCCCAGATGGGCGGCGCGGGCGTCCAGGCCGTCGACCATCCAGGCGGGGAAATCGACGTTGACGCGGCGGGGTTCGCGATTGGGGCGGACAGCCTTGCCCCAGTCGACATGTTCGGAGATGTCGCCGCCCCCGTCGAAAAGGCGGTCGAACTCAGCGGCCTTGATAGGCATCGATCTCGTCTCCTCTCGCGCGGCGGACCGAGATGATCCGGACCGTCCCGTTTCTCAGCGTGTAAACCGCCGTCCAGTGCCGACCGCCGATGCGACCGACGGCGAGCCAGCGCGGTTCATCCTCGCTCCGCGCCGGTGCCGCGATCAGCGCATCGTCCAGCCACAGCGCCTGGGCGTCGTCGAAGTCGATCCCGTGCTTGGCGAGGTTCGCGGCGCTTTTCGCGGGGTCGTATTCGAAGATCATCGGGCAGTATGGGGTCGAAAAGGTATGGTTTCAATACCTTTTGGCCCCATCAACGGGCGAATTTCTTGTATTTCACCCGCTTCGGCTCGACCGAATCCGGCCCCAGACGCCGGATCTTGTCTTCCTCGTAGGTCTGGAAATTGCCCTCGAACCATTCGACATGGGCCTCGCCCTCGAAGGCCAGGATATGGGTGCAGAGGCGGTCGAGGAAGAAGCGGTCGTGGCTGATGATGACGGCGCAGCCGGCGAAATCCTCAAGTGCGGCCTCGAGGGCCTGAAGCGTCTCGACGTCCAGATCGTTGGTGGGTTCGTCCAGCAGGAGCACGTTGCCGCCGGATTTCAGGAGTTTGGCCATGTGGACGCGGTTGCGCTCGCCGCCCGAGAGCAGCCCCACCTTCTTCTGCTGGTCGCCGCCCTTGAAGTTGAAGGACGAGCAATAGGCGCGGGAGTTCACCTCGGCATCGCCCAGCACGACGATATCCAGCCCGTCCGAGATCTCCTCCCACACGGTCTTGTTGGCATCCAGCGCGTCGCGGGACTGGTCGACATAGGACAGTTTCACGGTGTCGCCGAAGGTGATGGAACCCGCGTCGGGCTGTTCCTGGCCGGTGAGCATGCGGAACAGCGTGGACTTGCCCGCGCCGTTGGGGCCGATCACGCCGACGATGCCGCCGGGGGGCAGCGCGAAGGTCAGGTCCTCGATCAGCAGGCGGTCGCCATAGCCCTTGCGCAGCCCCTCGACCTCGATCACCTTGCCGCCGAGGCGGGGGCCGTTGGGGATGATGATCTGGGCGCGGGAGAGTTTCTCGCGCTCGGACTGGCTGGCGAGATCCTCGTAGGCCTGGATGCGGGCCTTGGACTTGGCCTGGCGGGCCTTCTGGCCTGCGCGGATCCAGTCAAGCTCGCGCTCCAGCGTCTTCTGCTTGGCCTTGTCCTCGCGCGCCTCCTGCGACAGGCGCTTGGCCTTCTGTTCCAGCCAGGCGGAATAATTGCCCTCGTAGGGGATGCCGCGGCCGCGGTCGAGTTCGAGGATCCAGCCGGTGATGTCGTCGAGGAAGTAGCGGTCATGGGTGACGATCAGGATCGTGCCCTTGTACTCGATCAGGTGGTTCTGCAGCCAGGCGACGGTTTCGGCGTCGAGGTGGTTGGTCGGCTCGTCCAAGAGCAGCATGTCGGGGGCTTCGAGCAGCAGCTTGCACAGCGCGACGCGGCGGCGTTCCCCGCCCGAGAGCGTGGTGACGTCGGCCTCGTCGGGCGGGCAGCGCAGGGCCTCCATCGCGATGTCGATCTGGGCGTCGAGATCCCACAGGTTCTCGGCGTCGATCTGGTCCTGAAGGGCGGTCATCTCCTCCATCAGCGCGTCGGAATACTCCTCGGCGACCTGCATGGCGATCTCGTTGAAGCGGTCGAGCTTGGCCTTCTTCTGGGCCACGCCCTCCATCACGTTGCCGCGGACATTCAGCGCGGGGTCGAGCTCGGGCTCCTGCGGCAGGTAGCCGACGCGCGCGCCCTTGGCGGCCCAGGCCTCGCCCGAGAAATCCTTGTCCCAGCCCGCCATGATGCGCAAAAGCGTGGATTTCCCCGCGCCGTTGACGCCGACAACGCCGATCTTGACGCCGGGCAGGAAGTTCAACCGTATGTTCTCAAAACACTTCTTGCCGCCCGGATAGGTCTTGGAGACTCCGTCCATGTGGTAGACATACTGGTAGGAAGCCATCGCGAACCGTCCTTCGGGTTGGGTGTCTGGGTTGCTGGCTGACATAGCCGGTCCGGGGGGCAAGGGCAATGAGGGGGGGCCGTCCGCCGATGGCCGGGTGGTGGGTTGGCACCCACCCTACGGTTGTTGCAAAAAAACGGAAACGGGCGACCGCGAAGGGCCGCCCGCTCTTTCGCATGTCATGTATTTTCAGGCCGCCTTGCGACGGCGCGCGACCAGGCCTGCAACGCCCAGCGCGCCCAGCATGAGGGGCAATGTCGCGGGGACCGGGACGGGATTGACCGGAGTATCCCGAACAGTGATCGCTGCTGCAATCGCCTCCCCCGCTTCAGTGCCAACCTCGGAGGCGATCAGGAACAGGCTCGCGCCAACCGGAACCACCGGGGTGAAGTTGGCCGTGAGCGACCCGCCATCGCCGAGCGAGATCGACCCGGTGCCGAAGAAGATCGCGTCGACGGCGTTGAGGGTGGCGAAGGCCTCGTTGACGGTACCATCCGCGTTCGAGCCGTTGAGCGCGCCCGAGGTGTTCGACGCCGGGGCAGACCCCGCGCGCACCGTCCCGGCGTTGAAGATGAAGGACGACGCATAGATCTGGTCGGCGACGGTGGTGTAGTCGCCATCAAGGTCGATGAAGAGCGCGTCGATGTCGAAGCCGGAATATGCGCCCGCCGACCCGCCGGTGCCGCTGTTGCTGTCGGTGACGGTGATCGATCCGATCTGCGTCAGTTCCGGAAAACCGGTCAGGTCCGCCTTGTAAACAGAAGAAGATTGCGCGTTCGTCGTGTCCACGGTCACCAGCGAAAAGGTCGGGTTCACGGTGGCAGCCAAGGCTGGCATAGCCACCATGGCGATCGCCAACGAACCGAGTGCAGAGAGAACTTTCATTGATACCCCCAAATATTGTGCTGTTGAGAAACTCTAGACCAAATTGAACCACCCACCGCCGCAAGGTATCACGGCCGCGTGAGATTCCAAAGCTTGGAAGGATGCGAGCCCTGCTTGCATCGAATCCGCACGGGTCAGGGATGTTGGCCTGTGCGGTGCGGCTATTCCCGCTGCCCCTCATGTCCGCCTTGCCGCCGCGCGCTGCTTCTGATGGCGCCGTGGCCCCCCTACGCCGCCTTCACACTTCCCCGCGACTGGTCCACCAGGTAATCGGTCGCCACGCCGCCGACCCACATCGCGACCAGCGCGACCCACATGGTGGCGACGAAGATCGAGCCTCCGGTGACGCCTGCGCCGATGGAGCAGCCGCCGGCCAGCATGCCGCCGAAGCCCATCAGGGCGGCGCCGATCATGGCCTTGCGCATGTTCACCTCGCTTTCGAAGCCCTGCAATTGCAGGTCGCGCCCGATCCAGGCCGCGAGGAACGAGCCGAGGAAGACGCCGGGCACCAGCCCGATATCGAAGGACAGAAGCGCGGGGCGTTCGAGGAAGAACATCAGCGTGTTGGCGGAGGGGCCGGTGAAGGTCAGGCTTTGCACCTGCACCGGGTCGAAGCTGATCTGTGCCAGTCCGAAGGTCAGCACCCAGCCCACCGCCACGGCAAAGCCCACCCCCGCCCCGAAGAACAGCGTGCGGAACGAGATGCGGTTGCGTCTGGCCAGCCACAGCGCCAGCACCGCGAAGCCGCACCCGACCATCAGGCCGGTGGCCTGGGGCAGGCGAAACGCCTCGATCAGGTTGATGTTGCGCCCGCCCGGCGTCACCCAGAGCGCGGCGAGCCATTCGCGCAGCGGCGAGAGCCAGCCATGCAGGCTCATCTGCGCGAGCACGGCGAAGATCAGGCCCGACACGATCGAGCGCAGGTTGCCGGTCGCCGCCAGCACCAGCAGCCGCCCCGGACAGCCGCGCGCCAGCACCATGCCCGCGCCCATCATCAGCCCGCCCAGGATCGCGCCCGACCAGGACCCGGTGACCGCCATGATCCGCGCCTCGTCGGCGCGCATCAACCCGATCAGTTCCGCGCCCTGCACCCAGACCAGCGCGGTCGAGAAGCACAGAAGCCAGACCGCCATGCGCGGGCCCAGCGAGCCGCGGGCGAATTCCACCGTCGCCGCGCGCAGGCAGAAGCCCGAGCGCTGCGCCGCGATGCCGAAGATCATGCCCGTCATCAGGCCGAACAGCGCCGCTGTCGGCGCCTCGTCGAATTGCTCCACGACCGCCAGAATGTCCATGACGTGTGTCTCCCGTGCTCCCTCGACCGGGTCTGCCCGGGAACGGGGGGGGATGCCTTGATCTGGATCAGCCGCGTGGCCTGGGGCGGGGGGCGATTCCCCCCTCGCCAAGGCCTGGGCGGGGGGCTATGGCAGGGCGATGATGCCTGCATTCCGACCCTCCCCGATGCCCCTGGCCGAGGCCGCCGCGCTGCCGCTGTGGCGGCGTCCGGTCAGCCTGCTGTTCGTGATGGCCTTCGCGATGCCGGTGGCGTTCGCGACCTGGTCGGCCTTGCTGAACAATTTCGTCATCGAGGCGGCGGGATTCACCGGGGTCGAGATCGGCTGGCTGCATACGGTGCGCGAGATCCCGGGTTTCCTGGCGGTGGGCGTGATCGCGCTGATCCTGTTCATCCGCGAGCAGGTGCTGGGGATCGTGTCGCTGGTGATGCTGGGGGTGGCGACGGCGGTGACGGCCTGGTTCCCCTCGCTGGGCGGGCTGCTGGCGGTGACGCTGATCAGTTCGATCGGGTTTCACTATTTCGAGACGGTCAACCAGTCGCTGCAATTGCAATGGATCGCCAAGGAGCGCGCGCCGCAGGTGCTGGGCTGGCTGGTGGCGGCGGGGTCGGCGGCGTCCCTGCTGGCCTACGGGTTGCTGGTGGTGACGTGGAAGGCGTTCGATCTGTCCTACAATTTCGTCTACCTGACGGCGGGGGGGTTTACCGCCGCCGTGGCGCTGTTCTGCCTGATCGCCTATCCGCAATTCGAGGCGCCGAACCCGCAGGTGAAACGGCTGGTGCTGCGGCGGCGTTACTGGCTTTACTATGCGCTGCAATTCATGTCGGGGGCGCGGCGGCAGATCTTCGTCGTCTTCGCGGCCTTCATGATGGTCGAGAAATTCGGCTTCGAGGTGCATGAGCTGACCGCGCTGTTCCTGATCAATTTCCTGGCCAACATGGCCGCCGCGCCGCTGATGGGGCGGGCGGTTGCGAAATGGGGGGAACGGCGCGCGCTGGCCTTCGAATATGTCGGGCTGACGGGGGTGTTCCTGGCCTATGGCGGCATCTACTGGTTCGGCTGGGGGGTGGTGCTGGCGGCGGCGCTTTATGTGCTGGATCACCTGTTCTTCGCGCTGGCCTTCGCGCTGAAGACCTATTTCCAGAAGATCGCGGATCCGGGCGACATTGCGCCCACGGCGGCGGTGGCCTTTACCATCAACCATATCGCGGCGGTCTTCCTGCCCGCGGCGCTGGGCTATCTGTGGATCACCTCGCCCGATGGCGTGTTCGTGCTGGCGGCTGGCATGGCGGCGGTGTCGCTGGGCCTGGCGCTGCTGATCCCGCGCCATCCCGAGAAGGGGAACGAGACGATCCTGTCGGGGCTGATCGCGACGCCCGCGGAATAGGGCCTATTCGCCGCGGCGGCGCAGCCAGTCCATCACCGCGGGGCGGACCGATTGCGCGCCGGTGGCGCGCGCGGCGTCGATCACCGCGCGGGCCTCGGACAGGTCGCTCTTGCGCAGCAGGTGCTTGACCGGCCCGATCGAGGCAGGCCGCATCGACAGCGCGCGAAAGCCGATCGCGGCGAAGCACAGCGCCTCGACCGGGCGGCCGGCATCCTCGCCGCAGAAGGACAGCGGCGTGCCGGTTTCCTCGCAGCGCCGGACGATCAGTTCCAGGAAGGTCAGGAAGCTGACATTCAGCGTGTCATAGCGGCGCCGGACGCGTTCGTTCTCGCGGTCGGCGGCGAAGAAGAACTGTTTCAGGTCATTGCCGCCGATCGAGATGAAATCGGCCTCCTCGAAGAACTGGCGCGGGGCGAAGGCCATCGAGGGGGTTTCCAGCATCGCGCCGATCTCGACCTTCTCGGGCAGGACGCGGCCCAGCCGTTCCTCGCGGTCAAGCTCGTGCAGCAGGTGGTCGCGCGCGGCGCGGAACTCGTCGAGCTGGGCGATGAAGGGGAACATCACCGTCAGCGGCCGCCCGTTCGCGGCCCGGATCAGTGCCTGCAACTGCATCCGCATCATGCCGGGACGGTCCAGCCCCACCCGGATCGCCCGCCAGCCCAGCGCCGGGTTGGGCTCCTCCTGCGGCTTCATGTAGGACAGCACCTTGTCCGAGCCGATATCGAGCGTGCGGAAGGCCACGCGCTTGCCCCTGGCGGCGTCCATCACGCGGGCGTACAGCGCGGCCAGTTCGCTGCGGCGCGGCACCTTGGAGCGGACGAGGAACTGCAATTCGGTGCGAAACAGCCCGACCCCCTCGGCGCCGGAACTGTCCAGCGAGGGCAGCTCGGCCATCAGCCCCGCATTCATGGTCAGCGCGATGCGCTGGCCGCAAAGCGAGACCGCGGGTTCGCGGCGGATCGCGGCATAGCGTTTCTGCGCCTTGGCCTGCATCGCCATCTTGTCGCGGAAGGCGGCGGCGACGGTTTCCTCGGGGCGCAGATGGACGACGCCCTGTTCGCCGTCCAGCAGGATCGGATCGCCGTTCAGCGCCTCGGTGGTGATGCGGGCGGCATTGATGACCAGCGGGATCGCGAAGGCGCGCGCCACGATGGCGGCATGGCTGCCGACCGAGCCCTCTTCGAGCACGATCCCCTTGAGCGCGCGGCCATATTCCAGCAACTCGCCCGGCCCGATATTGCGCGCGATCAGGATCGGATCGGCCGGGCGCTCGGCGCCGGTGCGCTCGCCCTGGCCGGTCAGGATGCGCAGCAGGCGGTTGGACAGGTCGTCCAGATCGTGCAGCCTTTCGCGCAGATAGGCGTCGGGCACGGTCTGCATGCGCGCGCGGGCGGCGGATTGTTCCTTTTCCACCGCCGCCTCGGCCGACAGGCCGCGGGCGATGTCCTCTTCCATCCGGCGTTTCCAGCCGCGGGAATTGGCGAACATCCGGTAGGCTTCGAGCACCTGCAACTGGTCCTTGTCGCCCAGGGGCGCGGAACTCAGCATCTCGTCCACGGTCACGCGCAGCCGGTCCACCGCCTCGCGCAGGCGGGTCAGTTCCTTCTCGGGGTCGTCGGCGATGGGGTTGGTGACGACGACGCGCGGCTCGTGCAGCCAGACATGGCCGACCGCCACGCCCTCCTGCCCGACGGTGCCCTGGAACATGACCGGGCGCTGGTGCAGCGCGGCCAGCGCCTCGCCCTCGCCGATGAAGGCGCCCAGCTCGGTCATCTCGGCCAGCACCATGGCCACGACTTCGAGGGCATAGACCTCGTCCTCGGAATATTGCCGTCCCTCGCGGGACTGCACCACCAGCACGCCCAGCCGTTCGCCCAGCCGCTGGATCGGCACACCGAGGAAGGAGGACAGCACCTCCTCGCCGGTTTCGGGCATGTAGCGGAAGCCGCGTTCCTGGGGCGCGTTGCCGGTATTGATGGGCTGCGCGGTCTTGGCGACACGGCCCACCAGCCCCTCGCCCACGCGCAGGCGGGTCTGGTGCACGGCCTCGGATTTCAGCCCCTCGGTGGCGCACAGCTCCAGCGTGTCGGCATCGCGGAACAGGTAGATCGAGCAGACATCGGTGCCCATCTGCTCGGCGATGATCGTGGTGATGCGGTCAAGCCGTTCCTGCCCCGCGCCGGGTTCGGCCAGGGCACCGCGCAGGCGGCCGAGCAGCCTGCGACTTGCGCTGTCGGTCTGTCCGGGCATCGGCCCCCGCGTCAGGCTGCTTTGTCCAGTCCGAACGCATCATGGAGGGCTTGCACGGCAAGTTCCATATATTTCCGGTCGATCAGAACGGAAATCTTGATCTCGGAGGTTGCAATGACCTTGATGTTGACCCCCTCGGCGGCGAGCGACTCGAACATCCGCGCGGCAACGCCGGCATGGCTGCGCATGCCGATCCCCACGACCGAGACCTTGGCCACGTCGGTATCGGCGACCAGCCCGTGGAAATTGATCTCGCCGGAGGCGCGGGCCTTTTCCATCGCGTCCTCGGCGCGGGGCACCTGGTTGACCGGGCAGGAAAAGGTCATGTCGGTGCGCCCCTCTTCCGAGATGTTCTGCACGATCATGTCCACGTTGACGCCCGCGCGGGCCAGCGGGCCGAAGATCGCCGCCGCGATGCCGGGGCGGTCGGCGACCGAGATCAGCGTCATCTTGGCCTCGTCGCGGGAATAGGCGACGCCGGAAACCACGTTCTGTTCCACAATATCCTCCTCGTCGCAGACGAGCGTGCCGGAGTTCTCGTCGGTCTCGTCGAAGCTCGACAGGACCCTCAGTTTCACCTTGTAGCGCATCGCCAGTTCGACCGAGCGCGTCTGAAGCACCTTGGCGCCAAGGCTGGCCAGTTCCAGCATCTCCTCGAAGGCGATGCGGTCAAGCTTGCGCGCCTTGCCCTCGATCCTTGGATCGGTGGTATAGACCCCGTCGACATCGGTATAGATGTCGCAGCGCACCGCGTCGAAGGCGGCGGCAAAGGCCACGGCGGTGGTGTCGGACCCGCCCCGGCCCAGCGTGGTGATCCGGCCCTCGGGGCTGATGCCCTGAAAGCCCGCGACCACGGCCACGCGCATGCCTTCGGCGAATTTCTGGTCGATATTGGCGCGCGGGATGTCCTCGATCCGGGCGGCGGAATGGGCGGAGGTCGTTTTCAGCGGCACCTGCCAGCCCTGCCAACTGCGCGCGGGCACGTCCATTTCCTGAAGCGTCAGCGCCATCAGCCCGGCGGTCACGTTCTCGCCGGAACTGACCACGGCATCATATTCGCGCGCATCGAACAGCGGCGAGGTCTGTTCGACCCAGCCGACCAGTTCATTGGTCTTGCCCGACATCGCCGAGACCACGACGATCACATCGAACCCGCGCTCGACCTCGCGACGGACCTTTTCGGCAGCGTTCCGGATGCGGGCCAGATCGCCCACCGAGGTGCCCCCGAATTTCATCACCAAAAGCGGCATCTGGCGCCCTGTGCCCCGCAATTATCCGCGCGCTTCATAAGGGTGCGGCCGGCAAAGGGCAAGCAGGCTTGCAAGGGGGGGGCGCTCGGGCGGACGCGCCGTCCGGGTCGTTCGGCCCGCGTGGTCCATCGTCTTGCGCAGGCCGACAGACAGCGCCCCCGCATGACGGGGGCGCCGCGTCAATTGGCCTTGCGGCCCGGCACGAAGGGCAGGGGCGCGATGGGCACGCCCTCCTCGATCAGCTTCTTCGCCTCGTCCAGCCGCGCCTCGCCCCGGATCGCGCGCCGGGGCGTCAGGCCCTCATGCATGTCGCGCGCCTCCTTCACGAAGCGCAGCCCCACATCCTCGGAGTCCGTCTCGATCCGGCGGCGCAGTTCGGCCAGCGCCTGTTCGGCGGGGCTGGCCGGTTGCGACAGCGGGCGCGCGGGCGGGGCGCGGTCCGGGGCGACGGCGGGCGCCATCAGCCCCTTGGCGACATCGCTGCCGCCGCAGATCGCGCAGGCGACCAGTCCTGCGGCATGCAGCTTGTCGAAGGCATCGGCCGACTGGAACCAGCTTTCGAAGCGGTGTCCCTCGGCGCAGTCGAGCGAATAGCGGATCATCCGTCGATCATCCTTGCGGATCCTTGCCAAGAGATAACCGTTGGGCCGGGGAATGCAATCGGGGCAGGCTTGACCGGGCGGCGCGGCGCGATACCTCCCCGCCATGCCTTTTCGCAGCCATGGATCTGTCCGATGCGCCCGCTTGCCCTGCTTTTCTCGCTTGGTCTGACCGCCGCCGCCGCCCCCTCTGCCGAGGCGGCGCAGGGGTTTTCCTTTGCCTCGATCGACGGCGGCGAAATCGCGCTGGACGCCTATCGCGGGCAGCCGGTGCTGGTGGTCAACACCGCCTCGCAATGCGGGTTCACGCCGCAATATGACGGGTTGCAGCGGCTGCATGAACGCTATGGCCCGCGCGGGCTGGTGGTGCTGGCGGTGCCGTCGGACGATTTCAACCAGGAACTGGCCTCCGAGGCGAAGGTCAAGGAATTCTGCGATGTCAATTTCGGCCTGACCCTGCCGATGACCGAGATCACCCATGTCAGGGGCAGCAACGCGCATCCGTTCTACCGCTGGCTGGCGGCCGAGCACGGCTTTGCCCCGCGCTGGAATTTCAACAAGGTGCTGATCGGCCCGGCGGGCGAGGTGGTGGCGACCTGGGGTTCGATGACCAAGCCCACCTCGGGCGCGGTGACGCGCCAGATCGAGGCGCTGCTGGCCCGATAGGGCGCGGCCGGGCTTGACCTTTTCGAACATGCGGCCTGCCGGTTGCGCCGGAAACCGGCCCTTTGCGTGCCTCAGGCTTGCATGATCGCGACATTCCCGCGATCCTTGGCGCATCCGCCGCACCGGGGCGGAGGGAAGTCCAGTGATCCGCGCCTTCGCCGCCATCGACCTGCCCGACGAGATCCGCGCCGCGCTGGTGCGGGTGCAGGAAAGCCTGCCGGTGAAGCGCCCGGTCCCGCCGGAGAACCTGCACCTGACGCTGGTCTTCCTGGGCGAGCTGCCCGGGCCGGTGCTGGACGAGGTGCATCTGGCCCTTTCGGCCCTGCATGCGCCGGGCTTCGATCTGACGCTGGCGGGGCTGGGGCTGTTCGGCGGGACGCGGCCGCGGGCCGCCTATGCGGGGGTGGCCGACTGCGCGGGGCTGCGGCATCTGCAGGCCAAGGTCGAACAGGCCGCGCGCGGGGCGGGGGTGCGGCTTGCGCATCGCCGCTTTGTCCCGCATGTCACGCTGGCCCGGCTGAATCCGGCCGCACCGGGGCGTGACCGGCTGGAACGCGCGGTCGCCGCAGGCTGGGATTTCCGCGCCGGACCTTTCGCGGTGACCGGATTCGGGCTTTACCGCTCGGATCTCGGGCAGGGGGCCGCCTGCCATGCCGAGCTGGCCCATTACCCCCTTCCCGCACCGCATCCCGATCCCTATGTTCCCTGAAACAGGCGAGGAGGAGGGGGAGACCATGGTCTGGAGCATCACGCCGGGGGAGGGGCTGGGACCCCTGCGGCTGGGCATGTCGCGCGCTGAGGTCGAGGCGCTGCCGCTGATGGGGCGGCCGCAGCATGTCTATCGCGGCGCGGGCGGGCGGCAGATGGAATATCGCGGCCTGGGTCTGCCGATCTGCGAATACCGCGAGGATGCGCTGGTGCGCATCGTCTCCAGCCGCCATGTCGAGGGCGTCCTGTTCGAGGGCGAGGATTTCTTCGCCGCCGACCCGTCCGAGATCGTCCGCCGCCTGGAGGAACGACTGGGCAATGTGGCGCTCTGCCAGGAACAATTGTGTTTTCCCGCGGCGGGACTGACGCTTGGCGGGTTCTACGAACCCCATGACCGGCGCTTTTTCCAGCCCGAGATCGAGTATCACGACGAGCGCAGCGTGACGCTCTACCGCCCCGGCTCCTGTCCCGGCACCTGCGAGAATTCGGACGCGATGAGTTTCCTGTAGGCCGCTAGACCCGCGGCACGCCGCCCGACAGGACCGTTCCGAACCACTCGCTGTCGATATTGCCGCCGCAGAGGATCACGCCCACGCGCCTGCCCGCCATGATGTCGCGTTCGGCCATCAGCGCGGCCAGCGCCGCCGCGCCCGCGCCTTCGGCCAGGTTATGCGTGGCGCGGAAATAGAGGCGGATCGCCTCGGCCACCTCGGCATCCGAGACCGAGACGATTCGTTCCGCGCCGCGGGCAAAGATGTCGAACGCCTCGGGCACCGGCACGCGCACGGCGATGCCGTCGGCAAAGGTGCGGGCGGTCTCGGTCTCGACATAATCGCCCGCCGCCATCGAGCGCAGCACGCAATCGGCATTTTCCGACACGACGCCGACGATCCGCGTGTCCAGCCCCAGCGCATCGCGCGCTGCGATCGTGCCGCAGATGCCCGAGCCGCAGCCGATCGGCACATAGACCGTGTGCAGGTCAGGGACGGCGGTGAACAGTTCCAGCCCGTAGGTCGCGACCCCGCGCACCAGTTCGCGGTGAAAGGGCGGCACGAAGGCCAGCCCCTCGGCCTCGGCCACGCGCTGGGCCTCTTGCCGCGCGGCGTCGAAATCGGCGCCATGCACGATCAGATCGGCCCCGAAGGCGCGCATCGCTGCGTTCTTTTCCACCGAATTGCCCTCGGGGACATAGATCTTCGCCACCATCCCGGCGGCCCGCGCCGCCAGCGCCTGGCCCTGCCCGTGATTGCCGCGCGTCGCGGTGACGATGCCGGGACAGTCGGGCTGCGTGCGCTTCAGCCAGTCGATGAAGCTATGCGCGCCGCGGATCTTGAAGGCGCCGGTGGGGCTGTGGTTCTCGTGCTTGACCCAGGTCTCGGCGCCGGTGGCCTCGGCCAGCAGGGGCCAGGCATATTGCGGGGTGGGCGGCATGCGGCTGTGCACGAAGGCTGCGGCCGCCTGCAATTCGTCGAGGGTGAACATCGGCTCAGCCATGGTCGGGGTCTCCGTTCGGGGTGTCGATCAGCCGGATCAGCGCGTCCAGCAGCGGGTCCAGCCCCGCGCCATCGGCACTCAGGCGCGCGGCGATGTCGCTTGCGCGGGCCGCCATCGCCGCCTGGGCCGGGCCATCCAGCCCGGCCAGCGCGCGGGCCAGCTCGTCCGGTCCGGTGACCCTGCGCGCCCCGCCTGCGGCGTCCAGCGCGGCATAGACGCGCGCGAAATTCGCGATATGCGGCCCATGCAGGATGGCGGTTCCCTGGGCGGCGGGCTCCCACGGGGTATGGCCGCCGCGGTCGACCAGCGAGCCGCCGATGAACCCGATCCCCGCCAGCGCATACCACAGCCCCATCTCGCCCATCGTGTCGGCCAGGTAGACCGGCATGTCCGGCCCCGGCGCTTCGCCCCTGGACCGGGTGGCGAAGGGCAGGCCGGTCCGCGCGATCTCGGCCGCGATCTCGGGGCTGCGGCGGGGATGGCGGGGGGCGAGGATCAGGCGCAGCCCGGGCCGGGTGGCGCGGGCCGCGGCGAAGGCCGCCAGCACCGCGCGTTCCTCGCCCTCATGGGTCGAGGCAGCCAGCAGCGTGTCGCCGCGCGGGAAAAGCGGCGCAAGGCGGGCCAGCGCATCGGGGTCGGGCGGGGCAGGGGCCGCGCCGCCCGATTTCAGGTCCACCACCGGCCCCAGCCGCGCGGGATCGAGGCCCAGCGCCACGAAACGCGCGCCCGATCCCGCATCCTGCGCCGAGAGATAGCCCACCCGCGCCAGCATCGCGCCGACCAGCCCCGGCAGCCGCCCCCAGCGCGCGGCGCTGCGCGCCGACATCCGCGCGCCCACCACCAGCACCGGCCGCCCGCGCGCCGCCATTGCCGCCAGCCGGTTCGGCCACAGCTCGCTTTCGATCAGCACCAGCGCGGCGGGCTGCCAGCGCGACAGGAACCGGCCCAGCGCCCAGCGGTAATCCAGCGGCGCCAGCCGCACCGCGACACGGTCCAGCCCCCAGCCCCGCACCAGCGCGCGCCCGGTCGCGCTGTTGCAGGTGACCACCAGCCGCGCCCCGGGCCGCCTGTCCAGCAGCCGGTCCACCAGCCCCCGCGCCGAGGCGAGTTCGCCGTTCGAGGCGCCATGCAGCCAGATCACCGGCCCCGCGTCCGGCCCTGCGCCGGGACCGCCGCCCAGACGTTCGGCGGCCAGGCGCCCGTCACGGATCAGGCGCAGCGCGAAGACCGGCGCGGCAAGGCTCAGCAGGAGGCGATAGGACAGCACGGCCGCTCCGGGTTGCGGGAGGGTTCAGGGTTGCGCAAGCGCGCGGCCGCCGCAACCCTCAGCGCCGCGCGCCCGCGAACTGCGCCTGCCAGCCCTCGCGCTCCTCGTCGGCGATCTTGCGGAACAGGATGTCGGGCGTGGCGAAGGCATGGCCCGGCGCCAGCCGGTTCAGCGCGGCGGGCAGGTCGTCGGGCCAGTCGTCCCCGCTGTCCAGCGCCTTCAGCAGGGCCGCGCTGGCATCGGGGATGAAGGGCGCGGACAGCACCGCGTAAAGCCGGATCAGGTTCAGCGAAAAGCGGATCTGCATGGCGGCCGTCTCGGGCTCGGTCTTGATCGCGGTCCAGGGCGCGGCGGCTTGCAGATATTCGTTGCCCGCCACCCAGATCGCGCGCAGCTCGCCCGCGGCCTTGCGGATCTCGATCGCCTCCATATGCGCCTGATAGGCGCGCAGGCGGATATAGAGCTCATCGGTCAGTTCGGTCTCGCGGTCGCCGGGGCTGCCGCCCTCGGGCACCACCTCGCCGAATTTCGCACGGCAGAACTTGGTCACGCGGCTGACGAAATTGCCCAGCACATCGGCCAGATCCTTGTTCACGCTGGCCTGGAAATTCTCCCAGGTGAATTCACTATCCGAACTTTCGGGGGCATGGGACAAAAGCCACCAGCGCCAGTAATCCGAGGGCAGGATCGCCAGCGCCTGGTCCATGAACACGCCGCGGCCCTGGCTGGTCGAGAACTGCCCGCCATCGTAGTTCAGGTAGTTGAACGACTTGATGTAATCCACCAGCTTCCACGGATCGCGCGAGCCCATGATCGTGGCCGGGAAGGACAGGGTGTGGAAGGGCACGTTGTCCTTGCCCATGAATTGCACATATCGAACATCCGCCGCACCCTCGTCGGTCCGCCACCAGCGCCGCCAGTCGGCCTCCGGCCGCCCCTGCGCCTCGGCCCATTCCGCGGCGGCGGCGATATATTCGATGGGCGCGTCGAACCAGACATAGAAGACCTTGCCCTCCATCCCCGGCCAGTCCTCTTCGCCGCGCTTGACCGGGATGCCCCAGTCCAGATCGCGGGTGATGCCCCGGTCCTGCAACCCGTCGCCATCGTTCAGCCATTTCCGGGCGATGGATGTGGTCAGGATCGGCCAGTCGGTTTTCGAGTCGATCCAGGCCGCCAGGTCGTCCTTCATCAGCGACTGGCGCAGATACAGGTGCTTGGTCTCGCGCACCTCCAGGTCGGTCGAGCCGGAAATCGCGCTGCGCGGCTCGATCAGGTCGGTCGGATCCAGTTGCTTGGTGCAGTTCTCGCACTGGTCGCCGCGGGCCTTGTCATAGCCGCAATTCGGGCAGGTGCCCTCGATATAGCGGTCGGGCAGGAACCGCTTGTCGGCGTTGGAATAGACCTGTTTCTCGGCGACTTCCTCGATATAGCCGTTCTCGGCCAGGCGGCCCGCGAAATACTGCGTCAGCCGGTGGTTCTGGGGCGAGGAGGACCGCCCGAAATGGTCGAAGGACAACCGGAAGCCGCGCGCCAGTTCCGCCTGGACCCCGTGCATCCGCGCGCAATACTCGGCCACCGGCTCGCCGGTTTTGGCGGCGGCCAGTTCGGCGGGCGTGCCATGCTCGTCGGTGGCGCAGAGGAACATCACCTCATGTCCGCGGGCGCGCATGTAGCGGGCGTAAAGGTCGGCGGGCAACTGGCTGCCGACGAGATTGCCCAGATGCTTGATCCCGTTGATATAGGGGATCGCCGAGGTGATCAGGATGCGTGCCATTCGGGGGCTGCCTTCTTGCCGAGCGTCGGCGCCCCGTTTAGCCCAAGCCCCGCGCCTTGGCCAGCGCCCGTGGGGTCCGCCCCTAGCCCATCGCGGCGCGCGACAGCGCCAGTTGCCCGCCCGTCTCGCGCAATTGCCAGGCGGCGGGGGGCGCGTTGCGGGCGCGGCGGCGTTCCAGGCGCCATTCGCTGCGGCCGGGGGCATGGCGCGGCGCCATGTGCCAGCGCGTCTCGACGCCCGCCGCCCCGCCCGGCCCCGGCGTCAGGATCAGCCCCAGCGGCAGGCCATGCCCGGTCGCCGCCCCCGCCTCGGCCGCCAGGTGCAGCCGGCGCACCGGGGTCAGCGGCGGCGGTTCGGGCAGCTCGGCCACCACCAGCGGCACCACGCCCGCGCGCAGCGCCTCTTCCATCGACCACAGCAGATCCTCGGCCCGTTTCGGCGTCACCAGGATCAGCCGTCCCGGCGCGATCCGTTCGGCCAGCGTGTCGGGATACAGCCGCCCCGGCGCCCAGGCGGGCTGGATCCAGATCACCGGCCCGCTGGCCGCGCCCGCCAGCACCAGCGCCAGCATGTGCCGCGCCGGGCCGCACAGCTCATGCGCCCGCGCCAGCGGCAGCGCGATCTCGCCCAGCGCGGTCAGCGCCGGGGGCGCGCGATGGGGCGTGCGGGTCAGGGGCGGGTGCAGACTCATGCGCGGAAGATAGCGCGTTCGCTTTATGTTCTCAAGCTTTCGCGCCATCAACACCCCATCACGCAAGGATTTTGTCAACCCTTGCGTGCGAGAGGGGTTGCACCGGGGGCGCGCGCCGATCACTCTGCGCCCGAACCAAAGGACAGGGGAGCGCCATGAGGAAAGTCGCACTGGGCCGGACCGGTCTGCGGGTGTCCTGCCTGTGCCTGGGCAGCATGACCTGGGGCAGCCAGAACACCCAGGAAGAGGGCCATGCCCAGATCGACCTGGCGCTCGACCGGGGCGTGAACTTCATCGACACCGCGGAAATGTATCCCGTGGCCCCGGTGCGCGAGGAAACCGTCGGCCGGACCGAGCGGATCATCGGCAACTGGCTGCAGACCTCCGGCCGCCGCCATGACGTGATCCTGGCCACCAAGATCACCGGCGAGGGCCAGCGCGCGGTGCGCGAGGGCGCGCCGATCTCGCCCGCAACCATCCGCGAGGCGGTCGAAGGCTCGCTCCGGCGGCTGCGCACCGACCATATCGACCTCTACCAGTTCCACTGGCCCAATCGCGGCTCCTATCATTTCCGCAAGTCCTGGACCTATGACCCCTCGGGGCAGGACCGCGACGCGACGCTGGCCGACATGCAGAACTGCCTGGAAACGCTGGCCGACCTGGTGCAGGAGGGCAAGATCCGCCATTTCGGCCTGTCGAACGAAACCGCCTGGGGCATCTGCCAGTGGCTGGGGCTGGCCGACCGCCACGGCCTGCCGAGGGCGCAGACGATCCAGAACGAATATTCGCTGCTCTGCCGCCTTTACGACACCGATCTCGCCGAACTGGGCGTGAACGAGGAGCTGACGCTGCTGGCCTATACGCCGCTGGCCGCGGGGCTTCTGACCGGGAAATACGCGGGCGATGTCACCCCCGAGGGCACGCGCCGCGCGCGCCAGTCCGACCTGAACGGCCGCATCACCCCCCGGGTCTGGGAGGCGGTCTCGGCCTATCTGGGCATCGCCAAGGCGCATGGGCTGGACCCGGTCCAGATGGCCATCGCCTTCGTCGCCCAGCGGCCCTTTCCGGTGATCCCGATCCTGGGCGCGACCTCGACCGCGCAGCTGGACACCGCGCTGGGCGCGGCCGATCTGACCCTGTCGGACGCGGTGCTGGCCGATATCGCCGCGGCCCACAAGGTCCACCCGATGCCGTTCTGATCCCGCGCCGCAGCGGGCGGCCAAGCGTTGCATCTCCGGCACGCTTGGCCCCTTGCGCGTCCGCCTCCCGCGTCCGGGGCTTGCCACGCCCTGCGACGGCGCCATCATCAGGCTTGCGGACAGGGGGGAAGATCATGCCGCGTCAGACGAACCGCATGGGGGGCGCCGCCGCCACCGGACCCCGATGCCCGGACCGCCGCGCATGAGCCATGTCGCGGCCATTCTCGGTGCGGGCGTGATCGGCGCGGGCTGGGCGGCGCGCTTTGCGCTGATGGGCTGGCAGGTGCGGGTCTTCGACCCCGATCCGGCCGCCGCCGACCGGGTCAGGTCCGCGCTGGACAATGCCCGCCGCGCCTTGCCCGGGCTGCATGACAGCCCGCTGCCGCCCGAGGGCGCGGTGATCCTGGCCGACCGGATCTCGCGGGCGGTGCAGGGCGCGGACTGGATCCAGGAAAGCGTGCCCGAGCGGCTGGAACTCAAGCGCACGCTCTATCAGAAGGTGCAGGAGAATTGCGCCTGTGACGTGATCCTCGCCTCGTCCTCGGCCGGGTTCACGCCGTCCGCCCTGCAGGGGCCGGGGGCGCGGCGCTGCCCGGTGCTGGTCGCCCGGCCCGCCGATCCGGTCTATCTGCTGCCGCTGGTCGAACTGGCCGCCGCCCCCGACGCGCCGCCCGGAACGCTGGACCGCGCCCGCGATCTGCTGGCCGGGATCGGCATGGCGCCGCTGCTGCTGCGGGCCGGGACCGAGGGCCAGATCGCGGACCGGCTGACCGGGGCGCTGTGGCGCGAGGCGCTGTGGCTGGTGCAGGACGGCATCGCCACCACCGCCGAGATCGACCGCGCGATCCGCCTTGGCCCGGGCCTGTCCTGGGCGCAGGCCGGGCCGTTCGGGGCGCGGCTTCTGGCGGGCGGCGAAGAGGGGCTGGCCCCCGCGCTGGCCCGGCTGGGGGCCGAGACGCGGCTGGCCGACCTGCCCGAGGCGAGCGAGACGCTGGCCCGGACCCTGGCCGAGCAATCCGATGCGGCCACGGGCGGGGTGCCTGTGGCCGAGCTGCTGCGCGCGCGCGATACCGATCTGGTGGCGCTGCTGCGCGCGCTGCGCGGCACCGGCGCAGGCGCGGGGGCGCATCTGGCCGCGTTCGACGCGGCCCGCCAGCCGCCGCCCGGCGCGATCGACGGCCCGCTGCTGACCCAGGACCGCGCGGTGCCGCTGGACTGGACCGATTACAACGGCCACATGAACGAGGCGCGCTATCTGCATGCCTTCGGCGATGCCACCGACCGGTTCATGGAGGTCATCGGCTGCGATGCCGATTACATCGCCGCGGGGGCCAGCTTCTTCACCGCCGAGACGCATATCCGCCACCTCGCCGAATTGCACGCGGGCGCGCGGTTCCGGGTCGAGACGACGCTGCTGGAGGCCGGGGGGGCGAAGATCCACCTGTTTCACCGGATGCTGGCGGGCGAGACCCTGGCTGCGACCGGCGAGCATCTGCTGCTGCATGTCAGCCTGGCCACCCGCCGCAGCACGCCCCCCGGCCCCGGGATCGCCCGCCGCCTGGCCGGGATCGCCGAGGCCCATGCCGCGCTGCCGCGTCCCGATGGCGCGGGCCGCGCCGTGGGCCAGAAGCCGGGCTAGGCGGCTGGCGGGGCAGGGGGGCGCTGCCCCCCGTCCTTGCGGACTCCCCCCGGGATATTTCCGGCCAGAAGAAGAAGGAGGGGGGCGGGCCGGGGCCTCAGGTCGTGGCCACGATGGCGTCGGGCCGGATCCCGGACCGGGCGATATAGGGGGCGACGTCATGGCCCGCGAAAAGCCCGTGATCGGCCACCAGCACCGTGCCGAGCCCCGCCGCGCGCCCGCCCAGGATGTCGGTATGCAGCGTGTCGCCCACCATCGCATGCCGCCCCGGCCCCAGCCGTTCCCGCGCGGCGGCGAAGGCCTCGGCATGGGGCTTGCCGAAGAAATGCGGCCCGAGCCCGGTGCGGTCGGTCAGGTCATGCCCCCACCAGCCCGGTTCGATCGTGAGCCGCCCCTCGCGCGGGGCGACGAGGTCGGGATTGGCGACCACCACCGGGCGGGGATGGGCGTCGAGGGCCGCGGCCAGCCGGTCCTGCCAGGCCTCGGTCCAGCGCGCGGAGGACAGGAACAGGATCGCCCCGGCCCGGTGGAACAGCCCCGGATCGGCCATCGCGTCGGCGACCTGGGCCGGGATGTCCGCGAAATCGTCGCCCTCGGCCGCGATCGCGGCCCAGAGCGCGCCCGGCGCGATCGCGTGCAGATGCGCGGCGGCGATGTCGCGGCTCGAGATCACCTCGTCTTGCGTGAAGTCGAAGCCGAGGCGGCGAAGCCGGGCCACGGCCGCGGCGCGCGGATAGCTGGCGGCATTGGTCAGCACGCAGAGCCGCTTGCCCATCGCGCGCAGCCGCGCCATGCGCGCGACCGCGCCCGGGATCGGGGTCTCGCCCACATTCAGCACCCCGAACGCATCCAGCACGAAGCCGTCATATTCCCCGGCCACATCCTCCAGCGTGTCCGCAACCACCGGCGCCGCGCCGAACATGGCCGGGGGCAGCCGCTTGCGCAGGGTCTCGTAGCGGGCGAAGACCGTCTCCAGGTCGGGGCCGGGGGCAGGGCGGGCGCGCATCGGGGGGCTTTTCGGGGCAGGGGCGCGGGCAGACTAGCCCCTTCGCCCCGCCAAGGTCGAGCGCGATCTGCCCGCCCGGGTCAGCTCGTCAGCCCCTGCATCACCGAGAGGAACCGCGCGACCTCGGCTTCGGTATTGTAATGGCTGAAGGAGAGCCGCACGCAATCGGCCATGCCCAGCGGGACCAGCACATTGCCCGAATAGTGATCCGCCTTGCGCGTATGCACCCGGATGCCGTTCTTCCGCAGATGCTCCACCAGCGCGGGCGAGTCCCGGCCCACCGCCCGGAAGGACACCACCCCCTCGCGCCCGTCGATCCGGTCGCCGCCGATCAGCGTGATCCCCGCCATCGCGCCCAGGCCGGGCAGGGTGCCGGTGCCGCCGATCACCGCCCGGGCCAGCCGCGCGTCCTGCGCCGCGATGGCGCGGCCTGCCGCCTCCAGCCGGGCGCGGCGGTCCGGGCTGTCGCAGACCTGCCCGCCCAGCCAGTCCAGATAGGAAACCACGTCGGAAAAGGTCGCATAGGCGCCCGCATCCCGCGTGCCCAGTTCCCAGTTGTCCGCAGGCCCGCCCGCCAGGTTGTCCTTGCCGCAGGCGCCCAGCCGGTCCGAGGCCCAGGCCACACCATAGCCATGGCGGGCGAACATCTTGTAGGGCGAGATCGCATAGCCATCGACGCCCAGCCCGGCCACGTCCACCGCGCCATGGCTGGCATGCTGGATGCCGTCCACCACGATCAGCGCCGCGGGCGCGACCTCGCGGATCGCGGCGGCGATGGCGGCCACATCGGCGGCCATGCCGGTGACGGGCGAGGTGTGCAGGATCGTCGCGACCCGGATATCGGGCGTCAGATGCGCGCGATAGGCCTCGACCCCGACCGTCCCCGTCGCATCGTCATGCGGCACCTTGATCACCGCGCGCCCGGTGATCCCGGCCCAGCGCGCCCGCGCACTGGCGGTTGCGGGATGTTCCAGCGTCGAGCCGATCATCGCGCCGCCCGCCTCGGTGCCCAGCGCGGCGGCGCGCACCAGCCGGAACAGCAGTTCCGTCCCGCTTTCCCCGACGAAGACCCGGCCGCTGCGCGCGTTGAAGAACAGCCGCATATCGGCCTTGCCGGTCTCGACGATCTGCTGCAGCCGCGTGCCGGCCGCGTTCGCCCGCCCGGGATTGTCGGGGATCGCGGCGTGGAACGCGCTTGTCTCGACCACCGATTTCAGATGCAGCGCGCCGCCCGCATTCTCGAAGAAGATGCGCCTGCCCTCGAAGGGGCAGGTCTCGACATGGGCGAAGCGGCTGCGGATCTCGTCCATCAGGCCGGGGGTGTCGGCGATCATCTCGGACTCCGGTTCGGTGACGGGGGCGGGGCGCCCCTCGCCCGCGCCCGGATATGCCAGCGCGCGCGGTTTGCCCAGCCCCGATGCGGCGCGCGGCTCAGGGCTGGTCGGCCGCCCGGCAGATCTCGTGGCGCAGCAACTCGTCCAGCATGTGCGAGATGTCCTCGATCTCTTCGGCGATCACATGGGTCACGCCCGCCTCTCGCTGCACCCGCCCGGCGACCCGCAACAGCCGCCCCGCGATCACCGCGCGGCGGAAGCGTTCGAACACCCTGGCCCACACGACCACGTTGGCCACGCCGGTCTCGTCCTCCAGCGTGACGAAGATCACCCCCCTGGCGGTGCCCGGCCGCTGGCGCACCAGCACCAGCCCCGCCACGCAGACCCGCGCGCCCGCGGGCGGCAGGTCCAGCATCGCATGCGGCAGGCAGGCGGGCGGTTTCGGCCAGTCGGGGGGGCGCGGATCGGGCATGAGAACAAGTGTAGAACAAATTTCGCGTCACGCAACCGCCGCGCCGCGCCCGGCCCCGCCGAAACCCGCCGGAAGTCCGATGAAAGTCCGATGGAAGTCCGATGGAAATCCGACAGTCGGACACCGCCCCGCGGGGCGGTTTCGTCTTTCGCTGGAAAATCCCTCCCGCCTCGCGTATCTGGGCCTCGATCCGGACAACAGGAGGCACGCCCGGCATGGCGAAGATCACCTATATCGAGTTCAACGGCACCCAACATGTGGTCGAGGTCGCCAATGGCCTGACCGTGATGGAAGGCGCGCGCGACAACGCCATCCCCGGCATCGACGCCGATTGCGGCGGCGCCTGCGCCTGCTCGACCTGCCATGCCTATATCCATCCCGACTGGGTCGCCCGGCTGCCCCCGATCGAGGAGATGGAGGCCGACATGCTTGATTTCGCGTATGAAACCGACCCGAAACGCTCGCGCCTGACCTGCCAGATCAAGGTCACCGACGCGCTTGACGGGCTGATCGTGCAGATGCCCGAAAAGCAGATCTGATGGGCTGGGCGGCCCTTCTTGCGGCCGCCCTTCTCGCCGCGCCCGCCGCGGCCCAGGTCGTTTCGGCCCGCTATGACCAGCCCACGACGCGCTACGATCACGGCGTCCTGGGCGATGCGGTGGAATGGGGCGCGCTGGAACTGCGCCTGGCCGACGGCACGATCCGCCGCCTGGTCCTGCCCGGGACCCGCGTCTTCGAGGATACCGCCCCGCGCCTGGCCGACCTCGACGGCGACGGCGCCCCCGAGGTGATCGTCGTGGAAAGCGACCTCGCCCTCGGCGCAAGGCTGTCGATCTACGGCGAAAACGGGCTGATCGCCGCCACCCCCTTCATCGGCACGCGCCACCGCTGGCTCGCCCCCGTCGGCGCGGCCGATCTGGACGGCGACGGGCGGATCGAGATCGCCCTGATCGACCGCCCCCACCTTGCCCGCATCCTGCGCATCTGGCGCTTCGAGGCGGGCCGCCTGACCGAAATCGCCTCGATCCCGGGCCTGACCAATCACCGCATCGGCGCGCGCACCATCTCGGGCGGCATCCGCGACTGCGGCACGGGCCCCGAACTGGCGCTCTCCGCCCCCGACTGGTCGCGGATCGTCCTCGCCCGCCTCACGGCCGACCGGATCGAGACCCGGCCCACGGGCCTGCCCGCCACGCCGACGGGCTTTCGCAGGGCGCTGGGCTGCCGGGACTGACAGGGGGCCAAGGACCCGGGCCCGTGCTTCTTCTGGCCGGAAATATCCTCGGGGGGTGAATTGGCCGTCAGGCCAAGAGGGGGGCAGACGGCCCCCCTGACCCCGCTGACCTCAAAGCGCCCGCCAGCCGATATCGCGGCGGAAAAACCCGCCGGGCCAGTCGATCCGGTCGACCATGCCATAGGCCCGGTCGCGCGCCTGTTCCAGGCTCGCCCCGCGCGCGGTGACGTTCAGCACCCGCCCGCCCGCGGCCACCACCTGCCCCCCGGCCTCGGCGGTCCCGGCATGGAACACCATATGCGCACTGTCCTCGGGCAGCCCGTCCAGCCCGCCGATGACCGAGCCCTTCTCGTAGGCCCCCGGATAGCCCCGGGCCGCCATCACCACCGTCATCGCGTGATCGTCCGCCCAGTTCACCCGCGCCTCGGCCAGCCGCCCCTCGGCGCAGGCCAGCAGCAGGTCCAGCACCTGGCCCCCCAGCCGCATCATCAGCACCTGGCATTCCGGATCGCCGAAGCGGACATTGTATTCCACCAGCCGCGGCGCGCCGTCCCTGATCATCAGCCCGGCATAGAGCACGCCCCGGTAGGGCGTGCCGCGCCGCGCCATCTCGGCCATGGTGGGGCGCACGATCTCGTCCAGCGCGCGGGCGCAGACGGCATCTGTCATCACCGGGGCGGGGGAATAGGCGCCCATGCCGCCCGTGTTGGGGCCGGTATCGCCCTCGCCCACGCGCTTGTGGTCCTGCGCGGTGCCGATCGGCAGCACCGTCTCGCCGTCGCAGAGCACGAAGAACGAGGCCTCCTCGCCCTCCATGAATTCCTCGATCACCACCTCGGCGCCCGCGCCGCCGAAACTGCCGCCGAACATCTCGTCGATGGCGGCCTCGGCCTCGGCCAGGGTTTCGGCCACGATCACGCCCTTGCCCGCGGCCAGCCCGTCGGCCTTGACCACGATGGGGGCGCCCTGCGCGCGGACATAGGCCCTGGCCGCCTCGGCATCGGTGAAATGACCATAGGCGGCGGTGGGTGCGCCGCTGGCGTCGCAGATGGCCTTGGTGAACGCCTTCGAGCTTTCCAGCGCCGCGGCGGCCTGCGAGGGGCCGAAGCACAGGATGCCCGCCGCCGCCAGCCGGTCGGCCACGCCCGCGGCCAGCGGCGCCTCGGGGCCGATCACGACGAAATCGACGGCGTTTTCCTCGGCGAAGACCGCGACCGCGCCGCTATCCTCGATGTCCAGCGCGGCACATTCCGCGATCCGGGCGATCCCGGCATTGCCCGGCGCCACGATCAGCCGGTCGCATTTGGGGTTCTGCTGGATCGCCCAGGCCAGCGCATGTTCGCGCCCGCCGCCGCCGAGGATCAGGATATTCATGGGGCTCTCCGCTTGGCCTTCGACCCGGGGCGTTCTAGGCTCGCCGCGCGGCAGAGGCAACTCGGATTCCCCGGGCGGAGGCGCGGCGAAGGATGGCATGGGCAGAGCTTTTCGGACCGGCGATGCTGGGCGATCTGGTCGTCGCGCTGGCGGTGATCGGGCTGGGCATCTGGCTGCCCGGGCTTGTTGCGCTGCGCCGCTTGCGCAGCCGGCACTGGTGGGAGAAGAAGGCGGGCTTCTACCAGGACCTTGTCGCCACGCTGGGCCGGTTGAAGCAGATCGAGGATGCCGCCTTGCAACACGAGAGCGAGGGTGGGGCGCAGGATGCGGAGGCGGCCATGCGCACCGCCTGGGACCACGAGGAAGCGCGCCAGCGGTTGCGCGGCCTCGCCAATGAGGGGCTGGTGCTGATGTCGCCCGACAGCCAGGAGGCGATCCGGCGCTATTTCCGCGGCATGGATCTGGCCCGCGGCAAGGACAGCGCCATGGAACGGCAGATCGAGCGCGCGACCGTCACCAATGATGCGCTGGTCGAGGTGATCGCGGCGGCGCGGAAGGATCTGGGGGTGCGCGGATGATGTCCGACCTGATCGAGGACGAGGGGCCGGGCGGCAATGCGCCGGAATTCACCGTTTCGGAAATCTCGGGCGCGGTGAAGCGCACGATCGAGGGCGCGTTCACCCATATCCGCGTGCGCGGCGAGGTGGGCCGCGTCAGTCGCCCGCGTTCGGGCCATGTCTATCTGGACCTCAAGGACGACCGGAACGTGCTGGCAAGCGTGATCTGGAAGGGCGCCGCCGCCCGTCTGGCGACCCAGCCCGAGGAGGGGATGGAGGTGATCGCCACGGGGCGGCTGACCACCTTCGGCGGGCAGTCGCGCTATCAGATGGTGATCGAGGACATCCAGCCCGCCGGGATGGGCGCGCTGATGGCGATGCTGGAAAAGCGCAAGGCGGCGCTGGCGGCCGAGGGGCTGTTCGCCGCCGAGCGCAAGCGGGCGCTGCCCTATCTTCCGCAGGTGATCGGGGTGGTGACCTCGCCCTCGGGGGCGGTGATCCGCGACATCCTGCACCGGCTGCGCGACCGCTTTCCGCGCCGGGTGCTGATCTGGCCGGTGGCGGTGCAGGGGGCGTCCTGCGCGCCGGAAGTGGCGCGCGCGATCCGCGGCTTCAACGCGCTCGCGCCGGGCGGACCGATCCCGCGGCCCGATCTGCTGATCGTGGCCCGCGGTGGCGGCAGCCTGGAGGATCTGTGGGGCTTCAACGAGGAAATCGTGGTGCGCGCCGCGGCCGCGTCCGAGATCCCGCTGATCTCGGCCGTGGGGCACGAGACCGACACGACGCTGATCGACCTTGCCGCCGACCGCCGCGCGCCCACGCCCACGGCCGCCGCCGAGATGGCGGTGCCGGTGCGGCTTGACCTGCTGGCCGCGATCGACGGGTTCGAGGCGCGGCGCTCGCAGGCGATTGCCCGGGCGCTGGGCCAGCGGCGTCAGCGGCTGGCCGATCTGTCGCGCGCGTTGCCCCGGCCCGAGACATTGGTTCAGGCGGCGGCGCAGCGGCTGGACCGCGCGTCGGAGCGGCTGCCCATGGCGATCCGCGCCCGCGTCAGCCGCGAGCGTCTGCGCCTGTCCGAGGCTGCCGCGGCCTTGCGCCCCGCGACGCTGAGGCGGCGGATCGCGCAGGAGGCCTGGCGGCTTGAGGATCGCGCGGGGCGGGTGGCGCCCGCGCTGGAGCGGCTGATCGGCCTGCGCCGACAGCAGCTTGACGCCCGCGCCGCGCGGCTGCGCCCCGAGGCGGTGGGGCGCCAGATCGCGGCGCGCGGGCAGGCGCTGGCCGCGCTGGACCGGCGGCTGGCCGCGGCAATGGAGGCGGGGATCGAGCGGCGCCGCACCAGGCTGGATGCGCTTGACCGGGTGCGTCAGGGGCTTGGCTATGAGGAAACGCTGAAGCGCGGATTCGCGGTGGTGCGGGGCGATGGCCGCGTCGTGACCACGAAAACCGCCGCCGAAACCGCCGGGGCGCTGGAGATCGAGTTCCGGGATGGCAGGCTTGCCATCGGCGGCCCGGCCGACAAGGCGCCGAAGCGGCCGCGCAAGGCGGGCGATCCGCCGGATCAGGGCAGCCTGTTCTGATCCGGTCGGTTCAGACCCCGACCTCGGGGCCGGTGCAGATCAGCGGCTCGCGGCTTTGTTCGACCTCGATCAGTTCGGTCTGCATCGGGTCGTTCTCGAACCGCGCCATCAGACCCGTGGGCGAGCGGTAGAAGCTCCAGCATTGCGGATCGTCGGGCCTGTGGTCATAGACAAAGCAGATCTGGCCCTGCTGCTCGTACCAGCTGCCTTCGGTGCATTCGCCGTCGAGAAAGGTCCAGATCACCCGCCGCCCGCCGAGATATTGCTCGGCCCCGTAGGCAAGGCCGCGGGAGGCGTAGAACAGGGTCTTGCCGGTGGCGTAGCGCTCGAACTCCTCGCCGCTCATCGCCTGGGGTTCGGCTGCAAGGGCAGGCGTGGCGAGGGCGGCGACCAGGGGCAGGGCGGTCAGGAGGGCGCGCATTCCGTTTCCTTCTCTTGTCATGGTCGAAGTCTGCCAGAGCGGCGCGCGAATGGCCAGTGGCCGGGGTGCGGCGGCAGGCGGCATCGTCCGCGTGCCGGTCAGCGGGCAGGATGGGGCGGCCGTGACCCTGGGGGCGGGGTGGCCCTCTTCCAATGGGGCGCGTTTGCGCATAGGTCAGGGCAGGCGCGGACGCGGGGGCGCAGGAGGCGAGATGGCGTTCTTCAAGAAGCTCAGGGACAGGCTGCGGGGCTCGTCCTCGAAGATCGAGGAGGGGCTTGAGGCCATCGTGCGCGAGGGCGGCCGGGAAGAGGAGATCGAGGTCGAGGAGCCCGGTCCCGAGCAATCCGGCCCCGAAGCTGCCCGCGAGGCCGAGGCGCCCGGATCCGATGCGGCGGATGCGCCCGAGGCGCGGCCCGCGCCCCTGGTGCTGGGAGCCGCGCTCGCGGTTCCGCCCGAGCCGGTACAGCGCGCGGACCTGCCCGCCGACCCGCCCCGGGCCGAGGCCGAAGCCGCGCCCGAACCGGAGCCGGAACATCCGCCCGTGTCTATGGTCGAACCCGAGCCGGAACCTGAAGCTGCGCCCGAACCCGAGCCGGAACCGCTGCCCACACCGCCGGTCGAACCGGAACTCGAGCCGGAGCCTGAACCCGAGCCTGAACCGGTGCCCGAGCCGGAACCGGAACCTCTGCCCGAGCCTCCGGTCGAACCGGAACGCGAGCCCGAGCCTGAACCGCAGCCCGCAGCGGCGACCGGCTGGGCGCCCGCGCCTGCCTGGCCGCCTGCGCCCGAGCCCGTGACGGGATGGGCGCCTGCGCCCGCCTGGCCCGCCGCGCCCGAACCCGAAGCCGGGCAGGCGGTCGAGATGCCCGCGCCGGACGCGGTCGCGGAACAGGCGCCGACCGAATCGGCAGAGGCCGAACCGGCGGGCGCGGCGCTGGCCGAGGAACCGGACGAGGCCGCCGCCGACACCGCCGCCGCCCCCGAAATCGAGGCCGAGCCAGCCGCGCCCATGCGCGAGGCCGAAGCCATTCCCCCGACTCCGGAGCCGGATCCCGTCCTGACGGTCGAGGCGGAGGCCGAATCCGGGGAAGAACCCGAGCCGCTGCCGGAACGGGAGTCGCTGGTCGAGCCGGAACCTGTGCTGCCGACCGCAGTTGCAGAAGAACCGGAACCGTTGCCCGAACCGGAACGGGCGCAACGGGTCGAGCCGGAGCCGGAGCCGGAGCCGCTGCCCGAAGTTGCGGAAGAACCGGAGCCGGAACCGCTGCCGGAGCCGGAGTTGCCGGTCGAGCCTGAGCCGGAGCCGGAATCCGAACCTCTGCCGGTTCCGCCGGTCGAGCCGGAACCGCTGCCCGAGCCGGAGCCGGAACCCGCGCCCGAACCGGAGCCCGAGCCGGAACCGGCGCCGGTGGAATTGCCGTCCGCGCCGCCCGAGATCCCGCCGCCGCCGCCCGTCGAACTGCCCGCGCCGCCTGTCGAACTGCCCGACTGGACGCCGCAGGAGGTGCCGCCGCCCGAGGGGCCTGTCGAGATGCCCTATGAGCGCGGGGTCTCGGCGCTGGAGGCGCTGGAGCGGGGCGGGGTCGTCGAGGAGGTCGAGGAAGAGGAGGAGGCGCCGCGCCGCGGGTTCCTTGGCCGCGTCCTGGGCCGCACGATCCGCAAGAAGACGGTGATCCGGCGCGAGCTGGACGACGACATGCTGGAAAGCCTGGAAGAGCTGCTGATCACCTCGGATCTGGGGGTGGACACCGCGATGCGGGTGACGGCGAACATGGCCGAGGGCCGGTTCGGCAAGCGGCTGTCGGTCGAGGAGATCAAGGAGCTTCTGGCACACGAGATCACCCGGATCATGGAACCCGTGGCAAGGCCGATGCCGCTATATCCCAAGAAACCGCAGGTGGTGCTGGTCGTCGGCGTCAACGGATCGGGCAAGACCACGACGATCGGCAAGCTGGCCAGCCAGTTCCGCGCAGCGGGAAAGTCGGTGATCATCGCCGCGGGCGACACGTTCCGCGCGGCCGCGGTCGAGCAGTTGCAGGTCTGGGGCAAGCGCGCGGGCGTGCCGGTGATGACGGCGGCGCAGGGGACGGACCCGGCCTCGCTGGCCTTTGACGCGATGGCGCGGGCCGAGGCGGAGGGCGCGGATCTGCTGCTGATCGACACGGCGGGGCGGTTGCAGAATCGGCAGGACCTGATGGCGGAACTGGAAAAGATCGTCCGCGTGATCCGCAAGCGCGACGAGACCGCGCCGCATAACACGCTGCTGGTGCTGGATGCGACCACCGGGCAGAACGCGGTCACCCAGGTCGAGATCTTCCGCAAGCTGGCGGATGTCTCGGGCTTGGTGATGACCAAGCTGGACGGCACGGCCAAGGGCGGCGTGCTGGTGGCGCTGGCCGACAAGTTCGGCCTGCCGATCCATGCCATCGGGGTGGGCGAGCAGATCGACGACCTGGCCCCCTTCGAGCCCGAGGATTTCGCGCGCGCGCTGGCGGGGCTGGATGCCTAGGGGTCGTCAGGGCCGGCGATGACCGACTGGCTGATCTCGATCGAGGGGACCGCGACCGGGCATCGGGTCGCGGTGATGCTGGCGCTGATGGCGGCGGTGCTGCATGCGGTCTTTGGTGCGTTGCAGAAGGGGCGGCACGATCCCTGGCTGTCGCGCGGGGCGATCGATTTCTGCTATGGCGCGATTGCGGCGCCGCTGGCGCTGTTCGTGGTGCCCTGGCCCGAGCCGCATATGTGGCCGATCTTTGCCTGGGTCTTCGTGATCCATCTGGGCTACAAGATCGCGCAGGGCCATGCCTATTCGCGCGGCGCCTATACGGTGGTCTATCCGGTGGTGCGCGGGACCGGGCCGCTGTTCACGGTGATCGGGGCCTATCTGCTGTTCGGCGAGGTGTTCACGCCGGTCCAGTGGCTGGGGGTGGCGGTGCTGCTGGCGGGGATCTTCGGGCTGGCGGCCTATAACCTGATCCACTGGCAGCTGGACCGCGAGACGCTGAAACCGGCGCTGATGCTGGCGCTGCTGACCGGCGGGTTCGTGGCGCTTTACACCACCTATGACGCCTATGGCATAAGGGCCACGGCGGATCCGTTCACCTTTCTGGCGTGGTTCTTCTTCATCGACGGGTTGACGGTGATGCCCTGGCTGGCCGCGATGCGCTGGGCAAGGATGGCGCATCGGCCTGCATTGGGGCCCTTGATGCTGCGCGGGCTGGCGGGGGGCGTGGTGGCGTTCTTCAGCTTTGGCGCGGTCATGCTGGCGACGCGGCTGGACAAGGTGGGGCAGGCGGCGGTACTGCGCGAGACCTCGACCGTGTTTGCGGCGCTGATCGGCTGGCTGGTGCTGCGCGAGACGGTCGGGCCGCGGCGGCTGGCGCTGATGGCATTGATCGCGGCAGGTGCCGTGATCGTCGAGATGGGAGGCTGACGCCCGATGGATGACAGGAAACCGATCAATCCCGGCCTGAAACTGGCGCTGGAGCTTGGCCCGATCGCGGCCTTCTTCGTCGGCTATCTGATGCTGCGCGAGAAGGTCTTTACCATCGCGGGCACGGACTATGACGGCTTCGTGCTGGCGACCGCGGGTTTCATCCCGCTGATCCTCTTGACCACGGCTCTGTTGTGGCGGCTGACGGGCCATATCTCGAAGATGCAGGTCGCGACGGCGGTGCTGGTCGTGGTGTTCGGCGGGCTGACGGTCTGGCTGAACGACGAACGCTTCTTCAAGATGAAGCCGACGATCATCTATGCGCTGTTCGCGGGGGTGCTGGGCGTGGGGCTGTTGCGCGGGCAGTCCTACCTGCAATTCGTGATGGAGGAGGTGATGCCGATGCAGCGGGCGGGCTGGATGATCCTGACCCGGCGGCTGACCGCGTTCTTCGCCGGGCTTGCGGTGCTGAACGAGGTGATCTGGCGCACGATGTCGACCGATATGTGGGTCAATTTCAAGACCTTCGGCCTGACCATCGCGATCTTCGCCTTCTTCATGGCGCAGGGCAAGCTGTTCGAGAGATACGGGACCGAGGGCAAGAAGAAGGACGGCGCCTGAGCGGGTGCCGCCCGGCTTGACGCATGCTGCGCGACGGCCTATCAGATGCGCCATCGTGGCGATTTGTTCACCGGATTGCGGGCCACGTTAAACATGCCGCTAAAGAGGTCAGGGCCCAGCCCCCGACGTCTTGGACGGTGGGGGTTTTTCTTTGCGCGGAGGGCGCGGGCGATGACGGGCAAGTGGTCGAAGCGGACGCAGGCAGTCCATGGCGGGGCGCGGCGCAGCCAGTATGGCGAGTTGTCCGAGGCGCTGTTCCTGACCCAGGGCTTCGACTATCCCAGCGCGGGCGCGGCCGAGGCGCGGTTCATCGAGGCGGGCCCGGACGAGTTCATCTATGCCCGCTACGGCAATCCCACCGTGGCGATGTTCGAGGACCGGCTGGCCGGGATCGAGGGGGCCGAGGCGGGCTTTGCCACCGCGTCCGGCATGGCGGCGGTCAATGGCGCGCTGATGGCGAGCGTGCGGGCGGGCGACCGGGTGGTGGCGGCGCGCGCGCTGTTCGGATCCTGTCTGCATATCCTTGAAGACATCCTGCCGCGGTTCGGGGTCGAGGTGGCCCTTGTCGACGGCACCGACCTGGACCAGTGGCGCGACGCGATCACGCCGGGCACCCGCGTGGTGTTCTTCGAGGCGGTCTCGAACCCCACGCTGGAGGTGATCGACACGGCGGCGGTGGCGGCGCTGGCCCATGCGGCGGGGGCCCGGGTGATCGTGGACAATGTCTTTGCCACGCCGGTCTTTTCGCGCGCCATCGAGCAGGGCGCCGATCTGGTGGTCTATTCCACCACCAAGCATGTGGACGGGCAGGGGCGCTGCCTGGGCGGCATGATCCTCGGCCCGCGCGACATCGTGCGCGGGCCGGTCGAGACCTACATGAAGCATACCGGCGGCGCGATCAGCCCGTTCAACGCCTGGGTGATGCTCAAGGGGCTGGAGACGCTGGACCTGCGGGTGCGGGCGCAGGCGGCGGGCGCGCTGGCGATTGCCGAGGCGCTGGAAGGCGATGCGCGGCTGTCGCGGGTGATCTATCCCGGGCTGCAAAGCCATCCGCAGCACGCCTTGTTCCCCGAGGGCGGCACGGTGCTGGCGATCGAGCTTGCGGGCGACAAGGAGGCGGCATTCGCGCTGCTCGACCGGCTGGAGATCTGGCGAATCTCGAACAATCTGGGCGACGCGAAGAGCATCGCGACCCATCCCGCCACCACGACGCATCAGCGCCTGCCCGAGGATCGCAAGGCCGCGCTGGGCATCTCGCCGGGTCTGCTGCGGCTGAGTGTCGGGCTGGAAGACCCGGACGACCTGATTACCGACCTGAAATCCGCGCTGGATGCGGTCTGATCGGGGCGCGCGGCAAAAAACCGCCATTTGCCGTGGACATTTGGCCGCGGGCGCCCATCTTTAGCCTCCGTCGGATACGATGGATGCGAAAGGGAGGGGCCGAAGATGAATGTCCATAACCGCGAGATCGACGCAAGGCCCGGGCGCGAGGAGGCCGAGCGCGCGCTGGAGATCCTGCGCCGCTGGGCGGATGCGGCATCCGAGTCGGACCTGGCCACGGCCGATCCCGCGCTGGCCGCGCTGGTCGCGGGCCGTCCGGCGGGGGGCTATCCGGCCTTCAGCCGCGCCTATCCCCATGGCTTTCAGGCCGACGATGCCTACAAGGCGACCATGCCCGATTTGCAGAACGGCCCCGCCAGCCTGATCCGCGGCGCGAAGCGGCCGATCCAGCATGTCGGCATCTCGAATTTCCGCCTGCCGATCCGGTTCCATACCCGCGACAATGGCGATCTGACGCTGGAAACCTCGGTCACGGGCACGGTCAGCCTGGAGGCCGAGAAGAAGGGCATCAACATGTCCCGCATCATGCGCAGCTTTTATGCGCATGCCGAACGGACCTTCAGCTTCGAGGTGATCGAGGCGGCGCTGGACAGCTACAAGAGCGATCTGGAAAGCTTTGACGCGCGGATCATGATGCGGTTTTCCTTTCCGATGAAGGTCCGCTCGCTGCGCTCGGGGCTTGAAGGATTCCAGTATTACGACTTTGCGCTGGAACTGGTGGAACAGGCCGGTGTGGTCAAGAAGATCATGCACATGGACTATGTGTATTCCTCGACCTGCCCCTGCTCGCTTGAACTTTCCGAACATGCGCGCCGCGAGCGGGGCCAACTGGCGACGCCGCATTCGCAACGCTCGGTGGCGCGGATCTCGGTGGTGCTGGATGCGGCGGCGCCCTGCCTGTGGTTCGAGGATCTGATCGAACTGTGCCGCTCGGCGGTGCCGACCGAGACGCAGGTCATGGTCAAGCGCGAGGACGAACAGGCATTCGCGGAACTGAACGCGGCCCATCCGATCTTTGTCGAGGATGCCGCGCGGCTGTTCTGCGAGGCGCTGGAGCGCGATCCGCGGATCGGCGATTTCCGCGTGGTGGCCAGCCATCAGGAAAGCCTGCACAGCCATGACGCGGTCAGCGTCCTGACCGAGGGGCCGACCTTTGCCGCCGAGAGCCTGGACCCCAAGCTGTTCGCAACCCTGATCCATAACGGCTGAGGCGCCGCTTGACAGCTATGACGCGCCCGGCCAAGCCTGCGCGTCATGTTTGACCTGCGTCCCGTCGGATATGTGATCGGCCTGCTGGTCGCCGTTCTGGGCGCGACCATGCTGCTGCCGATGGTTGTGGACATGGCGGCGGGGAACCCGAACTGGCGGGCCTTCCTGGAAGCTGCGATCATCACCGGGCTGACCGGCGGTCTGGTCGCGCTGGCCTGCGCCAACGGGGTCGGGGACCGGCTGACGCTGCAACAGACCTTTCTGCTGACCTCGGGGGTGTGGCTGGTGCTGCCGGTCTTCGGCGCGCTGCCCTTCGTGCTGGGTGCGCCGGATGCCCGGCCGGTGGATGCCTTTTTCGAGGCGATGTCGGGGCTGACCACCACCGGGTCCACGGTGTTTTCCGGACTCGACGAGTTGCCGCGCGGCACGCTGTTATGGCGTTCGATGCTGCAATGGTTCGGCGGCATCGGGATCATCGTCGTGGCGATGGCCTTCCTGCCGGAACTCCGGGTGGGGGGGATGCAGATCTTCCGCTCGGAGGCGTTCGAGACCTCGGGCAAGGTGCTGCCGCGCGCGGCGCAGATCGCCTCGCAGATCTGGTGGATCTATGTCGCGCTGACCATTGCCTGCGGCTTTGCCTATGGCGCGGCGGGGATGGATTCGTTCGATGCGCTGAACCATGCGCTCACCACGATGTCGACGGGCGGATTCTCCACCCGCGATGCCTCGTTCGGGGCGTTCCAGGGAGCGGCGGAATATGTCGCGGCGGTGTTCATGATCCTCGCCAGCCTGCCCTTCGTGCGCTATGTGCAGTTCATGGCGGGCGAGCCGCGGCCGCTGTTGCGCGACAGCCAGATTCGGACCTATCTGACCCTGATCTTCGGGTTCGTGCTGCTGATGGCGGCCTATCGCGTCCTGATCAACGAGGACCATGCCGAGCATGCCTTCCGCGAGGGCGTCTTCAATGTCGTCTCGATCATCTCGGGCACGGGCTATGCCAGCACCGATTACCAGCTCTGGGGCTCGTTCCCGATGATCGCGTTCTTCTTCATCGGGCTGATCGGCGGTTGCTCGGCCTCGACCGCCTGTTCGGTCAAGGTGTTCCGCTACCAGATCCTGTTCTCGGCGATCCGGGTGCGGATCAAGGCGATCCACGCCCCGCACGGTCTGTTCCAGCCGCGGTTCGAGGGGCAGCCGGTGGATGACGACGTGCTGTCCTCGGTGATGTCGTTCTTCGTGTTCTTCGTGGTCACGCTGGGGCTGACCGCGGTGCTGCTGAGTGCGACGGGGCTGGATGCCACCACGTCGCTGTCGGGGGCGGCGACGGCGCTGGCCAATATCGGGCCGGGGCTGGGCGAGCATATCGGGCCGTCAGGCAATTTCGCCGGGCTGAACGACCCGGCGAAATGGATCCTGTCGGTCGCGATGCTGATCGGGCGGCTGGAACTGCTGGTGGTCTTCGCGATCCTGACCACGCAGTTCTGGCGCGCCTGATACCCCCTAGTTCCAGCAGGACACGGGCACCGTCATGTCGGCTGCGCGGCGGGAGAGCAGCGCGGGCGGCAGCGCGCCCTCGGCCTCGGAGGCGCGCATCTCGATGCCGTTCTCGGACAGGAAGGCGCCGACCGAGGCGATATCGGCCAGGTAGCGCACATTTCCAGGCAATTGCCGCGCCCCCTCGGCGGGGGGCAGCAGCACGCCGAGAACCGCGCCCGCGGCATCGAAGACCGGCCCGCCGGTATCGCCGGGCAGCGCCTCGATCTCCAGCCGGGCGATGCCGTCCTCGCCGTTCAGCCCGCGCAGATCGGCCAGCATGCCCTGGGTCAGCACCGGCAGGTCCAGCACCTCGCCATAGGAAAAGCCCGCCACCGCCACGTCCGAGCGCAGCCGCGGCACCCGTGCCTGGAAGCTGGCATAGTCGATCGGGGCCAGCGCCACGGTGGGCTTCAGCACGGCCAGTCCCAGCGCGGACTCGCTGGCCGTCAGGCGCATCTCGACATCATGGCCGATGGTGATGCGGTTGCAGGACTCAAGCCCCTTGACGGCGGTCAGGACCGTGCCCTTGCCATCGACGAAAAAGCCCGAATGGGTCTCGTCCGGTTTGCGGATTTCCAGCCCGGCCAGCATGTCGGCGCGCTGTTCGGGGCTGGCCTCGCCCATGGTCTGGTCGAGCGCGGCATTGGGCACGGATTCAAGCGTCTCGCGCATGGTCATCGCGGCACGCATCATCAGCCGTTCATCCTCGGCCGCGGGCCAGACCAGGGCAAAGCCCTTGACCGCCCCGCCGATCAGCCGGGCATAGGTGTAGGATTGCAGGCGTTCGTTCCTGCCGGTCAGCGTGAAGGAGGTGGCATCGCGGTCGCGCGTGCCCGAAAGCGGCACGATTTCCAGCGATTGCATGATGTCGTAGAGCCCGTACAGCGTGGCCTGATCGCCGCGCTGGCTGATCAGCAGGACCCGCACCCCGCTGTCGCCGCGTGGCCGGAAATGGACGAAGGGCGGTTCGTAGCGGTCGAACTCGACCAGGCCCAGCGGCATCTCGATCCGGATGCCCGCCTCGCGTTCATCGAGCGCGGCCATGCCCAGGCGGCCGATCTCGGCCTGATAGGCGGCGATCAGCGCGGCGCGCTGCCGGGTGGTCAGGACGCCGGTGGGGTCATGCCCCTCCGCGGCCTGCCAGGCGGCCATGGCGTTGCGCGTGCCCGGCCCGAAGGAGGCGTCGATCGCCTGATTGTAGTGCCCCTTCCATTGCAGCGCCGTCTGGATCAGCGCGCGACCGTCGCGGTCGAGCGCGCGTTCGGCTTGCAGCGCCTCGGCCCGGGTCTCGTCGGGCAGGTCCGTCGGTGCGGGGGGGGCGGCGGGTTCGGGAGCGGCGGCGGGTTCGGCGGGCGGTTGCGGGCTTTGCAAGGCGGCACCCACGGGCCAGACCTGCTGGCTGAAATCGCCCCCGTCCGACACGAAACTGTCGCGCGGGATCGACCCGCCGCCGCGCAACTGGCGCAGCGCCGCCTCGGCCTCGGGCCGGTCATAGGGGCCAAGCGCGATCCCGTACCAACCCGATGTCAGCCGGAAGGCGCCGACATTTCCGAAACTGCCGGCATAGCTCCGGGCGCGGTCCTCGGCCTCGTTCAGCGTGGGGTGGGCCTCGATCTGGACCCAGACAGGATCCTGCGCCCAGCCGGGCAGGGCGGTGGCGATCATCAGCATCAGAACGGCAACAAATCTCTTCATAAGTCCCGGAAACTCCATCAGTCCCACGGCCACACCCCCGTGTGCGAATCACCCTGGGACCGTAGCAAAGCGGCCGGGCGATGCACGACAAACCTCTGTCAGACGCGCAGGTTCGATTGACCCTGTTGCACCTGTTGCCTATTGAGGCCCCGTCTTCACCGGCAAAGGGGCCCATGCGCCATGAGCGACGGCAAACCGCGCAGTTTCCAGGAGATCATCCTGCGGCTTCAGGCCTACTGGGCCGCGCAGGGCTGCGCCATCCTGCAACCCTATGACATGGAGGTGGGCGCGGGCACCTTTCATCCGGCGACTACCCTGCGCGCGCTGGGCAGCCGCCCCTGGGCCGCGGCCTATGTCCAGCCCTCGCGCCGGCCGACCGACGGGCGCTATGGCGAGAACCCGAACCGGTTGCAGCATTACTATCAATATCAGGTGCTTATCAAACCCTCGCCCCCCGATCTGCAAGAGCTTTATCTCGGCTCGCTGGCCGCCATCGGGATCGACTTCGACTATCACGACATCCGGTTCGTCGAGGACGACTGGGAAAGCCCGACGCTGGGCGCCTGGGGGCTGGGCTGGGAGGTCTGGTGCGACGGGATGGAGGTCAGCCAGTTCACCTATTTCCAGCAGGTCGGCGGGCATGATTGCCGCCCCGTCTCGGGCGAACTGACCTACGGGCTGGAACGGCTGGCGATGTATGTGCTGGGCATCGACCATGTGATGGACATGCCCTTCAACGACCCAGGCGCGCCCATCCCGCTGAAATACGGCGACGTGTTCCGCCAGACCGAAGAGGAATATTCGCGCTGGAATTTCGACGTGGCCGATACCGGCAAGCTCCTGCACTTCTTCGAGGCGGCCGAGGCGGAATGCGTCCGCATCCTGGACCATCCGCAGGTGGATCCGCGGTCGGGCAAGCGCATCATCATGGTGCATCCGGCCTATGACCAGTGCATCAAGGCCAGCCATTTCTTCAACCTGCTGGACGCGCGCGGCGTGATCTCGGTGACCGAGCGGCAGGCCTATATCGGGCGGGTGCGCGCGCTGGCGAAACGCTGCGCCGATGCCTTTGTCGAGACCAATGCAGGCGGCTGGACGGGCGACGCGTCGGCCGCGGCCGAATAGGGACAGCCCATGCCCGATCTTCTGATCGAACTGTTTTCCGAGGAAATTCCCGCGCGCATGCAGGCCGATGCGCGCGAGGCGCTGAAAAGGCGCGTGACCGATGGGCTGGTCGAGGCGGGGCTGACCTATGCCGCCGCCCGCGCCTGGTCGACGCCGCGCCGTCTGGTGCTGGCGGTCGAGGGGCTGACGGGCCGCAGCCCCGATCTGCGCGAGGAACGCAAGGGGCCGCGGGTCGATGCGCCCGAGCAGGCGCTGGAGGGGTTCCTGCGCTCGACCGGGCTGACGAAGGATCAGTTGCAGGCGCGCGACGACAAGAAGGGGCAGGTCTGGATCGCGATCCTTGAAAAACCCGGCCGCCCCGCCGCGGACATCGTGGCCGAGGTGCTGGAGGCGACGATCCGCAATTTCCCCTGGCCAAAGTCGATGCGCTGGGGCGCGGGCAGCTTGCGCTGGGTGCGGCCCTTGCAGTCGATCCTGTGCCTCCTGAGCGACGAGGCGGGCGCCGAGATCGTGCCGCTGGAGGTGGACGGCATCCGCGCGGGCGATGTCACCCGCGGCCACCGGTTCATGGCGCCCGCGCCGTTCCGGGTTACGGGCGTCGAGGATTACCAGGCAAAGCTGAAACGCGCCTTCGTGATGCTGGACCAGGACGAGCGCGCCGATCACATCTGGCACGCGGCCACCAATGCGGCCTTTGCCCAGGGGCTGGAACTGGTCGAGGATCGCGGCTTGCTGGCCGAGGTCGCGGGGCTGGTGGAATGGCCCGTCGTGCTGATGGGCGCGATCCGCGAGGAGTTCCTGAGCCTGCCCGCCGAGGTGTTGCAGACCTCGATGAAGGAGCATCAGAAGTTCTTTTCGGTGCGCGATCCGAAATCGGGGCGGATTGTTCGATTCGTGACAGTCGTGAACCGCGAAACGGCCGATCACGGCGAAACCATCCTGCACGGAAACGGAAAAGTGCTGGCCGCGCGGCTGTCGGATGCGGCGTTCTTCTGGGGCAATGACCTGGCTGTGGCGCGCGCGGGCATGGCGGACTGGCGCGCGGGGCTGGAACAGGTGACGTTCCACGGCAAGCTGGGCAGCCAGGCCGACCGCATCGCCCGGATCGAGGCGCTGGCGCGCGAGATCGCGCCGCTGGTCGGCGCGGATGCCGATCAGGCGGCACAGGCGGCGCGGGTCGCCAAGCTGGACCTGCAATCGGCGATGGTGGGCGAGTTTCCCGAATTGCAGGGCATCATGGGCCGGTATTACGCCGAGGCGGCGGGCCTGCCCTCCCAGATCGCCGCGGCCTGCGAGATGCATTACAAGCCGCTGGGCCCGTCCGACGCCGTGCCGACCGAGCCCGTTTCGGTCGCCGTGGCGCTGGCCGACAAGATCGACACGCTGACCGGCTTCTGGGCCATCGACGAGAAGCCCACCGGGTCGAAGGATCCCTTTGCGCTAAGGCGTGCGGCGCTGGGGGTGATCCGGCTGGTGCTGGGGAATGGGGCCAAGTTTAGGCTCGCCTCAATCCTTGAGCTTGCACATCTAGCATTGCTCCAGAGCTTGCTCTTTCAGTCGTTAGCGGCAGTCCGTTGGATTGAGACCGGTGAAATCTTGATCGGTGAAAGAGATACAAAGTATGGACTTGGTTTCGTCCAAACCCTTCTCAAGGAGGGAAATGTCTTGAAGATTGAGCCAAATTCAAATGATCAATTTCCTCCGTTTTCCAGCACAGTTGATATTGTGTCCGACCTCCTCGCCTTCTTCCACGACCGCCTCAAGGTTCACCTGCGCGAGCAAGGCATCCGGCATGACGTGATCGACGCCTGCCTGTCGATGCCCGGCAATGACGACCTGACGCTGCTGGTTCGCCGGGCCGAGGCGCTGAACGAGGTTCTCAGGACCGAGGATGGCGAGAACCTTGTCCAGGGGTTCCGGCGGGCGAACAATATCCTGACCCAGGCCGAGGCGAAGGACGGGGTGGAATACTCCTTTGGCGCCGATCCGAAATTCGCCGAGGATCCGGCCGAGACGGCGCTGTTTGCCGCGCTCGACGCCGCCGAGGCCGCGATCGGTCCGGCGATGGAGCACGAGGATTTCGCCGCCGCGATGGCCGCGATGGCCGCGCTGCGCGGCCCGATCGACGCGTTCTTCGAGGCGGTGCAGATCAATGCCGAGAACGAAATCCTGCGCCGCAACCGGCTGAACCTGCTGCACCGCATCCGCGCCACCTGTCTGGCGGTGGCCGACCTGACCCGGATCGAAGGGGCGTAGCGTTCCTCAAGCTTCGCTTGCCAGCCGCCGGGATGGGCGTATTCTGCGGGGAACCGAAAGGACGCTGCGGTGCAGAAAGGCGCGGAGAACATTGAGTTTACCGAGATAACGCCGCAGGCCGACATCGCCGCGGACCGCCATGGTGCGCGCGCGAAATGCCTTCAGCGACTGGTGCGGATGGACCTGCCGCTGCCGCGCACGGTGGCGCTGTCCTTCGATGCGGTGCGCCGGATCGCACAGGGCACGCTGCCCGATGTCGCCGCGCTGATGTCGGTCTTCGGCGCCGCGCCGCTGGTCTCGGTCCGGCCGAGTTCCGAGAACCAGGACTGGGGCGGGCCGGCCTCGATCCTGAATATCGGGATGAATGACAGCCGCCATGCGGCGCTGTGTTCGACCCATGGCGAGACGGCGGCGAATGCGCTCTACCTGCGCTTCATCCAGGCCTATGCGGTGCATGTGGCGCGGCTGGACCCCGACATGTTCGAGCCCGAGGCCCCGTCGAGGGACGCGCTGCGCGCCGCACTCGACGCCTATGCCGAGGAGACCGACGACCCCTTTCCGCAGGATCCGGGGCGGCAATTGCTGGAGGTGCTGCGCTCGATGGCGCGGGCCTGGGAGGGCACGACCGCGCGGTTGCTGCGCCAGGCCAAGGGGGCGCCGGCCGAGGCCGGGCTGGGCATGCTCGTGCAGGCGATGGTGCTGGGCGTGGGGCCGGGCGAAAGCGGCTCGGGCGTGATCCAGTTCGTCGACAGCGTGACGGGCCAGCGCCGGATCGTGGGCCGCTACCTGTCCCAGAGCCAGGGCCGCGATGCGATTTCGGCGCGCGAGGGGGCGTTGTTCCTGACCCGCGATCCGCGCGGCGCGGCGCTGGAGGACCGCTGCCCCGACCTGGTCGCCCGGCTGCGCCGCTATGGCGACACCTGCCGACTGAACCTGCGCGAGGAAATGCGGATCGACTTCACCATCGAGGCCGGTCGGCTGTGGGTGCTGGACGCGCTGCGGGTGCCGCGCAGTGCGCGCGGGGCGGTGCGCATGGCGGTGATGCTGGCCGATGAGGGGATCATCCCGCGCGAAGAGGCGCTGTGCCGGATCGAGCCGCGCGCGGTCAGCGAATTGCTGCACAGCCAGGTCGATCCGACCGGGCCGCGCCATGTGATCGCGCATGGCATCGCGGCCAGTCCGGGCGCGGCGACGGGGCGGCTGGTGTTCGGCTCGGCCGCGGCGCAGGCCAGCGCGGCGCGCGGCGAGCCCTGCATCCTGGTGCGGCGCGAGACCACGCCCGAGGACATCCGCGGCATGCATGCCGCCGCGGGCGTGATGACCGAACGGGGCGGCATGACCAGCCATGCGGCGGTGATCGCCCGCGGGCTGGGCGTGCCCTGCGTGGTCGGCATCTCGGACATGCGGCTGAACCGGCGCGACGGGGTGCTCATTACCGCGGGCGGTCACAAGCTGCACGAGGGCGATATCGTCACGCTGGACGGCACCAGCGGGCAGGTGTTGCTGGGGCCGGTCAAGATGCTGGAACCGGCACTGGACGACGCGTTCCAGGCGCTGATGGGCTGGGCCGAGGAAGCCTGCGATATCGGCGTGCGGGCCAATGCCGACACGCCCGCCGATGCCCAGATGGCGCGCCGCTTCGGTGCCGACGGGATCGGGCTGTGCCGCACCGAGCACATGTTCTTCGAGGCCGACCGGCTGACGGTGATGCACGAGATGATCTTTGCCGACCGGGCGCAGGACCGCGCCTCGGTGCTGGCGCGGCTGCTGCCGATGCAGCGGGCCGATTTCAAGCGGCTGTTCGAGATCATGCAGGGGCTGCCGGTCTGCATCCGGCTGTTCGACCCGCCGCTGCACGAGTTCCTGCCGCAATCGCGCGAGGGCGTGCGGGATCTGGCCGAGGCGCTGGGGATGCCGGTTTCGGACGTGCAGCGCCGGGTGCAGGCGCTGAGCGAGTTCAACCCGATGCTGGGCATGCGCGGGGTTCGGCTGGGGATCACAATTCCCGAGATCTACGACATGCAGGCGCGCGCGATCTTCGAGGCCACGATCGAGGCCAGCCGCCAGGGCGATCCGGTGGTGCCCGAGATCATGATCCCGCTGGTCTCGGCGATGCGCGAGGTCGAACTGGTCAAGACCCGGATCGATTCGCTGGCCGCCGCCGTGCGCACCGAGCGGGGGGTGGATTTCGACTATCGGCTGGGTGTCATGGTCGAGACGCCGCGCGCGGCGCTGCGCGCGGGCGATATCGTGCAGCATGCGGCCTTTCTGAGCTTCGGCACGAACGACCTGACGCAGATGACCTATGGGCTGTCGCGCGACGATGCGGGGCGGTTCATGGGGTCCTATGTCAAGCAGGGGGTCTTTGCCGAGGATCCGTTCCATATCCTCGATGCCGAGGGGGTGGGCGAGCTTTTGCGGATCGGGGCCGAGCGCGGCCGGGAGGCCCGGCCCGGGGTTACGCTGTCGATCTGTGGCGAGCATGGCGGCAATGCCGAATCCATCGCCTTCTGCCGCGCGGCGGGGTTCGATTACGTTTCCTGTTCGCCGTTCCGGGTGCCCGTGGCCCGGCTTGCGGCGGCGCAACTGGCGCTTGGTGAGCAGGTTCATGCCGATCGAGGGGGTGCGGACGAACAGCCCCTTGCGCTTCGCTCCTGATGTGCTGCATGAGCCGTCTCGTCTAACATACTGATATACCTTGTGCGGCATTCTGTTGCTTTCGGGCAACGGGGGTGGACTTCGCGGCGCTCTCGCGTTAACGAATTGCCCCGCTGCCCCGAGGGGCCACGCCAGGGTTGGGGGAAGAATGAGTAACGTAACTGTCCGGGCCGCAGGTCTTGCGGCCGCACTTGTGTTTTCTGCCGGGGTCGCCGAGGCCGAGATGACCGCGTCGCAATCGAACGATCCGACGGCGATGATGGGCGAGAACATGGCCCGTCTGCTGGGCGTCGAGCGGCGCGCGCTGAAGGCGGTGGACGACCGCCGGATCAAGCGGCTGGCGACGCGCAAGACCGATCGCCGGGGCGGGGGCGTGCCCCGCTACGATGCGGCATGGCTGGCGGCCCAGCCTTCGGCCCGTGGCGGCGATGAATGGCAATGCCTGACCGAGGCGCTGTATTTCGAGGCGCGCGGCGAAAGCGTCGAGGGCCAGTTCGCGGTGGCCGAGGTGATCCTGAACCGTGTCGCCTCGCCCGCCTATCCGGACTCGGTCTGCGGCGTGATCCGGCAGGGCACGGGCAAGCGCTACCAGTGCCAGTTCAGCTATACCTGCGACGGGCGCGCCGAGGTGATCCGCGAGCCCGCCGCCTATCAGCGGATGGGCAAGATCGCCCGGGTCATGCTGGAAGGCGCACCGCGCCCGCTGACCGGCGGGGCGACGCATTACCATACCAAGGCCGTCCAGCCGCGCTGGGCCAGCGCCTTCCCGCGCACCGCCACCATCGGGGTGCATCATTTCTATCGCCAGCCCGGGGCGCAGGTGGCGCAGAACTGAGACGCCACGCCGGCCCTGCATGGTCGCTTGCGGGTCCTGCCCTGCCGCGCCAGGGCTGTCCCCGGCGGCCGATCCGGCGTATCAGGGGCCAAAGGAGCTGCCCGGAGGCCCCATGAGCGACGATATCCGCCTTGCCTTTGCCCACCCGTCCGAACGGGCGGCGGCGCTGGATCCCGCGCGGCCGATGCGCGACCGCATCTCGCTGCGCGATCATGTGGTCGAGGTCGAGATCGGTGCCTTTCAGCCCGAGCGCGGCACCACCCAGCGCGTGCGGTTCAACGTGGTGGTCGAGGTGCGGCCCCATCCCGCGCCGCTGGAGGATGATGTCGACCGGGTGCTGTCCTATGACACCATCGCCGAGGCGATTGCCGCCGAATTGTCCTCCGAACGGCTGAACCTGCTGGAGACGCTGGCCGAACGCATCGCCGAGCGCATCCTGGCCGAACCGCAGGCGATGCGCGCCTTCGTGCGGGTGGAAAAGCTGGATCGCGGGCCCGGCGCGCTGGGTGTCGAGATCGTGCGCGACCGCCGCCCCGATGCGCCGCGGCTGGTGCAGCCGGCCGATCCCGAACAGGAGGCGCTGCATCATCCGCTGGTGGTCTTCCTGTCGAACGCGGCCATCGCCGATCCGGCGCTGCCGCAATGGCTGGACCGGATGGGGGCGGGGGCGCATCCGGTGGTGCTGTGCGTCGGCGCGGCCGACACGCCCGCGCCGCGCTCGGCCATCGCGCCCGCCCAGCGGCGGATTGACCTGCTGGCCATCGAACAGAATGCCTGGGTGCTGGCGGGCCGCGATCCCCGCTGTGTGGTGCGCGGCAGCCGGACCGAGATCGACTGGGCGATGAAGCATCGCGAGTTCACCGTCTGGGCGCCGTCCAAGATCGTGCTGGATACGGTCGAGCATCCCTCGGCCAGCCCACGCGACGCGGTCGGGCTGGCGTTGTGGCTGGCCCATCTGCTGGATGCGGCGCGGGTGCTGGTGGTGGGCATGGGCGAGGTCGCTCCGACCGGGGCGCTGGATGTCACGGCGGTCGCGCCCGGCGCGCTGTTGGGCGCGCTCTGAGGGCTTGCCAAAACGGGGCGCGTCACCCATTCAACCGCCATGCGCTATTACCGCCCCCTCGTGCAGACAGATGCCGCGCGGCCGGTCGACGCCTTGCCGCTGGCGGGCGGCTGGGCATGGTTCACGCTGGCCGAAGAATTCGGCCGTGACGCCCCCCCCCGGCTGCTGCGCGCCGCCGACCTGCCCGAGGAGGTACGCGCCAAGCTGACCGCCCCGCGCCCCGCGCTGGCCGGGCTGAGCCTTGATCGGCCGCGGATCATGGGCATCCTGAACGTCACGCCCGACAGCTTTTCCGATGGCGGCCGCTTTGCCGATCCGCAGGCCGCGCTGGCCCATGGCCGGGCGCTGGCGGCCGGGGCCGACATTCTGGACATTGGCGGCGAATCGACCCGGCCCGGATCGGCCGCGGTGCCCGAGGCCGACGAGATCGCCCGCACCGCCCCGGTGATCGCGGCGCTGCGCGCGGCGGGTGTGGCAACGCCCATTTCCATCGACACGCGCAAGGCCACGGTGGCCCGGGCGGCGCTGGCCGCAGGGGCCGACATGTTGAACGACGTAGCCGCGCTGGGCTTCGATCCCGCGCTGGCGGGCGTTGTGGCCGGGGCCGGGGTGCCGGTCTGCCTGATGCATGCGCAGGGCGACCCCGCCACCATGCAGGACGATCCCCGCTATGACGATGTGCTGCTGGATGTCTACGATTTCCTTGCCGCCCGCATCGCCGCGGCCGAGGAAGCGGGCATTCCCCGCGCGCGGATCGTGGTCGATCCCGGCATCGGCTTCGGCAAGACGGTGGCGCATAACCTCGCGCTGATCCGCGGCCTCAGCCTGTTCCACGGGCTGGGCTGTCCGATCCTGCTGGGGGCCTCGCGCAAGCGGTTCATCGGCGCGCTGGGCGGGGCGGAGCGGGCCGATCGGCGCGGGCCGGGCTCGCTGGCCGTGGCGCTGGCCGGGATCGCGCAGGGGGTGCAGATCCTGCGCGTCCATGACGTGGCCGAGACGCGGCAGGCGATGCGGCTGGACGGGGCATTGAAGGAATACGGAGAGGCGGGATGACCAGGACGATCTTCGGCACCGACGGGGTGCGGGGCCGGGCGAACAGCTATCCGATGACCGCCGAGATGGCGCTGCGTCTGGGCGCGGCGGCGGGGCGGTATTTCCGGCGCGACCGGTCCGACAAGCACCGGGTAGTGATCGGCAAGGACACGCGGCGGTCGGGCTACATGCTGGAAAACGCGCTGACCGCGGGGCTGACCTCGACCGGGATGAACGTGCTGCTGCTGGGGCCGGTACCCACGCCTGCGGTGGGGTTCCTGACGCGGTCGATGCGGGCCGATCTGGGCATCATGATCTCGGCCAGCCACAACCCGCACGAGGATAACGGGATCAAGTTCTTCGGCCCCGAAGGCTTCAAGCTGTCCGACGAGGCCGAGGCCGAGATCGAGGCGATCCTGGGCGGCGAGATCAGGCTGGCCCAGCCCGAGAATATCGGCAAGGCCAAGCGGATCGACGACGGGCTGTGGCGCTATGCGGAATATGCCAAGACGACCTTTCCGGCCGGGCGGCGGCTCGATGGGCTGAAGGTGGTGGTCGATTGCGCGAATGGCGCGGCCTACCGGGTGGCGCCCGAGGTGCTGTGGGAACTGGGGGCCGAGGTGGTCCCGCTGGGCGTGTCGCCGAACGGTCTGAACATCAATGACAAATGCGGCTCGACCCATACCGAGGCGGCGGCCGCCGCGGTGGTGGCGCATGGCGCGGATCTGGGGATCTGCCTCGATGGCGATGCCGACCGGGTGATGATCATCGACGAGACCGGCACGGTGGCCGATGGCGACCAGATCATGGCGCTGTTCGCCGAACGCTGGGCCGAGGAGGGGCGGCTGAAGGATGGCACGCTGGTCGCCACGGTGATGTCGAATCTTGGGCTGGAACGGCATCTGGGCGCGCGCGGGCTGCGGCTGGAACGGACCGCGGTAGGCGACCGCTATGTGGTCGAGGCGATGCGCCGCGGCGGCTGGAATCTGGGCGGAGAGCAGTCGGGCCATATCGTGATGACCGATTACGGCACCACCGGCGACGGGCTGCTGGCGGGCTTGCAGTTCCTGGCGGCGATGGTCGAGACGGGCCAGAGGGCATCCGCGCTGGCGCAGCGGTTCGAGCGGGTGCCGCAGATGTTGCAGAACGTGCGCTACGCCGCCGGGACGGACCCGATGGGCGCCGCGCCCGTCAAGGCCGCCATCGCCGCGGCCGAGGACCGGCTGACCGGCTGCGGGCGGCTGTTGATCCGCCGCTCGGGCACGGAACCCCTGATCCGCGTGATGGCCGAATGCGAGGACGAGGCGCTGCTGGCCGAGGTGGTGGGCGGCGTGGTGGAGGCCGTCAGCCGCGCGGCGGGGTGATGCGGGTCTTCGGCGTCGACATGACCTCGGCGCCGGGGCGCCGCAAACCGATCACGTTGGCGGCGTTCCGGCTGGACGGGGTCACCCTTCGGTTCGAGGCGTTCGAGGCCCTGACGACCCTCGCGGCCTTCGATGAGTTCCTTTCCCGTCCGGGTTCGTGGATAGCCGGTCTGGATTTTCCCTTCGGTCAGGCAAGGCGTTTCATCGAGACAATCGGCTGGCCAGGGGACTGGAAGGGCTATGTCGCGCATGTCGCCCGCATGGACATGCGGGGGTTCGTTGCGGAACTGGAAGCCTACAAGGCCGAGCGACCGGATGGGGACAGGCAGCATTTCCGTCAGGTCGACCGCCTTTGCGGTGGGGCAAGCCCTCAGACGCTGTATTTCACGCCGGTCGGACGCATGTTCTTCAGGGCCGCGCCCGCGCTCTTGCGTGCCGGGGTGCATGTTCCCGGGCTGGCAGAGGGGGACCGGAATCGCATATGCGTCGAAGCCTATCCCGGCGTGATCGCCCGCCACCTGGTCGGCCGACTTTCCTACAAGAACGACAACCGCACTCGCCAGACGACCGGGCAGGCCGCCGCGCGCAAGGCGATCCTCGACGCGGTTCGGGGGGATATCGGGGCGCAGTCCTACGGCCTTGCCGTTGAAGCCCCCGATTGGCTTGCGGATGATCCCGCCGGCGACAGGCTGGACGCGGCGCTTTGTGCGGTGCAGGCCGCCTGGGCGTTCCGGCAGGGGTTCCAGGACAGCGGGCCGCCGGGCTGCGATCCGCTGGAGGGGTGGATTGCCGATCCGAGAATCCTGAACTGAAAAGGGCGCCCCGGGGGGCGCCCTGTCGTCGGCCGGGGGACCGGCTCAGTTCTTGGCCTTGTCGACCATCTTGCCCGCGGAAATCCAGGGCATCATGGCGCGCAGTTTCTCGCCGACCTGTTCGATCTGGTGTTCGTCATTGATGCGGCGGGTGGCCTTGAAGAAGGGCTGGCCGACGGCGTTTTCCTGCATGAAGTCGCGCACGAACTTGCCGGTCTGGATGTCGGTCAGCACGGCCTTCATACGCGCCTTGGTTTCCTCGTAGGGCAGGATGCGCGGGCCCGAGACATATTCGCCGTATTCGGCAGTGTTCGAGATCGAGTAGTTCATGTTGGCGATGCCGCCTTCGTAGATCAGGTCCACGATCAGCTTCACCTCGTGCAGGCACTCGAAATAGGCCATCTCGGGCTCGTAGCCGGCCTCGACCAGCGTCTCGAAGCCCATGCGGATCAGTTCGACCAGACCGCCGCACAGCACCGCCTGTTCGCCGAACAGGTCGGTTTCGCATTCCTGACGGAAATTGGTCTCGATGATGCCCGAACGCCCGCCGCCGATGGCCGAGCAATAGGACAGGCCGATTTCCAGCGCCTTGCCGGTGGCATCGTTATGCACCGCGACAAGGCAGGGCACGCCGCCGCCCTTGACATATTCGCCGCGGACGGTGTGGCCGGGGCCCTTGGGCGCCATCATGATGACATCGACGCCGGGTTTCGGCTCGATCAGGCCGAAATGCACGTTCAGGCCGTGGGCGAAGGCAATGGCCGCACCTTCGCGCAGGTTGTCATGGACATATTTGCGGTAGGTCTCGGCCTGAAGTTCGTCGGGCATGGTGAACATGATCAGGTCGCACCAGGCGGCGGCCTCGGCAATGCCCATCACCTGAAGCCCTTCGGCCTCGGCCTTTTTCGCCGAGGGCGAGCCTTCGCGCAGCGCGACGGCGACGTTCTTCGCACCCGAGTCGCGCAGGTTCAGCGCGTGGGCATGGCCCTGGCTGCCATAGCCCAGGATCGCCACCTTCTTGTCCTTGATCAGGTTGATGTCGCAGTCACGGTCGTAATAGACGCGCATGGATGTCCCTCGTTGCAGCGGTGAGCGGCGCGGCGCGCGCCGGAATGATCCCGGGCTGAATACCGGAATCTGCGCGAGTTGCAACGCCAAGCGGTTCGGGGGCCTCAGCCCAGCCGCATGCCCAGCCCCGCGCGCATCAGGGTCTTGCGCACCGGCGGCAGGCCGTAAAGCGCGGCGATGCCGGCGGCGCGCAGGTCGCGGATGGCGGGCGCGCCCTGCATCGAGACGCGGTTGAGCATGTCGATGCCGGTGACGCGGGCGGCGACCTCGGGATAGCGGCGGCGGTGATACATCTCCAGCATGGCCGCTTCGCCGATATGGGCCGGGGCGCCGCGGCACAGTTCCAGCAGCACGCGCAGATCGGCAAGGCTCATGTTCAGCCCCTGCGCACCGATGGGCGGGACGACATGCGCGGCCTCGGCCACCAGCGCGGTGCGTTGGGCGGAAAAGCGATGCGCGATCTGGCTGATGATCGGCCAGAGCGTGCGGCGGGTGATCAGCGTCAGCGGGCCGTAGATCGCACCGGAGCGCGCCGTCATCTCGGCGTTGAACTCGGCCTCTTGCATCGCGAAAAGGCGCAGCGCCTCGGGGCCGCGTTCCATCCAGACGATGGCCGAGCAGGGCCGCCCGTCACGGTCGGGCAGCGGGACCAGGGTGAACGGCCCGCCCGAGCGGTGGATCTCGGTCGAGACATTGCCATGCGGCTGGGGGTGGGTGACGGCGAAGGCCAGCGCCTTCTGGCCATAGCGAATGGTGCGCGCGCCGATCCCCACCGCCTCGCGCACGGGGGAATGGCGCCCGTCGGCGGCCACCAGCAGCCGGGCCGAGACGCGGGTGCCGTCGCTCAGGGTGACCAGCGCCTCGGTGTCGCGGGTCAGCACCGATTTGGTGCCGATACCGGGGCGGAACGTGACATTCGGCAGTTCGGCGACGCGCGCCACCATTTCGCGCCGCAAAAGCCAGTTGGGCAGATTCCAGCCGAAGGGCAGGTCCGAGACATCGGCTGCGTTGAAATCGCGGGTGATGCGGGGGGCGGGGGTCTTGCCGCCCGCATCCACGATGCGCATCACCTGAAGCTCGGTCGCGTGCGGGGCAAGGCGATCCCACAGCCCGGCTTCGCGCAGCACCTTCAGCGAGGGTTGCAGGAAGGCGGTGGTGCGCAGGTCGGCGCCGTCGGCGGCCTCGTCGGTGACGGGCGGGGCGGGATCGACGCAGATCACCCGGAACCCGGCCGAGCCGAACAGGGCCGCGGCCGCAAGCCCGGCGACCCCGCCGCCGGACACGAGAATATCGGTGGAAATGCGCGTCATGGGATGCCTCCTGCCCCGGACATAGCCCGCCGGGCCGTCCGGTCCAAGGGGCGATCCGGGGTCAGCCGCGGCTGATCCAGACAAGGATCAGCAGGATGATCGGCACCGAGATCACGGCGGGCATGTAAAGCCCCAGAACCCCCCATTTCAGGATCGCGAGCGCCCAGAGCGCCATGGCCGCCAGAACGACGACCCAGATCCCCGCCTCGGTCCAGATGCTGGTCTTTTCCTCGTGACCGTCCGCCATATTCGTCCCCGTGAATGTTTCCCGCCACGGATCCTAGGATGCCTCGGCTGATGTGGCAAGTCTTTGCATACGAGTGCATGCAGATACTGCCGCGGAAGGGCCGCCCCGGCGAGACAGACCTTCGCATCGAAGACGCCGACCTATCCCCGATCGAGCCTGGCGAGAAAGGCCGTCAGATCGTCGGTATGGTGGTGAATATGGGGGGCCGGTTCCGGCATGGGGGCGACATGGACCGTACGCATGCCCATGGCGTGGGGCTCGGCCAGGTTGCGCGCGTCATCCTCGAACATCGCGGCCTCGACCGGCAGGATGCCGCCCTGGGCGAGGACCGCCTCGAAGGCGGCACGACGCGGTTTCGGCTGGAAACCGGCATGTTCCACCCCGAAGACCGCATCGAACACGCCCGTGAGCCCGCGCGCCGCGAGAACCCGTTCGGCATAGGGGGCGCTGGCATTGGTGTGCACGATTCGCCTGCCGGGAAGGGCGGCGATGCGGGCGCGCAGGTCGGGGTCGGGTGTCAGCGCGTCGAACAAGATGTCGTGGACGGCGACCAGATAGGGGCCGGGCTCGATGCCGTGGCGTTCCATCAGCCCCGCCAGCGTGGTGCCGTATTCCGCCCAGTAGAGCTTGCGCAAACGGTCGGCCTCGGCCCGGTCGACGCCGAGCAGGTCCATCACGAAACCGGCCATCCGCTGTTCGATCTGGTCGAACAGGCGCATCCCCGGCGGGTAGAGCGTGTTGTCCAGATCGAAGACCCAGCCCCGGACATGCGAGAAATCATCGGCCACCATGCGCCCTGCCTAACCGACTGCGGCAACGGGAACAATCACGAAGCCTTGAACTCTCATGCGGTCATACATTATTGTGGACCATCGTATGCAGGAGCCCCCGCAGATGAAGGACGTCCGCCCCGCACACAAGGATGCGTATGAGTTGATCCTGGAGGCGATCGATGTGGGCATCTACGGTCCCGGTGACCGCCTTGTCGAAAGCGAACTGGCCGAACGCTTTGGTGTGTCGCGCACCCCGATCCGCGAGGCCTTGCAGCGACTGGAAACCCAGTCCCTGCTCGCCCGGGACGGGCGCAGCCTGATCGTGGCCTCGCTGAGCCACGACCAGATGGCCGAGCTTTACGTCGTGCGGGCCGAGCTGGAGGGGCTGGCCGCGCGCCTTGCCGCGCGCCATGCCACGGCCGAAGAGGTCCGCGTGCTGCGCGCCATGGTCGAGGAGGATCGCCGGTTGATGCGCGACCTGTCGGCCATGGCCCGGGCGAACCGGCGGTTCCACAAGCAGATCCACCTGGCCTCGCATAACCGCTATCTGGTGCAGCAGCTTGACCTGGTGCATCGGACCATGGCGCTGATGGCGACGACCTCTCTGGCGATCCAGGGGCGGGGGGAGGATGCGATGGCCGAGCATGACGCCATCGTGTCCGCGATCGAGGCGGGCGATGGCGAGGCGGCCTCGGCGGCGCTCAAGGCTCACATCTCGCTGGCCTTCGAGACGCGCCTGCGCCACGACGCAGAGGCCCTGATGGCCCAGGGCTGAACCGCGTCGGCGGTCTGCCCGGCGCCTTGCCTGACATCTACGGCACCCGCCCGCGCAATCGCGGCGCGCACATGGGCGCGGGCCGAGGCGGTCTGGCCGCGGTCGGGTCCGTCCAGCCCGTGCCGCGTCTTGTCCCAGAAGAAGGGCCGCGCCGCCATTTCCCAGACCGCCTTGTAGGAGGCGATGGCCGCCAGCGGGAAATACAGGTGCAGCGTCGGCAGCCAGGGGATCAGCCCGCGCTTGCCCGCCCGCGAAAGCCCCATCGCCCCCACCCCCAGCGTGACCAGCTCCGCAGCGATGAACAGCGCGAAGAGCACGACGAATCCGCCCGCCGGAACCGCCTGTGCCAGCGGGTGCGTGATCCCCAGCGGCAACAGCCAGAACGACCAGATCAGCGGCATCATCGCGAACTGGGTCAGCGTGCCCAGGAACAGCACCTGCATGCCGAAAAAGCCCAGCGGGCCGAACTGGCGCAGCAAGAGGTCGGGGCGGCGCATATGGGTGGCCCAGGTCATTGCGTAGCCTTTTAGCCAGCGCGAGCGTTGCCGCACCCAGGGCCAGGCCCGGCAATTGGCTTCCTCCTCGGTGACGCTGTCGAGAAACTCGGTACGATAACCGTGCCGGGCAAGGCGCAGGCCCAGATCGGCATCCTCGGTCACGTTATGGGCGTCCCAGCCGCCCAGATCCTCCAGCACGCGACGGCGGAAGAACAGCGTCGTGCCGCCCAGCGGCACCGGCATGCCCAGCCGCGCGAGCCCCGGCAGCACCACCCGGAACCAGGCGGCGTATTCGATGGAAAAGCAGCGCGCCAGCCAGTTGGCGCGCGGGTTGTAGAAGTCCAGGACTCCCTGCACGACCGCGACATCGGGGCCGCAGCTGTGGAAATGCGCGACCACCTTGCGCAACTGGTCGGGGGCGGGGGCGTCCTCGGCGTCATAGATGCCGACGATCGAGCCGCGGCAGAAATCGAGCGCGTAGTTCAGCGCGCGCGGCTTGGTCTTGAGCGCGCCCTCGGGGACCGTCACCCGCCGCATCCAGGGCGGCAGGGGCGTGGCGTCGAGCATCGCGCGGGTGTCGTCATCGCCCGCCTCGGTCACCAGGCAGATGTCCAGAAGCGCGCGCGGATAGTCGAGCCGCGACAGTCGCGCGATCAGGCACGGCGCGATGGCGGATTCGCGGAACAGCGGCACGAGGATCGAGATCCGCGGCAGTCGCGCGATGATCGGGGCGGCCTGGGGCGGCGCGCCACGGTCCCGGATCATGGCGCGCGCCTGGGAAAGCGCCGCGGCCGCCTTGAGAAGACTGCCGGCCAGCATCCAGCCCAGCGCCCAGAGCGTGAGCACGCCCAGCACCGTCAGCGGGGCCAGCGCCGCCAGCAGCGCAAGCGCGGCCAGGGCGATCAGAACACCGGCGCGGGGACCGGCGCGCAGCCAGGCCCGGCAGCTTTCCTGCTCGGGCACGCGGGTTTCGGCGGCGCGGGCCAGCACTTCGGACCGGCAGGAGGCCAGCGCCTGCTGCAACTCGTCCTCGCGGCAGATGACCATGATCGCGGGGGTCAGGTCGGCGGGGAGCGTCGGGGCAAGCTGCTCGAACCGGTCGGGGTGCGCGGTCGCGATCAGCGTGGCGCCCGCGAATCGGCGCCAGGGCAGGAGACCCTTTTTCAGGCAGGTCCGCGCGCCAAGGATGTCTATCAGCCTCGGATCGGGCGGGTAGGCGGCGAAATCGGCGCGACCCGTGCCGAACTGGCGGCACAGCGCCTCGGCCACGGCGTCGGCGGTGGCGTCGCCCTCGGCAATCAGAAGTTCGCCCAGCCGCACCTCCATCCGCGCGTGATCGGCCAGCGCGCGCTCGAGCGCCTCGGGGGTGACGGCCCCGGCGAAGAGCAATTGCTCGCCCAGGCGAAGGGCGCTGCGATGCGGCTGGGGGGCGAACTCGGCGGTCGCGGCGGGGTGCTGCCGGGCCGCGGCCAGGGAAATCACCGGCGGCATGGAAAGGGCCTCTCGAACAAGACCCCGATTCAATCGCCCGTTAAGGTTAATGAAGGGTAAAGGCCAACCCGGCCCGGGCGGATGGCGGCGATGCGGGCGGGGTGCATCGCCGTGCGCCGGTGGCAGGGTGGTGCGACCCGGGCCGCCGGATCAGACTTCCTCGATCCGGATCGCGACCGGATCGCCCACCATGACACCGGTTCCGGCAAAGCCCTTGCGCGCGTGATCCAGCGCATCGCGGGTGGTCTTGTGGGTCACGATCAGCACCGGCGCGGTGGTCGTGGCGTGGCCATACTGCCGCATCCGGTCGATCGAGACGCCCGCCTCGCCCAGCGCCGCGGCCACCCTGGCCAGTGCGCCGGGCTTGTCCTCGAGCTCCATCCGCAGGTAGTAGGGCGCCGCGGCCGAGGCGCGCGCCGCGCGCGCCTGTTCAAGGCCCGCGGCGGGCTGGCCGAAGGTCGGCACGCGGAAGCCGCGGCCAATGTCGATGACGTCGGCCATCACCGCGCTGGCCGTCGGCCCCTGACCGGCACCGGCGCCGCGCAGCACGATCTGGCCCACCGCGTCGCCTTCCAGCACGACCATGTTGGTCGCCCCCTCAAGCTGGCCCAGCGGCGAGCTTGCGGGCACCAGGCAGGGCGACATCCGCTGTTCCAGCCCGCGGCCGGTGATCTGGGCCACGCCCAGCAGCTTGATCCGGAAGCCCATGTCGGCGGCATGGCGGATATCGTCGATCGAGATCCGCTCGATCCCCTCCAGCTCCATCGCGGGGAAATCGACCTTTGTGCCGAAGGCGATGGCGGCCAGAAGCGACAGCTTGTGACCGGCGTCGATCCCGCCCACATCCAGCGTCGGATCGGCCTCGAGATAGCCCAGCGCGCGGGCCTCCTCGAAGACGGTTTCATAGGGCAGGCCCTCGGCTTCCATCCGGGTCAGGATGTAGTTGCAGGTGCCGTTCATCACGCCCATGACGCGGGTGATCCGGTTGCCTGCCAGCCCCTCGGTCAGGGCCTTGACCACGGGGATCCCGCCCGCGACCGCCGCCTCGAAGCGGATCACCCGGCCCGCTTCCTCGGCCGCCTCGGCCAGCGCCTGGCCATGAACGGCCAGCATCGCCTTGTTGGCGGTCACCACGTCCTTGCCTGCGGCGATCGCCGCCTCGGTCGCGGCCTTGGCGGGGCCGTCCGAGCCGCCCATGAGTTCCACGAAGATGTCCACGTCCTCGCGCCGGGCCAGCAGGACGGGGTCATCCTCCCAGGCGAAGGCGGACAGGTCCACGCCCCGGTCGCGGTCGCGGGTGCGGGCCGAGACCGCCGAGACCGTGACCGGCCGCCCGACGCGCTGGGCGATCAGGTTCGCGCGGGTCTGGACGATCTTGACGACACCGGCGCCGACGGTGCCGAGCCCGGCGATGCCGAGGCGCAGGGGGGTGGTCATGGGGCGTGCTCCCGGTTGGGCTGGTGCCGAGGGTTCGCGGGGGTGTTAGCGCGAAGGCGCGGGTCTTGCAACGCGGCCCGGGGCTCAGAGGTCGCGGGCGCGCAGGGCGGCGGCCGTGGCGCGCAGCGCGGCGGCGCGCGCCTCGAGCGCCTCGGTGTCCTGTTCGGTGGCGCCGGGCTGGGCGGCGCGGGCGAGGATCGGCTCGACCGGCACGAGCCTTGGATAGGCGCCGGTTGCGGGCGTGGGGCCGGGCGGTGGCGCACAGCCCGCCAGCGCCGCGACCAGCGCCGCCCCCGCCATTGTCCCCGCGATGCGTCCCGTCATCCCGCCGCCCTCTTGCTGCGGGCCGACCATATCCCCGCATTCCGCCCCGCGGCAAGCCGCGCCGCCCGCGCACTCGCGCAGGGATTGAAATGAACGGCTGTTCAGATAACACTGGCCCCATGGCCCGCACCTCCGGCTCCCATTCCGAGATCACCGGCCCGCGGCTGCGCGAGGCCGCGCAGCGACTGTTCGCGCGCCACGGCTATGCCTCGGTCACGATGCGCCAGATCGCGGCCGAGGTGGGGGTGCAGGTCGGTGCGCTTTACAACTACATCCCCGACAAGCAGGGGCTGCTGGCCGACCTGATGCGCGCCCATCTCGAGGAATTGCTGGCCGCCTGGGCGGCAGAACCGAGGGGCGAGGGACCGCTGGGCGCGCTGGAGGCGTTCACGCGGTTCCATATCCGGTTCCACCTGGAACGGCCCGACGCGGTGTTCATCGCCTATATGGAACTGCGCAACCTCGCGCCCGAGAATTTCGCCGGGATCGAGGCGCTCAGGAAACGCTATGAGACCGAATTGGAGGATATCCTGCGGGCGGGGCAGGCGGCGGGGGTGTTCGACCTGCCCGATACCAAGCTGGCGACGCTGGCGGTGATCGCCATGCTGACCGGCGTGACGACATGGTATCGCGATGCCGGGCGGCTCAGCCGCGAGCGGGTCGCGGGGCTTTACTGGGACATGGTGCGCAAGGCGGTCGCCGCCTGACGGCGGGGTGGACGGCGCCGGGAAAGAACGACGCCCGGCGAAGCGATTCGCCGGGCGCGGGAAACGGCCATGGGGCGCGTTCTTACTTCTGCACTTCGCCGGTCATGATGCCGCGCAGGAACTTGCTGAAGCCGCCATCGCCCGTGCTGGTGCTGGCGCCGCCCTGGGCGGTGTTCAACTGGGTGTCGAACATGGTCGCCTTGTCGCTGAGCAGCGGCCAGCCCATCTTGCTGGAGAAGATGGTGGGATTGTCGGTCATCAGCTCGACATTGCCCTCGCCACGCCCGCCGATCAGCGGCCAATTCATCTTCGAAGAGAACGGGGTCGGATCGGCCGTCGACAGCTCGACATTCGACTTGCGGTCGCTCAGCAGCGGCCAGTTCATCTTGGACGAGAGCGGGGTCGCGTCGTCGGAGAGCTGCGAGGGCATTTGCATCTTGTCAGTCATGGTCCACCTACGTTGATCCTGTCCACCAAAACGAATTGGCTTCTGCATCAGGATGCCTCGTTATGCGCTGCGGGCAAGGTGCCTTTTCGCCGCGTCTCGGGTTCCGCGGCCTGATCGCACCCGATTTGCCCGCCGCCGGTGCAGTCTAGGCGAATGTTCGCCCGAATCCGAGCCGCGGATTTGCCTTGGCCCTGCCCGCGGCCCCGGCTAGACGATGCCCTGCGATCCACCAAGGGGAGGCGGCAAGGGCCGATGAGTGACGAACTCGCCGTTTTGCATGTGTCCGCACCGCGCCGGATCTTTGCGCTGGGCGTCCTGATGATGCTGGCCTTGCTGCTCCTGCTGGTGGCGCTGGTGCAGCCGCCGGACGATTTGCTCTGGCGCGGTTTCCTGGCGGTGCTGGGCCTTGCAACCCTGGTGCTGGGTGAGGCAATGCGCCGCGCCACGACATGCGCGCTGCGGCTGACCCGTGCCGGTCTGGTCGACAGCGCCGGCCGCGAACTGGCCCGGATGGACGAGATCCTGCGCGTCGAGCGCGGGGCATTCGCGCTCAAGCCATCGAACGGGTTCACCGTCCTGCTGAAGTCGGGCAGGCCGCTTGCCTGGGTGCCGGGGGTCTGGTGGCGGATCGGACGACGGATCGGTGTGGGCGGGGTCACCTCGGCCTTCGAGGCCCGGGCGATGGCCGATATCCTCGCGACGGTCCTGATCGAGCGTGACCGCGCGGAGGCGCCGCAGGAGACGGACGGGCGCTAGGTCCGCGCGCGGTCTTCCGGCCGCCCTGTGACGCGCGGGGTGGCGCGCGGTCTTTCCGGCCTTGGCGATCCGGTCCCGGGCGTCCTAGCTGTTTTCCCACTCCAGCTTGGGCACGAAGCGCGGCCGGGTGACGACGAAGCTTTCCATCTGGGTGTCGCCGACCCCGAACCAGATCGGCGAGACCGGCGACCGGTAGAGCACCTGGGTTTCGACCAGGATAACGCGATCATGCGCGGGCAACAGCGGTATGCTGGCCTCGAAGATCGTGTTCAGATCGGTCTTGGTCATCGGGGTCAGGCCATTGGTGCCGTAGGACCAGTCGATATCGAGTTCGCGGCCCGTGTCGTCCTTGTCGCACTTGTCGGTGCAGGTGATCACCGTCACGCGCAGACGTCCCAGGGGGTCGGCCGTGTTGGTGACATAGTTGAAGATGCCGTCCAGCCCCTCGATATAGGCGGGGGTGACCGGGCCCTCCATTTCGCGGCTCAGCAGGTCCGAGACGGTGTAGGCCCCCTTGAGGCCGATCGTCTTCATGTGGAAGCCGTAGAAATAGGTGATGATGCCGAGCAGCACCCACAGAAACAGGGGCAGCATCAGCAGCAATTCGATCACCATGTTGCCGCTGGTGTCGCGGGCGAAGCGGCGGAACGGGGCGAGCAGGGCGCGCGGCATCTCTCAGACCCCCGCGCCGGGTTCGTTGACGAAGGCCGAGGTGGCCACCAGCGCATAGCCGTCGCCCGAGGCCTTGTGCAGCCTCAGCCCGAGTCCGACCCCCGGGAAGAAAGGGTCCACGACGACGCAGGCGCGCACCATCATCAGGCTGTTCTGCGGGCCTTGGGTGAAATTGGTGACGGGCTGGATCGGGGCGCGGCGGTCGACGCAGGTCGCCACGGCGTCCGGCAGGGTCCAGGTGGTTTTCGACACGGGGGTCATCTCGATCCGGACCACGTTCTTGCAGTCGGGAAAGAGATTGGCCTGACTGCAGACGATCTCCTTGAAGCGGTCGTGATCGAGGCCGGGATGCTTGCCCAGCCGCACCTCGCGCATCGAGACGTCGAGCGCGTGTTCCAGCAGCAGCTGGCGGGTCATCAGGATCGACGCCTCGAGCCCCATCAGGAACATCATCATCACGATCGGCAGGGCGAGGACCACCTCGATGCTGGCGGTCCCCTCCTCCCGGCGCAGCGCGCGCGCGATTCGGGGCAGGAGGCCCGGACATGCCCTCATTCGGTCAGCCTCAGCTGGTTCAGCGACGAGGCGATGGCGCCGAACGTGTCGGACAGGTTCAGCCCGTCGGCCAGGAAGAAATGGTTGATTGTCGTCGCGCATTTGCCCAGCAGTTCCTCCTCGCCGCTGTCGCCTGCGATTTCGAAACCGATGGTGTAGACGAGGATGTCCCTGGCCTTGGCAGCGTTGCAGATGTCCAGCAGTCGCGCGTCCTTGGTCGCCGTGCCATGCGAGAGCACCGGGTTCTCGAGCCAGCTGAACCGGCCGAACCACTGGGTGGTGAAGGTCGACCACACCTCCGGATAACCGAGCTGACGCGGCGTGCCGTCCGGCGGCCCGGTCTCGGTGCAGACCCATTCCTGGCGCGATTTCAGCCGCCACCACCGGTCATAGTAGTAAACGGTCTGGTATCCACAGGTTTGTTGCGGTTCGCCGATATAGACGTTGTCGAACCAGTCCGACTTGTAATCGCTGCCGTTCTTGTTGACCCAGCGATACTGGTCGCGACCGGCATTGTAGACCGAATAGACCGGATCGCCCGGCGTGCCGTCCGCCTTGTCGTAGTGCCAGACCACCGACGGGCCGTCGCGATACTGGGTCTTGAGATAGTGTTGGGCGGTGTTTTGCCCATCGGTCATCAGGATGATGGCCTTGGCATTGTAGCTCTGGGCGTAATTGTAGGGCCGCCCGCGCAGGGCCGGATCGACCAGCATCTCGCTGGAGCCGGTCGCGACAGGCGTCGAGGTCAGGCTGTCCACGACCGAGCGGATCCCGGGATCGACCAGCGCGGCCCCCCATTTCATGCCCACGTCGATCGAGGTGTTGCCCTGGGCGATCAGCGCGTCGATCGCATCATATGCCTGAGTGTGGCTGTCGATCAGCGGTTTGATCCAGCGTTCGCTCTGGATGTTGCAGGACCAGCTGCCTGGCGTGCGGTCATAGCGCCCCCATGGGTCGAAATGGCCAGTGCGCACGAGCACGTCCTGGGGCGCGGGCGGCAGCCCCGAGAGCGGGTCGGAGACGTAATCGCCAAGGCTGACGCGGGTATAGTCGTCCGACGAGAAGTCGACGCAATGCGATGAGGCATGCTCGTTCGTGACGTTGAACAGCGACAGCAGGTGCGGGCCGGCATTGACCTGTTCGGAATAGGGCACGATCGAGATCGAGACCTTGCCATGCTCGACCTCGCAGGGCTTGTCCGATCCGCGGCTGGCATTCGGGTTGCATTGCATGTGGTAGGCGAAATCCTTGGCCGCCTCCTTGAGGTCGTGAATGCGCGAATTGCCCGAGGCCGCGGACCAGGCCATCGAGCCGGAGACGTCCAGAACCATCGAGATCTCGAGATCGCTGATCCCCTCTTCGGCGGTGCTGCTGGTGATGACCGGCATCTCGTTCATGCCGAGGAAGGACAGGAAGATCGGTCGCAGGGTCGCGCCCGCGGACACGCGCACCTTGCGGTAGGCGGCGGTGCCCGAGGACAGATCCTCCTCGACCTTGATGGGACCAAGATAGTCCTTGAGGCCCGCCTTCTCGAAATAATCCTCGACAACGGCCTTGGCGTCCTGGGTCTGGCTGAGGCTGGCGGCGGCCAGCACGGCGCGGTCCATCGTGTTCTGAAGCCGCGCGCGAGTATGCTCGTATCGCATGAAATCGATCGCCAGCCCCGCGGCCAGCATCATCGCAACGAGGATGAACAGCGAGAAGATGATCAGTCCCCCGGCCTCGTCCCGCCGGAAGCGGGCCATGGCCTCACGCCGTCCTCTGCGCATCGGGAAAAAGCGGGTGTTCGGGGCAATCGACATCTTAATCGTCCTCGGTCTCTGGGCCCGGCGGGCCAGTCGCGGCACGGAAATCGCGCCTGCATAATAAACCCGGGAGTTGCGGCGAAATTGGGGCGGAAGCTGTTGGGTTCACCCTGATTTCCGGCGGATTTCGTACAAGGTCGCGGCGCTTGGAGGGCAGTATCGGAATGCGCGAAACAATCGCACGGGCCACGGGGGATACACCGCCCGCCCGGAACCGGACGGCGCCGGGTGCGGGCGGAGGACGACGGCCATCGCAACGCCGCCCGGTCCCGGTTTCCGCCGGTCGCCCGAGCTGATTCGGCCGCCCTGGCCATGCGATGGTGCCGATGCGGACCATGGCCGGGCGCTCCCGCCCCCTTGCGCTGCCCTTGCGGGCCGCGCAAGGCGTTGGGCCCGGCGCGCCCGTTCCGGGCGCGTGGCGACTGGACAGGACCCGGCCCGCGCCCGATATTGTCGGGCATGAGCCTGCCCCCCGGATTCCTCGAAGAGCTTCGCGGCCGCGTCTCGCTGGCCGGGGTCGTGGGCCGCAAGGTCATGTGGGACCAGCGCAAGTCGAACCAGGGCAAGGGCGACCTGTGGGCCCCGTGCCCGTTCCACCAGGAAAAGACGGCCAGCTTCCACGTCGACGACCGCAAGGGATTCTATTACTGCTTCGGTTGCCATGCGAAGGGCGACGCGCTGTCCTTCGTGCAGGCGACCGAGAATGTCGGCTTCATGGAGGCGGTGGAGATCCTCGCGCGCGAGGCGGGGATGCAGATGCCTGCGCGCGATCCGCAGGCGCAGCAAAAGGCCGACCGGCGCACGCAACTGGCCGAGGTCATGGAGCAGGCGCTGCGCCATTACCGGATGCAGTTGCGCAGCGGCGCCGCGGCCGAGGCGCGGGCCTATCTCGACCGGCGCGGGCTGGGCGAGGCGGCGCGCGACCGCTGGGAGATCGGCTTTGCGCCCCCCGACTGGCGCGGATTATGGACGCATCTGCGCGGCCGGGGCGTGAGCGAGGACCTGATCCTGGGGGCGGGGCTTGTCCGCCGGTCGGACAAGGGCGGCGAGCCCTATGACGTGTTCCGCAACCGCATCCTGTTCCCGATCCGCGACGCGCGCGGGCGGGCGATTGCCTTTGGCGGCCGGGCGATGGATCCGGCGGATGGCGCGAAATACCTGAACTCGCCGCAGACCGACCTGTTCGACAAGGGGCTCAACCTTTACAACCACGGCCCCGCGCGCGAGGCGGCGGGCAAGGGCCAGACGCTGATCGTGGCCGAGGGCTACATGGACGTGATCGCGCTGGTCGAGGCGGGGTTCGCGGCGGCGGTCGCGCCCTTGGGCACCGCGATCACCGAGGCGCAATTGCGCCTGCTCTGGCGCATCCATCCCGAGCCGGTGATCGCACTCGATGGCGACAAGGCGGGGATCAATGCCGCGCGGCGGCTGATCGACCTGGCGCTGCCGCTGCTGGAGGCGGGCCACGCGCTGCGCTTTGCCCTGATGCCGCCGGGGCAGGACCCCGATGACGTGATCCGCAGCGGCGGGGCGGGGGCCATGGGCAAGCTGATCGAGGCCGCGCGCCCGATGGTGCAGCTGCTGTGGGAGCGCGAGACCGAGGGCAAGTCCTTTGACAGCCCCGAGCGCCGCGCCGCGCTGGACCGCGACCTGCGGCAGGCGCTGGTCCGGATCAAGGACCCCTCGCTGCGGCGCCATTACGGCGAGGAGATCAACCGCCTGCGCTGGAGCCTGTTCCGTCCCGCCCGCGGCCCCGCCCGCAAGGGCGAATGGAAGGGCCGCCCGGCCCCCGCCGCGCCGCGCTCCAGCACGCGCGGTTCCGCGCTTGTCGCCGCCCCCGCGCGGTTCGAGGAAGACCTGCGCGAGGCGGTGATCCTGGCGACGCTGATCGCGCATCCCGCGCTGATCCCCGAATTCGAGAGCGAACTGGAACGGCTGGATTGTGGTGCGGCCGAGCATGCGGGGCTTCTGGCCGCGCTGCTGGCCGAGGCCCATGCCGTCCCCCGCGCCGCCCCCGCCGCCTTTCGCGCCGCGATCGAGGCCCGTGTCGGCCGCGAGCCCCTTGAAAAGCTGTTTGCCCTCGGCCATGTCCGCATAGCCCCGCCGATCCGCGACCCCGGAGATGCCGCCAAGGCGGCTCTGTGCCTGGCCGAGGAACTGGCCAAGCTGTCGGCGACACGGGGCGCGGAACGGGAGATCGAGGAAGCGATGCACGATCTTCAGGGTCTGGCCGACGAGGGGCTGACCTGGCGCCTGGGCCAGGCGGCCGAGGCGCGCAACCGCGCGGGACGCAGGCAGAGCGAGGATCGCACCGATTACGAGATCGGCCCGAACGGCGCCCGGATCAGCCGCGACGAGAAGGACGCCTTCGCCGAATTGCTGGACCGAATCGACTACAGCCGGGGAAAGCGACGCATTCGGGGCGCAGTCGACCGGGAAACGTCAGCAACATCAGGGGAATCGGGTGGCCTTCCCGATGATTCGCGCTAATGAGTCGGGCTCAACGGCCCGAACGAATCAGCCTCCCCCGCAAGGAGCACTCCATGGCAGCAAAAGACGCCGACGACCGCAAGACCGACGAGCAGGATCCCGAGATCTCGCTCGACATGAGCCAGGCCCAGGTCAAGAGGATGATCGCCGACGCCAAGGAGCGCGGCTATATCACCTATGACCAGCTCAACCAGGTCCTGCCGCCCGAACAGGTGTCGTCGGAACAGATCGAGGACGTCATGTCGATGCTGTCCGAGATGGGCATCAACGTGATCGATTCCGACGAGGACGCCGAGGAGCCCGAGGAAGGCTCGACCGAAGTGGTCGAAACCTCGTCCTCGCGCGAGGTTGCCGTCGCCACCAGCCAGTCCGAAACGCTGGACCGCACCGACGACCCGGTGCGGATGTATCTGCGCGAGATGGGCTCGGTCGAATTGCTGAGCCGCGAGGGCGAGATCGCCATCGCCAAGCGGATCGAGGCCGGGCGCAACACGATGATCGCGGGGCTGTGCGAAAGCCCGCTGACCTTCCAGGCGATCACGATCTGGCGCGACGAGCTTCTGAACGAGGACATCCTGCTGCGCGACGTGATCGACCTTGACGCCACGTTCGGCCGGTCGGTCGAGGGCGACGAGGACGAGCCGGTTGTCGGGGGGCTGGATGTCGAGTCCGCGGCCAGCACCGGCGCGTCGGCCCGATCCGAGTCCGAGCCCGAACTGGACGCCGATGGCAACCCGATCCGGCGCGAGGACGAGGACGAGGACGACGAACAGGCCAACATGAGCCTGGCCGCCATGGAGGCCGCGCTCAAGCCGCGTGTGCTGGAAACGCTCGACCGGATCGCGCATGACTATGTCAAGCTGTCCCAGATCCAGGACAAGCGCATTCAGGCCACGCTGAACAAGGCGCTGCAATTCTCGCCGCGTGACGAGGCCGAATACCAGAAGCTGCGCGCCGAGATCGTCGTGCTGGTGAACGAGTTGCACCTGCACAACAACCGGATCGAGGCGCTGATCGACCAGCTTTACGGCATCAACCGCAAGATCATGCAGATCGACAGCGCCATGGTGAAGCTGGCCGACGAGGCCCGCATCAACCGGCGCGAATTCATCGAGGAATATCGCGGCCACGAGCTTGATCCGCACTGGATGGAGCGGATGGGCGACAAGGCGGGCCGCGGCTGGCAGGCTTTCGCCGAACGCTCGGGCCCGAAAGTGGCGGACCTGCGCGCCGAGATGGCGCAGGTCGGTCAATATGTCGGCGTCGACATCCAGGAATTCCGCCGCATCGTCAACCAGGTGCAGAAGGGCGAAAAGGAAGCCCGGCAGGCCAAGAAGGAAATGGTCGAGGCGAACCTGCGGCTGGTGATTTCCATCGCCAAGAAATACACCAATCGCGGGCTGCAATTCCTGGATCTCATCCAGGAAGGCAATATCGGGTTGATGAAGGCGGTGGACAAGTTCGAATACCGCCGCGGCTACAAGTTCTCGACCTACGCGACCTGGTGGATCCGCCAGGCGATCACCCGCTCGATCGCCGACCAGGCGCGCACGATCCGCATTCCCGTCCACATGATCGAGACGATCAACAAGCTGGTGCGCACCGGCCGCCAGATGCTGCACGAGATCGGCCGCGAACCGACGCCCGAGGAACTGGCCGAAAAGCTCCAGATGCCGCTGGAAAAGGTCCGCAAGGTGATGAAGATCGCCAAGGAACCGATTTCGCTGGAAACCCCCATCGGCGACGAGGAGGACAGCCAGCTTGGCGATTTCATCGAGGACAAGAACGCGGTCCTGCCGCTGGACAGCGCCATTCAGGAGAACCTGAAGGAAACCACGACCCGGGTTCTGGCCTCGCTGACCCCGCGCGAGGAACGCGTGCTGCGCATGCGCTTCGGCATCGGCATGAACACCGACCACACGCTGGAGGAAGTCGGCCAGCAATTCAGCGTCACCCGTGAACGCATCCGCCAGATCGAGGCGAAGGCCTTGCGCAAGCTCAAGCATCCGAGCCGGTCGCGGAAGCTACGGAGTTTCCTGGATCAGTGAGGGTCGATCTGACCACAGGAGCTGCCATACGTGGGAGCCAGAAGTGGCTTCAGATCTTTGTCGATGCTACACCGGAGAACGTGCAGCCCGCCGATCTTGCGACTTTGGAGTGGCGCTCACCGTTGCGGCGCGACTCGTTCCGAGAATATCAAGACGGCGCGTTTCTCGACGTCTTGGGACGATCCGACTTGCGCGATGCGCTCGCGGCATTCTGGCCCCGTGGAGGTCCTGTCTGGGACGGCCTGGCGCTTGCCGATGGCGCTCCGGTTTTGGTCGAGGCGAAGGCCCATATCGGTGAATTCCTGACGACGCCCTGCTCGGCGAAGTCCAGACTTTCTCGCAACAGGATACGTGACGCTCTTAACGCTTGTCGATCCGCTTTGAGGGCAGATGACCGTTCGGACTGGATGCGAACCTACTACCAATATGCGAACCGTCTGGCCCATCTATGGTGGCTGCACGAGCGAGGCGTGCGCGCCAATCTGCTCTTTCTCCATTTCATCGGAGACACGGAAATGCAGGGTCCTCGATGTCAGGAAACCTGGAAGGCCGCGCAACGCTCTGCGGACTATGCGCTGGGCTTGCCAACCCGACATCCGCTAACGAATTTCGTCCATCACGTATATCCCGACGTCCGCATGCTGCGAACGTCTATAGAATAGCTGTCCCATCCCGGACGATCACATAGACCCTCGCCGCTCTGCGCTCTTCATGGCAAGATCGTTGCTGGGTGAGGTTCGGGACGCGGGGCGAGGATGCTGATTTCTCTTCACAAGCAGGCGACGACAAC
>NZ_JAMYDV010000018.1 GCF_024128855.1 Rhodovulum tesquicola
CCCATTCGGCGCTTGGCGGAAGGACACCGGTTGAGGCCCATCAGGGCCAAGACCTGAAGGCGGCGGCATGATCAACAGGCAAGCTTAGCAACGCCGCAAATCTGTCCAGAAAACGGGGACCACCTCATCTGGTTCGCCTCATCGTCCGTCCCTTCGCTCGGTCGGACCCCGGTCGCAGCCGAAGGAAATATCCCGTCGCTGATCTCAGGTCACGGCCAATCGGGCACATCACTCGAACGGCGAATGCCACGCGGGGGGGCTGCAGGCGCGGTCAGTTCGCACCGCGATCACGGAGGCTAGCGCAGGCGGGCGAAACTCGACCGCGGGCTGCGGTTGTCGAAGAAGGGCACGCTTGCGGGAGAGAGGCCGGAGCCGAGAAGGCCCGCGACCTCTGCCAGCACCACCTCGGTGATGAAGGGCAGGTTGAAGCGGCGCACTTCGGTCAAGGGGATCCATTGCAGAAGCCCCAACTCGTCCTCGGCGCGCGAGAAATTGTCGAGATCGTTCGCCACCGCCTCGGCCTCGACCAGGAAGAAGCGCGCATCGAACCGGCGCGGGCGGCCGGGCGGGGTGATCGCGCGAAAGATGAAATGCAAGCCCTCGGCGCTGGGCAGATGGCCGGTTTCCGAGAATCCCCGCCAGCCCCTGGGTGCGGGGCTTTCCCAACTGCCGGGGCGGCCGAGGATCAGGCCGGTTTCCTCCCACAACTCGCGAATGCCGGCCGCGACCAGCGCGGGGGCCAGTGCAGGATCCGCCTCGGCGCACAGTCGCGCCGCGCAGCCAGGGGCGAGGGGATGCGCCAAGGGCACCGTCGTGTCCACCGGATCGACCGCGCCGCCGGGAAAGACGAACTTGTTCGGCATGAAGGCGGCCGAGGCGCCGCGCTGGCCCATCAGCACCCGGGGCGCCGTGTCGGCATCGCGCAGCACGATCACCGTTGCCGCGTCGCGGATCGGCGGGTCCGTCAGCTCCCGCTCCCGAATCCGTGCATCCTCCTCGCCCATTGCAACGCCACCATCACACCCTTCAGCCTGGGCAGAAGGTATAGCGCCAGCCCGATGCAGCCAATGGTGAAAACCGAGGCCAGAACCAAGGGATCGGGCTGGAAGGCCAGATGCGCCCAGAGAACAAGGGGCGAGGCCAGGAAGGCCACGATCAGAACGGTCAGATAGACCGGCCCGTCATCGGAATGGTAGTGGTGCAATTCTTCCATGCAGACCGGGCAGTGCTCGCGCACGCTCAGATAGCCCGACATCATCGGGCCCGCGCCGCAATTGGGGCAGCGCTTGCACCAGCCGCGCAGAATCGCTGTGCCGATGGGCCTCGGGTGCATGTCGAACATCGAGTGATCAGTTGCGGTCATGTTGGGCACGCCTCCGGCTTTGCGTGCAGTCTCAAGCTAGTGACTCCGCATGTGGTTGAAAGAGGACCGACTGTCCTTGCGGCGGGATGTCGCAAAAAACTCCTGCGTCGTCGCGACGGAACCCCGGGGCTTGTCCGTAACAGGTTCGACGATGGGCGGAAACGCCCCGAGGTCACAGGCAAGAGACACGAACAAGGAGAAGTTCCATGACGGACGGAAAAGGGCGCGTTTCGATTTTGGCGCTTGGCGCGGCGGCGATGCTGGTTTTCGCGGTTCCCGCAGCCGCGCAGCAGGGCGGTGCCGGGCAGCAGGCCGGGGCAGCGCAGGGCGCGGCCGCGGCGGGAACGCGCGGTGCGGCATTGTTCCAGCGGCTCGATGCGGATGGCGACGGCGCGATCAGCCTGGACGAGTTCACCGCGCGGGCGCGGGCACGGTTCGCCGAACTGGATGTCGATGGCGACGGCCTGATTTCCGCCGAAGAGGCGCAGAATCTGGGTCCGGCGCCACGCCGCGCCGAGATGTCCGGGCCGCGCGGCCGGGGGGATCGCGACTGGCGCGGGAATGGCCGGAAGGGTGGTTACCACTACGGCGCGGGGCCGGGAATGCAGGGCGGCGGCTATGGCATGTTCGGCGGCATGGATGGCTCGGGGCCGATGGGTTATGGCGGCTTCGGCGATCCGCGGCTGACGGATGAGGAACGCGCCGACCGCGCCCGGTCCCTGGTCGAGATGCTGGACGCCGATGGCGACGGCATGCTCAGCGCCGAGGAACTGGCCGCACGACCCGGTCCGCAGATGATCTTCGACCGGATCGACACCGATGGCGATGGCGTGATCAGCAAGGAAGAGTTCGACGCCGCGGCGGAACGGTTCGGCGACCGCGTCGGGGCCCGGCGGGCCACGCGCTGAAAGAGGCCGCGGCGGGGCCTTCGGTGCCCCGTCGCGATTGCCGTGCGCCGCATCAGGCGCTAGGCCGGAGCAAGGATGCTGATGCCTTTCGATGCCGAGAGCGGCGAGTCCGACGAGGTCTTGCTTGTGGCCTATGGCCGGGGCGACGCGCGGGCGGCGCGTGCCCTGACGCTGCGGCTGACGCCGCGCGCCTTGGGCTATGCCGCGCGGCTTCTGCGCGATGCGGCCGAGGCCGAGGACGTCGCGCAGGAGGCGATGCTGCGGCTCTGGCGGATCGCGCCCGAGTGGCGCATGGGCGAGGCCAAGGTGACGACATGGCTGTACCGTGTCGTCACCAATCTGTGCACCGACCGGCTGCGGCGGCGGCGCGGGCAGGGGCTGGACGAGGTGCCCGAGCCCGAGGACGATGCGCCGGGCGTCGAGGCGCGGATGATCGCGCAGGCACGGGTCGATGCGCTGGATGCGGCGCTGGCCGCCCTGCCCGAACGGCAGCGACAGGCGGTGATCCTGCGCCATATCGAGGGGCTGTCCAACCCCGAGATCGCCGGGATCATGGAGATCGGCGTCGAGGCGGTCGAAAGCCTGACCGCCCGGGGCAAGAGGGCGCTGGCCTCTGCATTGGCGGGGCGGCGCAGCGAATTGGGGTTCGAGGATGACTGACCGGCAGATGAACGACACCGAGATCGAGGCGCTGTTCGCGGCGGCCCGCACCGACCGGCCAGAACCGTCGGCGGCGCTGCTGGCCCGGGTGATGGGGGACGCGATGGCCGAGGCCGAGGCGCGCGCCGCCCCGGCCCCCGTGCCACCTGCCCGGCCGATGGGCGGCGGGCTCGCCCGGCTCCTTGGCGTGATCGGCGGCTGGCCGGCGATGGGCGGGCTGGCGACGGCCGGGCTGATGGGCGTCTGGATCGGCTATGCCGCGCCGGGCGGGTTTGACGCGGTTACCGCAACGATGCTGGGCGGGGGTTACGATGTCTCCGACCTGATGCCCGGCCTTGATGCCTATCTGACGGAGGGTTGAGCATGGCTGGAACCGACAAGACCGCCCCGCCGCCCCGCACGCCCACCTGGGTTCGCGTGGCGCTGGTGACAAGCCTGGCGCTGAACCTGCTGGTTCTGGGGATCGTGGGCGGCGCGGTGCTGAAATTCGGGCGGGACGGGCCGCCGCGGGCCGGGTTCTTGCCGGGCGATTTCGGCCCCTACAGCCGCGCGATGAGCGAGCCCGACCGCGAGGCGCTGCGCGCCGCCTACCGCGCCGAGGCGCCGCGCCTGCGCGAGAACCGCGCGGCGGTGCGCCAGGGCTTCCGCGAGTTGCAGGATGCGCTTCGGGCCGACCCCTATGACCATGCCCGGGTGGTCGCCGTGGTCGAGGCCCAGCAGGCGCGGGTGCAGGATCATGCGGCGCTGATGCGCGGGCTGACGCTCGACCGCGTGGCGGCGATGAGCCCCGAGGAACGCGCCGCCTTTGCCGACCGGCTGGAACGGGTGGTCCGGCGCGGCCCCCCGCGCGAGCGTGATCGCGACCGCGAGGGGCAGGGCGGTCGGCCCTGAACCCGATCCCCCTGTCAGCCCCGGTTCGAAATCCAGCGGCACTGATAGGGTGCAAAGGGAATGTCGGGGCCGGTGGGCGAGATCGTCTCGCCCGACAGCAGGTCCACCCAGGTCTCGCCGCCGATAAGGTTGATCGCCATGGGCGAGACCGAAACCTCTTCGGCGCTGACATTGTGCAGCGCAAAGATCGACTGGTCGCGGTCGAGGCTCTGGCGCCACAGTCCGAACAGCCGGTGATCCAGATGCAGTGTGAACTGCGTCGCGTTGGGATGAAAGGCAGGCTGGGCGCGGCGGATCGCGATGCGCCGCCTCATCTGGCGCAGCACATTCGCCTGCGGGCTGTCCGCGTCCTCGAGCAGGGCCAGGAGCGTCGGATAATCCCAGCGATGGCGATTGATCGCGCGCTTGACGCCGGTCCGCTCGACGCCCGCGTGATCGTTCGGCGTGGCCAGCAGCGCGTGGATGTAGAAGGCGGGCACCCCTTCCAGCGCCATCACGATGGACTGCGAACACAGGAACCGCTCGATCTGGTGGCCGTCCTCGCCCGCAAAGCTGCCCTTCATCGCGTCGAACCAGGTGATGTTCAACTCGTAGGGCGCCTCGCCGCCGCCATTCAGCGTGCGCATTGACACCTCGCCGCCAAAGGCACGGATCGCGCCCAGCACGGCGCCGATTTCCTCATCGGGCAACAGCCCCTCGACCGGGCGCATCCCGATCCCGTCATGGGAGGCGGTGAAGTTCAGATAGGCGCCGCCCAGCTGCGCAGGCGGCATCGTGGTCTGCCAGCGGTGCAGATGCCGGGCCGATCCCGACAGCATCGCGTGCAGGATCAGGGGCGGCAGCGAGAAATTGTAGACCGCATGCGCCTCGTTGCGATTGCCGAAATAGGACAGGTTCTCGACATTGGGCACGTTGGTCTCGGTCAGCAGCACGACGGGCTCGACCGCGAAATCGCACAGCACGCGCATCAATTGCACGATGGCATGGGTCTGCGGCATGTGGATCGAGGGCGTGCCCGGCTCCTTCCACAGGAAGGCCACCGCGTCCAGCCGCAGGATGCGGATGCCGTTATCCACATGCAGCCGCATGATCCGCAGGAATTCCAGCAGCACCTCGGGGTTGCGGAAGTCCAGGTCCACCTGGTCATGGCTGAAGGTGCACCAGACATGGCGCGTGCCCATCGCGGTCTCGACCTCGCGCAGCAACGGGCTGGTGCGCGGACGGACCACGGTGGACAGGTCGTCTTCGGGATCGGCTTCGAAGAAGAAGCGGTCGTAAGGCGGATGGCCCTGACGATAGGCATTGAACCATGTCGACTGGCTGGAGACATGGTTCAGCACCAGATCCGACATCACCCGGAAATCCCGCGCGATGCGGCTGATATCGGACCAGTCCCCCAGGCTGGAATTGACCGAGCGGTAATCGGTCACCGCAAAGCCGTCATCCGAGGTGAAGGGAAAGAAGGGCAGGATATGCACCGAGCTTACCGTGTCCGCAAGAAAGCGGTGCAGGAAGTCGTTCAGCAGGTCCAGCGGCTTGTGCTGGCCGTCCACGATGCTGTTGCCATAGGTGATGACCATGCTGTCGGCCGCCGACCACAGCCGGTTCGAGGGCATGCGCGCGCGTCTGCGCGGATGGCTGCCCTCGGGCCAGAACGCCTCGACGATGCGGGCGACCAGATGCGCGCAGTCGTGGTCGGGATAGATCCTGCCGACAAGATCGGCCAGCTTCATGCGCAGGGTCTGCGGCGGTGTGGTCATGGCGGTCCGGCTGTTGCAATTCCGGCCAGAGTTGCGCGGAGCGTGCGCCTGTTCAAGGCGGAGCCGACGCATTCGCCTGTTGGCGCGGCGGGATGCACAGGTTTTGGGCGCCCTGCCGGGGGTTCAGGCCGGTGGCAGGATCAGGATCGCCCGGAAATCGTTGACATTGGTCAGGGTGGGCCCGGGGATCACCTGATCGCCCAGCGCGGCAAAGAACCCGTGGCTGTCATTGTCGGCCAGCGCCTCGGCCATGTCGCGCCCCGCCGCGCGGGCCTTGGCGGGGGTGTCGGGGCCGATCACCGCGCCCGCGACCTCGGCCGCGCCATCCACCCCGTCGGTGTCGCAGGCAATGGCGTGAATGCCGGGCGCGCCTTCCAGCGCCGCGGCCATGGCCAGCGCATATTCCGCGTTCGGCCCGCCAATCCCGTCGCCTCGCCGCGTGACCGTGCATTCGCCGCCCGACAGCAGCACGAGGGGCGCCGCGTCGGGCGCCATCGCGGCTTGCCGGGCCAGCGCCAGCGCGGCATGGTCGGCGGCCAGCGTGCGCGCCTCGCCCTCCAGCGCATCGCCCAGGATCTCGACCCGACAGCCCGACGCGCGGGCGATCCCGGCCGCCGCCGCCAGCGATTGTGACGGTGCCGCGATCACCCGGTTCTCGATGCGTGCGAGGCGGGGATCGTCGGGGCGCAGCACGCCGGTTTCGCCCGCCAGCACCGCGGCGACCGAGGCGGGCGGGGTGATCGCCCAGCGGTCGAGAATGGCGCGGGCGTCTGCTGGCGTGGTGACATCGCCCACCGTCGGTCCCGAGGCGATGGAGGCCGGATCGTCGCCCGGCACGTCCGAGATCATCAGGGCCAGCATCCGTGCGGGATGCGCCGCGGCGGCAAGCTGGCCGCCCTTGACCCGGCTGAGATGCTTGCGCAGCGTGTTCATCTGCCCGATCGGGGCCCCCGAGGCCAGGAGGTCGGCATTGACCCGTTGCTTCTCGACCAGCGTGATGGCGCCTGCGGGCCGGATCAGCAGGGCCGACCCCCCGCCCGAGATCAACGCCAGGACGAAATCGTCCTCGCCGACCCCGTCCAGCAGCGCCAGCATCCGGTCGGTCGCCGCAACGCCTGCCGCGTCAGGCACCGGATGCGCCGCCTCGACGATCTCGATGCCCTGCGTCGGACGGGCATAGCCGTAGCGGGTGATGACCAGCCCCTCGCAGGGGCCCCAGGCCGATTCCACCGCTTCGGCCATCCGCGCCGACGCCTTGCCGGCGCCGATCACCAGAACCCGTCCCGGCGGTTTCGGCGGCAGCGCCGCGGGCACCGTGCGCATCGGGTCGGCGGCGGCGACGGCGGCATCGAACAGGCCGCGCAGGAAGGTGGCCGGGGAGGAGGCAAGGGGGGCGGTCACGGTCGGGGCGCTCCGGTTGCGGGATCTGGAGCGGTTCTAGCCGCCCGATAGGGCGCTGGCTAGGCCCGGACCACGCGCATCGGTCCGATCCGGGGACCCTCGCCCTCCGCGTGTCAGGCGCTGGCGACGCGAGTATCTTCCGGCTCGATCAGCATCAGCGCCCTTGCCAGGCCCTGGTTGTCCGTCACCAGATCGGCCAGCGTCACCTCGTCCAGCGTGCGGTAGAAGGCGTCGATCGCCTTGTGCAGCGTGCCTTGCAGCTTGCAGCAGCACGAGATCGGGCAGGTGTTGGTCGCCGGGTCGAAGCACTCGGCAAAGGGCACGCCCGATTCCAGATGACGGAATACCTCGCCCACGGTGATGTCCTCGGGCGGGCGCTTCAGCGTCAGCCCGCCATTGCGGCCGCGCGTGGTCTTGACCAGGCCGTGATGGGCCAGCGTGTTGATCACCTGCGCCATGTGGTTTTCCGAGGTGTTGCAGGACGAGGCAATGTCGGACTTGCGCACCGTGCGCCCGCTGTTCACGGCGCAATACATCAGCGCGCGCATCGCGATATTGGTGCGTGTCGTCAACCTCATCGGCGGTTCTCTTTGCCAGCCGTCGCGGATAATGGTTTATCTCACATACGGGTTCTATCCAGCATAGAGCCTGTTAAAGATCAGGCAAGCCTCTTGCGCGCAAGGCAGGGGGACGGGTGCGAACAGACGAGCGGGGCAGGGCTTGGGCCGGAAACGCGCGAAGAAGGACGATCCCGCGGCGAAGCGGCTGGCCCGGATGACGGCCCCGGTGATGAGCAGGCTCGAACGCGCAGGCGCTCTTGCGACCGGGGCTTCGTTGCTGTGGCTGGTGCAGGCGGGCGCGGTGGCGCTGGCGATCGGGCACATGCTGGAGCCCGACAGGGTCGGCGGCCATGTGGCCCTCTATGCTCTGGTCTTCATCGCCGTGGGCCTGATGCGGGCCCTGCTCGACCACCGGGCGGGCGCGATGGCGTTCAGCGCGGCCGACACGGTTCTGGCGCTGGAACGCGCGCGGCTGGTCACCCGCGAGGCGCGCCGCGCCACAGACGACGCCGCGCGCCCCCCCGCAGCGCGGACCGCCACGCTGGCCGCCGAGAAGCTGGCGGCCATGACGCCGTTCCTCACCCGCTATGCCGTCGCCAAGCGTCGCGCGAATGTCTTGCCGCTGGTGATCCTGGTGGTGTCGTTCTGGTTCTCCTGGGCGGTGGGCCTGGTGTTGCTGGTCGCGGGGCCGCTGATCCCGGTCTTCATGGCGCTGGTCGGCATCGCCGCCAAGAAGGCAAGCGAGCGGCAGATGGAAGAGCTTGCCAACATGAACGTGCTGCTGCTCGAACGGCTGACGGCGCTGGTCGATATCCGGCTGCTCGACGCCTCCGAGCGCACGGTGGAGGGCTTTCGCGATGCGGCCGACCGGCTGCGCCACCGCACGATGGAGGTTCTGCGCATCGCGTTCCTTTCCTCGACCGTGCTGGAACTGTTCGCCGCGATCGGGGTGGCGATGGTGGCGGTCTATGTCGGCTTCAGCCTGCTGGGCGAGCTGAATTTCGGCACCTGGGGGGCGCCGTTGACGGTGGCGCAGGGGGTGTTCCTGCTGCTGCTGGCCCCCGATTTCTTCCAGCCGCTGCGTGACCTGTCCGCGGCCTGGCATGACAAGGCAGATGCCAGCGCCGTGGCACGAGAGCTGGACGAACTGGAATCCCGGGGCGAAAGCTCGTTCCTGGGCGTCGGCGCGACGGCCCGGCCGATCGACACCGCCGATACGCTTTCGGTCCGGGGTCTGGCCTATCGCCCGCCCGGCGGACGGCTGATCCGCTTTCCCGATTTCGACCTCGGCCCCGGCGAGACGCTGGCGATCACCGGGCCAAGCGGCATCGGCAAGTCCTCACTGCTGCGGCTGATCGCCGGGATGGCGGTGCCGACCGAGGGCGAGATCCGGCTGGGCGACACCGTTCTGGCGCCCGAGAACGCGGATGCCTGGCGGGGCAGGCTGGGCTGGTTGCCGCAGCAGCCGCGCTTCGTGTCGGGCAGCCTGCGCAAGAACCTGACGCTGGCGGTCCGGCCGGGGCGCGCTCTGCCGCTGCCCGCGGCGCTGGAACTGGCCGCCGCCGACCGCATCGTGACGACCCTGCCGCGCGGGCTGAACACCCAGTTGGGCGAGTTCGGCATGGGCGTCTCGGGCGGCGAGGCGCGGCGGCTGATCGTGGCGCGCGCCGCGCATGCCCATCCCGACCTGCTGCTGGCCGACGAACCCACCGCCGATCTGGACGAGGAAACCGCCGCGCTGGTGACCGAGGGGCTTCTGGGGCTGGTCGCGGGCGGTGCGGCGCTGATCGTGGCGACCCATGACCCGGTCCTGGCCGCAAGGATGGACCGCCAGATCGCCATGCGGGCGGAGGAGGCCGCATGAGCCATATCTTCCATGTCATGCTGCTGATCTGGCGGGCACAACGCGCGGCCCTGATCCGCGGCACCGTTCTGGCGGTGGCGGTGCTGGTGGCGGGCGTTGCGCTGCTGGGCCTGTCGGGCTGGTTCATCACCGCGGCGGGGGTGGCGGGGCTGGCCGGGATCGGCATCGCGTTCAACGTCTTCCAGCCCTCGGCCGGGGTGCGTTTCCTGGCGCTCGCCCGGACCGCGGCGCGCTATGGCGAACGGCTTCTGACCCATGACGCGACGCTGAAAAGCCTGACCGATATCCGCGTTCGGCTGTTGCGCGGGGTGCTGGGGCTGCCCTTCCAGCGGCTGGCGCGGCTGAGGGGGGCGGAGACGATGAACCGCCTGGTGGCCGATGTCGATGCGCTGGACGGCATTTCCCTGCGCCTGTTCATCCCGGCGATTGCGGCGGTGACTGTCTATCTGGCCAGCTTCCTGGCGATCTGGTGGCTGACCGACCTGGTGCTGGCGGTCTGGATCGTCGTGAGTTTCACGCTGGGCACGGGGCTTGTGCTGCTCTGGACCGGGCGGCACGCGCTGGCCCCTTCGCGCCGGGCCGAAAAGGCGTTGCAGGCCTTCCGCATCCGGCTGATCGACCTGTTGCGCGCGCGCGACGATCTGGTGGTCTATGGCCGCCTGCCCGACCAGACGGCGGCGGTTGGTGCGGCCGAGACGCGCCTGCGTGAGAACCTGGGCGCGGTGGACCGGCTGGAACGCCGCGCGGGGCTGATGCTGGCGCTGACCACGACGATTTCTGCGGGGATCGCGCTGTGGCTGGGCGGCGCGCTGGTCGCGCGCGGCACGATCTCGCCCGCGCAGGCGGCGCTGGGCTTCTTCGCGGCGCTGGCGCTGTCCGAGACGGTGCAGCCGGTGCGCCGGGGGCTCGCCGATCTGGGCCGGATGCTGGACGCCGCGCGCCGGGTGCGGCGCCTGTTACCGACGAATGGCGTGGCCGCTGTTCCCGCCACCCCTGCCGCGCCGCCGCGCCCCGAGGCCCCGGCGCTGGAGATGAGCGATATCGCCTATCGCCATCCCGGCGCCGAGAACCCGGTGGTCGAGGGTTTCGCCCTGAGCATGGCGCCGGGCGAGAAGGTGGCGCTGACCGGCGCGTCGGGCCGGGGCAAGAGCACGGTTCTGGCGCTGGCCGCCGGTCTGATCCAGCCCGATCGCGGCCAGATCCTCGTTTCCGGCCGTCCCCTCCGCGATCTGCCCGAAAGCCAGCTTCGCGCCGAGGTGACCTATCTGCCCCAGCGCAGCATGCTGCTGGGCACGAGTTTCTTCGACATGCTCGCGCTGGGTGCCCCGGGGCTGGACGAGAGCGACGCGCTGGCCGCGCTCGAAGCGGTGGCGCTGTCCAGCACGGTCGCAGGCCGCGGCGGGTTGCATGCGAAGCTGTCCGAGAATGGCGCGGGTCTGTCGGGCGGTGAACAGCGCAGGCTTGCGCTGGCCCGGGCACTCCTGCGCCACCCGCAGTTGTTGCTGCTCGACGAACCCACCGAGGGGCTGGACCGCCCCACCGCGATCCGCGTTCTGGCGGGCATCCGCGATTTCCTGCCCCGGGCGACGCTTCTGATCGCCTCGCATCGCAAGGCTGAACGGGACTGGGCCGAGCGGCTGATTCGCATGGTCTGAAGTTGCATCTCGGACATGCGTTTTTGATTCAGGTCAAAGTCCGCACACGAATGTATACCTAGAACAAGTCTAAAGGTGCACAAATCGTGTATCTTTGGGAATCGCACGGGTAACGGCCAAGGAGGCCCGCCACCATGGAACTCGACATCGTCGAGCTGTCCCGGCTCCAGTTCGCCATGACAGCCATGTTTCACTTTCTCTTCGTGCCGCTCACGCTTGGCCTGTCGGTCATCGTGGCGATCATGGAGACGGTCTATGTCATGACCAACCGCCCCATCTGGCGGCAAATGACCAAGTTCTGGGCCACGCTGTTCGGGATCAATTTCGTCCTGGGGGTGGCCACCGGCATCACCATGGAATTCCAGTTCGGCATGAACTGGGCCTATTACAGCCATTATGTCGGCGACATCTTCGGCGCGCCGCTCGCCATCGAGGGGCTGATGGCCTTCTTCCTCGAGGCGACCTTCGTGGGGCTGATGTTCTTCGGCTGGGACAAGATGTCGAAGGTCACCCACTGCGTCGTCACCTGGCTGGTGGCGATCGGGTCGAACTTCTCGGCGCTGTGGATCCTGATCGCCAATGGCTGGATGCAGAACCCGGTCGGCGCGGTCTTCAACCCGGTGACCATGCGGATGGAGATGACCTCGTTCTTCGATGTCATGTTCAACCATGTCGCCCAGGCCAAGTTCGTGCATACGGTTTCGGCCGGTTACGTCACCGCTTCGGTCTTCGTGCTCGGCGTCTCGGCCTGGTATCTGATCAAGGGCCGGCACGAGGCGCTGGCGCGCCGCTCCATCGCGGTCGCGGCCAGTTTCGGCCTTGCCTCGGCCTTGTCGGTCGTGGTGCTGGGCGACGAGTCCGGCTATTCGGCCACCCATTCGCAGAAGATGAAGCTCGCCGCCGTCGAGGGGATGTGGGAAACCTACGAAGCCCCTGCGCCCTTCAAGCTGGTCGGCCTCCCCGACCGCGAGGCGCGCGAGACCAAATACGCGGTGCAGATCCCCGTCGCGATGGGCCTTCTCGGCACCCGGTCGCTGACCGAGGAAATGCCGGGCATCAACGATCTGGTGAAGGAGGCGGAGGTCCGCATCCTGAACGGGATCGTCGCCTATGACGCGCTGATGGAGATCCGCGCGGCCAAGGGCGCGGCGACCCCCGAGATGATCGCGGGGTTCGAGGAACACAGCGCCGATCTGGGCTATGCGTTCCTGCTGAAACGCTATGTCGATGACCCGCGCGAGGCGACGACCGAACAGATCGCCATGGCGGCAGAGGATACCATTCCGGGCGTGCTGCCGCTGTTCTGGGCGTTCCGGGTGATGGTGGGGCTGGGCTTCATGTTCATCGGGGTGATGCTGTTCTTCTTCATCCGCGCCAATTTCTACGGCATGCGCTTTCCGCGCTGGTCGCTCTGGGCGGCGGTTTTCGCCATCCCGACGCCCTGGATCGCGGCCGAGGCGGGCTGGTTCGTGGCCGAGTTCGGCCGCCAGCCCTGGACGGTGGACGGCGTGCTGCCCACCGCGCTGTCGGTCAGCCATCTCAGCGTGACCCAGGTCGCCCTGACGCTGGCGGGCTTCGTCACCTTCTACTCGATCCTGTTCATCATCGAGATGGGGCTGATGATCAAATACATCCGCAAGGGCCCGTTCATGGACGTGTCCGAAACCGAGGCGTGGAACCGGCGGCACAATGACCGTCTGTCGGGCCGCACCAGCCAGCAACCGGCGGAGTAAGACCAATGATCCTGCATGAATTCGTGGATTTCGAGGTTCTGCGCGTGATCTGGTGGGCGCTTCTGGGCGTGCTGCTGATCGGTTTCGCGCTGACCGACGGGTTCGATCTGGGCGTGGGCACGCTGCTGCCCTTCGTCGCCCGGACCGACCTGGAACGCCGCATGGCGATCAACACGGTCGGCCCGGTCTGGGAAGGCAACCAGGTCTGGTTCATCCTGGGCGGCGGCGCGATCTTCGCCGCCTGGCCGCCGCTTTACGCGGTCAGCTTCTCGGGCTTCTACATGGCGATGTTCCTGATCCTCGCCGCACTGATCCTGCGGCCGGTGGGGTTCAAGTACCGCTCGAAACGCGAGTCGGAAACCTGGCGCAGCGCCTGGGACTGGGCGCTGTTCGTCGGCGGCTTCGTGCCGGCGCTGGTCTTTGGCGTGGCGGTCGGCAACGTGCTGCAAGGCGTGCCGTTCCGGCTGACCGAAGACCTGATGCCGATCTACGAGGGCGGCTTCTTCGGCCTGCTGAACCCCTATGCGCTGCTCGCGGGGCTGGTCTCGGTGTCGATGCTGGTCATGCACGGCGCGGCCTGGCTGGTGTTCAAGTCCGAGGGGCTGGTGGCCGACCGTGCCCGCGAATTCGGCATCTACGCCGCATTTGCCACCATCGCCACCTATGCGCTGGCCGGGCTCTGGCTGGCGGCGGGCGTCGATGCCTACGCCTTCACCGGCGCGGTCGCGCCCGATGGCCCCTCTAACCCGCTGATGAGCGATGTGGCGCGGGGCGGGTCGTGGATGGCGGCCTATGCCGAGCGGCCGTGGATCGTGGTGGCCCCCGTGATGGCCTTCCTCGGGGCGGCCCTGGCCGTGCTGGGGTTCCGTGCGCGGAAGGAGGGGTTGACGATGCTGGCCTCGAAACTCTCGATCACCGGCATCATCGCCTCGGTCGGGCTGACGATGTTCCCGTTCATCCTGCCCTCCAGCATCGACCCGAATTCGTCGCTCACGGTCTGGGACAGCTCGTCCTCGCATCTGACGCTGTTCGTGATGCTGGTCTCGGCGGTGATCTTCATGCCGCTGATCCTTGTCTACACGGCATGGGTCTACAAGGTGTTGTGGGGCAAGGTCACGGCCCGCGACGTGATGGACAACAGCGATAGCGTTTACTGAGAAAGGAGCCGCAAGATGTGGTATTTCGCCTGGATGCTTGGCCTGCCGCTCGCCGCGCTTTTCGCCGTGGTGAACGCGATCTGGCTGGAGCTGCACACCGACAGCGTCCTCATGGACGAGGCCGACGACGCCTGAGAGATTGCCGGGGCGGGGGTATCCCTCGCCCCGGCGTCAGACGCCCAGATAGCGGTCGGCCAGCGCCTGCGTCATCCCGGCCATTTCCCCGGTCCAGACGGTGCGGCCCTTTTCCAGGATCACCGCGCGGTCGGCGATCTGGACCAGTTCCTTCAGCGACTTGTCCACGACAAGGATAGACAGCCCCGTTTCGGACCTGAGCGCCCGGATCGCGGCCCAGATCTCGGCCCGGATCAGCGGCGCCAGCCCCTCGGTCGCCTCGTCAAGGATCAGAAGCCGCGGGTTCGTCATCAGTGCGCGCCCGATCACCAGCATCTGCTGTTCGCCCCCCGACAGCGAACCCGCATCCTGCCCGGCCCGCTCGGCCAGCCGCGGGAACAGCGCATGGACCCGCGCCAGATCCCAATGGCCGGGGCGCGCGGCGGCGATCAGGTTCTCGGTCACGCTCAACCCGCGAAAGGCCCGCCGACCCTCTGGCACCAGCCCTAGCCCCAGCCGAGCCGCGCGATGCGGCGCCATCCCCTCAAGCGGCTGCCCGGCAAAGTGGATCGAACCCTCGCGATGCGGCATCAGCCGGGTCAGCGTGCGGATCGTCGTGGTCTTGCCCATGCCGTTGCGCCCCATCAGCGCAACGACCTCGCCCTCGGCCATGTCCAGATCGACGCCGAACAGCGCCTGCGAATGGCCGTAGAAGGCGGTGATGCCGCGCATCTGCAACAGCGCGCTCATTCCAGCCGCTCCTCGCCCAGATAGGCGCGCTGCACTTCCGGATCGGCGCGGATCTCGGCCACCGTGCCGCTGGCGAGGATCCGGCCCGAAACCAGCACGCTGACCCGGTCGGCCAGCGCAAAGACCGCGTCCATGTCATGCTCGACCAGCAGGATCGGCGCCTCGTGGCGCAGATCGTCCAGCAGCGCGGTCATCTCGCGCGCGCCGTCGGGCCCCATGCCCGCCATCGGTTCATCCAGCACGAAGGCGCGCGGCGCCAGCGCCAGCGCCATCGCCAGTTCCAGCCGCCGCCTTTCGCCATGCGCCAGATCGCCCGCCGGGACCGCCAGCCGGTCGGACAGGCCCGTGCGGGCAATATGGGTCTCGGCCGCCGCGCGCAGCCCGGCATTGGCCAGCGCCGGGCGGAAGAACCGGAAGCTTTGCCCCCGCGCGCCCTGCACCGCCAGCACCACGTTCTGCAACACCGTCAGTTCGCCCGCCACCGCCGAAACCTGAAAGCTGCGCGCCAGCCCGGCCCGGGCGCGGGCGGCCACATCCGCCTGCGTCACGTCGCGCCCGTTCAGGACAACCTGCCCGGCATCGGGTTTCAGATTGCCCGCGATCAGCCCGATCAGCGTGGACTTGCCCGCCCCGTTCGGCCCGATCAGCGCGTGGATCTCGGATCGCCGCAAGGTCAGCGACACGCCATCCGTGGCCTTCAACGCACCGAAGGCGCGGTGCAGGTCGCGCACCTCCAGCACCGGCTCAGTCATGCGCAACCTCGCGCCCCGCAAGGGTTCCGATCAGCCCCCCGCGTGCGAAAAGGACAATTCCCAGAAGCGCAAGCCCAAGGAACAGCTTCCAGTATTCGCTGAAACCCCCCAGCCAATGTTCGAGAAGGATAAACAGCGCCGCCCCCGCCACCGGCCCGAACAGCCGCGCCACACCGCCCAGGATGACAAAGACCATGATCTCGCCCGAGGTCTGCCAACTCAGCATCGAGGGGCTGACGAAGCGGTTGAGATCGGCGAACAGCGCGCCTGCCAGCGCCGTGATCGCGCCCGAAATGACAAACGCCGTCAGCTTGACCGAATAGGGCCTGATGCCCAGCGCGGCGCTGCGCACAGGGTTCTGCCGCGCCCCCGCCAGCGCCAGCCCGAAGCCCGACCGCGCCAGCATCCACGACACCATCAGCGCCGCCATCAGCACGCCATAGGCCAGCGCGAAGAACTGGATCGGGTCCAGCGTGTTCAGCCCCGGAAAGCCGTTGCGCACATAGACCGAGATCCCGTCCTCGCCGCCATAGGCGGGCCAGGAGATCGCGAAATAGTAGAGCATCTGGCCGAAAGCCAGCGTGATCATGATGAAATAGACCCCGCTGGTGCGCAAACTCAGCGCCCCGATCGCCAGCGCCCCCAGCGCGCCTGCGACCATCGCCGCCACCCAGATCACCGGCATCGATTTGGTGCCCGCCAACTCGAAGGGCCAGGTCATCAGCGGCTCATAGGCCTGCACCGGCGCGGCCAGCACCGCCATCGCATAGCCGCCGATCCCGAAGAACGCCGCATGCCCCAGCGAGACCATGCCGCCCAGCCCCAGCGCGATGTTCAGCCCGACGCCCGCCAGCGCAAGGATCGCAACCTTGGTGGCCAGCGTCACGATGAAGGGCTCGCCCATCGCCTGTGCGGCCAGCGGCACCGCCAGCAGGCCCAGTGCCAGAACCGCGTTGAGGACCGTCTCGCGCCGCATCTCAGGCCCGCCCGAACAGGCCGCCGGGGCGCACCACCAGCACCAGCGCCATCAGGATGTAGATCAGCATCGAGGCCAGCGCCGCCCCGACCGAGGTGGCCTGCGACCGCTCCATGAAGGTCGAAAACGCGATCGGCAGCAGGAACCGGCCCAGCGTGTCGGTCATTCCAACAAGGATCGCGCCGACCAGCGCCCCCTTGATCGACCCGATCCCGCCGATCACGATCACCACGAAGGCCAGGATCAGCACGGGTTCCCCCATGCCCACCTGCACCGATTGCAGCGCGCCGACCAGTGCCCCCGCCAGCCCCGCCAGCGCCGCGCCCAACGCGAAGACGATGGTGTAAAGCCTTGATATGTCGACGCCCAGCGCCCCGATCATCTCGCGATCCGCCTCGCCCGCGCGGATCCGGATGCCCAGCCGCGTGCGCCCGATCAGCCAGAACAGCCCCGCCGCCACGCTCAGTCCCACCCCGATCAGCACCAGCCGGTACAGCGGATAGTCGATCCCGCCGGGCAGCCGGACCGGGCCCGCCAGCGCGCGCGGGATGTCGAGATAAAGCGGGAACGAGCCAAAGGCCCAGCGTGTGCCCTCGGAAAACACGAGGATCAGCGCAAAGGTCGCCAGCACCTGGTCCAGATGATCGCGCGCGTAAAGCCGCCGGATCACGGTCAGTTCCATCAGCGCGCCCGCCGCGGCTGCGGCGGCCAGGCTGGCGGCAAGCCCCAGCCAGAAATTGCCGGTCGCGGCAGCCACCGCGGCACAGGCAAAGGCGCCGATCATGTAAAGCGATCCGTGGGCAAGGTTGATCAGCCCCATAACGCCGAAGACCAGCGTCAGGCCCGCCGCCATCAGAAACAGCATGACGCCGTATTGCAGGCCGTTCAGCGCCTGCTCGATCAGAAGCATCAAGGACAAGGGGCGGTCCCTCGCTGGGGCAGGTGCGCGCGGCACCCGCCCGCGCCGGTTACATCTTGCACTCGTCCTCGTAGGCGTGGCCGCGATCCTCGATCGCGACACCCACGATCCGGTTGGTCAGGATGTCGCCCTCGCGCACCACCTCGCGCATGAACAGGTCCTGCACCGGATGTTGCGAGGCGTTGAACGAGAACTTGCCCCGGACCGAGGCGAAATCGGCCTCGCGCAGCGCGGCGCGGAAGGCGTCGGCGTCGCTGACGCTGGCCTTGTCCATCGCCGACAGAAGCAGGTTCGCCGTGTCATAGCCATAGGCCGCATAGACCGAGGGCAGGCGGCCATATTCCGCCCGGAACGCCTCGACGAAGGCCGCATTGGCCGCGTTGTCCAGGTCGGGCGACCAGTTCGCGCCGTTCAGAACGCCCAGCGCGGCATCGCCCATCGCCTGGATGATCGACTGGTCGAAGCTGAAGGCGGGGCCGATCAGTTTCAGCCCCACACCGGAATCGGCATATTGCTTGACGAAGGAAATCCCCATGCCGCCGGGCAGGAAGATGAACACGCCATCGGCACCCGAGGCGCGGATCTGCGCGATCTCGCCCGCGTAATCGGTCTGGCCAAGCTGGGTATAGACCTCGGCCACCACCTCGCCCTCGTAGAACCGCTTGAACCCGGCCAGCGAATCCTGCCCCGCGGGGTAGTTCGGCGCCATGATGAAGGCCCTGGTGATCCCGGCGCGCGCGGCATAGGCGCCCGCGGCCTCGTGCAAATTGTCGTTCTGGTAGCTGACCGAGAAATAGCTCGGGTGGCAGCCCTTGCCCGCCAGTTGCGAGGGCGCGGCATTGGTCGAAAGGTAGACCTTGCCCTGCGCGGTCGCGGCCGGCACCACCGCCATGGCGAGGTTCGACCAGACGATACCGGTCAGCACGTCGACCTTGTCGGACTGGATCATCTTGTCGGCGATCTGCACCGCGATGTCGGGCTTCTGCTGGTCGTCCTCGATCACCACGCTCAGATCGGGATTGCCCGCCCGGTTCACCGCCAGCATGAAGCCGTCGCGCGTGTCGATCCCCAGGCTCGCGCCGCCGCCCGACAGCGTGGTGATCATGCCGACCTTGACCGGATCGGCCCCGGCCGTTCCGGCCAGCGCCAGCACGGCGGCCGCGGCCAGAAGGGTGCTTTTCGCGTTCATCTTCCTCTCCCCGTCGTTCTTCCGGGCAGGCCCGTTCGGCCCGCGTGGAACGGCGGCATGCTATGCCGCCCGGCCAGAGAACGGCAAGCGGCGAATCCGCGCCCTTGCCGTGGCGTTCCGGCGGTCAGGCCGGGCGGCTGCGCTCGATCAGGACGCGCGCGGATTTGCGGCTTTCGCGGATCACGCAAAGCGTGCCGAGTGTCTCGAGCAGACGCGCCTGCGGCTTGAAGTTCCTCATCCGCAGATCGAGCAGAATCCGGCCCCCCGGCGCGACCCGGTCACGGAAGAACGCGATATAGGCATCGACCGGGAAGTGAAAACCGCAGGCCAGGAAGCTGACCGCCAGCTCGACCTGCGGGAGCGTCAGGGGATCGGCGCGCGCAGGGTTGAGGGTCCGGATGCGGCCCGAATCCACGCCGTTCGCGATCAGGAAGGCGCGGGCGCGCCCGAGGTCGGAATAGGCCGCACCTTCCGTCTCGAAGCCGAAATGGCGATGAGCGTTCGCCTCCAGGTCGATCAGCGTCAGCTCGGCGCCATAGGCGCGGGCCGCAAACAGATCGAAAAACGCATAGCCGCAGCCGATATCCGCGATACGGCCGGGCGCGACAGGGTCGAGATGCGGCCGCAGGGCGGCGAACTCCCGGGCGACGACCGCCGCGGCATCGCGGGCGATGCGCGCGCCGCGATCAGCGACCACGGCCTCGATTCCGCGGGTTTCGCCCGTGCTCCATGCCTTGACCAGCCTGCCCGCGTCGGGGATGTCCGCCAGAACCTCGGATCGTTGCAGGATGATGTTCACCAGATCGTCCCGGTCGAACACGGAACAATCCAGCTCTGCGGCCTCGGCCTCGGCTGTGTTCGGGCGCGGCGGGATCGGGGCAAGCGCCGGGGCGATCCCGTGACGCGCAATGCAGCGGGCCATGAAACTGCCGCGCCTCGGGGTGTTGCCTTCCTTCTCCTGCAGGCGGGGCTTCATCCGCCGGGCCCAGAAGTGGACGCCGCGGGTTGCCTCGGTGAAGTCGTCGCGCTCGGGGTCGAAGCGGCCGAGGACAAGGTGGTTCCGTTTTCTGAAGGCAACCGGGTAGAATACGGTTTCTGGCCGGGCATGTGCGATCTCGCCGCTCTCGCGCAGAAAATGGGTCAGGGCGGCAGGTCCGGTCAGGCCCCATTCCTGTTCGGCCACGGGCACCGGCTGCCCGGCCCCGGCGGCGGCGCGCAGTCGGGCCTGGCGGTCGGGGGGCAGCCAGGGTGCGATGGCGTGGTCGTCGGCCAGGAAGTCGAGAAGCCCGTTCAGTGCGGGCGAATCCGGTGGCAGGCCAAGCACCGCGTTGCAGACCCGTCCGGGTTTTTCCCAGCCGAAGACATGAGCGCCGTCGAAGACGAAGGGGCGCAGGCAGTACATGTCCGCATCGACCCAGATCTGGTCGGTGCGCTTCAGAAGATTCAGCCGGAACAGGTCGGCATGCAGCGCGGGACTGCCGGTCCTCGCGTGGCGGAGCACCCGTCCTGCGGGGAGGATCTCGGCAGCGTTCGCCGTCCGCACGCCCTCCGGGACGTTGTCGATCGGCGCATAGCTGTAAAGTGTCGTCTCGTGCCCGGCATCGGCAAAGGATTTCAGGCAGAGCTGTTCCAGCCAGGACAGCCGCGGCCCGATCCAGAGGCTTGCGATCCTGGGAAGCGGGGTTGTTAGTGGCAGATGGGTCAATGTCGGGCCTCCACGCGGTCGACGGTGAAGAAGAAGCCCGGCTCCAGGTCGGCCTGCACCACCGCATCGGGGATCGATTCGGGACCGGCAAGGAACACGTTCGTGCCGAAATGGCCCAGCATGCGTGACAGCCGCTGCATCCGCGGGCCGGTCAGGTCGCTGTAAAAGGCCGCCTGGTCGGGCTGTGCCCTGAGTGTGGCGATCTTCGCGCGATGCGCGGCGACGCAGGCCGCATGCGCCGCGGAAATCGCGGGGTCGGCCAGCAGGCGGGCACGTTCGGCCTCCATCGCCGGGATCATGCGCAGGATGCTCCGGTCCTCCTCGGCGTTGTGGTTCATCCGGAACCAGTAGGCCAGCCCCTGGTCGCGCTCGACATGGTTCACCCGGCCGCGGTCGCGCTTGACCAGAAAGCTTTCGGCCGAACGCACCGCGTAATGGTTGAGCTGGACAAGGTCGTAGCCCACCGTCTCGGCGGTCGAGCGCCAGGCGCTGCGATACATCTCGCGCGGGAGGGGGCGGCCCGATCCGTTGACCCAGGCGATCCGGTCCAGAAGCTGCGGGGTCAGTCCCTTGGGCCGGTGCACGCCCAGCTTGCGAAAGAACCCGGCATTGCGGAACAGCGTCTTGAACCCCCAGGCCTGGTGCGGCTTGCGCGTCATCTCGGCCGCGCAGCGGGTGAACTGGCCGATCACCGGGGCATCGGCAAAGGCATGAATGTCGGCATTGCCGAACAGCCGCCAGGTGCAGGAGATCATGTTCGCCCCGCCCATCGCCTGAAACAGCGCCATGAGCGTCCCGTCGCCCGCCTTGATGTTGAGATATTCGTCCACATCCATGCAGATCAGCCAGTCCGCGGCACGGATCACCGGCTCGTCCGGCGCGGCCTGCAAGGCGGCGTGCTGGGGCTTCAGGCCCATGGCGCGATAGGGATTGTCGCGGTGCTGCACGATCCCGCGCTCCTGCAACAGCGCCAGCATGCGGTCGGTGCCGTCGGTGCAGTCATTGGTGTAGATCAGGAAATCCTGCACCCCGATGGCGCGATGATAGGCCAGCCAGTCCAGGATGAAGGGGCCTTCGTTCTTCATAGTGGTCACGATGGCGGTGCGGTTGGCGCCGGGGTCGATGCGGGGCGACGCGATCTGCGGCATGCGCAGCGGCGCCTGCCCGAACCGGGTTTCGGCCAGGGCGACCAGCGCGGGCTCTTCGACAAGGCTCGACCGCGGCACGAGGCGCGAGACCGGGTGGCCGGGATGGAGCAGCGCCATGCAGCGGTAGAACGCTGCCAGTTCCGCGAGCCGAGGCATGGTTCCTGTCACCCGGCTCGCGCGCCAGACGGCGCCGGGTCCGGCCTTGGCAGGCGCCACGCACCAGCGCCGCACCGAGGGCGGGCGGTCGAAGCTCACGCAGCCATGATCCGCGAAGCCGGGCGCGTCGGGGTCGCGCAGCCGCCAGGGATAGGCATGGCGGCCGGTCAGCAGGATGGTGCCCGAGGGCGCATCGGTGGCCCGGTCGAAAACCGATGCACCGGGGGCAGGGGCCAGAAGGTCGCAGAGGTCCAGATTGGCGACCGCGCGGGCCTCGTCCAGAAAGGCGTGGCGCAGCCATTCGTAAAGCTGACCCTGGCCCAGCGGCGCGGTCCATGGATCGGGCGGGGGCGGGACCATCCGCTGCTTGCCCGGTGCATCCGGGGCGTGGACGGGATGGCTGGCAGGCGGCAGGTCGGGCCGGCCGAGCGGCCGATCCAGATCCACGAGAACCAGCCGCCTCAGCCCGGGCAGATCCGCAAGCGCCATGCCCACCGCGTCGGCAAAGGCATCGTCCCCGCCCGGGCTGCGGTCCAGGATCAGCGCTGCCTCGGCCCCGTGATCGCGCATGTGACAGGCCAGCCAGTCGGCGGTCTGCGCGGCGCTCTCGCCATTGCGGATGGCGACCAGCGTGTTCAGCCCGGCGAACAGCGCGGTCTCGGCCGGGCGCGGTTCGACCGTGACCTCTTGCCCGTCCAGGCGCAGCGTGACCGCCGTTCCCTCGCCCGGGACGGCCAGCGCCACCACCAGCCCGCCGCCGATCACGCGGATGTCGTGCATCGTCGTCGCCCCGGCCGCGCCGACCGCTTCGAGGGGCGTGCCCGCAGGAAACACGACCCGGACCGCGCAGCCCTCCTCCCCGGTCCGGGCGATGGCGTCGAGGCAAAGCCGCGCCCCGAGGGGCCGGGCGCGCAGGTGTCGCCGCAGCAGGCGCGATTGATGCGCCGAGGGCGGGGCGCGCATGTTCATCCAGCCGCCGCGGCGCGCAGGGCGCGATGATAGCCCGCGAAGACATGGGCGCGCAGATCGGGCGCGATGCTGCGGCTGCCCCCGGCCAGCAGCAGATGGGCGTAAAGCGCGTGTTCCACCGGCTCCGCGACAACCCTTTGGAATGCCGCCCGGTGCCACGCGACCGCCGCCGCATGCAGCGCGGGCACGCCCGGGATGGCCCTGAGCCGTGCCAGCGCCGCGGCGGTGGCAGGCGCCATCGCGGCGATGCTGCGATCTTCGACCGTGTTGAAATTGCGCTCGACCCAATAGGCCAGGTCGACGGGCTTCGACGCCCGGTTCGGCAGGCCGCGGGCACGCTTGAGCATGAAGCTTTCGGCCGATTTCACCGCGTAATGGTTGATCTCGGCCAGCCCGCGCGCCCCCTCGCGACCCATCAGCGACAGCCGCGCGGGATCGGCGGCAATGGCCGAGGGCAGCGGCGTGCCCGATCCGTCGACCCAGACCGGGCGCGCCCCGGGCTTGTGGCGCGGGCGGTGGACGCCCAGCCGGTCGAACGGCCCCGCGCTGCGGAACAGCGACTTGAAGAAGGTGGCCGAGACCGGATAGCCGCAATCGGGCGCCATCGCGGCGGTGAACTGCGTGGTGACCGGACGATCCTCGAAGCCGCAGACGCCATTGTCGCCGAAGAACCGCCAGGGCAGGGCGATGGCGTCGGTGCCCTCGGGAAGGGCTGCGATCAGGTCGGCAAAGCGGTGGCCGGGGACGTGGATATTGACGAACTCGTCAAGGTCGATGCCCAGCACCCAGTCGGCGGCCTTGCGCAGGGGATGCGCCCCGGCGGCGCGCAGCGCCTGCCATTGCACGCTTTGCCCTGCGGGTGCCTGATGCGCGACATGGGCCAGCACGCCCGCCGCCGCCAGCGCGTCCAGCAGCGCGTCGGTCCCGTCCTCGCAATCGTTAGAATAGACAAGGATATCGCTTGCGCCCGCGCCAATGTGATGGGCCAGCCATTCCAGCAGGAACGGACCCTCGTTGCGCGCGGTCGTGACGATCAGAAGGCGCTGCGTCACCGGAATGCCTTTTCGCGGCTGCCCCCTTCCGACCGGGACCGGCTGTCCCGGCCCTATGCGGGGCCTTGTCCCGTTCGGGGTACACCCGCGATGGTTAACAGCGCCTCAATGTCGAGATGCCGTTCCAGATGCTCGGCCAGCGCGTCCAGCGCCGCTTCGACGGCCGCGCCATGGGATAGCGGGCCGGGCGCCAGCCCCAGCGCGTCAAGCCAGGCGCGGCGGAACCCGTCTTCGGCGAACAGCCCGTGCAGATAGGTGCCCACGATCCGCCCATCGGGCGAGACCGCGCCCTCGGGCCGACCCTCGATCCGGGCAAAGGGGCAGGCGCGGTCAGGACCTTCGGTGCGGCCGATATGGATCTCGTAGCCCTCCAGCGGCGCGCCGGTTGCGTCATGGGTGGCGGCCACGCGGGTCAGCGTCTTGTCCGCCGCCATCACCGTCTCGACATCCAGAAGGCCCAGCCCCGCGGTTTCGCCCGCCGGGCCCTCGCGCCCCTCGGGGTCGAGGATCCGCCGCCCCAGCATCTGGTATCCGCCGCACAGCCCCAGCACCCGCCCGCCGCGCCGGACATGGGCCATCAGGTCGATATCCCAGCCCTGCATGCGCAGGAATTCCAGATCGCCGCGGGTCGATTTCGTGCCCGGCAGGATCACCAGGTCGGCATCGCCGGGCAAGGGGCTGCCCGGCGGGATCATGCTCAGCCGGATCGAAGGCTCCAGCTTCAGCGGGTCCAGATCGTCGAAATTCGCGATCCGCGACAGCATCGGGCAGGCGATGTGGAATGTCCCCGTGCCGGTCGGTCCCCCCAGATCGACCGCATCCTCGGCGGGCAGGCGATGGGCCAGCGCAAACCACGGCACAAGGCCGAAGCCGCGCCAGCCGGTTGCCCGCTCGATCGCCGCATAGCCGTCCTCGAACAGCCGCGGATCGCCGCGGAACTTGTTGACCGCAAAGCCCCGGATCATCGCGGCATCCGCCGGGTCCAGCACCGCCTGCGTGCCGACGATCTGGGCGATCACGCCGCCCCTGTCGATATCGCCGACCAGCACTACCGGCACGCCCGCCGCGCGCGCAAAGCCCATGTTGGCGATGTCGCCCCGGCGCAGGTTCACCTCGGCCGGGCTGCCCGCGCCCTCGACCAGGATCAGATCGGCGCTGGCCGCAAGCCGGTGAAAGCTGTCGAGAACCGCGCCCATCAGCCCCGGCCGCTCGCCCGCGAAATCCGCGGCCCGCCAGGCGCCGCGGGCCCGGCCCTGGACGACGATCTGCGCGGCCCGGTCGGTTTCGGGCTTGATCAGGACGGGGTTCATGTCGGTCACCGGATCGCGCCCGGCGGCGAGCGCCTGCAAGGCCTGCGCCCGGCCGATCTCGCCGCCATCGGCGGTGACGGCGGCATTGTTCGACATGTTCTGCGGCTTGAAGGGCGCGACCGACAGCCCGCGCGCGCGCGCCGCACGGCAGAGCCCGGCGACAAGGATCGACTTGCCCACATTCGAGCCCGTTCCCTGGATCATCAGCGCGCGGGTCACGGGCGCGCCCTTTCCCTGGCGGCGGTCGGCGTGGCAGGCGTTGCAAGAGGGTATTTGGGCCAAGAAGAAGACAGCCTGTGCATCTCACTCTCCGGCAAGGGCGCGGCGGCGTTCGGCCAGGCGCGCGACGGCATCAAGCACCAGCGGCGTGCCGCAGGTCCAGTCGGGGCCGGTGAATTCGGGGTGAAGGGCGGCTCCGGTCGCATGCAGAGCGGGATGGGCGACGACCTCCTCGGCGCGCGAGGTGGCGGGGTAGGGGCGCGCGACGATCAGCAGGTCGGGATCGGCCATCACCAGATCCTCGAGCGACAGCCGACCGCCCCCCCTGCGACCCAGCCGTGCTGCAAGATTGTCGAAGCCCGCATGGGCAAGAATATCGTCGGACAGCGTGTCCGCGCCCTGGGTGAAGCCGTTGGGATGAAAGATCGCCGCGACGGGCCGCACCCCCGGCGCCGGGGCCAGGGCCGCGCGGCGTGCCTCGAATTCCGCGATCAGGGCTTCGGCGCGGTCCTCGCGGCCCAGAAGCCGCCCGGCCTGGCGGATCTGGCCGGGGATCTCGTCGATCCGGCGGGTGATCTCGAACTGCTCGACCGCGATGCCCAGACGGCGCAGCATCGAGACCGTGGCCGGGTCGGAAAACCGCCCCGCCAGCACCAGATCGGGGCGCAGCAGCAGGATCTCCTCGGCGCCGCCGCGATTGGCAGGATAGGCGCGCGCCGCTTCAGCCATGGCCGAGGACCGTGGGTCTGCCGCCAGCCTGCTGACCGAGACGAGCTGGCCGGGTTGCGCGATCAGCATCGCCAACTGGTCGGTGCACAGGTTGATCGAGACCACGCGCCGCGGCGCCTCGGCCAGTGCTGCCGCCCCGGCAAGAACCAGGGCGGCGGCGAGGGGGATCAGCCTAGAAGGACGCACGCAGGCCAACGAAGACAGAGCGCCCGGCGCCATTGTAGCCGCGCACCGGTTCGTAGCTTTCGTCGAATAGGTTCTCGACGCGCAGATAGGCCTGGGCGCTGTCGGTCACCGCATAGGACAGGCCGAGATTGACCAGCGTGTAATCCGCAATGTTCGAGGGCGGATTGGGCCAGTCATTGGTATCGGTCCGGTCGGCCACGGCCTGAATCCCGATCTGGGCGTCCAGCCGGTCGGTCAGCCCGGCTTCGACGCCGAGGCTCAGATCGTGGCGCGGCACCCGGACCATGCGGCCATCCGGGTTGGTGGCGTCGGTATAGGTATAGGCGCCGAACAGTGCCACCCGGTCCGAGACCGCATGGCGGCCCGACAGTTCGATCCCCTTGCTGGTGGTGGTGCCGGGCACCTGGTTGTAGGCGCTCGTGCCGAAATCATAGTCGATCAGATCGTCGATTTCCGTATGGAATACCGTGGCCTTGGCAAAGCTGTCCGTCCCATAGCGTTTCTCGATCCCGATCTCGGCGCTGCGGCTTTTCTCGGGCTCCAGTGTGGCGCTGCCGAAGGGGCCGAAGCGTTCGTAGAGCGAGGGCGCCCGGTAGCCGGTGCCGACCACCGCCCGCAGGATCACGTCATCCCGCATCCGCCAGGCCAGCGCGGCGCGGCCCGACAGCTGGTCGTCGAAATCGGAATAGCTGTCATGGCGCAGCGACAGCGCCAGGTCGAGCGCGGGCGAGACGGCATATTGCAGTTCGCCGAACGCGGCGGCGCTGTCGGCGTCGTAGCGCACGCCGTCCAGCGTGGCTTTCTCCTCGGTCCAGTCCGCACCGAAGGCCAGCGTAAGATCGGCGCTCAGGTCCACGCGGCCGAGATAGTCCAGCCGGGTGCGCTCGCCGACGAAATGCTTGGTGAAGCCGCCCGCATCGAAGCGCTCGGTCTCGACCCAGGAAAGCGCCAATTCGTGCTCGATCGCACCCGTCGCAAACTCGGCAAAGCTGCGCAGGCCACGGCGGGTCTGGTCGATCTCGCCGCTGGGATCGGCGGTCGACCGGTCGAATTCCGACGTGCCATCGGAATAGAGTGCCGAAAAGCCGAGCCGCAGGTCCTCGGTCGCGTCATAGGCGGCAGACAGGATCAGTTGCGTCTGGTCGAACCCGTCCTTCTCGTCATCCGAGCTCCGCGCCGAGAACCCGTCCGTCGTCAGCCGCGAGAAGGTCAGCGCCATTTCGCCGCGCGCGCCCTTCTGGCCCAGATTGAGAGTGGCCGCGGCCGTGCCGAAGCTGCCCGCCTCGACATTGGCCCGCCCCGAGAAGCCCGGCGCATCCGGCCGCCAGGTGGTGATATCGACCACGCCCGCGATGGCGTTCGAGCCGTAAAGCGCCGATTGCGATCCCTTGAGCAACTCGATCCGGTCAGGCAGGCCGGCGGTCAGCGTGCCGAAATTGAACGCGGTCTGCGTGCTGGAGGGGTCGGTCATGTCGATACCGTCGATACGCACGCCGATATAGCTGCCCCCAAGACCCCGCAGCCGCAGGGTCGAGGTGGCCCCCAACCCGCCATTCGTGGTGATCGACACGCCGGGCAACAGCGCCAGGGTCTGTCCGATGCTCAGCCCGCCCTGGGCGATGTCGGTGGCGTCCAGCGTCTCGACGGTGGTGCCGGTGCGGTTGATCTCGATCGGTACGAGGCTGGCGGTGGCCGTGATCTCGTCCAGCAGCAGGCTTTGCTGCGCATATGCGGCAAGGGGGGTGAGCGCGGTCACGCCGAGTCCCAGGGCGATTGTCTTGCGAATCATGTCTGTCCCGTGTCCGTTCGCTGGCCGCCGGTGCGCCCGGCTGGCCTGTTCTGACTGCAAGTCCTTGGAAAGGCATGCCTTCCCGCAGACGGTGAGGCGTCACCACTGCGGAAGGACCGCTGCCCGCATCGCACCCCGCGACGGGACCGGGTGATCGTCCTGGCAGGTCTCCTGGCTTGCGGGTCGTCGCTTGGCTGGCCTTCCCGGGCGCGGGGCCCAGTGGCGTTGTCAGCCGCGCTCTCCGCTTACAGTTGCGGGGGCAGCCACGGCATGGGCCCGGGGGCCGCACCGTGTTCCCTTTTCATCACCCGGCCCCTGAAGGCACGGATGAACCAAGACGGAACGGGGTTAATTCCCTGCGAACGGGCTGTCAAGCCATGCCCGATGCCAGAGGGCAACGCGCGGAGCGGAACGGTCAGGATGCTGCCGTCTCGGGCCGTTCTCCGCGGCAGAGCGCGATCAGGTCGCCGCTTGCCTCTGCCGGGGCCAGGATCAGGGCCGCCTCGCCGCGGAATGCGACCCGCGCAAGGAGCATGCCCTGCTGCCCGGCGCCGGAAAGGAACAGACAGGAGGGCGCATCGGCCTCGCCCCCGGCCACCTGTGCCAGCCCCGCCGCGCCGGCCGCGGCGAAGGGATCGAGTCGGGCGACAAGATCGGCCGCGCCGCTGCGCCCGACAATCTCGCCCCCGGCGAGCCGCAGCCCCGCAAGCGCGAGGTCCAGTGCGGCGTCCACCGGGTCGGCCGATGGGCCATTGTCCGGTCCCGCAAGGGCGGCGGCCAGGGTCTCGACCGAACAGCCGATCATCGTGGGGTCGATCCGAATATGGGGGCGCCCGGCATCCATCCCGATCTCGCGGGCATGGTCCAGAAAGGCGCGGAAGGGACCGATGAAATCGGCAACGATGCGCGCGGCGGCATCGTCCCCGTCCGCCTGCCCGGGTCCCTCGACCCCGGGGCCGTCCAGTGCCAGCAGGCGGCGGCCGGTCACGATCAGGACGAAGCGTTCGCCCCGTTCGTTGGTCAGCACCATCTCGCGGGGCAGGATCGTCTCCTCGATCTCGGTCAGCAGGACCGAGACGATGCCCTCGGTGACCCCGGCCACGACATGGCCCTCGTCGCTGCCCTTCAGCTTGGCAAGCTTGTTGTTGAGCCGGTCCAGATCGCTCACCTCACGACCCCTTTTGCAGGTCGGCCGGGCTGCGGGCGGCGTCTTCGGGCAGGATCGTGTCGATCCCGCGCCGCAGGATGTCCAGGGCCACATGCGGATCGGCGCTTGCCTCCAGCACGCCGCACAGCGCCTCGTCGGGCGCGGCGGGGGTGCACAGATAAACCTCGATCCGGCCGCCCTGAACCGCTACCGCCTCGGCGACCGGTTCCGCCAGCGCCGCATCCGCGGCCGCACGGAGCGATCCGGTCAACAGCCGCGCCCCCCGCAGGCAAAGGGCGTCCAGCGCCTCCTGCGGCGGGACCGGCAGGTCTGAATCGCTGCACAGCACAAGCCGCGCCTTCAGGTCGACATAGACAAGCGACCGGCAACCGGGGGTCGATCTGCGCAGGGATTTCATTCGCTCGGTGGGCACCATCGCGCGCAGTCTAGTCGATATTTCCACGCCTTCCACACCCAAAACACATCCCCTGCTTGCGGGACGCGGGCGACGCTCCCGCGCCTTGCGCCGTGGCCCGGCGCGAAAGGCCGCCCCGCGCCGTCAGAGCAGGCCGAAACGGTGCATGTCGTTGTCGGTCGGGCGGCCCGCGCGAGCGGGGGCGCGGCCCGTGGTCACACGCCGCGGGCGCACGCCCTCGGACGCGGACAGGTCGGGTTCCGGTCGTTCGGTTTCGGGTGCAGCCTCTGGCGGGGAAAGCGAGACAGCGGCGGGCATCGCTGCGGTCCCGGCCGCGCCGGGGACACCGGTCTGCATGTCCTGGAGAAGCCTGACAAGGCACTGGCCGAACGCCTCGGCACCGCTGGCGGCCCAGAGCGCCGGGTCCGTGCGCCCCTCGACCGCCTCGGTCAGCGAGATCGGGAAGCTTGCGGCGAACAGCCCCTCGGTCTCGCGCCGCACGCGTTTCAGCACGCGCGCCCGATCCTCCTCGGTCAGCAGCTTGTCGCAGCGCGTCAGCAACAGGATGCTCGTCTTGCCCAGCCGGTCCGACAACTCGTCCCAGACCGCCGCCTCGCTCTGGCGCCAGGCCTGGGTGGCGTGGGTGCACCAGATCACCCCGTCGGCCTGCCCGATCACACCCTCCCAGACGCTCGAGTCCATGTTGGGGTCCGAGATCCCGGGCATGTCGATCAGGTCGCACAGCGTCAGCAGGTCGGCCTCGGCGAAAAGCTGGACCAGGCGGGTATCGGCGGGCGACACGTCGGACATCCTTTCGATGTCCAGCGGATGGATCGCGCCGTCGCGATCCTCGCGCCAGGCCTGCCCGCTGCCATGCGATATGCGCACCGGCGGCAACTGGGTCGCGGTCACCTTCACCGGCAGCGGATTCTGGCCGATCAGCAGGTTCGACAGCGTGCTCTTGCCGGCGCTGAACTCGCCCATCAGCGCGATGCAGGGTTTCTTCGCCGGGACGGGCGCCGGGTCATGGCGCGGTTCTGGGGATGGTTGGGGCGGAGGCTCCATGGCCGCAAGAGCGGCACCGATCTTGGCGAAATCGTCGGGATGGGGGTCGGTCATCGCTGTCTAGCCTTCCTGTCCTCGCTCAGGCCGCTTCCTGTCGCATCGTCGCGACGGCGGTCTCGATCTGGCGCAACCGTTCCGCGCGCGCCTGATAGCCCAGCGCGGCGCCCAGGTCCTGTGCGGTCGGCGCGGCCTTTTCGGCCAGGGCGGTCACGATCTCGCGCTGTTCCTCGAGGAACCCGGCCAGCGTTCGCAGCAGATCGGCATGGATCGCCTCGGCATGGTCATGGCTCAACTCGTCGAGGATCGGCGCGGTTTCCTCGCGGATCATCTTGTAGAACTCGGCCGCGAAGCTGCGATAGCCCTTGCGGCGCAGCCACCAGCGGCGCCACCAGGTTCCCTTGACGTCCAGCGCGATGGTCTGGGCGATGGCGACCGGCGGGTTCAGCCGCGGCGGTTCCGGCGGCTCGATCGCAAGCGCCTCGGTCAGCCCGAAGGCCGCGCGGTAGGTCGCCGCGACCTCGGCGGCCGCGGTCTCCAGGATTGCCCTTGCGTCGTCCTGCATCCGCTTGCCGAAGACCTGGCAGGCCGTGCGAAGAAGCAACCGCAGGCCCGTGGGTTCATAGGACCAGACCGTGCCCTCGCCGTGTTTCTCCAGATGCTCGATCAGCGCCGCGGTCGCGCGGTCGAGGAAATTGTGATGCGACCGGTCCAGCCGCACGCCGAAGGCCTCGCGCTGGGCGGCAAAGGCGGTTTCCAGCAAGGCCGTCGTGCGCTGCTCGATCTGGTCGAGCTGGCGCGAGATCCGGGCGGCGTCCAGTGTCACCGCCTGACCGCCCGCCACCGCAAGCCCGATCGAGCGCTGCGCCGCGGTCACGCCGCGGGCCAGGTTGCCGACGCTGCGGGCGATCCGGTCGATCGCCTCGCCCCCCACGCCCTCGGCGACACGTTCGCCCAGGGCACGGTAGAGCGCCGGGATGCCCGACAGCCGCCAGACGCCTTCGATCGCGTCCTGTGGGCCGTCGCCGGAGGCGTTCTCGCTGCGCGCGAAGGCGATCAGCGCCTTGCGGCTGTCCGCGCTCATCTGCGCCAGCGTCCCCTCCAGCGCGTGCTGGCCCCAGACCGCGCTGCCGAACAGGATCGGCGCGTCGGCCGGGCCTTCGTGGCGGGCAAGCGTGGCGCGGATCGAGTCGCGGATCTCGGCGATCTGGGCCGCGGGATCGGGCAATTCGTCGATGCGATTGACGAAGATCACCACCTCGCGCGCCTTGACCGCCGAGATCAGCCGGATCAGCGCCATGTCGACGCTGGACAGGGCCTGATGCGCCGACAGCACCAGCACGCAAAGCCGGCTGTCGCGGATCGCGCCGATGGTGATCTGCTCGCGCATCAGGAAGGTGTCGTTGACCCCGGGCGTGTCGCGCAGGCACAGCTTGAACGGCACATTGGCATGGGACACATGCAGGTCGGCCGACTTGGTGATGTCGGCGAAGCGCCCGCGCATGTCGAACGGCTCGCCCTCGTCATCCTCGAAATCGTCGCCGAGGCAGACATAGCGTTCGACCAGTTCCTCGTCGAATTTGCCGTAACGGTGTTCCTGCCCGAGCAGCAATTCGAAGCGCCGGCCCAACCGGCCCTTGGATTTCTCGCGCATCCGCTCGACCTGGCGGCGGACCTTTTCCAGTTCCTCCTCGGCGCCGGCGCGGCTGGCCAGTTCGCCCATCCGCCCGCCCTTCTCGATCAGGCGGTCCCATTCCTGGGGGTCGAAGAAGCGGAAATTCGCCCCGGCCGCTTCCGTCGACCAGGCGGGCGCAATGTGGATCGAGGTGACCACCGAGGTCCAGGGATTCACGTCGGCGGGCAAAAGCCCCGGCCAGCCCGCCATCGCGTTGATCAGGGACGTCTTTCCGGCCTTGACCTGGCCGATGAAGGTGATCGCGGGTTCGACCAGGTCGAGTTGGGCGCCCAGCCGGGACGCCCCGCGCGCGACGGTGGCATCGCCAAGCTCGGCCAGATCGGCCAGCGCGCGGCGCATCTGGTCCATCCGGTCGATGAACCCGGCGAAACCATCCATGCCCAGCGCCAGCAGCCCCGGATTGGCGGTCCGCGGGCGGGCCGCTTCCAATGCGAGTCCTGCGCGTTCGTCCAGCGTCACCTCGAGGTCCCCCTGCTGACTGCGCGGAACCTGCCCGGCTCCGCCCGAAACCGGCCGCGTCCCTGGGTGTTGTCGCAGCCGCAGAAACAATTTTTCCTGCCATGATGGCCTGAGCGTGGCGATCGCGTGGCGTTCACTGGGCGGTGCCTCCCGTTCAGTCGACCAGCCGCGCCTCGAAGCCGCGCCGCAATTGCAGCAACAGCGTCACCGCATCGGCCGCCGCGGTCTCGTTCTCCTCCAGGGTCAGCAGCAGCATCATCTCGTTGGCCTCCAGAACGTCGTCCGCCAGGTCGCCGGAAAGCCTCGCATCCTCGATGATCTTGCCCAGCGCCTCGGCGGCACGGGCACAACGCTCCAGCAGCGACCCGATCTCGTCGCGGGCATGTCCTTCGATCCGGTCGGGGAAATCCCGGCAGGAGCCGTCCAGCATCCGGATCGCCCGGGCCGAGAGGTCCGTCTCGGGCGCCGCCGAGATCCTCGCGTCGCCCGGCAGGTGGGGGCCGGGGGCCTGCGGTCCGAGCGGCAGGGCCGTGTCCTGGCCTGCCCTGCCTTGCGGCCCATCGCCCGGCCGGATCGGGCGTCCGGATGCGGGCCGTGCCGGGCCGTGGCGGCGCACGAACAGATTGGCGGCATCCAGATCGGCGCTGCGGCCCTGCTCGATCATGCGCGAGAGCGCCTCGAACAGGGCGGCGGCGCCGCTGCGGACATGCAGCGCCGGATCGGCGATCCCGGTGCCCGCCATGGCGGTGGCGGCCTGCAAGGTCGCGATCGGCAAGAGGCTGTGAAATTCGGTCTCGACCACCTCGCGCAGATCGTCGAGCCGGTCCTCCAGCACCCCTTCGCGCATCAGGGCGTCGGCCTTCGTCAGCACGAGAAAGGCGTGGTCCTTCAGGTTGTCGGGCACCCGTGCCCAGAACTGTGCCTCGCCATGGGCAAAGCCCTGGGTGCACCACAGGATGATGTCGGGCGAGGTCTGCTCGATCGCGCCCGCGCCGGGGATCCCGCTGCCCGGGGTCGGCAAGTCCAGCTCGATGACCGCGAGGTTGCGGAACAGCACCGACGGCGTTTCCACGGGCTCTCCCGGTGCGCCGACCGAGGGGAGCGCGGCCCGGCCGCAAATCAGGCGCGCGAGTTCGGACTTGCCGCTTCCGGCCGGTCCTGTCACCAGCAGCCGCAGCGGCGCGCTCAGCCGCCCCAACAGCCGCTTTCCGTATTCGCGTGCCTTGCGCGGCAGGTGATCGGACGCAAGGGTCGCGTCAAGCAGCGCCAGGACATCCGGTTCGGGTGTCGCGATCATTGCGTCCGCCTCCCCAGGGTCATCAGGAATCGCGCGGCCAGCGGCAGGGCGCGAAACGCTCCCCCCTGGCGCAGGTGCAGGAGGGAAAGCGCGGCGCGCTTGTGCGGCCGCTCGGCCGGGACGGGGTGATGGGGTGCGACGGCGGGCTGGCCGCCGCGGGCGACGACCCGGATCACGGAAAAGCAGACATTGTCCTGCTCGGGATCGCCCAGCGTTTCCAACTCGCAGAACAGCGCATTGGCGATCTCCGCGCTCGTGCGTCGCCGGTACTGGACCAGCAGCGCGCGCAGCCGTTCCCGCTCGATCGAGTCGAGCCCGTCACTGGCCGCGACGATGATGTCGCCCACCGCAAGGCCGATCGGCCGGTCGGGACAGTCGATCTGGTGGATCTCGGCCCCGGTCAGCGCCGAAGTCAGGCAGTTGCGGTCGGGATGGCGCCGCGCCTCGTCGGCGCTGAGCAGGCCCAGACGCATCATGTGGTCGATCTGCGGCGCGAGCGAATGGTCCTCGTTGATCTGGTGCAACTGTCCGTCGCGAAACAGGAACAGCGGCGAATCCCCGACCGAGAGCCAGAACAGCCGATCCCGCGCCACCGCCAGCGCGACAAGCGTCGTGCCCATGCCGGTGGTGGCGGCATGGCTGCGCACATGCGCGGCGATGCTGCCATTGGCCCCGCGCGTGGCCTCGCGCAGGATGCCGGGCGCATAGCGGATGAAGCGGTCGGGATCGTCGCTGCGCAGCTTCAGTTCGCTGAAGACCTCGGTCACCGCGATCCGGCTGGCGACGTCGCCCGCCGCATGGCCGCCCATGCCGTCGCCCAGCACCGCAAGCCCGATCTCGCCGCCGATCGTGAAATCGGCGATGATCGCGTCTTCCTGATGCTCGCGCCGCCCCTGGCCGATTCCGGTGGCCACGTCCAGGCGCAGGTCATCCGTGTTCGGCATCGCGCCGGTCCGTCGACCAGGTGAAGCCGGGGCCGCAGAAGGCCACGAAGCGCAGCGTGGTTTCGCCGATGCGGATCGTGTCGCCATCCGACATCTCCTCGGTGCTGAGCAGCGGCTGGCCGTTCAGGCGCACGATATTGACCTTGCCGCCCGAGCCGAGGAAGAACTGCCCCTGCTCATCGTCATAGGCCAGCAGCGCGTGGCCCGAGCGCGATATCGAGCTGTCGCCGAAATCAAGCCGCACGGTCTGGTCCGCGCCGCGCCCGATCTGCGAGACGCCCGCAAACAGGGTGAAATGCGCGCCGCGGCCGGGACCGTCGACCACCACCAGCCAGCCGACGGGAAAGCCGGGCACGGCGCCTGTCGACGGGCCGGGGGCGGCATCCTGCGCAAAGGGGTCCGCAACGGGGTCGCCGGCATGGCCGAAGCCCAGCAGCCGCGTGCGCGCACGGTTCGCCCCGCCGCCCGCGCGGCCTGCGGCGGGCGGGGGGGCCTCGAAGGCCGCGCCCTCGTCCGGTGCGCGCCCGTGCGCGATATCCGGGCGGTACTCGGCCGCCGGGGCGGCCGGGCGGGGCGGCTGGACGTCCGGCGATCCCGGCAGGCCGGCGCGGGCAGAGGCGGGCGGCGGGCGCTGGCGTTCGCCCTCGGAGAAGGTGGCGTGGTCCGGGGCCATCTGGTGGCCATGGGGTGCCGCGCCCCGGTCGTCGCCGGGGAAGAGAACGGGCCGGGCGCCGCCCGGCTGGCCCGTCGCGGTGGCGGAGGGGGCCTGGCGCTGCCCCTGCGGCGCAGGTCTTTCGGAGCCGGGCCAGCCCGGCGTCTGCGCGTAATCCGCCGCCGGATGGTCCAGATCGTCGTCGTAGAAGGCGTCGTCAATATCCTCCCCGGACGCGACATCAAGCTCGCCCAGCCTCTGGCGAAAGGCGTCCGGATCCCAGGACTGCGGCTGGAGGGTGCGCGTCACCGCCCGCGCGGCTCCGCGCGGCGTGGCTTGCGGCTCGGCCTCCGGCGCTTCGGGCGTGCTGCGGCGAAGCGGGGGGAACGGCTCGACATAATCATTGAACTCGTCGGCGTGCGGTTTGTCGCCGTTCTTGCGTCTGAGGAACTTCATGCCTCTGCCTTCCCTGCCTTCCACTTGCTGCGATTGTCGCCCGGCCCGCTCAGGGCCGCGCGGTAAGCCTGCGCGCCAGTCCCAGCAACAGGCCGAAGCCGCCCGCGCCGAGATGACGTTTGCGGCGCCTGGCTGCACGGCCGCCGTCCTCGTCCTCGTGCCCGGTCGCGCTGTCATCCGGCTCCGGAACTGTGCTCACGGACGCGCTCGCGTCCTCGTCCTCGTCGTCGTAAAGCGACCGCCACGCAAAGGCGGGCTTGCGCTCGGGCAGTTTCGGCGGCTCCGGGCGACGGGCCTGCGGCTCGCTTTCGGCGCGCTTGCGGGCTTCCATCACCGCGCGGTTCGTTTCCTCGACCAGCCGCGAGATCGACACCATCACCTCTTCGTCCATCGGCAGGACGCGTCCCTCGGCCGCCTGCCGCGGGCCGGTCTCGATCATCGCAAGCCATTCATGCGCCGATTGCGGCCGTTCCTTCGGCACCACGTTCAGCGCCTTGTCGATCGCGCCGAGGAAGGCGGGCGCATAGCCCGGCACCCGGCCCTTGAGCGGCTGGTAGGGATCGGGCTCGTTCGCGGCCAGCGCGGCCATCCGCTGCTGGCTGTCGGGCGGGGCCTTGCCGGTGATCAGGTGGCAGAAGGTCGCCGCAAGCGCATAGAGATCGCTGGGCGGACCCTGCTTGATGCCGGCGACGTAGAATTCCTGGGGCGAATAGCCGTCCTTGACCACCTGCAGACGCGACAGCACCCGGCTGCTGCGCGTGGCGCGTTCGCGGGCCGCCCCGAAATCGATCAGGACCGGGTTGCCGGACAGGTCGAGCAGGATGTTGTCGGGCGAGATGTCGCGATGCAGCAGGCTCTGGTCATGCACGAAGGCGACCGCGTCCAGCACCTTGATCAGGATCTCGCGGATTGCCTGGGGCGAGGGCGTCTCGCGCGGATCCTCGATGATCTCGAGCAGGCTTTTGCCCTCGATATAGTCGAGCGCCATGTAGGCGGTGGTGTTGTCCGAGAACACCTGATGCACGCCGACGATGCCCGGATGGTTCAGCCGCGCCAGCCGCCGCGCCTCGTCGATGAAAAGATCGACGATCGAATGGAATTCCTGGCTGAAGCTGCGCGAGCGGGCATGCACGTCCTGTCCGGCCCGCATGCACAGCGACTCGGGAAAGCACTCCTTGATCACCACGATGCGGTCGAGGCTGTCGCGAGCCAGATAGGTCAGGCCGAACCCGCCCGAGTTCAGGAAACGCTCGATCCGGTACTGGCCGTGCAGAAGCTCGGTGCCGGGCTGCAACTCCTCGGCCGGGCCATCCAGCTGCAGGGGCATCGTGATCTGGGGCACTGCATTCATCTTGGCGGCCTGGTTGCGCGATTCGGGGTTCAACGGGGGCGAAAGACACCTTGCCTTCTCGGATATGCGTGGAGTGTTCCCGAAAAGCTGGACCAAATCATGGCCCCGGGCATGGCGATTGCGGCGGAATTCGGGAAAGTCCGGGGATGTTTCGCAGCCCTGCCGGTTCCAAAGTCGCGCAAAGCCCCGAACGGGTGCCCGTTTCGCAACGGTCCGGGGCGATTGCGGCCGGTTCGCGCTCGGGCCGCCGGAGTTCTGCGCACCGGTTGTTTTCGACCGCCCGCAAGCCTACCTTTGCGCGCATGAGCCTCGCCGCGACGTTCCCGGTATCCGCCCCGCAAATGCACGCGCTGCGCGTGGCCAGCTACAACATACGCAAGGCGGTCGGGCTCGATTGGAAGCGCGACGCCGGGCGCGTGCTCGACGTGATCAACGAGATCGATGCCGATGCGGTCGTCCTGCAGGAGGCCGACAGGCGGCTCGGCGACCGGCCCGCCGCGCTGCCCCGCATGCTGATCGAGCGCGAGACCGATCTGGTCGTCGTCGATCTGGCCCGGAACGGCGTCAGCCTAGGCTGGCATGGCAACGCGGTCCTGGTGCGCCGCGGCACCGCGGTCATGGCCAGCGAGCGGATCACCCTGCCGGGGCTCGAGCCGCGCGGCGCGGTGATGGTGCGGATCGGCCAGCCGGACGGGCGCGCGATCACGCTGGTCGGCGTGCATCTGGCGCTGCTCAGGCGCTGGCGACGGCGCCAGCTCGAGGCCATCGGCGCGCGCTTCTGCGAGGATGAAAGCGCGCGCACCGTGATCCTGGGCGATTTCAACGAATGGTCCGAGGATCGCGGATTCGAGCCGCTGGCGGACCGCTTCCGGATCGTCGCGCCGGGCAAGACCTTTCACGCCAGCCGCCCGCGCGCCGGGCTTGACCGGATCGCGCATGGGCGCGGGCTGGCGCTGGCCGCGGCAGGCGTCCACGAAAGCCCGCGCGCGCGGATCAGTTCCGATCACCTGCCGATCTGGGCCGACATGGCGCACGCGCCGGACTGAACCCGCGACCACCCTGCGCTTGCCTTCCGCCCGCCCCGGGGCCAGCATCGTTCCATGCTGGAGCTTCTCATCCCCGTCCTTGTGCTGGCGCTCGAGGCCGCGGCGATCTGGGCGGCGCTTCGGGCGATCCGGATTTCGCGCACGCCGCAGGGCGCGGTGGGCTGGGTGGTGTTCCTGATCGCCGCCCCCTATCTGGCGCTGCCGATCTTCCTGTTCCTCGGCCATTGGCGGCTGCCGGGCTACATGACCGCGCGGCTGTCCTCGCAGACCTCGATCGCGGCACTGCCGGATTTCGAGACGGCCCGCCTCACCGACACCGCTAAGCTGCCGAAGGATCTGCAACGCGCGCTGGCAGGTTTCGAGGCGATTGCGGGACTGCGCGCGGTTTCCGGCAACGGGGTGCGCCCGCTGGTTGACGGGACCGCGACCTATGCGGCGATATTCGAGGCCATCGACCGGGCCGAACGCTTCGTTCTGGTGCAGACCTATATCCTGCGCGACGACGATCTGGGCCGCGAGTTGCAGCGCCGTCTGATCGCGCGGGCGCGGGCGGGCTGCACCGTCCGGCTGCTTTACGATGCGCTGGGCAGCCACCGCTTGCCCGCCGCGTTCAACGCCGCGCTGCGCGAGGCCGGCGTGGTCGTGGCCGATTTCCACTCGCTGCGCCGTCCGCACAGCCGGTTCCAGGTGAATTTCCGCAACCACCGCAAGATCGTCGTGGTGGACGGGCGCGAGGGTTTTCTGGGCGGGCACAATGTCGGGGACGAATACATGGGGCGCAACGCGCGCATCGGGCGCTGGCGCGATACCCATCTGGCGCTATCCGGCCCGGCCGTCGCGCAGTTGCAGCTGATCTTTGCCGAGGACTGGTTCTGGGCCACCGAGGAACGGCTGGATCACGACTGGCAGCCCGCCGCCGTGGCACAGGATCTCGATGTCCTGATCGTTGCCCCCGGTCCCGCCGACCGGCTGGAGACCGGAAGCCTGTATTTCTGCAACGCGATCCATGCCGCGCAGCACCGCATCTGGATCGCCTCGCCCTATTTCGTGCCCGATACCGACATCCTGTCCGCGCTGTCGCTGGCCGCGCTGCGCGGGGTGGATGTGCGCATCCTTGTCGCGGCCCGGCGCGATCACTGGCTGGTCTGGCTGGCCGCCTTCGCCTATTTCGACGAGATGCTGGAGGCCGGGGTGGGCATCTACCGCTATACCGACGGCTTCATGCACCAGAAGGTTCTGGTGGTGGACGAGGCGATGGCCTCGGTCGGCACGCTGAACCTTGACAACCGGTCCTGCCGGCTGAATTTCGAGGTGACGGCGCTGGTCTTCGAGCGCGATTTCGCCCGGACGGTCGCGGCGATGCTGGAGGCCGATTTCGCCCTCAGCGAGCCCCACACCAAGCGGCTGGCCGAGGCGGCGAACCCGCTGCAGCGCAGCGCCGCGCGGGTGGCACGCCTCTTCGCGCCGATCCTCTAGCCGGATTCAGCCGCTGGCTCGGGTCTCAGCCGCCCGGCCGCCAGCGCCGAGGCTGCGACCATCGCCGCCGCCGTGCCCAGCATCAGCGACAGCCCCCCCGCCTGATAGGTCAGCCCCGACAAGAGCGTGCCCATCAGCCGCCCGCCCGCATTGGCCATGTAGTAGAAGCCCACATCCATCGTCACCCGCTCGGCCCGCGTGAAGGCAAGGATCAGGTAGGAATGCAGCGAGGAGTTGATCGCGAAGACCGCGCCAAAGGCCAGAAGCCCCGCGACAAGACAGGCGGTCAGCCAGGGCGCGGGGCCGGGGGCAAACGCGGCGGCCAGCGCCAGCAGCGCGGGCACTGCCAGCAGGATCAGCGCCCAACGCCGTGCCGCGCCGATCAGCTCGGCCTCGGGCCGCCTTGCCGCGCCCAGCAGGCGGGGGGCTGCGGCCTGCACCGCGCCGTAAAGGATGATCCAGCCCGCCATGAACGTGCCGATCAGGAAGAAGGCGGCGCGATTGCCCTCGGTCGTGCCGTCCGACAGCACCGCGTAGAAATAGATCGGGATGCCGACGACGAACCACACGTCGCGCGCGCCGAACAGGAACACCCGCGCCGCCGACAGCCAGTTCACATTTGCGGATTTCGAGAAGACCTCGGAGAATTTCGCCCCCTTGCGCCCCTTCGGCAGGCCCGGCGGCATCGCGACCAGAACGGCCACAAGGATCACGGCCAGCACCGCCGCCATCGCCAGCACCGCCCAGACGAAGCCCAGTGTGGCCAGAAGTGCCGCGCCCAGCAGGAAGCCCAGCCCCTTGACCGCATTCTTCGACCCGGTCAGCAGCGCCACCCAGCGGAACAGCCCGCCATTCTCGGTGGGCGCCAACAGCTTGACCGCGGATTTGGACGACATCTTGGCCAGGTCCTTGGCCACGCCGGATGCCCCCTGCACCGCCATCACATAGGCGACCGACAGTCCGATCGCCCAGCCCGGATCAAGCTGCGCCAGCGCCAGCAGCGCCACCACCTGAAGCCCAAGCCCCGCGTAAAGCGTCGAGGTCAGCCCGAACCGCGCCGCGATCCAGCCCGCGGACAGGTTCGTGACCATCCCCGCGATCTCGTAAAGCACGAAAAGATAGGCCAGTTGCAGCGGCGAAAAGCCCAGGATGTGGAAATGCAGCAGCACCAGCATCCTTAGCGCGCCATCGGTCAGCATGAAGGCCCAATAGGCCGCGGTCACCGCGACATAGGCCGACAGGCCCTCGGGGCGGCTCACAGGCTGGCCCCCACCATCAGCGCGACGTCGACCAGACGGTGGGCGTAGCCCATCTCGTTGTCATACCAGGCATAGACCTTGAGCTGGGTGCCGTTGACCACCATCGTCGATGGCCCGTCCACGATGCCCGACCGCGTATCGTTGACGTAATCGGCCGAGACCAGCGGCCGGTCCTCGTAGCCCAGGATGCCCTTCAGCGGCCCCTCGGCGGCGGCCCTGAACAGCGCGTTGACCTCATCGGGCGTGACCGGGCGCTCCACCTCGAACACCGCATCGGTCAGCGAGGCGTTCAAGAGCGGCACCCGCACCGCATGGCCGTTCAGCCGCCCCTTGAGTTCGGGATAGATCAGCGTGATCGCCGTGGCGCTGCCCGTTGTCGTCGGGACCAGCGAATTCAGCGCCGACCGCGCCCGGCGCAGGTCCTTGGCGGGCCGGTCCACCATGGTCTGGGTGTTGGTCACGTCATGGATCGTGGTGATGACCCCGTGCCGGATGCCGATCGCCTCATGCACCACCTTGACCACCGGGGCCAGGCAGTTCGTCGTGCAACTGGCCGCGGTCACGATCCGGTGCCGGGCGGGGTCATAGGTGGCGTGGTTGACGCCATAGACGATATTCGCCGCATCCCCGTCCTTGACCGGGGCCGAGACCACCACCTTTTTGACGCCCGCCGCGAAATAGGGCGCAAGCGTCGCCTCGGACTTGAAGACCCCGGTGCAGTCGATCACCACGTCGACGCCCGACAGCGGCAGATCCTCGATCCGCGACGCCCCGACAAAGGGCAGCCGCACGCCGTCCACGCTGACGCTGTCGGCGTCATGGCCGAAACTGGCGGGCCAGCGGCCATGCACCGTGTCGAATTCCAGCAGATGCGCGTGCATCGCCGGATCGCCCACCGCGTCGTTGATCCAGGCGATCCGTGCGCCGCGCTCCAGCAGGGGGCGCAGCGCCAGCTTGCCGATCCGGCCGAGACCGTTCAGCGCGTAGACCGTCATTCCGACAGCCCCGCCACGTCGCGGGCGATGTCGTCCACCGCCTGTTGCAGCGCGACGCGGTCGAGCGTGGCGAAGGGCAGGGCGGCGAAGGTGACGATGCGGTTTCTCAGCGCCCCATAGGCGTGCTGGAAGGCCAGGCTTTTCTGCGCATCCGTCCCCTCGGCCTTGACCGGATCGGGCATGCCCCAATGGGCGGTCACGGGCTGGCCTTCCCAGGGGGGGCATTCCTCGTTCGCGGCTTGGTCGCAGACGGTGAAGACGAAATCCAGATGCGGGGCGTCCGGCCCGATGAACTCGGCCACGTTCTTGGCGCGCAGCACCGAGACATCGTGCCCCTTGTCGGTCAGCACCTTGACGGCAAAGGGGTTCAGTTCGGAATTGGGGATGGTGCCGGCCGAGAAGGCGTTGAACCGATCACCCGCCTCCTTGCGCAGGATCGACTCGGCAAAGATCGACCGGGCGGAATTGCCGGTGCAGATGAAGAGCACATTGTATTTCGGGTCGGCCATCGGGATGGCTCCTGTCTGGAGGGGAGAGACCATGGGCGAACAGAGATCCGGCCGCCCACGGCAACAGTCGAGGAAGAGGTAATCGAAGGTCTGTCTCACTGCCGTGACATCCGCGGAGTAACGCAGCGATGTTCCGTCCCGCGTCTGGGTCACCAGCCGCGCCCGCATCAGCGACGCGAGATAGGCCGACAGCGTCGAGGGCTTCAGTCCCAGCGCCTCGGCAATCTCGCCGGCGGCGACGCGGTCGGGGTAACGCCGCATCAACAGCCGGAAAATCGCCAGCCGGTGCGGATGGGCGAGGGCGGCGAGGCGGGTGGGAATCACTTCTTCCATATTTCGAGAATATTCGAAATATGGATTTCGGCAAGGGTTCCCGTCGGCCGCGATCCCCTTCGCCTTGCCGGTCGCGCCGACGCCCCTGCGTCAGAACGGAAAGAAGAGCGGGATCACCAGAACCGCGGTTGCCGCGAAGATCAGGTTCAGCGGCAGGCCGACCTTGATGAAATCGCTGAACTTGTAGCCCCCCGCGCCATAGACGAAGGTGTTGGTCTGATAGCCGATGGGCGTGGCGAAGCTGGCCGAGGCGGCGAACATCACCGCCAGGATGAAGGGGCGCGGGTCAAAGCCCAGCTCGACCGCCAGCGCGATCACGATGGGACCGACCAGAACCGCCACCGCGTTGTTCGACACCATCTCGGTCAACGCGCTGGTCAGCACATAGACCGCGGCCAGAACCGCCAGCGGCCCCAGCCCCCCGACCGCGCCCACCGCGCCCTTGACGATCACCTGCGCCGCGCCGGTCTGTTCCAGCCCCATCGACAGCCCCAGCATGCCGAAGATCAGGAACAGGATGCGCCAGTCGATGGCGTCGAATGCCTCCTCGGGATCGACGCAGCGGGTCATCATCACGATCACCGCGCCGATCACCGCCAGCCCGGCAATGTCCATCACGTCGAACGCCGCCAGCCCCATCACGCCCAGGATCGTGGCAATGGCGATCGGTGCCTTGGACCGCCGCGTGGCGCGTTCGGACGGGGCGGACAGGTTGATGATGCCACCATCCTCCATCAGCCGCTGGATGCCCTCGGGCGGACCTTCCAGCAGCAGCGTGTCGGCGAATTGCAGCCGCAGCTCGGGCAGGTCCTGCGAGATGTTCTGCTCGGCGCGGTGCACCGCCATCAGGTAGACGCCGTATTTCCGGCGCAGCTTCAGATCCTTGATCGGCCGCCCGCGCAGATGCGATTTCGGGCCGACGCTGGCCTCCATGGTGATGGTCTGCTCGGCGGTCACCGGGGCAAGGCCCTGGTCGTCCATGTCGCGGAATTCGACCTGGCCGTTTTCCTTCAGCCCCAGGATCTCGCCCGTGCCGGTCTTGAGAACCACCCGGTCGCCCGCCTCGAGCGTCAGTTCCGCCATGGTCCGCCGCATCGACACCTCGCCGCGCACCACGTCCAGGATGCGCGTTTCGGCCCGGTTGAAGGGCAGCTCCTTCAGCGGCTTGCCGACATATTTCGACCCCTGCGGGATCAGCAGGCGCGCCATGAACCGGCGCTTGCTCTCCTGGCCCAGAATGCTTGACAGCGAGGCGCGGTCGGGCAGCAGCCAGCGCCCGGCGATCATCATGTAAAGCATGCCCACCGACGCGAAGACCAGCCCCGGCAGCGTCATCTCGAACATGCTCAGCGGGGGCTGGCCGGCCTGTTCGGCAACCCCGCTCATCAGGATGTTGGTCGAGGTGCCCACCAGCGTCAGCGTGCCGCCGAAGATCGCCGCAAAGGACAGCGGGATCAGCAGCCGCGAGGGCGCCACCCCGACCGAGGCCGCGACCGAGATCATCACCGGCGTCAGCAGGATCACGACGGGCGTGTTGTTCATGAAGGCCGACGCCCCCATCGCCCCCACCATCATCAGCAGCATCGCCCGCAAGAGCGAGCCGCGCGCCTGCCGTTTCAGCAGATCGCCCAGCATCGCCACTACGCCGGTGCGTTCCAGCGCAGCCGAGATGATGAACATCATCGCGATGGTGATTGGCGCCGGAGAACTGAAGACCTTCAGGAAATCGCGGCTCTCCAGGATCCCCGTCGCCAGCAGCGCCGCAGACGCACCCAGCGCCGTGACCTCGGGCGGGTAGACCTCCTTGACGAAGCTCAGGAACACCACGGCCAGCAGCACAAGGACGAAGATCTGCTCAAGGCCCATGGGCGACTCACTCTCCGGCTGCGGCAATCCCTGCGAATAAGCTACGGGCACGGCGGCGATTTCAATCGCGAACCGGCGCCATGCCCGGTGCAGCAGCGCCGCTGGACCCGGCGCTGCTCACTCTGCGGGCGTCACTCGGCGGCCTGTGCCGTTCCCGCGTCCGCCCGGTAGTTCAGCACTGGCGCCAGCCAGCGTTCGGCCTCGGCCACGGGGATGCCCTTGCGGTCGGCGTAATCGGCGACCTGGTCGGCCTCGACCTTGCCGACACCGAAATAGCGTGCCTCGGGATGGCCGATGTAAAGCCCCGAGACCGAGGCCCCGGGCCACATCGCCATGCTGTCGGTCAGCCGGATGCCCACCGCGCGCTCGGCGTCGAGCAACTCGAACAGCGTGCGCTTCTCGGTATGGTCGGGCTGGGCCGGGTAGCCGGGGGCAGGGCGGATGCCTGCATAGGGCTCGCCGATCAGGTCTTCGGGCGCAAAGGCTTCGTCGGGCGCATAGCCCCAGAATTCGCGCCGCACCCGTTCATGCAGCCGCTCGGCCAGCGCCTCGGCGAAACGGTCGGCCAGCGCCTTGACCATGATCGCGCTGTAATCGTCATGCGCGTCCTCGAAGCGTTTGGCGATCCCGATTTCCTCGGCCCCGGTGGTCACGGCAAAGCCGCCCACATAATCGGGGACGCTGCCCTCGGGCGCCACGAAATCGGCCAGCGCGAGGTTCGGCACGCCGTCGCGCTTTGCTGTCTGCTGGCGCAGGCTGTGGAAGGTGGCCAGCACGTCGCGCCGCGTCTCATCAGTATAAACCCGGATATCGTCGCCGACGCTGTTGGCAGGCCAAAGCCCCAGCACGGCGCGGGGCCGGAACCAGCCTTCGGCCACGATCCTGGCCAGCATCGCCTGCGCATCGTCGAAAAGCGCACGCGCCGCCGCGCCCTTCTCGGGATCGTCCAGCAGGCGGGGGAACACCCCGCGCAATTCCCAGCTGTGGAAGAAGGGCGTCCAGTCGATATAGCGGGCCAGTTCCGCCAGATCCCAGTCGTCCAGAACCCGCGTGCCCAGCATCGCGGGCCGCACCGGCACATGGCCCGCCCAGTCCAACCGCAGCGCATTCGCCCGCGCCGTCGCCAGCGGCAGCCGCGCCTTGGCTGCCTCGCCGCGGGCATGTTTCTCGGCGATGTCGCGATATTCCTCGCGGATGCCCGTCACATAGCCCTCGCGCTGGCCTTCGGACAGCAGCGACGAGACAACGCCCACCGCGCGGCTGGCATCCGTGACATAGATCGCCTGCCCGCGCCGGTAGGAGGGCGCGATCTTGACGGCCGTGTGCACCCGGCTGGTGGTCGCGCCCCCGATCAGCAGCGGAATGTCAAATCCCTCGCGCTCCATCTCGGCGGCCATGTGAACCATCTCGTCCAGCGAGGGCGTGATGAGCCCCGACAGGCCGATCACGTCCACCCCTTCCTCGCGCGCGACCTTGAGGATCTTCTCGGCGGGCACCATCACGCCCAGGTCGATGATCTCGTAATTGTTGCAGGCCAGAACGACGCCGACGATGTTCTTGCCGATGTCATGCACGTCGCCCTTCACGGTCGCCATCAGCACCTTGCCCGCCGCCTGCCGACCGGAGCCCGCCTTTTCGGCCTCCATGTGGGGCAACAGCACGGCGACCGCCTGTTTCATCACGCGGGCCGATTTCACCACCTGCGGCAGGAACATCTTGCCCGCGCCGAACAGGTCGCCCACCACGTTCATCCCCGCCATCAGCGGGCCTTCGATCACGTCCAGCGGGCGGGTGGCGGCCAGCCGCGCCTCCTCGGTATCGGCCTCGATGAACTCGGTGATGCCGTTGACCAGCGCATGTTCCAGCCGCTTGTCCACGGGCAGTTCGCGCCAGCGCAGATCCTTTTCGCGCGCCGCGCCGCCGCCCTGGCCGCGGTAGCGTTCCGCGATCTCCAGCAGCCGCTCGGTCCCGTCCTTGCGGCGGTTCAGAACCACATCCTCGCAGGCTTCGCGCAATTCGGGGTCGATAGATTCATAGACCGCCAGCTGCCTGGCATTGACGATGCCCATATCCATCCCTGCCTTGATGGCATGGAACAGGAAGACCGCATGCATCGCCTCGCGCACGGGCTCGTTGCCGCGGAAGCTGAAGGACAGGTTCGACACGCCGCCCGAGACATGCACATGCGGGCAATCGGCGCGGATGCGGCGCGCGGCCTCGATGAAATCGCCGCCGTAATTGTCATGCTCCTCGATGCCGGTGGCCACCGCGAAGATGTTGGGGTCGAAGATGATGTCCTCGGGCGCCATCTCGGCCACCTCGGTCAGAAGCCGATAGGCGCGGGCGCAGATCTCGACCTTGCGATCCTCGGTATCGGCCTGTCCCGCCTCGTCGAAGGCCATCACGACGACCGCCGCGCCATAGGCCCGGCACAGTCGCGCCTGTTCCAGGAATGCCGCTTCCCCCTCCTTCAGCGAGATCGAGTTGACCACGGGCTTGCCCTGAACGCATTTCAGGCCGGCCTCGATCACCTCCCATTTGGAACTGTCGATCATCACCGGCACCCGCGCGATATCGGGTTCGGCGGCGACGAGGTTCAGGAAATCGACCATCGCGGCCTCGGAGTCGATCAGCCCCTCGTCCATGTTCACGTCGATGATCTGGGCGCCGTTCTCGACCTGATCGCGCGCGACATCCAGCGCGGCGGCATAGTCCTTTTCCTTGACCAGCTTGCGGAACCGGGCCGAGCCGGTGACATTGGTCCGCTCGCCCACGTTCACGAAGGGGATGTCGGGCGTCAGCGTGAAGGGCTCCAGCCCCGACAGCCGCATCCGGGGGGCGACCTGCGGCACCGTGCGGGGCGCGTGGCCCTCGACCGCACGCGCGATCGCCGCGATGTGGTCATAGGTCGACCCGCAGCAGCCGCCAACGACGTTCAGCAGCCCGTCCTTCGCGAAGCCTTCGATCAGCGCGGCCATCTCGTCGGGCGTCTGGTCGTATTCGCCCATCTCGTTCGGCAGCCCGGCGTTCGGATAGGCGCAGACCAGCGTGTCGGCCGCGCCCGCCAGTTCCGCCAGATGCGGGCGCATCGCATCCGCCCCCAGCGCGCAGTTCAGCCCCACGGTCAGCGGCCGGGCATGGCGCACCGAATGCCAGAAGGCGGTGGGCGTCTGGCCCGACAGCGTGCGCCCCGACAGATCCGTGATCGTGCCCGAGATCATCACGGGCAGCCGCAGGCCGGTTTCGGCAAAGACCTCCTCGCAGGCGAAGATCGCGGCCTTGGCGTTGAGCGTGTCGAAGATCGTCTCGATCAGGATCAGATCGACGCCGCCCGCGATCAGCCCGCGCAACTGCTCGCCATAGGCCAGCCGCAGATCGTCGAAGCTGACCGCGCGATAGCCCGGGTCGTTCACATCCGGGCTGATGGATGCCGTGCGGTTCGTCGGACCCAGCGCGCCCGCCACGAAGCGGCGCCGCCCATCCTCGGCCTCGGCCCGGTCCATCGCGGCACGCGCCAGCCGCGCGCCCGCCTCGTTCAGGGCAAGGACCCGATCCTCCAGCCCGTAATCGGCCTGCGCGATGGCGGTCGAGGAAAAGGTGTTGGTCTCGACGATATCCGCCCCGGCCATCGCATAGCGGTAATGGATGTCCTCGATCACGTCTGGCCGGGTCAGGTTCAGCAGGTCGTTATTGCCCTTCTGCGGCTTGTCGGAATGCACATGGCAGGCGCAGCCCCCGCCGCAGCCGGTGAAATCGCCCTCGCTCAGGCCAAGCTTCTGGATCTGGGTGCCCATCGCCCCGTCGAGGATCAGGATCCGTTCACGCGCGGCATCGCGGATCGCGTCGAAGACGGGCGACAGGGCAGGGCGGGCGGGGGGTCGGGCGTGCTGCGTCATGTGCGGCATCTAGACTGTCGCCCGCCCGCAGTCCACCTCATCTTCGTCACGATGATTATGAGCCGCAGTCATATAGACGCAGGGCGGCCTACTTGACCTTCAGCGGCAGGCCCGAGACCACGAATTCCACCTCGTCCGCCGCGCCCGCAACGCGCTGGTTCAGCCAACCCTGCGCATCGCGGAAGGCGCGCGCCAGCGCGTTCTCGGGCACGATCCCCATGCCCACCTCGTTCGAGACCAGCACCACCGGGCCTTGCTGGCGCGCCAGCGCCGCGACCAGCGCCGCGGCCTCGGGCTCCCAGTCGCGGCCCGCGAATATCAGGTTCGACAGCCACAGCGTCAGGCAATCGACCAGCCGCGGCCCGCGCCCGTCGGTCCGGTCAAGCGCACCGACCAGGTCCAGCGGTTCCTCGACCGTGACCCAGCCCGCGCCGCGCCGGGCGGCATGGCGGGCGATGCGCTCGCGCATCTCGGCATCGTCGGGCCGGGCGGTGGCGATATAGACCCGCTCGCCCGGCAGGGCAGAGACCCGCGCCTCGGCCCGGGTGCTCTTGCCCGACCGTGCGCCCCCCGTCACCAGAACGACATGACCCATGGCCCCCTCCGCTTGTCAGGGCCGTCCGTTAGCCCGCTCCGCTGCGCCCCGCAACCTTCTATCCGCCGACCATCCGCGGCAGCCACAGCACCAATGCCGGAAAGGCCAGCAACAGCCCGACCCGGATCAGTTCCGCCCCGAAGAACGGCGCGACCCCCTTGAAGGTGTCGATCATCGGCGTGTCCCGCGCCATGGCCGAGATCACGAAGACATTCATCCCCACCGGCGGCGTGATCAGCCCCAGTTCCACCACGACCAGCGCAAGGATGCCGAACCAGATCTTCAGATCCTCGGTGCTCATCCCGAAGCCCGCGCCCTCGGCCCCCTGCCACGGCCCGCCATTGATCGCGACCAGCACCGGCCAGAAGAACGGCACCACCAGAAGGATCATGGACAGGCTGTCCATAAGGCAGCCCAGCAGGATCAGCGCCAGCAGCACCAGAACCAGAACGGCCATCGGTGCCATGCCCGTTGCCAGGATCCACTCGGCCGCGGCCTGCGGCAGGCCCGCGCGGGACAGGAAGATCTTCATCAGTTCCGCGCCCAGCAGGATCAGGTAGATCATCCCGGTGATCGAGGCGGTCTCAAGCAGGGCGGCGCGCATCTCGCCCAGCCGCAGCCGTCCGCGCAGCGCGCCGTAAAGCCAGACCAGCGTCACTCCCACCGCGGCCCCCGGCGTGGGGTTGTAGAACCCCGCATAGATCCCCCCCAGCACCAGCGCAAAGATCCCCAGCACCGGCAGGACGCCCAGCGTGGCCGCGCGGAACTCGGCCCGATCCGCCGCCCCCGCCGCAGGCCCCGCGCCGGGGCGGATCGCGACATAGGCGGCGATGGTCAGCAGGAACAGCACCACGGCCAGCGCGGCGGGCAGCATCGCGGCCAGGAACATCGTGACGATATTCGCCTCGACGAGGATCGCATAGACGATCAGCACCACCGAAGGCGGGATCAGGATGCCCAGAACGCCCCCCGCCGCCAGCGTGCCGGTCGCCAGCGCGCCCGAATAGCCCGAGCGTTTCAACTCGGGCAGCGCGACCTTGCCCATGGTGGAGGCGGTCGCCAGCGACGAGCCGCAGACCGCCCCGAACCCCGCGCAGGCCGCGATCGCCGCCATCGCCGTGCCGCCGCGCATCCAGCCAAGCCAGGCATTGCCCGCCCGGAACAGCGCCGCCGACAGCCCCGCGCGGGCCGCCAGCGCGCCCATCAGCACGAACATCGGCACCACCGACAGGTCGTAGATCGAGAACTGCCCCCAGGCCAGCGTCTTGAGCTGGTTCAGCATCAGCGCAGGCCCGTTCAGCGCCACGATCCCGACGCCGCCCACCAGGATCATCGCATAGGCGATGGGCATGCGCAGCGCGATCAGCACGACCAGCGCCGCAAGCCCCGTCAGCCCCAGCGACAGCGCCTCAGCCATCGGCGCCCCGGCGCGCGGCGCGTGCATCCTCGAATAGCGTCACAAGGCTTGCCAGCGCCAGAAGCGCCAGCGAGACGAGGACCGGCACGAAGGCGATCCAGACCGGGAATTGCAGGATCGTGGTGGTGCTGCCATAGGCGCGCTGGTCGGCCATGCCCTGCGACATCCGCCACAGCAGCAGCGCGGCAAAGACAAGCGCCACGGCAGAGGCCACCAGCCCCAGCCGCGCCACCCAGCGCGGCGAAGCGCGCATGGTGAAGATGTCGGCGCTGACATTGGCGCGGGTCAACTGGCACCAGGGCAGGAAGGCGAAGACCGCAACCGCGACGCCAACCTGCGTCATCTCGAAATCGCCGGCAAAGGGCTTCCAGACCAGGCCGCCGATCACCGAGACCACGTTCATCGCGATCACCGCGACCAGCACCAGCCCGCCGATCAGCGCCCAACCGGTGACCAGCGCCGCGACCAGCGCGGCGAAGCCCCGCCGCCCGGCCAGCGCGGCGTCGCTCATCACTCGGTCCCGTGCTTCGCGATCAGGTCCCGCGCCCGGTCGACCAGCGCCGCCCCGTCGATGCCCCTGGCCGAGACATCCGCGATCCAGCGCTCCACCACCGGCTCCAGCACCGTGCGGAAGGCGGCGGTTTCCTCGTCGGTCAGGGTGACATGGGTCTTGCCCGCGGCCTCGGCCATGGCGATGCCGCCATCCTCGGTGCCGCGCCAGATGCGCCCCAGTTCGGCCAGCCAGTCCGGCCCCGAGGCATCGCGGAACGCCTGCTGGATCTCGGGCGGCAGGCTGTCCCAGCGCGCCTTGTTCATCGACATCTGGAAGGACAGCGTGCCCAGCCGGGTGCGGTCGGCCAGTTCGACATATTGCCCGGCCTGTTCCTGCAATTTCAGCGCGGGCACGATCTCGAACGGGATCAGCGCGCCCTCGACGACGCCCTTCGACATCGCCTGCGGCAGGTCGGGCACCGGCATCGCCACCGGCACCGCGCCCAGCGCCTCCAGCACCCAGGCGCCGGTGCGGGTGGGGATGCGCATCTTGCGGCCCGCGAAATCGGCCGGGCTGCGGATCGCGGCATCGCGCATCACGATCGCATGGCCGGCATGGACATGCAGGAACATCACCTCGACCCCGGGGAAATCGGGTTTCAGATCGGTTTCGAACATCTCGTGCAGGGCAAGGTTCGCAGCCCCGGGATCGTTGAGATAAACGAACGGCAATTCAATGACTTCGGTCCGCGGGAACAGCCCCGGCGTATAGCCGTTCGCGGTCCAGACCAGATCCACGACCCCGTCGCGCACCTGGTTGATCAGCTCGGGCGGGCGCCCGCCCAGCGTCATGGCGGGGTAGATCTCGATCTTCACCTTGCCGCCGGATTTCTCCTCGACCGCGCGGGCCCAGGGCTCCAGCGTCTCGGTCTGGGTGGGCGAATTGGCGCCGAGGAAATGGTGCAGCTTGAACCTGTGGTCCTGCGCAAGGGCTGCCCCGGCCGCCCAGAGCGTGGCGGCGCTCGCGGTCAGCGCTGCGGCCAAGTGATTGAGTTTCATGGATATCCCCCCTTGTCCGACGCACGGTCCGGCGCGGGCTGGACCGTTTTCGCGCAGCCCCCCGGCCGCTCCCTGTCACGCCGCTTGGGCCTACACCGAGTCCCGTTTCCGGTCAACGCGGCATGCGAAAAGGGCGCCCGAGAGGGGCGCCCTTTTGCCGTCAATTCAATGCCTTGGCGATCAGGCCAGCGAGATGTTCGTCGCGCTTTCGCGGCCGTCGCGGCCGGATTCGATGTCGAACGTCACTTTCTGGTTGTCGGCCAGGGTGCGGAGGCCGGCGCGTTCCAGGGCGGTGATGTGGACGAACACGTCCTTCTTGCCGCCATCGGGAGCGATGAAGCCGTAACCCTTTGTTTCGTTGAACCATTTCACGGTGCCAGTGGCCATCCGTCGTCTCCTTCGTGGTCTTCCGCTCGCACCATTGCAGCGGGCCGGCGCAGTCATGTGTCGATCGAGGAACTGCAGCCAGTGAAGGTAGACAGTGGTCGAAAGTCGTGAACTCGCAACGAGATAGTGCCTCATCGGCCGCCGTTTTGCAACATGATTTCGCCGCCCCCCGGTCAAGCCGCCGGTCAGATCGGATTTCCATCGGAATTCCATCGGACTTTCATCGGACCCGGCGCACGGCCCGCACAGGGCGCGTTAACCCTGCTGGGGCAGTCTGGCGCCATGACCGATCACATGTTCGACCCCGACCACATGATGGACCCCCACCCGATCCGGCCGCGCCCCGAGCGGCGGCTGGGCAAGCGCGAACTGCGCGACCTGGCCGCCGCACAAGAGGCGGTGATGCGGCTGCACATGTTCGTCTATGGCCGCGAGATGCAGGCGCTGCACGTCCCCGAGGCCTGGCACCTGTTGCCCGAGATCTACCCGGCGACGCCGAAGAAGGTGAAGGTCACCCTGCTGCTGGAGGAACCGGTGGCGAAGTTCTACCGCGCCAACGGGCGGGGCTACCAGGGGCTGATCAACGACGTGCTGAAGACCTATGCGCAGCTGCGGCTGGCCAAGGTGATCGAGGGGCTGGAGGACAAGGGGCCGAGCGGGGAGCCGGTGTGAGGGGGGGGCGGGGGTGGTGGGTTTCACCCACTCTGAGCTTGCCATGCTTTTCCTTGATTGCGCTCTTGAATGTAGCTGTCCCATCCCGGACGATCACATAGACCCTCGCCGCTCTGCGCTCTTCATGGCAAGATCGTTGCTGGGTGAGGTTCGGGACGCGGGGCGAGGATGCTGATTTCTCTTCACAAGCAGGCGACGA
>NZ_JAMYDV010000019.1 GCF_024128855.1 Rhodovulum tesquicola
TTCGTCCGATTGCCCTGAATCGCAAGAATGCACTCTTCGCCGGTCATGACGAGGGCGGCAGAACCTGGGGCCGCATCGCCTCGCTGATCGAGACCTGCAAGATCAACGGCGTGGAGCCCTTCGCCTATCTGAAATCCACCCTCGAAGCCATCGCCGCCGGCCATCCGCAAGGCCGACTGGACGAGTTGCTCCCGTGGAATTACCAGCCGTCAACCTGAAAACCGGGTGGCCGTCCAACGACGCTTACTGATGATCTGGCTGATCTTGGTCGAGGATTTCTCGATCCGCGACATGGCGTCGATGGCCTCGCCGACCACCTTGCCGCCGTTTTCCGCGGTGCTCTTGGCGTCATTGGCGGATGCCTCGACCTCGCGCGCGCCATCGGCCGCGGCCCGGACGGTCGAGGTGAGTTCCTCGATCGCGGCGGCGGTCTGTTCGAGCGTGGCGGCCTGCGATTCGGTCCGCTGCGACAGGTCGGCCGAGGATTGGCCGACCTCATCCGCCGTGCGTTCGACCGCGGAAGAGACCTCCTTGACGGCCGAGATCGAGGTGGAAAGCTGGTCGACGGCGGCGTTGAACGCGTTGCCCAGGGCGTCGATATCGGGGGCATTGCAGGACGGGACGCGGTGCATCAGGTCGCCGTTGCTGAGTTCGCGCAGACCCTCGGCGATGCCCTCGATCCCCCTTTGCCGCTCGGTGATGTCGGTCGCGATCTTGATGACCTTGCGCACCTTGCCCTCGGCGTCGAGATAGGGCGCGTAGGTGGCCTGGATCCAGATCACGCTGCCATCCTTGCGGACCCGCGGGAACTGGTCGGTGAAGGATTTGCCGCTGGCCAGTTCCTGCCAGAAACGGCGGTAGTCCTCGGTCTGCGCATGGGTCCGGTCGACGAACATCGAATGGTGCCTGCCCGCGACCTCGGACAGGGAATAGCCCAACGTCTTGAGGAAATTCTCGTTCGCGGTCTGGATCGTCCCGTCCGGTTCGAACTGGATCGTCGCCTGGGTCCGGTCGATGACCGACATGAAGGCGGCGGCGACATGTGCCTCGTCGGCAACAGAAGCCGTCTTTTTCGCCCTGAAGAACATTCCCGAATTCCCTAACCTGTCCGCCGCTTCCCCGGACTCTTGTGGAATACCTCTAAGAAGAGGTTTAGATTTCGAATAATTCGGGGAGTTTTCCGGTCGCGGTCGGGGCGGGATTGTGCAGCCCGGCAGCCGTTGCTGCGGTGGGTCGGCGTTCAGGCGTTGAACAGGAAATGCAGCACGTCGCCGTCCTGCACGACATAGGCCTTGCCCTCGGCGCGCATCTTCCCGGCATCCTTGGCCGCCTGTTCGCCGCCCAGCGTGACGTAATCGTCATAGGCGATGGTCTCGGCCCGGATGAAGCCTCGCTCGAAATCGCCATGGATCACCCCGGCGGCCCTGGGGGCGGATGTGCCCTGCGCGATGGTCCAGGCGCGGGCTTCCTTGGGGCCGACGGTGAAATAGGTCTGCAATCCCAGAAGCTTGTAGCCCGCCTTGATGAGCCGGTCGAGCCCGGCCTCGTCCAGCCCCAGTTCGGCCAGGAATTCGCGCGCCTCCTCGGCGTCAAGCTGGCTGATCTCTTCCTCGATGCGCGCCGAGATGACCACGGAGGCCGCGCCCTGCGCCTCGGCCATGCGGGCGACGGCGGCGGAATGGGCGTTGCCCTCCGCGGCCTCGGCCTCGGAGACGTTGCAGACGTAAAGGACGGGCTTGGCGGTCAGAAGCTGGAGCATGTCCCAGAGGCGGGCATCCTCGTCGGCGACCTGGACAGTGCGGGCGGGGTGGCCCTGTTCCAGCGCGGCGAGTGCGGTTTTCAGCAGGCGCTCCTGCGCGATGGCCTCCTTGTCGCCGCCCTTGACCTTGCGCACGAGGTTCTGAAGCCGCCGCTCGATCGATTCCATGTCGGCGATCATCAGCTCGGTCTCGATCACCTCGGCATCGGCGACGGGATCGACCCGGCCCTCGACATGGGTGACGTCGTCATCCTCGAAGCAGCGCAGGACATGGGCGATGGCGTCGCATTCGCGGATATTGGCCAGGAACTGGTTGCCCAGGCCCTCGCCCCTGGAGGCGCCCTTCACGAGCCCGGCGATATCGACAAAGGTCATGCGCGCGGGGATGATCTGTTTCGATCCGGCAATGGCGGCCAGCCTGTCGAGCCGCGGGTCGGGCACCGCGACCTCGCCCACATTGGGCTCGATCGTGCAGAAGGGGAAATTCGCCGCCTGCGCCGCCGCGGTGCGGGTCAGCGCGTTGAACAGCGTCGACTTGCCCACATTGGGCAGCCCCACGATTCCGGTCTTGAAGCCCATCTGCCGTCTCTCCCGCCGAGGTCCGCGCGCATGTAGGGGGTGGCGGTGGGCGGCGTCAAGCGACGCGGCGGCCAAAGCGCCCATTGATTTTCCCCGCCCGCTGCCGCAAACCGCATGCGACAGGACCGGGGGAGGACCGACATGACCCGCATCGACGCCAAGTTCGCCGCATTGCGCGCCGAGAACCGCAAGGCCTTTGTCGCCTATGTGATGGCGGGCGATCCGGATTACGCGACCTCGCTGGAGCTGGTGCAGGGGCTGCCGGGCGCGGGGGTGGACATCATCGAGCTGGGCATGCCCTTCACCGATCCGATGGCGGACGGGCCGACGATCCAGCTGGCCGGTCAGCGGGCGCTGGAGGGCGGGCAGACCCTGCAGAAGACGCTGGACATGGCGCGGGCGTTCCGCGCGGGCGACGACACCACGCCGATCGTGATGATGGGCTATTACAACCCGATCTATAACCGGGGCGTGGACCGGTTCCTGGCCGATGCGAAGGAGGCTGGGATCGACGGGCTGATCGTGGTGGACCTGCCACCCGAGGAGGATGAGGAGTTGTGCATCCCCGCGCAGGCGGCGGGGCTGAACTTCATCCGGCTGGCCACGCCGACGACCGATGACAAGCGCCTGCCCAAGGTGCTGCAAAACACCAGCGGGTTCGTCTATTACGTCTCGATCACGGGGATCACCGGGGCGGCGGCGGCCGAGGCGGCGGATGTCGCCCCCGAGGTGGCGCGGATCAAGGCACAGACCGATCTGCCGGTGATCGTGGGCTTCGGCATCCGCACGCCCGAGACGGCCGAGGCCATCGCCGCCGTGGCCGATGGGGCGGTGGTCGGCTCGGCCATCGTCAAGCTGGTCGAGGAGGGCCGCCCGGTGCCCGAGATCCTGTCCTATGTCGCGGGGCTGGCCGAGGGGGCGCACCGGGCCTGAAGGATTACGCCTTCATCCGGTAGCCGGTGCGGAACCAGTACCAGCAGAGCGCCATCACCGCGGCGGTGACGGCGGAACAGACCGCCAGCCCCAGCCAGGGCGAACTGTCGGATTGCCCGATGATGCCGTAGCGCACGCCGTCGATCAGGTAGAAGACCGGGTTGAAATGGGTCACGGTCTGCATCGTCTGCGGCAGCCGCTCGATGGAATAGAAGGTGCCCGACAGGAAACTGAGCGGCGTCACGATGAAATTGGTGATCGCCGCCATCTGGTCGAACTTGTTGGCGAAGATCGCCGCCACGATGCCGAGGCCGGACAGCAGCGCCGAGCCGAGCAGAACGAAGACCAGCGCCCAGAGCGGATGCGCCAGCCCGATACCCAGCACCAGAAGCATCGGCACCGCCACCAGCAGCGCCACCAGCAGGCCGCGCACCACGCCGCCCGCGGTATAGCCCAGCAGCAGTTCCAGCGGCGACAGGGGCGGCATCAGCGTGTCGACGATATTGCCCTGCACCTTGGAGATCAGGATCGAGGAGGAGGTGTTGGCAAAGGCGTTCTGGATCACCGTCATCATCAGGATGCCGGGGGCGAGGAAATGAATGAAGGGCACGCCCATCACCGTTTCGCGGTCGGGGCCTATGGCCAGCGCGAAGACGCCCAGAAACAGCGCCGCGGTGGCCAGCGGCGCGGCCAGCGTCTGGGTCCAGACCAGGACAAAGCGCATGATCTCGCGCAGGCTGAGCGTCCAGAGCCCGAGCCAGTTCACCCGGCCGAAGCGTCTGGTGCCCATCCCTGCCGCCGCGTTTGCCTTGTCCATGCCGGTCGCGTCCATTTCGTCCGTCTCCTGTCTCAGGCTTGCGCTTGTATCCCCGAAGCGCCCCGGATTAGAATAGGGCCTTGATCGAATTCTCCCATCCGGCGGGCAGCCGGGGCGCCTGCCGCCCCCCGTCCGGCACCGGAACTGCCCAAGGAAATGCCATGTCCTGGACCGAAGACCGCGTCGAGACGCTGAAACGCATGTGGGGCGAGGGCCAGTCCGCAAGCCAGATCGCCAAGGAACTGGGCGGCGTCACCCGCAACGCGGTGATCGGCAAGGTGCATCGGCTGGGCCTGTCGAACCGGGCGGGCGGCAGCGCGCCCGCAGCGCCGGTGAAACCCGCCCCGGCCAAGGAGAAACCGGCCCGCGCCGAGGCACCCGAGGCCCGGGCCGAGACGCCCGCGCCCGAACGCAAGCCCGCCGAGCCGCGCCCCGCGGCCGCCGCGCCGCAGCCGGTGGCGCCTGCCCCCGTGCCCGCCCCGCGCAAGCCCGTGCTGGTCACGGCCGGCCAGCCGCTGCCGCCGCAGCCCTCGGCCAACGAGATCAGCCCCGAGACGCTGGCCTCGGTGCGCGAAATCGAGCGGTCGGCCAAGAAGCTGACCCTGATGGAACTGACCGAACGCACCTGCAAATGGCCGATCGGCGATCCGGCGACGCAGGATTTCTGGTTCTGCGGATTGCCGGTGCAGCAGGGCAAGCCCTATTGCGAGGCCCATGTCTCGGTCGCCTTCCAGCCGATGAGCGCGCGCCGCGACCGCAAGCGGTGATCGTGCAGGCGCGCCCCTGACCGCGCCTGCGGTCGCGGGGCGCGGCTTGGGCCGCTAATTGCCGCCCAGAAGCTTTCTCAGCCCCTTCTTCGCCTCGTCCTCGAGCTTGCGCCTTGCGGCGTCCTCGAGGCGCTCGCCCTCGTCGGCGCGCAGGCCCAGTTCCCGAGCGGCCCTTTCCTTGGCGTCGGCTTCGGCCTTTTTCGCCGCCGCGCGGGCCTTTTCCTCGGCGGCCTTCTTCTGGTCGTCAAGCTCCAGCCGTTCGCGCGCGATGGATTCAAGATCGAGCCGGAAGCGCGGATTGGCCCAGGTGCCGGTGATCAGCAGCGGCACGCGCAGGCCCTTGTCGCCCTCGCTGCCCGCGAGCGCCCGGGACAGCAGCCGATAGTCGAGCGTCCGCGCCCCGATGCCGACCTTGCCCGCGCCGGTCGCGGTCACAAGCGGCGCGGCGAGGGCGAGGTCGTCATTGCGCAACACGCCCTTGTCGATGGTGAAACTGGCGGTGATGCCGTCGAAGATGGTCTTGGCGCCCGGGCCGACATAGCCCAGGTCAAGCGTGCGGATCATCCCCGCGATATCGAGGCCGCGCAGCTCGCCCTTGCCCAGGCGCATCGTGCCAGAGCCCGACAGGCCCTGCATGATCGCCGCCATCGACCCGCCGGAGCCGAGGAATTTCAGCTGCAGATCGCCCTGCCCGATCAGCCGGTCGTAATCGGCCAGGTCGCGCAGCAGGGGCTGCATCGCGATGCCCGCCACCGTCAGATCGCCGCCGACCGAATTGCCGCCGCGCCCGTTCAGCACGAGATTGCCGGTGATCCGCCCGCCATGGGCCTGCACCTCGCGCAGGTCGAGCACGAGGCGGCGGTCGGTCAGCGTGGCGGCGATGCGGGTGGGGCCCAACCGGGTCGCGCCCAGGTTGACCGATTGCGCGGCCAGCGTCACCTCGGCATCGAGCGCGCCGAGCCCGGAAAGGTCGATCGGCGCGGTGGACCAGCCGCCTTCGCCCTTGCCGCCCGTGCCCGACCCCGATCCGCCGCCCGATCCGCCGGTCAGTGCCGAGAGATCCAGCGCCCCGGCGGTGAATTGCCCCGTCAGCCGCGGCTTGCCCGACAGCGCCAGATCGGCCGACCCGGACAGCACGTTGCCATCCTGGCGCAGCACCCCCTCGCGCAGGCGGATCGTGCCATCGGGGGAGTAGGTCATCCGGCCCTTGAGGCCCAGTTGCCGTCCGATCCCGGCGGGTGCGGGCTTGCCAAGCGCGGCGAAGATCGCCCGCAGATCCGCCAGGTCGGCATCGAGTGCGCCCTCGGCCGAGAGCGGCGCGAGCCCCGCGCGTCCGTCGAAACCGGCCCGGGCATTGCCCAGCGTCGCGTCGAGCACGAGGCCGGAGACCGCGCCACCGATGAACTCCTCGACGCGCGCGATCCGGGCGGTCGCGGCCAGGGTCTGGCCGTTCAGGACCGCCGCGAGGTCGATCCGGGCGGGGCCGTCCTGCTGCGGCAGGGCCAGCGTGGCATCGACACCGGCCAGTTCCGTGCGGGTGCCCGCGGCGCGGTCGTGATAGATGAAAGTGCCATCGGTGATCCGCCCGGCATCCAGCGTGAAGCCGCGCGCGGCCTTGCCCGCGCCGCCCGGCCCGGCGGTGGCGGGCGCCGCGGCGCGCGGCGGGAAGTCCCAGTTCGCGCGCCCGTCCGGGGCGCGTTCCAGCACGATCCGGGGCGATTGCGCCACGATCTCGCGGATCACGATCTCGCCCCCGATCAGCGCCTTGACGTCCAGCCCGACCGACAGCCCCTCGGCCGCCAGCATCGGGCCTGCATCGGACCATTCGGCATTGGACAGCGTGACCGGCCCGGTCGCCACCCCGATCTCGGGCCAGAGCGACGGGGTCAGCCGCCCCGACATGGTCAGTTCGCGCCCGGTCGCGCCGCGGACCTGGTCCTGCACCAGCGCGGCGACCTTGTCGGCGGGCAGCAGGAACAGCCCGCCCAACATCAGCCCGGCCAGAACGACGAGGGCAAGAACCAGACGGATGATCCAGCGCATGGCGCACCTCCGGGTTGTGCTGCCCAAGACTAGGCGCAGGGCAGGCGCATCGGCAAGCGCGGGTTCTCCACTTTCCCGCGACCGCGCGCATCGCTATATGCGCCCCATGGTAACGAACCCGCCCGATCTGCGTCCCGACCGCGCGCCCCGCGCCCGGATCGAGGATGCCCCCCGCCCCGGCCAGCCGACCATCGGCATGGTCTCGCTCGGCTGTCCCAAGGCGCTGGTGGACAGTGAACGGATCCTGACGCGACTGCGTGCCGAGGGCTATGCGATCAGCCCCGATTACGCGGGCGCCGATGCCGTGATCGTGAATACCTGCGGCTTCCTCGATTCCGCCAAGGCCGAAAGCCTGGAGGCGATCGGCGAGGCGCTGAAGGAAAACGGGCGGGTGATCGTCACGGGCTGCCTGGGCGCCGAGCCGGGCTATGTCACCGGCGCGCATCCCACCGTGCTGGCGGTCACGGGCCCGCATCAATACGAACAGGTGCTGGATGCGGTGCATGCCGCGGTGCCGCCCGATCCCGATCCGTTCGTGGACCTGCTGCCCGCGTCCGGCGTGACGCTGACGCCGCGCCATTACAGCTATCTCAAGATTTCCGAGGGCTGCAATCACGCCTGCCGCTTCTGCATCATCCCCGACATGCGCGGGCGGCTGGTCTCGCGCCCGGCGCCTGCCGTGATCCGCGAGGCGGAACGGCTGGTCGAGGCGGGCGTGCGGGAATTGCTGGTCATCAGCCAGGATACATCCGCCTACGGGCTGGACCTGAAACATGCCGCCGAGAACGGCCACCGCGCGCATATCACCGATCTGGCGCGCGATCTGGGGGCTCTGGGGGCCTGGGTGCGGCTGCATTACGTCTATCCCTACCCGCATGTGCGCGAGCTGATCCCGCTGATGTCGGACGGGCTGGTGCTGCCCTATCTGGACATCCCGTTCCAGCATGCCCATCCCGACACGCTGAAACGCATGGCCCGCCCGGCGGCGGCGGCCAGGACGCTGGACGAGATCGCGGCCTGGCGGCGCGACTGTCCCGACCTGGCGCTGCGCTCCACCTTCATCGTGGGCTTTCCGGGCGAGACCGAGGCCGAGTTCCAGACGCTGCTGGACTGGCTGGACGAGGCGCAACTGGATCGCGTGGGCTGCTTTCGCTACGAGAATGTCGCCGGCGCCCGGTCGAACGCCCTGCCCGATCACGTCCCCGACGAGGTCAAGGACGAGCGCTGGCACCGCTTCATGGAAAAGGCGCAGGCGATTTCCGAGGCAAAGCTGGCGGCGAAGGTCGGCCAGCGGCTGGAGGTGATCGTGGACGAGGTGGACGAGGACGGGGTGGCCACCTGCAGGACGATGGCGGATGCGCCCGAGATCGACGGCTGCCTGTTCATCGACGAGGACACCGGGGGGCTGGCGCCGGGCGATTTCGTCACCGTCGAGGTGGACGAGGCGGGGGAGTATGATCTGTGGGGCCGCCGTCTGCGCTGAACCGGCGAATTTCGAACCTTGCCCTTAACAGCGCCGCCCGAGGCTTTAGGATGACGCCTGCCTGTCTTTGCAGAGGTCCCCATGATCCACGTCACCACCACCTGCCCCGATCTCGACACCGCGCGCGCCATCGCGCAGGCGGCGCTGGCCGAGCGGCTGGCGGCCTGTGCGAATATCACGCCGGGGATCCTGAGCCTGTTTCACTGGCAGGACGCGATTTCCGAGGAGGAGGAGGTGCAGGTCACCTTCAAGACCACCGAGGCGGCGCGGGCCGATCTGGTGACGCTGATCGAGATCGAGCACCCCTATGAACTGCCGGTCATCACCTGGGAGACGGTCGCGGCCACGCAGGAGGCCGAGGATTGGCTGGCCTGGGAGACGCGGCGGGGTTGACAGCTTGTCGCAGGCCGACGGAACCGGGTGGGTGGCGGCGTATCACGCCCCGATATTCCCACACGGATCGAGGTTTCCGAGATGTCTGCCCTTCCTGCCCTTCGCAAATTCGCCACGCCGCTGACCATCGGGGCCTCGCTGCTCCTTGGGGTGACGGGCATCCTGTTGTTCTTTCACGCCAATACCGGGCTGAACAAGCTGGCCCATGAATGGGTGGGGCTGGCCTTCGTGGCCATTGTCGCGCTGCATGTGGCGGTGAACTGGCGCCCCTTCGTCGCGCATCTGAAGCGCCCGCTGGGGCAGGCCGCGGCGGTGCTGTTCGCGGCGCTGCTGGCGCTGAGCTTCCTGCCGCTGGGGGGCGGTCAGGGCCAGGGCGGGCGGCCGGATTTCGCGCTGCTGGCCCGGGTCACGGCCGCGCCGCTAGACACGCTGGCGGTGGTGCTGGACGAAAGCCCCGAGGCGCTGGCCGAACGGCTGCGCGATGCGGGCTATGCGGGCGCCGATTACGACAGCACGATCGCGGCGCTGTCGGACAATGACCGGCACGCGCAGATGGAGCTGATCCGGGTGATCCTGGGCACGCCGCTTGGCTGACGGCCCGGTCGGCAAGGCAAGGCCCCGTCCGTCGGCGGGGCCTTTCCACGTTCCCGGGTCAGGCGCGGGGTTTCAGCGCCTCGAGCCGCGGCTTGAGCGGGCACCAGTCCGGGACTGCCTCGGCCCCCGCGCCCTGGCGGGCGAGCCAGGGCATGCAGCGTTCGGTCCGGTCGCAATGGCAGCAGGTGGCGACCAGTTCGGCGAATTCGCCCCGGGCCAGCCGACCGGCCTGAAGCGCGCCGTTGACATTGACGCCGATGGTGCGCGCCATGCCCTGCGTCAGCCAGAAATGCTTTGACAGCCTGCCCCGGTCTTCCATCGCGCCTCAGGCGGTCACAAGTCGTGCCCGCATCGCCTCCAGCAGATCCTTGTTGCGGCAATAGCCGGGCGTTTCCTCGGCGCCCGCCTCGTGATCGTCCAGCCAGCCCTTGCAATGGGCCGGGTCGGTGCAGCCGAGGCAGCGCGAGACGGTCGCGCGCATGTCCTCGGGCGTCCAGTTGCCGGCCATCATCTCCTCGGTGAGGTCGAGACCCAGCGCCTCGGCCATTTTCTCCACCAGTTCGGCATGTTCGTCATACTTGGCCTGGCCGGACATGGCAGTCTCCCGTTGGCTGTTGCAGGGGCAGTAGACCGGAGAGTTGGGCCTGCTGCCTTGATGCGTGTCAAATTGGCGCGAACCTCTTGCAGAGCCGCGCCGCGCACCTAGCTGGCCCGCGATGGACCAGACGGAAGTGATCTATAACGGTGCCTGTCCGATCTGCGCGCGCGAGATCGCGGGCTACCGCCGGTTGAGCGAGGCCGGTGGCCTGCCGATCCGGTATACCGACCTGAACGCGGCCGATCTTGCCCGGCTGGGCCTGAGCGCCGAGGACGCGGCGCGGCGGCTGCATGTGGTGCAGGAGGGCCGCCTGATTGCCGGGTTCCCGGCCTTCCTGGCGCTGTGGTCGAGCATGCCGCGGATGCGCTGGCTGGCGCGCCTCCTGGGCCTGCCCGGGCTGCGGACCGTCATCGGCGCCGCCTATGACCGCATTGCCGCGCCGCTTCTCTATGCCCTGCATCGGCGCCGCCGGAACCGGGCGCTTCACAAGGCGCGTCCGGGCGGCTAGCCTGTTCCCATGTTCAGCATCGAGCACGATTTCGACGCCACCGTGATCACACTTGTCGACGAGGGGCGCGCGCCCTTGCAGGAGGACGTGACGATCACCGCCTTCGAGGATTGCGTGACGGTCGAGCAGCTGGATGCGCGCACGGGCGAGGTGCAGAAGATCACGCTGTCGCTGGGCCAGGTGCACGAGCTGGGGGCGGCGCTGGACCTGCCCGAAGGGATCTACCGGATCGGACCCGAGCGGGACTGACGCGGGTTTCGGCGGGCTCAGTCCAGCAGGCTCAGTCCAGCACAAGGACGCGCTTGTCGCGCGCCGTGTGGCCGCGGACGATCTCCAGCCGCGATTTCGGCACGCCCAGCGCCCTGGACAGCAGCCTGAGAACCGCGGCATTCGCCTTGCCGTCCTCGGGAACGCAGGTGACGTACACGCGCAGGAGTCCGTCCTCGGGAACGATCCGGTCGCGCGAGGCCCGGGGGGTCACGCGAAGCGCGATCTCGGTGCCGGGGGTCGCAAGATGGGACAGGTCCATGCCGCTTGCTGGGCAAAGCGCCGGCCCGCGTCAAGCCGGACTTGCACCGCGCGCGCCTATGCCCGACATGAAGGGGCGACAAGATGGAGATGGAGATGCCCGTGCCAAACCCCGAGGTCATGGATTTCCTGCTGACCCGCCGCTCGCGCCCCGCCAAGACCCTGCGCGCGCCCGCGCCGGACCGCGCCGCGCTGCGGCCGATCCTGACCGCGGCGCTGCGCAGTCCCGATCACGGCAAGCTGGAGCCCTGGCGGCTGATCGTGCTGGAGGAACCCGCGCTGCGGCGGCTGGCCGGGCTGGTGCGGGCGCGTGGCGCGGTGCTGGGCCATGGCAGCGAGGCGATCGACAAGGCGGCGTCGGCCTATGAGACCAGCCCGCTGGCGGTCGTGGTGGTGGCCGCGCCGAAAGCCTCGGACAGGATCCCCGAGATCGAGCAGCTTTATTCGGCGGGCGCGGTCTGCCTTGCGCTGCTGAATGCCGCGCTGGCCTCGGGCTGGGGGGCGAACTGGCTGTCGGGCTGGCCCGCCCATGACCGGGGATTCGTCGAGACGGGCCTTGGGCTGAGCGCGCAGGAACGGGTGGTCGGCGTGGTCCATATCGGCACCGAGACCGCCGCGCCGCCCGAGCGTCCGCGCCCGGATCCGGACGCGCTGACCGAATGGATGGCGGAATGATCTTTGCCGCCTTTCTCAAGGCGCTGGGCCAGCTTGGCGACCGCACCTTCCGCAAGGTGCTGCTGCTGGGGATCGGGTTGTCGGTGGGGTTGCTGGCGGCGCTTTACGGCGCGATCTTCCTGCTGATCGGCTGGCTGGTGCCGGACAGCGTCACCCTGCCCTGGATCGGCGAATTGCGCTGGGTGGACGAGTTCCTGTCGGGCGCCTCGCTGGTGCTGATGCTGGTGCTGTCGGTCTTTCTGATGGTCCCCGTGGCCTCGGCCTTTACCGGGCTGTTCCTGGACGACGTGGCCGAGGCGGTCGAGGCGCGGCATTATCCCCACCTGCCCAGGGTGCCGCCGGTGCCGGTGCTGGACCAGATCCGCGACTCCCAGGCCTTCTTCGCGGTGGTGGTGGGCGTGAACCTCGTCGCGCTGGTGCTGTATTTCATGGTGGGGCCCTTCGCGCCGCTGCTGTTCTGGGCGGTGAACGGCTTTCTGCTGGGGCGGGAATATTTCCAGATGGCGGCGATGCGGCGGCTGGGGCGCAAGGGCGCGGTGGCGCTGCGCAAGCGTCACGGCCTGACGGTCTTTGCCGCGGGGCTGCTGATGGCGGTGCCGCTGTCGCTGCCGCTGGTGAATCTGGTGATCCCGGTCCTGGGCGCGGCCGTGTTCACGCATCTGGTGCAGCGGCTGGCCCCGCAGGGGGCCGCCTGAGCGCGCCGGTCAGACCTGTTCCAGCTCGATCAGGGTGCCGTTGAAATCCTTGGGATGCAGGAACAGCACCGGCTTGCCATGCGCGCCGATCTTCGGCTCGCCATTGCCCAGCACGCGGGCGCCCTGCGCCTTGAGCCGGTCGCGGGCGGCCAGGATATCCTCGACCTCGTAGCAGAGGTGATGGATGCCGCCCGAGGGGTTCTTTTCGAGGAAGCCCCTGATCGGGCTGTCCTCGCCCAGCGGATGGAGCAGTTCGATCTTGGTGTTCGGCAGCTCGATGAAGATCACCGTGACGCCGTGATCGGGCTCGTCCTGGGGCGCGCCGACGCGGGCGCCCAGCGTGTCGGCATATTGGGCGGCGGCGGCGTCCAGATCCGGGACGGCGATGGCGACATGGTTCAGACGGCCGATCATGGGCGGGTTCCTCGCTGCGAAGTCCTGCGCCGGTTTATCGGGCTTCGCGCAGGGCGGCGCAACCCCCGGACGCGTCCCGAATTTGCCGCGGGGCTGCCGAATTCCTGCCCTGCGCCGGTGGCACGACTCTCGGGTCGCAACCGAAAACGGGATCGCCGCCATGATCGCCCAGCGCCTGAAAGCCGTGCTTGACCGCTCCGTGTTCTGGGGGGGGGCCGGCTCGCTTGCCTTGGCCCTTTTGGGGACGGTCTGGCCGGTCTGACGCCGATCCCCGACGCGGCGGGCTGAACCGCAGCAGGCCCCGGCGGCCGGGCTGCGGGACCGACCTGCCCCCGCCATCCGGTGCCAGCCTGTCCGGTCAGGGCGCGGCCTGCATGACCGCCGCCGTCCTCCCGCCGAGATACCGGGCGAACTCCGGCGCGTCCATCGGGCGCGCCCAGAGATAGCCCTGGCCCACATCAATGCCCATGCCCTTGAGGATGTCGCGCTGCGCCGCGTTCTCGACCCCCTCGGCGACCGAGCGGATGCCCATGCCGCGGGCGATCTCGGCGATGGCGGCGACGATGGCGCGGTCGTCGCGCCGGACCTCGATGCCCGCGATGAAGCTGCGGTCGATCTTGACCTCGGCGACGGGGATCTTCTTGAGATGGGAGAGCGAGGCGTGGCCGGTGCCGAAATCGTCCAGCGACAGCTCATAGCCGCGCTCGGCCAGGGTATCGAGCACCATGCTGACCATGTCGGTGCCGCGGCCGATGAGGCAGCCCTCGGTGATCTCGAGCACGAGGTCGCGCCCGTCGATGCCGCGCGCCTCGAACATCCCGACGGTTTCCATCAGCAGTTCCGGTGACTTGAGGTCGTCGGGATGGATGTTGAGCGCGATCTTGCCCGGCGCGAGCGCGGCATCGCGCCAGGACAGGATATCCCCGGCCACCGCCTCGGCGATGCGCCGCGAGAGGGTGGGCAGCAGCCCGCGTTCGGCGGCGACGGGAAGGAAGCAGTCGGGCGGGACCATGTAGCCCTCGGGGGTCTGCCAGCGCACCAGCGCCTCGGCCCCCAGCAGGCCACCGTCGGACAGCGCCATCTTGGGCTGATACTGGACATGGATCAGATCGTCCCTGAGCGCCGCGCGCAGGCCCGCCTCGACCCTGTCGTTGGCGATCAGCCGTTCGCGCAACTGGTCGTCGAACTTGACGCAAGCGCCACGGCCGTCTTCCTTGGCGCGGTTCAGGCCCAGATCGGCCTTCTGCAACAACTCGACCGGATCGGTCGCATCGGCGGGGCAGATCACCGCGCCGATCGAGGCGCCGGGATGCACCTGCCGCCCCGCCAGCCGCGCCGGTTGCCGCAGCGCCTGCATCAGCCGCCCGGCGATGACCTGGATCGTCGGCTCGTCGCGGACCTCTGCCAGGATGACCGCGAACTCGTCCCCGCCCAGCCGGGCGACCACATCGTGTTCGGACAGATTGTCCCTCAGCCGCCGCGCGATCTCGGCCAGAAGCTCGTCGCCGACGCCATGGCCGAACAGGTCGTTGACGTTCTTGAAGCGGTCGAGATCGAGCAGCAGCACCGAGAAGCCGACCCCGTCCTGCCGGTATCGCGCGGCCGCCTCGCGCAGGCGCGCCTTGAACGCCTTGCGGTTCGGCAGGCCGGTCGTGTCGTCGATATTGGCCAGCAGGAAATTGTTCTCATGCGCCTTGCGCAGGTCATCGACCGCGCGCGACAGCGCCGCGACGGAGGTATCGTGCCGACGCGCGGTTTCCCCCGAGGAATAGGCGAAATAGGCGAGGAAGATGCCATAGGCGGCGAAATAGGCGGTGACGGTCCAGGCATGGTCCCACCCGCCGAAATGGAACGAGAAGATGACCGCCGCCAGGATCGTCGCCATGAAGGCCAGCGCCGCGACGAAGGTGCGGTGCAGCATGAAGGCGCCGCCGGCCAGCATGCCGATGCAGATCAGCAGGACGACCAGCGGTTCGCCCCCGCCGTGAAAGCCCACCACATGAATCGCCAGCGCCGCCCAGGGCAGCGCGAGCACGACCGATGTCAGGACAAGCCTGCGCGCCGCCCGCGGCGAGACCCGCGTGACCATCCGCCCTGCCGCCCGCGCCGACATCCGGGCGAGGGTCACGCACATCGCGAGGACGGCGCCAAGCCAGAGGACCAGGAAGGACAGCCCCTCGCCGTCGAACGCGCCGGCGGCATAGAGCAGCGCATTGAGCGCGGTGACGAAGACGCCGACCGAGGTGCCGTTGACGACACTTGCCACATCCTCGGGGCTGGGATGCTTGGTCAGGGCCGCACGGATCGGCGCGGGAAGGGAACGGATCAGGGAACGCACGCCAGGCCCTTTCCGGTTTCGGTCCCGTCCGTCGTCGCAGGAAGAGGTTAATGCGGCCTCGACACGCCCGCATCCAACCCTTTAAATTAAAGTGATATTTTTACGGTTCGGGCGCGGTGGGCGTGCCAGGGCGGCCCGGACCCGCAGGCGGGCCGAAGCGGCCGGGACGAGGCCCGGCCCGTGCGGGGCTCAGAACCTGTAGCCCATGCGGAAGCCGCCCCAGTGCCGTCCGCCCACATGGATCGGGGCCGACAGATCCTTCATCAGCACGAATTCGCCGCCGCCCATGTCGCGGCGATAGACCTGGATCAGGAAGGGCGCGGTGGAGCGCCCCGCGGACAGGCCCACGCGGTCGTCGAAGACCCGCCGGTTCCGGCAATTGGCCGCGTTCCAGACCGCATCCCTGCCCTGCGGCTGGGAATATTTCCGGTTATGGGTGGGAAGATAGCCGTTGCGATCGACCGCCGCGCAGAACACGATCCGGGGATCGAGATCGAGCGCGGGCTCCTGCACGGCGGGCAGGATGGCATCGGTCAGCCGGGTGAAGGGCGCCATCACCTGGACCGGATCGGTGCCGGGGATGGGCGTGTAGCGCCGGTCGAAAAGCTCTTCGAGGGAGATCCGCCCGGTCGCGACGGCCTGTTCGAACAGGCCCGCGATCCGCGTCGCGGTCTCGCGCACGAAGGCGATCAGCGGGCCGTCGGCATGGGCACCGCCTGCAAGCACCGAGTTCTGCACCACCGATTCGCCCAGCGAGACCAGCCTGTCGACCCGTTCGCGCGCCTCGTGCACGCCGTCGGCGGTATGGCCGGTGGTTTCGACCAGGGTCCGGAAGGCGGGGGCGAAGCGGCCGGTCGCGACGCCGACCTCTGCGGCACTGCCCGAAATCTCGAGCGCGGCGGCGCGCGTGGCCTCGACCGAGGCGGTCATCCGGGCAAGGACCTGGTCGGTTTCGACGGCGGCCCGCAACACCTCGGCGGCATCGGCCGAGGCCTTGCCCGCCTCGGCGCGCAATTCGTCGATGCGCTGGCGCAGCCCGGTGATGGCCTGGGTGATCGTCGCCGTCGCACCGGCGGTCTGGCGCGCCAGGTCGTTGATCGCCTCGGCGACGACGGCAAAGCCCCGGCCCGCCGCGCCTGCGCGCACCGCCTCGATCTTGGCGTTGATGGCGAGGATGTTGACCTGCGCGGCGATGCTGGCGATCTCGGCCGTCGAGCCATCGACCATCTTGAGCGTGCCCGAGACATCGGCCATGCGGGCATCGACCGATTGCACCCAGTTCGCGACGCCCTGGCTGCGATGGCCGCTGTCGCGCAACAGGGCGGCCGAACCCGTCACCGCGTCCAGCGTGTCCTCGGACGCCTGCGCGACCTTGCCCGCCGTTTCCTGCACATCGTCATTCGCCGCCGAGACGGCATCCGCCGCATCGCGGGCCAGCCGGATCTGGGCCATCTGGGCATGGGCCGAAGCGTCGAGGGCATCGAGGAAGGCCGCAACCTCGACGATGTCGCGGCCAAGCGTCTCGCCGCCGCGGACGATCGCATCGAGATGGGCGTCGGGCGAATCGTGCGCCGGTCCGGGATCAAGGGGCATGGGGCGGTCCATCCTGTGAGCGTGGCCCACCATCGAAGCAGAGGCTTTCGTCGAGGTTAACAACGGGGCTGGCCGCGGCGCGGAAGGGGCAAAAAAATTCAGCGGTGCGGGACGGGGGAAACGCCGCGAAGACGGGGCACGGCCGGGGCGGAACGGGGTTTGCCCATGAAATGTGCGCGCTTGCGCCCGTTGCCCGGCGCACGGGCGATCTTCCCTTGCTTGCGCGTGCATGCCAGTCTGGATCGTGCCAAATGATCGAAAAGCGGCCCTTGATCGAGGGCGAGTGACCACGGAAGGACAAAGGTGTTCGAAATGGCTGCCAGAATGACCGACAGGATCGACATTGCCCGGCGCAGGCTGTTGCTGGGCGCAGGGGGGGCTGCTGCCGCCGCGGGGCTGGGGCTGGCGCCGGGGCGGCTGTTCGCGCAGGAGCCGATCAGCGTCGCGGGCATCTATACGGTGCCGGTGGAACAGCAATGGGTCAGCCGCATCCATGTCGCGGCCGAGGCGGCGAAGGCGGCGGGCCAGGTCAGCTATGTCTTCAGCGAGAACACCTCGAACACCGATTACCCGCGCGTGATGCGCGAATATGCCGAGCGCGGCGTCAAGCTGATCATCGGCGAGATCTTCGGGGTGGAACAGGAAGCGCGCGAGGTGGTGCTGGACTATCCCGAGACCGCGTTCCTGCTGGGCTCGTCCTTCCTGGACGATCCGGCCTATCCCAACCTCGCGGTGTTCGACAACTACATCCAGGACGCCAGCTACCTGTCGGGCATCATCGCGGGGGCGATGACGCAGACCGGCAATATCGGCATGGTCGGCGGCTTCCCGATCCCCGAGGTCAACCGGCTGATGCATGCCTTCATGGCGGGTGTGCGCGAGACGCGGGCGGATGCGCGGTTCCAGGTCAGCTTCATCGGGTCGTGGTTCGATCCGCCCAAGGCCAAGGAGACGGCGTTCGCGATGATCGAGGCGGGGGCGGATCTGCTCTATGCCGAACGCTTCGGCGTGTCGGATGCCGCGAAGGAACGCGGCGTGCTGGCCATCGGCAACGTGATCGACACGCAGGCCGATTATCCCGAGACGGTCGTCGCCTCGGCGCTGTGGCATTTCGAGCCGACCTTGCAGGCGGCACTCGCCCGGGTGGCGGAGGGGACCTTCGAGGCGGCGAATTACGGGGTCTATTCCTACATGAAGGAAGGCGGCTGTTCGCTGGCGCCCCTGGGCACCTTCGAGGGCAAGGTGCCGCAAGCCGCACTCGATCTGGTAGCCGAACGGGAGGCGGCGATCCGGGCGGGCAGCTTCGAGGTCGCGATCGACGACAGCGAGCCCAGATCCGCCTGATGGGGACGCGCGAGGTCGTCCTGCGCCTTGAGGGGATCACCAAGAGGTTCGGGAAGCTTGCCGCGAACGACGATGTCGGCTTCGCCCTGCACAGGGGCGAAGTCCTTGCGCTTCTGGGGGAAAACGGCGCGGGCAAGACCACGCTGATGAACATCCTGTTCGGCCATTACACGGCCGATGCGGGCATCGTAGAGGTGTTCGGCAAGGCGCTGCCGCCCGGTGCGCCCGGCGCGGCGCTGGCGGCGGGCGTGGGCATGGTGCATCAGCATTTCACGCTGGCGGGTAACCTGACGGTGCTGGAGAATATCCTTCTGGGCACGCGGCCGCTTTTCGGGCTGGGCCTCGGGCGGGCGGCGGCGCGGGCGCGGGTCGAGCAATTGTCCCGCGATTTCGGGCTGTCGGTGCACCCGGATGCCAAGGTGCGCAGCCTGTCGGTGGGCGAACGCCAGCGGGTCGAGATCCTGAAGGCGCTGTATCGCGAGGCGCGCATCCTGATCCTGGACGAACCCACCGCCGTTCTGACGCCGCAGGAAAGCGACGCGCTGTTCGCGACGCTGAAAAAGGCGGTGGCGCTGGGGCTGTCGATCATCTTCATCTCGCACAAGCTGCATGAGGTGATGGCGGTGTCGGACCGGGTGGTGGTGCTGCGTCATGGCAAGGTGGCGGGCGAGGTGGCGACGGCGGATACCGACCGGCACCGGCTGGCCGAACTGATGGTGGGCGCCGAGGTCGCCCTGCCCCATCCCGCGCCGGGCCGGGCGGGCGAAACGCTGATGGAACTGCGCGATGTCTCGACCCCGTCCGAGGGCAACCGCACGGGGCTGAGGCGGGTGTCGCTTGCGCTCAGGGCCGGGCAGATCACCGGGCTGGCGGGGGTGTCGGGCAATGGGCAGGGGGCGCTGGCCGATCTGGTTTCGGGGCTGATCGCGCCCGCAAGCGGGGCGTTGCTGGTGGCCGGTGCGGCGGTCGGCGGATGGAACCCGCGCGCGGCGCTGGATGCTGGCGTGGGCCGCATCCCCGAGGATCGCCACGCGACCGGGTCCATCGCCGATTTCACCCTGACCGAGAACGCGGTGCTGGAGGGCTATGCGCGGGCCCCCTTCGCCCGGGCGGGCTGGATGGACTGGCGCCGCGCGCGCGGCCATGCCGAGGCGATCATCGCGAAATACGATATCCGCTGTCCCGGCCCCGAGGCGCGCATTCGGCTGCTGTCGGGGGGGAACATGCAGAAGCTGATCCTGGGCCGCGCGCTGGAGGCCGGACCGAAGATCATCCTGGCAAACCAGCCGGTGCGGGGCCTCGATATCGGCGCGCTGACCTATGTGCAGGAATGCCTGATCGCGGCGCGGGATGCGGGGGCCGCCGTCTTGCTGATCTCCGAGGATCTGGACGAGATCCGGGTTCTGTCGGACGTGATCCATGTGATCTCGGCGGGCCGTCTGTCGCCGCCCTTTGCGCGGGGGTCGAAGACGGTTGCGGAACTGGGCGTCTGGATGGCCGGACAGGGGTTTGCCGATGCGGCTTGAACCTGTGGCCGATCCGGGCCTTGTGCGGCTGATCGGCCTGCCTGCGCTGGCGCTGGCGGGCATGGTCGGGGTGGCCTCGGTGCTGGCGATGCTGGCTGGCGCGAACCCGTTTGCGGTGCTGGGGCTGATCGTGCAGGGCGCGGCGGGGTCGAAATTCGCGGCCCTTGAAACGCTGAACCGGGCGACGCCGCTGATCTTTACCGGGCTGGCCGTGGCCGTCGCGTTCCGGGCGAAGCTGTGGAATATCGGCGCCGAGGCGCAGCTTTACGCGGGCGCGCTGATGACGGTGCTGATCGGCACGCAGCTGGGCCTGCCGGGCACGCTGGCCCTGCCGCTGATGGCGGGGGCGGCGATCCTGACCGGCGGGCTGGTGCTGCTGGGGCCGGTCCTGCTGAAGGTGCGGCTGGGGGTGGACGAGGTGGTGACCACGCTGCTGTTCAACTTCATCATGCTTCTGTTCGTCTCGATGCTGCTGGAAGGGCCGCTGAAGGACCCGATGGGGATGGGCTGGCCGAAATCCGAGGCCCTGCCCCGCGATGCCCGCCTGCCCCGGATCGTGGATGGGCTGCGGCTGCATTGGGGGTTCGGGCTGGCGCTGATCTCGGCGGTGCTGGTCTGGGTGATCCAGGTCAGGACGACGCTGGGCTATGAAATCCGCGCGGTCGGCCAGAACCCGCAGGCGGCGCGGTTCGCAGGAATCCCGGTGGGGCGCGTGATGGTCAAGACGGCGCTGCTGTCGGGCGGGCTGGCGGCGATGGCCGGGTTTTCAGAGGTGGCGGGGCTGAAGGGCAGCCTGACGCTCGATCTGAGCCCGGGCTTTGGCTATACGGGCATCGTGGTCGCCATGCTGGCGCTGCTGCATCCGCTGGGCGTCGTGGTCTCGGCGATCTTCGTGGCGGGGGTTTTCGTCGGGGCGAACTCGATGAGCCGGGCGGCCGAGGTGCCCACCTATATCGCCGATATCTCGGTCGCCACGGCGCTGCTGTTCATGGTGCTGGCGATCCTGCTGACGCGGTTCCGCGTGGTGAGGGGCTGATGGAGATCTTCGACATCCTGCTGTCGGCGAGCTTCTGGGCGGCGGTTCTGCGCATCGCCTCGCCGCTGATCCTTGCCACGATGGGGGAGCTGATCTGCGAACGCGCCGGCGTGCTGAATCTCGGCATCGAGGGGATCATGGTCTTCGGCGCGTTTGCGGGCTGGATGGCGGTCTATGCGGGGCTGGGGCTGTGGCCCGGGGTGCTGGTGGCCTTTGCCGCGGGGGCGATGTTCGGGCTGGTCCATGCCACGCTGACGGTGCCCTTCGGGTTATCGCAGCATGTGGTGGGGCTGGGGATCACGCTGCTGGCGACCTCATCGGCCTATTACGCCTATCGGCTGGCGCTGCCGCAGGTGACCAGCCCGCCGCGGATCACGCCATTCCAGCCGCTGGAGATTCCGGTGCTGTCGGATATCCCCTTCCTTGGCCCTGCGCTGTTTTCGCAGACGCCGCTGACCTATCTGGCCTTTGCCAGTGTCGCGGTGGTGGCGCTGGTGCTTTTCCGCACGCCGCTGGGCCTTGCGCTGCGGGCAGCGGGCGAGAACCCTTCGGCGGTCGAGGCGCAGGGGCTGTCGGTGACGGCGATCCGGATGGGGGCGGTGATGGTCGGCTCGGGGCTGATGGCGGTGGGAGGCGCGTTCCTGACCATGTCGGCCTTCGATTCCTTCTTTTTCGAGATGGTGAACGGGCGGGGCTGGATCTGCATCGCGCTGGTGGTGTTCGGGGCCTGGATGCCGGGCAAGGCGCTGCTGGGGGCGGTCCTGTTCGCGGCCTTCGACGCGTTGCAGATCCGGATGCAGCAGACGCCGCTGGGCGCGGAGATTCCCTATCAGGTGTTCCTGATGGTGCCTTACGTCCTGTCGATCCTCGCGCTGGTGCTGATGTCGCGCCGGGCCGAGGTGCCCGCGGCGCTTATGGTGCCCTATAATCGCGGAGAACGCTGACATGGCCGAGTTCGATATCCTGATCCGGGGCGGCACCCTGACAGACGGGCGCGTGGCCGATATCGGCACGCGCGGCGACCGGATCGCGGCGGTGGGCGATCTGGCGGGGTCCACGGCGGGCCGGGTGATCGAGGCCGCGGGCGATCTGGTCAGCCCGCCCTTCGTCGATCCGCATTTCCATCTGGACGCGACGCTGAGCTATGGCACGCCGCGGATCAACGCCTCGGGCACGCTTTTGGAGGGGATCGCGCTGTGGGGGGAGTTGAAGGCGCAGGCCACGGTCGAGGAGATGGTGGACCGGGCGCTTTCCTATTGCGACTGGGCGGTGAGCATGGGCCTTCTGGCGATCCGCAGCCATGTCGACACCTGCGACGATGCGCTGAAGGGGGTTGAGGCGCTGCTGCATGTGCGGGACCGGGTGAAACCCTGGCTCGACCTGCAACTGGTGGCCTTCCCGCAGGACGGGTTCTTTCGTGACCCGACGGCGCAGGCCAACACGATCCGCGCGCTGGACATGGGCGTGGAGGTGGTGGGCGGCATCCCGCATTTCGAGCGCAGTATGGAGGAAGGGCGTGCTTCGGTCCGGGCGCTATGCGAGATCGCGGCGGAGCGCGGGCTGCTGGTCGACATGCATTGCGACGAGACCGACGATCCACTGTCGCGCCATATCGAGACGCTGGCCTTCGAGACCCAGAGGCTGGGGTTGCAGGGCCGGGTGGCGGGCAGTCACCTGACCTCGATGCATTCGATGGACAATTACTATGTCTCGAAGCTCTTGCCGCTGATGGCCGAGGCGGGGCTTGCCGCGATCCCCAACCCGCTGATCAATATCGTCCTGCAAGGCCGCCACGACACCTATCCCAAGCGGCGGGGCCTGACGCGGGTCAAGGAGATGCAGGCCCATGGCATCACGGTCGGCTGGGGGCAGGATTGCGTGCGCGATCCGTGGTACAGCCTCGGCACGGCGGACATGCTGGACGTGGCCTTCATGGGGCTGCATGTGGCGCAGATGACCGCGCCCGAGGAGATGCGGCGCTGTTTCGAGATGGTGACGGTCGAGAACGCGAGGATCCTGCATCTGGAGGGCTATGGCCTGCATGAAGGCGCACTGGCCTCGCTGGTGGTGCTGGATGCGGGCGACCCGGTGGAGGCGATCCGGCTGCGGCCCGACCGGCTGGCGGTGATCGCCAAAGGCCGCGTGGTGGCCGAGAAGGCGCGGAACGACAGTCGGCTGGCGCTGGATGGGCGGCCCGCAAGTGTGCGGCGGCGGCATCGGCCCAGGGCGGCGGGCTGAGAGGCCCCGGAAACGGCAAAGGCCCCGCCGGGGCGGGGCCTTGTCGGATGGACGGCTGCGCCCTGTCAGTTCTTCGGCTCGAAGCCCATGCGCGAGCCCATCGCCACCATGTCGGCCAGCATCTTGGCCGAGGCGTCCACGATCTCGGCCTTGGCCTCGCGATGCGCGGCGCGGGCGGCGGCGATCATCTCCTCGATCATTTCCTGCGTGACCTCCTCGACCGCATGCGAGCGTTCGGCCAGCACGGTGGCGCGGTCGGAGGTGATCTCGGCGAAACCGCCGGTGACGATGTATTTCTGGCTGCCCTTCTCGGTAAAGACTTCGAGCACGCCGGGGCGCAGGGTGGTGATCATCGGCGCGTGCTTGGGCAGCGCGGTCAGATCGCCCTCGAAACCCGGAATGACGACCTGAAGGGCGCGCTCCGAGGCGACGCGGCGCTCGGGCGCGACGAGGTCGAATTGCAGCGTGTCGGCCATGATGCCTCCTTGGAAAACGCGCGCCGGGCGGGATCACCCGGCGCCTTGTGCCCGGTCAGGCGGCTTCGGCCGCCATCTTCTCGGCCTTGGCGATCACCTCGTCGATGCCGCCCACCATGTAGAAGGCAGCCTCGGGCAGGTGGTCGAACTCGCCCGCCACGACGCGCTTGAAGCTGTCGATGGTCTTTTCCAGCGGCACCTGGATGCCGTCGGAGCCGGTGAACACCTTGGCCACGTCGAAGGGCTGCGACAGGAAGCGCTGGATCTTGCGCGCGCGCGACACGGTCAGCTTGTCCTCTTCGGACAGTTCGTCCATGCCGAGGATCGCGATGATGTCCTGCAGCGACTTGTAGCGTTGCAGGATCCCCTGCACGTCGCGGGCCACCTGGTAATGCTCTTCGCCGACGATCGCCGGATCGAGGATCCGCGACGAGGAGTCGAGCGGGTCCACCGCCGGGTAGATGCCAAGCTCCGAGATCGCGCGCGACAGCACGGTCGTGGCGTCGAGGTGGGCGAAGGTGGTGGCGGGCGCGGGGTCGGTCAGGTCGTCCGCGGGAACGTAGACGGCCTGGATCGAGGTGATCGATCCCGCCTTGGTCGAGGTGATGCGTTCCTGCATCTGGCCCATGTCGGTGGCCAGCGTCGGCTGGTAGCCCACCGCCGAGGGGATGCGGCCCAGAAGCGCCGACACCTCGGACCCCGCCTGGGTAAAGCGGAAGATGTTGTCGACGAAGAACAGCACGTCGGTCCCGGACTGGTCGCGGAACTGTTCGGCCAGCGTCAGGCCGGTCAGCGCGACGCGGGCGCGCGCGCCGGGCGGCTCGTTCATCTGGCCATAGACCAGCGCCACCTTGGATTCCGACAGGTTGTCGATCTTGATGACTTCGGAATCCATCATCTCGTGGTAGAGGTCGTTGCCCTCACGGGTCCGCTCGCCCACCCCGGCGAACACGGAATAGCCCGAGTGCACCTTGGCGATGTTGTTGATCAGTTCCATGATGAGCACGGTCTTGCCCACCCCGGCACCGCCGAAGAGGCCCACCTTGCCGCCCTTGGAATAGGGCGCGAGCAGGTCGATGACCTTGATGCCGGTCACGAGGATGTCGGACGAGGTCGCCTGTTCGGCGAATTCGGGGGCCGGCTGATGGATGGAACGGGTCTCCTTGGCCACGATGGGGCCCTTCTCGTCGATCGGCTCGCCGATGACGTTGAGGATACGCCCGAGCGTGGCATCGCCCACCGGCACCGAGATCGGGCCGCCGGTATCGGTGACGCGGGCGCCGCGCACGAGACCCTCGGTCGCGTCCATGGCGATGGTGCGCACGGTGTTCTCGCCAAGGTGCTGGGCCACTTCCAGCACCAGCCGCTTGCCGTTGTTGTCGGTTTCCAGCGCGTTCAGAATTTCGGGCAGGTGGGCCTCGAACTGCACGTCGACGACGGCGCCGATCACCTGGGTGATTTTGCCTACAGCGTTTGCCATTGCGTTTCTCCGGTTCCGCTAGAGCGCCTCGGCGCCCGAAATGATTTCGATGAGTTCCTTGGTGATCGCAGCCTGACGCGAGCGGTTGTACACGATGGTCAGCCGGTCGATCATGTCGCCCGCGTTGCGGGTGGCGCTGTCCATGGCCGACATCCGCGCACCCTGTTCCGAGGCGCCGTTCTCCAGAAGCGCGGCAAAGATCTGGGTGGCCACGCCGCGCGGCAGCAGTTCGGCCATGATCTCGCCCTCGGTCGGCTCGAAGCTGTAGATGGTCGAGAACGCCTCGGGCGCGTCGAACACCGCGGGGATGATCTGCTGGGCCGTCGGCTCCTGGCTGATGACCGAGCGGAAGCGGCTGAAGAAGATCGTCGCGACGTCGAATTCCCCGGCCTTGAACCGCTCGATCAGATCGTCGGTGATCTGGCGGGCATTGTCATAGCCGACGCGCTTGACCTCGGACAGGTCGATATGGCCGATCATCAGCGCGGCGAAGTCGCGCTTGAGCTGTTCGCGGCCCTTGCGGCCCACGGTGAGGATCTTGACCGTCTTGCCCTGGCGGACAAGGTCGTTGATCCGGGTCTTGGCCAGACGCACGATCGACGAGTTGAACGCCCCGCACAGGCCGCGCTCGGCGGTCATGACCACCAGCAGGTGCACCTTGTCCGACCCGGTGCCGACCAGCAGCCGGGGCGCGTTGGCGGCCCCGGTGGACGACGCGGCGAGGCCGGACATCACCTTCTGCATCTGCTCGGCATAGGGGCGCGCGCTTTCGGCGGCCTCCTGGGCGCGGCGGAGCTTGGCCGCCGCGACCATCTGCATGGCCTTCGTGATCTTCCGCGTGTTCTTGACGCTTCCGATCCGGTTCTTCAGATCCTTGAGGCTGGGCATCTATCCGATCCTGACCCGCGGCTTAGGCGAAAGTCTTGGCGAATTCGTCGAGCACGCCCTTGATCTTGTCCTCAAGCTCGCCCTTCACCTTGCGGTCGTTGTTGGTGATGTCGTCCAGCAGCGCCTGATGCTTCGAGCGCAGGAAGGTCAGCAGCGCCGCCTCGTACCGGCCGACATCCTTGACCGCGACATTGTCGAGATAGCCATTGGTGCCGGCGAAGATCACGCAGACGATTTCCGCGTTGGTCAGCGGCGAGTATTGCGGCTGCTTCATCAGTTCGGTCAGGCGCGCGCCGCGGTTCAGCAGGCGCTGGGTCGAGGCGTCGAGATCCGAGCCGAACTGCGCGAAGGCCGCCATCTCGCGATATTGCGCCAGCGACAGTTTCACCGGACCGGCGACCGAGGACATCGCCTTGGTCTGGGCCGAGGAGCCGACGCGCGACACCGACAGGCCGGTGTTCACGGCCGGGCGGATGCCCTGGTAGAACAGGTCGGTTTCGAGGAAGATCTGGCCGTCCGTGATCGAGATCACGTTGGTCGGGATATAGGCCGACACGTCGCCCGCCTGGGTCTCGATGATCGGCAGCGCCGTCAGCGAGCCCGCGCCGTGATCCTCGTTCAGCTTGGCCGAACGTTCCAGCAGGCGGGAATGCAGGTAGAACACGTCGCCCGGATAGGCCTCGCGCCCCGGCGGGCGGCGCAGCAGCAGCGACATCTGGCGATAGGCCACGGCCTGTTTCGACAGGTCGTCATAGATCATCAGCGCGTGGCGGCCGTTGTCGCGGAAGAATTCACCGATCGCGGTCGCCGAATAGGGCGCGAGGAACTGCATCGGCGCGGGGTCGGAGGCGGTCGCGGCCACGACGATCGAATAGGCCATGGCGCCGGTCTCTTCCAGCTTCTTGACCAGCTGGGCGACGGTCGAGCGCTTCTGCCCCACGGCGACATAGACGCAGTAGAGCTTCTTGCTCTCGTCGTCGCCGGCGGCCTCGTTATAGGATTTCTGGTTCAGGATCGCGTCGAGCGCGACGGCGGTCTTGCCGGTCTGGCGGTCGCCGATGATGAGTTCGCGCTGGCCGCGGCCGATCGGGATCATGGCGTCGACCGATTTCAGGCCGGTGGCCATGGGTTCATGCACCGATTTGCGCGGGATGATGCCCGGCGCCTTGACGTCGGCGACGCGGCGCTCGGTCGTCGCGATCGGGCCCTTGCCGTCGATCGGGTTGCCCAGCGCGTCGACCACGCGGCCCAGAAGCGCGTCGCCCACCGGCACGTCCACGATCGAGTTCGTGCGCTTGACGGTATCGCCTTCCTTGATGTCGCGGTCAGAGCCGAAGATCACGATGCCGACATTGTCGGTCTCGAGGTTCAGCGCCATGCCGCGGATGCCGCCGGGGAATTCCACCATCTCGCCGGCCTGGACATTGTCGAGGCCGTGGACACGGGCGATCCCGTCGCCGACCGACAGCACGCGGCCCACCTCTGCGACTTCGGCCTGCTGACCGAAGTTCTTGATCTGCTCCTTGAGGATCGCAGAGATCTCAGCTGCTTGGATACCCATTTATCCGACCTCTTTCATGGTGTTCTGGAGAGCACTGAGCCGCGCGCGGATCGAGGTGTCGATCATCTTCGAGCCCAGCTTGACGACGAGGCCGCCGATGAGACGCTCATCGACGGTGGCGTTGATCTTGACGTCCTTGCCGGCATTGGCCTTGAGCGCGGCGGCAAGCTTGGCCTTCTGCGCGTCCGAGAGCGGCCGGGCCGAGACGACATCGGCGCTGATCTCGCCCTTGTACTCGGCGATCTGCGCGCGCAGTTGCGCGATCAGTTGCGGCAGGGCGAAGAGGCGGCGGTTGGACGCCATCAGGCGCATGGTGTTCGAGGTCATCAGACCGATGCCGATGCGCGGCGCGATCGCGGCGATCGCGTTGGATTGCTCGTCGCGCGAATAGATCGGCGAGGCGATCAGGTCGCGGAAATCGGCGCTGTCCTTCAGCACGGCGTCGATCTTGTCGACATCGCCCTCAAGCGCGGCGACGGCATTGGCATCCTTCGCGATCTCGAACAGAGCGGTGGCGTATCGCGCGGCGATGCCGGACGAAATCGAGGCTGGTTCGGACACGTCAACCCTTCCGATGTCTGTGGCCCCTGTGAATGCCGCCTGGGACGGGTGAGGGGCAGATCAAGCGGCGCACCCGGACGGGCACGCTCCGAAATCGGCGTGGGTGTAGCAGAGGCGGGGGAACCTCGCAACCGCCTATAGGGCCTTATTCGCGCGCATGTCACGGTCGCGCCGCGCGGCCCCGTCGGCAAGCGGAATCCGGCGCGCCGGACGCGGCGATCGCGCGCATGCTGCGGGGCGGCGAAACCCGTTGATTGGCTGCGCTCAGGCGGGCTCCGGGCCGCGGGCGGGCAGGCCCTCGAGGATGCGCAGCGGGCGGGTCAGGCCGTCCTTCACGCTCAGCCCGGTCGGGCGGTAGACACGCTTGGTCGCCTCGACGATCAGCACACCGCCCGCGTAATAGGCAGAAATGCGACGTCCGGCATTTTCCCACATGCCCGCGGTCCGGAGCCAGAATCGACGTGCGGTCGGCGGTGCGAACAGGGCGGCGCGATGCGCCTCGGGCTCGAAACCGTGGTGACGCAGCTGCGATTCGAGCTGGCCGTTGGAATAGGGCCGCCCGAACCCGAAGGGCGTGCCGTCGCGCCGCGCCCAGAGCCCCGAGCGGTTCGGCACGACGAACAGCGCCCGCCCGCCGGGGCCGAGCACGCGCGATGCCTCTTCCAGCACGGCGGCCGGGTTCTCCGAGGTTTCCAGACCGTGCAGCAGGATCAGCTTGTCCACGAAGCCGTCGGGCAAGGGCCAGGCGGTCTCTTCGCACAGAACCGAGACATTGTCCTGCCCCGCGGGCCAGGGCATCACCCCCTGCTGGCCCGGCATCAGCGCGATCACCCGGCGCGCGTCCTGGGTGAAGGGCCGCATCAGCGGCACGGCGAAGCCGAAGCCCGCAACCGTCTGGCCCTTGGCCTCGGGCCAGATGTCCACGACCTGGGCGCGGATTGCAGATTGCGCCACGCGCCCCAGATTGGTGCGGTAGTAGAAGTTCCTCAGGTCCAGGACGTCGAGGTGCATTGCGGCGCGTGCTGCCTTCGGGCCAGGGTCACGGGGACCAAGATAGCCATGTGGAGACAGAATGCCATGCCCCTGGAGATCGTGACCGTTCCCTGCCTGAGCGACAATTACGCCTATCTGGCGCATGATCCGGCAACCGGCGCGACGGCGGTGATCGACGCGCCCGAGGCCGGACCCATCGAGGCGGCGCTGGCCGAACGCGGCTGGCGGCTGAGTGATATCCTGATCACGCATCACCATCACGACCATGTGGGCGGCGTCGAGGCGCTGCGCGCAGCCCATGGCGCCCGGGTCACCGGCGCGGCGGCCGATGCGCACCGCCTGCCGCCGCTGGATACCGCCGTGGCGGAGGGCGACCGGGTCGCGATCGGCGGCGAAACGGGGGAGGTGCTGGAGGTTCCGGGGCACACGGTCGGACATATCGCCTATCACTTCGCCGGGTCGGGCGCGGTGTTCACCGCCGACAGCCTGATGGCGCTGGGTTGCGGGCGGCTGTTCGAGGGCACGCCCGAGATGATGTGGGCGAGCCTGTGCAAGCTGGCCGCGCTGCCGCCCGGGACGGAGGTATTCTCGGGCCATGAATACACCGCCGCGAACGGGCGTTTCGCGCAGACCATCGAGCCGGAGAATGCCGCGCTGAAGGCGCGGATGGACGAGATCGCCGCCTTGCGCGCGGCGGGTCGGCCCACCGTGCCCTCGCGGCTGGCCGAAGAACGGGCCACAAACCCGTTCCTGCGCGCGGGGCTTGCCGAGGTGAAGCGCGCCCTGGGGATGGAAAACGCCCCCGACGCGGCGGTCTTTGCCGAGATCCGCGGACGGAAGGACCGCTTCTGAATCCGCGAAGAGTGCCGAAAAACATGGCGTTTCCGGGATGGCGGCCAAGATTTGAACAGAAAAAACTTGAAGCCTGCCCGCAAACACCAAAACTTAACCCTGAGAGGCCAAGGTCGAAGGTGGGTGTCGCCCCCTGTCGACCGCAGGTAGAAAGGAGCGCGTCTCGTGCCTTCGTTTTCGAACACACTCGAGCAAGCCATCCATGCCGCGCTCGCCCTGGCCAATGCCCGACGGCATGAACTGGCCACGCTGGAACATCTTCTTCTGGCCCTGATCGACGAACCGGACGCCGCCAAGGTGATGCGGGCCTGTTCGGTCGATCTGGACGAGCTGCGCAAGACACTGACCGATTTCATCGAGGACGAGCTGTCCACGCTCGTCACCGATATCGAAGGATCCGAGGCGGTGCCGACCGCCGCCTTCCAGCGCGTGATCCAGCGCGCCGCGATCCATGTCCAGAGTTCCGGCCGGACCGAGGTCACCGGGGCCAATGTGCTGGTCGCGATCTTTGCCGAACGGGAGTCGAACGCGGCCTATTTCCTGCAGGAACAGGACATGACGCGCTACGATGCGGTGAATTTCATCGCGCATGGCGTGGCCAAGGACCCGTCCTTCGGCGAGCATCGCCCGGTCACCGGGGCCAGCGATTTCGAGGAAGAGACGCAGCCCTCGGGCCAGTCGGAAGGCACGGAGTCGCGCGAATCCGCCCTTTCGAAATATTGCGTCGACCTGAATGCCAAGGCCCGCAAGGGCGATGTCGACCCGCTGATCGGGCGCGACCATGAAGTGGAACGCTGCATCCAGGTGCTGTGCCGCCGGCGCAAGAACAACCCGCTGCTGGTGGGCGATCCGGGCGTGGGCAAGACCGCCATCGCCGAGGGGCTGGCGCGCAAGATCGTCAAGGGCGAGACGCCCGAGGTGCTGTCGAAATCGACGATCTACTCGCTGGACATGGGGGCGCTGCTGGCCGGCACCCGCTATCGCGGCGATTTCGAGGAACGGCTGAAGGCGGTCGTGAACGAGCTGGAGGACCATCCCGACGCGGTTCTCTTCATCGACGAGATCCACACGGTGATCGGCGCGGGCGCCACCAGCGGCGGGGCGATGGACGCCTCGAACCTGCTGAAACCGGCGCTTCAGGGCGGCAAGCTGCGCTGCATGGGGAGCACGACCTACAAGGAGTTCCGCCAGCATTTCGAGAAGGACCGCGCGCTGTCGCGCCGGTTCCAGAAGATCGACGTGAACGAGCCCTCGGTCGAGGACGCGGTCAAGATCCTCAAGGGCATCAAGCCCTATTTCGAGGATCATCACGACGTGAAATACACCTCGGACGCGATCCGCAGCGCGGTCGAGCTGTCCGCGCGCTACATCCATGACCGCAAGCTGCCCGACAAGGCGATCGACGTGATCGACGAGGCGGGCGCGGCCCAGCATCTGCTGGCCGAGAGCAAGCGGCGCAAGACCATCGGCACCAAGGAGATCGAGGCCGTGGTGGCCAAGATCGCCCGCATCCCGCCGAAGAATGTCAGCAAGGACGACGCCAAGGTGCTGAAGGATCTGGAGACCACGCTCAAGCGGGTGGTCTTTGGCCAGGACAAGGCGATCGAGGCGCTGGCCTCGGCGATCAAGCTGGCCCGCGCGGGCTTGCGCGAACCCGAGAAACCCATCGGCAACTACCTGTTCGCCGGGCCCACGGGCGTCGGCAAGACCGAGGTGGCCAAGCAGCTGGCCTCGACGCTGGGTGTGGAACTGCTGCGCTTCGACATGTCGGAATACATGGAGAAGCATGCGGTCAGCCGCCTGATCGGCGCACCGCCCGGCTATGTCGGTTTCGACCAGGGCGGGCTGCTGACCGACGGGGTCGACCAGAACCCGCATTGCGTGCTGCTGCTCGACGAGATCGAGAAGGCGCATCCGGATGTGTTCAACATCCTGCTGCAGGTGATGGACCACGGCAAGCTGACCGACCACAATGGCCGCCAGGTCGATTTCCGCAACGTGGTGCTGATCATGACCTCGAACGCGGGTGCGGCGGAACAGGCGAAGGCGGCCATCGGCTTCGGCCGCGAGCGGCGCGAGGGCGAGGATACGGCCGCGATCGAGCGGACCTTCACGCCGGAGTTCCGCAACCGTCTGGACGCGGTCATCAGCTTCCAGCCGCTGCCGCGCGAAACCATCATCCAGGTGGTCGAGAAGTTCGTCCTGCAGCTTGAGGCGCAGCTTCTGGATCGCAACGTGACCATCGAACTGACCCAGCCCGCGGCCGAATGGCTGGCCGAGAAGGGCTATGACGACAAGATGGGCGCGCGGCCGCTGGCGCGGGTGATCCAGGAGACGATCAAGAAACCGCTGGCCGAGGAATTGCTGTTCGGCAAGCTGGCCAAGGGCGGCGTCGTCAAGGTCGGCATCAAGGATGGCGAGATCGACCTGCAGATCGAAGAGCCCGAGAAACGCCGGATCGACTCGAAGAAGCCGCCGCTGCTGACGGCGGAGTGATCCCGCGCCCTTGTGGCGATGAAAGACCTGCCCGCGGCCCGACCGGCCGCGGGTTTTTCGTCGGCCGCCCATATGCGGCCTTTTCCTAACGCTCGGTCAGTTTCAGTTCGATCCGCCGGTTCTGGGCGCGCGCCTCGTCGGAGGCGCCTTTGGCCACGGGATGAAACTCGCCGAAGCCGGTCGCGGCCAGACGGTCGGGGGCAAAGCCCAGCTCGTCGATCATGTAGCGCACGACCGAGAGCGCGCGTGCCTGGCTGAGCGCCCAGTTGTCGGCGAACTCCGCCCCCGGGGCAAGCGGCACGTCGTCGGTATGCCCGTCGACGCGAAGGATCCAGTCGATCTCGGCGGGGATGTCGTCGGCCACGTCGCGCAGGATCGTCACGACATTGGCGATCTGCGCCGCGCCATCGGGCGAGAGCTGCGCGCGGGCGGTCTGGAACAGCACCTCCGACGAGAAGACGAAGCGGTCGCCGACGATGCGCACGCCTTCGCGCCCGGCCAGAAGGCGGCGCAACTCTCCGAAGAATTCCGAGCGGTAACTCTCCAGATCCCGCTTTTCCTCGGCCAGCCGCCGCGCCTCTTCCTCCAGCCGGATGCGCTCGGCGGCCTCCAGTTCGGCCCGCGCGCGCTGTTCCGCGGCCGCACGGGCAAGGGCGGCGTTCAGCCGGTTGCCCAGCGTTTCGATCTGCACCTGTGCGGCGGCGTCGCGCTCGTCGGACGCCTCGAGCAGCGTCTGCAAATCCCCCAGTTCGGCCCGGAGTGCGGCCAGTTGCCGGTTCAGGAGGGTCACGCGGCGCTGGCTTTCGGCCGAGGCGGCCTCCTGCTCGGCCAGCGTGCGGTCGGCCTGCGCCAGAAGGGCGGCGCGCCGTTCGGCTTCATCCAGCGTCTCGGCGGCCTGCGCCTCGGCCGCGGCGCGGGCGGCATCGGCGGCGGCCAGCAGCGTCAGCGTGTCTTCGGCCCGCGCGCGTTCGGCCTCGAGCGCGAGGCCCATCGCGGTCAACTCGTCCTCGGCGCCCGCAAGCCGGTCGCGCAGCGCCTGTGCGGCGGCGGCCTCGGCCAGACGGGCGGCCTCTTCCTCTGACAGCTCGGCCTGCAAGGCCGCGACCTCGCCCGCCAGGGCGGCCCGCGCGGCCTCGGTTCCGGCCTGTTCGGTGCGCAGATCGGCGATCAGGGCTTCGAGCGCCTCGCGCCGGGCGGCGGCCAGGCGGGCGGCCTCGGCCTGGGCATCGACCTCGGCGCGGGTCGCGGCGAGGCTTCGGGCGAGCCGTTCCTGCTCGGACAGAAGGTCGGCGCGCTCGACCTGAAGCGTCGCGATCCTTGCCGCCTGCGCCTCGGCCTCGGCCCGCGCCGCGCCCAATGCGCCGGTCAGGGCGCCGACCTCCTGTTCGAGGTCGGCGGCGCGGCTGCGTTCCATCCCGAGCGCGTCGGACAGGGCGGCGATCTCGGCCCCGAGGCGGGACAGTTCGCTGCGCTGGCCGGTGATCGTCTCGCGCAGCATCTCCTGCACGATCATGAAGATCGAGAGCACGAACATCAGCACCAGCAGCAGGGCGGTCATCGCATCGACGAAGCCCGGCCAGATCGAGGCCTGGAACCGGTTGCCGCGCCGGGTCAGGGCCATGCGATCAGCTCCATTTCCGGTCTTCCGGCGCAAGGCGCGCAAGCGCCCGGCCAAGCGCCGCGAGATCGCCGCGCAGGTCGGTCACGGTTTCCTGCCGCCCCGAGGACAGCTCTTCGAGGATGCGCAGAAGCTGCATGTCGATCGAGCGCAGGCGCATCCGCGCCTCGGCATCGGCCATCGCGCCCTCCTCGCCCATCCGCGCCTCGATCGCCGCGGCGGCGCGTTCCTGGCCCTGGGCCACGCGGGCCAGCGCGGCGGTCACGTCCTGGCTGTAGCCAAGCTGGGCCTCGATCGCGACGCCCAGGGTTTCAACGGCATCGGCCAGCGCCGCGACACGGTTTTCCAGCGACTGGCGGGCCTCGTCGGCGCGGGAGAAGAGCGCGTGCATGCCCTCCATCTGCTCGGCCAACTGGTCGAGCGTGGCGGCGAGGATCCCGGTCTCGGTCCCGGTTTCGCCCTCGCCCTCGCCCGCCGACAGGCCAAGCCGCGTGATGGTCGACAGCCATTCCTCGAGCTCGCGATAGAAGCGATTCTGGCCATGGCCCGCGAACAGTTCCAGCAACCCCACGACCAGCGAGCCCGCGAGCCCCAGCAGCGACGAGGAGAACGCCACGCCCATGCCGCCCAGTTGCGCCTCGAGCCCGGTCATCAGCCGGCCGAACACCTCGACACCGCTTTCGTCGGCCTGGGGCGCAAGCGAGCGGATCGTCTCGACCACTGCGGGCACGACCGTCGCAAGACCGTAGAAGGTGCCGAGAAGCCCGAGGAAGATCAGGAGGTTGACGATATAGCGCGTGATGTCGCGGGCTTCCTCGATCCGGGTGGCGAGCGAGTCGAGGATGGAGCGTGCCGAGGCCGCGCCGATCTGCATGCGCCGCCCCCGCCGCTTGCGCAACAAGGCCGCCAGCGGGGCCAGAAGGCGCGGCGCGCGGGTCAGTTCGTGGCCGGGGCGGCCTGCGGCGAAATCCTCGATCCAGCGGACCGAGGTGATCAGTTGCACCACCTGAAGGAAACAGGCCCCGACGCCCACGAGGAACACGAAGAAGATCGCGCCGTTCAGATAGGGATTGGCCAGAAAGACCGGCGCGACCTGCGGATAGGCCAGGTAGGCGCCGGCCGAGAACAGCGTGATCGACAGCAGCATCAGGAAGATCTGGCGCAGCGGCCGGGAGAATTGCGGCTCGGCCTCGCGCTCGGTCATGGCCATGGGGGCGCCCCGTCCCGATTGATGTCGCCCCTAATTCTAGGGTATCGGACCCGGCCGAACAACAATCATTAGGTCTTGAGTGCCCGAACCCGGTGTGCCAGCCAGGTCAGGTCGGCATCCTCGATGCCCAGTTCGGTCAGGTGATCGACGGTGTTGAACAGGTATTCGTCATTCGGCCCCATCCCGCCTGCCGCGCGCGCGATGATCTGCGCCTGATCTTCCAGCGGCAGTCCGCCGCAATATTGCACATGGTCGGGGTCGATCACATAGGCGGTGCTGGTCAGCCCGTCGGCGCCGTCCTGGAACACCACGTCAAGCTCGGTCTCGAAATAGGCCGAGGAGATCAGCTCGCGCTCGCGCAGATAGGCCAGCGTCGCGGTCTCGGTGCCGGGTTCGGCGCGCAGCACGACGCCGTGGCAACTGGCGCCGGGGGCGGCGTCCAGCGCCAGCACCAGCCCCGGATCGGTCTCGGTGCCGCGATGGTGGATCGAGCGCATGCAGAAGCTGCGATGCCAGCCGTCCAGCCGCGCCAGACGCCGTTCGGCCACCGGAAAGCCCGGCTTCCACAGGAGCGAGCCGTAGCCGAACACCCATAGCCCGTCGCGCATCGTTCTGGTCCTTGTTGCCCGGCCCCTGTAAACCGCAAAGCGGGGACGGGCGAAAGGGGGCTGCGGATGCGTCTGATCCTGACAGTGGCGATCCTGGCCGCGGCGCTCTGGTCGGGCTACTGGGCGCTTGCGGCGCGCGGGCTGGAAACCGGCATCGCGGCCTGGGTCGAGACGCGCCGGGCCGAGGGCTGGGCGGCGGATTACGCGGACGTGCAGGTGGCGGGGTTTCCGCTGCGCTTCGAGACTACGCTGAGCGATCTGGCGCTGGCCGATCCCGGGACAGGTCTGGCCTGGACCGCGCCCGCCTTCCGGATCGAGGCCGAGGCGCACCGGCCGAACCGGGTCCTGGCGATCTGGCCCGAGGTGCAGCAGATCGCGACGCCGGTCGAAACCATTGCCATCGGCGCCCTTCGGATGGAGGGGCGGCTGGGTTTCCGGCCCGGCCCGGCGCTGGAGGTGATGCAGGCGGCCTATGCGCTGGAGGAGGTTACGCTCGCCTCGTCCCTCGGCTGGGAGGCCTCGCTGGCGCGGGGCGAGATGACCGCCGGATTGGTCGAGGGGCGCGAGGACACGCACCGGATCGGATTTGCGGCCGAAGACGTGCGGCTGCCCGCGCGGCTGGTGGCGCTGGTCGACCGGGCGGGTATCCTGCCGGGGCTGTTCGAGCATCTGCGGATCGACGCGGTGCTGGCGTTCGATGCGCCCTGGGACCGCCGCGCGATAGAGGAACGGCGGCCGCAGATCACCCGGATCGAGCTGACGCGGCTGGACGCGAAATGGGGCGATCTGGAGCTGAGCGCGGCGGGGGTGCTGGATGTCGATGCGGCGGGCCTGCCCACGGGCATGCTGACGGTGCGGGCGACGAACTGGCGCGACATGGTGGCGATTGCGCGCGCCTCGGGCCGGTTGCCGGGCGGGCTTGCCGACCGGCTGGAAGAGGCGCTGGGGCTGATCGCAAGGCTGTCGGGGCGGCCCGAAACGCTGGACGTGCCGCTGCGCCTTGCCGCCGGTCAGACCTGGCTGGGTCCGGTGCCGCTGGGCCCGGTGCCGGATTTCACGATCCGCTAGCGGCAATAGGCGCCGTTGCGGTGGCGCGCGGTATCGAAGTGGAAATGATCCTGGTGGAACCGGTCGGATTCGGGGCCGAGGACGGTGCCGAAGGGGCCGCAGGCGGCCTTGTGGACCTGGCGCAGGATCTTGCCCTGGGCGGGGTCGCGCCAGCCGCCCAGGACAGTGATCCGGCTGCCATTGGCCAGCGTCAGCGCCGAGATGTCCACCGCGCGCCCGCGGCCATGCTCGGATATCTTTGCCCCGGCCTGCCGGTTGCGCGTCCGGCAGATGTAATGCGCGGCCACCTCGAGCTGGACCAGGCCGCCGCCCTTCCTGCCGATTGCGGGTTTCGCGCCGTCGGTGACCCAGCGGCGCAAGGCGCGCGCGGTTTCGCAATCCATCGTCGCGGTCTGGCTGAGCCGCACGCCGTCCACCGAGGTCACGCGCACCGGGCGATCGACGCCGCAGCCCTGCACCTGGCTGAGGATCGGCGCGATTTCCTCGCCCCTTATCCGGTCATCGCCGCAGATCGCCCCGCGTTTGGCCGTCAGCACGTTCGAGGGCTGGCTGCGGATGGCGGCGGCCGACAGGGCCGCCGTCTGGAAGCTGCGTTCGGGCCGCGGCTGCGGTCGCAGCGAGCGGGCCAGCGCGGCGGCGGGCAGGCGTTCGGGTTCAGCCGCGCGCGGCGGCGCGGGGCGCAGGGCGGCGGGAAGCTCTGCCGGTCGGCTGGCGGGCTCGGCGCGAGCGACCTGAAATGGCTCGGAGGCCGGGCGCGGTTCGGGACGCGGCGAGGTTTCGAGCCCGGCCAGCGCGGGTGAAGCGGCCAGGGCCAGGACCAGCGCGCCGCCCCACAGCCGCCTCATTGCAGCTTCCTCGCGCGGCCGAAATCGGGTGCATCGGTGTCCTGCCCGGCCTCGATGATGCCGCGGCGGATGGCGCGGGTATGGGTGAAATAGTCGAACAGCATGTCGCCCTGCCCTGTCCGGATCGCCCGTTGCAGGGCGAAAAGCTCCTCGGTGAAGCGGCCAAGGATGTCCAGCGTCGCGTCCTTGTTGGTCAGGAACACGTCGCGCCACATGGTCGGGTCCGAGGCCGCGATCCGGGTGAAATCGCGAAAGCCCGCGGCGGAATACTTGATCACCTCGCTGTCGGTGACGCGGCGCAGGTCGTCGGCCACACCGACCATCGTATAGGCGATCAGATGCGGGACATGGCTTGTCACCGCCAGCACCAGATCGTGGTGATCGGCATCCATCTGCTCCACATTGGCGCCCATCTTTTGCCACAATTCGCGCAGCCGGTCTACTGCCACGCGATCTGTTGCGTCCACGGGCACCAGAAGACACCAGCGGTTGTCGAACAATTCGGCAAATCCCGACCGGGGGCCGGAATGTTCGGTGCCCGCAAGCGGGTGGGCCGGAATGAAATGCACCCCTTCGGGAATATGGGGGCCGACCGCGTCGATCACGGCGCGTTTCACCGAGCCCACATCGGTCACGGTGGCGCCGGGCGCGAGATGCGGCGCGATTTCCTCGGCCAGCGCGCCCATCGCGCCCACCGGCACGGCGAGCACCACCAGATCGGCCCCCGCGACCGCCTGCGCTGCGGTGTCGGTCACCCGGTCGACAAGCCCGATCTCGGCCGCGATGGCGCGGGTTTCGGCGGAGCGCGCGGTGCCCACGATTTCACCGGCAAGGCCCGCCCGGCGCATCGCCAGCGCCATCGAGCCCGCGATCAGCCCCAGCCCGATCAGCGCCACGCGGTCATAGATCACGCTCATCGCGCGCCCTCGCGGAAGCGGGCGATGGCGTGGGCGACGCGGCGGCAGGCCGGTTCGTCGCCCACGGTGATGCGCAGCGCCTCGGGCAGCTTGTAGCCCGCGACCTGGCGCACGATCAGGCCCTGGGTTTTCAGGAAGGCATCGCATTCCTGCGCCTCGGCCGGATCGGCGAAACGGGCGAGAACGAAATTGGCAAAGCTCCGGTCGGTCGGCACGCCGATGCCGTTCAGCGCCTCGGTCAGCCAGGCGCGCATGCGGGCGTTCTCGGCCTGGCAATGGCGCGTGTAGTCGATGTCGCGCAGCGCGGCCTCGGCGGTGTCAAGCTGGGTCGTGGACAGGTTGAACGGCCCGCGGATGCGGTCGAGCACGCCGATCAGTTCGGCCGGGCCATAGCCCCAGCCGATGCGCAAGCCCCCCAGACCGTAGATCTTTGAAAACGTGCGCGTCATCACCACGTTCTGCCGCGCCTCGACCAGCGCCGCGCCGCCATCGAAGCCGTCGACGAATTCGGCATAGGCGCCGTCGAGCACGAGGATCGCCTGCGGCGGCAGACCGTCGGCCAGCCGCGCGGCGTCTTCGGCGGGGATCATCGTGCCGGTGGGGTTCGCGGGGTTGGCGATGAAAACCAGCCGCGTGCGGTCGGTGCAGGCGGCAAGGATCGCGTCGACATCGACCACGCGCTCACGCTCGGGCACCTCGACCGGCGTGGCACCGGCGGCAAGCGCGGATATGCGATACATGGCAAAGCCGTGCTGGGTATGGATCACCTCATCCCCCGGCCCGGCATAGGCCTGGCACAGGAAGGTGATGATCTCGTCCGAGCCGACGCCGCAGATCACGCGGGCGGGATCGACCCCGTGCACCTCGCCGATGGCGGCGCGCAGCTCGGCATGGTCGGTCGAGGGATAGCGATGCAGGCTGTGGACGGTCCGCAAGAACGCTGCACGCGCCTTTTCCGAGGGGCCAAGGGGATTCTCGTTCGACGAAAGCTTGATCACGTCGGACAGCCCCGCGATCTTCGACTGCCCGCCCACATAGGGGGCAATATCGAGGATCCCGGGCTGGGGCATGATGAGGGTCATCGGCATCTCTCCTTGCCCGGCATCCCTAGCCGAGCGGCCGGGACGAGGCCAGCGGGAAAAACGGGTAGCCCGGCTACCCCTTTTTAGCCCGCGCCGACAGCCAGTCCATCGCCGCCATCAGCACGCCCGACAGCACGAAGACCATGTGGATCACCACCAGCCAGAACAGTTCTTCGCTGCCGAAGACGGCGTCGGCCGCCTGCTGGCCGATCTCCATGAAGCGTTTCAGCAGGTGGATCGCCGAGATGGCCACGATAGAGGCGATCAGCTTCATCTTGAGGCCCGAGAAATCCACCGCGCCCATCCAGTCGGGGCGGTCGACATGCTCGCCGATATCGAGTTTCGAGACGAAATTCTCGTAGCCCGAGAACAGCACGATCAGCAGAAGGTTCGCCGCCAGCGTCAGGTCGATCAGCGTCAGGATCGCAAGGATCGCCTTGTCGCTGGACATGGTCAGCACCTGCGGCGCGTAATAGGCCAGTTCGCGCAGGAACACGATTGCCAGCAGGCCCAGCGAGACGACAAGCCCCAGATACATCGGCGCCATCAGCCAGCGCGAGGCGAACAGGCTGCGTTCGAAATTGCGTTCGAGAGCCGGTTTTTCGGCCATTGCCCGAGTCCCTTCTGTCGGCGCGTCCGGCCCGAGCGATACTGCCCGCAAGGCAGGCTGGCAAGCGGCACGCAACGCAGACGGCCCGCCCCTGTCCGGGGCGGGCCGTTCGGGCCGTTTCGCTGCGCGGAAGGATCAGTTCTGCGCGTAGAATTCGATGACGAGGTTCGGTTCCATCATGACCGGATAGGGCACATCCGACAGGCCGGGCGTGCGCACGAATTTCGCGGTCATCCTGGAATGGTCCACCTCGATGTAATCGGGCACGTCGCGCTCGGCCAGCTGCACGGCTTCGAGCAGGGCGGCCATCTGCTTGGAGCGGTCGCGCACCTCGATCACGTCGCCTTCCCTGACGCGGTAGGAGGGGATGTTGACCCGCTGCCCGTTCACCGTGACATGGCCGTGGTTCACGAATTGCCGGGCGGCAAAGATCGTGGGAACGAACTTGGCGCGGTAGACGACCGCATCAAGACGGCGCTCCAGCAGGCCGATCAGCAGCTCGCCGGTATCGCCGCGCTGACGCTCGGCCTCGGCATAGATGCGGCGGAACTGTTTCTCGGTCAGGTCGCCGTAATAGCCCTTGAGCTTCTGCTTGGCGCGCAGCTGCATGCCGAAATCGGACAGCTTGCCCTTGCGGCGCTGGCCGTGCTGGCCGGGGCCGTATTCGCGGCGGTTGACGGGCGATTTCGGGCGACCCCAGATGTTTTCGCCCATCCGGCGGTCGATCTTGTACTTGGCAGACGTGCGTTTGGTCACGGCTGATCTCCTTCAATCAGGCGCCGCCCGCGGGCGGCAATGAAGGGCGTTGTCCTTTGCCCCGGGTCTGATCCGGGGCCGACAGGCATCCCCTTGCGGGGGCCACCAACACCAATGAAAGACCCGGCCACGGGGGCCGGGATGGCGCGCTTATACAGATGCGGCCCGTGCTGTCAATGGCCGGGCGCGGCTCCGGTCAGCCGAGAAAGGCCAGCGCCACGCCGCCTGCCGCCGCCAGGATCACCACCGCCCAGGGCGGGGCCTTCCAGCTGACCAGCAGCACGAAACAGGCCAGCGCAAGGGCGAAATCGCGACCATCGCCGATGGCGCCGGTGAAGACCGGGGAATGGAGCGCCGCCGCGAGGATGCCGACCACCGCCGCATTGGCCCCCTGCATCGCCGATTGCGCCGGGGCCAGGGCGCGGAACCGGTCCCAGAACGGAAGCACCCCCACCAGCAGCAGGAAGCCCGGCAGGAAGATCGCCAGGAGCGCCAGCGCGGCCCCCGCAATGCCGTTCGGCGCAGGCCCCAGAACCGCACCCAGATAGGCCGCAAAGGTGAACAGCGGCCCCGGAACCGCCTGCGCCGCGCCATAGCCCGCAAGGAAGGCATCGGGCGACACCCAGCCGGGCGCGACCGTCTCGGCCTCAAGCAGCGGCAGGACCACATGGCCGCCGCCGAAGACCAGCGCGCCCGCGCGGTAGAAGGCGTCGATCACCGCCAATGCCTGGTGATGGCCCGCGACCAGCGGCAGGAGGATCAGCGCCGCACCGAAGACCGAAAGCGCGCCAAGCGCCACCCCGCGCGACACCGGCATCGCCAGATGCCCGCCGCCCGTTGTCCCCGCGCCGCGTCCCAGCGCCAGCCCGGCAAGCCCGCCCAGGCCGATCGCGGCGACCATTCCGACAGCGCCCGGCATGAAGGCCAGCACCGCCACCGCCCCGACCGCGATGGCCGCGCGGGCGCGATCCGGGCAGAGGTTGCGCGCCATTCCCCAGACCGCCTGCGCCACGATGGCCACGGCCACGATCTTGAGCCCGGCCAGCGCGCCGCCGCCCACCGGCCCCGCGATGGCCGCAGCCGTCAGCGCGAAAACCAGCAGGATCACCGCCGAGGGCAAGGTGAAGGCCAGGAACGCCGCCAGCGCCCCCGCCCAGCCCGCGCGCATCATTCCTAGCGCAAAGCCCACCTGGCTGGAGGCCGGGCCGGGCAGGAACTGGCAGAGCGCGACCAGGTCGGCATAGGCGGCCTCGGACAGCCAGCGCCGCCGGATCACGATCTCTTCGCGGAAATAGCCCAGATGCGCGATCGGCCCGCCGAAGGAGGTCAGTCCCAGCTTCAGGAAGGCCATGAAAACCTCGGGCGCGCTGCCCCGCAGCGCTGTCGCCGATGAGTCGCCCTGCCCTGCCATGCCCGCCCCGTTTTGCCGCCCGCGCCACGAAAGGCCGGGACGCATGCAGGTTCCCAGCCATGGCGGGCTTGCGCAAGCCCCGGAATGGTCCTGCGCCCGGCCGGGACCGACCCGAACCGCGAATCCATCTTGCCCATGGCGGACGCTCTCGTGGTAGCGTTCCTTGCAGCGAACAGGGAGGATCGGATGTCCAGCACGAAAACCGAGGTCGAACAGGCCAACGCGGCCTATGCCGCCAGCTTTGACAAGGGCGATCTGGCCCTGCCGCCAGCGCGCGGCTTTCTCATACTGACCTGCATGGATGCGCGGCTTGATCCCGCGAGATATGCGGGTCTGTCCGAGGGCGATGCCCATGTCGTGCGCAATGCAGGGGGGCGCGCTACCGACGACGCGATCCGGTCGCTGGTGATCAGTCACAAGCTTCTGGGCACGCGGGAATGGTTCGTGATCCATCACACCGATTGCGGCATGCTGTTCTTCGACGATGCCACGATGGGCGACCTGCTGGCGGGGTCGCTGGAGACGGCGGAACTGACCGAAAGCGGCTTTCGCAATGCCTCCGAACCCGGCGGCTCGCCCGAGGGGCGCTATGTCAAATGGCACACGATCCGCGACCAGGAGGCGGCGGTGATCGAGGACGTGATGCGCATCCGGGCGCATCCGCTGGTGAACCCCGCGATCCCGATCTACGGCTATGTCTATGACGTGCGCACCGGGCAACTGAACGAGGTGGCCCGCGCGACCGAGGCGGGGCGGCCGACCGGCTGAGGTCAGCCGAGCGCGCCGATCGCCGCAACCAGCGCGTCGGCATCGGCGGGGCCGACATCGAGATGCGTGACCATGCGCAGGCGCCTTGGGCCGACGACCGTGACGGTCACGTCCCCTTGGCGCAATTGCCGGGCGGCTTCCCGGGCATCGGGCGCGCGCTCGGCCAGATCGGCGATGACGATATTGGTCTCGACCGGCAGCACCCGCGCGATGGCGGGCAGCCCGGCCAGGCGCGCGCCGATGGTGCGGGCCAGCGCGTGATCCTCGGCCAGACGGGCGACGTGATGGTCCAGCGCGTAAAGGCACATCGCCGTCAGCACGCCGGTCTGGCGCATGGCCCCGCCCCAGCGCCGTTTCAGAAGCCAGGCCTCGGCCACGAAGTCGCGCGAGCCCGCAAGCACCGCGCCGACCGGGCAGCCCAGCCCCTTGGTGAAGGCGATCCAGGCGCTGTCAAAGCCGCGCGCATACGCGGCCGCGGGAATTCCCGTCGCGACCTGGGCGTTCAGCAGACGCGCCCCGTCCAGATGCGTCGCGAGCCCGGCGTCGCGGGCCGCCTGTGCCACGGCGGTCAACTGATCCAGAGGCCAGATCGCGCCGCCCGCAAGGTTCGCGGTCTGCTCGGCGACCAGCAGGCGCGAGCGGGGCGCATGGGCCGAGCGCGGGCGGATGGCGGCCTGCAGCTGTTCGGGCGTCAGCATGCCCCGTTCGCCGTCAATCGGGTGCATCATCACCCCCGACAGCGCCGCAGGTCCGCCGCTTTCGGCAAAGATGATGTGGCTTTCGCGGGTGCAGATCACCTCGTCGCCGGGGCGGGTGTGGACGGCGATGGCGATCTCGTTGCACATCGTGCCCGAGGGCAGGAACAGCGCCGCCTCCATCCCCAGCATCCCGGCCACCCGTGCGCAGAGCTCCAGCGTCGGCGGATCCGCGTCGTGGCGTTCGTCGCCAAGGGGTGCGTCAAGCGCGGCCTCGCGCATCGCCCGTGTCGGGCGGGTCTGGGTGTCGGAATAGAAATCGTGCATCGTCCTGCCTTTCGCCTGCCGCGATGCGCAGACGATAGCGCCGCCCCCCGATCCGTCGATGGCCGCGCGGCGCGACGTTGCGGGGTGCGGGGGCGGATAAGTCTGGACATGTGCGCCCGAAGACCCTAGCCATATTGCCTTGCCGCGCCATGCTGGCGCCCTGGCCGCACGGATGTTTCCCAGATGATCCCGACCCTTTCCGAAGCCCTCGCCGAGCGCGGGTTCGACACGCTGACCGAAGTGCAACAGGCCGTGACGGCCGCCGAACTGGCCGAAGCCGATCTGCTGGTCTCGGCCCAGACCGGGTCGGGCAAGACCGTGGGATTCGGCCTCGCCATCGCACCGACGCTGATGGGGGACGAGGTGCGGCTGGGTCTGCCGGGTGCGCCGCTTGCGCTGATCGTGGCGCCGACGCGGGAACTGGCCTTGCAGGTGCAGCGGGAACTGGCATGGCTCTATGCCAGGGCGGGCGCGCGGGTGGTGTCCTGCATCGGCGGCATGGATGCGCGCGAGGAGCGCCGCGCGCTGGAACGGGGCGCCCATATCGTCGTGGGCACGCCGGGGCGGCTGCGCGATCACATCACCCGGGGCAGTCTGGATCTGTCCGCCATTCGGGCCGTCGTGCTGGACGAGGCCGACGAGATGCTGGATCTGGGCTTTCGCGAGGATCTGGAATTCATGCTGGGCGAGGCCCCGGCCGAGCGGCGCACGCTGATGTTCTCGGCCACCGTGTCGCCCGCGATCGCGGATCTGGCCAAGGCCTACCAGCGCGACGCGGTCCGCGTGACCACCCTGTCGCGCGGGACGCAGCACACGGATATCGCCTATCAGGTCGTGCAGGTCGCCGCCGCCGATTCCGATCACGCGATCATCAACCTGTTGCGCTTTCACGATGCGCCCACGGCCATCGTCTTTGCCAACACGCGCGCCGCGGTCGCGCGGCTGGCCGCGCGGCTGGCCAATCGCGGCCTGCCGGTGGTCAGCCTGTCGGGCGAGTTGAGCCAGGACGAACGCAGCCATGCGCTTCAGGCGCTGCGCGACGGCCGGGCGCGGGTCTGCGTGGCGACCGATGTCGCGGCGCGCGGCATCGACCTGCCCAATCTGGACCTGGTGATCCATGCCGACCTGCCCACCAATACCGAGGCGCTGTTGCACCGCTCGGGCCGGACGGGGCGGGCCGGGCGCAAGGGGATTTCGGCGCTGATCGTGCCGGACCGGGTCACCGCCAAGGCCACGCGGCTGCTGAAATGGGCGAAGATCGAGGCCGAATGGACCGCAGCACCCAGCCGAGAGGAGATCCTGGCGCTCGACGAGACCCGCCTGCTGGCCGATCCGGTCTGGGAGGACGCCCCGTCCGAGGCCGAAGCCGCCTTTTCCGCGAGACTGCTGGCCGAGCATGGCCCCGAGCAGATCGCGGCCGCCTGCCTGAGGCTTTACCGCGCGGGCCTTTCCGCCCCCGAAGAACTGAACGCGGCCCCGGCCCGAACCGAACGGGCGGAACGGGCGCCCTTTGGCCCCTCGGCCTGGTTCGAGCTGTCGATCGGGCAGAACCGCCGGGCCGAGGCGCGCTGGATCCTACCGCTTCTGTGCCGGGCGGGGGATCTCGACAAGACGCAGATCGGCCGGATCCGCATCCTGCCCGAGACGACCCTCGTGGAGATCGCCGAACCCGCCGCGCCGGGCCTGATCGACCGGCTTGGTCCCGCCGGAATCCTGGAAGAAGACATCACCGCAAGGCAGGTCGAGGGCACGGTCGAGGACATGCGCCCGCCCCGCCCGGCCCCGGGCCAGGGCCGCCCGCCCCGCAAGGAGGCCAGCGCCCCGCGCCCGCCGCGGAAGGCACCCGCGCCGGTCTCTGCCGCGCCGCGCCCGGTGCGGGCCGCCGCGGAAGCGCCGAAACCCGTTGCAGCAGCGCCCCGACCCGCTGCGCCGCCCGCCGCACCGGCACGGGCGACCGACGATGCAAAGCCCCGCAAACCCCGCCATGCCGCGCCGAAGGGCGACGGGTCCAGGGCCGCGACGCGCGGGACGGGGCCGAAGGGCGCGCCGACCGGCGACAGGGCCGGATCCCGCAGCCAGCACGGCCCGAAGCGGATGGACCGGCCCGGCCCGAAGGCCGGCAGGGCGAAGGACGACGCCGCCCCGAGCAAGCCCCGCAACCCGACGCAGAAATGGGATGCGGCAAGGCCGAAATCCGACACGCGCGGACCCGAGCGGGCGGAGCGGAAGGAAGAGACCGGCAGCGCCAGGACCCGGCCCGGTGCCAGCGACACCTCCAAGCGGATGGATCGGCCCGCGACGGGGGCGCGGCGCACATGGAAGGGCAAACCCAAGGGCGGCGACACGCCCCCCCGCCGCACGCGGTGACGCGGGATGACCGGCGCCCGGCCCGGCGCGGGCGGTATCGGCGAGACGACCGGGAGCCGGTCCCTCCTTGGTTCTGCGCGCGCGTTAACTAAATGACATATGATCCGGGTAGCGCTGCGGATTGTGGATAAGCGTGGACGACGGGACGATGTCATGGCCTATCGCCTGAAACAGTCGGACGAGACCTGCGAAGAGGCGCTGCGGCGCATCGCGGTCGAGGAGGTCGACGCGGCACTTGCCGAGATCGACGACGCCGCGATGGACCTGCACGACAAGGTCCACCAGGTGCGCAAGCGGGCCAAGCGGCTGCGCGGGCTGATCCGGCTGGTGCGCGCCAGCTTTCCCGACTATGCCGCCGAGAATGCCGCGATCCGCGACGCGGCGCGGCGGCTGTCGGGGCTGCGCGATTTCGAAGGCATGGTCGAGACGGTGGACAAGCTGGCGGAGGCGACCGGCGCCGAGGGGCTGGCGCCGCTTCGCGATCACCTGATCGCGGTGCGCGACGGCGCGGTCGCGGGCAGCGACGTGGCCGCCGATCTGGCCGCCTTTCGCGCCGATCTGGTGGCGCTGCGCGCGCGCGCCGAGGGCTGGAGCCTGACCGAAACAGGGTTCAAGGCAATGCGGCCGGGGCTGGAGAAGGTGTTCGCCCGCGCACGCCGCGACCGGCGCCTGGCCGCCGAGACGCCCGAGACCGCCGTGATCCACGACTGGCGCAAGGCGGTGAAATACCATTGGTATCACACCCGGCTGCTGCAGCCGCTGGATCCGTCGCCGATGGACCGGCGCGCGGACGAGGTGCGCAGTCTGTCCGAGTTCCTGGGCGATCACCACGATCTGGCGGTGCTGGACGCCTGGCTTGCGGGGCTTGCCGATCCGCCCGGGGGCGAGGAGGTCCGCAATGCGCTGCGCGCGCGGATCGCGGCACGTCAGGGCGTGCTCGAAACCGAGGCGCAGGCGCTTGCGACGCGGCTTTTCGCAAGCAGGGCGCGCGATCTGTCGCGGCGGTGGAAGCGCTTGTGGAAGGCCTGGCGCGCGGCCTGACCGGGGATGGGGCCGGCCACCCTGCCCCGCCTGCTCAGGTCGGCGGCACGGGGATGTCCCGGGATCGCGGCAGGGCGGGAGACGCAACCGCCACCGGCTCGGCCAGCCCGTCGGACACCGGCGCCCAGAGCCGATGGATCAGCCGCACCAGCCGGGCCGCATCGGGGCTGCACAGACCGGGACGCTCGGGCGACAGGCAACGGGTCGAGGCGTCGCCGGGCGCGGCGCGCATCGCGGGCCAGGCCACCATCTCCATCGCCCCGTCCAGCGCCTCGATCACCGCGGTATGGCTCTCGCCCGCGCGCCGCGCGCCGGTCCAGGAGCCGCAATTGGCGAACAGCAGCCCCTCGCGCCGGACCAGCGTCGGGACATGGCTGTGCCCGCAGATGATCCCGTCCATCCCGTCCTCGGCCGCCCGGCGCAACGCGGTATCCGTATACCGGCCCAGCAGCGTCAGCGCATTGGTCGCCACGGCCTTGCCCAGCGACCAGCGCCTGCGCTTCCCCTTGACCAGCGTTGTCTCGGCGCGCGGCCGCACCAGCGCCTTCTCGCCCAGCCAGGACCAGGCGCGATCCGCAAGTTTCGAGGTGCCCCGGATCAGCGCGCCGTCGAACTGGTCGCCATGCATCACCAGATAGCGCCGCCCGTCGCCCGCGCGATGCACGATCCGTTCATCCAGCCGGATGCCGTAGCGGCGCAGCACCAGCGGGCGGAAAAGGATCGCCAGGATTTCGCGCAGCTTCTCGTCATGGTTGCCGGTCAGCACCGTGACCCGCACGCGCCGCCGCCGCCGGTCCAGCAGCAGGTCGACAAGCGTGCTGTAATCCTGCGTCCAGTGCCAGCGGCTTTCGAGCTTCCACCCGTCCAGCACATCGCCCACCAGGTAGAGATGGTCGAATTCATGCGCCTGCAAGAAGGCGTTCAGCGCGCGGATATCGCTGCCCTTGTAGCCCAGATGCAGGTCCGAGACGAAGACGCTGCGCACCCGGCGGGGGGCGGCGGCGGGGCTCATCTTGCAAGCTCCGCGCAGTGGCGGGCGAAGACGCGCGCCGCCTCGTCCCAGCTGTAATGGGCGCGGACATGGTCGTGCCGATCGGCGCGGCTGCCCGGTGCGGCCAGCGCGCGGGCGACCGCTGCGGTCAGATCCTCGTCGATCGCACCCAGGCGCGGATCGGCGCCGACGATCTCGCGCGGGCCGAGCGCGGGATAGGCGGCCACCGGAATGCCGCAGGCCAGCGCCTCGATGACGACGATCCCGAACGTGTCCGTGCGCGAGGGGAAGACGAAGACATCCGCCGCGCGGTAGGCGTCGGCCAGCGTCTGGCCGGTCAGGGTGCCGCGAAAATCGACCTCGGGATGGCGCTGGCGCAGCGCGGGCAGAAGCGGGCCGTCGCCCACCACGACCTTGCGGGCCGGGCCGGGCAGGGCGAGGAAGGCCTCGATATTCTTCTCGGGTGCAAGCCGACCGACATAGAGCAGGACCGGCGGTTCCGAGGTCTCGGGCCGCGGCGGGTCGGGATGGAACAGCCCCAGATCCACCCCGCGCGACAGCCGCACGAAGCGGTTGTCGAATCCCCAGTTCCGCAGCTTGTCCTCAAGCGCGGCGGTCGCGACATAGACATGATGCGCGGGGGCGTGGAAGCGGCGCATGGCGGCCACGGTCATCGCGCCGGCCGCGCTGCGCAGGGCGCCGGGGCTGCGCAGCGCCACATAGGCCGGGAAATCGGTGTGAAAGGCGGTGGAGAACGGGACGCGATTGGCACGGCACCAGTGCCGCGCCATCCAGCCCAGCGGTCCCTCGACCGGGATGTGGATGGCATCCGGCGCGAAATCCTCGATCATGCCCGCCAGCCGCCGGTAATAGGGCAACGCCAGCGGTATCTCGGGATAGGAGGGCAGCGCAACGCCCGGGAAGGCCACCGGACCGATCACCTGCACCTCGTCACCGGCCGCGCGCAGGCGCGCGTTCAGGTTCTCGTAAGTTCGGACAACGCCGTTGACCTGGGGCTGCCATGCATCGCTGACGATGAGGATGCGCAATGGCCCGGCCGCGGCGGGCGGAAACGGAACCGGGCCAGTCGCCCGGCTATCGGGCAGGCTGTGAGCGATGTCGACCGTCACGGGCAGCGCCTCGGTCCCTTGATGTCATGAACGTCCCCGGACGTCCTTCGTTTCAGCATCGGGTAACCCGGCCCCATGACAGACATGTGTCAATTCGCCGACCGCCCCGGCGCCTGTGGCATTCCTGCACCGTCCCGAAATGCCCCGGTCCCGCTCGGTCCCATCCCACGGACGACCGGCACCCGATGCGGCAGGCCGTCGGGACAGGCCCGGGCCGAAGGAGGAGGAGCGCCCGCCGGTTCCGGGTCAGGATTGGAGAGCGTCTGCCCGGCGGATATGGTGCGGCCCGGCGGAGCGGACGTCACTCCGCGGCATGGACGTTCCGGGCGCGGATACGCGCCTTTGCCCCGCCGCGGGCCGAGGACCAGTCATCCGGACGGGCGCTGCGCCCGGGCATGGGCTGCGTTGCGGGTCCGGCGCCGCGCCTGACCCGGAAGCTCGAGACCAACCGCTCCAGCGCCTCGGCCTCCTGGTCCAGCGCCATACCGGCCGCGGTGGCCTCCTCGACCATGGCCGCGTTCTGCTGGGTCACCTGGTCGAGCTGGGTCACGCCCACATTGATCTCGCCCAGGCCCACGGATTGTTCCTGCGCGCCGGTCGCGATGCCCGCCATC
>NZ_JAMYDV010000020.1 GCF_024128855.1 Rhodovulum tesquicola
AAAAACCAAACGGTGCGCCATCCCTAAACAGCGCCACCCGCCAGCAATCATCCCCGATTGTCAAAACCCAGACCAGTCTCACAACCCGTCCAGACCACCAACGCCACCTCAGCGCCGCCGGTGAGGGAGGTATCTAGTCAGCACCGAAGAGAGTCGCAAGAGGTTTTTTTGCCGAGGGACAAAATTTCTGTCCCGACCATCCGGGGCAGGGGCAAACGCGCCGTCCGTGCGGCGGGATCGGGTTGTGACAGGCATGAGGCCGCCCGGGGTTCACCGGCAGCACGGACAACCCCGCCGTGGCAGGGCGATCCCTGTGGGCCCCGGTGTTTCAGGGACGCCTGTCGAAGGCCCGATTGGACCGCGCGGCGACGACCCCCGGGTCGTCGGTCATACACGGGCGTCCGTACGACCCGGAAGGAACAGGCCATCATTTGCCGGGCGGATCCCGCGCATGGTGCCTGCGTGACCTGCTCCGACGTCGCGCGCCGATCGTGCAGATTGACGGCCTCTCTTCGATCTGCCACGTCGCAAGCGCCATTTCCTGAGAGGCGATCATGAAGGACAAGCCGCTTGACCGGGCCGAACGGGCTCTGCTGACCGTCATCCGCGAGATCGACGACAAGCGCGGTGGGGTGGACCGCGACAGGCTCTCCGTCATGGCCCGGGGGCGCGGGCTGGAGGTTGCAAGACCGCTCGCCTCGCTGGTGGATCGCGGGCTGATCGAGGAAATTCATCGCCGCCCGCTCCTGCTGGCCCGGGTGTTCGGGGCGCGGCCTGCGCTGCTGTTCAGGCTGACGCCGTCCGGGCTGGCCGCCGCGGCGGAAACCGACCCGGCGGCCGAACCCGAAATGGGGGCGTCCGGGTCGATTGCGCCTGTCGTGGAGCCGCCTGCCGCCGGGATCGGCGAGCCTGAACCGGATCCGGCAGGCCCGGACCCCGTGGCGGCGCCGCCTGCCAACCCTCTGAAAACAGGGCATTCGCCCGTCGAGGACACCGCCCCGGCCAAGGCGGCGCGCGCGGTCGGGGGGCCTGCGCGGGCAGCGCGGCCGGATCGCAGGAATTTGGCGGCGTTTACCGAGGATCTGGGCGGGGCGCCGGTTTCCGCGGGGGGCGTGTCGCTGTCGCACGGGGTCGAGCCGGAGGTCATGGAGGGGCTGCGCGACGTGCTGGCGGGCCTCGGGATGGAGCTGACCTTTGCCGGTGAGGCGCTGGTCGGCGACCGGATTGCGCGCGGCGAGACGGCGGGCGAGGCGCTGAGCCAGGTCGTGCTCTTCGCCTTTGCCCATGCCGCCCGCGAGGACATGGCCTCCGGCGGCGCGCTGGCGGCGCTGGGTTTCGGGGAATATGCGGGCGAGGTGGCGGCGGAGCTGAAAAAACTCAATGCTGCCGGGCTGATAGACGCCGACCGGTGCGAGGCCGTGCTGTCCCGTATTGTCGTTCTGGCGGGGGATGACGCGGCGCGCGACCAGGTCGTCGCCGAGATCCTGGCCGATCCCGTCGGGGGTCTCCTGCCCCCTGCCCTGGTGCCGGAGGAGCTTCGCCCGGCGGGAGATTCCTGATCCGGGCGGGGCCGCGCAAAATCGGAAAACCGTCGGACTTTCATCGGACTTTCATCGGACTTCTGGCCCGACAGGGAACGACTGCGCGCGGCCCTTCCCGACCTTCGGACCCGGTAGGACCGCGCGGCGCGCGCCTCAGCCGGGCGGGGTCCAGAGGACATCCTCGATGCGCGGGGCGGCGGTGGCCAGCATGGCCAGCCGGTCGAATCCCAGCGCGATGCCCGAGGCGGGCGGCATCAGCGCCAGCGCGGCCAGGAAATCCTCGTCCAGCGGATAGCGTTCGCCGTAGACGCGCTGTTTCTCGTCCATCTCGGCGGCAAAACGGCGGCGCTGTTCGGCGGGGTCGGTCAGCTCGCCGAAGCCGTTGGCCAGTTCCACGCCGCAGGCATAGACCTCGAAGCGCTCGGCCTCGCGCGGGTCGTCGGGGCAGGTGCGGGCAAGGGCGGCCTCGGCGGCGGGGTAGCGGTCCAGGATGGTCACGCGGCCCATGCCCAGATGCGGCTCGACCCGGGCGACCAGGACGCGGCTGAGGATGTCGGACCAGGTGTCATCCCCGGCCAGCCCGATCCCGGCGCCCGTGGCCTGCGCCGCCAGAGCGTCGCGGTCGGTCGTGCCATCGGGCCGGATCGTGGCCAGCAGGTCGATCCCGGCATGGCGCGCGAAGGCTTCGGCGACCGAAAGCCGCTCATAGGGCTGGAACGGGTCGCAGTCGGCATCGCCGTGGCGAAGAAGGGTCGTGCCCGCCGCCTGGCAGGCCAGCCGCAGCATCGCGGCGGTATCGTCCATCAGGACGGCGTATTCCTCATGCGCGCGATACCATTCCAGCATGGTGAATTCGGGGCTGTGGCGCGGGCCGCTTTCGCGGTTGCGCCAGACATGGGCAAAGGCGGCGATCCGCGTCTCGCCCGCCGCCAGCAGTTTCTTCATCGCGAATTCGGGCGAGGTATGCAGATACATCCGCCGCGCCACCCCGTCATTGCCGATGGCGTCGGTCGCAAAGGCGTGCAGATGCGCCTCGTTTCCCGGGCTGACGGCCAGCGCGGCGGGGTCGACCTCGGTGAAGCCCTCCCCCTCCAGCCAGCCCCGGATCGCGGCCTGGATGCGGTTGCGGGCCAGCAGCGCGGGGCGGCGGTCGGCATGCCGGTCGGGGTGCCACCACGGGGTCTGGGTCACGATCTGCGCCTTTCGTCTGGAATTTCGCGCCAAGTTCGGCTAGGGGCCTGTCCGATCCGGCGCTTAACGCGCGCAACGCCTGTCCACAAGGAACCCGCCCAGTGAAAGTCATCGCCTCCTCGCTCCGCAAGGGCAATGTCGTCGAAAAGGATGGCCAGCTCTATGTCGTTCTCAAGGCCGAGAACTTCCACCCCGGCAAGGGCACGCCGACGACATCCGTCGACATGCGCCGGATCTCGGACGGGGTGAAGACCACCGAACGCTGGAAGACCACCGAGCAGGTGGAAAAGGCCAATGTCGACGAACGGGAATACGATTTCCTGTATGACGATGGCGAGGGCTATCATTTCATGAACCCCGAAACCTTCGATCAGGTCGTGGCCAGCCCCGACGTGATCGGCGATTCCGCGGCCTATCTGTCGCCGGGAATGCGGGTGTTCCTGCAGACCTTCGAGGACAACCCGATCGCGATCGAGCTGCCGCAGAAGATGGTGGTCGAGGTCATCGAGACCGAGCCGGTGGTCAAGGGGCAGACCGCGTCCTCCAGCTACAAGCCCGCGATGACCAATATCGGCGTCCGGGTGATGGTGCCGCCGCATATCGACGTGGGCACGCGGATCGTGATCAACACCGCCGACAATACCTATGTGGAGCGGTCGAGGGACTGAGCGGCCCCGCCCCTGCCCCGCCATGCGGCGGGGGTGACGCCCTCGGCCTGCCGGAAGGCCCGGATCAGGTGCGAGGCGTCGCAGAACCCGGTGGCGGCGGCGATCTGCGTCACGGAGCGGTCCGAGCGGTCGAGCAGAAGGCGCACCTGCGCCAGCCGCACCCGCAGGAAGGCGGCGTTGGGGGTCTGGTCCAGAGCCTCGCGGAAATGGCGTTCCAGCTTGCGGCGGCTGACGCCCAGGCGCGCCGCGACCTCGGCCACGCCGGGCGGGGCGTCAAGGTTCTGCTGGATGTGCAGCAGCGCCTTGCGCACCAGCGGATCGCGGGTCTTCAGGTCGAGCGGCAGGCCCGGCTGCGGATCGTCCCCGGCCCTTTCCTCGGGGATGATCATGATGCGCAGGCTTTTTTGCGCGGCGGCCCGACCGATATGGCGTTCGACCAGAAAGGCGGCCAGATGCGCCGAACTGGCCCCGCCCGAACAGGTCAGCCGGTCGCGATCCACCACGAATATGCGGTCGGAGACCGGCACCAGCCCGTCGAACTGTTCCAGGAAATCGTCATGGTGAAACCAGCTGACGCAGCAGCGATAGCCCTGCATCAGCCCGGCCCGGTGCAGCACGAAGGCGCCGGTGCACACGCCGACCAGCGGTATCCGTGCCTCGGCGGCGCGGCGCAGGAAGGCGGTATAGGCAGGCTCCAGCCGCTCGATCTCGTCGATCAGGCCGCCAACCACCACGATGTAATCGAAGCGCGCCGGATCGCCCAGGGCCTCGTCCGGGCCGATCGCGATGCCGCAGCTTGACCGGACGGGGTCCATCGTCGCCGACAGCACCTTCCAGCTGCAATGGATCGGGCGCGAGCGGTCGCCCTCGTCCGCGGCAAGGCGCAGCACGTCCACGAAATTCGCGAAGGCCGACAGCGTGAAGCGCCGCGCCAGAACGAAGCCCACGCGCAGGCGCGGGCGAAAGGGCGGCGCGGGGGCAAGGGGTCTGGCCATGACGCGATCATAATGCGGTTCTGACGCATTCCTACTGTGATTTCACGCCGGTTTCTGCGACGGTCGGCCATTGCGGAATGAGGCCCCCCGAGGAGTGCGCCATGACCCGTTTCTCTGCGATGTCGCTGTTGAAGAACGCGCTGACCGGCCAGAAGGGCTGGGGCGAGCAATGGCCCGACAGCCAGCCCAGGGCGGAATATGACGTGGTGATCGTCGGCGCGGGCGGGCACGGGCTGGGGGCGGCCTATTACCTGGCCAAGGAACACGGCATCACCAATGTCGCGGTGATCGACAAGGGCTGGCTGGGCGGCGGCAACACGGGCCGGAATACCACGATCATCCGGTCGAACTACCTCTATGACGAAAGCGCGCGGCTTTACGATCACGCGGTGGACCTGTGGGAGGGGCTGAGCCAGGAGCTGAACTACAACGTCATGTTCTCGCGCCGGGGCGTGATGATGCTGGCGCATAATGTCCATGACATCCACAGCTTCCAGCGCCACATCCATGCCAACCGGCTGAACGGGGTGGACAATGCTTGGCTGACACCGGGCGAGGCCAAGGTGTTCTGTCCGCCGCTGAACATCTCGCCCAAGGCGCGTTATCCGGTGCTGGGGGCGGCGTTGCAGATGCGGGCGGGCACGGCGCGGCATGACGCGGTGGCCTGGGGCTATGCGCGGGCGGCGGCGGCGCGCGGCGTGGACATCATCCAGAACTGCCCGGTGACCGCGATCCGGCGCGGGGCGGATGGCGCGGTCGAGGGGGTCGAGACCGCCCGCGGTTTCATCCGCGCGAAGAAGGTCGCGGTGTCGGCGGCGGGGCATACCAGCGTGCTGATGGACAGCGCAGGGATCCGCATGCCGCTGGAAAGCTATCCGTTGCAGGCGCTGGTCAGCGAGCCGGTCAAGCCCTGTTTCCCCTGCGTGGTGATGTCGAACACGGTGCATGCCTATATCAGCCAGTCCGACAAGGGCGAGCTGGTGATCGGCTCGGGCACCGACCAGTATACGAGCTATTCCCAGAGGGGCGGCCTGCCGCTGATCGAGCATACGCTGGCCGCGATCTGCGAGGTGTTCCCGATCTTCAACCGGATGCGGATGCTGCGCAAATGGGGCGGCATCGTGGACGTGACGCCGGACCGCTCGCCCATCCTCGGCAAGCTGCCCGTGAAGGGGCTTTACGTCAATTGCGGCTGGGGCACTGGCGGGTTCAAGGCGACGCCGGGGGCGGGGCATCTGCTGGCCTGGACCGTGGCGAAGGACGCGCCGCACCCGATCAACGCGCCCTTCACGCTGGAGCGGTTCACCACCGGCCGGCTGATCGACGAGGCGGCGGCCGCGGCCGTCGCACATTGAGGACAGACCCATGCTGCTGATCCATTGCCCCTATTGCGACGAGACCCTGCCCGAGGCCGAGTTCGCCTATGCCGGCGAGGCCCATATCGCGCGCCCCGCCGATCCGATGGCGACCAGCGACGAGGAATGGCGCGATTTCCTGTTCATCCGCACCAATGCGAAGGGTCCGCATTACGAACGCTGGCGCCATGTCCATGGCTGCGGGCGCTTCTTCAACGCCATCCGCGACACGGTCAGCGACCGCTTTCTGATGACCTACAAGGCGGGCGAAGCGCGCCCCGCCCTGCCCGCCAAGGAGGGCGCCGAATGAGCCGCTATCGCATTCCGGGCAAGGGCCGCGTGGATCACGCCGCGCCGGTCCGGTTCAGCTTCGACGGGCGCAGCTATACCGGGCTGCGCGGGGATACCGTCGCCTCGGCGCTGCTGGCGAATGGCGTGCATCTGATGGGGCGGTCCTTCAAGTATCACCGCCCGCGCGGCGCCGTCACCGCCGGGTCGGAGGAGCCGAACGCGCTGATCGGCACGTCGCGCGGCAAGGGCCGGTTCGAGCCGAACACGCGCGCCACCATGCAGGAGCTGCGCGCGGGGCTGGTGGCGGAAAGCCAGAACAAGTGGCCGGGGCTGGGCTTCGATCTGGGTGCGGTCAATGACCTAGCATATCCGCTGTTCTCGGCGGGGTTCTATTACAAGACCTTCATGTGGCCGCGCGCCTTCTGGGACCGGGTCTACGAGCCGGTGATCCGCGCCGCCGCGGGGCTGGGCCGGGCGCCGAGCGAGCCTGATCCGGACCGCTATGCCTCGCGCTACCTGCATGCCGATCTGCTGGTGGTCGGCGCGGGGCCTGCGGGGCTGGCGGCGGCGCGCGCGGCGGCGCGCGCGGGGCTGCGGGTGACGCTGGTGGACGAACATGCCGAGATGGGCGGTGCGCTTCTGTCCGATCCGGGCGTGGTGATCGAGGGGCGCCCGGCCTGGGACTGGCTGGCGGCGACACTGGACGAACTGCGCGCGCTTGGCGTGCGGCTGATGTGCCGGACCACGGCCATCGGGTATTATCATCAGAACATGATCGGGCTGTGCGAGCGGGTGACCGACCATCTGGACAGCCCGCCCGAGAACGCGCCGCGCGAACGGCTGTGGCGGGTGCGGGCGGCGCGGGTGGTGCTGGCGCAGGGCGCGATCGAAAAGCCGCTGGTCTTTGACGGCAATGACCGGCCGGGCGTGATGCTGGCGGGGGCGGCGCAGACCTATCTGCACCGCTTTGGCGTGCTGGTGGGCAGGCGGGCGGCGGTCGTCACCGCGCATGACAGCGCGTATTTCGCGGCCTTCGACCTGGCCGATGCGGGGGTGCGGATCGCGGTTCTGGTGGACACGCGCGATGCCCCGCCCGCCGCGCTGCTGGACCAGGCGCGGAGGCGCGGGATCGAGGTGCTGGCAGGCCATAGCGTGACGGCGACGACAGGGCGGCTGCGCATCCGGTCGGTCCGGGTGAACCGGGTTCGGGACGGGCAGGTTGCGGGCGGGCGGGCCATTGCCTGTGACTGCCTGCTGATGTCGGGCGGCTGGACGCCCTCGCTGCACCTGTTCTCGCACACGAAGGGCAGCCTGATCTGGGACGAGGCGGCGCAGACCTATCTACCCGGCGAGACCATCGAGGATTGCCATGTGGCGGGCGCGGGCAAGGGGCTGTGGGGCTATGGCGCCGTGCTGGCCGATGGCGATGCCGCCGGGGTGGCCGCGGCCAGCGCGCTGGGGCGCGCGGCGGCCGGGGCGGCGCCCGCGGTGGCCCATGACCGCACGGGCAGCGGCGAGGCGCTGCGCGAATTGCCCAGCGACCTTGCCCCGAGCCTTGCCCGCGCCTTCGTCGATTTCCAGAACGACGTGACCGCCAAGGATATCCGCCTTGCCGTGCGCGAGGGGATGAAATCCATCGAGCATGTCAAGCGCTACACCACGACCGGCATGGCGACCGATCAGGGCAAGCTGTCGAACATCAACGGGCTGATGATCGCGGCCGACACGCTGGGCAAGGCACCGCCGCAGGTGGGGCTGACCACCTTCCGCCCGCCCTACACGCCCACGACATTCGGCGCGCTGGCGGGCTATCACCGGGGCAGCCATTTCGAACTGACGCGCAAGACCCCCATCGACCCCTGGGCCGAGGAACACGGCGCGGTGTTCGAGCCGGTCGCGCAATGGCGCCGCGCCTGGTATTTCCCTCGCCCGGGCGAGGACATGGAGGCGGCCGTGGCGCGGGAATGTCTGGCGACGCGGGCCTCGGTCGGGATCTTCGATGCCTCGACGCTGGGCAAGATCGAGGTGGCGGGCCCCGATGCGGTCGAGTTCATGAACCGCATGTATACCAACCCCTGGACCAAGCTGGCGCCGGGGCGGACGCGCTACGGCCTGCTGCTGGGCGAGGACGGGTTCATCCGTGACGATGGCGTGATCGGGCGCCTCGCGGACGATCTCTTCCATGTCACCACGACCACTGGCGGGGCGGCGCGGGTGCTGACGATGATGGAGGATTACCTTCAGACCGAATGGCCCGATCTGCGGGTCTGGCTGACCTCGACCACCGAACACTGGGCGGTCGCGGCGCTGAACGGGCCGAATGCGCGCAAGGTGCTGGAACCGCTGGTCGAGGGGCTGGATATCTCGGCCGACGCCTTCCCGCATATGTCGGTCGCCGAATGCCGTGTCGCGGGCATCCCCGCGCGGCTGTTCCGGCTGAGTTTCACGGGCGAGCTGGGCTTCGAGATCAACGTGCCCGCGCGGCATGGCGCGGATCTGTGGCGGGCGCTGATGGCGGCCGGTGCGCCCTTTGACATCTGCCCCTATGGCACCGAGACGATGCATGTCCTGCGCGCCGAAAAGGGCTTCATCATCGTGGGGCAGGACACCGACGGCACGGTGACGCCCGAGGATGCGGGGCTGGGCTGGGCCATCGGCAAGGCCAAGCCCGATTTCGTCGGCAAACGCTCGCTGTCCCGGCCCGACATGGTGGCGCCGGGGCGCAAGCAGCTGGTCGGGCTGCTGACCGAGGAGGACGACGTGAGGCTGGAGGAAGGCGCGCAGATCGTGGACGACCCCGATCAGCCGCTGCCGATGCGGATGGTGGGGCATGTGACGTCCTCCTACCGCTCGGCCACGCTGGGGCGGTCCATCGCCATGGCGCTGATCGAGAACGGCCATTCCCGCATCGGCGAGGTGGTCCATGTCCCGATGCCGGGGCGCACGCATCGCGCGCGGATCACCGGAACGGCGTTCTACGACCCCGATGGCGCCCGGCTGAAGCTGTGAAGAAAGGATATCCCATGCAAGTCACGGTCGAGGAACTGGCCCCGGTCGCGCGGTTTTCCCTGCGGGTGCGCGACAAGGGCGTCGCGGCGGTGGGCAAGGCGCTGGGGCTGACGCTGCCGGGCCGCATCGGCGAGCGCGCCGACAGGGGCGATCTGACCGCGCTCTGCCTTGGTCCCGACGAATGGGTTCTGACCGCGCCCGAGGACGCGCGCGACCGGATCGCCGCCGATCTGGCCGCGATCTATGCACGCGCGCCGCACAGCCTGACCGACATCTCGGATCGCGAGATCAGCCTGCGGATCGCGGGGCCAGCGGCGGCGACGCTTCTGTCCATCGGCTGCCCGCGCGATCTGGACCGGCTGGAGCCGGGGCGCGGGGTGCGCACGCTGTTCGACAGCGCGACCGTGGTGCTGTGGCGCGACGGCCCAGAGGCGTTCCGGATGGATGTCTGGCGCTCCTTCGTGCCGCATGTCCGCCCCTTGCTGGAGATCGGGCAAGAGGAACTTGCCGCCGGTCTGTGAGCGCGCGTGCCCGGAATCGCCGGGCGACGCCGGAAAGCGGGCCGCTCATGGTCGCGTCGATGCGTTTGCCGCCCGCGCCCCCTGCCCCGCCCGTTTCGCGATCAGGCCAGCGTATCCTTGACGATCCGCCCGCCCTTGAGGATCAGGCGCAGCGAGGTTTCGGGGGTTTCGAGCCAGGCGAGATCGGTTTCCGGATCGCCCTCGATCACCAGCAGATCGGCCAGCGCATCCTCGCGGATCACGCCCAGGGCCCCGGCATAGGGCGCGCGGTCGCCCGACAGGGCCAGCAGCGCGCCCGCCGCGCCGGTGGCCTTGTGCAGGGCTTCGAGCGGCGACATGAAGCGGGCGAACTTGGCCAGGTTGCGGCCCTGCAACGCGCCGCCCTGCGCGTTGAACAGGATGTCGGTGCCGAAGGCGACATTCACGCCATGCTTGCGCGCCAGATCGAAGGCGCGCACCGTGCCCTCGGCGACCTGCTGCTGCTTGGCGATCTGGCGGGGGTCGGTATAGGCGTTGGAATCCTCGTCGGCGAGGAAGGGCTGGATCGACCACCAGACGCCATTGTCGGCCATCATGCGCACGGTGTCCTCGTCTGCCAGCTGGCCGTGCTCGATGGATTTCACGCCGGCGGCGATGGCCCGCCGGATGCCGGTCGAGGTGTAGACATGGGCGCAGACATAGGTGCCCCAATCCTCGGCCGCCTCGACCGCGGCGCGCATCTCGCGTTCGGTATATTGCGTGGCGTCCAGCGGATCGTAAAGCGAGGCGACCCCGCCGCCCGCCATGATCTTGAGCTGGCTCGCCCCCTTCATCAGCTGTTCGCGCGCGGCGCGCAGGACCATGTCGGCGCCGTCGGCGATCTGCGCGACACCCTGCCGTTCGATGTAGTTCGCGGGCGTGTCGGGAAAGCGCGGCAACTCGTTCAGCAGGCGGAAATCGCCATGCCCGGCGGTCTGCGAGATCATCGCGCCCGAGGGGAAGATGCGCGGCCCGGCCACCACGCCGCGGTCGATCGCCATCTTCAGCCCGAAGGCGGGACCGCCGACATCGCGCACGGTGGTGAAGCCGCGCATCAGCGTGGCGCCCGCCTCGCGCCCGGCCATCAGGTGAACGAAGCCGATATCCTGCGTCAGCGCCACGATCTGGCTGACCGCGACCAGCGTCGCATGCCAATGCGCGTCGATCAGGCCGGGGATGACTGCGCGCCCGCCGCAGTCGATCCGCTCTGCCTCCTGCGGGCCCTGGCCGGTCGGCGGCAGGGCGGCGATCCGCTCGCCCGCGATCAGGATGTCGACGCCTTCGCGCAGCGCCAGCGTCTCGCCGTCGAAGAGGCGCAGATTGGTCAGCAGCAGCGGGCGGCCGGGCGTCTGGGCGCGGATCTCGCGCGGGGCGAGGCCGAAGCCCGCGAACATGCCCAGCACGGCCGCCGTGCCGCCGATCATCCGGCGCCGGGTGATGTCCGCCTCGATCCGGGCAAAGGCGGCCTGCGTCCCGGGCGCGCCGCAATGGCAGATATCGACGGGCGCGCGATCTGCCGGATCGGCAGAGTGACAGAGCTGGCACATGTTCGACCCTCCGGCGACCTTTTCGAGCTTGAAGCTATGCGTCCCGCCCCGCGAGTCAACGCAAGCGGAGACCGGCACCGCGGGGCGCGGGGGCGGTCGACGCGGCAAAAGGGCCATTCCCGGGCGCGACGCGCTGCCGCATGATTGATCAAGGCGCGCAAGAATCGGGCAGAATCGCTGACCTGGGGGGTCCGGCCGATTGTCCCGCTTGCCCGCATGTGGATCATGTGGTGAAGTCGGGGAAAGGTTTCTGGTCGGCAATCGGGCCCCGGCCCCCTGCGTGGGGGACTGGGGCTTTTTTCGTTCGGCCCGGCACGGAAAGGAACGGGTTCAGTGGCAACGGCACGGATCGGATTGCTCTTCTCGACGACCGGCCCCTATTCGGCGCTCGGCCGCAGCGCGCTTGACGGCGCGTTGATGGCGGTCGCCGAGGTCAATGCGCGCAATGGCCTGACGCTTGTGCCGGTCTGCGCGGATCCGCGGGGCGTTCCGGCGGATTACGAAAGGCTGGCGGCCGAGCTGCTGGGCCGGGGCGATCTGCGGCATATCGTGGGCGGCATCACGTCATGGTCGCGCAAGGACATGATCCCGGTGATGGAGCGGCATGGCGCGCTGCTGTGGTATCCCTGCCCCTATGAGGGGTTCGAGTGCAACGATCATGTCGTCTATCTCGGCGCCTGTCCGAACCAGCATCTGGTGCCGCTGATCGACCATGTGCTGCGCAAGGGGCATCGGCGGGCCTTTCTCGTCGGGTCGAACTATGTCTGGGGCTGGGAGACGCTGCGCGTCGCGCGGGAATGGTTCGCCGGTGGGCAGGGGGGCGAGGTCACGAGCGAACGCTATCTGCCGCTTGGCGATACCGATTGCGGGCATCTGATCGAGGAAATCGCGGCGCAGCAACCCGATCTGATCGTCAACAGCCTGATCGGGCCGTCGAGCCATGCCTTCATGCAGGCGCTGTCGCGGCTGGATCTGCCGGGGGGGCGGCCGCTGGTGATCAGCGCCAACCAGACCGAGGCCGATCTGGACATCCTGGGCCCTGCGGCGGACGGGATGCTGTCGATCGGGGCCTGGTTCGAGACGCTGGACGATCTGTCCACGGTCGCGTTCCGCAACCGCATCGCCGGGCATTACGGGGCGTCCTACCGCGCATCCTGCAACTTTGCCACGGCCTATACGGCGGTGCACCTGCTGGCCCGCGGGCTGGAGCGCGCCGGGCATGACGATCCGCGCGCGGTGTTCGAGGCGGTGGCGGGCAGCCCCGAGGACACGGTTCTGGGGCCGGTGACGATCGACCCGGTCACGCGCCACACCAGCCTGATCCCGCGCCTTGCCATGGCCGAGTCGGGGCGGTTCCGGATCGTGGACGACCCCAAGATCGCGCTGGCCCCGGACCCCTATCTTGCGCGGGTCCGCGCGCCCGTGCCGCCCCGTGCAACGCCAAATCTGAGGATCGTGTCATGACATCGCGACTTGATCTGAACTTTGCCGGCCGCCGCGCCGTCGTGCTGCACCCGGCCGAGAGCGTCCGGGCCGAACTGATCGCGCGTCTTGCCGCGCTGGGGGTGGAGGCGTCTGCCGACTGGCCCGCAAGCGCCGCGGTGAGCGCGGCGGATTTCCTGTTCGTCGACGTGGACATGGGCCATGACGACCAGATCCCGTGGGAACCGGGAACCGCGCCGATCCCGCTGATCGGGCTGGTGCGCTCGGAAAGCCCGGGGCGGCTGGCCTGGGCGCTGGGGCAGAATTGCGATGCCTTCCTGTCGCAGGCGGCGCTGGGGCTGGTCTACTCGACGCTGGTGATCGCCGCCGCCAAGTCGGCCGAGCGCCTGCGCGTGCGGCGCCGCGAGGCCGAAACCGCCCGCCGCGCCGGGATGCGCGACGTGCTGGTGCGGGCGGTGCTGGCGATCATGCAGGCCGAGGGCGTGGACGAGCTGGCCGCGCTCCGGCAGTTGCGGGCCTTTGCCATGGTCGAGCGGCTGGCGCTGGAGGATGCCGCGGCGCGTTACCTCAACGACCGGCGCGGCCGCCGGGCCGGGACGACGCGATGACCGACGCCACGGCCGCGACGCCGCCCCGGCGCCAGGGCTCGGTTCTGGTCGCGCTGTTGCGGCGGCCCCGGTCCGCCTTTGGACTTATCGTGATCCTGACGATGGTGGGCGCGGCGGTCTTCGCGCCCTGGCTGATGCCCTATGACCCGAACGACCAGATGTTCGACGGCCTCAGCCTGGAGGGCGCGCCGCTGCCACCATCGTCGGAATTCTGGCTGGGCACCGACCTGCTGGGGCGCGACCTGTTCTCGCGGCTGATCCTGGGCGCGCAGACCTCGCTGATCATCGGGGTGCTGGCCAACGGCATCGCGGTGCTGCTGGGCGCGACGGTGGGCATCACGGCGGGGTATTTCGGCGGCTGGATCGGCGGCATCCTGATGCGGTTTACCGACCTGATGATGGCCTTTCCCGCGCTGTTGCTGGCCATCGTGCTGGCCGCGATCTTCAAGCCCTCGCTGCTGATCGTGGCGATGGTGATCGCGATGGTGAACTGGGTCCAGATGGCCCGCGTGATCTATACCGAGACCCGCAGCCTGGCGCAGCGCGAGTTCATCGAGGTGCAGCGCGCGATGGGCTCGTCCACATTCCGCATCCTCGGCCGCCACATCCTGCCGCATCTGGTCTATTCGATCATCGTCTTCGGCACGCTGGGGATCTCGACCACCGTGCTGCTGGAGGCGACGCTCAGCTACCTGGGCGTCGGCGTGCAGCCGCCCACCCCGTCCTGGGGCAACATCATCTACGAGAACCAGACCTATTTCGCCAACGCACCCTGGCTGGTGTTCTTTCCCGGCCTTGCCATCGTGCTGCTGGCGCTGGCCTTCAACCTGTTGGGCGACGCGTTGCGCGACACGCTCGACCCGCGGCTGAAGGGGCGGCACTGATGTGGGCCTATGTCGTCCGCCGGCTGGGCGAGTCGCTGCTGATCCTGCTGGGGATCAGCGTGGTGACATTTGCCCTGCTCTACCTCGTGCCCGCCGATCCCGCGCGCCAGATCGCGGGCCGGTCCGCCACCGCCGAGACGGTGGCCAACATCCGAGCGCAACTGGGCCTCGATCAACCGTTCCACGTCCAGTATGTCCGCTATCTCGGCAACCTGCTGCAGGGCGATCTGGGCCGGTCCTACCTGCAGCGCACAGAGGTGTCGGAACTGATCGCCGCGCGGATGCCGGCCACGCTCCTGCTGATGGGTGCGGCCATCGTGGTGGAACTGATCCTCGGGCTGACCATCGGCGTCATTGCCGCGCTCCGGCGCAATTCGGCGCTGGACCAGTCGCTGATGGTGTTTTCCTTCGTCACCATCTCGGCGCCGCAATTCGTGGTGGGCATCCTGCTGCTCTATGTCTTCGCGGTGCAACTGAACTGGTTTCCCATCGGCGGCTACGGCACATTTGCCCATCTGGTGCTGCCCGCGATCACCATCGGGCTTCTGGGCACGGGCTGGTATTCGCGCATGATGCGCAGTTCCATGATCGACGTTCTGGCGCAGGATTTCGTGCGCACCGCGCGGGCCAAGGGGCTGGGCAAGCTGCGCATCATCCTGCGCCATGTCGCGCCCAACGCGATCCTGCCCGTCATCGCGATGATCGGCATCGACATCGGCCTCTTCATGTCAGGCATCGTCGTCGTCGAAAGCGTGTTCGGCTGGCCCGGTATCGGCCAGCTGGCCTGGCAGGCGATCCAGCGCGTGGACATTCCCATCATCATGGGGGTCACGCTGGTTTCGGCCTGTTTCATCGTGCTGGGCAACCTTCTGGCGGACCTGATCGCGCCGCTGGTGGACCCGCGGATCAAGCTCAAATAACCAACAGGAGAGGAAGACCCATGAAAAAGACGCTTGCCACAAGCATTCTGGCGCTGGGAACGGGTTTCGGCCCGGTTCAGGCGCAGGATTTCCTGGATGCCAAGCAGGGCGGCGCGATGATCGTCACCTACAAGGACGACGTCTCCACCCTTGATCCGGCCATCGGCTATGACTGGCAGAACTGGTCGATGATCAAGTCGCTGTTCGACGGGCTGATGGATTACGAGCCCGGCACCACCGAACTGAAAAAGGACCTGGCCGAGGATTACACCATCTCGGATGACGGGATGACCTATACCTTCACGCTGCGCCAGGGCGTCAAGTTCCACAATGGCCGCGAGATGACGGCCGAGGACGTGAAATATTCGCTGGACCGGGTGACCAATCCCGCGACGCAAAGCCCCGGCGCCGGCTTCTTCGGCTCGATCGAAGGCTATGACGCGATGGCCGCAGGCGAGGCCGACAGCCTGTCGGGCGTGACCGTGATCGACCCCTACACGGTCGAGATCAAGCTCTCGCGCCCCGACGCCACCTTCCTGCATGTGATGGCGATCAACTTCTCGTCCATCGTGCCGAAAGAGGTGGTCGAGCAATATGGCGAGGATTTCGGCAAGAACCCGGTCGGCACCGGCGCCTTCTATCTTGAAAACTGGACGCTGGGCCAGTCGCTGACATTCGCCCGCAATACCGACTACTGGAACGAGGGGCTGCCCAAGCTCGACAAGATCACCTTCGAGATCGGGCTGGAACCCATCGTGGCGCTTCTGCGGCTGCAACAGGGGCAGGCCGACATCCCCGGCGACGGCATCCCGCCCGCCAAGTTCCTCGAGGTGACGCAGGATCCGGCCTTCAAGGATCTGGTGATCGAGGGCGGGCAGTTGCATACCGGCTATATCACCATGAACGTCAACATGGCGCCCTTCGACAACGTCAAGGTGCGTCAGGCGGTGAACATGGCGATCAACAAGGACCGCGCCGTGCGCATCATCAACGGCCGCGCGGTGCCCGCCAACCAGCCGCTGCCGCCCACGATGCCGGGCTATGCGCCCGATTACGAGGGCTATGCCTACGACCCCGAGGCGGCCAAGGTGCTGCTGGCCGAGGCGGGCTTCCCCGACGGGTTCGAGACCGAGCTTTACGTCTTCAACACCGACCCGAACCCGCGCATCGCGCAAAGCTTCCAGCAGGATCTGGCGGCCATCGGCATCCGGGCGGAAATCCGCAGCCTCGCACAGGCCAACGTGATCGCCGCGGGCGGCGAGCCGGACCAGGCGCCGATGATCTGGTCGGGCGGCATGGCCTGGATCGCCGATTTCCCCGACCCGTCCAACTTCTACGGGCCGATCCTGGGCTGCGATGGCGCGGTGCAGGGCGGCTGGAACTGGTCGTGGTACTGCAACGAGGACCTGGACGCAGCGGCCAATGCCGCCGACGCGATGACCGACCCCGCCGAGGCCGAGGCTCGCGAGGCCGCCTGGCGCGACATCTACCTCAAGATCATGGAGGATGCGCCCTGGGTGCCGGTGTTCAACGAACAGCGCTTCACCATGCGCTCGGCCCGTCTGGGCGGCCCCGACGCGATCTTCGTCGATCCGGTCCATGTGCCGGTGAACTACGACTTCGTGTATTCGACCGATGTGCAATAACTGCAATCACACGATCCACGGTCGTCATCATCATTTCGGGTGGGATCGTTCGATCCCCCCCGTCGCCACCGTGGCGCCCGGGGAATCGGTGCATTTCGAATGCGTCGATGCCTCGGGCGGGCAACTCACGCAGGGCAGCAGCGCCGCCGATCTGGCCAGCCTGTCCTTCGAAAGGGTCAACCCGGTCACCGGCCCCGTCTATGTGGACGGGGCCAGACCGGGCGACGTGCTGAAGATCACCATCGACGGCTTCGCGCCGTCGGGCTGGGGCTGGACGGCGAACATCCCGGGCTTCGGGCTTCTGGCCGACCAGTTCCCCGAAGCGGCGCTGAACATCTGGTCCTATGATGCCGACACGCTGGCCCCCGCGCTTTACTGCGACGTGGCGCGCGTGCCGCTGAAACCCTTTGCCGGGACCATCGGCCTTGCCCCGGCCGAGGCGGGGCATCATTCCGTGGTGCCGCCAAGGCGGATGGGCGGCAACATGGACATCCGCGACCTTGCCGCGGGCACGACCCTTTACCTGCCCGTCGAGGTCGAAGGGGCGCTGTTTTCCATCGGCGACACCCACGCGGCCCAGGGCGATGGCGAGGTGTGCGGCACCGCGATCGAAAGCCCGATGAACGTCTCGCTGACGCTCGATCTCATCAAGGACCAGCCGCTGAAATTCCCGCGCTTCACCACGCCGGGGCCGGTGACGCGGCATCTGGATGCCAGCGGCTACGAGGTGACGACCGGCATCGGCCCCGACCTGATGACCGGGGCGCGCGACGCGCTGGCTGCCATGGTCGACCTGATCTGCGCGCAGCACAAGCTGTCGCCTGTTCAGGCCTACATGCTGTGTTCGGTCTGCGGCGACCTGCGGATCTCCGAGATCGTGGACATGCCGAACTGGGTTGTGTCCTTCTACCTGCCGCGGATCGTCTTCGAATGACCGCACAGGCCGCAACGCCCGGGCGCGGGGACGCGCCGCGCCCGGTCCTGACCGTCGAGGGGCTGACGATCCAGGTCGCCACCCCCGACGGCGCGCAGATCGTGGTCGAGGACCTGGGCTTCACCCTGAACCGGGGCGAGACGCTGTGCCTGGCGGGCGAATCCGGCTCGGGCAAGTCGATGACGGCGCTGGCGATCATGGGGCTTTTGCCCCAGCCCATGGCGCGGATCGCAAGGGGCTCGATCCGGCTGGCGGACGGCACCGAACTGGCCGGACGCAGCGAGCGCGATTTCCGCGACATCCGCGCCAACCGGATCTCCATGATCTTCCAGGAGCCGATGACCTCGCTCAACCCGGTGATGACGATCGGGCGGCAACTGACCGAGGTGCTTCTGGAACACCGCGCCTGCCCCCGCGCCGAGGCCCCTGCCCGCGCGCTGGACCTGCTGCGCGACGTGCAGATCACCGATGCCGAGCGGCGGCTGAAACAATATCCGCATGAATTGTCGGGCGGCATGCGCCAGCGCGTGATGATCGCCATCGCGCTGGCCTGCAACCCCGAGATCCTGATCGCCGATGAACCCACCACCGCGCTGGACGTGACCGTGCAGGCCGAGGTGCTGGAACTGATCCGGGCCTTGCAGCGCGAGCATGGCACCACCGTCCTGATGATTACCCATGACATGGGCGTGGTCGCCGAAATGGCCGACCGGGTGATCGTCATGCGCCACGGCCGCCAGGCAGAGGCCGCGCCGGTGCGCACGCTGTTTGCCGCGCCGCAGACCGCCTATGCCCGCGAATTGCTGGCCGCCGTGCCGCGCCTTGGCCAGGCGCCCGCCCGCCCCGTGCCCGACCGCACCCGCGACGTGGTGGACGTGGCCGACCTGAGCGTGCGGTTCCCGATGCGGGGCGGCGTGCTGAACCGCGTTCGGGCGCAGGTCCACGCGGTGGAAGGCGTCAGCTTCCGCGTCGCGCCGGGCGAGACGCTGGCGCTGGTGGGCGAATCCGGCTGCGGGAAGTCCACCATCGGCAAGGCGCTCTTGGGCCTCGTGCCGTGGGAGGGCAGCATCCGCATCGACGGGCGGCAGATGGCCGGGCTCTCGCCCAGGGGGCTGAAGCCGATCCGGCGCAACATCCAGATGGTGTTCCAGGACCCCGGCGCCTCGCTGGATGCGCGCATGACCGTGGGCCGGCAGGTGGCCGAGCCGCTTCTGGTGCATGGGCTCGCCACCGGCAGCGAATTGACCGACCGCGTCGCCTGGCTGTTCCGCCGCGTGGGCCTGACCCCCGACCAGATGGACCGCTACCCGCACGAGTTTTCCGGCGGACAGCGCCAGCGCATCTGCATCGCCCGCGCGCTGGCGCTGCGGCCCAAGGTCATCGTCGCCGACGAAAGCGTCTCGGCGCTGGACGTCTCGGTGCAGGCGCAGGTGCTGGAGCTTCTGCGCGAATTGCAGCAGGAGGAGGGGCTGGCCTACCTCTTCATCTCGCACGACATGGCGGTGATCGAACAGGTGGCCGACCGCGTGGCGGTGATGAACCTGGGCCAGATCGTCGAGACCGGAAGCCGCGAGCAGGTGCTGCGCGCGCCCGCGCATCCCTATACACGCCGCCTGCTGTCCGCCGTGCCGGTGCCCGACCCCGAGCATGTGCGCCCGCCTGTCCTTCCGCGCGAGGGCGAGGTCGGCTCGCCCGTCCGGCCGCTGGGCCAGCCCCCTGCGCGCAGCGAGATGCACGAAATCGCGCCCGGCCACTGGGTCGCGCGCCCCGCCCGGTCCCGCGCGGCCTGACCGCCGCCCTTTCAGGAGGATCCCATGAGCTGGAAGACCGCCTTTCGCTCGTTCTACTACGAAACCGCCGACGCGCCCGAGGACATCGTCCTTCCACCCGCCGAGACCGTGCTGCTGGTGATCGACATCCAGAACACCTATCTGGAGCCGAAGGACACGCCCGGGGAAAACACCCGCTGGCAGCCCTTCTTCGACCGGATGCGCGAGGTGGTGATCCCCAACACCCGCGCGCTGCAGGACTGGGCGCGGGACGCGGGTATCGAGGTGATCCATGCCCGCATCGCCTGCCTCAAGGAGGACGGGCGCGACCGCTCGCTATCGCAGAAGAAACCGGGCTTCAACTACCTGCTTCTGCCCAAGGACCGCGCGGACAGCCAGATCGTGGACGCGGTCGGCCCGCGGGCGGACGAGATCGTGGTCACCAAGACCACCGACAGCGCGCTTACGGGGACCAACCTGCGCATGATCCTGCACAACATGGGCATCCGGCATGTGATCGTGGCGGGCATCTTCACAGATCAATGCGTCAGTTCCAGCGTGCGCAGCCTGGCCGATGAAAGCTTCGACGTCGTGGTGGTCGAGGATTGCTGTGCGGCGGCAACCGACGAGCTGCACCGCCATGAGCTGGCCGTCATCAACATGATCTACTGCCATGTCGTCAGCAGCGCCGAGGTCAGGGGGTTTCTCGCGCGCTGAGGCGCGCCCCTGTCAGGACCCGGTCGGCCCAGACTGGGCGTCGATGTCCAGCCCCAGATCCAGCGCCGGGGCCGAATGGGTCAGCGCGCCGGACGAGATGTAGTCGACCCCGGTTGCCGCGACCTCGGCGATGCGGTCGAGCCGCATGTTGCCCGATGCCTCGGTCACCAGGCGCCCCTCGACGCGGCGCACCGCCTCGGCAAGCTGGTCGGTGGTCATGTTGTCCAGCAGCACGACATCCGCCCCGCCGATCCGAAGGACGGTGTCGAGCTGGTCCAGCGTATCGACCTCGACCTCGATCTTCATCATGTGCGAGACGGCGGCGCGGGCGGCGGGCAGGACCCGGTCGAGCCCGCCACCCGCGGCGATGTGGTTGTCCTTGATCAGGATCGCGTCGGACAGATCGAAGCGGTGGCTGGAGCCGCCGCCATGCAGGACGGCCAGTTTCTCGACCATGCGCAGCCCCGGCGTGGTCTTGCGCGAGCAGGTGATGCGCGTGGCGGTGCCGCGCGTTTCGGCGACGAATCCGGCGGTCAGCGTGGCGATCCCCGACAGCCGCGCGGCAAAGTTCAGCGCGACGCGCTCGGCCGCCAGGATCGCGGCGGTCTCGCCCGTGACGCTCAGCAGGGTCTGCCCGGCGGCGCAGGGGGTCCCGTCGGCGGCAAGGGGCCGGATCGCAAGGCCCGGATCGACCAGCCGGAAGGCCAGCGCCGCGACCGCCAGCCCCGACAGCCGGCCCGCCTGCCGGGCGCGCAGATGGGCGGTGCAGGTGGTCCCCGGCGGGATCACCGCGCGGCAGGTGACATCGCCCATGCGGCCCAGATCCTCCAGCAGCGCGGCGCGGACGAGCGGTTCAAGGATCAGGTCGGGCAAGGGCGGGATCATGCGGGCACCTGCGGGCGGGGGGCGTCAGGCACGCCCGATCTCGATCATGCGCTCGACCGCGCGGCGGGCGGGGGCCACCAGGTCGGGGGCCACGGTGACCTCGCCCTGCATCGCATGCAGGCAGGCGAGGATTTTTTCCAGCGTGATCTTCTGCATGTGCGGACAGAGGTTGCAGGGCCGGGTCAGCGACACTTCGGGCAGTTCGGCCGCGATATTGGCCGCCATCGAGCATTCGGTGACCAGCAAGGCGTTGGACGGGCGGCGCGCCCGCAGCCAGGCGATCATCGCGGCGGTGGAGCCTGCGAAATCGGCCGCGTCCACCACGTCGGGCGGGCATTCGGGATGGGCGATCACGATGGCGTCGGGGTTCGCCGCGCGCCAGGCGCGCAGATCCTCGGGGGCAAAGCGGTCATGCACGATGCAGGTCCCGCCCGCCGGGATCACCCGCTTGCCGGTCTCGCGCGCGACATTGGCGGCAAGGTGGCGGTCGGGCGTCAGGATGACCGTGTCGCCCGGCATCGCCTCGACCACCTGCACCGCGTTGGCCGAGGTGCAGCACACATCCGACGCCGCCTTGATCGCCGCGGGCGTGTTGACATAGCAGACCACCGCCGCGCCGGGATGGGCGGCGCGCAGCGCCTCGATCTCGGTCAGGCTGGCGGCTTCGGCCAGCGAACAGCCTGCGGTGGCATCGGGGATCAGCACGGTCTTGCCAGGATTCAGCACCTTGGACGTCTCGGCCATGAAATGCACGCCCGCCTGCACGATCACCGCGGCCTCGACCCGGGTGGCCGCCTGCGCCAGTTGCAGGCTGTCGCCGACGATGTCCGAGACGCCGTGATAGATCTCGGGCGGCATGTAGCTGTGGCCCAGGATCACCGCGTTGCGCCGTTGCTTGAGCGCGTCGATCGCGAGGATCAGGGGCGCGTGGCGCGCCCAGTCCTCGGGCGGGATGACATGGGCGACACGGGCATAGCGGTCGCGCGTCGCCTCGAACTTGTCGGGCGACGGGGTCAGATCGTAGTGATCGGACAAGCTAACGGAAGCCGTAACGGTGTCGGACATTGCGCCCTCCTCGACTGGGATGTTAGCGCTATCGCGGCGGGCAACACCCCGTCCAGCATCCGGGCGCGCGACCATTTGGCGCAGCGCGGGGCACGCGCGATCCGGCAAGGACGCATCGTCATGGCCGCGGGCCTTGCGCCGGGGACCGCCGCCGACGGACCGGCGGCGGCCGGGGGCGTCACGCGACACGGGAATGGCGCAGGTTGCGGTAGAACGCGGTTTCGAAATCGAGATAGCCGCCAAAGGAGACCGGATCGCCGAAAGGCAGGATCTGGGTGGCCCAGAAGCCGCCGAAGCCGTTCTGCCGGTCGATCCAGTAGAACAGGTTAGCCAGCCCCGCCCAGCCGATGGCCCCGGCGGGCCGCCCGGTCGGGGCCTCTTCCTGGTTGACCATGAAGGTCAGGGACCAGCCTTTCTTCAGCCCCGGGAAGAACTCGGCATCGTTGGAGAGCGACGGGATCACGCCGGGCAGCATCACCACCTGCTGATGCGGCTGAAGCCCGTTCTGCACCGCCATCGCGACGGTTTCGGGTTTCAGCACGCGACCCTGCGGCCCCATCCCGTCATTCAGCCACATGCGGATGAACTTCATGTACTCGCCCACCGTGCCGTAAAGCCCGTGCCCGGCCATGTCGATCTCGGGATTGTCGGGCAGCGCGAAATCCAGCGGCGTCAGCGACCCGTCCGCGCCGCGGGCATGGACGGTTGCGGTGCGCGCCTTCATCTCCGCGCTGCGGGTAAAGGCCATGTCGGTGATGCCCAGCGGCGCGAAGACGTGGTCCTTCAGGACCTCGGACAGCCGCTTGCCGCGGATGCCCTCGACCACCTGGCCCGCCCAGTCGATATTGCTGCCATATTCCCATTTCTCGCCGGGATCGAACAGCAGCGGCGTCATCAACGCCTCGCGGCTGGCCGTCACGACCGAGGGCTGGCCATGTTCGGCGGCCATCTTCAGGTAGTCGCGGTTGAAGAAATCATAGCCGAAGCCGGCCGTGTGCAGCAGCAATTGCCGCGTGGTGATGTCGGATTTCGGCGGCCTGAAGCGCGGGACGCCGCCCGGTCCGAACCCCTCGAGCACCTGCAATTCGCCCAGACCGGGGGCATAGTCCCTGGCCGGGGCGTCGAGATCGAGCAGCCCCTCCTCGACGCATTGCAGCACCGCGGTCCCGCCGATCGCCTTGGTGGTCGAGAAGATGGCAAAGACCGTGTCGGTCGTCATCGCCGTTCCTGTCGCAAGGTCGCGTGCCCCCCGCGCGCCCTCGTAGACATTGCCCTGCCGGTCGGTGAGCATCGCCACCACACCCGGCACGCGCGCCGCCATCTCGCCCTGCGTCACGCCGTCGAGCACGGCATCGAAGGCGGGTTTCCATCCGTTGGTGTTCATCCTTTCCTCCCTTTGACGTCTGTTCCGCCCCGGCGGTTCCCGGCGCAGGGGCCTTCGTCCGGTGCAATCCGGTCCCTTCATGCACGGTCCCGGCCAGTCCGGCGCAGGTCCGGCGATGGCTGCCAAGGCCGCAGCATAGGACATAACCCGCCGCGCCTTGCCGGGAAGATCCGCGCCCGGCTGCGACGTCACCAGCGGCGGGTTGGCGGCGGCGTCACGAGGGCGAGCCGCTCGGCCTGCCGGTCGGGACGGCCGGGAAGCGGGCGCCTCATCGGGAATCCGGAAATCAACGGCTCGTCGAGTCCAACCCGCAGAAACCGCGTTTATTGCGGATTACATATGCCTTTCCGGAACAAGGCGTTTCCCGGCCCCTGCATCACCCTCGCCCGGCACGTCGCACCGGGCGCGTTGCGGGGCGCAGATCTGCCCTTTTCGGTCGAAACGGCCGCAGATCGGCCAGCACAGGCGTCCGGCACGCCCCTTGCATGCGATGAGAAACGACCGTTTACTGCCGACATATCAAATTGCAAAATGACCGCGCCGCGGCACCGTCCCGCCCGATCCGCGGCTCGACCCTCCGCGGGGAATGCGCCAGGGCCGGTTTCGCCGGACCGCGTCCGGTCAGCCGGTTCAGGAGAGGTTCAACGGCCCTGCGGCCTGTGCCGGGCGGCGTCCGGGGGGGGCCATGCCGCCTTTTCGAGGCGCTGGCCGAACGGCGTGAGCGGCCCCCCCTTTCCGTCAGGCCCCCGCGCGGCGGCGCAGGACCAGCATCGCCCCCAGCCCCGCCAGCAACAGCGGCAGCCCCGCGGGCAGCGGAATCGGCGCAAGCTGGCCTTCGCCCGTGGCCACGACCTTATAGACCTCGCCGCTCTCCAGCCCGGCCAGCGGATCGGCGCCCACCTCGGTGTTGAAGAACAGCTCGACGCGCAGCGCGTCGCCGAACAGCGCCGCGGCGCTGCCGGTCAGCATGTCGAAGACCAGCGTCAGCAGATCCTCCTCGGCGGAAACCGAGGCCAGCAGACCGCCGAGGAACAGATCGGCCCCCTCGTAGAGATCGAGAAAGCCGTCCAGCGTGCCGTAGGGGTCGGCCTGGTCGAAGACCAGCGCCAGATCGGCGGTCAGGGCCGCCGAAAGCCCCGACCCGTTCACCAGCGCATCGGCGCCGAACAGCGTCAGGTCGCCCGTGCCGTCAAAGACGGTGAACGCGGCCTCGCCATCGGGCAGGTCGATGATCGGCGCGGCGCCCGCGGACAGGGCCGGGAAGGCGGCCGCCAGCGAGAGCGCGAGCGAAGCAAGCAGGTTGCGCATGTTCTTGTACCCTTTCACGTTTTCAAACCGCCGCTCACGCGACCGCCCAGGAGAAGTTGTCGATGAAGGTGATGTTGTCCACATCGACGCCCGCGCCCTGGATATAGATCGCGTCGTTCATGCCCAGCGGATCGTCCAGATAGACCACCACGCTGGACCCGGCCTTCTGGATGCTGGCCACGCTGACCCCCGCACCCAGCCCGATCGCGTCCACGCCGATCTCGTAATCGAGGATCGTGTCACGCTCGCGCACGCCGTTCAGGGTCTCGTCGCCGAAGAAGAAGACATCGGCCCCTGCCCCGCCCGTCTGGGTGTCGAAATTGCCCGCCCCGCTGACGATCACGTCATCGCCATCGGTGCCCACCAGCCGGTCGCGGCCCGCGCTGCCGAAGACGAAGTTGAACTCGGGCTCGTCGATCACGGTATCCGCGCGCCATTGCAGGTTCTGGATCCGCGCATCGCTGTCGCGGCCCGCATCCTCGATGGCAAAGGCGGTTTCGGGCGTGGCATGGTTGGCCGCCAGATATTCGGCAAAGGCATCCTGTTCGGTGCCGTTGTCGGCAAAGACCGCCACGCCGTCGCGCAGACCGTCGGCCACCCCGTCGCCATCCAGATCGGTCAGGTTGACCCGGTTCGTCGCCGCCCCGGTCGGGAAGGGATAGCCGTCCCCGCCATCGGCGAGGAAGCCCAGCGTCACGATCCGCACCGTGGCCGAGCCATCGCCCACCAGCACGCCGTCGCGCATCAGGACATCCAGATCCTTGCCGTCCGCGTCGGTGATCGCGGCATTGACGATCCGCGCCCCCACCGGCTGCGAGGGGTCATGGCTGAACTGCACGCCCGAGACCTGCGGGAACTGGCCCGCCGCGCCCGGCAGACCGGCAACGCCATGTTCCAGCAGCGCCACCAGTTCGGCCCGGGTGACGGTCAGCAGCGTCAGGTCGTTGTTGAAGGCCAGCGACGCCTTGATGTCGGCCTCGGAAATGCCGCCCTCGGGCTTGATGACATTGCCCGCGCTGTCGGTGATCTCGCCATTGGCCTGGCGCACGAAGCCGGTGCCGCCCGGGGGCACCACCGTCTCGCCGATCGAGGCGCGGATGCCGCCGCCATTCTTGATCGAGACCATCACGCTGTCATCGAATTGCCGTGCATAGGCAAGGTTGGCATCCGCCGTCAGGTTGCCCAGGTTGGTTTCCTGCACCCGCACCCCGTCGGGATCGCTGCCCGAGGCCGTGCCCGAGCGGTTGCCGTTCAGGAAGACCGAGGAGATCCCGAAGACATTGCCCTCGGTCGCGATGATCTGGGCCTCGATGGCCTCAACGATGGCGGCCACCTCGGGATCGACCATCCCCTCGGCTCCCAGCGCCGCAACGCCCGCATTGTCGGTGGCATAGGCCCCCGAGACGGAGGGATCGTAGCTTTCGGGGATGATCCGGCCCTCGGCGTCGAAGTCGATGACCAGGCGGCCGACATATTTGTAGCTGCCATCGGTGTTCACCACCGCGGTCACCCCGCCATCGGCATTGTCGACGAAGATCGGATAGGTTCCCTGCACGCTGTCGCCGTCGATCACGCGGTCATCTTCATCGAACAGCCGCGTGTTCGACCCGCCCGCGACGATCACGTCGACACCCGACAGGCGGCCCGCCAGCGCGACCTCGATGTTCAGGACCTGCATATGCGCCAGCAGGATGACCTTGTTCATTTCGGGGCTGGCGGCCAGCAGCGCGTCGACCTCTGCCTGGATGATCGCGGCCAGCGCGTCCAGTTCGGCCTCGGTCGGCGTGGTTCCGGCCCAGACCGGCGCGATGGTCACGTTGCCGGGGCTGGAGATGCGGCCCAGCGTCGGCGTGACGGCGCCCACGACGCCGATCGGTTCGCCATTCACGTCGATCACGGTCGAGGAGGTGATCGAATTGGGCAGCGGCGCCTGCCCGCCCTGCACCGCAAGCGGGGCAAGGTTGGCATCGGTCGTGACGTCGAGATTGACCCCGAGATAGGGCATCGCCGTGCCGCCGAAATCCAGCCCGTCCAGCGCCGTGCCCGACAGGGACGAGAAATCGCCCGGCGCCGCGCCGCTGATCAGACCGGCCAGAACCGCGGTGCCCTTGTCGAACTCGTGATTGCCGAAGGCGACGGCCTGGAAGCCCATCTCGTTCTGGATCTGGATATCCGCGATCCCGCCCGAGCCGAAGGCCGCGGCCGAGGCGTCGAAGAACACGCCCGGAATGAACGCATCCCCCGAGGCCAGCCGGATCGTGTTGTCCGCAAGCCCGTCATTGCCCAGGTCCTGCTCCTCCAGCGCGTTCAGCACCGCCGAGGCGTTGGGCGCGTAGAGGATCGAGCTGCCCGAGGCCTCCTGGTCGGCCATGTGCAGGATTTCCAGCGTGTAGACCATCGGCGCGATGCCGAAATCGAGCCCGACAAGGATCGGGTCATGGTCCGAGGACCGGAACGCATCATCGCTGTAAAGCGCGGGGTTGCGGCCGAAATCCAGATTGTAGTCGAAGGCGTCCGGCTCGTCGGCATTGATGTTCCAGTAGGCCGCGCCGGTCACCTTGGCCGTCAGCCCGCCCGAGGCCAGCGCATAATCCAGCGTGCCGGTCTGGCCGTCGAAGACATAGCTGATGCCGTCGGGGTCATGGACCGCGCCCAGATCGGTGTAATCGTCCGCCGTGCCGGAGACGCCATCGGCGCCGCGCAGGATCGTCGTGATCGGGTCTTCCTTCCGGTAGGCGTTCAGATCGCCCAGGATCAGGATGTCGTCCTCGCCCGTGCCGGTCGGATCGCCGGCCAGCCAGTCGACCAGCGCCTCGGCCGCCAGGGTGCGCACGGTGGAACTGGCCCCCTGCCCGTCCCCGATGTCGATATCGCCGCCCACGGCCGAGCCCTTGGATTTCAGATGGGTGACCACGGCGGTAAAGCTTTCGCCCGAGGCGATCTCGGTGAAGGTCTGCGCCAGCGCCGGACGCTGCACGCCGACACTGGCGAAGCGGGCATCCACGGTTTCGTCCAGCAGGGCGAAATCGCCGTTCAGCGTGACGGTGGTGGTGTCGTAGATGAACGCCACCTTGATCGCGTCGCCTTCGAGCACGCCGCCCATCGCGCCCTCGATCGGGCCGGTCTCGACATGGGCATAGCTGCCGCCCGCCGCGTTCAGCGCCGAGACCAGCGCGATCAGCGAGGTCGAGCCCATCGGATCGTTCTCGATCTCGATCAGGCCGATCACATCCGCCGCAACCGCCTTGATCGCGGCCACGAGTTTCGCCTCCTGCCGCTCGAACTCGGCCACCGAATTGGCGCCGCGCGGGGAAAGCGTGCCATCGGGGCCGGTCGTGCCGGTGATGGTGGTGAAATAGTTCAGCACGTTGAAGGCCGCGACCTTCAGGGTCCCCCCCACATCCGGCGGCGTCGCCTCGCGCGGGTTGGTCTGGATCAGGGTGCCTTCGCTGGGCAGGTGGATGCGATATTCGGGCTCTTCGCTGGAGGAGGCGGAATCCTCGGAATAGCCGAGAACGCCGGTCAAGCCGGTATAGACATCGCCCATCCGGAACACGTCGCCGCCGTCCAGACGCCCGTCCGCGCCCAGAAACGGCACCAGCAACTCGGCCGGGTTCTGCACGTTCAGCCCGTCATCCAGCACCAGCGAGCGCGCGGCGACCTGTTTCAGGTGCTCCTGATAGCCCTCGACGCTGGGCTCGTTGACCTGGGTAAAGGTCTCGATCCGTCCATCCGAGGTCAGCCGGATCGTGCCGAAGCGGTCGAGCTGGAACAGTTCGCTGACCGTCATCTCCTGCGGGATGGTGACGCGCATCCCCTCATAGGCTTCCAGATTGGCGACGTAATCGCCATCCGCATCGCGCAGCACCGTGGCGGTGGGGAAGCTCAGGACCACCGCCTGGGGCAGGTCATGGCCGCCCGACTCGACGCTGACCGAGGACGCGGCGATCCGCGTCTCGCCGAACTGTTCCTGCACCACGCCCGCGACGGTGACCAGATCGCCGACCGCAACCGCGGCGGTTGCGGCGACGAAGATCCCCTCGGACGACCAGGGGTCGTCATCGGCATCGGCATCCTCTTCCTGGATGTAGAACCCGCCCAGCCCCGGCAGGACCTGGGTCACGACGGCCTGCACCCGCACCGACTCGCCCAGCATCGGGCTTTCATCCGCCGCGCCCGGCACCCCGACCAGCGTGCCGTCGGCAAGGTTGGTCGAGCCTTGAACCTGATGGATCTTCACGTCCTGATAGGCATCCTCGTCGATGGCGAAGGTCCCCGCCCGGGGATTGTTCACGGCGGGATCGTTGTTGAAGTCGAGGATGCGGAAATCCGCGGCCGTGTCGGTATCGGCACCGTCCACCACGCGCGCCGCCCCCGCAGGCAGGAAGGTCCCGTCCGGCCCGACCACCGGCGCGTCGAAGAAGAACGTGTCCCCTGCCCCGCCATCGGTGATGCCGACCGCGTCCAGCACAATCTCGGCGCCGCTGACCGTGCCGCCGGTGATCGAGGCGGTCTCGACCAGCGCCAGCGTGTAGCTGCCGTTCTCGATGAAGTTCAGCGGGATATCCGCGTTCGGCGTGGCGCCATATTCGCCGGCCACCAGCGCGTTGCCCACAAGGAAGAACCCGTTCTCGCCGAGGGCGTGATCGTCGGCGAAATCGAACCGCGCGTCGATCTGGCCGATCGCGCTGCCTGCATCGCCCTCGACCACGATCAGGCTGAGGCCCGCCAGCGACTGGCCGGGCTGGCCGAAGAGTTCGACATATTCGACATCCGTGCTGACGGTCGAGCCGAGCACCGCGTTGATCACCAGCTTCTGCGCGGTGCCGTAGGTGCCCAGCGGGAAGGGTGTCGCCGCACCGGCATTCGAGGTCTGATTGTCATTGGCATCCTTGCCCGAGAACAGCCATTCGGACGGGTCGAAGATGGCGCTGGGGGTCGCGCCGGGCTTGCGATAGGCCCAGCCATCCTCGTAATCCCAGACCGTGCCGGTGCCGTCCAGATTCGGGTCGCCGAACAGATCGACCACCACGCCGCCGAGGAACAGTTCGATCGCGTCATCGCCATTGATCGAGGCCGCGGCGGAGGTGAAATCGGGCGCGAAGCCGAAATAGGCGGAAAACCCGGTGCTTTCGGTCGCGACATAGATATGGCTGCCGCGGCTGGCCGGGATCGCGGGGAAGGTGAATTCCTGCCCGTCCGTGCCGCCCCCGTTATTGGCCGAGCCAAGCCCGTAGACCGACAGATCGGCAATATCCTCGAGGACGTAAAGCTCGATGGCCTTGGGCAGGCCGCCCGCAAGCGGGCCGTCGAAGATACCGGTGATCAGCAAGCTGGACATGAGAACCCCTGTTGTTCGCGCTGACAAAAGCAATCATGGGGCATAGCGGCGATTGTTAACGATTTATGAACCGGTATTCGAAGCTTTCCTGACAGTTTGATGACGGCGGCCAGCGCGGCGGCATGAAAGTTGACAGCCGCAACCGTGGGCGGGTGGGGCCGTTCGGGCGGCGGTCCCGGCGGTCAGGTGGGCGGAACGCGAGAAAGCCTGCGGGTTTCGGCCGAAAATGCCGCAAGATATTGTTTTTAAGGCATATTAGCGCCGTTCTGGCCGTCATGCGGGACCTTTGGACGAGCCCCCTGCCCTTTCGCGGGATTGCATCGAGGACAAGCCCCTGATCTTGCGGTTTCGCTGGTTGCATTGGTGGGACCAGCTCGCGGGATGCGCGGGCAGACAAGGTCCGGGCCAGACTTGACGACCGGGGGGCAAGTTGACAGCTGTCAACTCACGCGGCCTTCGGCCGCAGCAGGGCCATCACCATCGGTCCGGGCGAGAAGGACCCATCGGCCGCCTTGCGGGACAGCGCGCGGAGATAGCCGCCGGGCGACTGGATGTCCGAGACCCGTTGAAGGATGGCGGCTAGGGTGATGGCTGCCACCTCTGGCCCCATGTCGCGTTGTGCCTCTGTCCAGGCGTCGGGGCTGATGCCCATCATGCCGCGGACGAAACCGGCCAGCGCAACAAGCTCCTGCCAATGCCGGGGTGCGGTGGGGGCGTAGTCGAGGATATCGGGACAGGCCTTCAGCACAAGCGCTAGCGGCAGGGCAGGGGGGCTCGATCCCTGTTCCGGTGTCCTGGCCTTCGCGGTTTCACGGCAGGATTCAAATTCAAGTATATTGGTGTCTGAATTCTGATAGTGCCGCTCATTTTCGCGGTCATTGCCGCCCATTTCGTCTGTTTCGGTCAGCAGGGCGGTCAGGTCGTCCCTGAGTCTCGCGAGCGTGTCGCGCAGGATTTCCAGTTCGGCGAAGGCAAGCTTTCGGCGCATCGCGCGCTGGATATCGTGAAGGCGGAGGTTCAGCGCGTCCCAGTTGCCTTGCAGGCCCGCCTGCTGGGCGTATTCGGCCAGCTTGATGGCGTCGCGCTTCATCAGGGTCACGTCCTCGCGCAGGCGGCGCATCCGGTCGGCAGCGGCGCGCGCCTCGGCGGCGGCATGGGTGATGCGGCGGGCCTGGACCAGCAGGGGGCGCAGGTCGAAGCCGAAGGCCCGGGCGATGGTGCCGTTGGGGCCACGGGCGGCGTAGCGCTTTCCGTTGGGGCTGTCATGGCGGGCGATCAGGCCCGCGGCGACAAGGGCCGCGAGGTGACGGCGCAGGGTGCTTTCGGCCATGCCATGCGCGCGCTCGGACAGGGCCGCGTTCGACGGAAAGACGATCAGCGGCGCGGTCTCGGACAGGATCGTGCCGGGGTGAAAGCTGATCAGCGCGTTCAGCACCGTCAGATCGCGGTCGCTGATCCCGAATGCGGCGCGGGCGGCGCAAAGCTCGCGGAAAAGTTCCCATTTGTCGAATTCGGGAAGGCTGGCGGGGCGGCGGGCCTCGCGTACCTGTTCCAGCAGGGCAGCCGTCACCGGCCGCCGCCCGAAGGGCGTCGTTGTCAGATGCTCCATCACGTTTCACGAAGGCAAGATTTTTCGTCCGCCGCAACGACGCCTGTTGACAGCTGTCAACTCATGGCCCAAGATCGGAGGTGCTAGACAACGATTGGGGCCTCTCGGGATACGTCTCGGGGGGCTTCTTCTTTGGTCCTGCCTTTACTGTGCCTCCTTTGTCATTGCGCTGCTCTTGCTCTCACTTCCCGCGGGCGGTGGACCACTCGCGGTGAAGACGGGCGAGGTTCTCGACGAGCCAGTCCTCGAACCCCTCGGCTGTCCGGTTCTCGACGCTGACGACCGTGGTGCCGCGCTTGCGCGCGACGCGGGCCAATGCCGCGCCATCCTGGGTGCGCACGGTCTGGGGCGGCGGGGCAGGGGGGCGGGGGCGGACCAGCGCGGCCATCACCGCCTCGAAGCGGGCATCCGAGGTCTCGCCCTTCGCGGCCTCTGTCAGGTCGCGGCCCCTGATCCGGTCGGCCAGCGCCACCCAGCGGTCCCGCCCGATGCCCGGCGCCGAACCGATCGCCTCGATCAGCGCGACGGGCACCCGGTCGGCGACGGAAAGCATACGGGAAATCAATGTCTTGTCGACATGAAGGGCATCGCAGATCACCTTGCGGTCATAGCCCGCATCGCGCATCTGGCGGGCGAAATTCGCCCGTTCGATAAAGGTCAGATCGCGCCTTGCGGCATTTTCCTGACCCTGGGCGATCACCAGTTCGCGGTCGTCCAGCACCCGCACCATCGCCTTGACCGGCATGTGCAGCGCCCTGAGCGCGGCGACGCGGCGCCGGCCATAGACCACCTCGTAGCGTTCGGCATCGTTCGGGTTCGGCCGCAGCAGGACCGGCACCTGCTGGCCGTAAAGGCGGATCGACTCGATCAGCTGGTCGAGATCGGGGTCTTCGTGGTCGAGCCGGTCGCGAAAGCCGCCCTGGTCGATCATCCGGGGATCGACCTCGGAGATCGAGCGGGATTTCAGCTCGGCGATGGACTGGCTGACCGCGCCGATCGCGCCCTTGGAATAGCGCGGCCGCGCGGCGTCGATGCGGGCCGGGGCAGGGGCGGCGGGCGGGGTCTCGGGTTCGGCCGATTTCGTTTCGATCAGGCCCTTCAGCAGATCCTTACGCGCCATCGCCGCGCCCCCATGCATTCTGGACCAGCGCCTCGATCTCGCCATTGACGGCGTTGAGGCTTTCGATCGCGCGCTCGTAGGTCGAGCGGGTGAACTGGGTCTTTTCCACCTCGTAGAGCGTCTGCTTGGTGATCCCGGCATCCGAAATGGCGGTGGATTTCAGCATCGGGTGATTCAGCACATGATCGCCGAACATCGAGCGCATGAAGCTGACCATCTGGTTCTGCGGCCCGTCGCCGGGTTCGTAGCGGGTGATGAGATAGCGCAGCCAGTCATAGGACATGTCCGCGCCCGCCTCGGACACGACACCCAGCAGGTTCGAGACCATCAGCAGGAACTGGCACATCGACATCACGTCCAGCATCTGCGGATGCACCGTCACCAGCACGGCCGTCGCCGCCGACAGCGCGGACATGGTCAGGAATCCCAGCTGCGGCGGGCAATCGATCACCACCACGTCATACTCCGCCTCGACCTGGGCCAGGGCGTCGCCGACACGGGTGAAGAAGAAGCTGCCCGACCGGTTGGCGAGTGCGCGCGGCGTCTCGTGCTCGAACTCCATCAGGTCGAGATTGCCGGGGATGATGTCGAGATTGGTGAAATAGGTCTTCTGGATGACCTGGGCCAGCGGCGCGGGCTCGTCATAGCGGATCGCATCGTAAAGCGTGCCGCCGTCCAGCAGGTCGAATTCGGGCTGGAAGCCGTGCAGCGCCGACAGGCTGGCCTGCGGGTCCAGATCGACCGCCAGCACGCGGTAGCCGTCCAGCGCCATCTTCTGCGCCAGATGCGCGGCGGTGGTGGTCTTGCCCGAGCCGCCCTTGAAGTTGATGACGGTGATGACCTGCAGGTGATCGCCATTGCGTCGGCCGGGAAGATAGGTGCCGGGGCTCTTGGCGCCCGCCTCCAGCAGCCTGCGCAGGGACTGGATGTCCTCGGGCGTGTAATAGCGCCGCCCGTTGCCGCGAATCTCGGGGCTTGGGCCCTTGCCGTCCAGATGCAGCTTGCGCAGGTAGGCATCCTTGACGCCCAGCAATTGCGCGGCCTCGCCAGAGGTGAACTTGCGCAGGGTGCGTCTGGCGTCCGGCGGGAAGAGCTGTGCCCTATGTGCCTGCAATCGCTCGGAAAGTTTCTGAGCATGTTCCCCGACCAGCAGGTCGATGCGTTCTTGCCTGTATGCCATTCTTGCCCTCGGCCCCGGAACCGTTTGTTACGGTTTCCCGCGTTTTGTTCCGTTTGTAGCGTATATTACTGGCCGAGGGATGGGATTCGGGCAAGCCTTTTCTGTATCTTGTGTGACAGGCGGGGACAGCCACAAGACCGGTGCGGCCGGGGCGGGGTCGGAGCCGGGGCGCCGTGGGCCGGGCCCAAGCCCTGTCCACATTGACAGACCGCCATCATAGGACCATATTAACCGGACATATGACCACATGAAGGACCGGCCGTTCCGGCAGGGTTCGACTGGTCGGTTCCGGACACGCCACCCATGACATTCTCCATGCAAGACGACGACGACAGCCCGGTTTCAACGCCCACCGATATCGGCCGGACTCTGGGCCGCGCGCTGGTCGAGCACGGGCTCGACGACCGTCACGCCGCCCGGCTGGCCATGGTGGCGAACGCGGTCTTTGCGGGCGGGCAGGCGGCGCGCATCACCGCGCTCAAGGCAAATCCCGGTCGGCTGATCGACCTGAGTGCGGAAAGCGGGCCGCAGCGCGTGGCCGATGCCAAGAGCCGCGACCGGCGCGAGGCGATGGTCGTCGCCAGCGAGGACATGGAACTGCTGATCGAGACGCTGGCGCGCGCGGTCGAGCCGCGCTTTGCCTCGGGCCGGGAGCTGTGCGCGCGCTTTGCCCATGACCGGCCCGCAACCCGGGCCGCGCTGGCCCCGCCCGACGAGGCGGCGCATGTCACGCCCACGCTGGCCGAGGCGCTGCATGGACGGCGCGCGGGGGCAGGGCAGGGCGCCGGGGTAGAATGATCATCCTGGGCGCCCAGCCGACGATGCAATTCGTCGACGGCAACGGCGCGCTGCCCGTCTTTCGCCATCTTGCGGACACCAACGCCCGGGTCGCGCTGACCGCACCGGGGCTGACCTATGCCGCGGATGTCATCGCCACCCAGCCCGAGCCCGACCGCACGACCCTGACAAACAGCCTGGACGACATCCTGCGGCAATGCCGTCCGCCCGAGGGGCCGGGTCTGGATGCGCCGGTGGCGGCCTACAAGTTCCTGCCTTTCGGGCTGGACGAGATCGAGGCCTTTCCCCCGATCGCGCGCGCATTGGCGGGGGCGGGGCTGGCGCGCGGCACGCTGGAGATCCAGATCCTTGCCATCGCGCGCACCGTCGACCTGCCGCTTGCGCTGCTCGACGGGCCTCGGGACCGGGACATGCTCGCGGCGCTGGGGGCGGCGGGCTTCCATCTGCAGGCCGTATGGATCGGCTGAACGATCCCGGCGCACTTGCCCCGCCGCGCGCTGCCACGATCCTGGCCCTGAAGGGCGGCGGCTATATGGGCCTTTACACCGCGCATCTGCTGGCCCGGCTGGACGCCTTTCGCCGCGCGCGAGGCATGCAAGGCACGCTGGCCGACAGCGTCGAGGTGATCGCGGGCACCTCGGTCGGTGCGATCCTGGCCGCGGGCCTGGCGGCCGGGCTGTCGCCCGCGCGCCTTGTCGATCTGATCGAGACCGAAGGGCTGCGCATCTTCCCGCGCCGGTCGGTCCTGCACCGCGCGCCCGGCCTGATCCGTGCGCGGTTCTCGCCCGGTCCCCTGCGCGAGGTGCTTGAGACCGCGCTTGGGCCGATCACGCTGGGCGATCTGCGCCATGTGCTGGTGATCCCGGCGGTGAACGAGACGCGCGGCCGTGCGGTGCTGTTTCGCAGCCACGACCCCGCCCAGCACCATCTGCGGCTGGTCGATGTGGTGCTGGCCTCGGCTGCGGCCCCGCTATACTTTCCGCGCCATGCGATCGGGGGCGAGTTCTTCACCGATGGGGGGCTGGCCGCGAACGGTCCGGCGCTGGCCGCCGCACTGGACCTGCGTGCGGTTTTCGGGGTGCCGGTCGACTGCCAGAGCGTGCTGTCCCTTGGCACGACGCTGGCCGCGCCGCGTCCGCACCCGGCCCGCGCGCGGGCGGCCTGGGGGGCGCTGGACTGGCTCTGGCGGGGCAACCGGCTGCTGGACCTGCTGCTGGGCGGGCAGGTCGATCTGCAGACCGATCTGCTGCGCAGTCTCGGACCCCGCCGCCTGATCGTTCTGGACGAGGAACTGGGCCCCGGGGAGGCCGATGCGGTCCATCTGGTCGATGCGGGGCTTGACGCCCGCGCCACGCTGGCCGAGGCCGCCGCCCGCACCGCTGCCCGCATCCCCCCCGACCTGCGCGAGGACCTGGACCGCCTGCTGGCCCGCCGTGCCCGCCGGCTGGCCTTTGTCACCGTGCCCGGCGCCCTCCGTTCCCGGCCCTGCCTGATCCCGCCCGAGGCGTGATCCGGCCCCGGGGTCGGGTGGCCGGCGGGTGATGGCCTTGTCGGCGGGGATCGGCATCGCGACGACGGATAACCGCTTGACGGGCGCCGAGCACAAACCTAAGCATGGCGGCGCTTGGCGAGTTGGCGGAGTGGTTACGCAGCGGATTGCAAATCCGTGTACGCCGGTTCGATTCCGGCACTCGCCTCCATTTACTTTCAAATACTTAGGGCAAAACGGCGACAGCCTCGCGGCTTGGTTTGCCAACCCGGTTTGCCAACCGGGCCCGATCCGCGTCTCATTTCGGGATGGACCGGGCCGCCCCCTTCTCCCCTCTAGACACGGAAAACCGGGCGCAGGGCATGGCCCTGGCCCGGTTTTGAACGCGCGGATTGTAAGCCTGATGGGAGCGAGATCGCGACCCGAGGAGCATCGACCTCACCGGCTGGAGGCGCATACTCAGCCTCGACTTCCCGAGGCTCCTTTCGCTCTCTCGTTCTCCTGTCGCTGCCTCTCCTTGGCCGCCGTCAGCTTGGCCAACACCTCATCCGAGACCTCGGGAACGAGCGCGGCATAGCGCTCGATGATGTTGGCGGCATGCCGGATCCCCCATCCCATGGTCACGGCGATCTCGTTCAGGGTGCAGCCCGCCCGCAGGAGCGCGGTCGCGGCGGTCCCGCGCATGTCGTTCAGGCGCAATTCATCCCGGATGTGGATTTTCGTCCTGTCTGCCTTCGCCGCCTCGTTCGCCCGCTTTTTCAGCTCGCGAACGATCGCCGACGCCCGCAAAGATGTGAGCCGTTTTCCGGTCAGGGAGGTGATCAGATACTCCTGGTCTTCCGGCGTGGTGTCGATGACGCTCGCCATTGCCGGTGTGACAGGGATGCTCACGGGCTTCCCGCTCTTAGTTCGCCTGAAGTAAATGCGGCGCCCCAACGGCGTGCTCTGCACATGGCTGCGGGTCAGAATGCCGATATCCTGCGGCGTCAACCCGCCCTCGGACGCCGCGATCACCACCCTTTTCTCCGCCTCGGTGGCGACTTCCAGCAGGGCATTCACCTCGCGCGGCAGCCAGATGATCTCGGCCCGGTTCGCCCGATAGGTCTTCTTGACCCCAGAATGATGGTGCATGTCGATGTACCGGGTCTGTTTCGCCCAGTTCAGCAAGAGCGTCACCACCGCGCCTGCGTAATCATATCTTTTCGGCGAATGGGACCATTTGTTCTTCCAGGTCACGATCTCCGCAATCGAATCGGGCTCTTCGAACATCTTGATCGGGTCTTCGCCAAATTCGGCTTCGAACGAATTCAGGAAGCTGTCATAGTCGCGGCGAGTGCGTTCCGCCAACTGGACATATTCAGCCGATTGCTTGAATTTCACGATGATGGCGCCGGTCGACACGAGGTTCGGCACGTAACACGGCTTGCTGCGAGCGCCGCGCTTGTTCTGGGCTCGCTCTTTCGCCTCGATATACGCCGCCAGGTATTCGTCGCTTCCCAAGCCAAAGTCCTGGCCGGAATGCCAGAATTGCGGCCCCCCACGGCGAACGTAATGATACTCACGTACCGTGCCATCGGCGAGGGTCTTCACCACGATCTGGACCCCTTTCGGCACATTGCTCCGTCGGCTCGTACTACGTTTTCGTGGCACGGCGCATCCTCCTCAACTCGGTAAGGTTGTTTTCGATAGGCTTCGAGGATGTCGGCTCCGACGGGACGATCCCCTGGAGCGCGTTCAATCGCTCGCGCACCAGATGCGCGTCAAAGAGATGGGGGCGTCCGGGAACAGGCTCGATCCCGGTCTGTCTGACCCAGCGACGAAACTTGGAGTCCGGACCATCGGGAAAGCGCATGACACCGGCCAGTTCCTCCGCCGTGAGGAACACGAGCGAGGCTGCCGTCGCGGCGTTCCGCACGTGATGTCCGGCAAAGGGATGAGAGTCGTATCCGTCCATGGTGGTCGCCACGTGGGGTTCGGTTTTCTTGATGAGGGGGAGATCGGTCCATGCCTGCTCTGCCGGTCGCGAGAACGCGCACGGATTGCCTTCATGGTTAACCGATCGGCGTCATGACTGGCGGTAACGCGCAAGGGGCATGCGTCGGGGCAGAATGAGGCTCCTGCCCCGAGCGGGTCTTTTCGCTACCGGCCCTCAGGTCCGGCCGAGGAGGAGCCGTTCAGCCTCGAGCCGGTCGAGCACGTCCCGGCGGAGGGCCAGGACCGTCTCGAGCCGGTCGACCAGCCCCGCGAGCGCGCGGCCGTGGTCCGAGTACTCCACCACCTCCTGGACGATCCCGACGGCATCGCCCTCGGGGTCCTGAAACCCCATGAACTCACGGTGCCGGCCGAGTTCCTCGGCATCGCGCAGCGCGCGCAGCCGGGTCAGCGCCGCCTCGAAGCCGCCCTCGTGGAGCCGGTCGAACACCTTGTCGTCGCGCAGCGGGGACAGGCATCGCTGGAGGTACGCCACCTCCTGCGAGTCGGCGCCCGGCTGCATGTCGCGGGCGAGGAGCGCGACCTCCCGCCCGAGGCGGAGCCCCCGCGCCGCCAGGTCTTCCAGGCTTTCGGATTGGCGATCGTGTTTCTGCATGTTTCCCTCTCCGGGTTCGCGGGGGCAGCCCCATGCCGCCCCCCGTCACTCCCGGCCCCCGGCCTGGGGGCCGGAGGGAAATCACGCGGCCGCCGCGGCGGCTGGCGAGGGCGGCCCGGCGATCTCGCCGAGAAGGGTCCCGAGGCGATCCGTGAGCCGGCAGAGATCCTCGACCCGCGGATCGGCGGGGTGAATCTCCGCGAAACGCGCGGCCTCGACGCTGTCGAGATCGTCGACATGGTCGAGGGCGAGCAGCCCGTGCAGCGCCACGAGGTCCCGTTCGAGCCCGCGCGTGAGGCGGTCCGCGCCGGACATGGCCTCGAGAAGCCCCAGCGCCCGGCTTTCCCAGCGCGCGCCCCCGAGGAGCGCCGCCGCCGTGACGAGCGCCTCGCCATGTTCGTTGCAGAAGTGGCGCGCCGCTGCCAGGCGCGGGTCGCAGGTGACCGGTGTGCCGGTCTTGAAATTATCCTTGACGTACATGGGTTTCCTCCATGCGGTGCTGCCGCCCCATGCGGCAGCGTCACAGGACCCGGCGCTGACCTCCTTTCGGTCCGGGGGATGGCGGGCGAAGCGCGTCGTTGGCAGCAGAAAGGTTGGTATCGGGATGCTTCGACCCGGGTTTCGGTTTCGCGCGGCTGGGGGGTCCGGCGCGGTCTCGCCCCGAGGACCGCGCCGGAACCACGGGCCGCGCCCCATGGACCAGTTCGTCCTTGGCCGGCTCGGCAAGCGGCGGTCTTCCTGCGGCGCCCGCGCTCCCGGCGGTCAGGGCGCGGGGAAGGCATCGGAGGTCAAAAAAAAGTGCGTATCGGTCACGCGGGCCTCGTGGCTCCAGGTCCAGCGGAAGGCATGGTACCTGTAGCGCTCCGTGGCCATGAGGCGCTCAAAGGCCCGCTGCATCCCGGCCCCAAGAGGCCATCGACCCGGCCCGTGTGATAGCCTGTTCCCTTCAGCGATTGCTGGACCATCCGGTGGGCACCATCCGAACGCGCAACACAGGCGCGACGGGCATCCTCCAAGGTGACAGGACGCCTCCCATCCGCGTCCTTCAGGCGAAATGTCCCAGTGTTTCGGCTGTCGAGAGAGGCTCGCCCCGCCCGATCGGCCGATTACTCCACATTCGCGTTTTGGCTCGGCTCGACACGATACCAATTCCTCCAGGCACCAACAGAAGGAGAACTCACATGCCCATGCATTCAAGCGACCTGCATATCGACACCTTCGGAAACGGCGTCCGCCTCCGCTTCGGTGAGAGGGCCTACCACAAGATGCTGAAGTCTCCGTTTGCCGACCAGGTCATCCGGGAGAACCGGCGGACCTGGCTGCTTGCCCCGATCGTTGATCGCGATCCGAACCTTGTGGCGGACCAGATCGCGGATTGGGCGAATGCCGCGGGCCTCAACACGTCCCGCTGACAGGTAACGTGCGGCGGGATCCGGGCGGGCATGCCCCCCCAGGTCCCGCCAGGTCGCTTGGCGAGAGAAGCGCCATTCGCGCCCGGCAACCCCTCTTGTACAAAAAGAAGGAAGATGAGAATGAAGATAGAAAAGAATACCGCAGGCTACTGTGCGGCACCGCCCGGGATCGGCTACATCATCCACCACGCCCCGTTGGTCGGGGACATCAGCGCCGGCTCAGTCTGGCTCTTTACCTGCGACCCGTCCAATCCGGACGGCGAGGACACGCTCCAGCTTCTGGACCTCTCCGAAGCTCAGGCGATGACTTTCCGGAGCGACGAAGACTACGACCTTTTCGTTGAAGAACGCTCCATCTGTTGTTCCTTCGACTGGTCACAGACCGGTGCCACGACGCCGCACCGCCTGTTCGAGCGTGCCGGCGCCATGTTTGAAACCGTTCGGGACCTCTTTGAAGAAATGACTTCGCGCGCCGATGTGACCTGAGGCCCGGACCGACTGGTACTACATCGCGCCGGGCGCGGATTGCAGGGAGGGCGTAGCCCGACCGGAGATCCGGGCCCGGCGCGCCGCTCTCATCCTGATTGTCGCGCCGCACGCGCGTGCAGGGCGTCGTGTCGGGATCGGTTGGGCAGGACCTCGACAGCCTCTGGTATCGATGGAATAAGCGGCGGTCGATCAGAACTCCCCCTCGAATTCCGCGAACAGCCCCTCGACCAGCTCCTGTCCCCGGGCCATCTGCGCCGCGGCGACGGCCTTGCCCTGGTAGAACAGCCGGCTCTCCGGGTCGATCTGGGCGCAGAGGGCGAGGGCTGCGTCCACGCCCGCGGGGCCGAGCTTGCCGAGTTCCGTGTGGATCCGGGTGCGCGCGATATGCGCCCCGGTGCCGAGGTGTTTCCGCCAGACCGTGCTGGGGTAGCCCTTCGACAACGCCGCGCCATCGGACTTGCGAAAAAGGGGGGCCCGGCGCTCCTGCGCTCTTTCGCGCATCTCGGGCAGATACGCCGGGTCGACCCCCTGGAGCACCAGCGCGTCGAGGAACCGTGTGAGGCGCGGATGAAGGCGGCCGCGCAGCGGAACCCCTTCCTTGTTTGTCGTGATATCGATCCAGTACTGGCCGTCTTCGAAGACAACATGCTCCCCCCAGCGCAGGGTGCCGTCCTCCAACCGCAGCGGGAGAAGGGTCCAGAGCGCGAGCACGGCGGCCTCGTTCCGCAACCGGAAGAGGCTGGCCCGGTCGCCCGGACCATGGCTTGCCTCGAGGAGGCCAAGGGCCAGCGACCAGGTTTCCTGCAGGTCCGGTATCGCGGCGAGCCGGGCCTCCTTGAGCGGCACCACGCCCCGCTTGGCCCGGCGCAGGGTCTTCTCGTGGGTCTTCAGGGCCTCGAGAATATAGGCCTCCTCGCCAATGCGGTGGCCGAACTGCCGAAGCCGCATCGTGGCGGTGTGCAGTGTCGCCGGGCGGCGCCCCCGGGCGCGGAGCCGATCCTCGTGAAGCCGGATGCCGGTCAGGCTGAGCGCGATCGGCAGGCCGTTATCGGTCATTGTGCGGGCATAGGCCCGGAGGGTCTCTTCCATGCTCGTGACCACGCTCTTCGCCAGAGCCTCGTGGCCATCGAGCGCCCCGCCCGCGCGCAGGGCGGCAAGCGTCCGCTGCCAGCCCAGGGGCAGGTCGGAGAGCGGCAGGCTCAGGTCCGCGGGCCGCGGTTTCGCCGGCTTCCGGCGCTCCTTTTCCGGCGTCTTGAGTTGAATGGCCTCGCGCAGGGTCAGGACGACCGCGGGGTTTCCCGGCAGCAGGCGCGCCAAGGCGGCTTCGAGCGCGCGCAGGCGGCGGGACGACGTGGTGTCGGCGGAGAACGCCAGGAAATCCCGGGGCGTCGGGATCTCCACCCCATTCTGGACGGCGAAGACGAGGAACCGGTCGAGAACCCGGAGGTCCTCCAGCGCCACGTCCGACATGCCGGGCAGGTCCCGGTACGGCGCGAAGTGCGCGCCGGACAGTATTTCCTCCCGGCTGCGCCGATCGCAGCGCCGCGACCGCGGTTTCTGCATCCGGATCGCCTCCTGCACCACGGCGCGGATCTGTGCGTCGGCGGGCAGGAATTTCCCGAACGCGAGGCGCAGGTCGGCGAGCGCCCGGGCCGATCCGATCTCCTCTGCAAGAGCGAGGAGGTCGTCGATGCACGGCGTCTCGAGGGACCGGGCCTCGGCCCAGGCGAGGAACCGGTCGAGCATGCGGAGCTCGCGGACGGGGATGTCCGCGACCCCCTGCAGGTCACGATAGGGGGCGAAGCGCGGCCCGGCGAGAATGTCCGCCGGGCTGCGGGTGTCATAGGATCGTCTGGCGGTCGTCTCAGTCATCGATCAGCCCGATCATCAGGTCCTGGCCGCGCTCCATCGCCTTCAGCGCATCGATGAATCCGTAGAAGCGCAGCAAGGCGTCGACCGTGTGCCCGGTGCGTCTGGCGATCACGAGAACCTCCTCGGGATGCTTGTTGAGCAGCAGCGACGCCTGGCCGTGCCGGAACTGGTGCGGATTCATCGGCAAGCCGACGATCGACCGGGTCGCGTTCTGGAACTCCGCGCGGAACCATCTGTCCGAGACCGGCGCGCCGGGCGTCCGCGGCGACGGGAACAGGTAGAGGTTGTCCTTCGCCCCCGGGATCAGCGGCCGGATCTCGCGGACGAACCACAATATGGTGTCGTGGCCGCGATACTTGTTCGGCCGGATCGTAAACTGGATGTCCTCTTCCTTGGCCTTGGTGTGCGCGGCCGGGATGAAGACCCGGATCGGCGTCTTCCTGCCCTTCTCCGGCACCGTGACCCAGGCACCGGGGCCATAAAGCGTTGCGTTGAGAACATTGGAGACCCTCAAGGGGGCCCCGGCGATCTCGATCGCGGCGAAGACCGCGCACATGCCGAGGATGCAGACACGCGACCGTTCGCGTCTCGTGAGCGCCCGTCCCTCGACCTTGGCCCGGTCGAGAATGGCCTCGGCGGCGCGGCGCAGGGCCAGGTAGGAGCCGAGGAATGTCAGCCGCAGGTCGCGCCGGGCGATGAGCCGCTCGCAGAACGCCCGGTTCCCCGGCGTCATCGTCCTGTCGTCCTTCGCCCCCGCCTTGAGATCCAGGTTGGCTTTCAGCGCCTGCTCCAGCGTCACCGGCTCTTGACCGGCCACCCGGAGGACCTGGCAAATGGTCTTGAGGTACTTCCGGACGGTGCGCCGCGTGAGCCCCCCTTCGGTCGTCGGCAGGCCGACTCGTGCAAGCAGGGCGCGGGCCACGTCCGCGGCGCGGGTCTCGTCGAGGCAGGCCGGCAGGCAGCTGTTCGCCCCGGCGTCGAGCGCGCCGATCGAGACGGCGCAGCGCAGATAGGTGCGGAACGCCGCGCGCGCGACATGCGCATGCTTTTCGTGCCGGGTCGTGTTCTCCTGCGTGATCGGGTCCCAATCGGTCTCGGTAGCAGCAATGATCCAGGGCTCGAATTCCGCGGCAACGGCCGCCGGGATTTCCAGCGGCGCATCGTGGTGCTCGGGCGCAAACCCGATGGGCTGGGGCGGCAACAGCGGCAAGGCCTCCGGGACTTTCCGATACGCGTCCATGCGGCGTGCAGCGGTCCGGTGGCTGCTCCGCCGGTTGCCGTGGTAGAGGGACTCGAGTTCGATCATGAACGTGCGATCGACCTGCCAGGGCTGCCGATCATGCGCCCGGCAGGTCTGGGCAAAACTCTTGAGAGCGATGAGCTTCTGCGGCGCGATCACCCACCGCGTCGGATGATCCTTGGTATACGGTTCGAGCACCGCCAGCAGGTCCGACCATCCATCCTCGACATCGCGCAGCGCCTGTTTGGTGGCCGCGATCCCGAGGAAATTCTCAAGGCTTGTCCGGGTCCGGTTCCGCCATGTGAGATATGCGGCCTCGGTCCGGTTCCAGTCCGGGTCGAACCCGTCGAGCGGATAGAGGCGGTCGAATTGGTCAAGATCGACCGGGCAGGTCTCGACCGGTCGGTTCAGCTTCCGGGCGAGCGTGCGGATGGCGGCACGGTAGCTGTCGGCGGTTGATTTGGAAATCTCGCCGGCGATCTCCCGGCGGTCGATATCGGCAAGCACGTCTGTCAGCACCGGTCCTGCCGGCGGAACCGGAATGGCCGTGCCTGATTTCGGCATCGTGAGGTTCAGCATGGGCGTGTCTCCCCTGTCGTGTCCGCGATTGCGTGGTCAAATCGCGGAGATGACAGGGACACGCCCGGTGTTTCCGCCCGTGAAATGCACCGGGTGATCCTGTCAGGATCGCCTTGTCCGTATCGGCGTGTCCTGCTCGCGTTTTCCATATCAAAGGTCCTGTTCTGCTCGTGGTTTCGGCGGTGGGTCATTTCGGGGAGGCGGGTTTCAGGGCACCGAAGGCCGGGCGGGCCGAGGTCTTGCGACGGGGAAAATTCGGCCTGTCGCGGAGGCCTTCCCAGGCGTGGATCTCGGCCGGAATCCACCGCGTCAGGCGCGGACCGAGTTGCAGGGGCGCGGGCATGTCGGCCCGCCCCTCCCGCCGCCAGCGATGGACCGTTTCCCGATCCACACCGAGCAAGGCCGCGATATCCGCCGTCGTCATCAGCGGCGTCTTGAGATCCGCGAACTGCTCTGGGGACAGGTCAGGGTTCAGCCCCATCGCGCGCACGACAACGGGCCAGGGCACCGTGGTCCCTCTGACATTCACGCCGAGAGATTTCAGCAGATTGCGGACGGGCCGAACGTCGTTGCGCCCAGCCTTTCGGCCGAGCTTGAAATACGTCCTCAGGTCCTCGAGCGTCGCCCGGTCGATGTCCATTCCGCACCTCCGGAGGAGGAGAAAGGGAAAACCGGGGCGATCTCAAAATCCGGGTGCGGGATCTTTCACGGGTAAGGCGGCCACAGGTCGGGGCGCGGCGGGAAAGGCCGAAGATCCCGGGTCAAGAACTGCCGGATCATGACGCCGTCAGACGCGCGCGCCAGGCCGCGACCGGCTCGACGGCATCCGGCAGGTTCGTCAACGCGACATCGCGGACCGTGGTCGCGTCGATGACAAGGGCCCGGGTCGTCTGACCCCGACCCCGCGGGCGCTTGAACAGCTGCGGTCTTTGCCATGTCGAGTGCATATGCTCGGCGCGGATGATGACGGTATCGATTCCGGGCAGCACGTATTGCCAGTGCAGCAGCACCACGAACCGCATGTTCTCGCGCGCCGCGATCTTCTGGAGGCTGCCGACGAACGGCTTGCGCAGACGCGCCCAGCTCGGGACACCGCCCGCCCGCAACTCTGCGCAGAGATCGGGAACGGCGAAGGCGCATTGCGGTCGGCGCATGCGCCGGACCAGTCCGACCTCGGTATGGAGGCGGAGCGCGAGAGCGGTTCTCAGGTCGGCAAGCCTGCGAATGTCGAAAAGGCCGTATTCATCATCCCGGAACAGCCAGGCCTCGGCAATATCGCTGAACTTCCAGCGCACGACCCGGCACCGGTGCTCGAAGCTCAGGACGTCGAACAACCAGGTCTGCCGGAGGATCTCGGCTCCGCGCGTGAGCGACCGGTTGTCGTTCGCGGCGGCCGTTCCAAGCAAGGTCTTGATCGCGACGCAGGCCCGGGCATGGCCGCCGGCGGGGAGCTCGAAATTATTGCGATACCAGTTCCGCACCTCGCGGCAGGTCGCATGGATGAGCGCGTGCAAGAGCCGGAGCGCGTCAAGATCGAGCTCTAGGTCGACGACATACTCGTGAAACCCGCGCGGGATGCGGTACATGAAGTCGGATTGGATGTCGGTCGGCACGGACGTGACAGCGGCGTCGACGGAGGCGTGGGGATCATCATACGGGGCCATGGGGTCCTCATTCCGGATCGGTTCCGTCAGAAGGTGAGACCGATCCCTCGCCGGCGGAAACGGACCGCGCCGTGTCAGCCCGGACACCGGCGGGGCCGCCCCGGCGGCGCCTCGTCCGTGGCCGGATGACGGTGGCCTCCCGCCGCCCCCAGGCGCCGCCACCCCGTATCAGGGACGCGACGGCGCGCGGAACAGCCTGATCGTCCGAGGGTTTCCGGGTCTCGAAAACCCGGAAAACCGGAAAAGAGAGAACCCCCTGAAAAGGCCAGGCTTCGCCTCGGGATCGATGAGGGGACCGGGATGAGGGGGCCTCCCCGCCCGCCGGTTCCTGATCGAGGACAGCACGGAGTCGAGGCGTTTCGCGGCAACCAGGGCCTTATCCGGCCCCCGGGTCACCTCGCGTTTTTCGCCGGGCACGAAGCGACCAACATTACCCTTGGGACCCTCCTCTCCGTCCCATTATCGCAAACCCGCTTTCGCAAACCCATTGCGGAACCCGAAGAAGGACAGTGACCATGACCGACAAGCCCCGCGAAGGCCGCCCGCCGAAATACACCGAAGCCCAGGTCTCGCGCGCGATCGAGATCGTCGAAGCCGCCGGGGACGAGCCGGACGGCAACACCGTCAAGGCCGTCCTGTGCCAGGAATTCGGGGTATCCAGGGGCATCAACGCGCAGAGCCTCGCCGAGGAGGTCAAGCGCCAGCTCGCCGAGCGGGTGCGCGAGGAGCGCGAGGCTCTTGTCGCGTCGCTGTCGCCTGCCGCGTAAGCGCAGCCTGACCACCCTTCGGCTTGCCGCGTGACTATTCAGCGAAGTTCCAGGGCATAAGCTCGGCGATATCGCTCTGCATGTGCTGGTCGAGGATCTTGCGGAGGGTTGCCGCGATATAG
>NZ_JAMYDV010000021.1 GCF_024128855.1 Rhodovulum tesquicola
ACGACGCCCATGCTCCCCCCAGAACCCTTCCGGATCCTCCACCGACCGGCGATACATCTGCGCATACAACGCCCCGTCAACATGCGCCGAACGCACAAAATCAGAAGACGGCGCGTAAAGCTTGTCGAGCATCTCTGTTCCTCCCTGCGGAGCCATGCCGGGACGGATGCCTTGCCCGCCCGGGGACCCCGGATCCTGAGTCAGTTTTTCCCCCGAGGTCAGGCCCCGGGGCCAATCGCGCAACGGCATCCGCGCAGGACAATGCCGACCGCTGCGGGCGCCATGACGGCAATTTGCGCCTCTGACCGGCCTTGCGCAACAGCGCGATACGACCTTCGGCGCGGGGCGGCCCGGCTTGGCGGAGCGCCGCGGCACGAGACGGTCCTCCGATGGGGCGGGTTCGCCGGGGGTGGGTCTTCCCGCAGGTTGCGCCTGTGGGGCGCGTCGTTGAAAAGGCGGTGGCAAGCGCTTTCCAAGAATGAATTTTCTGGTAAATCTGGGGGATGGCTGACCTGCAATCATGTAAAGCGTTCAGGTCGCTGGAGGGGGAGCATGCCACGCAGCGCGCTGACCGGCACACGCATTCGCGAACGGCGCACCGTTCTGGGTCTGCGCCAGGCCGATCTGGCGCGGCGGGCGGGCATTTCGCCCTCCTATCTGAACCTGATCGAGCATAATCGCCGCAGAATCGGCGGCCGGCTGCTGGTCGAACTGGCCCGCCATCTGGGCGTGGAGGCGAGCGTTCTGACCGAGGGCGCGGGCGCGGCGCTGATCGAGACGCTGCGCGAGGCCGCCGCGGTGCAGGAGGGGGGCGAGGCGGAAATCGAGCGGATCGAGGAATTCGCGGGCCGCTTTCCGGGCTGGGCCGCATTGCTGGCCGCGCGGCACCGCCGGGTGCGCGAACTGGAGCGCACCGTCGAGATGCTGACCGACCGGATGACGCATGATCCGTTCCTGTCGGCCTCGCTGCACGAGGTGATCTCGACGGTGACGGCGATCCGCTCGACCGCGGCGATCCTGGCCGAGACCGAGGATATCGACCCCGACTGGCAGCGCCGGTTTCATCGCAATCTTTCGGATGACAGCCGTCGCCTGGCCGAGGGTGCGCAATCGCTGGTGGCCTATCTGGACGAGGGGGCCGAGGATCCGGGCACCCAGTCCTCGCCGCAGGAGGAGGTCGAGGCGTTCCTGAAGGCGCGCGACTACCACCTGCCCGAGCTGGAGGCCGCCCGTCCGGCCGATCCGGCCGATCTGGTGGCGGCGGCAGGCGAACTGACCTCGGCGCCTGCGCGGGAATTGTTGCTGGGCTTGCTGGCCCGCTATCGACGCGATGCCGAGCGGATGCCGCTGGAGCCGTTCGCCGAGGCCGCGCGGGCCGAAGGGTTCGATCCCGGCAGGCTGGCGGCGCGGTTCGGCGTCGATCCGGCCGCCGCCTTTCGACGGCTGGCCGCCTTGCCGGGCGGGCTTGCCGGCGGGCCGGTGGGGCTGGTGATCTGCGATGGATCGGGCACGCTGACCTTTCGCAAGCCGGTCGAGGGGTTCGCGCTGCCGCGCTTCGGGGCGGCCTGCCCGCTCTGGCCGCTTTACCAGGCATTGGCGCGTCCGATGGCGCCGCTGCGCGCGGTGGTCGAGCCGGGTGGCCCGATGCGCCTTCGGTTCCTGACCTATGCGCTTTGCCAGCCCGCGCTGGCGGGCGGGTTCGATGGCCCGCAGGTGCTGGAGGCGGCGATGCTGATTCTGCCCGCCGACACGATCGCCATTCCCGACGGACAGGCCCAGCCGATCGGCACATCCTGCCGGATCTGCCCGCGGCGGACCTGCGTGGCCCGGCGCGAGCCCTCGATCCTGGCGGACGGATTCTGACGGGTTTTGACAGCGCCGCGCTTTGCGCGGATATTCCGGGGGAGAGGGTAGGCGAAAAACTGCCTGCGGGGAGGAATGACGGACCATGGGCAAGCATGTCCTGCTCATCGAGGACGAGCCGAACATCATAGAGGCGATCCGCTTCATCCTCTCGCGCGATGGATGGCGGGTGGACACGCATGCCGACGGGTCCACCGCCTATGACCGGGTGAGCGCGATCCGGCCGGATATCGTGATCCTGGACGTGATGCTGCCCGGCCGGTCGGGCTTTGACATCCTGCGCGACATCCGCGCCGATACCGGGCTGAACGGGCTGCCCGTGCTGATGCTGACCGCCAAGGGCCAGGTCAAGGATCGCGAGATGGCCGAGCGCATCGGCGCAAGCCGGTTCATGGCCAAGCCGTTCTCGAATACCGAGGTGCTGGCCTCGGTGCGGGAACTGACGGGGACCTGAGCCCATGGGCCGCGCGCCGCTGTTCCTTGCCCGCGAGGGCTATCGGCGGCGTCGGCTGGCGGACATGGCGCGGCTGTTGCCGCTGCTGGGGTTGGCGCTGTTCCTGGTGCCGGTGCTCGATGCCGAGGACGGGCTGTCGGCGGCGATGCTGATCTATCTGTTTTCCGCCTGGGCCGGGCTGATCGTCCTGTCGGCGGTCGTGGCGCGGCTGTTGTGCCGCTCGGGGGCGATGGACGAGGAGGCCGAGGCGCCCGAGGAGTCGCAATGATCGGCTTCGACCTTCTGGTCGCGATCTGCCTGCTTTATGTGGCGCTGCTGTTCGGCGTGGCCTTCATGGCGGATCGGCGGGCGGCGGCGGGCCGGGGCGGCTGGTTGCGCTCGCCGATGATCTACACGCTGTCGCTGTCGGTCTATTGCACGGCCTGGACGTTTTACGGGGCGGTCGGCTATGCGGCGCGGTCGGGGCTGGAATTCGTCACCATCTATCTGGGGCCGACACTGATCTTCATCGGCTGGTGGTTCACGCTGCGCAAGCTGGTGCGGATCGGGCGGACCCAGCGGATCACCTCGATCGCCGATCTGATCTCGTCGCGTTATGGCAAGTCGAACGCGCTTGGGGTGATCGTCACGCTGATCGCGGTGGTGGCCGCAACGCCCTATATCGCGCTGCAACTGCAATCGGTGACGCTGTCCTTCGCCGTCTTTGCGCCCAGCGGCGCCGGGCCCTGGGCGCTGACCGACCTGAACGCGACGGCGCTGACCGTGGCGGGGGGGCTGGCGCTGTTCACCATCCTGTTCGGCACCCGCAACCTGGATGCCAACGAGCGCCATCACGGGGTGGTCATGGCCATCGCGGTCGAGGCGGTGGTCAAGCTGATCGCGCTGCTGGCGGTGGGCGTTTTCGTGGTCTGGGGCATCGGCGGCGGCGTGTCGGCGATGATCGAGCGGATCGAGACCTCGCCGCTGGCGGGGATGCCGATCCAGCCCGGGCGCTGGATCGGGCTGACCTTTTTGGCCGCCGCGGCGATCCTGACGCTGCCGCGGATGTTCCAGGTTCTTGTGGTCGAGAACGAGGACGAGCGCCATCTCGCCACTGCGTCCTGGGCCTTTCCCGCCTATCTGTGCCTGATGAGCCTGTTCGTCGTGCCCATCGCCGTCGTGGGGCTGGCCGAGATGCCCGCGGGCGCGAACCCGGACCTGTTCGTGCTGACCCTGCCGCTGGCCCATGGTCAGGACGGGTTGGCCACGCTGGCCTTTCTGGGGGGCTTTTCCTCGGCCACCTCGATGGTGATCGTGGCCTCCATCGCGCTGTCGACGATGGTGTCGAACCATATCGTCATGCCGCTTTTCCTCAAGATGACCCGGACCGGTGCCGCCATGTCGGGGGATGTGCGGACCCTTGTGCTGCGCGCGCGGCGGGCCTCGATCGGGGGGGTGCTGCTGCTGGGTTATCTCTATTACCGGCTGTCGGGCGGGTCCGAGGCGCTGGCCGCGATCGGGCTGATCTCGTTTGCGGGAGCCGCACAGGTTCTGCCCGCGCTGGTGGGCGGCATCATGTGGCGCGGCGCGACGCGGCTGGGCGCGATGGTGGGGCTGGCGCTGGGCTTCGCGGTCTGGGCCTATACGCTGTTCCTGCCCAGCTTTGGCGAGGGTGCCGTGATGGGCGCGGCGCTGCTGGCCGAGGGGCCGTGGGGCCTGTCCTGGCTGCGGCCGCAGGGTCTGTTCGGGATGGACGGGCTGGATCCGCTGGTTCATGCCATGGTGTTCTCGATGGCGGCGAACGTGCTGGGCTTCGTCCTGGTTTCGCTGATGAGCTTTCCCAATCCGATTGAGCGGGTCCAGGCGGCGCAATTCGTCAATGTCTTCGATCACTCGCCCTCCGGTCAGGGGTGGAGCCAGGGGCGTGCCGAGGCCGAGGACCTGATGCTGATGGCCCAGCGCATCATGGGGCCGGACGAGGCGCAGCTGCTGTTCCGGCGCAGCGCCGCCGAACAGGGCAAGGAGGGTTTCCTGCCCGACATCACCCCCGATTTCCTGCAACGGCTGGAACGCGCGCTGGCCGGTTCGGTGGGGGCGGCGACGGCGCATGCGATGGTCGGCCAGATCGTCGGCCGCTCGGCGGTGTCGGTCGAGGATCTGATGCGGGTGGCCGACGAGACGGCGCAGATGATGGAATATTCCAGCCAGCTCGAGGCCAAGTCCGAGGAACTGGCCCGCACCGCGCGGCAATTGCGCGAGGCCAACGAGAAGCTGACCGAACTGAGCGTGCAGAAGGATGCCTTTCTCAGCCAGATCAGTCACGAATTGCGCACGCCGATGACCTCGATCCGGGCATTTTCCGAGATCCTCATGGGCGCGGACGGCATGCAGCCCGAGGATATGTGCAAGTATTCCCGTATCATCCACGAGGAGAGCCTGCGGCTGACCCGGCTGCTGGACGATCTGCTGGATCTGTCGGTGCTGGAGAACGGGCAGGTCTCGCTGAACCTGCAGGAAGTGACGCTGGCCGATCTGATCGACCGGGCGGTGGCGGCGACGGGTAGCCTTCAGGGTGGGCTGACGATCCGGCGCGATGCGGCGGCGGAGCGGGTGCGGCTGATGACCGATGGCGACCGGCTGAGCCAAGTCTTCATCAACCTGATCTCGAACGCGCATAAATATTGCGATGCCGATATGCCCGAACTGACGATAAGGGTGCGTGCCTCGCGCGGTGCGGTGGCGGTGGATTTCGTCGATAACGGCTCGGGCATTCCCGAGCGCAGCCAGGCGATCATCTTCGAGAAATTCTCGCGCCTGACCGATCCGCGACGGGCGGGCGGCGCGGGGCTGGGCCTTGCGATCTGCCGCGAGATCATGGGGCGGCTTGGCGGGTCGATCATGTATCTGCCGGGGCAGGGCGGCGCGGCGTTCCGCGTCAGCGTTCCGCGCCTGCGTGCAGAAGCCGCCTGAGGGCAACGAAACGGTTTGTAAACCGGGATCGTGCGACATCTCCTGGAAAGGTTGACGGATGGGCGGCAGATGACGGACGACGCGCATCGCGCGATATTGCGCCAGATACTCGGCGATGCCCGGGTCGCGATGCCTTCGGGCGGGACGGCCGAAACGGGCGGCGACGGCCGTTTTGCGCTGCGCCTGGAGACCGCGCGCGCGATGCGTGACGATTTCGGCATGACCGGCGTGGTCGAGGATTGCGCGGCACTGCGCCTGCGGCTGGATGATCTCGGGGAACAGGTCACGCCCGAGCGGTTGTCGGTGGTGCTGCGGGGCAGTTCCGGGCGGCTGGGGCTTGCGGTCTATTCACCTGACCTGGCGATGGCGCTGCTGGAATGGCGTCTGCTCGGGATGCTGGCATCCGAGGCACCCGAGACCCGGCAGCTGACCGCGACCGATGCCGCGATCCTGGCCGACCTGACCGACCCGTTGCTGTCCCGCTTCGGCGGGGCGATGGCGGCGTTGCCGGGCGGGGACTGGGCGGCGGGTTACGCGCAGGGCAACGTGATCGAGGATGCGCGCCATCTGCCGCTGATCCTGGCGCAGGGCGGCTATCACGGGTTCCGCCTGACGCTGCGGCTGGGCGAGGGGCTGCGCGGGGGGGATCTGTTCCTTGCCCTGCCCGAATCGCCTGCACCCGCCCCGGCCAAGACGGCCGAGGAGGACGGCACGCCCTGGCCCGACGCGTTGCGTTCGGGCGTGCTCGGGGCCGAGCTTGTGCTGAACGCGGTGCTCTGGCGGATGCGCCTGTCCGCGGCCGAGATCGGGCGGCTTCGACCCGGGGATCTGGTGCCCATCCCGGCGGCGGCGCTGACGGCTGTCCGGCTGGAAGGGCAGGGGCGGGTGGCGATCGCCGAGGGACGGTTGGGCCAGTCCAACGGCGAGCGTGCGATCAAGATCGCCGGGGCCGAGGATGAGGCCCCGGGCCTTGTCGGGCTGTCGACCATGCCGGGGCTTGCCGCGCCGCCGCCCGCCTTCGCGTCCGATGCCGCGGAGGATGCCGCCGATTTTCCGGTCGCGGCAGATTTCCCCGCGATGGCGGATCTTGCCGACGAGGCGGATTTCCCGGCCATGGGGGATTTCCCCGCCCTGGGCGAGTTCGACCCCGAGGCCGCCGATTTCGACGCAGATTTCCCGGCATTCGCGCAGAACTGACGCGCCGAGGCCCGCGCTCAGCGCGTTGCGGCGAGCGCCTCGATCTGGCGTTCGAGCCCCGGCATCGCAAAGCCCGCGCGGCGCAGCGCCGCCATGATTTCGTCGGTGGGCCGGTCTCCGGCCATGGCCAGCGCCCAGACCACAGATGAACGGAACCCGGCGCGGCAATAGCCGAAATGCGGCCCCGGCAACGCGCTCAGCGCGAGGCGTTGCGCCTCGATGGTCTCGGGCTTGATCCCGTCATGGGTCACCTCGACCACCGCGAATTCCATGCCTGCGGCGCGTGCGGCCGCTTCCATCTCGGCCGCCCGTTCGCCGGGGGCGACTTCGGAATCGGGCCGGTTGCAGATCACCGTGCGGTAACCGGCCGCCGCCAGCGCCGCCAGCGTCTCGATCGGAGGATGCGGGGCGGCGGAAAACTCGTCGGTCAGGTGCACCATCGGCGGAAGCTCGCTCATGCCGCAGTCCTTTCGGGGCGTGAACGGGAAAGAACCGATGTCGGATCGGAAAAATTGCGCATTTTCAGACGTCTCCCTGGAAGCGTTCCAGACCTACCCGGCTTTACATGCGGGAATCAATGCCCCCTGCGCAGGAACCGGGCAGGGATTTGACGTGGGTCAAAGCCGGGAGCGTCCGGGCAGTGCAAACCTCGTCCCCAGAGCGAACAGGGGACGTCCATGGCAACGCTTGGCGAAAGAAAGCGACAGCTTTTGAACCGTTTGGCGGAGCTTGATGGTCGTCTGCACGATATCGAGGCCGAGCTCGACACGCATCAGTCCAAGGATTGGGGCGAACTCGCGGTGGAGCGCGAGGAAGACGAGGTGCTGGAAGGCATGGGCGTCTCGGGTCTGGCCGAAGTGAAACAGATAAATGCAGCTCTCGCGCGAATCGAGGATGGCAGTTACGGTTATTGCGTGCGTTGTGGGGAAGAAATCTCCGAGGAACGACTGGACGTCGTGCCGGCTACGCCGTTTTGCCGCATCTGTGCCCGGTGACTGCAGGTGTAAGGGAACGACCGAAAAATGAGCAACGCGAGCCATGTCAGCCGTATGCCAGCCTATTCCAACAGCACGATGCATGATGAGACGCGGGCGATGATCCGCTCGAGGATCGAGTCGCTTCTCACCTCCGGCGCGGTGGCCAGTCAGGTCAGCAGCCGTCTGGTCACCAAGGGCTGCCACAGCCCCTGGGCCGAGATGCCCGGCGCGGCGAAGATGTCCGGTGACCGCCCTGCGGAACGCAAGAGCGACGGGAGGTGCGGATGGCGTTCGAACAGCTCAAGGCCGGAATCGCTCTGATCCTCGAAGAGATCGAGAAGCGACCGGACGACCGCCACATCCTGCAGGAACAGTTGCGCGAGAAGATCGCGGAGTTCCGCGCGATGGGTCTGCCCGTTCCCGAGGACATCCTGCGGCTCGAAGAACAGTTGGGCGACGACGACGCGGACGACATCTACGACAACATGCCGGTCTGACGCCGACCGCCGTCTTTCGATTGTCGCGAATCCCTTCCAGATGTTGCGTTTCCCGCGCGACTGGCCCCTAATGGTGGCGAATGGCGAAGCAGCCCTGCCTGGCACGGGTGCTTTGCCGCGCCGCCTTTCGCCTGGGGGTCGGGACAGATGAGCGATCTTGTTGCGGTCGAGGAACCCGCGCCGGGCATTCGGCGGCTCGTCTTCGGCAACGGGCCGGCGAACACGATGACGCCCGCGTTGCTGGCGGCGTTGGACACCGGGCTTGCCGGGGCGCTGGTGGCGCATGGCACCCGTGCGGTGCTGATCTCGGCACGCGGCGGCCGGGTCTTCTCGATGGGGCTGAGCCCGACGGGTGCGGGCGGCGCCGAGGATGCGGCGTTGCTGCGCGCGATCTGTGCGCGGATCGACGGGGCGCGCGTGCCTGTGGTCGCGCAGGTCGGCGGCATGGCGCTGGGAGGGGGCTGCGAACTTGCGCTGGCCGCCCATTACCGGGTGGCGCTTTTCACCGCCGAGTTCGGCCTGCCCGACATCGCCATCGGCTTGCCGCCCGCCGCCGGGACCACCCAGCGCCTGCCGCGGCTGATCCAACCAGATGCGGCGCTGGATCTCCTGCTGTCCGGGCGGCCTGCGGGGGCGGCGTTGGCGAAACGTCTTGGCCTGGTCGATGCGGTGGTCGACGGCGATCTCGACGCCGCCGGGCTGCGCTTTGCGCTGGGCCTGATCGAGTTGCGCGCCGGGCCGCGGCCCGCGCCGGCCCGTCCCTTGCCGCGGTTCGAGGGGGTGCATGCCGCGGTGGCGGCCCGGCGTGCGGCGCTGCCGACGGCGGGACCGGTCGAGGCGCCCGCGCGCGTTCTGGACTGCGTCGAGGCCGCCGCGATGCTGCCCTACGCGGCCGCGCTGGACTATGAGGCGGCCGCTTTCGAGGATTGCCGCGACAGCGCCGCGGTCCGCGCGCTGCGCCATGTCGCGCTGGGCGAGGCCGCGGCGCGGCGGCGTGCGGCGGGCTGGTCACAGGCGGCCCGCCCGGCAGAGACCGTCGGGGTCTGGGGGTGGGGCGCGACGGCGGCGGGGCTGGCGGCAAGCTTGCTGACCGTGGGCCGGGCGGTGCGACTGGCGGCGCCGGACGAGGGCGCCCTGGCCGAGGCCGTGGCCCGTGTCGAGGCGATGCTGAGCGCCGCCGGCGCGACGGGTCGCGATGCCTGCTGGTCGCGCCTTTCGGGATCGACCGGCACTGCGGGATTGGCGTCCTGCGGGGTCTTGATCGAGGCGGGGGCCGGTCCCTGGTCAGAGCGCGAGGCCGGGTTTGCGGCGCTTGCCGGGATCGCGGCGCCCGATGCGGTCCTCGCGGGAACCGGCGCGCTGGTCACCCCCGCCGGGCTGAGCGCGTGCGGGCACCGACCCGAAGGGACGATCTGGCTGAACCTGCCCGATCTTGTGCCCGAGGCGCGGCTTGCCGAACTGGTCTGCACGCCCGGGACATCCGAAGCCACGGTTGCGACGCTGGGCAGCCTTGTGCAGTCGATCCAGCGCGTCGCCCTGGTCGCGACCTGCGAAAGCCCGATCCTGACCGTCCTGATCGGGGCGCTCGAGGCGGCGGATGCGCTGGTCGAGGAGGGCGCCTCGCCCTATGCGGTGGACCGTGTCTTGCGGGACTGGGGGCTTGGTCACGGACCCTACGAGATCGCCGACCGGCTGGGCCTTCAGACCCTTCTGGCGTTGCGCGCGGGTCTGCCGGGCGGCGCCGATCCCGAGGCGCGGCCGATCCTCGTGGCGGGGCAACTGGTCGCGGAGGGCAGGGGCGGGCAGGCGGCTGGGCGGGGCTATTACGCCTATGACGCGCCGGGCGCTGGCGGCCGACCCGATCCGGCGCTCGATGCGTTGCTGGCCGAGGGGCGGTCGGTTCTGGGCCGTGTGCCGCGCGCGGTCGCCGACGAGGAGATCCGCGCGCAGGTGCTGGCGGGCATGGCGCAGGCCGGGGCGGGGCTGTTGCGGCGGGGCGTGGTGCGCCGGGCGGTCGAGATCGACCTGGCGCTGGTGCATGGGGCGGGGCTTGCGCGCTGGCGTGGGGGTCCGATGCGCGCGGCGGACGAACGCGGGCTGCTGTGGCTGCGGCGCACGCTGCGGACCATGGCCGACCGGCCGGGCGGCGCCGCGATCTGGACGCCCGACGCGCTGATCTGCGATCTGATCAAGACCGGCCGACAATTCTGCGATTTCGACGGCAGGGTGGCGGACGCCCCGGTGGCCGTCAGCCCAGAGTGATCCCGATCACCACCATCATCAGCCCCAGCGCAGACATGCCCAGCGCCGCCATGTTCAGCGCCACGGCCTTTTGCAGGCGGCTACGCAGCTCGTCTTCGGGCAGGTTCGCGGTGCGCGCGGCCCGCACCTGCAGGATCACCCGAACGATGCCCGCAAGGCCGGCCAGCGAGATCGCCGCCCCGATCCAGATCAGTATCCCCATTGCGCCCTCCGCCTTCGGTCGCCCTTGCGCCTAGTGGATGGGGCGCGGTGGCGCAAGGGGGCAGGGGCTTGCGAAGGCGTGGGCGCGGCGCTAGGTCAGGCCTCCGACCCGCTTGAGAGGAGCCGCGCCCGTGAACGACATGCCCCCCGATACCAGCTATCACGTCACCGCCGACGAACTGCGCCAGTTCATCGAACGCTATGAGCGGCTGGAGGCCGAGAAGAAGGACATCGCCGACCAGCAGAAGGAGGTGATGGCCGAGGCCAAGGGGCGCGGCTACGACACCAAGGTGATGCGCAAGATCGTCGCCCTGCGCAAGCGTGACCGCGACGAGATCGCCGAGGAAGAGGCCATGCTGGAACTCTACAAGCAGGCGCTGGGGATGCCGTGACGTCCCGGCCGGCGATGCCGGGGCGTGTTGGGCGTCTCAGGCGGTGACGATCTCGACGCCCTCGATGGAGCCGATCGCATGAAGGTCTTCCTCGTAGCGTTCGGTCAACTCGTGGATCAGGTCGTCTGTCCAGCCCGGTGCATGGATTTCCTCGTCCATGGTGTCGGGTAATGCGTATTTGTCGAGAAATGCCGTGACGATGCGGCGGCGCTGGGCCTCGTTGACGGGCGGGTTCTCGTCGAGATAGGCGCGCAGCCGTTGCATCCCCGCAGGCTGCATGATCGCGTGCAGCAGGTCGTCCGATCCGCGCAGCGCCGTGTCCTCGGGCAGGCCCGCCATTCGGGTCAGAAGCGCGGGCAGGATCAGCGGCGTATCCTCGTCGCACCAGACCGTCAGCCGCGCCTGCGGGACGGCGTTGCGGATCCGGCGCACCACGTCCGACCACGCCACCGCGAGCGGGTCGATCCCCGCGACGAAGGCCCGGAAATCCGCTTCGCGCGACTTCGCGAACAGCGCGGGGATGAAGGTTGCGGGATTGCGGATGCCGAGGAAGAACGCGCAAGGCCGGTCGGGGAAAAGCTGCGAGAGCCAGTGCGCCTTTTCGCCCGCCATCGGATAGAGCATCCGTTCGCCCAGCACCTTCTGGGGCATGCACAGGAAGGACTGGTTCACGAGGATCAACCGTCTCGGTTCTTCGCCATCCGTCGCGGCCTCGAGGATCATCTGCTGCATCTCGGGCGTTGCGGGGCGTCCGCGCAGCGAGACCAGCGTCTCGCGCAGGATCGGGCGGTAGCGGCTGGGCCCCGGCACGACGATGCCCTGCGCCGAAAGGGTGCCGCGGTTCTTGAGCAGGCATTTCAGAAGCCGGTCGTCATCCGTACAATGGGCGCCGATGTGGTAGACCAGTTCCATGCTGCCTGTTCCTTGTTATTCTTCATTCTGCTCGGCCGCGATTATACGGCGCGTTCTGGACAGGAAAACGCCTTTCCTGTAACCGCGTTCCATGGCCGAGCAAATCGCTCAAGATAACCTTTCTCTGGCTGGGCGCTGGCTGCACGCGGTCCTGCGTCTGCGGCCTGATCCCTGGTCGGTGGGTGCCGTGCTGATCGCGGCGCTGGTGCTGATGCCGATCCTGTCGGTCATGTGGATCGCGGTGACGCCCAAGCAGAATATCTGGCCGCATCTCGTGTCGACGACATTGCCGCGATACATGTGGAATACCGGCGTTCTGATGATCGGAGTGGCGGCACTGGCTTCGGCGGTCGGGGCCGGGGCGGCCTGGTTGATTTCGGTCTATCGTTTTCCGCTGTCACGCTGGCTGGAATGGCTGTTGCTGCTGCCGCTGGCGATCCCGGCCTATGTGGGCGCCTATGCGCTGGTCGATCTTCTTGAATATGCAGGCCCCGTGCAGACCGGGCTGCGCCAGGTCTTCGGCTGGCAGAGCGCACCGGACTACTGGTTCCCCGAGGTGCGGTCGCGCGAGGCGGCGGTGCTCGTGCTGGCGGCCGCGCTTTACCCCTATGTCTACCTGCTGTCCCGCGCGGCCTTTCGCGAGCAGTCGGGCGGTGCCTATGAGGTGGCCCGCGCGCTGGGGGCAGGACCCTTCGCACTGTTTCGCCGGGTGGGCCTGCCGCTGGCCCGGCCCGCCATCGCGGCGGGTGCTGCCATCGTGATGATGGAGACGGTGAACGATTTCGGCACGGTCGAGTATTTCTCGGTCCAGACGCTGACCACGGGGATCTTCTCGGTCTGGTTGCAGGGCGGCAATGCGGGCGGGGCGGCGCAGATCGCGATGGTGATCCTGGTGCTGATCCTCGTGCTGGTCGCGCTGGAGAAGATCAGCCGGCGCAACCTGCGGTTTCACAACCTGGGCCGGGCGCATCGGCCGCTGGTGCCGGTCCGGCTGACCGGGCCTGCGGCCTGGGGCGCTACGTTGGCCTGCGCGCTGCCGGTGGCGGTGGGCTTCGTGTTGCCCGTGGGCGTGATGGCGTCGCACGCGCTTGCCAATACCGGGGCCTGGGTCGATCCCGGGCTGCTGCGGGCGCTGGTCAACACGTTGACCGTCGGCGGGATTGCGGCGGTGGGCACGGTCGCGGCGGGGCTGTTCCTGGTCTACGCGGTGCGTCTGACCGGGCGGACGCTGCCCAAGCTGCTGCTGCCTGTCACGACGATCGGGTACGCGGCGCCCGGAGCGGTGCTGGGGGTGGGGCTTCTGATCCCGATGGCGGCGGCCGACAACGCGCTGGCCGATGCGATCGAAGGCGCTTTCGGCGTCGATATCGGCCTTGTGATGACCGGCTCGGCCTTCGCGATCATCTATGCCTATTGTGTGCGGTTCTTCGCCATCGCGCAGGGCGCGGCGGATGCGGCGATGGGGCGGATCGCGCCCAGCCTGCCGATGGCGGCCCGCTCGCTGGGCCGGTCGGCGCGCGGCACGCTGACCGCGGTTCACCTGCCGCTGATCCGCACCTCGGTCGGCACCGCGCTGCTGCTGGTTTTCGTCGATTGCGTCAAGGAACTGCCGGCGACCCTGTTGCTGCGGCCGTTCAACTACAACACGCTGGCCACACGTGTCTATGAAAAGGCCAGCCTGGAGAACCTGGGCGATGCGGCGCCCGCGGCGCTTCTGGTCAGCGCGGTGGGCCTGGTGGCGGTGGGCCTGCTGGCGCGGGCGAATCGCTAGGCCCGGCCGCAGGGCGCGATGCCGATCCTTGGCAGGCGGCTGGCATAAACCTTACGCAAACCACTTGTGGTCAGGATGGGGGCGCGGGACCGGCGGGCGTCGGCCCGGTCGCGGTCTGGTGGTATCGCCGGGCTCCGCGATGGCGCAGCAATCGGGCGAGACGGAATTTCGATGGGAGGGGGGATCGCCAGGCTCGTTCTGACCGCTTTCTTCCTGGGCGTGGGCGTCGCCCATCCGGCGACAGCCTTCGACTTCCTCGAAGACACCTTTCTCCTCGATGTGCGGGTCGGATCGAACAGATCCTCGGCGGCGCAGGGCCTTCGGAATGGTGCGTATGAACTGGCCGACGGGACGCAGGTGGCGTTCTGGAACTGGTATTCGCCCAATATTCCCGAGCTGTCGATGATCGTCCTGACGCAGGTTTCGGCGGATTTCGGGATTATCTGGGGGCTGAGCACGGGCGAGAAGGCGCCGAAATACCGGATCGATCCGGCCCTTCATATGGGCTTTGTCTACCAGACCCACCCGTTCGATGGCGCGACCTTGTCGGTGAAGGTGACCTATCCGGTCGGCGGTCGCCTGAGAGAGTCCGCTTGTGTGGCGGATTACGGCGACATCATGGGCGTGGTTCCGGTCAATTGCAGGCTGGCGGCAGGCCTGCTGCCGCCAGAGGAGACGCTGAAACACCTGCTGCGCCTGGACGGGCGGCACGATGCCCGGATCAGCGTGGATTTCGTGATCCGGTTCTGATCAGCGGATCGAAACCGGGGCGAGCGCCCGGCTGATGCTGGCCTCGCCCCGGCCGTGGAGATCCGCGGAATAGCCCCGGATCGTGTCCGTGCGCGCCGTGTTCAGGAGCTGGTTGGTGATCTGCGTCGGGTTCGCCTTGGTGAACTTGCTGCCCAGCACCGCCGCGTATCCCGAAACGATCGGCGCGGCGAAGGATGTTCCGTAAAGCCCGGTGGTGTTGCCGGTCACGCCCACGACCAGGAACTGGTTCTGCACGGTCGGATTGCTGCCCGCGGTGTTCGAATACCATGCCAGCGAGGCCGGCCGGTCCACCGAGCCATGCGCGTTCAGAGCGCCGACGAAGATCGCCGATTTCTTGCCGACCAGATCGCGGTTCAGGTAATCGACCATCCCCGAGGCATTGGCGGCACCCACGGCGATCCCGTCATTTCCGGCGGCCTTGACGATGACGGCCTTCCCGTCCCTTGCGTATTTGATGATCGACGTCTCGCGTGCGCTCCAGTTGATTGCCGAATAGCCGTCCTTGGCGATCATGCCGTAGCTCAGATTGAGGGTATTCAGCCCCTTCCGCAACTTGACCGCCTTGGTATTCGAGAAGTCATGCGTCAGCACGGTTGCCTTCGGCGCCATCATCCCGGCCTCGAGCGCGGTCCATTCCCCGTGGCGAAGCAGTTCCGTGCGGCCGCGAAGATCGCCATAGATGCCGTAATTGCTGCGGAAATCGTCGATCACGGTGATCGTGGTCTTCTGCCCCTTGTAGCCGAGATTCCAGGCCTGTCCGATGTCGGAGGGCATCCAGGGACGGACTTCCTGCGCGGAGGCGACCGAGGCGGTCAGCACCAGTGCCGCGGCCTTGAACGCCACCGAAAGAGAGCGTGGAATTGCCATGTCGTTTTTCCCCGTCCTGAACACTCGACCCGTCGTGACCGGGAAGCTTGTTTTCAATGTGGCTCTGCAAGGTCGCTTTCTTGACAGCGGGCACGCACTGCGCCGGACCGGTTCGTCCGCTTTCCACCCGTCGCGGAACGGTCCGGCGTCATGCGGCGCGATCGCCGGGGGCGGGGGTGTGCCATGTGCGATGTCGGGAAGTGGTGCCGGTGGAGGGATTTGAACCCCCGACCTTCGCTTTACAAGAGCGCTGCACTACCACTGTGCTACACCGGCCACCTCTGCGAATTACTCGCTCGGCCCCGCTGCGGCAAGTCCGTTCTCTGCCGTGGGCGGGTGCTGGGGTGCATGGCGGCGAGGTTGACCGCTGGCAGCCAGGCATCGAGAGCACCGGGGTGAACCGGCAACCGGGAGGGCTGGGACCGGGGCGGCCGGGATGTCATCCCTGGACGAGGCACGGCTCTGGGTCACGGGCGTGAAAGGGGCGCCCGAAGGCGCCCCTCGCTTTCTGCAGCGCCGTCGCGCGCAGGTCAGCAGCTGTAATACATCTTGAACTCGACCGGGTGCGGGGTGTGCTCGAAGGCATAGACCTCTTCCCATTTGAGTTCCATGTAGCCGGCGATCTGGTCCTTGGTGAACACGTCGCCCGCGAGCAGGAAGTCGTGATCCTTGGCAAGGCTGTCCAGCGCCTCGCGCAGCGATGCGCAGACGGTGGGGATGCCTTCCAGTTCCTCGGGCGGCAGGTCGTAGAGGTTCTTGTCCATCGCCTCGCCCGGGTCGATCTTGTTCTTGATGCCGTCGAGACCGGCCATCAGGAGTGCCGAGAAGCACAGATAGGGGTTGGCCGACGGGTCGGGGAAACGGGCCTCGACGCGCTTGGCCTTGGGCGATTCCGTCCACGGGATCCGGATGCAGCCCGAACGGTTGCGGGCCGAATAGGCGCGCAACACGGGGGCCTCGAAGCCGGGGATCAGGCGCTTGTAGGAGTTGGTGGAGGGGTTGGTGAAGGCGTTCAGCGTCTTGGCGTGCTTCAGCAGGCCGCCGATATACCACAGCGCCTCCTGCGACAGGTCGGCATATTTGTCGCCCGCGAAGAGCGGCTTGCCGTCCTTCCAGATCGACATGTTGCAGTGCATCCCCGAGCCGTTGTCGCCCGCCATGGGCTTCGGCATGAAGGTCGCGGTCTTGCCATAGGCCAGCGCCACATTGTGGATGACATACTTGTATTTCTGAAGGTTGTCGGCCTGTTTCTTGAGGCTGTCGAAGATCATGCCCAGCTCGTGCTGGCAGGTCGCCACCTCGTGGTGGTGCTTGTCGACCTTCATGCCGATCCGCTTCATCGTGGAGAGCATCTCCGAGCGGATGTCCTGTCCCTCGTCCGAGGGGTTCACCGGGAAATAGCCGCCCTTGTAGGTCGGGCGGTGGGCGAGGTTGCCGCTTTCATATTCGGTGTCGGTGTTCCAGGCGCCATGCTCGACATCCAGCGCATAGGCCACCTTGTTCGGGGTGACAGCGTAGCGCACGTCGTCGAAGATGAAGAACTCTGCTTCGGGGCCGAAATAGGCCACATCGCCGATGCCGGAGGATTTCAGGTAGGCCTCGGCCTTTTCGGCGGTGCCGCGGGGGTCGCGGTCATAGGGTTCGCCGGTGTCGGGCTCGACCACCGAGCAATGAACGCAAAGCGTCTTTTCGGCATAGAACGGGTCGAGATAGGCGCTTTCGGTGTCGGGCATGAGTTTCATGTCCGAGGCCTCGATCGACTTCCACCCGGCAATCGACGAGCCGTCGAACATGAAGCCCTCGTCGAGGAAGTCCTCATCCACCTGGTCGGCCATGACGGTGACATGCTGAAGCTTGCCGCGCGGGTCGGTGAAGCGGATGTCGACATATTCGACATCTTCGTCCTTGATGGTCTTGAGAACCTGTTCCTTGCTCATTGGACCGTATTTCCCTTCTTGCTGGGTTGATCGTTACGCGCCGGGAAGCGACCCCGGCGGGTCAGTCGGTATGCTCAGAGGGCATCCTCGCCGGTCTCGCCGGTTCGGATGCGGATCGCCTGTTCGACGGGCGAGACGAAGATCTTGCCGTCGCCGATCTTCTCGGTCTTGGCGGCGTTCACGATGGCCTCGATGGCGGCGTCCACCTGGTCGTCGGGCAACACCACCTCGATCTTCACCTTGGGCAGGAAGTCCACGACGTATTCGGCGCCGCGATAAAGCTCGGTATGGCCCTTCTGGCGGCCGAAGCCCTTGACCTCGATGACCGAGAGGCCCTGAACGCCGGCTTCCTGCAGGGCTTCCTTGACCTCGTCGAGCTTGAAGGGCTTGATGATCGCCTCGATCTTCTTCACGGCGGGAAACTCCTTCTCGGTGACGTTCGAAGCCCGACAGATCACTTTCCCCGGAGGCACACAATTGACTAGGCTGGCCCCCCGGGAGGCGCTTTCCTGAATCTTGAGAGAGTGCTTAAAAAATATGCAGAATGCCGCCTTCTAGGGCGGTTTGGGAACGGCGGTGCCGCTTTCGATGATGGAACTTCTCACATCCGCCCAAATGCGCGGCATCGAGGACAGGGCGATCGCCTCCGGAATGATCGCCAGCCTGGAACTGATGGAGCGCGCCGGTCGCGGCGTGGTCGAGGCGATCTTCGAGGAATGGCCCGAATTGCGGACGGCGCCGCGGCGCGCGGTGATCCTGTGCGGGCCGGGCAACAATGGCGGCGACGGGTTCGTCGTCGCGCGGGTCCTGAAGGATTGGGGCTGGGAGGTGGAGACGTTCCTTCTCGGCGATCCCGGGCGGTTGCCGCCCGATGCGCGCGTCAATTGCGAGCGTTGGTCCGCGATGGGGCCGGTCAGGGATTTCCTGGGGGAGAGTCCGGCCCGCCTGTTCGGCTCGGGTTCTGCCGGGGACGGGGTCGTGGTCGATGCGCTGTTCGGCACGGGCCTGCGGCGGCCGCTGGACGCGCGGGTCCGCGCCCGGCTGGCCGAGTTCCGGGAACGCCATCCGTTGTCATCGCTGCGCAGCGTTGCGGTCGACATGCCCAGCGGCATCGACAGCGACAGCGGGCGTTTTCTTGCGGACGAGGATGGGCTGTCGGCCCCGCATGTCGATCTTTGCGTGACATTCCATCGGCCGCGTGTCGGGCATTTCGTCGGGGAGCCTGCGATCGGGCGGCTGGTCGTGAAGGATATCGGGCTCGATGCTCTCGAGGAGAGGACAAGCCGGGTCACGCCGCCTGAGACGCGCAGCGACCGGATCGGTGCCGTGGAACTCGTCTCGGGTTTTCCCGATGCATTGGGAAAGACCGCCGGCCACAAATACAGCCATGGCCATGCCCTGATCCTGTCAGGACCACCGGGCCGGGGCGGGGCGGCACGGCTGGCCGCGCGGGGTGCGCTGCGGATCGGGGCGGGGCTGGTGACGCTGGGCTGCCCGCCGGATGCCGTGCCGGAAAATGCCGGGCGGCTGGATGCGGTGATGTTGCGGCCGGTTGCAGATGGCGAGGCGCTCGCGGCGATTATGAAGGATGGCCGGATCGGCGCGGTCTGTCTGGGGCCGGGACTGGGGACGGGTGCGCGCGAGGTGGAACTGGTTGCGGCGGCGCTGGGGGACGCGCAGAGGCGGGCGGTTGTTCTGGATGCCGATGCGCTGACGCTGTTGGCGCGGCAGCCCGAGCTTTTCGCCTTGCTGCATGCAGGGTGTGTTCTGACCCCGCATGCGGGCGAGTTCGCGCGGCTTTTTCCGGATGTCGCCGGGACGCTGGCGGCGCCCGCCCTCCGGGGCCCGGCCTTCTCGAAGGTGAGCGCGGCCCGCGAGGCGGCGCTGCGGGCAGGTTGCGTGGTGCTGTTCAAGGGGCCCGACACGGTGATCGCCGACAAGACGGGGCGTTGTGCGGTGAGCGCGGCGCTGCGCGAGCGGGCAGCGCCCTGGCTGGCCACGGCGGGATCGGGCGATGTGCTGGCGGGTTTCATCGCGGGGCTACTGGCGCGGGGGGGCGCGCCCTTCGAGGCGGCCTGCACGGGCGCCTGGCTGCATGTGGAGGCTGCGCGCCGCTTCGGGCCCGGGCTGATCGCCGAGGATCTGCCCGAGGCGCTGCCGGCCGTGTTCCGTGATCTTGGCCTGTGACGGCGCCCCGTTTCGGCGGTTTCGCCCGTTGTTGGCCGGGGATGGGTATTTGGGCCAAGAAGAAGTCGGGGGCGGGCGGGGGTTTCGGCCCGCTTTTTCCGCTCGCATACCGTGCGGCGCTTTGCTAGAAGGACGCGGATTTGAGGGGCGGCCCTTTGCGTCACGGGCTGCCCTTGCGCTTTTTGCGGGTGTGGCGGAACTGGCAGACGCACCAGATTTAGGTTCTGGCGCCGCGAGGCGTGGGGGTTCAAGTCCCTCCACCCGCACCAGGATGGGATGAAAAGGACAACGAGATGCAGGTCACCGAGACCCTGAACGACGGCCTGAAACGCGGCTACACGATCACCGTGACCGCCGCCGAGCTTGACGAGAAGGTCAACGCGAAGCTCGAGGAATTCCGGCCCCAGGTCGAGATCAAGGGCTTTCGCAAGGGCAAGGTGCCGATGCCGCTGCTGAAGAAGCAGTTCGGTCCGCGCGTCATGGGCGAGGTCATGCAGGAGACGATCGACGGCGCGATGAGCGCGCATTTCGAGCAGACCGGCGACCGCCCCGCGCTGCAGCCCGATGTCAAGATGACCAACGAGGGCTGGAAGGAGGGCGACGATATCGTGGTCGAGATGACCTACGAGGCGCTGCCCGAGATTCCCGAGCCCGACATGAAGGCGATCAAGCTGGAAAAGCTGGTGGTCAAGGCCGGCGAGGACGAGATCGGCGAGGCGCTTGGCAAGCTGGCCGAGACCGCGCAGGTTTTCGAGGACCGGCGCAAGGGGTCCAAGGCGAAGGAGGGCGACCAGGTCGTGATCGACTTCGTCGGCAAGCTGGGCGACGAGCCGTTCGAGGGCGGCGCGGCGGAGGATTACCCGCTGGTGCTGGGTTCGCAGAGCTTCATCCCCGGTTTCGAGGATCAACTGATCGGTGCCAAGGCGGGTGACGAGGTGACCGTCACCGTGACCTTCCCCGAGAATTACGGCGCCGAGAAGCTGAAGGGTCAGGAAGCGACCTTTGACGTCACCGTGAAGGCCGTGAAGGCCCCGAAGGCGGCCGAGATCGACGATGAACTGGCCAAGCAGTTCGGGGCCGAAAGCCTGGATGCCCTGAAGAGCCAGGTTGCCGAGCGGCTGGAGGCGGAATTCGGCGGCGCGGCGCGTGCGGTGATGAAGCGTGCGCTGCTGGATGTGCTGGACGAGACGATCAGCTTCGACCTGCCGCCGTCGCTGGTCGAGGCAGAGGCCAAGCAGATCGCGCATCAGCTCTGGCACGAGGAGCATCCCGAGGTTCAGGGCCATGACCATGCCGAGATCGTCCCGACCGACGAGCATCAGAAGCTGGCCGCGCGGCGCGTGAAGCTGGGTCTTCTGCTGGCCGAGATCGGGCGCAAGGCCGAGATCAGCATTTCGGACAACGAGATGACGCAGGCTGTGATGGCGCAGGCGCGCCAGTTCCCGGGCCAGGAGCGGCAGTTCTTCGAGTTCGTGCGCCAGAACCAGGCGCTGCAGCAGCAGATCCGCGCGCCGATCTTCGAGGACAAGGTGGTCGACTACATCTTCGAACTGGCCGATCTGGCCGAGAAGGAAGTGTCAAAGGCCGACCTCGAGAAGGCGGTCGAGAAACTCGACGAGGAATGAGCGCAATCCCGACGCGCGTAATGGAAAGGGTCGCCTGCGGGCGGCCCTTTTTTCTTGCCGGGTATGGGGCAGGCCATGGGTGGGGATGAAAGGAAAAGGGCCGCACCGGTCCGGCGCGGCCCCTTTCGGAGAGCCTTGAAAGGATGAAGGCGACCCTTGCCTAGCGCGGCTGTTCCTCGCCCGAGCCCTGGGTCTCGGCCACATCGGCGAGGAAATCGTCCTCGGCGGCGGATCCGATGTCGTCGAAGAGTTCGGAAATCTCGAACTCTGCGGCGGCCTCTTCCTCGGCGGCTAGTTGCTGGATCGACTTGCCCGATGCCTGAAGCTCGGCTTCTTCGGCCGAACGGGCGACGTTGACCTGAACGGTCACCTCGACCTCGGGGTGCAACGTCACGGTCACGTCATGCAGGCCCAGATCCTTGATCGGGCCGGTCAGGACGACCTGCTTGCGGTCGACGCTGAAGCCATCGGCAGTGGCGGCGTCGGCCACGTCACGGGTGGTCACCGAGCCGTAGAGCGCCCCGGAATCGGAGGCCGAACGAATCACGACGAATTGCTGGCCGTCGAGCTTGGCGGCCAGCGCCTCGGCCTCTTTCTTCGTCTCGAGGTTGCGCGCCTCGAGCTGGGCCTTGTCGGCCTCGAAGCGGGCGATATTGGCCGCGCTGGCGCGCAGCGCCTTGCCCTGGGGCAGCAGGAAGTTGCGGGCGTAGCCGTCCTTGACGTTCACGACCTCGCCCATCTGGCCGAGCTTGGCCACGCGTTCCAGAAGGATCACTTGCATGGATCTCGTTCCTTATTTCACGGCGTAGGGCAGCAAGGCGAGGAAGCGGGCGCGCTTGATCGCGCGCGACAGCTCGCGCTGCTTCTTGGCCGAGACGGCGGTGATGCGCGAGGGCACGATCTTGCCCCGCTCGGAGATGTAGCGCTGCAGCAGGCGCACGTCCTTGTAGTCGATCTTGGGCGCGTTCTCGCCCGAGAACGGACAGACCTTGCGGCGGCGGAAAAACGGTTTTGCGGCCATGGGTTAGGTTCCTCCTGGCAGGCTTTGGATCAGCGACGCTCGCGGCGGTCGCCGCGTTCACCACGCTCTTCGCGCTTCTGCATCTGCGCCGAGGGACCTTCTTCATGGGCCTCGACCTTGACGGTCAGCACGCGCATCACGTCGTCATGCAGCCGCATCAGGCGTTCCATCTCCTGGACGGCGGGCGCGGGTGCGTCGGTGCGCAGGAAGGCGTAATGCCCCTTGCGGTTCTTGTTGATCTTGAAGGCCATCGTCTTGACGCCCCAATACTCGTGCTCGACGATCTTGCCGCCGTTATCCGCGAGAATGGCACCGAAATGTTCGATAAGGCCCTCGGCCTGCGTGTTGGACAAGTCCTGACGCGCGATGAACACATGCTCGTAAAGCGGCATGCTGTCTCCAGTCCTGTTACGGGTGCGCTTCAAAGGGCGGGTCCGAAGGTCTTCCGCCTCCCGCCCACGAGAGGCCGCACCGATCACGTTCGTTGCGGAAGACCTGCGCCTTATACAGATGGAACCGCGCGATGCAAGCCCGCCGCCGCCGATCATGGGCCTGCCGCGGGACCGCCCGCAAATCTGCTCCTGTCCGGCCCATTGCTGCCGTTTTCCCGCGAGAGGGTCGTGGCATCCGTTGCAAGGGAGCATGCGACCGACATGAGGGCCGGCCTTGAAAACCGGGAGGAGCGCGTTTCCGCACGCGCGGAGATCGCGTTGCCGGGGGTGACCGAGACGCGGTGGGGCTATGTGGTCATCGCCGGCGGAGCGGTCTCCCGCAATGCCGGCGCGTTCGAGCGCGCGGCATGGATCGGCGGTCTGGCACTTCTGTCGGCGGTCGGCGCGCTTTGGATTGTGCTGCCCTTGCTGGGGTTTTTCGACCTGGGGGCGCTGGTGGCACCGAGCGGTGGGTTGGCCGTGGCGGGACTGGCGCTGTGCTGGCTGGCCGAGCGCGGATTTCTCGAAGAGGTGCAGGTCGACCTTGAGGCACGATCCTTGCGCTGCACCCTGAGCAATGCGCGCGGCGGGTTGCGCATCCGGCGGGAGGTGGCCTTCGACGAGGTCGGCTCGGTCTTCGTGCAGCGCGCCGAACGGCCGGGGCAGCCCTCCAAGCTGTTCGTGCGGGTGGGGACGGGCGACGACCTGATCGAGGTCGCGCGCGGGCGCGAGGCCGTTCTGACGGTTCTTCAGACCCGAATGGCGCGCGATCTTCAGGGATCGAGCCTGCGAAAGGCGAATCCGGGACGCCGGACGCGGCGTCGCCGCGGCCTTGCCCGGCCCTTGACCCACGCGGCCTGAGCGGTCTGGTCTGTCCGCGACGAGGGAACTAGGCTTGCGGCGACCGAAAATCAGGGGCCGTGCATGCTGCGAGTGTTCTCCGGGCGTCCGATCACCAAGCTGGGCCTGACGCCGCCTGCCCCCTGCGCGGGGCGATCGGGACTTGCGCTGGTGCTGATCGTCCGGAACGAGGAGCGCCATATCGGCGAATGGGCGAAATTTCATGCACAGGCCGGCGCGGCCCATGTCTTTGTCTATGACAACGGCTCGACCGACGCGACGATTTCGCGTCTGGCCGAGGTCCTGGGCGCGCGTCTGACGGTGATCCCCTGGGACCAGAAGCTGTGGGATGCCGGGACCGGCCGCGAGATCCACAACCAGGTTCTGGCCTATGCCCATGCGCTGCGCAATTTCGGCGGGCGGTTCCGCTGGATGGCCTGCATTGATGCCGACGAGTTTCTGGTGCCCCGGCGCGCGGAGAGCCTGGAGGGCGCGCTGGCGCATCTGGGAGATATTCCCAGTGTGTCGCTGCCCTGGCACAACTTCGGACGGAACGGGCATGCGACGCCGCCCGAAGGTGGGGTTGTGGCGAACTACACGCGCCGCGCGGCCGATCCGCTGAGCGGGGTCCGCGGGGTGACGAATTTCAAGACGATCGTGGATGCGACCCGGGTGACGGCGCTGAAGGTGCATAGTGTCGAGATCGACGGGCAGGACGTGACCTGGAACGACCGGGGCGAGCGGGCGAGCCTGAAGGGGCGTTTCGCGCGCGGCTTCTATTCGGCGGATCATCTGCAGTTGAACCACTATTACGCACGCTCCGAGGCGGAGCTGGCGGCCAAGATCGCGCGGGGATCGAACCAGAGCGTGGCGGCCGCGCGCCACGCCGCGCGGGTGCGGCGCAATGTGGCCAATATCGAGGCCAGCGAGATCGAGGACCGCTGTGCCATCGACTTCCTGGACCGGCTCCGCGGCGCGAGGTCGCCTGACTTTTCCGCCGACTTGTGAAGCCCCCGCTTAGCCGATAGACCACGCCGAAATCGGCGAGCGAGGGGACAAAACATGCGCGCATTCGTGTTTCCGGGTCAGGGAGCGCAGACCATCGGGATGGGCAGGGCGCTGGCCGATGCCTATCCTCTCGCGCGCGAAGTGTTCGAGGAGGTGGACGAGGCGCTGGGCGAGAAGCTCTCGGCGCTGATCTGGGAGGGCGATCAGGACGAATTGACGCTGACCCGGAACGCGCAGCCGGCGCTGATGGCGACCTCGATGGCGACGATGGCGGCGCTGGGTGCCGAGGGCGTCACGGTCAATGCGGCGGCTTTCGTGGCGGGCCATTCGCTGGGCGAATATTCGGCGCTGTGCGCGGCGGGGGCGATCAGCCTGGCCGATACCGCGCGGCTGTTGCGGCTGCGCGGCGAGGCGATGCAGGCGGCGGTTGCGGTGGGCGAGGGCGCCATGGCGGCGATCCTGGGGCTTGATCTGGAGGCGGTGCAGGCGGTGGCCGCGGCCGCGGCCGAGGGGCAGGTCGTGCAGGCCGCCAATGACAACGATCCGGCGCAGGTCGTGATCTCGGGCCACAAGGCGGGCGTAGAGCGGGCGGTCGCGCTGGCGCAGGAGCGGGGTGCCAAGCGGGCGGTGATGCTGCCCGTATCCGCGCCCTTCCATTGCGCGCTGATGGAGCCTGCGGCCCGGGTCATGGCCGAGCGTCTGGCCGAGGTAACGATCGAGGAGCCGCTGGTGCCGGTGGTGGCCAATGTGCGCGCCCATGGTGTCAGCGATCCCGACGAGATCCGCGCGCTGCTGATCGAGCAGGTGACGGGCGCGGTGCGCTGGCGGGAATCGGTCGCGTGGATGGCGGCGCAAGGTGTCACCGAGATCTGGGAGATCGGCGCGGGCAAGGCGCTGTCGGGCATGATCCGCCGGATCGCGCGCGACGTCGCGACGCGGCAGGTCGGACTGCCCGACGAGGTGACGGCAGCCGTGGACAGCATGAACTGAGGAGGGGGACATGTTCGATCTGAGCGGAAAATGCGCGCTGGTGACCGGCGCGTCGGGTGGCATAGGGGCCGAGATCGCGCGGGCGCTGCATGCGCGGGGTGCGGTTGTGGGCCTGTCGGGGACGCGCGAGGCGCCGCTGCGCGAGTTGGCGGCCGAACTGGGCGAGCGCGCCCATGTGCTGCCCTGCGACCTGTCTGATCCGGAGGCGGTCGAGGCGCTGCCTAAGGCGGCCATCGAGGCGATGGGGGCGCTGGACATTCTGGTGAACAATGCCGGGATCACGCGCGACACGCTGTTCATGCGGCTGAAGGACGAGGACTGGCAGGCAGTGATCGACGTGAACCTGACCGCGGCGATGCGGCTGTGCCGCGGCGCGGTGCGGGGCATGATCAAGGCGCGCTGGGGCCGGATCGTCAACATCACGTCGGTCGTGGGGACCACGGGCAACCCGGGACAGGCGAATTACTGTGCGGCCAAGGCCGGGCTGGTGGGCCTGTCGAAATCGCTGGCCCAGGAGGTCGCGGCGCGGGGGATCACGGTGAACTGTGTCGCGCCGGGCTTCATCGCGACGGCGATGACCGACAAGCTGACCGATGAGCAGAAGGCCGGGATCCTGGGTGCGGTGCCGGTGGGCGCCATGGGCACGCCCGCCGACATTGCCGCGGCGGTGGTCTATCTGGCCAGTTCCGAGGCCGGTTACGTCACCGGCGCCACGCTGCATGTCAATGGCGGGATGGCCATGGTCTGAGGGCGCTTGGACCGGCCCCGGATCCGGGTTTCGGTCTGCGACGGGAAAGCGTTTGCCAAGAACATGCGATGTGTTATAGGCGGCGCGAGTTCGTCGGGGGGCGTTCCCCGCGCTTGCGAGAGTCCCGCTTTGCGGGATCGGTGGTGGCCCCTCGTGGCCGACAGAACAAAGACGGGCAAATCGCCTGAACAAATGTGAGGAACAGACATGAGCGACATCGCGGATCGCGTTAAGAAGATTGTCGTGGAGCACCTGGGTGTCGAAGAGGACAAGGTGATCGAGAGCGCCTCGTTCATCGACGATCTGGGCGCGGACTCCCTGGACACGGTCGAACTGGTCATGGCCTTCGAGGAGGAGTTCGGCATCGAGATCCCGGATGATGCTGCCGAAACCATCCAGACCTTCGGCGATGCGGTGAAGTTCATCCAGGAAGCCGCCTGAGGCTTTCGAGCGAACCTGTTGCGGAGCGGCGCCCCCTGGGGCGCCGCTTTCGTTTCGGGAGGTCGGGTGCCCGTTCGGCGGCGTTGTTGCGCCCGGCTTGCCGAGCGCGGAAAAAACGCGGTATCAGGAGCGCCGGATAGGCCGTGGGCGAGAGCGAGGAGAGGCGGATGCGTCGAGTGGTAGTCACGGGGCTGGGGATGGTCACGCCCCTGGCCTGCGGGGTCGAGGAAAGCTGGTCGCGGCTGATCGCCGGGCAGTCTGGCGTGGGTCCGATCACGCGGTTCGACGCGTCGCGCGTGGCGACCACCTATGCCGCCGAGATCCCGTTCGGCGACGGGACGGACGGCACGTTCAACCCCGATGACTGGATGGATCCCAAGGAGCGGCGCAAGGTCGACGATTTCATCCTGTACGGCATGGCCGCGGCCACCCAGGCGGTGAAGGATTCGGGTTGGGAGCCGAAGACCGACGAGGACCGCGAGCGCACCGGCGTGATGATCGGCTCGGGGATCGGCGGGCTGTCGGCGATTGCCGATACGGCGGTTCTGTTGCAGGAGAAGGGACCCCGGCGGGTATCGCCCTTCTTCATCCCGTCCGCGCTGATCAACCTTGTCTCGGGGCAGGTCTCGATCCGGTTCGGGTTCAAGGGTCCGAACCATGCGGTCGTCACGGCCTGTTCGACCGGGGCGCATGCCATCGGCGATGCAGCCCGTCTGATCCAGTGGGGCGATGCCGACGTGATGGTGGCGGGGGGCGCGGAAAGCCCGATCTCCGAGATCGGGATCGCCGGGTTCAATGCCTGCAAGGCGCTGTCCACGAAGCGCGGAAACGATCCGCAATCGGCCTCGCGGCCCTGGGATGCGGACCGGGACGGCTTCGTGATGGGCGAGGGTGCGGGGATCGTGATCCTTGAGGAATACGAGCATGCCAGGGCGCGCGGTGCGAAGATCTATGCCGAGGTGCTGGGGTATGGCATGTCGGGCGACGCCTATCACATCACCGCGCCGTCCGAGGATGGCGAGGGCGGGTATCGGTCGATGGCTGCGGCGCTGAAGCGCGCGGGTCTGTCGCCTGCGGACGTGGATTACATCAACGCGCATGGCACGTCGACCATGGCCGACACGATCGAGCTGGGCGCTGTCGAGCGTCTGCTGGGCGCTGCGGCTGCCGCCACCACCATGTCGTCCACCAAGTCCTCCATCGGGCATCTGCTGGGCGCGGCAGGCGCGGTGGAAGCGATCTTCTGCGTTCTGTCGCTGCGCGATCAGGTGGCGCCGCCCACGCTGAACCTGGACACGCCACCCGAGGGAGTGCGCATCGACCTGGCGCCCAAGGCGGCGCGCCAGCGAGAGATCGCGGTCGCGCTGTCAAACTCGTTCGGGTTCGGTGGCACCAATGCGACGCTGGTCATGGGGCGCGGTGATCGGTGATGTGGCGGTCGGTCGCCTCGAATGCGCTGACGCTGTTCATCGCGCTGTTTCTGTTGGCGGGCGGCCTGTTGCTTTGGGGCAAGCGGCAATACGAGGGCACCGGGCCTCTGGCCGATGCGATCTGCCTTCGGGTCGAGTCCGGCGCGACGATGGCTGGGCTTTCGCGCCAGCTTGAGGGGCAGGGGGCGGTCTCGAATGCCGCGATCTTCCGGCTGGGGGCGAAATACACGGAGAAAGCCGATCTGTTGAAGGCCGGCAGCTTTCTGATTCCGCCCGGCTCCTCGATGAAGGAGATCGTCGACATCGTGACGCGCGGCGGGCGGTCCACATGCGGCAGCGAGTTGAATTTCAGGATCGGGGTAGTCAGCGCACAATTGCAGCTGCGCGAGGTCGATCCCGGCACGGGGCGCTATGTGGAAGTGCTTGCCTTCGATCCGGCGGCGGGCGAGATCCCCGAGGACTATGCCGAATTGCGCAATGCAACCGACCTGCGGTTCCGGGTGACGCTGGCCGAAGGGGTCACGAGCTGGCAGGTCGTCGAGGAACTGAAATCGGCGGATTTTCTCGATGGCGAGGTGGCTGACCTGCCTGCCGAGGGCAGTCTGGCACCTGACAGCTACGAAGTGCAGCCGGGCATGGCGCGAAGCGATCTGATCGCCGAGATGCAGCGACGGCAGGCGGCGATTCTGGACGATCTCTGGGCGCGGCGGGCCGATGACTTGCCGATCACGACGCCGGAGGAGGCGCTGATCCTGGCCTCGATCGTCGAGAAGGAGACCGGCGTGCCGGAAGAACGCGGCCAGGTGGCCAGTGTCTTCGTGAACCGGCTGCGGCAGGGGATGCGGTTGCAGACCGATCCTACTGTGATCTACGGGGTGACACAGGGCAGGGAACCGCTGGGCCGCGGCATCCGGCAAAGCGAGTTGCGCCGCGAGACGCCCTGGAACACCTATGTCATCGACGGGTTGCCGCCGACGCCGATCGCCAATCCGGGACGGGCCTCGATCGAGGCGGCGCTGAACCCGGAAGATACGGATTTCCTGTTCTTTGTCGCCGACGGGACGGGGGGGCATGCCTTTGCCCGGACGCTGGCCGAGCATAACCAGAACGTGGCGCGCTGGCGCCAGATCGAGGCCGGGCGTCAGTAGTCTTCTGTTAACCCTTTGTTAAAGATAAACTTCTTGACTCTGCGCGCGCTCTGATCTATACTTTCAGGCAAGCTGGAAGACGTGGGTTAGCGGCCCGGGGGTATCCCCCGAGGCCGTTTTTTCGTGTCTTCTCCTGCGACGGGGGGCCGGCAGGACAGGCAGGCAAGGACAGCATGGGAACGATATCTGCCCCGCAAGTGGGCGAAACGGCTGCCCGGGCGGTGCTTGAGGAAGCCGAAGAGCATTACAGGCGCACGATACGCGCCTTGAATGGGATCATCGAAGAAGTCGAGGCCGGCAAGACAGAGCGTGCCCGCGCGTTACGGGGCGCGTTGACCGACCTCGGCAAGGCGGTACAGACCGCTTTCGACGAAAGGTTACGAGTTGGAAAGCTTCTCCGAGACGAAGCGGGCGGCGCCTGCGACTATGCCCTTGACCTCGATGAGGCGCGTGTTGAGGTCGGGCGCCGACTGGATCGCCTGCGCGTCACGCGACGAGCAGACGGCCTTTCTGAACAGCCTGGATGACGGCACACTGATGGCGCTGCCGTTCCTGTTCGAGTTCTGGGCGTTGCCGCATCAATTGCCGCCCGAGGGGGACTGGCGCGCCTGGGTGGTGCTGGGCGGGCGCGGTGCGGGCAAGACGCGGGCGGGCGCCGAGTGGGTCCGGGCGGAGGTCGAGGGGCCGCGCCCGCTGGATCCGGGCCGGTCGCGCCGGGTGGCGCTGGTGGGCGAGACGGTCGACCAGGTCCGCGAGGTGATGGTGTTCGGCGATAGCGGGCTGATGGCATGTTCGCCACCTGACCGTCGCCCGCGTTGGGAAGCAACCCGACGGCGGCTGGTGTGGCCAAACGGAGCGATCGCCCAGGTGTTTTCGGCGCATGACCCCGAATCCCTGCGTGGGCCGCAATTCGACGCGGCCTGGGCGGACGAACTGGCGAAGTGGAAAAAGGCTGAAGAGACCTGGGACATGCTGCAGTTCGGGCTGCGGCTGGGGATGTCGCCCCGGCAGTGTATCACCACCACGCCGCGCAACGTGGGTGTATTGCGGTCGATCCTGGCGCTTCCGACGACTGTCGTCACCCACGCGCCGACCGAGGCGAACCGGGCCAACCTTGCGGCCTCGTTTCTCGACGCGGTCCGCACGCGATATGCTGGAACACGGCTGGGACGGCAGGAACTGGACGGGGTGCTGCTCGATGAATCCGAGGGTGCGCTTTGGTCGCTGGCGGCGATCGAAGCGGCCCGGATCGACAGGGCGCCGGAACTCGACCGGGTTGTGGTCGCGGTCGATCCGCCGGTCACGGGGCATGGCGGTTCGGACGAATGCGGGATCATGGTCGTGGGGGTGCAGAGCAAGGGGCCGCCGCAGGAATGGCGCGCGGTGGTGCTGGCGGATGCCAGCCTTGCGGGTGTGGCGCCGACGGTCTGGGCGCAGGCAGCGATCGAGGCAATGGAACGCTTCGGCGCCGACCGGCTGGTCGCCGAGGTCAACCAGGGTGGCGATCTGGTCGAGACCGTGATCCGGCAACTCGACCCGCTGGTGCCGTTCCGCGCGGTGCGTGCTTCGCGCGGCAAGGCCGCCCGGGCCGAGCCGGTGGCCGCCCTTTACGAACAGGGGCGGATCAAGCATCTGCCCGGCCTGGCCATACTGGAGGACCAGATGTGTCGCATGACCTCGCGCGGGTATGAGGGGCGTGGCAGCCCCGACCGTGTGGATGCCCTGGTCTGGGCGATCCATGAACTGATGATTACCCCCGCCGCCCATTGGCGGCGTCCGAGGGTGCGCAGTCTCTAGAGAATCACGGCCGCGACGACGCGGCCCTTGCGGAATGGCGAGGCCCGGTCCCGGAAAACCCCGGGGCGCGGGCCTTTTCCTTGGGCCCTTGACGGGCAGCGACAGCGAAACCGGAGGAGCTTTGCCCATGAAACTGAATATCTTCCGCCGTGCCGAAACGCGGGCGCCGGAGGCGAAAGCGTCTGCCACCGGCCCGGTGATCGCCTGGGCGGGGTCAGGGCGCGTGGCCTGGAGTCCGCGCGATACCGTCTCGCTGACCCGCAACGGCTTTGTCGGCAACCCGGTGGGGTTTCGCGCGGTCAAGCTGATCGCCGAGGCGGCGGCGGCGCTGCCGCTGGTCTGCCAGGACACCGAACGGCGCTACGAGACCCACCCGATGCTCGATCTGATCGCGCGGCCAAATCCGGCACAGGGACGGGCCGAGCTGTTCGAGACGCTTTACGGCCAGTTGCTGCTGTCCGGGAACGCCTATCTCGAAGCGGTCGGCGATGAGGGCGGGATGCCATTCGAACTGCATGTGTTGCGATCGGACCGGATGCACCTGGTTCCCGGGCGCGATGGCTGGCCGGTCGCCTATGATTACACCGTCGGCGCGCGCAAGCATCGGTTCGACATGACGGTCGACCTGCCGCCGGTCTGCCATATCAAGAGCTTCCATCCCCAGGACGATCATTACGGGCTGTCGCCGATGCAGGCGGCGGCGACCGCGATCGACGTTCACAATTCGGCCTCGCGCTGGTCCAAGGCGCTTCTGGACAACGCGGCGCGGCCCTCCGGCGCGATCGTCTATCGCGGGACGGATGGCAATTCGACCCTGAGCGAAGACCAGTATGCGCGGCTTCAGGACGAGATGCTCAGCTATCATCAGGGGGCGGCGAATGCCGGGCGCCCGATGCTTCTGGAGGGCGGGCTGGACTGGAAGCCGATGGGCTTTTCTCCCTCGGACATGGAGTTCCACCGCACCAAGGAGGCCGCGGCGCGGGAAATCGCGACGGCCTTCGGCGTGCCCCCGATGATGCTGGGGATCCCGGGGGATGCGACCTACGCGAACTATCAGGAGGCCAACCGCGCCTTCTATCGGCTGACGATCCTGCCGATGGTGGCCAAGGTCGCCGGTGCCGTGGCCGAGTTCCTGTCGCGCTTTGCAGGAGAGACAGTGAGCCTCAAGCCCGATCTCGATCAGGTGCCGGCGCTGGCGGCCGAACGCGATGCGCAATGGCTGCGTATCGCCGGCGCGGATTTCCTGACCGAGGTCGAGAAACGTGCCCTTCTGGGTCTGCCCGCCCGGCCGGAGGGTGAATGAAACCCCCGGCCGAGAGGTCGGGCTCCAGGTTTCTCTATGCGCCCTTCGAAGTGGCGAATGCGCGGATCGACGCCAATGAACGCGTCTGGGAGGAGCGCTGGACGGCGCTCGAATTCCGGCTCGTGCGGATCGAGACGGCGCTCGAGCGGCTGGAACGACGAATGTGGCTGACCGTCTACGGCGTGGTGGCGGTGATCTTGACGGAAGGCGTGGCATCGCTGCTGGCGGCCTCGCCGTGAAAAGGGGAGTTCGGATGATCGGATATGACAGGGATACCGGGCTGGAGCGCAAGTTCTGCCCGCCGGACGCGCCGCTGGCGCTGGCCGAGGGCGCGGTGATCGAGGGCTATGCCTCGTTGTTCGGCGCGACCGACCAGGGCGGCGACGTCGTGCAGGCGGGGGCCTATGGTGCCTGCCTGAAGCGGATGGCCACCGAAGGGCGTCGGGTGAAGATGCTGTGGCAGCATGATCCCGCCCAGCCCATCGGCATCTGGGACGAGGTCCGGGAGGATGGCCGCGGGCTTTACGTCAAGGGGCGGTTGTTGCCCGAGGTCGTGCGCGCCCGCGAGGCGGCCGCCCTTGTTTCGGCGGGCGCCATCGACGGCTTGTCGATCGGCTATCGTACCAAGCGGGCCGAACGGGATGCAAGCGGGCGCCGGCTTCTTGCGGAGCTGGAGCTTTGGGAGGTGTCGCTCGTGACCTTCCCGATGCTTGCCGAAGCGCGGGTTGGCGCCAAGGGGGGGGACCCCGCCGAGGTGCTCTTGCGCGAACTGGCGGAGGCCTTTTCAGGCGCCCGCCGCATGTTGGCCGAGGGCTGATCGCCAAAGGCCGCGAGGACCGATCTCAACAAGGACAAGCGAGATGACCGAGACCGAGACCAAGTCCGGCGGGAGCCAAGCCCCGGCGGTGGAAGTGAAGCAGGCGTTGAACTCTTTCCTGAGCGATTTCAGAGAGTTTCAGGCCGATGTGAAATTCCGACTTCAACAACAGGAAGAGCGACTGACCATGCTGGACCGGAAATCCCAAATGACCTCCGCCGGGCGCCCCGCCCTGTCGCGTGCCGCCGATCTCGAAGCGCCGCACAAGAAGGCCCTTGCCGCCTATCTGCGCAACGGCGACGATGACGGGCTGCGCAGCCTGGAAATCGAGGGCAAGGCGCTGGGTACCTCGGTCGCGGCCGAGGGTGGCTATCTCGTCGATCCCGAGACCTCGGATACGATCAAGTCGGTGCTGCGCTCGACGGCCTCGATCCGCTCGATCGCGCAGGTGGTCACCGTCGAGGCGACCTCGTTCGATGTGCTGGTGGACCATTCGGACATCGGTTCGGGCTGGTCGACCGAGACCGCCAACCAGATCGAGACCGGCACGCCGCAGATCGAGCGCGTGTCGATCCCGCTGCACGAGCTTTCGGCCATGCCCAAGGCCAGCCAGCGGCTGCTGGACGATTCCGCGTTCGACATCGAGGGCTGGTTGGCCGCGCGCATCGCCGACAGGTTCGCCCGCGCCGAGGCGGCGGCGTTCATCAATGGCGACGGGGTCGACAAGCCCACGGGGTTCCTGTCGCATCCGCACGTTCCCGAAGGTGCCTGGAACTGGGGCAGCCTTGGCTATGTCGCAACGGGGTCGGATGGCGATTTCGACGCGGTGTCGCCGGCCGATGCAATCCTCGACCTCGTCTACTCGCTGGGTGCGGAATACCGCGCGGGTGCCACTTTCTTGATGAATTCGCGCACGGCGGGCGCGGTGCGCAAGATGAAGGATGCCGATGGCCGCTTCCTGTGGTCGGACGGGCTGTCGGCGGGCGAGCCTGCGCGGCTTCTGGGCTATCCGGTCTTGATCGCCGAGGACATGCCCGATATCGCCTCGGGCACGGTGGCGATCGCCTTCGGCGATTTCCAGGCGGGTTATACCGTTGCCGAGCGCCCCGACCTGCGGGTGCTGCGCGACCCGTTCTCGGCCAAGCCGCATGTGCTGTTCTATGCGACCAAGCGCGTCGGCGGAGATGTCAGCGACTATGCCGCGATCAAGCTTCTGAGATTCGCCACCGCCTGATGGCCTGACCGAGACGTTGCCTCCGGCTGACCCCGGGGACGACCAGGCGCGCGCCGGACCTATCCGGTCTGTCCAGCTGTTCCCTCCGTCGGGACAGGCCGGGTCGGCGCGCGCCGACATTCAGCGGGGGGCCTAGCGGAGAAATGACGAGATGATGCTGATCGAGCAGACGACGCTGCCCGCCGCCGCGCTGCCTCTGGAGCGGTTCAAGGCGCATCTGCGCCTTGGCACCGGGTTTTCCGATGATGGGGCAGAGGACGCGTTGCTGGAGGCATTCCTGCGGGCCTCCATGGCGGCGATCGAGGAACGGACCGCCAAGGTGCTTCTGGCGCGCAGCTTTACCTGGGGGGTGAACGGTTGGCGCGATGGAGCGCGTGAACCGCTGCCGGTGGCGCCCGTGACCCGCATCGCGGAGCTTCGGGTCTTCGACCGCAACGGCACCGTCTGCGTCTGCGATCCGGCCACCTATCGGCTGGAGCGGGACGGAACCTATCCCAGGCTGGCCGCGGTTCGGACCTGCCTGCCGACGATCCCGCAGGGGGGCGGCGCCGAGGTCGATTTCGATGCCGGTTTCGGTGCGGAGTGGGACAGCGTTCCTGCCGATCTGGGGCAGGCGGTCTTCCTGCTGGCGGCGCATTACCACGAGCATCGGCACGAGGCGTCTACGGGCGAAGGCCACATGCCGTTCGGCGTTGCGGCGTTGACCGAACGCTGGCGACGGCTGCGTGTGACGGCCGGAGGGGTGGCATGAAACGCCCGCCAGTTCTGAACCGTCGCCTTGTCCTTGAGGCGGCCCAACGGCTGCCCGACGGGGCCGGCGGGTTTTCCGAGACATGGGTCGAGCTTGGAGTGATCTGGGCCGAGATCATGCCGCGCACGGGCGGCGAGCGTGCGGGGCAGGAACTGACCCTGACGCGGGTGCCCTATCACGTCGTCGTGCGCGCCGCACCGCCGGGTTCGGCCCGGCGGCCCGAGCCCGACGAGCGGTTTCGCGAAGGCGCGCGGATCTTTCACATCCGGGCGGTGACCGAAGCGGATCGGAGCGGGCACTACCTGCTCTGCTTTGCAGAAGAGGAGAAACCGGCATGAGTTACGGCGCGGCGGCCGCTCTGCAGGCGGCGATTTTCCAGCGACTGGCGGGTGATCCCGCCCTGGCCGCGCAGGTGGGCGAGGCGATCTATGACGTGGTGCCGGCGGGCGATCTGCCGCTGACCTATGTCAGCCTGGGCCCCGAGGAGGTGCGCGACGCCTCGGACAAGACCGGGGACGGGGCGCTGCATCTGTTCACGATCACCATCGTCAGCCGACAGGCCGGGTTCGCCCAGGCCAAGGCGGCGGCCGCGGCGGTTTCCGACGCCCTGGTGGACGCGCCGCTGGCGATGTCTCGCGGGCGGATCGTGGGCCTGTGGTTCGACCGGGCCCGCGCCCGGCGGGTGGGCACCCAGGGCGAGCGCCGCATCGACCTGCGCTTCGCAGCCCGGGTCGAGGACGACTGAACACCTTATCTGGAGTAAGCATGATGACGGCGCAATACGGCAAGGATCTTCTCATCAAGCTCGACCTGACCGGAGCCGGTCAGTTCGAGACCATTGCGGGGTTGCGAGCCACCCGCATCAGTTTCAACGCCGAACAGGTGGATGTGACCAGCCTGGAAAGCGAGGGCGGTTGGCGCGAGCTCCTGGCAGGCGCGGGGGTGAAATCGGCCGGAATCTCCGGCGGTGGCGTGTTCAAGGATGCCGAGACCGACGCGCGCGCGCGGCAGGTGTTCTTCGATTCCGAGACGCCGGCTTTCCAGGTCGTGATCCCGGGCTTCGGCGTGGTCGAGGGGCCGTTTCAGGTCACCTCGCTGGAGTATTCCGGCAGCCATAACGGCGAGGCCACTTACGAGCTGACGCTGGCCTCGGCCGGGGCGCTGGCCTTTACGGCGTTCTGATCATGGCCAATCCCCATGCAGGCGAGGTGGCATTGATAGTCGATGGTGAACGCCGTGTGCTGAAGCTGACGCTTGGGGCGCTGGCGGAGCTGGAGGCGGCGCTGGGTGCGGACACCCTTGTGGCGTTGATCGAGCGCTATGAGGAAGGCGCGTTCTCGACGCGCGATGTGCTGGGGCTGTTGCTCGCGGGGCTTCGGGGCGGGGGCTGGCACGGCTCGGCCGCCGATCTTGCGCGGGCCGATATCGGCGGCGGCCCGATTGCCGCGGCTCAGGCCGCCGCGCAGCTTCTGGCGCGCGCCTTCACCCTTCCGGAGGCGCAATGCGATGGGCTTTGACTGGGGCGCCCTGATGCAGGCCGGGATCAGGGGATTGGGCCTGAAGCCGGCCGAGTTCTGGGCGCTGACCCCGGCCGAGCTGATGCTGATGCTGGGCGCGGCCGGTGGCCCTGCGCCGATGAGCCGCGCGCGGCTGGAAGAGCTTGCGCGTGCCTATCCCGACAACAGGTTGGATCAAGGATAACCAATGGCCCAGGCAGAGGATTTCGACGCCTTCGATGCGCAGATCGAGGCGCTGGAGAAGACGTTGGGCGGCGCGCGGGGAACCGCGGCGGCCTTCGAGGTGGAACTGTTCCGGATGCGCGAGAGCCTGACACTGACCAATCGCGAGGTTGGCAGCCTGTCGCGTTCGATCGGCAGCGGATTGAGGCGGGCCTTCGACGGGCTCGTCTTCGACGGGATGAAGCTGTCGGATGCGCTGAAGACCGTCGCCAATTCGATCGTGAACGCCACCTATTCGGCGGCGATCAAGCCGGTTCAGAACCAACTGGGCGGGCTTGTCGCGGGTGGCATCGAGGGGCTGGTCAGTGCCGCGGTGCCCTTCGCAAAGGGCGGAGCCTTTACCCAGGGCCGCGTCATTCCCTTTGCCACTGGCGGTGTGATCGACCGGGCCACCCATTTCCCGATGCGCGGAGGGACGGGCCTGATGGGCGAGGCTGGCCCCGAGGCGATCCTGCCGCTGGCGCGCGGTGCGGATGGTCGGCTGGGCATCAGAAGCGAAGGCGGCGGCCGACGGCCGGTGCAGGTCGTCATGAACATCACCACGCCCGATGTGCAGGGCTTTGCCCGCAGCCAGAGCCAGATCGCCGCGGATATGGGGCGGCTGATCGCGCGCGGCCAGCGCAACAGATAACGCGGAGGAATGGACATGGCATTTCACGAGGTCCGGTTCCCGGCCAACCTGAGCTTCGGCTCGGTCGGCGGACCCGAGCGGCGCACCGAGATCGTGACGCTCGCCAACGGGTTCGAGGAACGCAACACGCCCTGGGAACATGGCCGGCGGCGCTACGACGCCGGCGTTGCCATGCGCTCGCTCGACGATGTCGAGGCGATGATCGCCTTTTTCGAGGCGCGGCGCGGACAGCTTTACGGGTTCCGCTGGAAGGATTGGTCGGACTTCAAGTCCTGCCTTCCCTCGCGCGATCCTGCCTTCGACGACCAGAGGATCGGTTTTGGCGACGGGTCGAAGACGCTGTTCCAATTGACCAAGACCTATTCCTCGGGCGGGCATTCCTATGTGCGCCCGATCACGAAACCGGTCGCGGACAGCGTTCGACTTGGGATCGATGGGGTGGAACTGGCGGAGGGCCTGGATTTCACGGTCGATACCGCGACGGGGCTGGTGATGCTGGCAGAGGCACCCGAATTCGGCGCGGCGGTGACAGCCGGTTTCGAGTTCGACGTGCCGGTACGTTTCGACACCGACCGTATCCAGACATCGGTTGCGAGCTTCAAGGTGGGCGATGTCCCCTCGGTGCCGGTTGTGGAGGTTCGGGTCTGATGGCGATCTCCGAGGCATTGCAGGCGCATCTGGCGAGCGGCGCGACGACGCTTGCGCGGGCCTGGGCGATCACGCGGCACGACGGGGTGGTTCTGGGGTTCACAGACCATGATCGGGATCTTTCCTTTGATGGTGTGACGTTCCGCGCCGAAACCGGAATGAGCGCGCGGGCGCTGTCCCAGTCGACGGGTCTCTCGGTGGACAACTCGGCTGCGCTTGGCGCGCTCAGTTCCGAGGCGATCACCGAGGATGATGTCGCGGCGGGCCGTTATGACGCCGCATCGCTGTGTATCTGGTTGGTGAATTGGGCCGATGTCAGGCAGCGGCTGATCCTTTTCGTCGGTTCGCTGGGCGAGTTCGCGCGCACGGGCGGCGGGTTCGAGGTCGAGATCCGTGGTCAGGCCGAAGCGTTGAACCAACCGCTGGGGCGGGTTTACCAGAGCCCCTGCCAAGCGGTTCTGGGAGATGCCGCCTGCGGGTTCGACGCGACCCGTCCTGGCTTTTCGACGCTGGTGACGGCAGGTTTGATCGAAGCCCGGCGTATCTTCCGCTTCGAGGCGATGAACGAGTTTCAACCGCGCTGGTTCGAGCATGGTCGGCTCGAGGTCCTGTCCGGCCCGGCTGCGGGATTGTTCGGGGTGATCAAGGCCGACCGCCACGAGGCCGGGGTGCGCGTCGTGGAACTGTGGTCCGAAATCCGCGGTGCGGTCGGTCCCGGGGATTCGTTGCGGCTGATTGCCGGCTGCGACCGCTCGGCCGATACCTGCCGCTGGAAGTTTAACAACTTCGCGAACTTCCGTGGCTTCCCGCACGTTCCGGGGGAGGACTGGCTGATGGCCTATCCGTCCCAATCGGGTGTCAATGACGGGGGGAGCCTGAACCGATGAGCCAGATCGCAGAGCGTGCCGCGGTCGAGGCCCGGCGCTGGATCGGCACGCCCTATCACCATCAGGGCTCGATGCCGGGGGCGGGGGCGGACTGCCTGGGCCTGCTGCGCGGAGTGTGGCGGGCGATTTACGGCACCGAGCCCGAGGCGGTGCCGCCCTATACGCCCGACTGGTCCGAACCTCAGGGCGAGGAAACGCTTTGGGCGGCCGCTCGGCGGCATCTTCTCGAGAAGCCTGTAGCGGACGCGGCCGTTGGAGACGTCATCTTGTTCCGTCTGCGCGAGGCGGGTGTTGCCAAGCATCTGGGCATTCAGGGCGCGATCGGCGCGCGGGCGAGTTTCATCCACGCCTATCATGGCCACGGGGTGGTCGAGAGCCCGCTCTCGACGCCATGGGCACGCCGCATCGTGGCTCGGTTCGCGTTTCCCGAAAGGACTTAGACCATGGCAACAATCGTTCTGTCCGCGGCCGGTGCGGCGGCGGGCTCCGCTTTGGGGGGCTCGGTGCTGGGGCTGTCGAGCGCGGTGATCGGCCGGGCCGTCGGCGCCACTATCGGCCGGGCGATCGACCAGCAATTGCTCGGAACGGGCTCGCAGGCGATCGAGACCGGCCGCGTCGAGCGGTTTCACCTGACCGGCGCCAGCGAGGGGGCGCCGGTGACCCGGCTCTGGGGGCGATCGCGGCTGTCGGGACAGGTGATCTGGGCCTCGCGCTTCAAGGAGCGGGTTAAGAAGTCGGGTGGCGGAAAGGGTGCGCCGTCGCAGCCCAAGGTCCGCGAATACAGCTATACCGTCAGCCTGGCGATTGCGCTTTGCGAGGGCGAGATCGCGCGGGTGGGCCGGATCTGGGCCGATGGGGCCGAGATCGCCCCCGACGAGATCAACATGCGGGTCTATTCGGGCAGCGAGGACCAGTTGCCAGACCCGCTGATCGAGGCGGTCGAAGGCATGGGCCAGGCGCCGGCCTATCGCGGCATTGCCTATCTGGTGATCGAGGATCTCGATCTGGTCCGGTTCGGCAACCGTGTGCCGCAATTCTCGTTCGAGGCGGTGCGCGCGGCGGCGGGCGAGGTCGAGGACCTTGCCCATCTCGTTCAGGGGGTCGCGCTGATCCCGGGCACGGGGGAATATGCGCTGGCCACCACGCCCGTCCATTTCGAGGATGCACCGGGCGTAGTACGTTCGGCCAATGTGAACACGCCGGGCGGCAAATCCGACATCGCGGTGTCGCTGGACACGCTGCGGGGCGAGTTGCCGCGCGTGGGGTCGGTGGTGCTGGTGGTGAGCTGGTTCTCGGGCGATCTGCGGGCGGGTATGGCGCGCATCGCGCCCGGCGTCGAACAGGACGATATCGACGGCAAGCCGATGCGTTGGCGTGTGGCGGGGCTGTCGCGGGACGAGGCCAATGTGATCCCGCGCATCGAGGGTCGGGCGATCTATGGTGGCACGCCGTCCGACCAAAGCGTCATCGAGGCAATCAAGGCGCTCGCCGAGGGCGGGCAGGAAGCGGTGTTCTACCCCTTCATCCTGATGGATCAGCTTCAGGGCAATACCTTGACCGATCCCTATTCCGGGGAAGAGGGCCAGCCCCATCTGCCCTGGCGGGGGCGGATCACGCTGTCCTTTGCGCCGGGCCATCCGTTCTCGCCCGATGGCACTCATGAAGCCGCTGCGGAGGTTGCCGATTTCTTCGGCTCGGCCCGGCCGGAAGACTTTGCCTTCGATGGCCAGACGGTCCGCTACACTGGAAACGACGGTTGGAGCTATCGCCGATTCATCCTGCATTACGCTCATCTCTGTGCTGCTGCGGGCGGGGTGGGGGCGTTCTGCATCGGGTCCGAAATGCGGGGGCTGACCACGATCCGCGGCCCGGCCAACAGCTTTCCCGCGGTCGAGGCGCTGCGCGCGCTGGCAGCAGATGTCCGCGCGGTGCTGCCGGGTGCGAAGATCGGATATGCTGCCGACTGGAGCGAATATTCGGGGTATCAACCCGCCCATCAGCCGGGCGACCGGTTCTTCCACCTCGACCCGCTCTGGGCCGACCCGAACATCGATTTCATCGGCATTGACAATTACATGCCGCTCTCGGATTGGCGCGAGGGTGAGGAGCATCTGGATGCCGATTGGGGTGCGATCCATGCGCTCGATTATCTGAAGGCCAATATCGAGGGCGGCGAGGGCTACGACTGGTATTATCCCAGCGTCGAGGCCCGCAATGCGCAGATCCGCGTTCCGGTCACCGACGGAGCGTATGGCGAGGCCTGGGTCTGGCGCTACAAGGATATCCGCAGCTGGTGGGAGAACCCTCATCATGACCGCGTCGGTGGCGTTTGGCAGGCCGTGCCGACGCCTTGGTTGCCGCGCTCGAAACCGGTCTGGTTCACCGAATTCGGCTGTGCCGCTGTGGACAAGGGCACCAACGCGCCGAACCTGTTTGTCGACCCGAAATCCTCCGAGAACGCGCTGCCGCCCTATTCGACGGGCGCGCGCGACGACCTGATCCAGCACCAGTATCTTCGGGCGGTTCTGACCTATTGGGCCGACCCTGCGAAGAACCCGGTGTCGGACGTCTATGGTGGACGGATGATCGACCTCTCCCGCGCTCATGTCTGGGCCTGGGACGCCCGGCCTTTCCCGCATTTCCCGGGCAACCGAGAGCTTTGGGCGGATGGTGACAACTACGCTCGCGGTCATTGGCTGAACGGACGGAGCTCGGCGCAGGCCCTTGATGCCGTGGTCGCCGAGATCTGCGCGGCAACGGGATTGGAGACCCCGGATGTCGAGCAGCTGTACGGGCTTGTGCGCGGTTACGCGGTGACGGGCAACGACGGTGCGCGCAGCGCGCTTCAGCCCCTGATGCTAGCCCATGGCGCCGAGGCGGCCGAGCGCGAGGGGAAGCTTGTCTTCTTCAACCGCAACGGGCAGCCCAGACGGGTCATCGATGCGGGGCGTCTTGTGACAACCGAGCGGTCGTCGTCTGAGATCGAACATATCCGGACCCCCGAGGCCGAGACCGCCGGGCGGGTCCGTCTTTCCTTCATCGAATCCGACGGTGCCTACGAGACCCGCGCCGCAGAGGCGATCCTGCCCGATGAAAGAAGCCGCACGGTCGCCTCCAGCGAACTGGCCCTGGTGCTGACTGGCGGCGAGGGGCAGGCGGTGGTCGAGCGATGGCTGGCGGAATCCCGCGTCGCGCGCGACCGGGCCCGCTTTGCATTGCCGCCCTCGATGATGGAGGTCGGGCCGGGTGACGTCCTGCGCTTGCCCGGCGGCGATTTCCGCGTCGACCGGGTCGATCTGTCCGGCGCGCGCGAAATCGAGGCGGTCCGGGTCGAACGTGGCCTCTACCCGCCGCCGAACCGCGACGAGGCGCCGGTGCGGCAAGCGCCCTTCGTGCCCCCCATGCCCGTCCATCCCGTGTTCCTGGACCTGCCGCTGCTGACCGGTGAGGAAGTGCCGCACGCGCCCCATCTTGCGGTGGCCGCGATGCCATGGCCCGGCACGGTCGCTCTCTATGGCGCCGTCAGCGATTCGGGCTACGAACTCAACACCCTGATCGGCCAACCCGCGATCATCGGCGTGACCGAAAGTCCGCTTGCCGCCGCCGCGCCCGCGCGCTGGGATCGCGGGCCGGCGCTTCGCGTCAGACTCTCGTCGGGGGCGCTGTCCTCCGTGGGGCTGGCCGAATTGCTGGCGGGGGCGAATGCGGCTGCGATCGGCGATGGCAGTTCCGGCAACTGGGAAATCTTCCAGTTTGCCCGCGCGGATCTTGTGGCGCCCCTGACTTACGATCTGCGCCTCAGGCTTCGCGGTCAGGCAGGGACCGACGGGTTGATGCCCGCGCTCTGGCCGGAGGGCAGCCGAGTGGTGCTGCTCGATGGAGGGCCGACGCAGATCGGCCTGCCGCTATCGGCTCGCGGGCTGGACCGCAATTACCGGGTCGGTCCCGGCTCTCGTCCCTATGACGATGCCTCTTTCACGCATGTCGTTCAGGCGTTCGACGGGATCGGCCTCAGACCTTTTGCGCCCTGCCACCTGATCGCACGGCCCGACGGGCAGGGTGGCCTTGTCATTGGCTGGATCCGTCGGACCCGGATCGACGGGGACAGCTGGGCCTCGGTCGAGGTGCCGCTGGGTGAAGCGCATGAGGCCTATCACCTGCGCGTGGTCGGCTTGGGCGGCAAGGTGCTGCGTGAGACCACAACCCAGGCGCCAGGCTGGAACTACACCGCGCAGATGCGGGCGGCGGATGCCGGGGCGCAGCCCGTCGCCGTCGAGGTGGCGCAATTGTCCGACCAGTTCGGACCCGGACCCTATCGGAGGATCGTGATCGATGACTGAAACCGCCAACCTTTCCCTGCCGCTGTTGCAGGCTGCACAGGCCCAGAAGCATGTGACCGTGAACGAGGCGCTGGTGAAGCTTGACGCGCTGGTGCAACTGCGACTGCAAAGCCTCGGCCTTGCCGCGCCGCCCGCCGACGCCCATGACGGCCAGGCGTGGGGTGTCGCGGCTGGCGCCTCCGGAGACTGGGCCGGGCAGGCGGGCAGCATCGCGATCGCCGACAATGGTGGCTGGATCTTCGCCGAACCTCTCGCGGGCTGGCGCGCCTGGATCGTCGATACGGATAGCGAGATGCGCCATGACGGGACCCGATGGGTGCCGGTTGCGACCTCCGGGGCGGTCACGCCGACGGGGGCGGCCTTCGCGACCCGGGTCGTGGAATTCGACCATCCGATCTCGGCAGGGGGCGCCCAGCCGACGACGCAGATGATCCCCTCGCACGCGATGGTCTTCGCGGTTACCGCACGGGTGATCGACCCGATCACCGGAACGGTCCAGGCCTGGAGCCTCGGGAGCGAGGGGGCGCCCGACCGTTTCGGGAGCGGGCTGGGGACCGGGCTGAACTCCTATGCCTTGGGCGTTCTGGGCCAGCCGATGACCTATTACGGGCCCGAACCCCTTGTGCTGACCCCTCTGGACGGAACCTTCGCAGGCGGCAAGGTGCGGTTTGCAGTTCATTATGCCGAGTTCGCTCCGCCGGGGGTGGTCTAGGCCGATGCGCCCGGTTCTTCCTGGCGACGCGGTGGCCGCCGCGCGGGCGCTTTTCGCCTGTCCTCCCGGTGAACGCACCGCATCCATGGCGCTGATGCTCGAGCGTGCCGAAGCGGCGGACGCATATCGCAAGCGATTTGGCCGCGCGCATCCGGCCTGGGGCAACGGTTCTCTCATGGCGCTTGCCCAGCAGGAGTCCCTTCCGCCTGAACCACTGCTCGACGATCCCGACTATTGCCGCTGCCTGGCGCTGGTCTTCGCCACACTCGCGGATCGCCGAGCTGCCACGGCGACGCCGCGTGGCCTTGCCTGACCACGGGTCGGGTGCGGTCTGGTCCTGCGGATCCCATTCCTGCCCCATGACGCCCGGGCCCCGTTCCTTGCGGGGCCGGGGGATCCCGCGTGGCTTCTCCCCGGCCTGAAGATCTTGCGCGCTGCGCCATGTCCGGGCTTTGTCTTCGCCGACGCGCTGGTGTAGCCTGTCGCGCAAAAGGAAGGGGACGCCTATGGGCAAGACGAAACCGCACCTGACCAAACTTGATCCGGTCTGGGAACGCATCTGCCACGAGGCGGCCGCGGCCGTCACGGACGAGCCCCTGCTGGGCGGGCTGATGCATTCCAGCCTTCTGCACCATGGCGGTCTTGACGACGCACTGGCCTACCGCTTCGCGCAGAAGCTCTCGTCCGGCGAGATGTCCGAGCAATTGCTGCGCGAGATCGCCGATGCCGCCTATGCGGCCGACCCCGGGCTGGGCAAGGCGGCCCGGGCGGACCTTATGGCGGTCTACGACCGTGATCCGGCCTGCCACCGCTATATCCAGCCGATCCTGTTCTTCAAGGGATTCCAGGCATTGCAGGCCTATCGCGTGGGTCACTGGCTCTGGCAGAGCGGACGGCGCGACATGGCCTATCTTGTACAGATGCGCGTGTCCGAGGCCTTCGGGGTCGATATCCACCCGGCGGCACGGCTGGGGCAGGGGATCATGATCGACCACGCCCATTCCATCGTGATCGGCGAGACGGCCGTGGTCGGCGACAACGTCTCTATGCTGCATTCGGTGACGCTGGGTGGCACCGGCAAGGAAGAGGGCGACCGCCACCCCAAGATCGGCCATGGCGTGCTGATCGGGGCGGGCGCGAAAGTCCTGGGAAACATAAAGGTCGGCTGCTGCTCTCGGATCGCGGCCGGCTCGGTGGTCTTGCAGGATGTGCCGCCGAAATCGACTGTTGCGGGGGTGCCTGCCCGGATCGTCGGCGAGGCCGGTTGCGAGCAGCCCTCGGTGACGATGGATCACCGACTCGGGGGCGATGGCGAGTGACTGAAGGTCCGATCGGTGCGTTGCTCGGGCCGAGGCGTGCGGAGGGACGGTCGATGGTCAGCCGCAGGCCCCCCGGCGCGAGGGGGGGGGCGCGTGCGGTGGTGCCGTCGCGGGGCGCCGTGACGGGGGCCACAGGCGGCTGATCTGAATTTGAACCGTAAACGGTGTTTTGCCCCCACCTTCCTGTGATTTTTCCGTTCTGCGAGTCCGTCTCTGTTGGCTAACAGGGGTGGAGTTTCTCCATGGAGACTATGACGGAGTTTCTCAGTTCACTTGGCGT
>NZ_JAMYDV010000022.1 GCF_024128855.1 Rhodovulum tesquicola
CATGAGCCTTGAAACGCTCGCCCGCGTGACCGACAATCCCACCGTCAGGCTGCCAGCCGTGGCTTCCTGATCAAGCCCTGACCTCTCCGAGGGGCGGCGCTCCTACACCACGACGTGGGACACTATCGGCGCACCAAAAGGAGCGACAGAAAATGGCTGCTGAGAAACGCGACATCTACCAGCATGTGACCGACCAGATCATCGGCCAGATCGAGGCGGGAACCCCGCCTTGGCGCCAGCCCTGGACCGGCGGCCAGTCCGGCGTCCACTTCCCCGTCCGCCACAATGGCGAGGAGTATCGCGGGATCAATGTCCTGATGCTCTGGGCGACCGCGGCGCGCAAGGGCTACGTCTCGGCGCGCTGGATGACCTATCGGCAGGCCCAGGAGCTGGGCGGGCAGCTCCGCAAGGGTGAGAAATCCGCCATTGTGGTCAAATACGGGACCATCGAGCGGGAAGACGAGGACGGCGAGGAACGCAGCATCCCCTATTGCCGCGCCTATCGGGTGTTCAACGCCGACCAGATCGAGGGTCTGCCCGAGGCCTGTTACATCCGGCCCGACCCCCCGCGCGACCTCGGCACGACCGCGGATCCCGCGCTGGACGCCTTCGTCCGGGCGACGGGCGCCGTGATCATCACGACCTAGGAGCCCCGCGCCTATTACGACCTGGCCCGAGACCTTATCCACATGCCGCCCATCGGCACGTTCTTCTCGGCCAGCGGCTATTACGGCACGCTCGCCCATGAACTGACCCACTGGACCGGGGCCGACGCGCGCCTGGCCCGGATCCGACGGTTTGCCGACCGGAAGACCTATGCCTTCGAGGAACTGGTCGCCGAGATCGGCGCCTGCATGCTCGGTGTCCGGCTGGGCGTCGAACCGCAATTCGACCAGAGCGGGGACTATGTCGAAAGCTGGCTTGCGGCCCTCAAGGAGGACAAGCGCGCGATCTTCCGCGCCGCCTCGGAAGCCCAGAAGGCGGTGGATTTCATCATGGCGCGGGCCGGTAAGGAAACGGAGGCGGCCGCGTGAGCGGCCCCCCTGCCCCACGTGTCAGTGCGCGGCGCGAAACCATGGGCGGCTCGTCAATGGTGGCCTGTACCGTGCCGATGACCGCTCTGGGCGGCGGGCTGATCGCACTTCAGGCCATGGCGGTCTCGACCGGGCTGCCCTCCACGCTGGTGCTGCTGGCGGCCTGCTACGCGATCATCCGCGGCCTGCTGAACGAGCCGCGCTGAGGCTTCGACTGAACCGGTGATCGGCCGCGTAACCACCGGGATCAGCCTCCGGCAAGCCCGGTGCGGTTCTCAACCGAGGCCAAAACGCATCCGGTCAGGACGGTCCTGCGATCAAAGCAGGTCGGCGAATTGCTCCAGATCGGCAACCGTGGCGACCAGCCCTTGCTGCGTCAGGATCGCGAGATACTCGTCAACGCTTTTAGGCGGGTTCAGTCGCGCGAACTCTGCGCAGCGCCGAGCAAACAAGACCGGGCGCGAGAGAAAGTTGATTTCGGAGAAAATCGTCCGGATGCTGGGTCTCTATGCCGAAGGGCGCAAGGGCCTCTGGCGAGAAGTCCTTCAGGTTCTGGGTCAAGATGGCGTCACAGCGCCCGACGATAGCCGCCGCCAGAACGTGGCGACCATCGGGGTCGGGTAATGTGATGACCGACACCAAGGCCTCATTGCCGGTGACCAGACAATCGCGTGTGGCCCTGTCCATCAAGTCGCGGGTTCGCTCCAGCGCCGCCCGCTCCCGATGAGGTTCGTTACGCAGAAGAGCGTCGATCCATTCCCGATGGATGTCGGCCGTCCACTTGGCCTTGAAAAGGTCCGTGACCGCCAACTGCATCGCGCATCGGCGCGGGATAAAGGGCGTTCGCGTCGAACAGTACCGTGTACTGGCTCATCTGGACCCATAGCCCATGTCCTGCTCTTGAGCGTCCGCGGCCAGTTGATCGAGCACCGCTTCGCGCTCGCTGTCGATCGCGGCCTTGTAGGACATCACGTCCTCCATGCGGACGCGGCGATGCTTGCCGACCTTCCGATGCGGGATGCTGCCATCCTCGAGCAGCTTGATCAGGAACGGCCGCGAGACGTTCAGGACCTCAGCTGCCTGCACTGTCGAGAGCTCGGCGTTCTCGGGGATGAGGGTGACCCCGCGCCCCGCTGCCATCGCCTCAAGGATCTCCATGAGCAGTGATACGGCGCCCGCCGGAAGCTCGATCGGCGTCGTCTGTTCCGAGTCTGTAACGCGAAGCTTCAACGGTGCCCGCGCCTGCACATAGCGTGACAACGCCTGCCCAGAGACGCGCGCGATCGCCGCGTCCTGCGGTGTCGGTGGCAGGTGCCGGTGTGCCAACATGGCCATGATGGTGTCCTCTCCTTCCTCTGCTGTCTATCACCATATATGAAATAAGTGCATTAAGTGCAGCGGTTTTTGTGCAAATCCTGCTTTGCGCGGGCTCTGACACCTCTTCCCTGCGGCCGAGCCGCTTGCCGCGCCGCAGGCCGAGGCCGGACTGACGGTTGCCGCGCTTGCGGAGCGCATCCAGAAGGTCCATCCGGGCGTCGAGCAGATTCGCCGATCGCCCTCGGGCCGGATCAGGTCGTTGATCTCGCCCGCGGCCTCGGTGGCGCGCTGCGCCAGCGCGCGAACTTCCGACGCCACCACGGCAACGGGCGGCGACCGCCAACGATGAATGCCGGATCCCGCTATCCCGCCATGGCACGCAAGTTGCCGCGCCCTGCGCCCGTCCCGCCCCCTCACACCGCCCAGAGCCGGAACCGTCCCTGTCCGGCCACTCGCGCACCAGGTCCATGCGGTGCAGCCGGGCAAGGCCGCGTTCGGCCGTGTCGCGCGACAGGCCGGCCAGCGTGGCGGCGGTGTCAGTGGTCAGCATCGGCCGGGCGGGCAGCGCCTCGACAAGTGCGGCGGTGGCGGGCGCGGCCACCGCGCCCTCGGCCGATTGCCTGGCGCATCGCCCTCGGGCAGTAACCACGGATCGGCCTCGGCCCGCGGGGCCGGATCATCGGGGGTATCGGAGGGGCAGCGGGTCGTCCTTTGTGGGCATAAAAGCAATGGGCTATCGTATCGCAGCCGCAGAATTGTATAGATTCGCGGATTACACGGAGGAGTTCCGATTGCGGCGTTTTCCGGCCTCTCGGTCCCCCTGCCCCGGATGCCCCGCACAAGGCCTCTAACGCCCGAAAACGGCTCTGTTCTGCCTAAAACCGTTGGAATCCGACCTCCCGCGTGCCCCGCGAACGCCCTTGCATGCGATACCAATCGGTCGTTTACTGGTGACATCGTGAATTGAAAGGCGCCCCACCCCATGCCCCTGATCGGCTATGCCCGCGTCTCGACCGAGGACCAGACCCCCCTGCCCCAGACCCAGGCCCTGAAATCAGCGGGCTGCGCCGAGATCCACGAGGAACAGGCCTCGGGCGGCAACCGCGCCCGCCCCGTGCTGGCCCGCGTGCTGGAGAGGATCGGCAAGGGCGACACGCTGGTGGTCGTGCGCATCGACCGGCTGGCGCGGTCGCTGTCGCATCTGCTCGAGGTGATCGAGCGGCTGGAGGCCAAGGGCGCGCATTTCCGCTCGCTGCAAGACCCGATCGACACGGCCTCGCCGCAGGGCAAGTTCACGCTTCAGGTGCTGGGCGCCGCGGCCGAGTTCGAGCGCGCCCTGATCCGCGAGCGCACCGTGGCCGGGCTGGCCAGCGCCCGCGCCCAGGGCCGGATCGGCGGCAATCCCGGCCTGCGCGCCCGCGATCCGGCGGCGCTGCGCAAGGTGCGCCTCGCCCGGCTGGACGGCTACATGCAGCGTCTGGGCGAGACCGCGCAGGACTGGGTGCCGCATGTCCGCCGCCTGCGCCCCGACATGGCGTGGGAGGATGTGCTGCGCATCGTCAACGCCCCCCTGCCCCCGGACCGGCGCTGGACGCAAAGCCGCCTGCTGCGCGCGGTCAAGTCCTATGTCCGCGACGGCTACCTGCCCGACACGGTCCTGGGCCGCGCCGGACGCCGCGAAACCGACGAACGCCTGCCCGCCATCGTCGCCGCGATCAAGGGCGCCGACCCCGACATCACCCTGCAAGCCATCTGCGACCGGCTTGAGGCGATGCGCGAACGCACCCCCCGCGGCCGGACCCGCTGGCAGGTGTCATCGGTCAAGATGCTGCTGGATCGGGCAGAACGGTTGGGCTTGCTCGGCTGAGCAAGGAGGAAACAACCCGCTCATGCAAACGGGTTCACAATCCGCAACTGGTTTTCAACGAGCAGGCCATCTTGCATGTCCTCGCTCCACAGCGTGGTGCAACCCGCAATCAATGCGCTTGCCACGATCATCGCGTCGTAGATCGAGAAGCCGTAGCGCTCCGCCAAGGCACGGCCTACGTCATGGGTGTGCAGCGTCAGGTCTTCGACGGGACATAATGCGCGCACGCCCTCGAGAAACGCCCCGGACTCCTCCCAACTGAGCCCGGCTTTGCGCCGACAGTTGACCAGCATCTCGTTCAGGACCTGGACGCTGATCCGGGGCCCCTGCCCCAGAATGACCTCGGCTCGATCGGACTTCGGGCCGTTGTCGAGCAGGTAGAGGACAATATTCGTGTCCGCGAACTCAGCGCTCATGCGTGACGTCGCGGCTCAGGCGTTCCGAAGCAGGCAACTTGCCCCGGAAGCGGCGCAGGCCGGTCAGCACCTCGTCCGCGCGCGCGAGGCGCCGTACTCTCACCTTCCCGTCGTCCTTGATCAGGTCGATCTGATCGCCTTCTTTGAGGTCAAGCTCACGGACAAGTTCCGCGGGCAAGCGGACGGCTAGCGAGTTGCCCCATTTTGCGACCTGCATCGTGACCTCCTGTAAGGATATACTTTCGTGAACGTATATCAATGGGGTTCGGAGGGCAAGCGAGACCTCTTGCCCGAGCCACTCTTGTGCGTGACTCAACGCCTGACACCAGATTTAGAAATAGCTTGCGCGAATCTGGTCGGTCAGGCAATAGTCTCGAAAAATACCGCGCGGTCACATAAAAATCGCGCCCACGGATCGAGGCAGAGATGAGCGAAGCCGAGCAAGACCTAGACATTGCTATCGGGCACTACGCAGAGCTTCTCGCGTCGAACCTTCACGCGCAACGTGCGGCTCACTTCCCTCCCGACGCCAAGAAGGTCATGCGCAGCCTGACCAGCGGCGAAGCGGCCGAGTTGCTCGGCGTCGATCATACCTATCTTCGCAAGCTTCATCGAGAAGGAAAGATCGCTGACGTCGAGACGACTGCGGGAAGTCACCGTCGGTATACGCTGGATGATGTCTGGGACATCCGCCACGCCCTTGAGGCAAATGCAAAAAAACCTGGCACCTACGTCCCGGGACGCCGTGCCGGGGACGAGCTTCAGGTTGTCTCTGTCGTCAATTTCAAGGGCGGGTCCGGTAAGACGACCACGTCGGCGCACCTTGCGCAACGCTTGGCGCTCAAGGGATATCGGGTGCTCGCGATCGACCTCGACCCTCAGGCCTCCCTTTCCGCGCTGCATGGCATCCAACCTGAACTGGATTTGATGGAGGGCGGCACCCTCTATGACGCGGTGCGCTACGATGAGCCGGTTCCGATTTCGGATGTGATCCGCAAGACCTACATCCGCGGTCTTGACCTGATTCCCGGCAACCTCGAACTCATGGAATTCGAGCACGAAACGCCCGCCGCCATTCAGCGTGGTGGCGCGCGTGCCTTTTTCGCGCGTGTGCGTGACGCGCTCGACAGTGTCGAAGCGGACTATGACGTCGTCGTCATCGACTGCCCGCCGCAGCTTGGCTTTCTGACCATGTCCGCCCTGTCTGCATCTTCTGGGGTCCTTGTAACCGTTCACCCGCAAATGCTCGATCTGATGTCCATGTCGCAGTTCCTGCGCATGACCGCTGATCTGCTTGGTGTCATCCGGGATGCCGGTGCAAATCTTCGTTTCGATTGGCTGCGTTTCCTCCCGACCCGATACAAGGTGGGTGATGCCCCGCAGACAGAGGTTATTGCCTTCATCCGCGGTCTGTTCGGTAGGTCAGTTCTGACCAACCATATGGTTGAGTCGACCGCGATCTCTGACGCAGGGCTGACGAAGCAGACGCTCTATGAGGCCGACAAGAAGGACTTCACGCGTCAGACTTTCGACCGCGCAATCGAGTCCATGAACGCTGTCAACGACGAGATCGCGACGATCATTCAGAACACGTGGGGCCGCAATGGCAAGAAAGCCTAAACTGGGGCTGCCGTTGCAGACCCTTCGCAACGCGCCCGACGCGCTCGAGGGGCGCAGGCTGCGCGGCGGCGTCTTCGAAATTGAGCCTGACCAAATCGAGGCCGCAGGTCGGCTCGATGACCGGCTGCAGATCGAGACTGAGGGTCTCAAAGCGTCGATTTCCAAGAATGGACAGCGCGTGCCGATCCTCGTCCGGCCGCTTGAGGGTGACCGCTACAGCCTGATCTATGGCCGTCGTCGACTGGAAGCTTGCAGGGAACTGGGGATCAAGGTCCGCGCCATCGTCACGGAGATGGAGGGCGATCAGGCGCTTCGCGATCAGCTTTTGGAGAACCAGGAGCGGCGGGATCTGAGCTTCATCGAACGCGCGCTTGTCGCCGCCGCCTTGCTTGACGGTGACCATCTGAGCGCATCCGAACGCACGAACAAGGGTGTCGCCGAGGTTCTCAATTTGACCGAGGCAGGAGTTTCTCAGCTGTTAGGCGTGGTTCGCACCGTTGGGGAGGACTTGATCCTAGCCATTGGTGCTGCGCCGGGTATCGGTCGGCCCCGATGGGAAGAGCTCAAGAAGTTGCTTGGGTCTACGGATGTCGAGCGCGAACGGCTCGCCGCTTTGGCCGGTGAGGCGAAGACCGCCCACCAAGGCGGTATCGACGAGAAATCCGATCATGCATTTTTGGCCGTCCTCTCTGCTGCAGGGAAGCCCGAACAGATCACATCCTCGTCTCGCCCTCGAGGGCAGCTCGGCAGGGTCATTCCGGGCGTCGGTGCCGCCACTGTCACGACCGGACGTCGTGGAAAGCAACTCAAGCTCGAGTTGAAGGCCGAGGATAGTGATTTCGTCAGCTGGTTGGAGGGCAATGCCCCACAGCTGATCGCCGAGCTTCACGAGCGCTGGAAGCGCTCGGAAGATTGAGGAAGAGCAACAACCAAAAAGGAGGCACGAGACAGGCAGAAAAGAAAAAGGCCCCGAGAAGCTAGCTTCACGAGACCTTTCTTAGGTTTCGCACGGGACCAGCCCGCTACAAAACTCAGTTTTCGCACCTCTGAACGTAGCGATCTGGTCCCTTTCCCGCAAGCGCAAAGCGATTCGCGGGCCAGGGAAATTTTGCCTTCGTGAACTGACAACATGGAGTACACGCCGATCTCGCCGTTTATGCGGCCAATTTCGCACGCCCATCTGCATGTAGTTGAGCGGTCTGAGGGATCAGTTCCGGCTAGGCCCGCCAACAAGTGGGAGCTCTTGCGCGAGCTGTCCAAGGCTCAAGGGGCCTTCGGGGTCACAGAGCGCGATCTGACCGTCCTCCAAGGGCTTCTCAGCTTTTTTCCGGGCGATGCGCTTGGCGGGAACGCGGAAATGGTCGTCTTCCCCTCCAACAAGGCGATCTGCGAGCGGCTGAACGGCATGCCCTGCTCGACGATGCGTCGCCACCTTGCCCGTCTGGTGGAAGCTGGCTTGCTTGCGCGGCGCGATAGCCCCAATGGGAAGCGCTATGTCCGCAAGCATGGCGAAGAGCGGGTGGCCTTCGGCTTCGACCTCTCGCCGCTCTACTGCCGGGCAGAGGAGATCGCAAGGGCGGCAGAAGCAGTGCGGGAAGCCGAGGACCGAATGCGGCGACTGAGAGAGGTCGTGAGCCTCATGCGGCGCGACATCGCCGCCCTGGCGGAGTTCGGGGAGGAGGTGCAGCCCGGGCTCGGTCTATGGCACCAGCTCCGCGATAAGGCCGCGCTCACGGCCCGTGCGCTACGCCGCAAGCTTTCGCTTGAGGATCTGTCGGCTTGCCGGACCGACCTTGAGACCCTTCTTGATCATGCGCGCAACGTCATCGATGGTCCAGAGACAGAAAAAATGAACACCAATGATGCCCTATCTGAGCATCACCATCTTAATTCAATAAAAGACTCTACCGATTTTGAACCTGCCTTGAATAAAGGCGGGCCGGCGGGTCCCGGATCCGAACTGGAGCTGGAGCTGGAGCCTGAGGCGGAGATTGAAGAGCCGGACATAAGGCGGGCGCCAAGGATCCCGCTCCATCTGGTGATCAGTGGCTGTCCGTCGCTCAAGACCTTCTACCATGGGGATATCCGACACTGGCACCAGCTATTCGACGCCGCGTGCCATGTCCGACCGGCGATGGGGATCAGTGCATCGGCTTGGGAAGAAGCGCAGCGCTGCATGGGACCAGAGCAGGCGTCGATCGTCCTTGTTGCCATGCTGGAACGTTTTGCCGAAATCAGGTCGCCCGGCGGATACCTGCGTGCGCTGACGTCCAAGGCGGCGGCGGGAGAATTCTCCTGCGGGCCGATGGTCATGGCGCTGATCGCCCGACGGAACGCGGCTTAACAGCTGTTAAGTGCTCGGAGAATGCAGGCCGATTGGTGGTGATTTAACAGCTGTTAAGTCGATTCTTGGCAGCCACCCGGTGTTCAAGAGGGAAAGGACTGGGGGTTTGAGGGTGACGGGAAGCGAGATCGGGAGAGAGGCTTCCGGCGCCCGTCTTGGAGAAGTTCTGATGGCCAAAGCAGCCCAGAAAGTCACCCTGTCCCCCTCGCGGGACGTCCCCTTCGACAAGCTCGTCCTGAGCCAGTCCAACGTCCGGCGCATCAAGGCGGGCGTCTCGGTCGAGGAACTGGCCGAGGACATCGCGCGGCGCGGGCTCCTGCAGAGCTTGAACGTCCGGCCCGTGCTCGATGCTGACGGTGTCGAGACCGGCATGTTCGAGATCCCGGCCGGCGGCCGTCGCTTCCAGGCGCTGTCGCTGCTGGTGAAGCAGAAGCGGCTGACGAAGACCGCGCCGATCCCCTGCATCGTGCGGGATGCCGCATCGGAGATCCTGGCCGAGGACGACTCGCTCGCGGAGAACATGCAGCGCGTCGCCCTGCACCCGCTTGACCAGTTCCGCGCCTTCGTGGCCCTGCGCGAAAAGGGTCAGGGCGAAGAAGCGATCGCGGCCGCCTTCTTCGTCACGCCCCAGATCGTCAAGCAGCGCCTGAAACTCGCCTCCGTGGCCCCTGCCCTGCTCGACGTCTATGCCGAGGATGGCATGACGCTGGAACAGCTCACAGCTTTCACGGTGAACCCGGATCACGCACGTCAGATGCAGGTCTGGGATGCAGTGAGGAACTCCTGGAACAAGGAGCCCTACGCGATCCGGCGCATGCTGACCGAGACCTCGGTCAGGGCCTCGGATGGTCGCGCGGTCTTCGTCGGTATCGATGCCTATGAGGCGGCGGGCGGTGGCGTCCTGCGCGATCTGTTCCAGGCCGATGACGGTGGCTGGCTCGAGCACCCTGCCCTGCTCGACCGGCTGGTCACCGAGAAGCTTCAGGCGGAAGCCGAAGCGCTCGCTTCCGAGGGCTGGAAGTGGATCGAGGTGGCGACCGATCTGCCCTATGGCTACAGCCACGGGCTCAGGCGTCTGGCCGGTGATCCGGCGCCGATGACCGACGAGGAAAGCGCCGCGCATGCCGCGCTCCTCGCCGAGTATCGTGCGCTGGAGGGGGAATACGCCGGCAATGACGAATACCCCGAGGAGATCGATGCCCGGCTCGGTCAGCTAGAGGCGGCGATGGAGGCTCTCGAACAGCGTCCGTTGATCTTCGACCCGGCCGAGGTCGCTTGCGCGGGCGCCTTCGTGACGCTGGATCGGGATGGCAGCCTCGCGGTCTATCGTGGCTATGTCCGGCCTGAGGACGAACCGCGGGAAGAGTCCGCGGTCCCGGGCGACGGCGATGCGGATGCGACGGGGCAGGGGGCAGTTGCTGGAATCCCCGGTTGGCAGCCTTCGGCGTCGTCCGCGGGCGTGACCGTCATCACCTCGGGTGGGCAGCCGATCGGCACGGACCCGTCCGATGATGACGATGACGGGGCGCTGAAGCCATTGCCCGAGCGGTTGGTCATGGAACTGACCGCACATCGGACGCTGGCGCTGCGCGAGGCCATCGGGCGATCTCCCGACGTGGCGTTGACGCTCCTGCTCCTGAAGCTCGTCTCGGACACCTTCCGCACGTCGAGTTCCTCGGGCAGCTGCCTCGAGGCCTCGGTCCGCCATGTCTACATGACCGCGCAGGCGCCCGATCTGAAGGACAGCGTCGTGGCCAAGCTCGTCGACGAGCGTCACGCAGCGTGGGAGGCCGATCTGCCCCTCGGCGACGATGCCGCCCTCTGGGACTATCTGGCCGCGCTCGACCAGAGCAGCCGACTGGCTCTGCTGGCGCACTGCCTCAGCTTCGGGATCAACGCGCTGCATGAGAAGGTGAACCCCTATGGTGCGGGCATTTCTGCCAGCGGCCTGGCGCGGCGGATGGCGCAGGCCGATCTCGTGGCCCGGGCGGTCGACCTCGACATGGTCGAAGCCGGCTGGGAGCCGACGGTCGACGGCTATCTCAACCGCGTGCCCAAGGCCCGGATCCTCGAGGCCGTGCGCGAGGCGAAGGGGGAGGGGACAGCGCAGCTTCTCGACCATCTGAAGAAGGGCGAGATGGCCAGTGAGGCCGAGCGTCTTCTGAAGGGCAGCGGCTGGTTGCCCGAGGTCCTGCGCCGCGCCGATCTGGAAGCACGTGACGGTGAGGCGATCGCAGAAGGGCAGGGGGAGGACGCAGGTCAGCCCGAGGATATCGATCTCCCCGCCTTCCTGACCGCCGATCTGCCGGAGAACGCCGCGTCGATGATGGCGGCAGAGTGATCCGAGCCATCCGGGGGCGGGGAAACCCGCCCCCAGTCAAACAAAATACCGCGATATCAATAAGATGAATGCGAAAGCGCGCATTCGGGAAGAGGAATCATGTCTGCAACGACCATCATCGACACAGCCCCCCTTGGGGCGCTGATCCGCTACACCGACGGCAGTCCCAGGCCGCCGGCACGTTTCACCAAGAAGCTCGCGGCTTGGGAACGATCAAACGGCGTCGGTCGTCTCGTGAAGAAGGAACCACCCCGGCCGTATCCGACCTGGACGGCACCGGCCTCCTTCACGCTGCACGAGGGGAACTTCTCGTCGGACGGGGTGCTCCTCGTCACCATCATGCGCAGCCATTCGACCGATAGCCGCCTTGTCTTCGAGGTGGCCGAGGAACCCAAGCCCGGGCAGGTGCGCGTGCTGCTGGACTTCGGTGGCAACACCGAGCTGTTGCATCTGGCGGAATCCATCATCGCGGCCGGGCTCTGGATCGCGCGGGAAGGCTATCGCAACGCGCGGCTCGAAATCGTCGGTGCCGAGGACGGCGATAGGGCAGGGGGCGCGGACCTGGCCGCCTGAGCCCTGACAAGGCGTGAGGGGCCTGCCGAAAGGCGGGCCTCTCACCAACCACAACCTAGTCCCGCGATGTCGCGGGGCGCCGAAGGTTCCATCCCCCAAGAAGTAGGTCTTCAACCAAGAGCCTGGCCGGGAGGCTGGCGGCGTTAGAAGCATCAGCGGGACAATGGGCTCCTGACGTCGGAGCACCATCCCCCGCTCGCCATTCCCTTCCTTGCCCCGAATCCCGTCTTCGAGATCAACCCCAAGGGGTCGGACTACGGGCGAGCCCGTGCCGCCGGGCGGATTCGGCCCCGTTTGAAGAGGGGGCCGAACGCACCCGGTGATGTCAGCCAGTCTTCGGGCCTGCGGGGTCCTGTCGCGCGGGGGATGGTCCCCCGCCTCCAAGACAGGAGCCAAACAGATGTCCCGCAAAGATGCTCACGCTTTCGCCGCCTCCCTCGCCGCCACGCTCATGGTCTCCATCGTCGTCTTCCAGGCAGGGGATGGAACCTATGGCGCTGTCCCCGCCGATGAAATCGACGGCGACGAGGTCGTGATCGTTTCGGAATACGATCCCTTCGGGTGAGGCATTGGCCTCACTTCCAGCGGGCTCGGGGACGGCGCTGATGCGCCTCCCGATCTATCGCCGACCGCGTGATCGGCGGTGCCGATCTTGGGAACCCAGTGTGCCACTTGCGCACATCGTGGTACCCAAGGGCGGAAAGCGGACCGCTGGCTCTGCGGCATTGCCTCCGCAGCATTCCGCAAAACCGCCCGCTCACGCCGACGAAGCGAACGGGCGCGAACCGGATCAATCTGTGCAGCAATTTCCCGGACCTCCACGAAACCTCCACGGAACCTCCCCGTTTTGTCAACGCCGGCATGTCATCTGGCGCAGCAGAACCGATCCGTGGATTTCCGACATGACATGCCTGCTTGTTCCAAGGCTACTTCTGATCTGCTGCCTTGCTGCGGCGCCGACCCTCGCTTCCGCCGTCGAGGTCTTGGCCGGGGCCGAGCCGGCTGGCGACCGGCCCGTCCAGCTGACGCTCGTCACCCTGACGCCTGAACGGATCGTGCTTTCCGATACATTCCCGGGACGCGTCGCGGCGTGGCGACGGGTGGAGATTCGGCCGCAGGTGGGCGGGATCATCCTGGAGCGGCCGGTGACCGAGGGGATGCGGGTCGCGGCCGGAGACGTGCTGTTCCGCATCGACCCCGCGCCGCTGAAGGCCGATCTCGCGACCGCCGAGGCGGGGCTTGCCCGCGCCAAGGCCGCGGAGGCCCATGCACGGCGCGGTCTGGAACGGTCGGACGCGCTAATGGCGAAGAACGCCACCAGCGGCGAGAAGAACGACGCCGCCCGCAACGATCTGGCGCTGGCCGAGGCGAACCGCGCCGAAGCGCAGGCCATCGTCGATCGCCGCCGGCTGGATCTGGAGTTTGCCACGCTGCGCACCCCCATCGCGGGCCATGTCGCGGGCGGGCTGGCCGATGTCGGGGGGCTTGCGGCGCCGGGCGCCGAGCGGGTGCTGGCCGTGGTGCAGGATCTTGACCGGGTGCATGTCGATCTCCGCCTGCCCGCGGCCTCGCTCGACGCCATCCGGACCGCCGCCGCAGCGGGGCTGGGCGGGGTCGAGATCCTGATGGACGGAGACCGGCCCCATCTACGGCAGGGACAGCTGAAAACCATGGACGTGATCGTCGATCCGGGCACCGGCACCGTCTCGGTCCGGGTCGAGGTCGAGAACCCCGGCCTGGCCCTGCTGCCTGGCATGTATGTCCGCGCCCGGCTGCCGCGCGGTGTGCTGCCCGAGGCGCTGCTTGTCCCCGAGGACGCGGTGCTGCGCGACGAAGCAGGCCAGGCGCAGGTCGTGGTCGTATCCGGCGATGGCCGGGCGGCGCGTCGCCCCGTGACTCTGGGCGACAGCATTGGCGGGCGCGTGGTGGTCGTGTCCGGCCTGAGCGCGGGCGAGGTGATCGCCATTCGCGGGCAGGACCGCGTGGCCGACGGCGTGCCGGTTCCCGTGGCGGCCATGGCCGCCGATGCAGCCCCTGCCTCCGTGAAGAACTGAAGCCCGAGCCGATCCCATGTCCCGTTTCTTCATCGACCGCCCGATCTTTGCCATGGTCATCGCGATCTTCATCGCGCTGGCCGGGCTCGTGGCCATTCCGCAGCTTCCGGTGGCGCGCTTCCCCGACATCGCGCCCCCCGGCATCAGTATCTTTGCCACCTATGCCGGCGCGGATGCCCGGACCGTCAACGACAGCGTGGTCCGCCCGATCGAGAAGGAACTCTCCAGCGTCCGGAACGTGCTTCATGTCGAATCCACCGCGGATTCGACCGGAGGCGCGAATGTCTTTGTGACCTTCAAGCCCGGCACCGATCCCGAGATGGCGCAGGTCGATGTCCAGAACCGGCTGAAGAACGCCGAGGCCCTGCTGCCCGAGCCGGTGCGCCGCGCGGGTATCGGCGTCGAGGCGGCCGAGTCCGGTTTCCTGATGGTCATCACGCTGAAATCGCGCGAGGGCGCGACGGACGAACTGAGCCTCGGCGAATACCTGTCGCGCACCCTTGCCGAAGAGCTCAAGCGCCTCCCCGGCGTGGGGCGGGTGCAGCCCTTCGGGTCCGACCGCGCGATGCGGGTCTGGGTCGATCCGGCGAAGCTGGCGGCCTACGGGCTGACCATGGCCGACGTGACCGAGGCGATCGCGCGCGACAACGCGCCCACGACGCCGGGCCGTGTCGGCGAAGAGCCGACGGTGCCCGGCACGCGGCTCTCGACGCCGCTGATCCTGCGCGGCCAGCTGACGACGCCCGAGGCCTTCGCCGCCATCCCGCTGCGCGCGCAGGCCGACGGGTCGCGGCTGGAGCTGGGCGACGTGGCGCGGGTGGAGTCGGGCGCGCAGACGCTCGCCTTCAGCGTCAGCAGCAACGGCAAGCCCGCCGCCGCCGCCGCGATCCAGATGTCGCCCGGCGCCAATGCCGTGCGCACCGCCGCCGCCATCGAGGCGCGGCTGGCCGAGCTGCGCCCCGCGCTGCCCGGCGACATGGAGCTGTCGATCTCCTACAACACCGCGCCCTTCGTGAAGGTGTCGATCGCCAAGGTGATCAGCACCCTGATCGAGGCGATGGTGCTGGTCTTCTTCGTGATGTTGCTGTTCCTGCAGAACCTGCGCTGCACGCTGATCCCGACCCTCGTGGCGCCGATCGCGCTTCTGGGCACCTTCGCCGTCATGGCCGTCGCGGGCTATTCGATCAACGTGCTGACCATGTTCGGCATGGTGCTCGCCATCGGCATCATCGTTGACGATGCCATCGTCGTGGTCGAGAACGTCGAGCGGATCATGACCCGGCAGGGTGTCACGCCCCGCGCTGCCACCCGGCAGGCCATGCAGGGGATCTCGGGCGCCATCGTCGGCATCACGCTCGTCCTCGCGGCCGTCTTCATCCCGATGGGGTTCGCGGGCGGATCGGTCGGCGCGATCTACCGGCAGTTCACCCTGTCGATGGCGGTCTCGATCCTGCTGTCGGCGTTTCTGGCGCTGACGCTGACGCCCGCGCTCTGCGCCACACTCCTGAGGCCCGGAACGGGTCACGCCACGCGGGGTTTCTTCGGCGGGTTCAACCGCCGGTTCGAGGCGCTGAGCGCGCGTTACACCGGCTGGGTCGGCTGGGGGCTGCGCCGCGGCGGGCGGATGCTGGTGCTCTATGCCGCCCTTCTGACGGTGCTGGCGGTGGGCTACCAGCGCCTGCCGACCGCCTTCGTGCCCGACGAGGATCAGGGCAGCTTCATGGCCGCCGTCGAACTGCCCGCCGGGGCCACGGCCGAACGCACGCGCGCCATCGTGGCCGCCTACGAGGCCTACACCGCCACCCGGCACGACATCGTGGAGAATACGGTGATCCTGGGCTTCGGCTTCTCGGGCTCGGGCCCCAACGCCGCGCAGGCCTTCACCAGCCTCAGGGACTGGAGCGAGCGCAGCTCGACCGTCGACGACGAGATCGCCGCGGCCGAGGCGGCGATGGCCGATGTTCCCGAAGGCATGGTCATGATCCTGAAGCCGCCGGCGATCGAGTCGCTCGGCACGACCTCGGGCTTTTCGCTGCGGCTGGAAGACCGCGCCAACGCCGCCCCCGCCGCGCTGAAGGCGGCGGAGGACCGGCTGATCGCGCTGGCCGCGGAAAGCCCGCTTCTCAGCGACGTGATGTCGGAGGGGCTGCCCGACGGCCCCAGCATCGAGCTGCAGGTCGACCGGCCGAAGGCGCAGGCGCTTGGCCTGTCGTTCGCCGCCATCAACGACACGATCTCGACCGCGGTCGGCTCGGGCTATGTCAACGACTTCCCGAACGGCGGACGCCTGCAACAGGTCATCGTGCAGGCCGACGCCCCCAACCGAATGCACGTCGAGGATGTGCTGCGCCTTGAAGTGCGCAACTCCGAGGGCGGCATGGTGCCGCTGTCCGAGGTGGTGACGCCGGCCTGGACCACGGCTCCGCTGCAACTGGCGCGTTACAACGGCTATCCCGCGGCCCGCATCTCGGGTTCGGCCGCGCCGGGCACCTCGAGCGGCGCCGCGATGGCCGAGATGGAGCGGCTGGCGCAGGCGCTGCCGGAGGGTTTCGCGCTGGAATGGACGGGACAGTCCCTGCAGGAGAAGCAGTCGGCCGGTCAGGCGCCGATGTTGCTGGCGGCGTCGATGCTGGTGGTGTTCCTGGTGCTGGCCGCCCTTTACGAAAGCTGGTCGATCCCGCTGGCGGTGCTGCTGGTGGTGCCGCTGGGCGTGCTGGGCGCGGTGCTGGCGGTGCTGGCGCGCGGCGGCGAGAACGACGTGTTCTTCAAGGTGGGCCTCGTCACCATCATCGGCCTCTCGGCCAAGAACGCCATCCTGATGATCGAGTTCGCGCGCCACCTGCGCGGCCAGGGCGTGGGGCCGCATCGCGCGATCCTGCGCGCGGCGCGCCTTCGGCTGCGGCCGATCCTGATGACCTCGCTCGCCTTCATCCTCGGCGTGGTGCCGCTGATGCTGGCGCGCGGCGCCGGGTCCGAGATCCAGAACGCCATTGGCACCGGCGTCTTCGGCGGCATGGTCTCGGCCACGGTGCTGGCGATCTTCTTCATACCCGTGCTCTATGTCACGGTCAGCCGGATCGGCCGGGGCCTCTCCGCCCCCGGCCTGTCCGCCCCTCCCGTCCGGACCGCAAAGCCATGACCAACGCCCTGATCCTGATCATCGAAGACGAACCCGAGATCGCCGAGATCCTCGAGACCTATTTCGCCCGCGAGGGGTTCCGGGTGATCTGCGCGGGCGACGGGCCGACCGGCCTTGCCCATCACCAGCGGCTGCGGCCCGATCTGGTGGTGCTCGACATCAAGCTGCCGGGACAGGACGGCTACGAGGTGCTGGCGGCGATCCGGCGCCGGGGCGCGACGCCGGTGATCATGGTGACCGCGCTGGCCGAGGATCTGGACAAGCTGCAGGCGCTGCGCATCGGCGCGGACGACTACGTGGTCAAGCCCTTCAACCCGCTTGAGGTGGTGGCCCGCGCGCGGGCGGTGCTGCGCCGCACCCTCGGACGGGGGCCCGAGACCATTCTCCGCCTCGGGCCGCTGACGGTCGATCCGCAGGCGCACCGCGCGGTGGTCGAGACCGGCCGGGGTCCGGTCCCGCTGGACCTGACGCCGACCGAGTTCCGCATCCTCGCCCACATGGCCGCGTCACCGGGGCGCGCCTTCGCGCGCGCCGATCTCGTCGACGCCTGCCTGCCCGAAGGCGAGGCGCTCGACCGCACCGTGGACAGCCACGTCAGCAACCTGCGCCGCAAGCTGGCCGCGGCGGGGGCCGAGGGGCTGCTGAGCGGCGTGCGCGGCGTGGGCTACCGGCTGGAGGCACTCGATGCACCGTGAACGCGGCGGCAGCCTCAATTCCCGCATCACCCTCGCCATGATCGGGCTGACGCTGACGGCCTTTGCCGTCGTCTATGTCGGGATGATGGCCTATTTCTTCGTCATCTACGAATGGCTCTATCCGCAGGCCACCCCTGACGAGAGCTGGCGGCTGGGCGACACGGTGATGGTCGGGCTCGTGCTGGGCTTCGGGCTCATGACGGCCTCGCTCATCGGCTGGCGACTGGCGCGCCGGATCATCGCGCCGCTCAAGACGGTCGCCGCCGCCGCGCGCCGGATCGCCACCGGCGACTTCTCGGCCCGGGCCGATCTGCCGCCCGGCAGCTTCGGCGAGGCGCGGGATCTGGTCGCCGACTTCAACCGCATGGCCGAGCGCCTGCAACATGCCGAGACCGAGCTTGCCTATTCCAATTCCGCCATCGCGCACGAGTTGCGCACGCCGCTGACCATCCTGCGCGGGCGGCTGCAGGGGCTGCTTGACGGCGTGTTCGAGCCGGGCCCGCAATTCTACTGTCGGCTGATTGCGCATGTCGATGACCTCTCCGGCATCGTCGAGGAGTTGCGCACGCTCGCGCTGAGCAATGCGGGCCAGCTGGATCTTGCCGTCACACCGGTCGATCTGGCCGACGAAGCCGCGGCCGCGCTGACCGCGCTGGAAGCCGAACTGGCCGCGGCGGGCATCGCGGTGACGCGCAACCTCGACCCGGCCGCCACCCTCGCCGACCGGGCACGGCTGAGGCAGGCCTTCGTCGCGGTGCTCGAGAACGCCTGCCGCTACGCGCCGCACGCGCCGGTTCAGGTGGAGACCGGCATCGACGGCACCGATGTGGTCTTTCGCTGCACTGACGGCGGTCCCGGCCTTTCCGAGGCCGGCCGGGCCCGCGCCTTCGACCGGTTCTGGCGCGCCGACGAGTCGCGCGGGCGCAGCCTTGGCGGCTCGGGTCTGGGCCTGCCCATCGTGCGCGCCATCGCCCGCGCCCATGGCGGCGAGGCGCTGATCCTGGCCTCCGACACGCCCGGCCTTGCGGTCGAGATCCGCCTGCCGCGCCGCGCATCGCCCGTTTCCGGCTGAGACCTCCATGTTCCCTGTTCACGACGACAGCGCAGGCTACGACGACCTCGCCGCCCGCCACGTGTCCGTGCGCCGCGTGCTTGGGCTGTTTGCCCCCTATCGCATCCGGATCGCCGGGGTGGCGGCGCTGATGATCCTCGCCTCGGCCATCGGGCTGGCCGGTCCCTTCCTGCTGCGCGCCGTGATCGACGTGGCGCTGCCGCAGCACGACCTGACGCTGCTGCTCGGGCTGGTGGCGGGGATGGTCGCGGTGGCGCTGGCTGCCGCCGCGGTAGGGGCGCTGCAGGTGGTGCTGACCTCGCGCATCGGGCAGGCGATCCTGCACGACCTGCGGGTCAGGCTCTACGCCCATCTGCAAAGCCTGTCGCTGGGCTTTTTCGCCGGCACCCGGACCGGCGAGGTGCAGTCGCGCATCGCAGGCGACATCTCGGGGTTGCAATCGCTGATGACCGAGACCGGCAGCGACCTCGGCCGCGCACTGAGCGCGGTCGCGATGACTGCCGTCGCCATTCTGATCCTCGACTGGCGGCTGGCCGTGTTCGTGCTGCTGATCGTGCCGGGAACGGTGCTGATCAGCCACCGTGTCGCCCACCTGCGCGAGACGCCGACCTGTCGGCGGTGGTGCAGGAAACCCTGTCGGTCCCGGGTGTCATCCTGGCCCGTACCATGGCGCGCGGCCCGCACCTGACGCAGCGGTTCGCCCGCATCTCGGGCGATCTGGCGCGGCTCGAGGTCCGCTCGCACACGGCCGGCGAGTGGCAGTGGATGCTGATCGGCTTTGCGCTGGCGGTCCTGCCCGCGCTGACGCTGCTTGCGGGCGGGTTGCTCATGCGCACCGACGATCCGGCCAGCGTCGGCACGCTGGTCGCGATGATCGCCCTGCAGGAACAACTTCTCTGGCCGTTCGAGCAACTGCTCGAGATCGGCCGTGACATGCGCAAGGCGCGTGCGCTCTTCGCCCGCATCTTCGAATATCTCGACAGGCCGGTCGAAATCACCGAGCGCGCGGACCCGGTCATCCTGCCGCGCGCCCGGATGCGGGGCGAAGTCCAGCTCGATCGCGTCCGCTTCGCCTATGCCCCAAGCGGCCGCCCCGCCGTTCATGACGTCAGCCTGACCATCCCCGCGGGCAGCCGCATAGCCATCGTGGGGCCCACGGGCTCGGGCAAGACGACGCTCGGCTATCTTCTTGCGCGGCTCCATGACGTCGACGGCGGAGCGATCCGCTTCGACGGCGTGGACCTGCGCGACCTGAGCTTCGACACGCTGGCGCAGATGCTGGGCGTGGTGTCGTAGGAGCCGTATCTTCTCCACGCCTCGGTGGCCGAGAACCTGCGCTTTGCCAAACCAGATGCGTCCGAAGCCGACCTGATCGCCGCCGCACGGGTAGCCCAGATTCACGATCATGTGGTGGCGCTCCCCGATGGCTACGACACTCTGGTGGGCGAGGGCGGCCATCGTTTCTCGGGCGGCGAGAAGCAGCGGCTGGCGCTGGCCCGGACCATCCTGCGCGATCCGCCGATCCTGCTGCTCGACGAGGCGACGAGCGCCCTCGACACCCGCACCGAACGCGCCATGTCGCTGGCGCTGGACGAGTTGTCGAAGGGACGGACCACGATCACGATCGCGCATCGTCTCTCGACGATCCGGGGTGCCGACCGGATCATCGTGATGCAGGCCGGACACCTGGTCGAGCAAGGCACGCACGACGAACTGGTCGACCGGGCCGGGCTCTACGCGAGCCTGCTGCGCGCGGGGTGAACCATCTCGGGCGCGATACCCAACCCAAGGTCGTTCGGGAAGTGCCGCGATCGTAGGCCCGTGTCGACGATCTGACCGAAGACGCCCCACAGCGCACGGGCTGCACCGTGCGCGCCTTTCCGAGAGCCCTCGACCGGTTTTGCTTCGCAATGCAGGAGTGGCCGCTTCTGTGAAGACGCTCACGACGCGGCGTGTTGGTCAACTGGCGGCGATGGGCCGAGTGTGCAGGTCAGAAGCTGCCCTGCACCGTTCCCATCATGCGAGGCGGCAGATCAGCATAGAGATTGCAAAGCGGTTCGTCGGCCCCGATGCCGCCTCCTGCCTCCTGCTGCCACAATCAGCTAAGAATTTGGCGCAAATGGCCTTGCAAGACGACTTATCTACCCTTTGCTGTTGCGGGTGCAGAGAGCATCCCATTCCCGTCTCAGCAGCGCGTATTGCATGGTGTTCTCGTAGATCGGTTGCCCGGCATCGTCGTTCCGGAAGGAGATGTAGTCTAGGAACAGCCCCTCCCGCCGCATACCCAACTGCTCGCAGAGCTTCTGCGAGGGCAGGTTGTGATCCGCGACATAGGCGTAGAGGCGGCGGATGCCTTGGACCTCGAACAGATCCGTGAAGAGGGCATGCGCGGCCTCGAAGGCATAGCCCCGTCCTGAAAACGCCGGATTGAAGTTCCACCCGACCGAGACCGTGTCGTCCTCGGGATGCGCGAACAGGTCCCCGATCAGCTGGTCGCTGTCCTTGAGGCAGACGGCGATCTGGGCGTCATCGGCGCCGCGACGGTCGGCCTCGGCCAAGGCGGCATCCATGTCCCGCAGGGTCAGCGAGAGAAAACAGCTCGCGACCGGGGATTCCAGATAGGCCAGCAGCCCGGCCGCGTCCTCGCGGCGGAAGTTTCGCAGAATGAGGCGGTCGGTTTCGATCGGTTTCATGGGTTTCGCTTTCGGTCCGGGGTCAATGGTTTGTGGCATCGGCGGGCTGGCGGTGCCCGGCAAGGGCGATCCAGACGGCCGCCGCCAGCGCCATGATCACCGCCGCCGCGCTGGTCAGCAGGACGGCATGGGTCTGACTGAAGGCCGCCCTGCCGACCGCGATCAGCGCCGCGCTCTGGACATCCGACAGCCCCGCGGCGACGATATAGGCATCGCCGATGCTGCGGGATGCAACGGCGGCCAGGTCGGGGGACAGCGACGCAGGTATCTCGATAGCGCGAGCGAAGGTGCTGGCCATGAACACGCCGAAGACGGTGATGCCTAGGCCGGTCCCCAGCTCGTAGCCCGTGGCCTCCAGCGATCCCGCCGCGCCGCCCTTTTCGGCCTCGACGGCGCCCATGATCGCGATGGAGGACGCGGTCAGCCCGATGCTGAGCGTCAGCCCCAGCAGGGCCAGCGCCGCGGGCACATGCCAGCCGGGATCGTGGAAATCCTGACGCGCCAGAAACAGCAGAGCCAGCGCCGCCACCGCCAGCGACAGGGCCGCGACCAGGCGCAGGCCGAGGCGGTTGGACAGCCAGCCCGCGACCGGCCCGCCCACCGCCGCCGCCGCCATGATCGGCACCATGAACAGCCCCGCCTCCAGCGGCGTCTTGCCCAGCACGTATTGCAGCTCCTGCGCCAAGGTCAGCTCAACCCCGGCCAGCGCACCGGAGGCCACCAGCGCCATCATCAGACCCGCCAGGATGGCCGGGCGCGACAGCAGCGACAGGTCCAGCATCGGTGCCGCAGCAAGCAACTGCATCCGCACGAAGACCACCAGCAGGGCCGCACCGCCTGCGATCACGGCAGCCGTCAGCGCGGCCGGGTGCTTGGCGCCGAAGCCTGCCTTGATGCCATAGACCACCGCGATCATCCCCGCGATCAGCAGCAGCGCCTGACCGACGGGCCAAGGGCCCGGGGTCACGCGCTCGGCCCGGGGCAGCAGCAGAAAGCATGCCGGGCCCACGACCAGCATGACCGGCACGTTGATCAGAAAGACCGAGCCCCACCAAAAATGCTCCAGCAGCGCGCCACCGACCAAGGGACCCATGGCCGCACCCGCGGCCCCGACCGTCCCCCAGAGGCCGAGCGCCATGGCGCGTTCGCCCGGATCCTCGAAGGTCTTGCGGATCAGCCCCAGCACGCAGGGCATGATCATCGCCCCGCCAAGCGCCAGCACCACCCGTGCGCCGATCAGCTGCGCCGGGCTCTGCGCGAAGGCCGCGAAGGCCGAGGCGACGGCGAAGACCAGCAGCCCGCACAGCAGGACACGCCGGTTGCCGACCCGGTCCGACAGCGTGCCCAGCGGCACCAGCAGGCCTGCCATGAGCAGCGGATAGATGTCGATGATCCACAGCACCTCGGTCCCCGTCGCGCCGAGCGCCTGTGTCAGCCGGGGCACCGCGACATGCAGGATCGTCATGTCCAGAACTACCGGCAGGAAGGCCAGCATCACCGCCAGCAGGACCAGCCAGCGCTTCGGATCGGGACGGGGGGTGGTCATGGCGCACCTGTTGATGCCTTTGACAGGCGCCGATATAAATACATATGTATGGATTTCAATGGGGCGGAGGACAGCGATGGGGCGGACGGCGATGATCACCCGTGACAGGCTGCTGGAGGTGGCCGAGGACATCGTGCGCAGCCGCGGCGGGGCGGCGCTGACCATCGGCGCGCTGGCGCAGGCCGCGGGCGTGTCCAAGGGCGGGGTGCAGTATTCCTTCGCCAGCAAGGACGCGATCGTGCGCGCGCTGATCGACCGCTGGACGGCGCAGTTCGACGCGCTGCTGGGCGATCCGCCACCCGAGGATCCAGTGCTCTTCGTCGATCGCTACATCGCGGCGACTCGTGCCTCGCAGCAGGCGCTGGATGCCAAGATGGCGGCCCTGCTGGTCAGCTATCTGGAGGATCCGGCCAACCTGCGCGAGACCCGCGCCTGGTATCGCGGCGTCTTCGCCCGCCTGTCAGGCGATGGGCCGGAGGCCCGCGCCGCCCGCGTGGCCTTTCTGGCGGTCGAGGGCCTGTTCCTGATGCGCATCAACGGCATCGACGACAAGGACAGCTGGGCGGGCCTGCTGGACGACGTGGAGGCAACCTTGCTGAGGCTAATCGAAACACCAGTCAAGTGAACGGGTCGACATGCCCAAATGCGCTTGCCCCGCATGATGACGGCCAAGCCTTCAACTGATGGCTAGGTCGCTCGCGGACTTCCCTGCCTCCAACGCCTCCACGAACCACTGCGGTTTGCGCCCCCGGCCGGACCAGGTGAGTGCCGGGTTCTCAGGGTGCCGGTATTTCGCCGCTGCCGGAGCACGGGTGATTTTCGTCTCGGTGCCGACAAGTTCGGCCAGGGAGTAGCCCAGATCCCGGGCGAGAGCTTCCACCTTGGCGCGGGCTTCCGCCTTCTGCCGGTCCTCGAATGTGGAGATCGCCTTGGCGACGTCCCCCTGCATTTTCTTCAGTTCGCTGAGCGACAGTGCCTCGAGATCGTAATCAGCCATAGATGCGCTCCGTGTCCTGAATGTCCCGTTATTGATAGTCTGTCGCGGCAGAGTGCCGCAATTCCCGGAAGGCAAGGGCAGGGGTGGCGGAGGCTTGTGATAGCTGTTTTCGCCGCCATGCAGGTGCTGGACTGGGGTCAGACTGTCCCGATCGGCAGGGTACAAGTTCTGCCATGGGCTCCCGCGCATCTCTGTCTCCTGGGCCATCCCGTCGACTGACAATCCCCTAATCCCGTTCGGTCTCTCGCGCGCAACCCCGCGTCAGTCCGGGCCGTGTTGGCCGCCTCCGGCGTCCTGCCCGCACCAACCCGGTCCTCTGGGGGTTTCCGGCGTCCGTGCCGTCCGCCGTGCACGCGTCAACCGACGGGCTTTTTCCGGGTCTTGTCGACGGGACGGTCCCGAAGACAGGACACACAGGAGCTTGACCCATGCAGAACATCGTCATCCTCGCCGGCAACATTGGCCAGAAACCCGAAGTCCGCACCACCCAGGGGGCTACCCGCATCACCAACTTCAGCCTCGCCACCTCGCGCCCCCGCCTTTCGGAAGGTCGCGTCCTGCGCGACGAGAACGGCTACCGGATCATGGACACGGAATGGCACCGCATCACCTGCTTCAACGGTCTCGGCAAGACGGTCGCGGAGCATTGCGAAAAGGGCATGAAGGTCCTCGTCCACGGCCGCATCCACTACACCAAGTGGATCGACAGCATGGGCAACGACCGCTACGGCTGCGAGATCATCGCCGAGAAGGTCGACTTCCTGAGCCGCCCGAAATCGGCCGAGAACGAAAACCCCGAGCTGGTCGACCGCGACGACGAGATCCCGTTCTGAGGAACGGGGCCTCCCCCTCGGGCCCGGCGGGGTAACCCGCCGGGTTCGGCGCGTGCTGACGGCAAGCCGCGCAGCGCGGCACCGGCATAGTTTGAAAAACATCGCTAATCTGTGCCAACTTCCTCGCAAAGGAGATCGCGACGATGGCCACGATGAACGTCTCTTTGCCCGGTCCCATGAAGGCTTGGGTCGAGGCTCAGACTCAGGACGGGCGCTACAGCAATGCCAGCGATTATGTGCGCGACCAGATCCGCTGCGATCAGGACCGCCAGCAGGCCATTTCCGAGTTGCAGCGGCTTGTCGATGAAGGTCTCGCAAGCGGTCCGGGTGCGCGTCTGGATGTGGAGGCATTTCTTGCCCGCAAGCGGGAGCAGAATACCAGAGCCGAAGATCGTTGAATACCATCTCTCACCCGCGGGGGCCGATCATCGAGAGGACTTGCGCATGAAGGTCGAGGACGAAGAGCGCATCGCGGCCAATCTCTCGAAGATCATGGCGATGATCTGCATCCGCAACACGCGGCTGGAGGATTTGCATGCCGGCATGCAGCCGGTGACGCTGACTGGTGATTACTCGGACGTCAGGGTGATAGACGCGACGGGCCAGACCATTCCGTGGCGCGAGGTTTCGCATGTCGATGATGCGCAGATGGCGGACTTGATGCGGGAGATCGTCAACCGGCTGTTCACTTTCCACATGAGGCGGGACGACCCGAGCTTCCGGGACCATCTGGAGCGCTGGATGACCGCGTCGAATAAATGGGACAACCCGGTGCTCGATACGGCCTTTCTCGACGCAGTGGCCGAGCCGGGAGCCGCCCCGAAAACCCGAGGCGCCTGACGGCTTGACGGTGCCCAAGTCCCAGCCGGAGGCCCGGCCTGCGATGACGGCCTGCGCATCAGCGTGCCGAGAGTCAGAGGGGGGCTGGTCGCTTTCGTGACGGGTTGAGGGCTGGGAGAGTGGCTCCCGGCGCCTGTCACGGGAGATAACCGATGGGCGTTGTTGACATTTTGGATCCGGATCAGCCGGTGCGGACTGGCGGCTGGAAAGTGGATGTGAGCCGGGGTGAGCGGAACGGGCGGGTGTCGTCGGAATGGTTCAACCGGCCCGATGACGAGCGGTATCTTTCGCTCGATGATCTCTGGGCCAACGTGAAGGCTCGGTCCGAGCGCAGCCGCAGCCGTGTGGTGCAGACGGCCGACATCCGCGTCGAGGCGACGCGCGAGAGCGCCGAACGACTGCACCTTGTCCTGCCGAAGGCGCCGGAGCCGGTCGCGCCCACGCACTGGGCCTTCGGCCAGCTTGCCAGCATCGTCGGCGCCCCGGCCTCGTACCTGCGGCAGTTGCCCGCGCCGCTGGCGGGGATCAACCTGCAATACGGTCTGACCAACCACCGCGCAGAGCAAGTGAAGACTTTCGAAACCGAAGATGGCCGCACCGAACTGCGCGCAGTGACCGGCCCCGACTACGGCCGTATCCACGACCACGAACTGGTCGAGGCGGTGCAGCGCATCGCGGGCAATGGCACCGGCGACACGCGCTGGAAGGTGCCGGGCGTGCTCGACTGGTCGACCGGCGTCTACAACCCCGATGTCGAGATCAGCCGCGACACGACCACGCTCTATGCGTCGGACCGGGATGTCTTCCTGTTCCTGGTCGACGATCAAAACCCGATCGAGGCGGGCCGCCTGCCTGACGGTTCCCCCGATCTCTACTTCCGGGGCTTCTACTGCTGGAACTCCGAGGTGGGGGCCAAGACCCTCGGCATGGCGAGCTTCTACCTGCGGGCGGTGTGCCAGAACCGTAACCTATGGGGCGTCGAGGATTTTCAGGAGATCAAGATCCGCCACTCGAAATACGCCGCCTCCCGCTTCGCCCATGAGGCCGCCCCGGCGCTGACACGGTTCGCCAATTCCTCGCCGCAGGGCTTCGTGAACGGCATCAAGGCGGCGCGGCAACAGATCGTCGCGCGGACGGACGAGGACCGGGATGACTTTCTGCGTAAACGTGGCTTCTCGAAGGCCGAATCCGGCAAGATCATCGAGAAGGTGCTGATGGAAGAGGGCCGCCCGCCCGAAAGCATCTTCGATTTCGTGCAGGGCATCACGCGGCTTGCGCGCGACAAGACCCAGCAGGATGCCCGCCTCGACATGGAAGGGCGCGCCAAGAAGCTCCTCGACCGGGTCGGCTGACGCGGACCCCGCCACAGCGACCGCCCGCATGCGCGGCGGTCGCGCTTTCCCCTTCCAAATGCATGCCGCTGGCCCCGCCCCGAGAGGGCAGGGGGCCTTGGTGTGTGCAAGTCAGCGAGACCCCTATGACCCCCCAGGAAGAAACCGTCATCCTTGAGGCCCGTGACATCCTCGGCCGATACCTCAGCCAGAACGCGGTCATCGGCAGCTGGCAGGCGCTGATGGACTATTGCGCACTGACCGTCCGCGGGCCCATCGAGCGCTTCCACGTCCTCTACCTCGACCGCAAGAACAGTGTCATTTCCGATGAGCTTCTCTCGACCGGCACGGTTGACCATGTCCCGGTCTATCCGCGCGAGGCGATCAAGCGGGCGCTGATGCTGAACGCCAGCGCCCTGATCCTGATCCACAACCACCCCTCGGGCGATCCGACGCCGTCGGAGGCCGATCTCAGCATGACCAGGCAGATTCGGAAGGGCTGCAAGTATCTCGGTCTGACGCTGCATGACCACATCATCGTCGGTGCGGGGACGGAGCTGAGCCTGCGGGTCCTGGGCAAGTTCTGAGGGTTCATCAGACCTGCCTCCGTCGCCCCTTCGAGGAAGAGGGCGGCGGTTTGGTCTTTGACGGATGAGGCGGGCAGAGAGGCTTCCCGCGCCGTCGGAGGTTTCCCCATGTTCGACTTGTCCCTGCCTATCCACCCGACCACCGGCGTGCGGGGCGTCCCGCCGGGTTTTCCGTCTGGCGACACCGACCCCAGTCACCCTTTCGCCCTGACCCTGTCGCGCCGCGCACCGGCCGATCTGATGTCGGGCCGCGCCGCCCCGCTGGTCCTCGCCCGCTTCCCGACGCTCGCCGAAGCCATGCAGGGTGCGATCGACCACGCCGAGGGGATGGCCACGGATGCCGCGCCCCAGCTTCTGGCGATCTTCGACCGCGACGAGCGCCTCGTGCTGGCCGGGGCCGCCAGCGACGGGTCCGTCGCGTGGTGCTACCCAGTGACGAGCGCGGCCGAGGCGCGCTGCGTCGTGACCGAGGCGATTCAGCTGCGTGCGCAGGCGGGCCGCGCGGCCGACTGGGATGAGCCCGATCTGGCGCAGCGGCTGCGCCACCGTGCCGATCTTCTGGATGCGCGGCTGGTCGATCCGCTCTGGCGCGCCTTCGCCGCCCGGGCGCTCCAGGTCGCGGCGTGACGCCGGAGAGGCAGAGACGGGCAGGGGGGATTTGGAGCTTGCCCGGGGGAGAGAGATCGTCCGGACCGGCTCCGATCCTTCCCTTTGCCGGAGACACCCGATGACCCTGACTGAACCCACCCTCGCGCCGCCGATGGCACCCTCGACCGTCGACATGGCGCAGATCTTCGCGGCGCACGTCGAGCGCGCCGCCCGGATCGACGCCCTGCGCCCCGGCAACAAGGACCGCCTCTTCGACGGCCTCATGGCCGCCGGCATCACCCATGTCACCGTGACCTTCGACGGTGCCGGGGACAGCGGCCAGATCGAAAGCATCGGTGCCTGGTCCGGCGAGACCGCCATCGACTTCCCCGCGGCCGAAATCGAATATGCGGCGCTGACTTGGGACGACCCCGAGGTCGAGATGCGGCAGCTCTCGCTGGAGGATGTCGTCGAGCAGCTCGCCTACGACTTCCTCTCCGACACCCATGGCGGCTGGGAAAACAACGACGGCGCTTACGGCGAGTTCTGCTTCGACGCCGCGGCCCGCTGCATCCACCTCGAGTTCAACGAGCGCTTCACCTCGTCCGAACTCTACACCCATGATTTCTGAGGGGGCGGCGATGGCACATCCCTATCACCACGCCCTGTCCTCGGTGAAGAAATGGGGCGGCACGGTCGACGATTTCATCGCGGTGCATGCCTGGTTCGATGCCAGCAAGGAGATCACGGCCGACTTCCGGCACCGCGCGCTCCGCCACCATGCCGAGGGCATCTTCATGGCCGAGACGATTTTCGGTCCGACGCTCACCCTCTCGACTGGGCGCATTATCCCGACCCGCTGGGTCGGCGAGCAGCATGTGAAGGAAGACCTCGGCTTCATCCCGAGCTTCGCCGACTGGGTGAAGGCCATCCGGCCCGAGCCCTGGATGGGCCGGTCCGAGCGGATCGAAGCGCTGGTCGATCCGCATCTCGCTTCACCCGTGGTCGAGGTCGCCTGAGATGATTGACCCGGCCTATCAGCGCCTCGGCCTGCCAGCGGAGGTGTCGCCCTACGCCGTCCTGCGCGCGGCAGTCCGGGCGCTGCACCCCGACACGCGCGCCGTTCGCGGCTTTCGCACGGCGCGCAAGCGCTTCTACCGGCAGATGCTCTGCGCGCATGCCGCGCGACAGGCGGCGGGCGACGAGCCAAACGCCTGATCTCCGCCAGCCACCCTTTCATCCCAACCCAGCGCCCGGCCGCTCGGCCGGGTCTTCCCCATCCAGGAGGTCCCCATGGCGGATTACTTCACCCATTTCTCGTGCCTGCTCGATGTCGGCACCCCCGACAAGGCTGCCCGCGCGCTCGCGCTGTTCCAGAGCTTGCGCGAAGCCGATCAGGACGCCGAAGACCCGGAGGTCGCGGGCTTCAACCTCGTGCGTCAGGACGTGCCCGAGGGCAGCAGCCTCTGGATCCATGACGACGAGCACGGCGATGTCGAAGCTGTCATCCGCTTCGTGCTGCGCCTGGCAGAAGAACTCGACCTTACCGGTCTCTGGGGGGTTTCAGTATGCGCTGACCTGTTCGCGGCCTCGCCTCGACGCCTTCGGCGGTGGCGCGCATGCCATCGATCTCGGTGCCCGCAAATCCATCGGCTGGACCAGCAGCCAGGAATGGCTCGCCGCCGCGCTGAACGGGGAGGACACCGATGCCTGAGGTGATCTGCACCACCGTCTACCAGTTCCCCGAACTCTCGGAGGCGGCCAAGGAAAAGGCGCGCAGCTGGTATCGCGAGCTCGGGCCCCGTGACGATTGGTGGGACGCGGTCTACGAGGATTTCGAGCGGGTCTGCGAGATCCTCGGTATCCGCCTGAAAACCACACCCGTCCGCCTGATGGGCGGCGGGACGCGGGCCAGATCCTGCATCTGGTTCTCCGGGTTCTGGAGCCAGGGCGACGGGGCCTGCTTCGAGGGCTACTGGTCCCACGCCAAGGGCGCGGCCGCGCGCATCCGGGACTACGCCCCGACGGATGCGACGCTGCATGGCATCGCGGACCGGCTGCTGGCCATCCAGCGCCGGAACTTCTACCAGCTCGCTGCCGAGGTCAGCCACCGCGGGCGCTACTACCACGAATACACCATGTCGATCGACGTCACGCGCGACAGCCCGACCTGGCAGCCGCCGACCGAGGATGCGGAGGAGATCGTGACCGAGGCGCTGCGTGATCTGGCCCGCTGGCTATACCGCCAGCTTGAGGCCGAATACGACCACCTCACCTCGGATGAGGCCATCGAGGAAGGGATCATCGTCAACGAGTATTCGTTCACGGAAGCCGGGCGGCGGTTCGGGTGAGAGCGCACGGTTGAAAACTGTCAGAAATCTGCGTATATTTCTGACAAAGGAGCGATCATGGAGCGCATGGCCGAGAGCATTATGAATGTCGCTACGGCGTTGCCGGAGGGGGTGCCCTTGGCAGCGAAGGGGCTCCTGCACCTCGGCTCGCGCGCGGCGGTCGATCAGACGCTGTCGCGTCTGGCCGCGCGCGGCGAGCTGATCCGTGCAGGACGCGGCATCTACATGCGCCCAGTCCAGACACGCTTTGGTCCGCGCAGTCCGTCCGCTGAACAGGCGATTGAAGCGCTCGCTGTGCAGCGGGGCGAGACGATCGTGCCGAGCGGCGCTGCCGCGGCAAACGCTCTGGGCCTGACCACGCAGGTGCCGGTCAAGTCGGTTTACCTCACCTCGGGGCGAAGCCGTGTGCTGAACCTTGGCCGGCAAGCAGTCGAACTGCGTCATGCGCCGCGCTGGCAGTTGGCCCTTGGGAGCAAGACCTCGGGCCAGGCCGTCCGTGCGCTGGCCTGGCTCGGGCCGGATGAGGCCCCCAAGGCTCTCCCCTTTCTGCGATCCAAGCTCACGGACACGGCAAAGACCGAACTCGTGTCCGCCGCGCCGCAGTTCCCGACTTGGCTGGCACGATTGGTTGGAGAGATGGTTCATGGCTGAGGCATTCCTGCGCCTCACCGCCAAAGACCGACTGGATGCTCTTGGCGTCGCAGCCGATCGGCTTGGTCGGCCAGCCCACCTCCTCGAAAAGGACGTCTGGGTGGTCTGGGCGATCCAGCAACTGTTTGGATCGCCCGTCGGCACAAACCTCGTCTTCAAGGGTGGCACCTCTCTGTCGAAGGCCTACCAGGTCATTGACCGGTTTTCCGAGGATGTGGATCTGACATTTGATATCCGGGCGCTGATCCCGGATTTGCTCGAGGGCCGTGAAGATGCCATGCCCGCCACATCCAGCGAAGAGCGGCGCTGGTCGAAGCGTGTCCGACAGGCTTTGCCAGAATGGGTGGCCGGGACCATCCAGCCGATCCTGCAGCAGGCGATTGATCGGGACGGGATCGATGCCGGCCTTCGGATTGACGGCGACAAGCTGTTCATCGACTACCCGCACCTCGCCCAAGGCACGGGATACGTTTCTCCGAGCGTGATGCTGGAATTTGGCGCGCGTTCTACCGGAGAGCCGGCATCAGCGCGAGACATTGTCTGTGACGCAGCGGGGGCCGTTGACGGCCTTGAGTTTCCGACTGCTCGCCCGCGCGTGATGCATGCAGAACGGACCTTCTGGGAAAAGGCAACGGCGATCCACGTGTTCTGTTTGCAGAGCCGTATGCGAGGGGATCGCTTTTCCAGACACTGGCATGATGTCGCCCGGTTGGACGCAGCGGGCATCGCCGCTGCGGCCATCGAAGATCGCGCACTTGGGACCGCTGTCGCAAAGCACAAGGCGATGTTCTTTGCAGAGAAGGCAGCGGATGCCACATGGATCGATTACGGCGCCGCAACCTCTGGGCATCTACAACTGGTCCCGGGCGGCGATGCTCTCAAGGCTCTCGCCGACGATTATCGCCGGATGGTCGAGGACGGCCTGCTTGCATCAACACCAGAGCCCTTTGGCGACTTGATGGACCGCTGCGCGGACATCGCGCGCAAGGCCAATGCAGCGTTCAAGCCTGACTGACCATCTTTTCGGAAGATTCCCGTTACTTGTTCCCGTCGATCCACTTCGACATGAGCCCCTTGTTGCGGAAGCACTCATCCGGCACGGCGCGCCGTTTGATCCGGGCGAGTTTCTCTGCGAAGGCCACCTGCTTGGACGTGGGCAGCCGGTCCATGTCGGATACTGGTTTCAGCCGGGCCTGTGCCTCGATCCAGGCACTCAGGGACCGGCGGTCCTGCTGCACCTCCCACGGCAGGAGGGTCTGGTTGCGCAGGGCGAGAGACCGCGCATAGGCGATCTGCTTGGGTGTTGCGGGCAGGGCGTGCGTGGTGCTGTCCATCGGGAAACTCCCTTTCTGGCTTGGGCTTCAATATAGAACATAAGGGGAACATAATCAAGCCAAGCGTCCGGGTTGCGCCGGTTCGAGAGGAAAAGGGGGGCGGGGAAAGATCAGGCCTGAGGGTGCCCGAGAGAGGGTGCCCGATCCTGATCCTGTCCCTCATTCCGGAGTTTCCCCATGACCTATCTCGCCCCTGTTGCGCCTCCCGTTCCTGTTCCATCTCGCGATCCCGCGTCCGCGATCCTCGCTGTCGCCGAAGCGCTGCAGCCCGATCTGGCACAGGGGTTCCAGATCGACGCGGTGCGCCTGCGGCTTGAGATGGAGCGCGCCTTTTGCGGCTCCGATGCCGATGGCGCGTGGGACTGGAAGCTTGCCTATGAGGCGGGCGAGGTGGCGCTGGTCCTCTTCCTGCGGAAGTTCGGCCGCGCGCTGCTCGCCCGGGCGGGCTCGCCCGCTGCCCTGCTGCCGATCCTTACCAAGGTCGCGGGCCTGTTGCCCACGCATACGCGGCGCTCGGAGGAGATGGAGCGGTTCCAGCAATTCAGCACACCGCTGCCCATGGGTCTCGCGGCCCTCGCCGGGGCGCAGATCACGCCCCGAGACCTCGTCCTCGAACCCTCGGCCGGGACCGGACTTCTGGCGATCCTCGGCGAGATCGCAGGTGGCGGTCTCGCGCTGAACGAGCTGGCCGATACCCGCGCCGATCTTCTGCGCCTCCTCTTTCCGGGGCGTCCCGTGTCCACGTTCGACGCCGCGCAGATCGATGATCATCTGGACGCGGGCTTTCGCCCGAGCGTTATCCTGATGAACCCGCCCTTCTCGGCTCTGGCCAATGTCGATGGTCGGACGACCGAGGCGACGGCCCGGCATCTGCGCTCGGCGCTTGCGCGGCTCGCTCCTGGCGGGCGGCTCGTCGCCATCACCGGAGCCGGCTTCGCGCCCGATGCGCCCGCCTGGGCGGACGGTTTCGCCCGCCTGACCGAGTCTGCTCATCTGATCTTCACCGGTGCTGTGTCCGGCACCGCCTTTGCCAAACATGGCACCAGCTTTGAAACCCGTATCTCGGTCTTTGACAAATGCCGCGGTGGAGAGGCGGGCGGCATCGCCGCCGATCTGGCGCGCCCGATATCGCCGGATGTGGCCAGCCTTCTGTCGCTGATCACCACCCATATCCCCCCGCGCCTCGAGTTGGAGCCTGCTGACCCAGTAGGGCCGGGCCGCTCTTCCCCCTTCCCGGGAAATCCTGCCCGTACCACGCGCACGGCCATCAGCACATCGCGCGCTGCGCCAGCAACACCCACCACCACTGGCGCGCAGATCGAGGCCGCGGACCTCACCTACAGCCTGCGGGATGCAACCGAGGCCAGTGCCAGCGCGCGCCTTTCGGATGCCATTTATGAGAACTTCAGTCTGCAGGCCATCCACATCCCCGGCGCGGCACCACACCCGACCAAGCTGGTGCAGTCGGCCGCCATGGCCTCGGTCGCGCCCCCGAAACCGACCTACCACCCCAAGCTGCCCTCCGCCGTCCTGCGCGACGGCCTGCTGTCTGATGCCCAACTGGAGACGGTCATCTATGCGGGCGAAGCGCATGGCGCCTATCTCGCGGGGTCGTGGTCTGTCGATGAAACCGGCGACATGGTCTCGGCCGCACCGGAGGATGCCGCTGACGCTGTCCGCTTCCGTCGTGGGTTTTTCCTTGGCGACGGCACCGGGGCGGGCAAGGGCCGGCAGTCGGCCGGGATCCTGCTCGACAACTGGTGCCAGGGCCGCCGCAAGGCGCTGTGGATCTCGAAAAGCGACAAGCTGCTGGAAGATGCGCAGCGCGACTGGTCGGCCCTTGGCCAGGAGCGGCTGCTGGTCACGCCGCTCTCGCGCTTCGCGCAAGGCCGCGACATCCCGCTGACCGAAGGCATCCTCTTCACCACCTATGCCACGCTGCGCTCGGAGGAACGCGGCGCCAAGAAATCCCGCGTCGATCAGATCGTCGACTGGCTGGGGGCGGATTTCGACGGGGTGATCCTGTTCGATGAAAGCCATGCCATGGCGAATGCCGCCGGGTCGAAGGGCGAGCGCGGCGACACGGAAGCCTCGCAGCAAGGCAGGGCGGGCCTGCGACTGCAGCACAAGCTGCCCAATGCCCGCGTGGTCTATGTCTCTGCCACGGGGGCGACGACGGTCCACAACCTCGCCTATGCTCAGCGCCTCGGGCTTTGGGGCGGGGAGGACTTTCCGTTCGCAACGCGGGCGGAATTCGTACAGGCCATCGAGGCGGGGGGTGTCGCCGCGATGGAGGTTCTGGCCCGCGACCTGCGGTCCCTTGGCCTCTACACTGCCCGGTCGCTGTCCTATGACGGCGTCGAATACGAGATGCTGGAACATGCGCTGACCCCCGCGCAGCGTGGCATCTACGATGCCTATGCCGAGGCCTTCGCCATCATCCACAACAACCTCGCCGCCGCCATGGAGGCCGCGAACATCACGGGCGACAGCGGCACGCTGAACCGCCAGGCCAAGTCTGCCGCACGCTCGGCTTTCGAATCCGCCAAGCAGCGCTTCTTCGGCCATCTGCTGACCAGCATGAAAACCCCTACGCTGATCGCCGCCATCGAAGCTGATCTCGCAGCGGGTCACGCCTCCGTCATCCAGATCGTCTCCACCGGCGAGGCGCTGATGGAACGCCGCCTGTCGGAAATCCCGACCGAAGAGTGGAACGACATCCGCGTCGACATCACGCCTCGGGAATATGTCCTAGATTACCTCGCCCATTCCTTCCCGGTGCAGCTCTACGAGCCCTTCACCGATAGCGAGGGCAATCTCTCGTCCCGACCCGTGGTCCGTGGCGGCCAGCCCATCGAATGCCGCGAAGCCGCCCGCAGGCGGGACGCGCTGATCGAGAAGCTGGCATCACTTCCGCCCGTGGCCGGGTCGCTGGATCAGATTGTCCAGCGCTTCGGCACCGATCTCGTGGCCGAGGTCACAGGCCGGTCGCGCCGCATCGTACGAAAGGGCGAGGGTCCTGCGGCGCGCCTCGTCGTGGAAAGCCGCGCGGGGTCTGCCAACCTCGCGGAAACCGCCGCCTTCATGGACGACCAGAAGCGCATCCTGGTCTTCTCGGATGCCGGGGGGACGGGGCGCAGCTATCACGCCGATCTCGGGTCGAGGAACCAGCGCCTGCGCGTCCACTACCTTCTGGAGCCCGGGTGGAAGGCCGACGCGGCCATTCAAGGCCTCGGGCGTACCAACCGCACCAACCAGGCGCAGCCGCCGCTCTTCCGTCCCGTGGCCACCGATGTGAAGGCGGAGAAGCGTTTCCTCTCGACCATCGCGCGCCGCCTCGACACGCTCGGCGCGATCACGCGCGGCCAGCGTCAGACCGGGGGTCAGGGTCTCTTCCGCCCGGAGGACAACCTCGAGTCCCCCTATGCCCGCGATGCCCTGCGCCAGCTCTACCGCCGCCTCTATCGCGGCGATGTGGCGGGCTGCTCGCTTGCGGCCTTCGAGGATGCGACGGGGCTCAGCCTGACCGACGACACTGGTCTGAAGGACGACCTGCCGCCGATCACGACCTTCCTCAATCGCCTGCTGGCGCTGACGATCGACATGCAGGCCGTGCTCTTCTCGGCCTTCGAGGAACTGCTCGATGCGCGGATCGAGGGGGCCATCGCCGCCGGGGCCTATGACCTCGGGCTCGAGACGCTGCGCGCCGAGAGCTTCCGCATCACCGACGCCCGGGTGATCTATACCCATCCCGGCTCCGGCGCCGAAACCCAGCTGCTGACCATCGCGGAGAAGCGGCGCAACACGCCGACCTCGCTCGCCGATGCGCTCGACTGGCTCGACGATCCGAAGGCGCGCCTGCTGGTCAACAGCCGCTCCGGCCGGGCCGCGGTGCAGGTTCCCGCCACCAGCCTGATGCTGGACGACGGCACCATTGAACCTCGCCTGCGCCTGATCCGACCCACCGAGGCCAGCACGGTTCCGGCCAGGATCATGGAGGACACGCATTGGCTGGAGGCCGACCGCGCGGCGTTCGATGCCGCCTGGACCGCGGAACTGGCCGAGGTGCCGGAGTTCAGCGAGTCCACGCTGCATATCGTGTCGGGGCTGCTGCTGCCGATCTGGAAGCAGCTCCCGCAGGATGAAACCCGGGTCTACCGGCTGCAGACCGACGACGGCCAGCGCCTCATCGGCCGCCGCGTCTCGCCCGCCTGGGTCGCGACCACGCTGGCAGATGACGCGCCGAAGCTCAGTGCAGCGCAGGTCCATGCCCTTGTTCTTGAGGGCAAGACGGTCGTGCGGTTGGCTGAAGGGATGGAACTCCACCGGTCCCGCGTCATGGGCGTCAACCGGATCGAGCTGTCCGGCTTCACCGAGGCCGCCAAAGACCGGCTCAAGGCCGATGGCTTCTTCTCGGAGATCATCAGCTGGAAGCTGCGGCTGTTCTGTCCGACCGACCCTACCGGCATCGCTGTGCTGGATCGCCTGCTTGCACGTTGTCCTGTGACGGGACTACATGAACGCGGAGGGTGTTGAGCCATGTATTCTGAGACCGAAGATGTAATCCGCGCTCTGGCGGAGAATGCCGAGGGCGTGTGTCGCGCCTACCTTCCCGCCGGACGGCGGGAAGGGTCCTACTGGATCGTTGGCGATCTGCAGAACAACCCTGGACGGTCGCTCTTCGTGCGGCTGACCGGGCCTGCATCAGGGCCGGGTGCTGCCGGCAAGTTCGCCGACGCCGCCACGGGAGAGCATGGCGATCTTCTCGACATCATCCGCGAGCGGACCGGCATCTCCCGCTTTCCCGACCTTCTGGCCGAGGCCCGGGCGCATCTCGGTCGTCCGCAGCCGGTCCTCCCGGACGTGCCAGTGCCGAAGAAGTCCAAGGCCCCCGGTGGCACGCCAGCGGCAGCGGCGCGCCTCTTTGCGGCTTCGGTCCTGATCGCAGGCACGCTTGCTGACATCTACCTCCGTTCGCGGGGCGTCACCCAAGGTGGCACCATGAGCGCCCTGCGCTTCCACCCGAAGTGCTGGCATCGGGATGAGGGCCAGACCCGAAGCGTCCCCAGACCGGCGCTGATCGCGGCGGTCACCGATGGGGCAGGGGTCTTGCAGGGCGTGCACCGCACCTGGCTGGCGCCGGACGGACAGGGGAAAGCAGATGTCGAGACGCAGCGGCGTGCCATGGGTCACCTCCTGGGCAATGCCGTCAGGCTCACCCCACATGACGACATCCTCGTTGTTGGCGAGGGCATCGAGACCATGCTGTCCCTGGTTGAGGCAGTGCCCGGCCTTCCCGTCTGGGCTGCGCTCTCGTCCGGTCACCTCGGGGCCGTCCTGCTGCCGGAGGGGGTGCAGCGCCTCTACATCGCCATCGACCGCGATCCGGCCGGGCAGCGCGCGGCGGAGAGGTTGAACGCCAGAGCCCTTGAGGCCGGGATTGCCGTGCGGGTGCTGGAACCACGGCTCGGGGATTTCAACGATGATCTCCGGGCGAACGGCAAAGAGGCGCTGCGCCAGCATCTGGCAGGTCAGATCGGGCCCGAGGATCGGCATCGCCTGTTGGGCTGAGTTACGTCGCGCAAGGGGCGGCCCGGGAGTGCGGGGCGGTGGTCACGGATTTCTATCGTGGCTGTGGATCGTCGCTTTGCCTCTTCCCGGGCAATCTCATCCACCCGTCACCCACACGGCCTTCAAGAGATGGGCAGGCGGCCGTCAAAGGTGCCGCCCCTTCAAGGACGGGGGGCGACTGATTTCCGCCGACGGGGACGAGCCCCGCCTTTGCATCGCGAGGCAAATCAGCCGCCCCCCGTCCTCCTCCACATGCGTTCCGGCCCCGAAAGGGGGTGAAGGGGCGTCCCCCGCGACGGCATCCGCAGCCCATGAAGGCCGCGCGGGATGACGCGCGGACGAGTTGAGGCCCGGAGGCAAGAAACCGATGACGATCCACACCCACGACGACGCGTATGAACCCGCCCACACCGCATCCCAGACCGCCCATGCGCTCGACGAGCTGCAGCTCTATGGCTACCGCCCCTTTGACGAGCCCGATCCGCGCCCGATGCCCGACGGTCAGCGCCTCGCGGTCGCCGTCGCCGACATCTTCGATGCCCTCGTCGCGACCCTGGAAGACACCCGCATGGAACCCGACCTCGAAGAGGTGCTCTGGGGCCAGGTCAACCTCTTCCACCGCGCGACGGCCCGGATCGAGCGGTCGCTCGATGAAAATGAACAGGCGCAGCGCCGCCTCCAACGCGAGCAGGACGGCTCCGAGGTGAAATCCGTCGAACTAGAGCGCCTGACGGCCGAAGGCCTGACGTTGATCGAACGGCGGAACTGCATGGACATGATGCGCGATCACGCAGCGACCGAGTTCGTCCATCACACGGGATCGACCTGGCGCCCCCGCACCGGCTCGATGGTGAACCGCCAGCACATGACCGCAGCGCTGATCGACAGCCGCGACTTCTTGGCCGCCAAGCGCCGCGCGGAAACCGAGGTGATGCTGCCCGCAGGCCCCAAGGTCGCCCTCACCGGTGGGACCGACTTCAACGATCACCGCCTGATCTGGGGCAAGCTCGATCAGGTCCGCACCAAACATCCCGACATGGTCCTTCTGCACGGGGGAAGCCCCAAGGGTGCCGAACTCATCGCCGCCAAATGGGCCGAGTCCCGGGGCGTGACGCAGGTGGCCTTCAAGCCCGACTGGACCAAGCATGCCAAGGCTGCCCCCTTCAAGCGCAACGATGCCATGCTGGACGTGCTGCCTGTGGGCGTCCTCGTCTTCCCGGGCAATGGAATCCAGGAGAACCTCGCCGACAAGGCCAAGAAGCTCGGCATCCCGGTCATGAAGTTCGAGAAGGGGGCGTGAGCCCCCTTTTCCCCTTCGCGGGGAAATCGAGGTGGAAGCGCAGACTTCCACCTGATATTGTGGCAAAAACCTTACCCGATCACTACATGTACCACAGCCCGATCCAGCTCCATGTCTTCCCGACCGACGTGCAGATGCGCCGGATCGATCCGGCGTGCAACATGCGTCGCTTCTATCGGCTGAGTGTGCAACGCGACCTCTTCGGTCGCGCCAGCCTCGTACGCGAGTGGGGCCGGATCGGCTTTCGGGGGCAGATGATGGTCGAGACCCACCCAGATGAAGGCAAGGCCATCACCGCTTTGATGAAGCTCGCAGCGGTGAAGAAGCGGCGGGGCTATGAGGCTCTGCACTCAGGCGATTAGTCTTGATCGCATTGATTGCGATGATTACACTCTTCTCAGGAGGATATCATGGCAAGCATTACCATCCGGAACCTTGACGATGACGTGAAGCGCCGCCTTCGCATACGCGCAGCCGAGCATGGCCGCTCGATGGAGGAAGAGGCGCGCGAGATCTTGCGCCATGTCGTCGGCGAAGCGAAGCCATCCCACGATCTTGCCGCGGCCATCCGTGCACGGGTCGCGCCTCTGGGTGGCGTTGATCTCAACCTTCCGCAGCGTGAAGCCATGCGTGAACCGCCCGCGTTCGACCAGGCCTGACGCATGATCATCCTCGATAAGAATGTCATCTCGGAGCTGTTGCGCCCGGCTCCGGAGCCCAAGGTCGAACACTGGCTGTCCGCTCAGGACGGGCTCAACGTCTACCTGACCTCGATATCGGAGGCAGAGCTGCGCTACGGCCTCGCGATCATGGGGAACGGCAAGCGCCGCGCCGCGCTGGTTGACGCCGTGGACCGTATCCTGCGCGAGGACCTCGCCGGTCGCATCCTGCCCTTCGACAGCGACGCCGCGCAGTCCTATGCCACCATCGCCGCCGCACGTCGCGCCGCCGGGCGACCGATCGCCCAGGCCGATTGCCAGATCGCCTCCATTGCCCAAACCCGTGGTGCCACCGTCGCCACGCGCAATACGCCTGACTTCGAGGGTTGCGAGATCGACCTGATCAACCCCTGGACAGCCGCATGAACGCCGTTGAAATCGAACAAGCCGTTTCCGAACTTGCCGAGCAGCCCTTTGATGCGGCCGAATTCCCCTATGCCTTCCTCATGGCCTTTGGAAACAAGGACACGACCATCAAACGGCTGCGCACCGGCGCGTCGAACAAATCCGACCTCGGCGGCGTCCTGCAGACCAACAACATCCACCTTGCCACCTGCGCGCCGGGCGACATCGCGGCGACCCTGACCGCCCTTCGCGACAGCCCCGCCACCACCCGCGCCAAGGCAAAGTTCATCCTCGCCACCGACGGCATCGACCTCGAGGCCGAGGACATCACCACCGGCGAAACCATCGCCTGCCGCTACACCGATTTCCCCGACCATTCCGGCTTCTTCCTGCAGCTGGCCGACATCTCCATGGTCAAGCAGATCCGCGAAAGAGCCTTCGACATCCGCGCGACCAGCCGCCTCAATCGGCTCTATGTCGAACTTATCAAGGACAACCCCGACTGGGGCAGCGCCGACAAGCGCTACGACATGAACCATTTCATGGCGCGGCTGATCTTCTGCTTCTTCGCCGAAGACACCGACATCTTCGTCAGCGACAACCTGTTCACCGCCACCATCGACTAGATGGCAAACCGCGACGGGTCGAACACGCACGAAGTCATCGGCGAGATTTTCCGGGCGATGAACACGCCCATCCCCAAACGGGCCGAGGCCAAGCTGCCCCGTTGGGCCGACACCTTTCCCTACGTGAACGGCGGGCTCTTCTCGGGCAGCACGGATGTGCCGCGCTTTTCCAAGATCGCGCAGCGCTACCTGTCCCATATCGGCAGCCTCGACTGGACACAGATCAACCCCGACATCTTCGGCTCCATGATCCAGGCCGTCGCGGATGAAGAGGAACGCTCGGTCCTCGGCATGCACTACACCTCGGTGCCGAACATCCTGAAGGTGTTGAACCCGCTCTTCCTCGATGATCTGCGGGCAGAGCTGGAGGTTGAACGACGATGAGAAGCTCGAGATCGTTTTATCGGTAGGCATGGGCGGCGCGACGGTGACGCAGGTTGCGCAGCGGCACGATGTGTCGCGGCAGCAGATCTATGCCTGGCGGCATGAGTTGAAGAAGCAGGGTCTGCTTTCGGCATGTCCGGAGGCGCAGTTTCTGATGAGCGACAACCAATTTGGCCGACGTATTGCCTCATGAAGGAATGTTCCCGAAGCGGTGGCTGTCGCCTCATCCGGAATGTTGCCGAGCTCCTACCGTTCAGGGGCTGCGGGTTCCTCGCAAAGGAGATCGCGACCATGGCCACGATAAACGTCTCTTTGCCCGGTCCCATGGCCGAAGCAGTAACGCGCGCGGCGCCGGACGCCGCGGCGTCTCCGCGATGATTGTGCGCGGGGCCTCTTAAGAAATGTAATAGCATTTCGTGGCTTTCCAGTCAGATGATATTAATCTTTGCAAGCTATGTTTTTTCACGATTCGGTATTTAGAACGAGATGGCCATAAAACGCAGCTTGACACTCAGCCCGTTCGTATTCGCGCTGTGTTACGCAATCTTCGGCGCCGGGTACATCCTGTTCAGCGACCGAATTCTGACCAGCTTGGCGGGCGACTACGCGCATTATCAACAGCTTCAAACCGCCAAGGGGTGGGTCTTCATCCTGTTTACTGCCGTTGGCCTGTGGCTCCTGATGCGCCGGGCTTGGGCACGACTCTCGCAGGCGGCCGAGGCGGCGATCAAGGCGGAAGACCGGCTGCGACTCGCGCTGACGGCCGCGGGTGGGTTGGTCTGGCAGGCACGCGTTTCGCCCGAAATCGGCACCGAGTGGCAGGTGACGGGGGGCCTTGCCCGTCAATTGAATCTGCCTGAGGGGCGATGGTTCGGCTTTGACGAGATGGCCGCGCACCTGCATCCGGCCGACCTGGCCGAGTTTCGGCGCCATTTCGAGCGCATCGTTCCGGGCCATCCCGAGATCGTGGAAAGCCTGTTGCGGTTCGACATGCCGGATGGAACCCGTCGCTGGATCAAGCTTGTGCCGGATTGTCGCAACGAGGCGGGTACGTCCGAGGAACCGCTCCTCGGGGTAGCCTTCGATCTGACCCGGCAGCAGGAGGCGTCGCAGGATCTGGCCGAGGTGATCTTTGGCGCCGGGCTCGGCACCTGGCGGTTGAATGTCGCCACGAGAAAAAATCAGATCAATGACAGATATGCCGAGATGCTGGGCTACAGCCGCGAGGAACTGGAGCCGGTGACGGAGGAGAGCTTCCTGACCCTCGTTCATCCCGAAGACGCGGTGAAGCTGTACGAAAACCGGGTGGCCCGGTCAAAGGCCGGGGATTACGTCTTCTCCGATGAGATCCGCATGCGGCACAAGGACGGGCACTGGGTCTGGGTGCTGAGCCGCTGCCGCCCCGTCGATTTCGCTTCGGATGGCACGCCAAGCGTGTTGTCGGGCGTGCATATCGACATCTCCGACCGCAAGGCACTGGCCGAGAAACTGCGCCTAGAAAGCGATTTCCTCAAGCGGCTGGTCGAGACCTCCGTCTCGGGCATCGTGGCGTTTAACGACAAGGGGCGCATCTATTTTGTCAACAAGGAGGCGACCGCGATTTTGGGCCTGACGTCCGAGCAGCTGATCGGGTTGCCGCTGGTGAACGATTACTGGACGTTGACCGAACTGGATGGTACGCCGATGGTGCCCGAGGATTTTCCCGGTTTCAGGGTGATTGCGACCCAAACCACCGTGCGCGATCGTCGGGTCTCGATCCGGCGACACGATGGCAAGACCCTGTCAATCTCGATCACTGCGGCGCCGATGCGGATGTCCGATGGGGGGTTGCAGGTGGTCGCCACCCTGACCGACATCACCGCGCAACTGGCGAACGAGGCGCTGTTGCATAACGCGGCTGCCGAGGCCATGCACGCCGCCCTGCATGACCCGGTCTCGGGTCTGCCGAACCGGGAATTGTTCGAGGATTCCCTCGCCGCGGCCATCGTCAAAGCGCAGCGTGACCGGGGATATTTGCTTCATGTCTTTCTGGATATCGACAATTTCAAGCAGGTCAACGACCGATTCGGCCACCATGCCGGAGACCTGCTGATCCGCAAGGTGGCAGCACGGCTCGAAAGGATCCGGCAGGGGCCGCAGGTTCTCGCGCGGGTCGCGGGCGACGAGTTCACCTTCCTGCACCCCTATGCCCCCGGCGAGGACACGCGGGAGGTGCTGACACGGCTTGCCTCTGTTTTCGAGCTGCCCTTCGACCTCGGGGGCTATGTTGTTCATATAAGTGTCAGTATGGGCGTCAGCGTCTATCCCGAGGATGCCACCTCTAGCGAGGAGTTGTGGCTGAGCGCCGATCTGGCAATGTATGAGGCGAAGGCGCGCGGCCGCAACCAGACTGTGCGCTTTACGGCTCCCCTGCGCGAGCGCGAGGCAGAGGAGGCGCGCATCGCGCAGATATTACAACGGGCGCTGAAGGCTCGGGCCTTCGAGATCTTCCTCATGCCGCTGGTGGATTTGCGGCAAGGGGGCCGGGTTGTCGGCGCCGAGGCTTTGTTGCGCAGCACTGAGCCGGATTTGCAGGGGATCGGTCCCGCCGTCTTTCTGCCGGTGGCCGAGCGCACCGGCCTGATGCGGGCGCTTGATCTGATGGTGGTCGACATGGTAGGTGCTGCCACGGCACGGCTGCGCGCGGCGGGTTATGCGCTGCGTATCTCGGTCAACCTGTCTCCCGACAGCCTGCATGAGACCGGCTTCGGCCTCGAGCTGCTCTCGCATCTGGATCAGGCCCAGCTTGGCGCGAGGGATGTACGCTTCGAGTTGACGGAAGGGGCGCTGGTTGATCTGAGCAGTCCCGCCCGCGAGGTTATCGACCTGCTGCATGATCGCGGCTTTGAACTTTCGGCCGACGATTTCGGCACCGGCTATTCCTCGCTGAGCTATCTTCACAAGCTGCGTCTGAGCGAGCTGAAAATCGACCGCAGCTTCGTGCAACGGCTTGAAACGGCGGAAGAACCTTCGGACGAGATCGTGCGTGCAATTCTCGCCATGGGGCAGGCGCTGGGGCTGTGCGTTGTAGCCGAAGGGATCGAGACAGAGGCGCAACACGATTGGCTGCGCCGTCACGGCTGCCCCCTCGGGCAGGGGTATCTGTTCGGCAAGGGTGTCGATCTCGACACCTTCTTGCAGCAGCATCTGACGCCGAAGGTGCTTCAAGGATCCTGAAGTGCGCCTAGGTGTTCCTGCTAGCCCCCCATTTCGGTCGCTTCTGCCGACTTGGCTGAAGCGGTAAGTCTTGCGGCAGCTAGATGAACGTCGATTCCAGCAGTCAGAACGGCCGTGGCTGCGGCATCAAGCAGAAGGGCAGCGGCGTGCGACATTTGCCCGCCTGCTGCGCTAGCTGCAGAGGCAATCACTTCGGCGATATCCTCTTCATCAAATCTCGCACTCATTTTTGGAACCTCTTACTCTTCAACGCTCAAAAGCTCTTGCTCAGCTGCCAGACGACCCAGACTTTGTTAATCATGCAATGGCCTGCTGCCGGTTTCGTGGACACGAAGATAAGATCGTGACCAAGGACCTGGAGATCGGACATGGTAAGACGGAAGTTCACGAAGGAGTTCAAGTTTGAGGCTGTGAAGCTGGTGACAGATCGGG
>NZ_JAMYDV010000023.1 GCF_024128855.1 Rhodovulum tesquicola
TGGCTTCAAGCGCCACCTTCGCCTTGAAGTCCGCGCTGTAGTTCTTCCGTTTGCCAGCCACGCTGTTCGTCCTCGTCTTCCTCGGCGGCAAGCTTAGCAAACTGTCCAGTTTCTGGGGACCACCTCAAAGCCAAGAGCGTTCATCTGATCCTTTTCTGATTTATGCCCCGGAGAAATTTTGCCCCGAATGGGAGGATTTATCCCCCCATTCGGGAGAAACTATCCCCCAGGGACACTGCGCCCCCCCCTATACTCAACTGCATCCGCTCGTTGCCCCGCAGGTGTTGCATTTCAGGCAGGTGCCGTTGCGGACCAGCGTGTAGTTGCCGCATTCGCCGCAGGGATCGCCCTCGTAGCCCTGCATGCGCGCCTTGGCGCGGGGGTCGAGCGCGGCGACGGCCGTGGCGGTGCCGGTCTGGGGCGCGAACCCCCCAACCGCGGCCAGCGGGTCGGCGGCGTCGAACGCGCTGGCGGCGATCCCGCCCTGGAGCACGACCAGCTCCTGCGGCAGCCGCTTGCGCAGATAGCCGGTCGAACTGATCTGGCGCAGCACCTCCAGCGATTTCGAGGCCGCGCTTTCCGAAACGGGGGCCACGTTCGGCTTGCCCTCGGCATCGCCGCCGCCCAGATCGTCGAAGGCCGCGCCCGTGGGTTTCACATGTGCAAGGTCTGTCCGGTCGAGATAGCTGACCGCGAGTTCGCGGAAGATGTAGTCGAGGATCGAGGTCGCGTTCTTGATCGTCTCGTTGCCCTGCACGATGCCGGCCGGTTCGAACCGGGTGAAGGTGAAGGCCTCGACGAACTCTTCCAGCGGCACGCCGTATTGCAGGCCGACCGAGACCGCGATGGCGAAGTTGTTCATCATCGCCCGGAAGCCCGCGCCTTCCTTGTGCATGTCGATGAATATCTCGCCCAGACTGCCGTCCTCGTATTCGCCGGTGCGCAGATAGACCTTGTGGCCGCCGACGATGGCCTTCTGGGTATAGCCCTTGCGCCGTTCGGGCAGCTTTTCGCGGTTCGAGCGGACGATCTCCTTGACGATGACCTTCTCGACGATCTTCTCGGCGATGACCTGGGCCTTTTCCTGCGGCGTGCCGGTGGCGAGGATCTCCTCGGCCTCCTCGTCGTCCTCGACAAGGGAGGCGGCCAGCGGCTGGCTGAGCTTCGAGCCGTCGCGGTACAGCGCGTTGGCCTTCACCCCCAGCGACCACGACAGTTCATAGGCCGACAGGCAATCCTCGATGGTCGCGTCGTTGGGCATGTTGATCGTCTTCGAGATCGCGCCCGAGATGAAGCTTTGCGCCGCCGCCATCATGTAGATGTGGCTGTTGACCGACAGGAACCGACGCCCCTTCTTGCCGCAGGGATTGGCGCAGTCGAAGACGTGGTAATGCGCCGGGTCCAGATGCGGCGCGCCTTCCAGCGTCATGGTTCCGCAGACATGGTCGTTCGCGGCCTCGATCTCGGCCTTCGAGAAGCCCAGGTGGCGCAGCAGGTCGAAGGACGGATCGGTCAGCTTGGCCTCGGGGATGCCGAGCACGTCCTTGCAGAACGCCTCGCCCAGGGTCCACTGGTTGAAGACGAAGCGGATGTCGAAGGCCGACGGCAGCGCCGCCTCGATCTTGTCCAACTCCGCCCGGCCGAAGCCATGGCCGATCAGCGCGGTGTGGTTGATGCCCGGGCAGTTGCCCAGGCTGCCGTGGCCCACGGCGTAGGCGACGATCTCCTCGATCTGGGCCGGCCCGTACCCCAGCGTTTCCAGCGCCGCCGGAACCGAGTGGTTGATGATCTTGAAGTAGCCGCCGCCGGCGAGCTTCTTGAACTTCACCAGCGCGAAGTCGGGCTCGATCCCGGTGGTGTCGCAGTCCATCACCAGGCCGATCGTGCCGGTGGGCGCGATCACGCTGACCTGCGCGTTGCGGAAACCATGCTTTTCGCCCAGCGCCAGCGCCTCGTCCCAGGCGCCCATGGCGAGATCCACCAGCCGCCGGTCGGGGCAATGGGCATGGTCCAGCGGTACGGGGCGGACAGCGAGACCCTCGTAACCTTCGGTCGCGCCCTTGGCCGCGCGGCGGTGGTTGCGGATGACGCGCAGCATGTGCTCGGCGTTGCGGGCGTGGCCCGGGAACGGCCCCAGTTCGCCCGCGATCTCGGCCGAGGTGGCATAGGCGATGCCGGTCAGGATCGCGGTCAGCGCACCGCACAGCGCGCGGCCCTCGTCGCTGTCATAGCCCAGCCCCATGTTCATCAGGAGCCCGCCGATATTGGCATAGCCGAGGCCCAGCGTGCGGAAGTCGTAGCTGAGCTGCGCGATTTCCTTCGACGGAAACTGCGCCATCATCACGCTGATTTCCAGCGTCAGCGTCCAGAGCCGCGTGGCGTGGACATAATCCTCGGCCTGGAACGCGCCGTCGCGGTAGAAGGTCAGCAGGTTCATAGAGGCGAGGTTGCAGGCCGTGTCGTCGAGGAACATGTATTCCGAGCACGGGTTAGACGCCCGGATCGCACCATCGGCCGGGCAGGTGTGCCAGGCGTTGATCGTGTCGTGGAACTGGATTCCCGGATCGGCGCAGGACCAGGCCGCATGTCCGATCTGGTCCCACAGCTCGCGGGCCTTGACGGTCTTGGCGACCTTGCCGTCGGTGCGCCGGATCAGTTCCCAGTCGGCATTTTCCTTGACCGCGCGCAGGAAGGCGTCGGTGACGCGGACCGAGTTGTTCGAGTTCTGGCCCGACACGGTCGCATAGGCCTCGCTGTCCCAGTCGGTGTCGTAGGTCGGGAACTCGATCGATGAATAGCCCTGCCGGGCATAATCGAGCACGCGCTTGACATAGGCCTCGGGGATCAGCGCCTTTTTTGCGGCGCGGATCGCGGCCTTGAGCCCGTCGTTCACGGCGGGGTCATAGGCGTCGGTCTCCTTGCCGTCCCAGGCGCGGATCGCGGCGAAGATCGCGTTCAGGTGCTTTTCGTGGATCTTGGAGCCGGCAACGAGGCTTGCTACCTTCTGTTCCTCGATAACCTTCCAGTTGATGAACTGCTCGATGTCGGGGTGATCCATGTCGCAGATCACCATCTTGGCCGCGCGCCGGGTGGTGCCGCCCGACTTGATCGCGCCCGCCGCCCGGTCGCCGATGCGCAGGAAGCCCATCAGCCCCGACGACTTGCCGCCGCCCGACAGCTTTTCGCCCTCGGCGCGCAGGCTGGAAAAGTTGGTGCCCGTGCCCGAGCCATACTTGAACAGCCGCGCCTCGCGGACCCACAGGTCCATGATGCCGCCCTCGTTCACCAGGTCGTCCTTGATCGACTGGATGAAGCAGGCGTGCGGCTGGGGGTGCTCATAGGCCGATGTCGACCGGGTCAGCTTGCCGGTCTTCCAGTCGACGTAGAAATGCCCCTGCCCCGGACCGTCGATTCCATAGGCCCAGTGCAGCCCTGTGTTGAACCACTGGGGCGAGTTCGGCGCGGCCATCTGCGCGGCCAGCATGTAGCGCATGTCATCGTAATAGGCACGGGCATCCGCCTCGGTGGTGAAATAGCCGCCCTTCCAGCCCCAATAGGCCCAGGCGCCCGCCATCCGGTCGAAGACCTGCTTGGCCGAGGTTTCGCCGCCATAACGCTGATCCTCGGGCAATTCGGCCAGCGCCGCCTCGTCGGGCACCGAGCGCCAGAGGAATTCGGGCACGTCCTTTTCACGCACGCGCTTGAGCCGCGCGGGAACGCCCGCCTTGCGGAAATATTTCTGCGCGATCACGTCCGAGGCGACCTGGCTCCAGCCCGCGGGCACCTCGACGGCATCCAGTCGGAAAACCACCGTGCCGTCGGGATTGCGGATCTCCGAGGTCGTGGTGGCGAACTCGATCGCGCCATAGGCGGCGCTTTCCTCGGTGGTGAATCTGCGTTCGATCTTCATTCGTCTGCCCCGTCTGTCCTGTCCCGGGCTCGACCGCCTCAGCGGCGTCGCGACCCCGAATTCCATACCCTCGGACAACAACCCGTCCCCGGCCATTGGCCGCCGGTCTGCGTCCCCACGATGGGAGAGCACCATTTGCCTGCTGTCCTGCCCGGCCCACCCCACAACATCTTGTGTTCAGATGGCCGATTTACACAAGCTGACGTATCTCCCCCCCAGACGTCAACGCAATTTTCAAAGTTCTCTACAAGTTTTTGGGGTTGACCCGATGCCGCCCTTTCGACCGGACGATTCACGTTGCGCGGGCAGTCCGCGCCCCGCTGCGCAGCCTTGGGCAGAAAACCTTGGGCAAAGAGGGAGTTACACGCTCAGGTTGAGTCGCATGGCCGCTGAATGAAGCGGGGCCGGTAAGAGAAATTAACGCAGGCTCAAAGGGTTAATTTATCCGGCACCAACAGAATCAGGGATCGCAAGGGTGTCTGATCAGGGAACTGGTCGGGGCGGCGGGATTCGAACCCACGGCCTTCGGTACCCAAAACCGACGCGCTACCAGGCTGCGCTACGCCCCGTGGCCGCCTCCATAGCGCCCGGCGCGGCCCAAGGGAAGCGATTTAGGGACAGGGCCAGGCCGCGCCCGGGCCAAATGCGGGATGTCGCAGTTCGCTGCCCGGACCGATCCCCAACCGCCCGGCAAGCCCGCCGTTGATTTCCAGCACGGCCAGAACCCCCTCGCCCCCGTCGATCGGCGTGCGGTCCAGCGGTCGGGCGTTCAGGTGAACTTTCAGCACCAGCCCCTCGGGGCCGACGAAGATCATGTCGAGCGGGATAAGGGTGTTCTCCATCCAGAAGGCCACATGCTGCGGGCGGTCATAAACGAACAGCATCCCCGCCGAGGCGGGCAGCGTCTCGCGATGCATCAGACCGCGCGCCCGCTCGGCATCGTCGTCTGCGATCTCGACGGAAAACCGCGCGGTTCCCCATTCGCCGCGCAGATCCACATGGCTCTCATCGCATTGCGCAGCCGCCAGACCGGCCGCGCCCCACACCAGAAGAAATGCAGGGATCAGCCCTGCGAACCGCCCGAAACCGCGCTTTCCCATGGCCCCACCATCACCGCCAGTTGTCCGCGCTGGCCTTCGGTCACGCGGATCGCGATCGCCTCGCCCGGTTGCAGGTCGGCCAACCCCGACCGCCGCAAGACCTCGATATGGACGAACACGTCCTGCTGGCGGCCGAACACATTGGCAAAGCCGAAGCCCTTGGACTTGTCGAACCACTTCACCCGGGCGGGTTCAAGCGGCAGCGCCGCCAGTTCCGCGGCATCGAGCCTAAGCGCGTCCTCAAGGACCGGACTGTCGCCGGGCGCGGGCGGGTCGATGCGCAGGACCTCGGTCGCCTGCAACCCGCGCGCCGTCTCCTGGACCAGGAGTTCGACGCCGGAGCCGTCGGAAACAGAGCTTTGCCCGAAATTGCGCAGGACATTGGCGTGAAGCAGGATGTCCGGCCCGCCGGACTCGGACACGACGAACCCGAAGCCCTTGGTCGGATCGAACCATTTCACTTGCCCCTCGACGCGCCGGGGTGGCGTCTCGTTGTCCCTGGTCATGTTCCCCTAACCGGATGCACCGATCCCCTCCCCGGCACTTCCATTTCACAGACCCTGACCGCGATGCAAGCCGATTCCGGGGTCTCACACAGCCCGCCGCCATTCACGAAGCGCGAATGTCAGGGGTAGAGCCGGACGACCTCCCATGCACCGTCCACGTTGTCGCGCCGCCAGCGGAACCGGTCGTGAAGACGGAAGGCGCCGTCCGCCCAGAACTCGATTTCCAGCGGCCGCAGACGGACACCGCCCCAGAAAGGCGGCCGGTCCGGCGACACGCCCTTCTGCGCAGTTACCAGCGCCACCTCGGCCATCAGGCTGCGCCGTGACTCCAGCGGTCGCGACTGGCGGGAGGCCCAGGCACCAAGCCGACTCTGCAGGGCTCGCGATGCAAAATAGGCATCCGCCTTCACGCCGTCCTCCCGTTCCGTGACGCCCCGCACCCGCACCTGTCGTCTGAGCGTCTTCCAGTGTAGCACGAATGCAGCCTTCCCGGTTGCGGAAATCTCGGCCCCCTTCGCGCTGTCGTAATTGGTGTAGAAGACGAAGGCATCCGCCTCGATTTCACGCAGCAGCACCATGCGTACATTGGGCAAACCCTCGGGATCGACGGTCGCCAGCGCGATGGCGTCGGGGTCGTTGGGCTCGGTCCGGGTCGCCTCGGCCAGCCACGCGCGCGTTATCGCGAACGGATCGTCCCCGGCGAATATTCCCTGCCTGTCGGTCATTTGGTCTGCGCTCCTGCCCCCGGGTCCGGCGGTCTTGATAGGTCCGGGCAATTGCCCTACACCCGCGTCAACTTCTTGCAAGGTGGACGAGGGACGCCGGATGTCAACGAAACTCTTGGAAGGCAAGCGCGGCCTTATCATGGGGCTTGCCAATGACAAATCCATCGCCTGGGGCATCGCGCAGCATTGCGCCGCCAACGGTGCGGAACTGGCGTTCTCCTATCAGGGCGAAGCGCTCAAGAAGCGCGTCGAACCGTTGGCGGCGAGCCTAGGCAGCGACATCGTGCTGGAATGCGACGTCGCCGAAGAGGCATCGCTGGACGCCCTGTTCGACGGGCTGGCGAAACGCTGGGACCGGCTGGATTTCATCGTCCACGCCATCGGCTTTTCAGACAAGGAACAGCTGCGCGGCCGCTATGTCGACACCACGCGCGACAATTTCGCGATGACGATGGACATCTCGGTGTTCTCCTTCACCGCGGTCGTGCAACGCGCCGCGCGGATGATGACCGAGGGCGGCGCGGCGCTGACGCTGACCTATTACGGCGCGGAACGGGTGATGCCGCATTACAACGTGATGGGCGTGGCCAAGGCCGCGCTGGAGGCATCGGTGCGCTATCTGGCCGAGGATCTGGGCAAGGACGGCATCCGCGTTAACGCGATCAGCGCCGGGCCGATCAAGACGCTGGCGGCCTCGGGTATCGGGGATTTCCGCTACATCATGAAGTGGAACGAACTGAACTCGCCCTTGCGGCGCAATGTCAGCCAGGACGAGGTGGGCAAATCGGCGCTGTACTTGCTGTCCGATCTGGGCAGCGGCGTGACCGGCGAGGTGCACCATGTCGATGCGGGCTATCACGTCGTGGGCATGAAGGCCGTGGACGCACCCGATATCGACGCGGTCACCGGGCGCAAGTGACGCCAGCCAGAGAGGAACGCCCATGTCGCCATCCGACCGCCTGCCCCACGAGAAGGGCTTTCACGTCAGCTGGGACCAGATCCATCGCGACTCGCGCGCGCTTGCCTGGCGGCTGGACGGGCACGGGCCCGATGCCGGTGCCTGGCGGGCGGTGGTGGCGATCACGCGGGGCGGCATGGCGCCCGCGATGATCGTGGCGCGAGAGCTGGATATCCGGATCGTCGACACGATCAGCGTGAAATCCTACAACCACCAGACCCAGACCGCACCGCGCGTCATCAAGACCCCCGACATGGACGTGATTGGCGACGGTACTGGCGTTCTGGTTGTCGACGATCTCGTCGATACCGGCCGCACGCTGGAGGTCGTGCGCCAGTTGATGCCCAAGGCGCATGTGGCGACCGTCTATGCCAAGCCCATGGGCAAACCGATGGTCGACACCTTTATCACCGAGGTCAGTCAGGACACCTGGATCTTCTTCCCCTGGGACATGGCGCTGCAATATGTGGAACCCTACCGGGGCACCTGAGCCATGCCGCGCCCGCTGAACCCGCGCATGGCAGCCACCTTTGCGCCCCCGGTGATGGAGGCGCGGCGCTGGTTGCAGGGGGTCGCCTTTCCCGCCGGGCGACCGCTGATAAATGTCAGCCAGGCCGCCCCGATGGAGTCCCCGCCCGAGGCCCTGCGCCAGGCCATTGCCGAGGCCGCGCTGACCGATCCGGCGGCGCATCTTTACGGCCCCGTCCTTGGCCTGCCCGAGTTGCGCGAAGAGATCGCGGCGCAGTGGTCGGCCAGCTATGGCGGCCGGATCGGTGCGGAACAGGTGGCGATCACCCAGGGCTGCAACCAGGCGTTCTGCGCCGCGATGGCGACGCTTGCGGGTGACGGGGACGAGGTGATCCTGCCAACGCCGTGGTATTTCAACCACAAGATGTGGCTCGACATGGCCGGGATCCGCACCGTGCCGCTGCCCACCGGCGACAGCCTGATCCCCGAGGTGCAGCGCGCCGCGCAACTGATCACCGGGCGCACCCGCGCCATCGTGCTGGTCACGCCGAACAATCCGGCGGGTGTCGAATACCCGCGCGACCTGATCGCCGATTTCCTGGAGCTGTGCCGCCGACACGGCATCGCGCTGATCCTTGACGAGACCTATCGCGATTTCCATTCCGGCACCGGCGCGCCGCATGCGCTGTTCGCCGATCCCGACTGGGCCGACACGCTGATCCAGCTTTATTCCTTCTCCAAGGCGTATCGGCTGACAGGCCACCGCGTCGGCGCGATGGTGGCGCATGAGGACAGGCTGGCCGAGGTCGAGAAGTTCCTCGACACCGTGGCGATCTGTCCGAACCAGCTGGGCCAGCGCGCGGCACTCTGGGGGATGCGCAATCTCGGGCAATGGCTGGCGGGGGAACGGGCCGAGATCCTGGAACGACGCGCGGCGATCGAGGCAGGGTTTGCAGCGCTGGAAGGCTGGGCCCTGATGGGGGCCGGTGCCTATTTCGCCTATGCCGCCCATCCCTGGCCGGTGCCGTCTGACGACCTTGCCCGTCGGCTGGTGGCCGGGGCGGGCGTTCTTCTGCTGCCCGGCACGATGTTTCAGCCCGACACCGATACGGGCGCGCGCCAGCAGGTGCGGATCGCCTTCGCAAATATCGACCTGCAGGGCATCGGGCGGCTCTTCGAGCGGCTCTCGGCCTTCCGCCCCTGACGCTTGCGGGGATGGCCGCAAACCCCTACACAGCGTCGGAACCGCGCAAGTTCAGGGAGGCGAGCCCCATGTCCAAATCCGTCGGAAAACAGGCATCCCGGGCCGCTGTCTGGGTCCTGATGGGGCTCCTGATCCTTGGGCTGGGCGGCTTCGGCATCTCGAATTTCGGCGGCTCGATCGACTCCATCGGCGAAGTCGGCGATGAGAAGATCGCCGTGGACTCCTATGCCCGTGCGCTTCGGCGTGAGTTGAACGCACAGCAGGCGGAAACGGGACGGGTCGTCACCTTCGCCGAGGCCGAGGCGGGCGGGCTGGTCGAACAGGTGCGCGCGCGCCTGATCGGCGATGCCGCGCTGGACGACGAGACGCGCCGGATCGGCATTTCGATCGGCGACGAGCGCATTGCCCGGGAAATCCTCGAGGTGCCCGCCTTTCAGGGCACGGATGGCCAGTTCAACCGCGAGAATTATCGCTTCGTGTTGCAGCAGAACGGGCTTACCGTCGCCCAGTTCGAGGAGCAGATCCGCAAGGACACCGCGCGCTCGCTGTTGCAGGCGGGCGTGATGGCGGGGCTTGGGGGACCCGACACCTATGCCGACACGCTTTACAATTTCATCGCCGAACGGCGCAGCGCCAGCCTGATCCGGCTGGACGCCGCCGCGCTGGACGCCCCCCTGCCCGACCCGACCGAGGCCGAGATCGCCGCCTACTACAATGCGAACCCCGCCGCCTACACGGCGCCGCGCACCCGCCAGATCAGCTATGCTTGGCTGACGCCCGAGATGATGCTGGACCGGATCGAACCTGACGAGGCGCTGATGCGCGAGCTTTACGAAGACCGCATCGACGAGTTGGTGCAGCCCGAGCGCCGTCTGGTCGAGCGGCTGGTCTTCCCCTCCGAGGACGAAGCCGCCGCAGCCATGGTCGCGATCGAGGCGGGGGAAACCACGTTCGATGCGGCGGTCGAGGCGCGCGGGCTGCGACTGTCGGATGTCGATCTGGGCGACGTGACCCAGCTTGGCATCGGCGGCGCAGCGGGCGCGGCAGTCTTCGCGCTGGACGGCCCCGGCGTGACCGGACCGCACATGTCCGACCTTGGCCCCGCGATCTTTCGCGTGAACGGCATCCTCGCCGCGCGCGAGACCAGCTTCGAAGACGCCCGCGAGGGACTTGTCGACGAGGCCATCCGCGACCGCGCCGCCCGGATGATCGGCGATCTGGTCAGCGATTACGACGACCGTCTGGCCGCCGGAGCGACGCTGGAGGATTTGGCCGCCGAGACCGAGATGGAGCTTGGCAGGATCGACTTCACCGGCGAGCCCGCGGACGGCATCGCGGCCTATGAATCCTTCCGGCTGGCCGCCGCCGATCTGGCCGAAGGCGATTTCCCCGAGCTTCTTGAACTTGAGGATGGCGGCATCTTTGCGCTGCGGCTCGATGCCGATCTGCCACCCGCGCTGCGCCCGCTGGACGAGGTCCGCGCCGAGGTCGCCGCCGACTGGCGCGCGGCCGAGACGCGCGCGCGTCTTGGCCAGCAGGCCGCCGCGCTTGCCGGCCGTGTCGCGGCGGGCGAAGCGTTCGACGCGCTGGGCCATCCGGTGGAGACCGAGGCGGCGCTGTCGCGGGGCGGGCTGACGCCCCCGGCACTGGGCGATGCGCTGTTCGCCATGGCGACGCCCGGGGACACTCGCATCGTCACGGCGGGCGAAGCGGCCTGGCTGGTCCGGCTCGACGCGATCCTGCCGCCCGATCCCGAGGACCCGGCCGCGGGCTTCCTGCGCGACACCATCGCCGCGCAGGCCGGTCAGGGCATGGCGCAGGACCTGTATGGCTATTTCGCGCAGGAACTGGTGAACGCCGCTGGCCTGTCGCTTGACCAGTCGGCGCTGAACGCCGTTCATGCCCAGTTCCGGTAGGCCCATGGCAAAGATCATCCCCGATTTCGCGGCCTTCGAGGCCGCCTATGAGGCCGGAAATGCGCAACTGGTCCATGCAAGACTGGCCGCCGATCTGGACACGCCGGTTTCGCTGATGCTGAAACTTGCAGGCGCACGGACCGACAGCTTCATGCTTGAATCGGTCACCGGCGGCGAGGTGCGCGGGCGCTATTCGGTCGTGGGCCTGAAGCCCGACCTGATCTGGGAATGCCGGGGCGAAACCAGCCGCGTGAACCGACATGCCCGCTTCGACGCCGACGCGTGGGAGGCCATGTCGGGCAGCCCGCTCGACACCCTGCGCGCGGTTCTGGCCGAAAGCGCGATCGACATTCCCGACGATCTGCCGCCCATCGCGGCGGGGCTGTTCGGCTATCTGGGCTATGACATGATCCGGCTGGTCGAACGGCTGCCGAACGTCAATCCCGATCCCCTCGGCCTGCCCGATGCGGTGATGCTGCGCCCGTCCGTCGTTGCCGTGCTTGACGGGGTCAAGGGCGAGGTGACGGTGGTCTCGCCCGCGCGGCCCGAACCGGGGCTTTCGGCGCGCGCGGCCTATGCCCAGGCCGCCGAGCGGGTGATGGACGCGCTGCGCGACCTCGACCGTGCCGTGCCCGCCGAGACCCGCGATTTCGGCGAGGCGCGCGAGGTGGGCGAGCCGGTCTCGAACTTCACCAAGGCGGGCTACATGGCCGCCGTGGAAAAGGCCAAGGAATATATCCGCGCGGGCGACATCTTTCAGGTCGTGCCCGCCCAGCGCTGGACGCAGGATTTCCCGCTGCCGCCCTTTGCGCTTTATCGCTCGCTCCGGCGCACGAACCCCTCGCCCTTCATGTTCTTCTTCAATTTCGGCGGTTTCCAGGTGATCGGCGCCAGCCCCGAAATCCTCGTGCGGCTGCGCGCCGGGCAGGTGACGATCCGGCCCATCGCCGGAACCCGCCCCCGCGGCGCCACCCCCGAGGAAGACAAGGCTTTCGAGGCCGACCTCCTGGCCGACCAGAAGGAACTGGCCGAACATCTGATGCTGCTCGATCTGGGCCGCAACGATGTGGGGCGCGTGGCCAGGATCGGCACCGTGCGACCGACCGAGGAATTCGTGATCGAGCGCTATTCCCACGTCATGCACATCGTCTCGAACGTGGTGGGCGAGATCCGCGAAGGCGAGGATGCGTTGTCGGCGCTTCTGGCCGGGCTGCCAGCGGGCACGGTGTCCGGCGCGCCCAAGGTCCGCGCGATGGAGATCATCGACGAGTTGGAGCCCGAAAAGCGCGGCGTCTATGGCGGGGGCGTCGGCTATTTCTCGGCCGGTGGCGAAATGGACATGTGCATCGCGCTGCGCACCGCCGTCGTCAAGGATGACAAGCTTTATATCCAGGCGGGCGGCGGCGTGGTCTATGACAGCGACCCCGAAGCCGAGTGGCAGGAGACGGTGAACAAGGCCCGCGCGCTGCGCACCGCCGCCGCCGAAGCCGCGCGCTTCGTGCGGCGCGGAAACGGCTGAGGCGCTGCGCCGTCAGGTCAGTAATCGCGCTCGTAGAAGACCCCGATGCCTGTATCGCCTTCGGCCCCCAGCCGCCCGCGCACCGTGACCTGGGGCGAAAGATCGAAGTTCAGCTCGATTCGGGTCTGGCCCGCGCCATCGACCGTGACCTCGGAGTAAAGATCCTCCGACAGATACTTGCCCACGCTGACCTCGGTTTCGCCATCGGCGGTCTGGCGCAGGTCCAGATCGTCCAGTCCGGTGCCCTCGCGGATCCGGCCCAGCAGTCCGCCGCCATTTCCGCCCGCCAGCCCCGCGACCGCAGTGGCGAGTTGCACCGCCTGGAAGGCCGAAAGCTGCTCGATGCCGCGCCCGAACAGAAGCCGCGCCAGCACCTCGTCCTCGGGCAAGTCGGGATCCGACAGGAAGCGGATTTCCGGCGCGCTGGCCCGGCCCTCAAGCTGGATCCGCGCGGTGATGTCGCCGGTCTGCGTCGCGGCCACGAAACGCAGATAGGGGTCGAGCGCGCCCTGCAAAGAGACCTGCCCCTCGGTCAGGTCGAAACGCCGCGACAGGATGTCTAGCCGCCCACGGATAAGGTCGAACCGGCCATCGGGGATCAAGTCGGCCGTGGTGCCGCGCAGCCGCAGCGTGCCGCCCACCTCGGCATCGAGCCCGCGACCTCGCACGAATACCTGCCCCGGCGCACGGATCGTCAGATCCAGCGGATAGGGCCGCCCGCCCCCGTCCCGAGCTGCCCCGCCCAGCAACCCGGCACGCGCGCGAGTGGCGCGCGAGGCCGCGCTTTCGCCGATGTGGACGACGTCAGGTATCGGACCACTCGCGGTGGCCCCGCCGGAGGGCACCGCGATCTCGGTGCGGCCAAGGTCGATCCGGCCCGCGATCACCGCCCCGCCCGCCAGCGCCCCGCGCATGGTCAGCTGCCCATCGAGCCGGGTTTCGAACAGCGGTTCGTCGCGCAGCGGCGCACGGTCGAGCGCGATCGCCAGATCGCCATCGAAAGGGGCGGCCAGCGTCACCGGCCCGGTCACGCTGACCCTGCCGCTACCATCCAGCGCCCCGGCAAGGTCGATCTGCGCGCGCCTGTCCGACAGCGTTACCGACCCGGCGATCCCGGTCACGGCCAGACCCTGTGCGGGCAGCGCAAGCCGCGCACCCTCGGTCACCGCGCGGCCCGATAGCGAGGACAGCGCCAGCGGCCCGCGCAGCGCAAGATCATAGCGCGCCTGCCCGTCCAGGCTGCGCGGCGCGATGAAGCCGTTGGCCAGCGCAAGCGGCGCCGTGCCCGATGCGGTCAGATCGGCCCGCGCGCCGTCCAGCGCCAGCGACCCCGCCAACCGCGCGGTTGTGCCCCCCGGCCCCGTCGCGTCAAGCGCAAGCCGGACATCGCCATTGCCGGGCTGCGCCCGGCCCGTGACCGTCAGCGGGCCGGGAAAGCCGGGGGCCAGCAGCGCAAGATCGGACAACCGCCCCGACAGGTTCAGCGCGCCGCCCCCGGCTTCGGTCGCGCTCAGGCGCAGGACCGGCGAGGACAGCTCCAGCGCCTCGATCATCGGCGCCCCGTCGCGGCGCGCGCCGCGGGCCGATATCCGGCTTTCGCCGCCGATCAGCCGGTCGATGCTGCCCAGCCCCAGCGCCAGCCCCTGCCCGCGCGCGTCAAGCTCGGCGCTCAGATCGCCGCGAAGCGCACCCATCCCGGTCAGAGTGGCATCAAGCGACCCGCGCAACGGCCGCCCGGCAAGCCCCGAGAAGGGTGCAAGATCGCGCGCGGCAAGCGTGACGCGCCCCTCGGCGGGCAGCGCCGGATCGTCGGGGCTGACCGCACCCGTGGCCGTCAGCCGCGCGCCCGCGCCCGTCGCCTCAAGCCGGTCGATGCGGATGCGGCCGCCCTCCTCCCAGCCAAGGCCCGCCTCGATGCTGCCCGGCCCGGACAGCCGTCCATCGACCCGCGCCAGATCACGGACCTCGCCCGACAGACGCAGACCCGCCGCGGCGGTGGACAACTCACCCTCGGCCGTCAGGCGCAGCGCGGACGTTTCGATGGCCAGCGCGCGCAGCGCGGTCCCCGCAGGCCCCCGCGCGGCCGCAAGCGACAGCCTGCCCACCCCGGCCAGCAGCGGATCGAGTCGCGGCGTCCCGGTCGCCAGATCGCGCGTGTCGGCGGCCAGCGTCAGGTCAAAGACCCCGTCAAGCAGGCCATAGCGCCCCTGAATCCGCGCCTCGGCCGCGCCGCCCAGCGCAGCACCTGCAAGCGGCGCGATCCGGGCAAGATCGTCCAGCGCCAGTTCGGCCCGTCCGTCCAGCGGCAGGCCCGCGCTCAGCGCGCCAAGCGTGCCGCTGGCCGTGGCGCGCAGCCCGCCCGCGTCCAGCCGAAGGGCATCCAGCCGCAGATCCGCCCCTTCGGCATGGACGATCCGCGCTGTGCCGCGCAGCGCATCACCCAGCGCCCGGGCAAGGGCGGGATCGTCATGGGCAAGCCCGGTTGCAGAAAAGATCAGATCGGCTGTCAGGGCCGTGGGGCTGACGGGCCGGATCGTGCCGCTGCCCGCAATCCCGGCCTGGCCAAGCGCCAGCCCCTCGCGCGCAAGCCCGTCCAGCACCGCCTCGGCCTGCCATTCCTCGCCACGCGCGGCATCGAAACGGGCGGTCAGCCGCGCGCCATCGACGCGAGTTTCCGGCCCCGCAAGCGGCAGCGCGACGGGGCCTGTCAGCGTGCCGTCCAGCGCCAGCCGCTCGGGCAGGCCCGACGGGGCCAGCGTCAGGCTGCCGCCCAGCGTCAGCGCGCCGGTTTCCAGATCGAGTCGCGAGAGTTCGGTGCCGCCATCGGCCCGCCTTGTGCCCGCAAGCTGCACGCGCGCCGTATCGCCAAAGAAGGGACGGGCCTGTTCGGCCACAAGCGGCGCGACATCGCCCGCGATGTCGAGCGCGAACCGCGCGATGCCGGGGCTATCCGCGAGCTCGTCCAGGGTGAAGCGGCCGGTCACGCGCTGCTCCCCGTCAGTCGCCAGCGCAAGATCGGCGCCGAAATCCGTCAGCGGCCCAGCCCCCGCCAGCGTCAGCGCAACCGGCGGGCCGCCCGGCAACCCCAGAAGGCCCGAGACCAGCCCGCCCGCCCCCTCGGTCAGCGCGATGTCGAGCGCAAGGTCGCGGCTGTCATTGGCATAGGAAGCCACCACCGCAAAGCGCCCCTCGGCATCGCTGCGCGTGGCGCTCAGATCGACCGCGCCCGCCCCGCCCGCCAGCCGCAGCGCGGCCGTGATCGCAAGCTCGGCCGACTGGCCCAGCACTGCCTCGCCCAGCGCCAGCCGGGGCGTCGCGACCTCGCCGATCTGGATCGCAACGGGCAGGTCCGGCAGCTGGAAGGGCTGCGCCTCGGCATCCTCGATCCGGGCGCCCTGATCGCCCACGGGGAGCCGGGTCAACTCGATCTCCTCGGCGCGCAGGCGGTTCACCTCGACCCGGCCGCGCAGGAGCGCAGCGCGTGACCAGTCAAGCTCGGCCCCGCGGATCGTCAGCCAGACCCCTTCGGAATCGGCGATGGTCAGCGTGTCAAGCGTGGCCTGCGACGAGAGCGCGCCGCGAAAGCCGGTGATGTCGATCTCGCGCCCGGCCGAGGACAGCCGGTCGGCCAGGAACCGTTCCAGCAGGCTGCGGTCATCCTCCTGCGCGGCCAGCGGCTGGGCGGCGGCGATCATCACGGCAAGGGCAAGCCGCACGCGCATCAGAAGGCCTGCCCGATGCCGATATAGATCTGCACGCCGTCCCCGGTATCCCCGCCCACGGGTGCGGCGATATCCACCCGGATCGGGCCGATGCCGGTATCATAGCGCAGCCCCAGACCGGCGCCGGAATGCCAGTCGCCCTCGCCAAGCCACGACTCCGCGCCGACGAATCCCGCATCGGCAAAGGCCACCAGACCGATATTGCCGCGCACCCCCACCCGCGCCTCGGCCGACAGCCCGACGAAGGACCGCCCGCCGATCCGCTCGCCGCCGGGCAAATCGACGGCCAGCGACTGGTAGGGCTGGCCCCGCACCGTGCCGCCGCCGCCCGAGAAGAACAGCAGCGCAGGCGGCACGCCCTCGGCCCCCGCGCCGAGGATCGAGCCGACCTGCAGCCGCCCCGCCAGCACCACCCTGTCGCCCATGCCGCGATAGAGCCGCGCATCGGCCGTCAGCCGCGCGCCGCTTTCGGCCTCGCCCCCCAGCGCGAGGAAGGGCATCACGCCAAGGCCCAGATAAGTCCCGCCCGTGGGGTTCAGCAGGTCGTCACGGTCGTCCCTTGTGGCCGAGACCGGCAGCATCGCATGGGTCATGCTGCGGCTTCCCAGATCGTCGCGCACATCGGAATAGCTGAACAACAGGGCCGCCTCGCCCGCCAGCCGTTTCGACAGCGTGCGCGTCAACCCGACACCGAACCGGGCGGTATTCTCACGGGAATCGGGTTCGTCCAGACGCTCGATGGCGGCCAGCGCGAAAAGGCCGGTATCAGGGCCGATGAAGGCGGGCCGATCGAATCGCAGGGCCAGCCGGTAATCCTCGCCGCCGCTTTCGGTCCCGCCGATCCCCGAGATCGCCGCGTCGAAGCGCAGCCGCTCGGCCCCGCCCATCAGGTTGCGATGCAGCCAGAAGGCCGAAAGCGCAACGCCTTCGAGAGAGGACAACTCGGCGCCGAACCCGAGCCGACGCGGCTTGTCGTCGGTGACATTGAGCGTGATGTCCATGCGCCTGTCCGGGCCCAGCGCCTCAGCCTCGGCCAGGCTGACCGAGCGGAAGGTGCCGGTGCGGCGCAGCCGGTCGGCGCTTCGCTCCAGCGCTTCGGGATCGAAGCGCTTGCCCGTGGGCAGCCCGGCAATGGCGCGCAACCGCCCGGGCCGGACCGCCGAGCGCCCAGAGATAACCAGATCGCCGAAGCGCACCACCGGACCGGGCACCAGCCCCAGCCGAGCATCAAGCGTGGCATCGGGATGGTGCGCGGTGATGCGCTGATCGTTCACGCGCGCCTTGGCATGGCCTGCCGCGCGCCAACCCGTGACGCCCGCCGTCGCGGCATCGCGGATCGCGGTGCTGCGCGCGCGCTTGCCGGGGGCGAAGCCCTCGGGCAATTCGGTGCCCGGGGCCAGTGGGGCGATCTGCGCCGTGGAAAAGGCGAAGGGGCGCCCGGTTTCGATGTCGATCTCGACGCGCGCAATGCGGTCGGGCAAGGCCAGCGGCGAGATTTCTGCCGCCTCGCGACCGTCCAACCGGATGCGGATGATCGGTGCGTAATAGCCGCGCGCGTAAAGCGCCCCGATGAGACGGGCGTAATCGGCCCGGGCCGCAGCAAGGATGTCCTGCGCGCTGGCATCCGGGCCTGCGGCGGCCTCCAGGCTGAGCGCAGAGGCTCTGAGCGCGTCACGCAACCCGTCCGATGCGCCGGGCGCGGACAGCCGCACCTCTGCCGCCGATGCGGGCGACCCCAAGAGCGCCAGCACCAAAAGCGCCACGAGAGATCCGGTTCGGTTCGATTCGGCCAAGACGAGCCCCCTGTCGCCGCCCATACTGGTCCAAGCGGCGCAGGGATTGAAGGCCGAAGCGCGGAAACGTGACCCGGTTCAGGTCGAACGGCGCTCGGCGCCGAAGACCTTTTGCGCGACAAGCGGATAGGCCACCACGACCGTCACCACCAGAAACAGCAACTCGGCCCCGTAGACGAAGAAATAGGGCGTGGCCGGGCCGAACAGCCCCGAGAAGGGCGACAGCAGGATCAGATCGCGCGCGATCCCGCCCAGCGCGATCGCCACGCCCGCCGAAGTGGCCTGCACCGCACCCCAGGCACCAAGCGCAAGGCCGACCTGTTCCTTCGGCGCGGCGCGCATCGTGGCGGTCAGGGTGCCGTGGCTGAACAGACCCGCGCCGAACCCCGCCATCCCCGTGCCTATGATGAAGATGACCGGGCTTTGCAGAGTGGCCGAGAAGGTGATCAGCGCAAAGGCCGGCACTCCGACCAGCGCCCCTGCCCCCGCCATCACCATCGGATCGGCACCACGGCTGAGCACGCGCGAGGCCAGCGCAAAGCCGATCAGCCCGCCCATCGCCAGCGTCGCCGTCAGCCGCGTGGTCGAGGCGACGGACATTCCCAGCACCTCGCCGCCATAAGGCTCCAGCAGCACCTCGGCCAGGCCGAAGCCCATCGTGCCCAGCCCGATGATCCACAACAACCGGCGCGGGTTGGCACCGCGCATGAACAGCCCCCAGGCATCCGAGAAACTGGGGTCCGGCTCGGGGTTGACGCGCTGGCGATGGGCGCGCTCGCGGTCGCGCGCCTCCATCTTCCAGATGGCCAGCACATTGAAGACCATCGTCATCACCGCCGCGCCCTGGATCACCTGGATCAGCTTGGGATGGCTGAAATCCTCCAGCAACCTGCCGAAGATAAGGGCGCTCGCGATCATGCCGACCAGCATCATCACATACATCAGCCCGACCACGTTGGGCTGATCCTCGCGGGGCGCCAGATCGGTGGCCAGCGCAAGCCCGACGGTCTGGACGATATGCACGCCCGCGCCCACCAGCAGGAAGGCGAGCGCCGCGCTGACAAGACCGACCCAAAGCGGCGCATCGGCCGCGAATTGCTGCTGCGACAGCACGATCAAGGCCAGCGGCATGATCGCGAAGCCGCCCCATGCCAGCAGCGTGCCCTTCCAGATATAAGGCACACGGCGCCATCCAAGGGCAGATTTGTGGGTGTCGGACTTGAACCCGATAAGCGCCCGGAATGGCGCGAACAACAGCGGCAACGCGATCATCACGCCTACGATGGTGGCGGGCACCTCAAGTTCGACGATCATCACACGGTTCAGTGTGCCGACCAGCAGCACCATGGCCATGCCGACCGAAACCTGGAACAGGGCAAGGCGCAACAGGCGCGACAGAGGAAGGTCGTCGCTGGCCGCCTCGGCAAAGGGCATCACACGCATGCCTGCGCTAGCGATGCCCTGGATCGCCATCCGGCTAAGTCGATTCATGCGGTCGCTCTCCGCACGGCGCGACGCGTCGCGGCCGTATTCCGATTGCCCGCGGGCGCGCGTTTCCATGTGTCAGGCCCCGACGGAAGGGCCGAGATGCGAAGGCCGAGGACTTATCCCCGGCCTTCGCCGTGTTCGTTACACGGATCGCAGGCCCTTAGGCCGCGTCGGCTTCCGTGGTGGTGACCACGGCGGCGTCTTGCTTGTAGTAGTCGGCGAAGAAGCCGGACTGCGTCACGAGGCCCAGGTGGACCAGGAACGAGCTGATGGCAACGGCGCTCAGGAAGAGCGGGATGCCGACGGTCGGCTTAACGACGAGCCAGAGTTTCGCGTTGTTCATGAGTTGGTACTCCTCTTAGCCGAGCCACGGCGTGCCGACGGCAGCCAGGAAGTGCGCGACGAGCGCGATGGCGCCGAACACGCGGGTGCCATCGATCACTTGCTTGTGGACTTCTTCGGCTTCGGCAAGCGTCAGGCCGGTCGGCCAGACTTTGTTGGGATCGTCAGTCATATTGTCGTCTCCCCAATATGGTTTCGACTGCGTTGGCGTGCAGAACCTGCACCTCTTCGACAACACCAGACCGGTCAACCGCTTCCACTTTCATGTCCGCGACGTTGCCGGTCCAGCCTCGTCACTTAGAAACGATGTCACAAGCGATTGACGTTGGCAATGTCAACGTAGGCTTACAGAGGCCCCGGATCGTGCGGCATATTGAGCAGCCCTGACAGCCTGTCGCAGGCGTCGCAGCCCCCCGGCCTGCGACCCTGCGGACCCTTGATCTTGGCGCCTGCGGATGGGGTAATCGGGGCGCCGAACCGCAACTGTCGTTCTTGTTGGACCGGAACCAAGCTTTCGCATCCGACGGCGACACAGACCCTGGAAAGAACTCTGGAGGAACGATGAACAGCTATCCCTGGGACGCCTGGATGCCGAAGCTCGCAGCCAACCAGCACATGACCGATGTCAAGATCGACCGCACCAAGAGCACGACGATGTTCTCGGACGCGCTGGGCTTCGCTCTGCTGTCGGACAAGAAACCGAACATCGAGCTGAAGACGTCGAACCCGACGCCGCTGTCCAGCAAGATGGGCTGGGATCTTCTGGGCGGTAAGGGCGAAGGCAATGTCGAACTGACCACCAGCGAGCCCTACCCGCTGTCCGCGCGCATGGGCTGGAAGCTGCTGTCCGAGCGCAAGTACTACGCCATCGCCGCGCACCAGCAATAAGCCTGAACGACACCCCGACGCCCGCGCTGACCCAAGGTCCTGCGCGGGCGTCTTGCGTGTGCCCCCCGGACAAGCCGCCAGAACCGGGGATCGACCATGAGAAAGGGCCGGCCCAGGCGGACCGGCCCTTCAAATTTTCAGGCCTGTTTCCGAAGGCGGCCGCGCCCTCAGCCGACCAGTTCGAGACCCGAGAAGAAATAGGCGATCTCGACCGCTGCGGTATCCTCGCCATCCGAGCCATGGACCGAGTTCTCGCCGATGGACAGCGCGAATTCCTTGCGGATCGTGCCCTCGGCCGCCTCGGCGGGGTTGGTCGCGCCCATCACTTCGCGATTCTTCGCAACCGCGTTCTCGCCTTCCAGCACCTGCACGACGATCGGCTCGGAGGCCATGAACTCGCACAGTTCGTCATAGAAGGGACGTTCCTTGTGGACGGCATAGAAGACGCCGGCCTGCGCCTTGGTCAGGTGGATGCGCTTCTGCGCGACGATGCGCAGGCCCGCGGCTTCGAGTTTGGCGTTGATCGCGCCGGTCAGGTTGCGACGCGTCGCGTCGGGCTTGATGATCGAAAAGGTGCGCTGGATCGCCATGTCGGATGTCCTTGTGTGCTGCGGCACCCCCGGGCGGGGGCACGGGAAAATTCGCGGCCCTGCTAGCATGGGGCCTTCGCGGAGAAAAGCCGCGATTGACGCCAAGGTGCGGCGCTGGCACTAGCCCGACATGCTGCGGATCGACGACATATCCTTTGCCATGGAGGGCCGCCCGCTGTTCGAGCGCGCCTCGGCGGTGATTCCCGATGGCCACAAGGTCGGGCTGGTGGGCCGCAACGGCGCGGGTAAGACCACGCTGTTCCGGCTGATCCGGGGCGAACTGGCGCTGGAATCGGGCGAGATCGCCCTGCCCGCCCGCGCCCGCATCGGATCGGTCGCGCAGGAGGTGCCGGGCTCCGGTGTCTCGCTGCTCGATACGGTGCTGGCCGCCGATACCGAACGCGCCGCGCTTCTGGCCGAGGCCGAGACCGCGACCGACCCCCACCGCATCGCCGAGATCCAGACCCGGCTGGCCGATATCGACGCCTGGTCGGCCGAGGCCCGCGCCTCGGCGATTCTCAAGGGGCTGGGCTTCACCGAGGCCGAACAGGCGATGCCCTGCTCGGCCTTTTCGGGCGGTTGGCGGATGCGGGTGGCGTTGGCGGGCGTGCTGTTCGCGCGCCCCGACCTGCTGCTGCTGGACGAGCCCACCAACTATCTCGACCTCGAAGGCGCGCTGTGGCTCGAATCCTACCTCGCGCGCTATCCCTACACGGTGATTCTGATCTCGCACGACCGCGGGCTTCTGAACCGGGCGGTCGGCCATATCCTCCATCTGGAGAATCGCAAGCTGACGCTTTACGCGGGCGGCTACGATGCCTTTGCCCGCGCCCGCGCCGCCGCCCGCGCCGCGCAGACCGCCGAAGCGAAGAAACAGGAACTGCGCCGCGCCCATCTTCAAGGATTCGTCGACCGTTTCCGCTACAAGGCGTCCAAGGCCCGTCAGGCCCAGGCCCGGCTCAAGATGCTGGAACGGATGGAGCCGATCGCCGCCCCCGAGGATGCCGCGCGGACCGTCTTCACCTTTCCCGAACCGGAAGAACTGTCGCCCCCCATCGTCGCGCTGGAAGGCGCCGCGGTCGGCTATCACGGCAAGCCGGTCCTGTCGCGTCTCAGCCTGCGAATCGATCAGGACGACCGGATCGCGCTTCTGGGCCGGAACGGCGAGGGCAAATCGACCTTTTCCAAGCTGCTGGCAGGGAAACTCGATCTTCTTTCCGGGCAGATGACCAAGGCCGCCAAGCTGCGAGTCGGCTATTTCGCCCAGCATCAGGTGGATGAACTGCACCTCGACGAGACGCCGCTGGACCACATCCGTCGCGAACGGCCCGAAGAGACCCCGGCAAGGCTGCGCGCCCGGTTGGCCGGGTTCGGGCTTGGGGCCGATCAGGCCGGGACGGAGGTCGCGCGCCTTTCGGGCGGGCAGAAGGCACGGCTGTCGCTGTTGCTGGCCACGCTCGACGCGCCGCATCTGTTGATTCTCGACGAGCCCACCAACCACCTGGACATCGAAAGCCGCGAGGCATTGACCGAGGCGCTGAACGCCTATTCCGGCGCGGTGATCCTGGTCAGCCACGACATGCACCTTCTCGGCCTCGTGGCCGACCGGCTTTGGCTGGTCAGGGACGGCCGCGTGACGCCGTATGACGAGGATCTCGAGGCCTATCGCCGGAAGCTGCTGTCGCAGGACGCCCCGGACGGCCCGCAACCGGCAAGGCCCGCCGCGAAACCGGCCGCAAGGAAACCCTCGCGCGAGGCGGTTCAGGCGGCGCGCGCCGAGGCGCGGAAATGCGAATCCCGCGTCAACAAGCTGACCGAGATGCGCGAAAAGCTGACAAGGAAACTTGCCGACCCGGCCCTGTATGAGGCCAATCGCGAGGGCGAGCGACAGCTTTGGCAGGACAAGTTCGGCGAGGTGGAAGAGGCACTGGAACGCGCCGAGGCGATGTGGATGGCCGCACTCGAAACGCTTGAGGATTCGGGGGGCTGAGGGGTGGAGCCGACCTTCTACATCTCGGCCTTCGTCACGCTGTTCGTGGTGATCGACCCGATCGGTCTGGCGCCGCTCTTCGTGGCGCTGACGCAAGGCATGGCCGCGCGCGAGCGGCGTGCCATCGCTTTTCGTGCCGCTGTCATCGCCATCGGCCTGCTGACCCTGTTCGGAATCTTCGGCGAGCAGGTGCTGGGCTTTGTCGGGATCTCGATGCCCGCCTTCCGCATCGCGGGCGGGATCCTGCTGTTCCTCACCGCCCTCGACATGCTGTTCGAACGGCGCAGCAAGCGGCGCGAGGATCAGGCCCATGACGACCGGCCGGACCCGTCGGTCTTTCCGCTGGCCACGCCGCTGATCGCGGGCCCCGGCGCAATGGCGACGATGATCCTGCTGATCGGTACGGTCGGGCGCGAGCCGGTGGCCATGATCCTGATCCATCTGGTGATGCTGGCGGTGATCGGGGTGGTGCTGCTGATGTTCCTGGCCGCCGGGCTGATCGAGCGCGCGCTGGGGCGGACCGGGATCAACGTGGTCACGCGGCTTCTGGGGATGCTGCTTGCGGCGCTGTCGGTGCAGTTCGTGCTGGACGGGCTGCGCGATTTCGGGCTTGCGCCGGTCTGACACCCTCGCGATTCCGGGGCCGGTCCCTATATCCGGAAAAGGAACCAGAAAGGAAGGCCATGGACGGCGACAGCCTTGCAAGACTGCTTTACCTGGTGCTGCTCGGCTCGGCGATTGCCGGGTATTTCTTCGTCGCGAACCGCCACCGTCTGGGCCAGGTCGCGCAACAGGCGGCGATCTGGGGGCTGATCTTCGTCGGCGTGATCGCGGGATTCGGGCTGTGGTCGGACATCCGCCGCGATGTCGCCCCGCGCCAGGAGGTGTTCGCCGACCAGGCCCGCATCGAGGTGCCCCGCGCGCCGGAAGGGCATTACTACCTGACGGTGCGGATCAACGGCACACCCGTGCGATTCGTGGTCGATACCGGCGCGACGCAGGTCGTCCTGACCCGGCGCGACGCGCAGCGGGTGGGGCTAAACCCCGATGCGCTGGACTATATCGCCGAGGCGCGCACTGCGAACGGTGTGGTGCGCACCGCGCCGGTGCGGCTGGATCTGGTGGAACTGGGACCGATCGAGGATCGCGGCGTCCGCGCCTTCGTCAATTCGGGCGAGATGCGGGAATCGCTTCTGGGCATGGGCTATCTCAACCGCTTCGCAAAGATCGAGCTTGTGCGCGACCGGATGATCCTGACCCGCTGAGGCCCTTCAGGCGCCGCTGTCGCGCCGGATCTCCCAGCGTCCCGATTCCTCGGACCAGTATTGCGCGCGCAGTCCTGCTCCCGTCAGCGACCGCCATTGCCCGCGTGCCCCCTCGACCGCCACAGGATCGTTGCCGTCGAACAGGATGCAGACCCGTTCCATCGCAGCGGCCTCGTGCGGCGAGACCTGCGCGCCGTCCACAGCCATCAGGCAGACCGCCCCGTTCGGGATGTCGGCGCCCGTGGTCAGCAGAACCGGCTGATCGGCGTCGAACTCGCCCCCCGCCTGGCCGTGCGGCAAGAACCCGTCGCCCTGCCACAACCGCTCGTCCAGCCAGTCAAGCCGCCCGGCATCGCCCCCCCGCACCACGACACGCCATCCCTGCGCCAGCGCCTTGTCCAGAAGGGCGGGCAGCGTCGCCTCTATCGGGCGGCGGGTGAGGTGATAGAACATCGCGATGCCCATGACCCGATGAAAGACCGGCCCAGGCAAACGATTGCAAGCGGGAATCGCACGGGGCGCATCCCGCACTGGCCAGACACATTCAAATCTGTCTATGCTTGCGTCAAAAGGGAGGAGACAACCATGATCCGCAAGGCACTACTCTGCGCCCTGCTGGCAGCACCCGCCTTCGCCAGCGAGGACATCCCCGACAAGTACCCCCAGTCGGTGCTCTATTCAAAGCCCGTCGAAGTGATCCCCAATGTCTTCTCGGCCATCGGCGCCACCGCCCCGCCGACCTATGAAAACGCGGGCCACAACAACAACCTGTCCTTCCTCGTCACCGGCGACGGGGTGATCGTCGTCAACGGGGGCGCAAACGCGAAACTCGCCGAGGCGCTGCATGCCGAGATCAGGGCCGTCACGGACCAGCCCGTGCGACTGGTCATCAACGAGAACGGCCAGGGCCATGCGATGCTGGGCAACAGCTACTGGGCGGCGCAAGGGGTCGATATCGTGGCCCATGTCGAGGCCAAGAAAGTGTTCGAGGACAATTCCTTCCAGATCCTCGAAGGCATGAAGCGTTACGCCCTCGAAAACGCCGAAGGCACCAAAGCGGTCGGCCCCAACATCACCTTCGAGGATCGCTATGACATAGAAATGGGCGACATGCGCATCGAGGTTCTCTATCTCGGCCCCGCCCATTCCGAGGGCGACGTCTCGGTCTGGTTGCCCGACGAACGGCTGGTGATCGCGGGCGACATCGCGTTCCACGAGCGCATGCCGCCGATTTTTGCCGAGACCTGCACAAGCTGCTGGATCGAGACCTGGGATACCGCCTTCGAACCCCTGGGCGCGCTTTACGTCATCCCCGGGCACGGCCATCCCACCAACATGGCCCAGGTCCGCCGCTATACCCGCGATTATCTGGTCTATCTGCGCGAGCGGATCGCCGAACATATCGATGCTGGAGGAACACTCGACGACGCCTATTATGTCGACCAGAGCCCGTTTGCGCATCTCGACACGTTCGAGGAACTGGCGACAAAGAATGCAGGCATCGTCTACACGGAAATGGAGTTCGAATGATGGCCGTCTCGACCCCCATCTGCGATCTCGGCTGGAAAGCTCCCGCTTTCTCGCTGCCCGGCACCGACGGGCGGACCTGGACGCTGGAGGATGTGCGCGGACCCAAGGGCACGCTGATCATGTTCATCTGCAATCACTGTCCCTATGTGATCGCGGTGCGCGACCGGATCATCCGCGATGCGCGAGACCTTCAGACGCTCGGGATCGGGGTGGCCGCGATCTCGTCGAACGACGCCGCCGCCTATCCCGACGACAGCTTCGAGAACATGCAGCGGCTTGCGCAGGAACTGGCGCTTCCGTTTCCGTATCTTTATGACGAGGATCAGTCGGTCGCGACGGCCTATGACGCCGTCTGCACCCCGGATTTCTTCGGCTTCGATGCCGAGCTGGGGCTGCAATATCGCGGGCGGCTGGATGCCTCGCGCAAGGAGGCGGGTCCCCCAGACCTGCGCCGCGACCTTTACGAGGCGATGAAACAGGTGGCCGAGACCGGCCAGGGACCGACAGAGCAGATCCCGTCGATGGGCTGTTCGATCAAATGGAAGGACGCCGCGTGAAGGCCATCATCTTCGACCTCGACGGAACGCTGATCGACAGCGCGCCCGACATCCATGCCGCCGTGAACCGGACGCTGGCCGAAACCGGCGATGGCGAGTTGCCGCTGGACACCGTCCGCGGCTTCATCGGCAATGGCGTGCCCGTGCTGATCGAGCGGGTGATCGCGGCGCGCGGGCTGGACCCGGCGCGGCAGGCGGCGATGGTGGAAACCTTCATGCGCCATTACGAGGCCGACCCGGCCACGCTGACCACGCTGTTTCCCGGCGTGAAGGACGCGGTCGAACAGTTCCGCGACGAGGGTTGGGCGATGGGGGTCTGCACCAACAAGCCCGAGGCCGTCTCGCGCGCGATTCTCGACCGGCTGGGGATCGGCCCCTATTTCGGCACGGTGGTCGGCGGCGATACGCTGGACGTGAAGAAACCCGACCCCGCCGTGGCGCTGGCCGTCAAGGAACGGCTGGGCGCGACGGTCGCGGTCTATGTCGGCGACAGCGAGGTCGACGCCGAATGCGCCTGGAAGGCGGGGATGCGCTTTGCCCTGTTCACCGAGGGCTATCACCGCGCCGAGGATGTGGACGACATCCCGCAGGATGCGCGCTTCTCGGATTTCGACGTGGCGGTGGCCATCGTCGCCCGCCTGGCCGACGAGTTGCGATGAGCCTGCGGGCGCTGATCTTCGACGTTGACGGAACGCTTGCCGAAACCGAAGAGGCGCATCGGCGGGCGTTCAACGACAGCTTCGCGTCCTGGGGCCTTGACTGGTCCTGGGACCGCGAGGCGTATCGCCGCCTGCTGCGCACAACCGGCGGCAAGGAACGGATGCTGGCCTTTCAGGCCGACCTGCCCGACGGGGCGCCGCGGCTGACCGACGACCAGATCGCGCAATTGCACCGCGAAAAGACCGCCCGCTATGGCGAGATCCTCGCCGCGGGCGATCTGGCGCTGCGCCCCGGCGTGGCCGACCTGATCGCCACGGCGCGCGATGCGGGGCTGCGTCTGGCGGTTGCAACCACCACGAACCTGCCCAATGTCGAGGCGCTGGCGCGGTGTTGCTGGGGCCGGGAGGCCTGCGAAATCTTTGACGTGATCGCCGCGGGCGACGAGGTGGCGGCCAAGAAGCCCGCGTCCGACGTGTTCGAACTGGCGCTGGCGCGGCTGGGTCTCGGCCCCGAAGCCTGCCTCGCCTTCGAGGACAGCCGCAACGGGTTGCGCTCGGCCATGGGCGCGGGGCTTACGGTGATCGTCACCCCCAGCGCCTATACCGACCACGAGGACTTCACTGGCGCGGCGCATGTCCTGCCCACGCTCGAGCGCGCACATTGGCCCGCGCCGCTCTTGGCCATCGCGGGCTGAGGGCTCAGCGCAGCGACAGGAACCGCTTGCCCGTCCTGAGCCGCATCCCCGATTTCCGGCGCGAGATCATCGGGAAATAGAAGAACGACGACAAGGGCGTCGGCCAGTCGGTGTTCAGCCGCGTCGTCGATGCCTTGCGCGACACTATCGGCAGCCCGAAGAAATCCGAGAAGGGCGTGGCGCTGTTCCGGTCCAGATGCCAAGTGTAATCGCTCATCACGTAGTCGAAGGGGGCCACGCTCTTGATGAAGGTGGAATCCTGCTTGCCTGCCATGGGGTTTCCTTTCGTCTGAACCCTGCCCGACCGGGGATCAGACTACCTCAGCGTGCGCCCCGCCGAAAGATGCACGATCCGCACAGGCTCAGGTCGCGGGCAGCCGCGCCTCGACCATGCCCACGAACCAGGACGACCCAAACGGAATCGCCGCATCAGAGAACTCGTATTCGGGGTGATGCACCATCGCCGTGTCGCCGTTGCCGACAAAGATATAGGCACCGGGCCGTGCGTTCAGCATGTAACTGAAATCCTCGCCCCCCATCATCGGCGCCACGTCGCGCTGTACCCGGCCCGAGACGCCCTCAGCCACCTCTGCGGCGAACCCGGTCTGGTCGGGGGCATTGTCGGTCACGGGATAACCGCGCCGCCAGGAAATGTCGGCCCGCGCGCCGAAGGCGGCCGCCGTATACTCGACGATGCGGCGGAACTGCGCCTCGGCCCGGTCGCGCACGGCCTCGTCCAGGGTCCGCACCGTCCCGCGCAGCCGCACATGCTGGGAGATCACGTTGCTTGCCTTGCTGTCGGTCTCGACCGTGCAGACCGAGACGACGACCTGTTTCAGCGGGTCGATGCCACGCGAGGCGATGGATTGCAGCGCCACGACGATCTGGCTGGCCACCAGCACCGTGTCGATACATTCATGCGGCTTGGCGGCATGCCCGCCCTTGCCGGTAACGGCGATCTCGAAATCGTCGGTCGCGGCCATGATCGGCCCGGTGCGGATCGCGAACTCGCCCACCGGCAGGCCGGGCATGTTGTGCATGCCGTAAACCTCGTGGATGCCGAACCGCTCCATCAGCCCGTCCTCGACCATCGCCTTGCCGCCTGCGCCGCCCTCCTCGGCGGGCTGGAAGATCACCACCGCGGTTCCGTCGAAATTGCGCGTCTCGGCCAGGTATTTCGCCGCCCCCAGCAGCATCGCGGTATGCCCGTCATGGCCGCAGGCATGCATCTTGCCCGGATGCTTCGAGGCATGGGGCAGCCCCGTCGCCTCGATGATGGGCAGCGCATCCATGTCCGCGCGCAGCCCGATCGCCCGCCCCCTTCTGTCGCTGCGCCCCCGGATCACGCCCACCACGCCCGAGCGGCCGATCCCCTCCACCACCTCGTCGCAGCCGAATTCGCGCAGCTTGGCGGCCACCAGTCCAGAGGTGCGCGGCAGGTCGTACATCAGTTCGGGATGGGCATGGATGTCGCGCCGCCATCCGGCGATCTCGTCCTGCAATTCGGCGAGGCGGTTCTTGACGGGCATCTGGCTCTCCTGAGGGCGCGGCGTTTCCGGCATCACGGGCGACAAGGTGAGCCGTGCCCCGCCCAAGGTCAAGCCGGGCCGCGTTCCGGGCACCGGATGAAATAAGAACGCCCGTCCCGCCCCCGCCACCCGCGCCGCACCATGGTTCGCGCGCAGCCCCGCCCCGCGACCGCCCTTCCCCTCCGGCCCCGCGGGCACGAACACCGTTCCGGCCCCGCGCGGCGCCGGGCCGACGCCCAGGCTTGATCGACGCGACCGGCCGGCGCATCTGCGTTCTTGCCCATCCGGAGTAGCTGCCATGTTCGAGACCTTCGGCTTCGAGACCCTCACCGCCCCGCAGGCGGCCCTGTTCCTCGGCCTCGCGCTGGGGCTGATCTTCGGCGTGCTGGCCGAGGTCACGGGTTTCTGCTTCCGCCGCGCCGTCGCCGGCCCGGCCGAGACGCGGCGCCCCGCGCTGGGCGTCTGGATGGCCGCCCTTGCCGCCGCGATCATTGGCACGCAGGGGGCCGTCGCGGCCGGACTGATCTCGTTTGACGGCCACCGCTTCCTTTCCCCCGAACTGCCGGTGCTGGCGATCCTTGCGGGCGGGCTGATGTTCGGGGCGGGCATGGCGCTGACGCGGGGCTGCATCGGGCGGCTGACGGTGCTGAGCGGCACCGGCAACCTGCGCGCGGCGCTGGTGCTGGTGATCGTGGCGATCATGGCCCATGCGACGTTGAAGGGCGTCCTTGCGCCGCTGCGCACCGGCCTGGGCGAGGTGACGCTGCCCGTGGGTGCCTGGGGCCTAGCCGCGCTGCCGGGCGGCGCGCTGGTCTGGGCTTTGATCCTTGCCACGGGCGCGGCGGCGCTGGCCTGCTGCTCGGGCGCGCCGCGGGGCAAGCTGACGCTGGCAGTGCTGCTGGGCCTTCTGGTCCCGGCGGGCTGGGTGGGGACCGGCTTCGTGCTGCTCGACGCGTTCGACCCGATCGCGCTGGAAAGCCTGTCCTTCACCGCGCCTGTGGCCGATGCGCTGTTCTGGTCGGTCGCCGCGACCGCCGTTGCGCCCGGCTTTGGCGTCGGGCTGATCGGCGGCGTGCTGGCCGGTGCACTGGCGGCATCGCTGGTCGCGGGCCGTTTCCGCTGGCAAAGCTTCGAGGGACCGTCCCAGACCGGCCGCTATCTTGCGGGCGCGGCGCTGATGGGCGTGGGCGGCGTGCTTGCGGGCGGCTGCACGATCGGCGCGGGGCTCGCGGGCCTGCCCACGCTTGGCCTCTCGGCCTTTCTGGCGCTGGGCACCATCGCCCTGGGTGCGCGCGCGACCGAGGCCGCGCTCAGCGCTCCATCCCGCGACGGATCGAGCGCACCATCGCCCACACGCCCGCAACGACAAGGGGCGTGAGCAGCGCCGTCAGAAGCCCGGTCGAGACCCCCAGCGCATCGGCCAGCGGATAGACCAGGTAGGACACAAGGCTGACGGCGTAATAGCTGATCGCCACGACCGACAGCCCCTCGACCGTGCGTTGCAGGCGCAGTTGCAGGTCTGCCCGCTTGTCCATGCTTTCCAGAAGCTTCTGGTTCTGCGCCGAGCGCTCCACGTCGACCTGCGTCCGCAGCAGATTCGCCGCCCGCACCGCGCGCCTTGTCATGTTGTTCAGCTGCGCCTCGGTCGCCTTGACGGTGCGCATCGAAGGTTCGTAGCGGCGCATCATGAATTCGCGGAATGTCTGGCGATAGCCGAACCGTTCCTCTCGCAGCACCTCGATGCGCTGGTTTACAAGCGCCTCGTAGGCAGTGGTGGCCGAGAACCGGAACGCGGTCTGCGCCAGCAGGCTTTCCAGTTCCGCCGAAACCGCCAGAAGGTTGCGCAGCGTCTCCTCGGGCTGACGGTGGCCCTCGCGCATTTCGCCCACGAGTTCGGTCAGTTGCGGGTCGAGTTCGGCCAGCCGGGAGGACAATTGCCGCGCGCGCGGCAGACCCAGCATCGACATCGCCTTGTAGGTCTCGATCTCGGTCAGCCGCTGCACGATCCGGCCGACCCGCCGCTCGCCCGTGCCCGGCCGCGCAAAGACCGCGAACCGCATGTGCCCACCCGGGTCGATCCGGAAATCGGTCGCCATGATTCCGGCATCGTCGAGGATCGACGAGGCACAAAGGCTTTCGGCCACGAACCAGTCCGACAACCGATCGTCGATATCGTCACGCCCCTCGCGCAACTGTTCGACCCGGATCAGAGCCGAGGTCAGCCGCGCGCCCGGCGCCTTTTCCAGCCAGTCCTCGGGAAACACTTCCCACGCGGCGGGGTCGAAGGGCCGCTCGGCCACGCCGGGGGCGAAGATCGTGTAGGTCACGAATTCCGCGTGGCTTTCCCACTTGATCTTGTAGCGACCCATCGGCCCGAAGAAATGCGTGTCGCCCGGCTTGGGATGCTGGGCGCCGAACCGGTCGAGCAGATCGATCAGATGGGTCCGGTCCGCGTCCCGGTCGCGGCTGATCGCGTCCCTGGGTTGCTTGATTGCGAGGAAGGCCGCGTGGCAGGGCGGCTGCAGTGACGGAAAGGGCCGCGCATGCAGCTCGTTCGTCAGCATGTAGCGCAGCGGGTGGTCTTCGATCGGGGCCATGGCGGGCTCTCGGCTGACTCGGGGCTCAACCAAGCTCTAGCGCATGGATGGGGATTGTAAACGTGACAGGGACGCGCCCCGAGGACATGGCAGGGCCTTGCGCCGGGAAAGGACCGCTCTGCCTGGCTCTTCTTCTTGGTTCAAATACCCATAACCGCACGAAGTGCAAACAGGCTTGCGCCGAAGGCGCTCAATTGGAAACCTCGACGACAATGCGAAACGCCCCGCCAACCGGGCGGGGCGTCCGGACCGCGCTGTGGCGCATTCAGCGCAACTGCGCCAGCAACTTGTCCAGGCTGTCCTTGGCGTCGCCATAGAACATCCGCGTGTTCTCCTTGTAGAAGAGCGGGTTCTCGATGCCTGAATAGCCCGTGCCCTGACCGCGTTTCGAGACGAAGACCTGCTTGGCCTTCCAGACTTCCAGTACCGGCATCCCTGCGATGGGCGAGTTCGGATCGTCCTGCGCCGCCGGGTTCACGATGTCGTTCGAGCCGATCACGATGACCACGTCGGTCGAGGGGAAGTCCTCGTTGATCTCGTCCATCTCCAGCACGATGTCATAGGGCACCTTGGCCTCGGCCAGCAGCACGTTCATGTGCCCGGGCAGACGGCCCGCGACCGGGTGAATGGCAAAGCGCACGGTCTTGCCCTGCTTGCGCAGGTGTTCCGTCAGAACCGACACCGCGTTCTGCGCCTGCGCCACGGCCATGCCATAGCCCGGCACGATGATGACGCTGTCGGCGTCGTCCAGCGCGGCGGCCACGCCCTCGGCGTCGATGGCGATCATCTCGCCCTCGACCGCCGCCGCGGGCCCGCCGGTGCCGCCGAAACCGCCCAGGATCACGCTGACGAAATGCCGGTTCATCGCGCGGCACATGATGTAGGACAGGATCGCCCCCGACGAGCCCACCAGCGCGCCCACCACGATCAGCAGGTCATTGCCGAGGCTGAAGCCGATCGCCGCCGCCGCCCAGCCCGAGTAGGAGTTGAGCATCGAGACAACCACCGGCATGTCGGCGCCGCCGATGCCCATGATCAGGTGATAGCCGATGAACAGCGCCAGCAGCGTCATCAGGAACAGCGCCAGGAAGCCACCGCCCTGGAAGTACCAGACCGCCGTCACCACCGACAGGATCGCCGCGGTGGCGTTCAGAAGATGCCCGCCGGGCAGTTTCTTGGCCGCCGTGTTCACCTTGCCCGCCAGCTTGCCATAGGCAACGACCGACCCGGTGAAGGTTACCGCCCCGATCCAGATCCCCAGCACCAGTTCGACGCGCAGGATGTTGATCTCGACGGGCGTCTTCTTGGCGACGATCGCGGCGAAGCCGTTGACCAGCGCCGCGCGGCCCTCCTCGGTCATCGCCAGAACACGGGTCGTCTCGAAATCCGCGTTGAAACCGACGAAGACCGCCGCAAGGCCGACCAGAGAGTGCATGATCGCCACAAGCTCGGGCATCTGCGTCATCTGGACCCTGGTGGCCAGTTGGTAGCCGATCGCCGCGCCGCCCGCGATCAGGATCAGCGACATCAGCCAAAGCCCCTGCCCCGGCCCGACCAGCGTCGAGACGACCGCGATGGCCATGCCGACGATGCCGTACCAGATCGCGCGTTTGGCGCTTTCCTGCCCGCTCAGCCCGCCCAGCGCGAGGATGAAGAGGACCGCCGCGACCACATAGGCCGCTGTCGTGAAGCCGAAATCCATTGTCCCCATCCCTCTTTACGATTTCTGGAACATGGCGAGCATGCGCCGTGTCACGAGGAAGCCACCGAAGATGTTGATCGACGCCATGAAGATCGCGAGGACCGACAGCAGGATCACCAGCACCGAGCCCGAGCCGATCTGCATGAGCGCGCCAAGGATGATGATCGAGGAGATCGCGTTGGTGATCGCCATCAGCGGCGTGTGCAGCGAGTGCGAGACGTTCCAGATCACCTGGAAGCCGACGAAGACCGCCAGCACGAAGACGATGAAATGCTGCATGAAGCTGGCCGGTGCCACCAGGCCCACGGCCAGCAGCAGCGCACCGCCCCCGGCCAGCAGGCCGACCTGGGTCAGCGTCTGCTTCCTGAACGCGGCCACTTCCTTGGCCCGCTTCTCCTCGGGCGTCAGTTCCTTGGGCTTTTCCTTCCTGGGCGCTGCGGCGATCGCCTTCACCTTGGGCGGCGGCGGCGGGAAGGTGATCTCGCCCTCATAGGTCACCGTCGCGCCACGGATCACGTCATCCTCCATGTTGTGCACGACCTTGCCGTCCTTGCCGGGCGTCAGGTCGGTCATCATGTGGCGGATATTGTTGGAATAAAGCGTCGAGGATTGCGTCGCCATCCGGCTGGGGAAGTCGGTATAGCCGACGATCGTGACGCCGTTGCCGGACACGATCTTCTTGTCGGCCACCGTCAGGTCGCAGTTGCCGCCCTTTTCGGCGGCCAGGTCGATCACGACCGAGCCGGGCTTCATCGCCGCGACCATGTCCTCGGTCCAGAGCTTGGGCGCGGGACGGCCGGGGATCAGGGCGGTGGTGATGACGATGTCCATGTCGGGGGCAAGCTCGCGGAACTTTTCCAGCTGCTTTTCCCGGAACTCGGGGCTCGAGGGCGCGGCGTAGCCACCGGTGGCGGCACCGTCCTGAGTGGCGTCCTCGAAATCGAGATAGACGAACTCGGCGCCCATCGATTCGATCTGCTCGGCCACTTCGGGGCGCACGTCGAAGGCATAGACGATGGCCCCCAGAGAGGTCGCCGTGCCGATCGCGGCAAGGCCAGCAACACCGGCGCCGACGATCAGCACCTTGGCCGGGGGCACCTTGCCCGCGGCGGTCACCTGGCCGGTGAAGAAGCGGCCGAAATTGTTGCCAGCTTCGATCACCGCGCGATAGCCCGCGATATTCGCCATCGAGGACAGCGCGTCCATCTTCTGGGCGCGGGAAATGCGCGGCACCATGTCCATGGCCAGGACATTCGCGCCCCGGTCCTTGCAGCGCTGCAACAGCGCCTCGTTCTGGGCCGGCCAGAAAAAGCTGATCAGCGTCTGGCCCTTGCGCAGGTTGTCGGCCTCGGCCTCGGACGGCTCGCGAACCTTGACCACGATATCGGCCGCCTGCCACAGCGCGGCGGCCGAATGAACGACCTCGACCCCGGCCTTCTGATAGGCGGAATCGGAGAACCCCGCCTTTTCGCCCGCGCCGGTCTCGATCAGGCAGCTATAGCCCAGCTTTTGCAACTGGAGCGCGCTGTCCGGGGTCATGGCCACGCGGGCCTCGCCCTCGAATATCTCGTTGGGTGCGCCGATCTTCACGTTGTCTGTCCCCTCTCTCAGGCGACGGGACCCGAAGGCCCCGCGTCAAGTCGCAGTCTCTTACCATCGCGCAATTAAGTTTCACAAGCGCATCGCCAAGGATTCCGGAACGCATCCTTTGGTCGCAACGCCGCATCACAACCAGCGGCGCACCCGTTCGCAATAGGCGTCGAAGGCCGGGCCGAAATGCGCGCGGATCAGCGCCTCCTCCCGGCGGATGAACCGCGCCTCGATCACCTTCATGAACAGCGGCACCAGGATCAGGCTGGGCAGCGCATCCCAGATCAGGATCAGCCCCAGCAGGATCGCGGTATCCGCAAGATAGATCGGGTTGCGCGAGACCCTGAAAAGCCCGGTGGTAACAAGCTTGTCGGGCCGTTCGCGCGGGATCAGCGAGGTCCGCTCCAGCAGGAAATGCAGCGCCGCCCAGCCCGACACCGCCAGCCCCGCCGCGACCAGCCCGGTGCCGATCAGATCGCCCGCGCGCCCGGTGGCATCCATAGGGAACAGCCGCGCCTGAAGCCAGGCCAGCGCGGCGAACAAGGCCAGCCACACCGGCGGCAATTCGACGTAGTGCAGGATCCGTTTCATCGCACCTTCCCGCCGCCTCAGCGCAGACAAACCGCGGCTGGCCACCCCGCCAAAGGGCGGCCGCGCGCGCCGCACCCCCCTTAAACCGCGGCGCCCCGCCCCGATCAAGGACAGATCGCCCCCTTGCGCGCCAGCCCGCCCGCGGGCAAGGCTGAACGTCAAGGAGAGCCAGATGACCGATTTCGCCGCAACCCGCGCGCTGTTCCACCTGCCCGAAGGTGTGATCTATCTCGACGGCAACTCGCTGGGACCGATGCCCCGGGCCGCCACCGACCGGGTCGCGCGCACGCTGCGCGACGAATGGGGCGAAATGCTGATCGGCGGCTGGAACCGGGCGGGCTGGATGGCGCAGCCGCGCGCGCTGGGCGACCGGTTGGGCCGGCTGATCGGGGCCGAACCGGGCAGCTTGGTGCTGGGCGACACGCTGTCGATCAAGGTCTACCAAGCGCTTGCCGCGGCGCTTGAGATGCAGCCCGACAGGCGCGTGATCCTCAGCGATTCCGGTAACTTTCCGACCGATCTTTACATGGCCGAAGGGCTGATCGCCGCGCTTGGCCGCGGCCATCAACTGGTCACCGTCGCGCCCGAGGCGGTCGAGGACCGGATCGGGCCGGATCTCGCGGTGCTGATGTTGACCGAGGTGGATTACCGCACGGGCCGACGCCATGACATGGCGCGGCTGACCCGCGCGGCACACGACGCGGGCGCGCTGGTGCTCTGGGACCTGGCCCATTCCGCCGGGGCCTTTGCGGTCGATCTGGCGGGCACGGGGGCCGATTTCGCCGCGGGCTGCACCTACAAGTACCTCAATGCAGGCCCCGGTGCGCCCGCCTTCATCTATGTCGCGCCCCGCCATCAGGACGCCGCGCGCCCCGCACTGTCGGGCTGGCTGGGCCATGCCGCGCCCTTCGCCTTCGAACCGGCCTACCGTCCCGGCGCGGGCATCGAACGGATGCGCGTGGGCACGCCGCCGGTGTTGCAGATGGCCGCGCTGGAGGCCGCGCTCGACATCTGGGACGGCGTCGACATGGGCAAGCTGCGCGCCCGCTCGGTCGAACTCACCGAGCTGTTCATCGCGCTGGTCGAGCCGCGCTGCCCCGATCTGCATCTCGTCACCCCGCGCGACCCCGGCCAGCGCGGCAGCCAGGTTTCGTTCCGCTTCCCCGACGGATACGCGGCCATGCAGGCCCTGATCGCGCGCGGCGTGATCGGCGATTTCCGTGCGCCCGACATCATGCGCTTCGGCTTTGCCCCGCTCTATATCGGCCAGGACGAGGTGCGCAGCGCTGCCGACATCCTGGCCGAGGTGATGGAGAACAGGCTGTGGGACGACCCCGCCTATCATATCCGCGCGGCCGTGACCTGATCGCGCCCCGGCTGCGGCTGCGGCTGCGGCTGCGCCCCGCCCGGCCGGGCGACGGCCCCGCCGCGCATGCGGTCTTCTATGCCGCCGTCCACCAGGGCAGCGCCGCCGCCTATGGCCCCGAGGAACGCGCCGCCTGGGCCCCCTCGCCCGACCCCGTCCCGGGCTGGGAGGAACGGCTGCTGGCCGGAACCACGCTTCTTGCCGAAGCAGGGCGAAAGATCGTGGGCTTCATGACGCTGGACGCCGACGGCCACCTGGAATTCGCCTATGTCGCGCCCGACCGCATGGGCCAGGGCATCGGCGCGGCGCTGCATGACGCGATCGTGGCGACCGCGCGCAAGGCGGGGCTGGGGCTATTGACCACCGAGGCCAGCCTTATCGCGCGGCCCTTCTACGCCCGCCACGGCTGGCGCGAGACCGGCCGCCAGAGCGTCATCCGCCACGGCGTCGCGCTGACGAATTTCCGCATGGAACTGGCACTTTAGCGCCGCACAGCGGATGCCGTTCGCGCGCTGAACCTCGTGCAACAGGGCGATGGTCGCAGCGATCCGGCCATCGCAGACACCCGGCACGCGCGACCTGGTCTTCTTCCTGGAAAAAAACCCAATTCCCCGGCTCAGGCCAGCCGCCGCACCGTTGGGCATTGCCCCGCTGCCCAGGCCGCGACCGCCCGCCCGAACGCCTCGAATAACGGGCGCGAGACCGGGTCGCAGGCGGCGTTGTATTCGGGATGCCATTGCACCGCGAGCGCAAAGCCCGCTGCGCCCTCGACATGCAGCGCCTCGGGCGTGCCGTCAGGCGCCCAGCCTTCGATCACGATGCGCGCGCCGGGCGTCTTGATGCCCTGCCCGTGCAGCGTGTTGGTCATCACCTCGGTCGCGCCGAGCAGCCGGTGAAAGATGCCGCCCTCGGTAAAGGTTACCTTGTGGCGCAGGGCGAATTTCTCTTCCAGCGTGCCATCGGGCGGCATCCGGTGGTTCATCCGCCCCGGCAGATCGCGGATCTCGGGATGCAGGGAACCGCCCAGTGCCACGTTCACTTCCTGAAAGCCGCGGCAGATCGCGAAGAACGGCTGGCCGCGCTCGACCAGCGCCCGGATCAGCGGAAGCGAGATCGTGTCGCGCGCCCGGTCGAACGCGCCATGCGCCTCGGTCGCGGCCTCGCCATATTCCTCGGGATGCACGTTCGGCCGCCCCCCGGTGAACAGGAACCCGTCAAAGCTTTCCAGCAGTTCAGGCACCGAGACAAAGCGCGGATCGGCCGGGATCAGGAGCGGCAGCGCGCCCGCCACCTCGGCCACAGCCTCGGAATTCATCGTGCCGCCGGCATGGGCAGGATACTCATCGTTGATCAGATAGCTGTTGCCGATGATGCCGACCCGAGGGCGCGCCATGTTGTCCTCATGTACGGAAGTTGCCTCACGATATAGGGCTTTTGGGCCGAGGTGAAGAGCCAGCGTCCCTGGCACCCCTCGTCCTGCAGCGGTCCGAGCAATAGCGCACCTCCGCCCAGTCCTTCGCCCATTTGCGCCGCCAGGCGAAGGGCCGCCCGCAGGCGGCGCAGGTCTTGGTGGGCAGGTCGCCCTTGCGGCGCATCTTCCCGCTCACAGATCGAGGCTCAGCTGCCGCGCGTCGCCCCGGGGCCGCATCGGCGCGCGGTCGTTGACGAAAACCCCCGTTCGATCCGTGCGCGAGGCGTGGCGCGCGACGATCCGCGCCGCCTCGTCGTGAAAGCCCACCCGCGCCCGCACCGCCCAGACCGCCGTCCGCGCCGCCCGCCCCGCCGCGGCCACGTCCACGACCGGCGCCGGATAGCGCCGGGCCAGAAGCCGCCCCGCTCCCTCCCAGCGCCAGGGCTCCTGCAGGAAGGGGTCGGGCACTTCGGCCAGCTCGGGCAGCCATTCCCGGGTGAAGGCGCCGGTCGGGTCCTGCTCCAGCCCCTGCTTCACAGGGTTGTAGATGCGGATCGTGTTGATCCCCGTGGTGCCCGCCTGCATCTGCATCCGCGGCCAGTGGATGCCCGGCTCGTAATCGGTGAACATCCGGGCCAGGTGCGGCCCCGTCGCGCGCCAGTCGAGCCAGAGGTGATAGGACGCGACCGAGACCAGCATCGCGCGCATCCGGAAATTCAGCCAGCCCGTGGCGATCAGCGCGCGCATGCAGGCATCGACGAAGGGCAGCCCGGTCTCGCCCCGTTCCCATGCCGCTAGCCGCGCAGGGTCGGGCGCGCGCGGGCGCAGCCCTTCGTAGGCGGGGTGCAGGCACTCTTGCTCCAGCCCAGGCTGGTCCTCGAGCTTCTGCATGAAATGGTCGCGCCAGGCCAGCCGCGACGCAAAGCTCTTCAGGCTCGCCTCCCATCCGTCGCCCTGCCCGCGGACCTCGGCCCGGCGGACGGCGGCGGCCCGCCCGATCTCGCGCAGCGACAGCGTGCCGAGCGCCACATGGGGCGAGAGCCGCGAACAGGCGGTCGCGGCGGTCAGCGGCGCGGACATCGCACGGCGATAGTCCCGGCCCCGCTCCGCGAGGAAGGTTTCCAGCAGCCGCAGCCCCTCGACCCGCCCGCCCCGCTGCCGCCCCTGGCAGGGATCGAAGCCGAGGCCCAGGTAGCGCGCCTCGGGCAGGACACCGGGCGTCAGGCCGGGCAGGCCGCGCAGCGCGGCCGGCGTCTCGACCGGCGGCGCGCGCATCCGCCGGTCACGCGCCGCGCCCCAGCCGTCGCGCCGCCTCAGCCGCCGCACGACGCCCGATTGCGGCACTTCCTCCCAGGGCAGGCCGCGGCCCCGTGCCCAGGCCGCCACGCGCCGGTCGCGGGCATAGGTCCAGCCGTTGCCGGTTTCCTCGTGGCTGACCAGCCGCGTCACGGGCAGGCGCGCGGCCAGCCCCTCCAGCACCTCGACCGCCTCGCCGGTCACGACCTGCAAGGGCGCGCCCAGCCCGGCCAGCGCCTGCCCCAGATCGCGCAGCGACTCCGCTGCAAAGCGCCATTGCCGGGCCGAGACGTCGGGCTGGCGCCAATAGTCCGGCTCGACGATGTAAAGCGGCAGCACCGCGCCCTCGCCCGCCGCGGCCAGTGCCAGCGCGGCGTGGTCGGCGACCCGAAGATCGCGCTTGAACCAGAGAATCGTCACGTCCATGGCAAGAACATAAATCGAACATCCGGACCCGCACCACGGGCATCTTGCACGCGCCGTCCCAGAGGATAGGTCTTGGGCAACCGAAGTGGAGAGAGTGATGAAGGACGCAAGCCCGCAGGCGCTTTACCTCGCCGACTACACGCCCCCCGCCTATCTGGTCGACCGGGTGGAGCTGACCTTCCGCCTGCATCCGACCGCAACGCGGGTCGTCTCGCGCATCGCCTTCCGCCCGAACCCGGCCACGGCCGACCGGCGGTTCTTTCTGCATGGCGAGGGGCTGACGCTGATCTCGGCCGCCATCGACGACCGGCCCGCCAGCCCGGAGATCACGCCCGAGGGGCTGACCGCAGAGGTGCCCGACGCCCCCTTCACCTGGGCGGCCGAGGTCGAGATCGCGCCGGAAGAAAATACCGCGCTGGAAGGGCTTTACATGTCGAACGGCATGTATTGCACGCAGTGCGAAGCCGAGGGCTTTCGCAAGATCACCTTTTATCCCGACCGCCCCGACGTGATGGCGCCGTTCAAGGTGCGGATCGAAAGCGACCTGCCCGTGCTGCTGTCGAACGGCAACCCGGTGGCGCAGGGGCCGGGCTGGGCGGAATGGGACGATCCCTGGCCCAAGCCCGCCTACCTGTTCGCCCTTGTCGCCGGTGACCTTGTGGCGACCTCCGACAGCTTCACCACCTGCGAGGGGCGCAAGGTGGACCTGAACATCTGGGTCCGCCCCGCCGACCAGGGCAAGGCCGATTACGCGCTGGACAGCCTGATCCGGTCGATGAAGTGGGACGAGCAGGTCTATGGCCGGGCCTATGACCTCGACGTGTTCAACATCGTCGCGGTGGACGACTTCAACATGGGCGCGATGGAGAACAAGGGGCTGAACATCTTCAACTCCCGCTACGTCCTGGCCTCGCCCGAAACGGCGACCGATCGCGATTACGAGAATATCGAGCGGATCATCGCGCACGAGTACTTTCACAACTGGACGGGCAACCGCATCACCTGCCGCGACTGGTTCCAGCTCTGCCTGAAAGAGGGGCTGACGGTGTTCCGCGATCAGCAATTCGCGGGCGACGCGCGGTCCCATGCGGTCAAGCGGATCGAGGACGTCATCACGCTGCGCGCGCGCCAGTTCCGCGAGGATGGCGGGCCGCTGGCGCATCCCGTAAGGCCCGAAAGCTATACCGAGATCAACAACTTCTACACCACGACGGTCTATGAAAAGGGCGCCGAGGTGATCGGGATGCTGCGTCGGCTGGCGGGGCCTCAGGGCTATGACACGGCTCTGTCGCTCTATTTCGACCGGCATGACGGCGAGGCGGCCACAATCGAGGACTGGCTGAAGGTCTTCGAGGACGCGACCGGGCGCGATCTGACCCAGTTCAAGCGGTGGTATGCGCAGGCAGGCACACCGCTCCTGACGGTGACGGACGACTTCAAGGACGGGACCTACAGTCTTCACGTCGAACAGAAAACGCCGCCGACGCCCGGCCAGCCCGACAAGCGCCCGCAGGTGATCCCGCTGGCCGTCGGTCTGCTCTCGCCCAATGGCGACGAGGTGGTGCCAACGACCGTGCTGGAGGTGACGGAGGACCGTCAGAGCTTCACCTTCGAGGGGCTGGCGACCCGGCCGATCCCCTCGCTCCTGCGGGGCTTCTCGGCGCCGGTGATCCTCGACCGCGAGGCCTCGGCCGAGGAACGCGCCTTCCTGCTGGCGCACGACACCGACCCGTTCAACAAGTGGGAGGCGGGGCGCGCGCTGGCCCGAGACGTGCTGCTGGCGATGGTCACGCAAGGCGCAGCCCCCGCGCCCGCCTATCTGGACGCGCTGGCCGCCATGGCGCGGGACGAGGCGCTGGACCCGGCCTTCCGCGCACTGGCGCTCGGCCTGCCGGGCGAGGACCAGTTGGCCGAGGACTTGCACGGGCGCGGGATCACCCCCGACCCGCTGGCGATTCACGCCGCGCGCGAGCGGCTGAAATCGGCGGTGGCGGCGCATCTGAAACCTCTATGGCCGCCACTCTACGACCAGATGACCTGCCCCGGCCCCTACAGCCCCGGCGCGGCGGATGCGGGAGGGCGGGCACTGCGCCTCGCGGCGCTGGGGCACATGGCGCGGCTCGATGGCGGGGCGAAGGCGCGCGGCCACTTCGCGCAGGCCAACAACATGACCGACGAACTGGGCGCGCTGGCGATCCTGCTGGAGATCGGCACCGGCGAGGACGAACTGGCCCGCTTTGCCCGGCGCTGGGACCATGACCGGCTGGTGATGGACAAGTGGTTCGCGCTGCAGACCTCGCTGGCCGCACCCGAGCGCGCCGTCTCACGCACGAATGAACTGACGGAGCACCCCGATTTCAATTGGAAAAACCCCAATCGCTTCCGTGCCGTGATCGGCGGGTTCACGATGAATGCGGCGGGCTTCCACGACCCCTCCGGGGCGGGCTACGACCTGGTCGCGGACTGGCTGATCCGGCTGGATGCGGTCAACCCGCAGACGGCGGCGCGCATGTCGACCGCGTTCGAGACCTGGACCCGCTACGACGCCGCCCGGAAGGGGAAGATGCGCGCCGCGCTGGAACGGATCGCCGGGCGCGAGGATCTCAGCCGCGACATGGGCGAGATGGTCGGACGCCTACTGGCCGCCGGGCCATAAGTCGCCACCGGGGCGCGAATCGTTTTGACCGCATGAGGGCGAATCGGCTCTGCTGTCACTGCAACGTCATTCGGGTATGGTGAGAAGCATCATGCAGGATCGAATCGACCCTCTCATCGAGGAACGCGCGCCGTGGCTCTTTGCCAGCCACCCGTGGAGCGCGCCCGCGCGCCGGATTCTCAACAACGTTCTGGGCTACCCGCGCACGGTGGCGCTGGGCGAGGTTCTGCAACACCACCCAGCCCCGGTCATCATGGACGAGATGGCCCGCCTTCTGGCGCGTGACCTGCGCGCCAGCGGTCTCGACAATATCCCCGCCTCGGGTCCGGCGCTGATCGTGGCAAACCACCCCACCGGTATCGCCGACGGCATCATGCTCTGGAGCCTGTTGCGCGAGCGGCGGCCCGACCTGTTCTTCTACGCCAATCGCGACATCCTGCGCGTGCTGCCGCAGATGGAAGACATCATCGCCCCCGTCGAATGGCGCGAGGAAAAGCGCAGCCACGCCAAGATGCGCGAGACCATGGCCTATACGCGTGATGCGATCGAAAAGGGCCGGATCGGCGTCATCTTCCCCTCGGGGCGGCTCGCGAAGCGGCGCGGGCTTTCGCTGCATGAACGGCCCTGGATGGCGTCGGCGGCGACGATCGCGCGAAAGTTCGACCTGCCGGTGATTCCGATCAACATCCGGTCGCGCAACTCGGCGGTGTTCTACCTGTTCGACCTGATCCACCCGACGCTTCGGGACATCACGCTGTTCCACGAGACGCTGAACAAGGACCGCCAGCCCTACCGGATGACGGTCGGCGCGCCGATCTCGCCGGGCGCGTTGCCGATGCGGTCCGAGGACGGGATCGAGTTGTTGCGCGCCGCGACACTGGCGCTTGGCGGCCGCCACGCGCCCTGTGTCAGCCTGTTGCAGGTCACCCGTCGTCCCCGCTGGGCGAAGTCGACAGCGCTGGTCTAGACCATCGCTTCCCCGGTTCGAGTTCACTGTATCTGACGCCGGGAGTCGCGCGAGTTCCACGATTCGGAAGCCGCTGCACTCTGGGGGAGAGTCGGGTAAGCAGCGGCGCAAGAATCAGGCCAAGGACCACTGAGGTGGTCCCCAGAAACTGGACAGTTTGCTAAGCTTGCCGCCGAGGAAGACGAGGACGAACAGCGTGGCTGGCAAACGGAAGAACTACAGCGCGGACTTCAAGGCGAAGGTGGCGCTTGAAGCCA
>NZ_JAMYDV010000024.1 GCF_024128855.1 Rhodovulum tesquicola
CGATCTGTCACCAGCTTCACAGCCTCAAACTTGAACTCCTTCGTGAACTTCCGTCTTACCATGTCCGATCTCCAGGTCCTTGGTCACGATCTTATCTTCGTGTCCACGAAACCGGCAGCAGGCCAAGCGCCACCTTCGCCTTGAAGTCCGCGCTGTAGTTCTTCCGTTTGCCAGCCACGCTGTTCGTCCTCGTCTTCCTCGGCGGCAAGCTTAGCAAACTGTCCAGTTTCTGGGGACCACCTCACTGTTCCACAAGGGCCGCGAGGTCGCGCGGCTGAGCGGCGCCCGGCCTGCCGCCGATATCGTGGCCTTCGTGCGCAGCCATGTGGGGGAGACCGCTTGACATCCCCCGCGCCATGGGCCAAATCGGCACGCATCGGGGCCGTAGCTCAGCTGGGAGAGCGCGTCGTTCGCAATGACGAGGTCAGGGGTTCGATCCCCCTCGGCTCCACCAAACCACAGTTTCGGGTTGAAATATCCGCTGACACCTTGAACGGAAAGGTGATTTCAGCGGTTCGACAAGCTTCGCAGCGACCGTAGCGCAAAGGCGCTGCGTAGCGGGCGATCGCGCCAGAGCTTGGCTGTTCGCCGGACAGCCTGCGGGTCTGGGGTCGGCAGGCCGAACGCGATGCCGGGCGGCGGGCCGGACCGACCGGCGACCAGAAGGATCGCATCAAGGATCCGGAACGCGAGGTCCGCGAGTTGCGACAGGCCAACGAGATCCTGAAGAAGGCCAGCGCATGTTTCGCGGCGGCGGAGCTCGACCGCCCGTTCCGCAAATGATCGCGTTCATCGATGATCACCGTGGCGTCCTTGGTGTCGGGCCGGTCTGCCGGGTTCTGGGGATTGCACCATCGACGTATTACGCCTTCAGGGTCGTGGAGCGTGATCCGGACCCGGCATCGGACCGGGCCAGGCAGGATCGCCTGGACATGGCTGCGATCGAGCAGGCCTTCGATGGCCGCCGGGGACGATATGGCGCTCGCAAGGTCTGGCACCAGTTGCGCCGCGCCCGTCATGCCGCCTGTCTCCTGCGCGCGCCCCCATGTCAGACCTGCGCGGCGCGTTTCGCGACCCGAGATCTTCGGGCGCGCCATCCCGCGAGGCCCGTCCGGGGGGCGGGCCTCACTCCCATTCCATCTGCTCATAGGTGGCCTGGGCGTTGCGGCCCGCGAGGCTGTCGAACTGGTCCAGATACGCCCAGGCGGACTGGTCGATGCCGGGGGCGTCGATCATGGTGCCGCCGTCTTCGATCAGCGCGCCGATCCGCGTGCGCAGGTTCAACAGGTAATCGTAGCTGTCGCGTCGCGCGGTGGCGAGATCCGTGGCGGGGCCGTGGCCGGGCACGATATTTGCGGGTTCGAAGGCGGCCATCGCCTCGAACACCTCGATCCAGCTTTTGGCGTCGGATTGCGGGCCGTTGCCCAGGATGCGCCCGACATAGACGATGTCGCCGGTGAACATCACGCCGCGTTCGTCCAGCCAGACGAAGCTGTCGCCGGGCGTATGCGCCGGGCCGCGATGCATGATCTCGAAGCTCATCCCGCCCAGGTCCAGCGTGTGATCGGTCTCGAAGATCACATCCGCATGGCTGGGTTCGGTGCCCGCAAGCCCGTCGCCGATCAACTCGGCCAGCCCCGTCATCTGCATCGAGGCGCGGTCCTGCTGGTCCGCGACGGCGGCCACCGAGGCGATCACGGTCGCCCCCTGCGCCTGCCAGTAGCCATTGCCCAGCCAGCGGTGATCCTGCCCGCCGGTATTGATGACATGGGTCACCGGCTGGTCGGTCACGCCGCGGATGGCCGCATGCAGCATCTCGGCCCCCTGCCACGACCCGCCCGGGTCGATCAGCACCGCACCCGCGCCGGTCACGACAAGGCCGAAAGTGGCGTTGTTGCCCAGATTTTCGGGATCGCGCTGTTCCATCGGGCCGATAATGGCCCAGACATCCTCGGCGACGGGCTGCACCTCCAGCACATCGGCCAGGGCATATGTCGGCAGGGCCACGGCAATGGTGGCCAGCAATCGGAATTTCATCAACGCTCCTCCCCGAGACGATCCTGTCAGGCCGACAGCCAGGCTTCAAGCCTGGCCGCATCGGGCAGTCCACCGGCATGCACCAGCTTGCCATCGACGCTGATGCCCGGGGTGGACATCACGCCCGCCATGGCGATGGACCGGGCGTCGGTGACCTTTTCGACCTCGACCTCCAGCCCGAGGCGGGCGGCGGTCTCACGCACCATCTGCTCGGTCGTCTCGCAGCGCTTGCAGCCGGGGCCGTAGACCTTGACGGTTTTCATGGGCGTCTCCTTTCGGTCAGACGATGGCGTTGAACAGAAAGCCGGTGGCGAGGATGCCCAGGCTGACAACGGCGACGAAGATCGCGATCAGGCGCAATGTCAGCACCTGTTTCAGGATGATCATCTCGGGCAGCGACAGGGCGATCACACTCATCATGAAGGCCAGCACCGTGCCCAGCGCGGCCCCCTTGCCCAGAAGCGCCTCGACGATCGGGATGACGCCCGCGGCATTGGTATACATCGGCACGCCCACGACGACGGCCGCCGGAACCGACCACCACGCCTCGCCGCCCATGATGCGCAGCATCACCGCCTCGGGCACATAGCCGTGGATCAGCGCGCCGATGGAAATGCCGACGACGACCCAGATCCAGACCCGGCCGACGATCTCGCGCACCTGGTCCAGCCCGATCTTCAGCCGGTCGACCATGCCCAGCCGCTCTTGCGGCAGATCGCCCACCGGCGCGGCGGTCAGTTCGCGCACCCAGTCCTGAAGGAAGCGTTCCAGCCGCATCCGGCCCAGCACCCAGCCTGCCACCGTCGCGATGGTGAAGCCGAAGACCAGGTAGAGCGTCGCGACCTGCCAGCCGACCAGACCGTAGAGCAGGCCCAGCCCCACCGGCCCGACCATCGGCCCGGCGATCAGGAAGGAAAACGTCACGCCCAGCGGGATGCCCGCCGAGACAAAGCCGATGAACAGCGGCACCGACGAGCAGGAACAGAACGGCGTCATCACGCCGAGGGTGGCGGCCAGCGGATAGCCCCAGATCTGGCGCCGCCCGGCGAGGATCGCGCGGGTCTTCTCCGGGCTGAACCAGCTGCGCAGGACGCCGGTGACGAAGACGATCAGCGTCAGCAGCAGCAATACCTTGGGCACGTCATAGACGAAGAAGGCCAGCGCCTCGCCGGTATGGCTGTGGCGGTCGACCGGCAGGAGCGACACGACCCATTCCGAGAAGGGCACCAGCTGCCCATAGGCCAGCCACCAGGCCAGCGCCGCGACCGGCAGCCCGGCATACCAGGCCCAGTCGGGCAGGCCGCGGCGGTCGGGGGCTTGGGTTTCGGCACTCACGCGACCTTCCTTTCGGGACTGTCCTGCGCGGCCGCGGCCAGCGCGGCGGTGACGATGGCGCCAAGCTCGGGCGCAAGATCGGGGTTCAGCCGGTAGCGCACCCATTGCGCATCGCGCCGGTCCATCACGAGGCCCGCCAGTTTCAGCACCTTCATGTGGCGCGACATCCGGCTTTGCGTGGCCTCCAGCCGGGCCATCAATTCGCAGACGCAATGCTCGCCGCCATCCGCCAGGATCGCCATCGCCCCAAGGCGGGTCGGTTCGGCAAGGGCGGACAGGACGGCAAGGGGCATGGCAGCGTCTCCTGCGCTTATGCGTTTAACCGCATTCATGGCGCAAATGCGTCCGGAAAGCAACAGCGCCGTCGCGGGCGGCCCGTCCTCTCCGCCCGGCGTCATGGCAAGGCAAGGCGAAGGCCGGCCGGCCCGTTGTCGCAACCCTGGGTCCCGAGGGAGTGCCGGGCAAAACGGGGCAGCCCCCGGTCCCTGCAAGACGCAGGGGGCCCCCTACCCCAGCGCGTATCCCGCGCCGCGCACGGTGCGCACGGGGTCGTCGCCGCCATTCTGGCAGAGCGCCTTGCGCAGGCGGCCGATATGCACATCGACCGTCCGGGTATCCACATAGATGTCGCGCCCCCAGACCCGGTCGAGCAATTGCTCGCGGCTCCAGACCCGGCCGGGCTTTTCCATGAAGGTCGACAGCAGGCGGAACTCGGTCGGTCCAAGTTTCAGCGTCTGGCCGTCGCGGAACACCTTGTGCGTCTCGGGGTCGAGCACGATGTCCTCGAATTCCAGCCGCTGGCCGACCGCGGCGGGCCGCGTGCGGCGCAACAGCGCGCGCACCCGCGCCATCAGTTCGACCACCGAATAGGGCTTCACGACATAGTCATCGGCGCCGGTTTCCAGCCCGCGCACCCTGTCCACCTCTTCGGCGCGGGCCGAAAGCATGATGATCGGAAGCGTCCTGGTGTCGTTGCGGGTCTTGAGCTGGCGGCAGATCTCGATCCCCGAGACCGAGGGCAGCATCCAGTCCAGCACCACCAGATCGGGCACGATCTCGTCCACGAGGATCAGCGCCTCGTCCCCGGTCGCGGCACGGGCCACGCGAAAGCCCTCGGCCTCCAGGTTGTAGGCCAGGACCTCGCGCTGGGCGGGCTCGTCCTCGACGATCAGAACCGTGGGCCGTTCGGCAGGTGACATCGCCTAGACCTTCGGTGCGTCGATGGCGGTGCGGTCGGCCTTGGGCCTGTCGTCCTCGGGCAGTTCGCCGGTCACCAGATAGATCACCTGTTCGGCAATCGAGGTGACGTGATCGCCCATCCGCTCGATGTTCTTGGCGATGAAATGCAGGTGCATGCAGGCGGTGATGTTGCGCGGATCCTCCATCATGAAGGTCAGGAACTCGCGGAACAGCGCGTTGTACATCTGGTCGACTTCCATGTCGCGCAGGCGCACGTCCTGGGCCAGTTCGGCATCGCGCTGGATATAGGCGTCAAGGGCGTCCTTGAGCATCGCCTCGACCGCCATCGCCATGCGCCGGATCGCGCCCGCCGAGCCCTCGATCGGCGACATCTGCACCAGAACCCCGGTGCGTTTGGCCATGTTCTTGGCGTAGTCGCCGATCCGTTCGAGATTGGCGCCGATCTTCATCACGCTCAGCACGGTGCGCAGATCGCCCGCCGAGGGCTGGCGCAGCGCCAGGAGCCGCGCGGCCTCTTCGTTGACGCGCAGTTCCAGTTCGTCCACGGCGCGGTCATTCGCGCGGACGCGTTCGGCGAGTTCCTCGTCGCGGTTCTCAAGCGATTGCGCGGCCTCGAGAATCGCGGCTTCGACCAGCCCGCCCATCTTCATGATGAGGGCCTGGATCGCCTCCAGGTCGCGGTCGTAGGATTTGACGATATGGCGGTCGTTCATCTGCGATCCCTTCTCAGCCGATCCGGCCGGTGATGTAGCTTTCGGTGCGCGGGTCGTGCGGGTTGGTGAAGATCTGGCCGGTCTCGCCGAATTCCACGAGGTTGCCGAGGTGGAAGAACGCGGTCTTCTGGCTGACGCGCGCAGCCTGCTGCATCGAGTGGGTGACGATCACCACCGAATACTGCTCGCGCAGCTCGTCGATCAGCTCCTCGACCTGGGCTGTCGCGATCGGGTCGAGCGCCGAACAGGGCTCGTCCATCAGCAGCACCTCGGGTTCCGTGGCGACCGCGCGGGCGATGCACAGACGCTGCTGCTGGCCGCCCGAAAGGCCGGTGCCGGGTTCCTGAAGCCGGTCCTTGACCTCGTCCCAGATCGCGCCGCGGCGCAGGGCGCGTTCCACGATCTCGTCCAGTTCGGCGCGGGTGCGGGCCATGCCGTGGATCTTGGGGCCATAGGCCACGTTCTCGTAGATCGACTTGGGGAACGGGTTCGGCTTCTGGAACACCATGCCCACCTTGGCGCGCAACTGCACCGGGTCGATCGAGGGCGCGTAGATGTCCTCGCCGTCGAGCGCGATCAGGCCCTCGACGCGGCAGATGTCGATGGTGTCGTTCATCCGGTTCAGGCAGCGCAGGAAGGTCGACTTGCCGCAGCCCGACGGCCCGATGAAGGCGGTGACCGTCTTGTCCTCGATCTCGACATCCACATCCTTGATGGCATGGGTGTCGCCATAGAAGACGTTCACTTTGCGGGCGGCGATCTTCACCTCGTGGGTCACGGCTGTCTTTCCCGAAGCTGGCGTATCATACATGAGGGTGGTCCTTTCGCGGCGCTACCATTTCCGCTCGAACTTGTTGCGCAGGAAAATGGCGATGGCGTTCATGAAGATCAGGAAGGTCAGCAGCACCAGGATCGCCGCCGAGGTCCGGCTGACGAACCCGCGTTCGGGGCTGTCGGCCCAGATGAAGATCTGCGTGGGCAGGGCGGTGGAACTGTCGAAGGGCGTGGCCGGCGCCGAGGTGATGAAGGCGTTCATCCCGATCAGCAGGAGCGGCGCGGTCTCGCCCAGCGCCTGCGCCAGCCCGATGATCGTGCCGGTCAGGATGCCCGGCATGGCCAGCGGCAGCACATGGCCGAACACCACCTGATGCTTGGACGCGCCCACGCCCAGCGCAGCCTCGCGGATCGAGGGCGGCACCGCCTTGAGCGCGGCCCGCGTCGCGATGATGATCGTGGGCAGCGTCATCAAGGCAAGCGTCATGCCGCCCACGAAGGGCGCGGAGCGTGGCATCCCGAACCAGCCCAGGAAGACCGCCAGCGCCAGCAGGCCGAACACCACGGAGGGCACCGCCGCCAGATTGTTGATGTTGATCTCGATCAGGTCCGACACCCTGCTCTTGGGCGCGAATTCCTCGAGATAGATCGCCGCGCCGATCCCGATCGGGAAGGCCAGCAGGAAACAGGTCATCAGGGCGTAGAACGAACCGATGATCGCCCCCTTCAGGCCCGCCAGTTCCGGGAAGCGTGAATCCGCGTTGGTGATCAGCCACCTGTTGAGCGGCTTTGACACCATCCCCAGCTCTTTCAGCAGATCGAAATTGGCGATCTCGTCGTCTTTCAGGCGGCGGTTCGCCTCGGGCGTTTCGCGGTCGATCAGGCCCTTGTTCAGCTGGTCATAGGGATCCGACACCGGCACCCTGACCGCGACCGTCTGGCCGATCAGCGCAGGATCGGCCACCACGCTGTCGCGGATGCTGAACTGCGCGCCATTCGACAGGATCGTGGTCAGCCTGCGCAGTTCAGCCCGGTCATCGGCCACGTCGGGAAACAGCTTGACCATGGTATCGGTGAGGACCTGGCGATAGTTGCCGCGGGCGGGATCGTTGCTGTCGATATGCGCCGGATCAAGGAAGACCTCGATCTGGACGAAGGTCTGGGTAAAGGCGTGACGGCCCGTCGATATCAGCGATGCCACCAGCAGGAACAGCATGCCGAAGGCAATGGTGATCGCGGCCAGGCCGGCCAGCTTGAGGGCGATCTGGCTGCGCTTGCGCTTGTTCAGGCGCGCGGCGAATTCGGGGGCGGTCCAATCGAAACTGCCCGAGGAAGTCTGGTCGGTCATTGCGCGGCCCTCAATCGTAGATTTCGCGATACTTGCGCACGATGCGCAAGGCGAAGATGTTGATGATCAGCGTCATCACGAAAAGCACCATGCCCAGCGCGAAGGCGGCCAGGGTCTTGGGACTGTCGAACGCCGTGTCGCCGATCAGCAGCGTGACGATCTGCACGGTCACGGTGGTGACGCTGTCCAGCGGGTTGATCGTCATCTTGGCGATCAGGCCCGCGGCCATCACCACGATCATCGTCTCGCCGATGGCGCGGCTGACAGCCAGAAGGATGCCGCCGACGATGCCCGGAATGGCCGCCGGGAACAGCACCTTGGAAATCGTCTCGGCCTGCGTGGCGCCCAGCGCCAGCGAGCCGTCGCGCAGGCTGCGCGGCACCGCGGCCAGCGCGTCATCGGCGAAGGAGGAGATGAACGGCACCAGCATGATGCCCATGACCAGCCCCGCGGCCAGCGCCGTATTGGGCGCGATCGGCAGGCCCAGGTCGGTTCCAAAGGACCGGATCGCCGGGGCGATCACGAGGATGGCGAAGAAGCCGTAGACCACGGTCGGAACGCCGGCCAGGATCTCGAGCACCGGCTTGATGACGGCCCGTATCCTGGGCGAGGCGAATTCATGCAGGTAGATCGCCGAGAACAGGCCGATCGGAACCGCGATCACCATCGCCACCGTCGCGATGACCATCGTGCCGAGGAAGACCGGCAGCATGCCGAAGGCGCCCTTGGCGGCGATCTGGTCCTCGCGCAGGGGGATCTGCGGCTCCCAGGACGTGCCGAACAGGAAATCGGTGAACGGGACCATCTCGAAGAAGCGGTAGGTCTCGAACACCAGCGAGCCGACGATGCCGATGGTCACGAAGATCGCCACCGTCGCGCATCCGACCATCAGGCCGAGAACGATCCGTTCCACCCCTTGCCGCGCGCGGAATTCCGCGCGCACGGTCTTGCGGGTCAGCAGGATCAGACCGGCGGTCAACGCGATCGTCAGCACCACCAGCAGCAGCGACGAGGTGCTGCGCAGCGACACCAGCCGCTCGGCGGCCTCGAGCTTCCATTCCTCGGGCGTGCCGAAGATGCGCCCGCCCGCGATCGAACGGATTTCGGACATGATAAGTTGCACCTGGCCGGTGCCGAGACCGTCCAGCGTGCCGTCAGGCAGCCCCGCCTTGATCATGCTCTCGATCACGGTGCCCTGAAGCATCAGCCAGAGGATGATGAAGAAGAACGTGGGCACGAGCGTCACGAGGGCCGAGAACCCGCCGTGAAACCCGTCGAGCGAATGCAGCTTTGTCCCGCCTGCACGGATCGCACGGGCCGCACGCAGATTGAGGATGTATCCGATCACGACCGCAGCGAACAGGATCAGGAAGGCGAAAAGCGTCATTTGGATGCCTGTCGGTTCAAGTGAGGGACGCCCCCGCTTTTGCGGGCGGGGGCGTCGGTCGTCGGGTTCAGGGGGATGCCCTGATTACTGCTTGGCGTCCATCGCGACGGCGTTGATGACGCGCTCCTGCAGCTCGGCGCGACGCTCGTCGTTCAGCGGCACGAGGCCACGCTCGGACAGGTAGCCGCCGGGGGCCAGCGCGTCTTCGGACATGTATTCCTCGACGAATTCCTGCAGGCCGGGGATCACGCCGCGATGCGCGTTCTTGACGTAGAAGAACAGCGGGCGCGACACCGGGTAGGACCCGTCGGCGATGGTGTCGAGGGAGGGTTCGACGCCTTCCAGTTTCACGCCTTTCAGCTTGTCCAGGTTCTCGAAGAGGAACGAGTAGCCGAAGATGCCCTGCGCGTTGGGATCCGATTCAAGGCGCTGAACGATCAGGTTGTCATTCTCGCCGGCCTCGACGAAGGGGCCGTCGGTGCGCATGCGCGAGCAGTTCTCGTTGACCCAGGCGCCGTCGAAACCGCCATCCTTGACGTAGGCCAGTTCCTTGCAGCCTTCGTGCATCGCCAGTTCGACGAAAGCGTCACGGGTGCCCGAGGTCGGGGGCGGCCCCAGAACGACGATGTCGGTGTCGGGCAGGCGGCTGTCGATCTCCGACCACTTCTTGAAGGGGTTCGCAACCCACTCGCCGTTCACCGGAACCTCGGCGCCGAGCGCGAGATAGACTTCACCCAGCGTCAGGTCCCAGTCGAAGTCGTTGGCGCGCGACACGGCCATCGACAGGCCGTCGAAGCCGATCAGCGCCTCGCTCACGTCGGTCACGCCATTTTCGACACAGACGTTCCACTCCGACGCCTTCATGGCGCGCGAGGCGCCGGTGATGTCGGGGAAGCCTTCGCCGATGCCGTTGCAGAAGATCTGCATGCCGCCACCGGTGCCGGTGCTTTCGACGATGGGCGACGACATCCCGGTGTCGTTGGCGAACTGTTCGGCCACGGCCTGAGTATACGGGAACACGGTGGACGAGCCCACAATGCTGATCTGGTCGCGCGCGGAGGCCGCGGTGGCCGAGATGGCCGCGATCGCCAGCGCCGAGGCGGTCACTTTGATATGGGACATGGTAGCTCCTGAAACTTGGGTTCGGGTGCGGATTCGCACCTGCTCCGGCTGCGTACCGGCCCCGCGCGACGCTTATGTAAAACTTAAATGACAGATTTATGACAGCGCATTTCCGGGAGTCGGCGCATGGCGGCCAAGCCGCCACCGACCCCTTGTTACGGAATGTTTTTCCGCCTTGAGTTGTAACAGGACGCAGCCTTGTGGGCCATTGCGGGCGAGGGCAGCGGGCAACCTTTCCCCGGCCATCGACAGAATCGGCGCGACAGTCCTTGGCCGCGCGCAGGATGGCTTGTCGGGTTTCACCGCGCCCGCGGTCGGGCGAGAGGCGCGACCCGTGACCGGGGGGGCCACCGGCTTTTCTGCCGGGGCCGCCGGGCGCAGCGCGGGTGCGGCGGAAAGGATTTACAGAACCGGTTTTCCGGTTATGTTTGCCGAATGACCGCAACCAGTCCCCATGCCCGCGCGCTTGCCGCCCTTGGCCACGATGCCCGCCTGTCGATCTTTCGCCTGCTGGTGAAGGCGGGAAATGCGGGGCTTCGGGTCGGCGATATCGGCGCGCATCTGGGCCTGGCGCCCTCGACGCTGGCGCATCACCTGTCCACGCTGGTCGATGCGGGGCTTGTGCTTCAGGACCGGCAGGGTCGCGAAGTGTTCAACCGCGTGGATTACCCGGCAATGCAGGACCTGGTCGGTTTCCTGACCTCGGAATGCTGCTGCGGCGTCACGGTGCCGTCGGCAGAGGATGCCGCCTGATGCGCCTGTCGGGTCTTTCATTCCCCGAAACATCCACCGCCCCGGAACCCGGACCATGACCGATACAAGCCCTGCCCATGTCACCCTTCGCCGCGGCCTGCAGACCCAGCGCGTCTGGCTTGCCTCGGGGCTGATCCTCGGGACGCTGGCCGTGATCGACCCGACACAGGCCGCGGCCAGCGCGGGGTTCGCGGCGAATGCGTTGCTGAAGACGGCGCCCTTCCTGATCCTGTCCATCGCCATTGCCGCCTGGGCAGGGGCGACCGGGGCCGACAACCTGATCGCCCGGGCCTTCACCGGCGCGCCGGTGGCGATGATCGGGCTGGGCGCGCTGGCGGGGGCGATCTCGCCCTTCTGTTCCTGCGGGGTGATCCCGCTGATCGCGGCGCTGCTGACGATGGGCGTGCCGCTCTCGGCGGTGATGGCCTTCTGGCTGGCCTCGCCGATCATGGATCCGTCGATGTTCGTGCTGACGGCCGGGGTGCTCGGCCTGGAATTCGCGGTGGCCAAGACCCTTGCGGCCTTCGGACTGGGCGTCTGCGGCGGGCTGGTCGTGCATCTGCTCGCACGCGGCGGCGCCCTTGCCGATCCTCTGCGCGAGGGCATCGGCGATGGCGGCTGCGGCGGCGCCCGGGTCCGCGCCCCCAGGCCCGTCGCCTGGCGCTTCTGGACCGAGAGGGAGCGGCGCGCGAAATTCGGCCGGACCGCGGCGAGCACGACCCTGTTCCTGGCCAAGTGGCTGACGCTGGCCTTCATCCTGGAAAGCCTGATGCTGGCCTGGATCCCGGCCGAGACGGTGACCGCCGCGCTGGGCGGAGAGGGGCTGATGCCCATCGTCACCGCGACGCTGGTGGGTGTGCCGGCCTATCTGAACGGCTATGCCGCGCTGCCGCTGGTCGGCGGGCTGATCACGCAGGGCATGGCGCCGGGGGCCGGAATGGCCTTTCTGGTGGCAGGCGGGGTCACCTCGATCCCCGCGGCCATGGCGGTCTGGGCGCTGACCCGGCCGCAGGTCTTTGCGCTATACATCGCGCTGTCGCTGACGGGAGCGCTTGTCGCGGGGCTGCTTTTCCAGCTCTGGGTCATCGCATGAGGGAACGCCGTTTCGCCATTCGGCGCCGCCTGCGGACCCCTGAATGATCCCGAGACTTCCGCCCGAAAGGCGCGGCCTGATCGTCGCGGCGCTTGGCACGTCGCTGACGGTCAGCTGGGCGTCGAGCTACTACATCCCCGCGGTCCTGGCGGTGCCGATGGCGGCAAGCCTTGGCCTGTCGCCGGTCTGGGTCTTCGGTGCCTTTTCCATGGCGATGGTGGTCTCGGCCATGGTCGGGCCCTGGGCCGGGGCGCGGATCGACGGCGCGGGCGGGCGCGGCGTGCTGATGGCGTCGAACCTGATCTTTGCCGCCGGGCTGGTGCTGCTGGCCGTGGCGCCCTCGCCCGCCCTGCTGTTCGCGGGCTGGGCGATCATCGGGCTGGGCATGGGCATCGGTCTTTACGAGGCGGGATTTGCCACGCTGGCGGGCATCTATGGCAAGCAGGCCCGCGGGCCGATCACCGGCATCACGCTGATCGCGGGCTTCGCCAGCACCGTCGGCTGGCCGCTGTCGGGGCTGATGCTGGCGCTCTGGGGCTGGCGCGAGGCCTGCCTGGGCTGGGCGCTGATCCATCTGTGCCTTGCGCTGCCGCTGAACGCCCTGCTGCCGAAAGGGACCGGGTCCTTCACCGGCGCGACCGCCCCCACCGAGGTCGGGCCGCCGCCGTCGCGCCTGGCGCTTGTGCTGCTGGCCTTCGTCTTTGCCGTAACCTGGTTCAACGCGACCGCCATGGCCGCGCATCTGCCGGGGCTGTTGCAGGCCGCCGGGGCCAGCACCGCGGTCGCCATCGCGGCCGGGGCGCTGATCGGCCCGGCCCAGGTCGCGGCGCGGCTGCTGGAATTCGGCCTGCTGCGCCGGTTCCACCCGCTTTTCTCCACCCGCATGGCCGCGGCGGCCCATCCGGTCGCCGCCGTGGCGCTGGTGACCTTCGGCGGCCCGGCCGCCTATGTCTTCGCGCTGCTGCACGGGGCGGGCAACGGCATCCTGACCATCGCCAAGGGCACGCTGCCGCTGGCGCTGTTCGGGGCGGCGGGCTATGGCCAGCGCCTGGGCTGGCTGAACGCCCCGGCCCGCATCCTGCAGGCCGCGGCCCCGCTGATCTTCGGCGCGGCGCTGACGGCCTGGGGGCTGTCGGCGATCTGGCTGACGGCGGGTCTGGGGCTGGCGGCGCTGATCGCCCTGCTGATGCTGAGACGATCCTAGCCCCGCCGGGGCAATTCCCCCGGGAAACCGCGGTTCGACGGGCGTTCAGTGGGTCCAGGTCCCCCGGCGGTCGACCGCGAAATTCTCGGCATAGCCCATCGGCCGGATATTCGGCTTGCGCGTCTTGGGCCGGATGACCACGGCGTCGATGCCGTGGCGGCGGGCGTAATCCTCGGCGGCCTCGCGGCTGTCGAAGCTCAGCCGGACCTGCGACTGGGTGTCGTCGGAACTGGTCCAGCCCATCAGCGGGTCGATCTCGCGGGCGGAGGCGGGGGCGAAGTCCAGAATCCAGTGATGGGTCTTGGCCTGGCCGGACTGCATCGCGGTCCTGGCGGGCTGGTAGATGCGGGCGCGCATGGCGTGACGTCCTCCCCAAATCCTGCTGCGCCTGTTATGGGGGTTCGGGCCGGGGCCTGCAAGGGGCGGCATACCGCAGGATACAACCCGCCGCGCCCCGAGAAGCCTGCCCCTTGAATGCCGCGCCCCGGAGGGCAAGTCTGGGACAGCCGTCCGAGGAATCGCCGCCATGCCCTATTCGACCGAACCGCCCGCGCTGGACGCCCCCCCTGCCCCGACCCGACCGCGCGAGAAGCTGGAGGGCGGCCGGCGCTTCGTCATGCGCACCGAGTTCCAGCCCGCGGGCGACCAGCCCACTGCCATCGCCGCGCTGGCCGGGGGCGTGAATGCCGGGGAACGCGACCAGGTGCTGCTGGGGGCGACCGGCACGGGCAAGACCTTTACCATGGCCAAGGTGATCGAGGAAACCCAGCGCCCCGCCATCATCCTGGCGCCCAACAAGACGCTGGCCGCGCAATTATACGGCGAATTCAAGGGCTTCTTCCCCGAGAACGCGGTCGAGTATTTCGTCAGCTACTACGACTACTACCAGCCCGAAGCCTATGTGCCGCGGTCTGACACCTACATCGAGAAGGAATCCCAGATCAACGAACAGATCGACCGGATGCGCCACTCGGCCACCCGCGCGCTTCTGGAACGTGACGACGTGATCATCGTGGCGTCCGTGTCCTGCATCTACGGCATCGGCAGCGTCGAGACTTACGGCGCGATGACCCAGGACCTGATCGTGGGCCAGAGCTATGACCAGCGCAAGGTGATCGCCGATCTGGTGGCGCAGCAATACCGGCGCAACGACCAGGGGTTCCAGCGCGGCAGTTTCCGGGTGCGGGGCGATGTGCTGGAACTGTGGCCCGCGCACCTGGAGGATCGCGCCTGGCGGATGTCGTTCTTCGGCGAAGAGCTTGAGGCGATTACCGAATTCGACCCGCTGACAGGCCAGAAGACCGACACCTTCGACCGCATCCGGGTCTATGCCAATTCCCACTATGTCACGCCCAAGCCGACGATGCAGCAGGCGGTCCACGCGATCCGCAAGGAGTTGCGCCAGCGGCTGGACCAGTTCGTGCAGGAGGGCAAGCTGCTGGAGGCGCAGCGGCTGGAGCAGCGGACCAATTTCGACCTCGAGATGCTGGAGGCGACCGGCGTCTGCAACGGGATCGAGAACTATTCGCGCTATCTGACGGGGCGCGCGCCGGGCGAGCCGCCGCCCACGCTGTTCGAGTTCATTCCCGACAATGCCATTGTTTTCGCAGATGAATCCCATGTCACCGTGCCCCAGATCGGCGGCATGTACCGGGGCGACTTCCGGCGCAAGGTCACGCTGTCCGAGCACGGGTTCCGCCTGCCCTCCTGCACCGACAACCGACCCCTGAAATTCGAGGAATGGGACGCGATGCGGCCGCAATCGGTCTTCGTCTCGGCGACGCCTGCGGCCTGGGAGATGGAGCAGACCGGCGGTGTGTTCGTGGAACAGGTGATCCGGCCGACCGGGTTGCTGGATCCGCAGATCGAGATCCGCCCCGTCGAGATGCAGGTGGACGACCTGCTGGACGAGGTGCGCAAGGTCGCGGCGCGGGGGTTCCGGACGCTGGTCACGACGCTGACGAAACGCATGGCCGAGGATCTGACCGAATACCTGCACGAACAGGGGATCCGGGTGCGCTACATGCACAGCGACATCGACACCATCGAACGCATTGAAATCCTGCGCGATTTGCGGCTGGGGGCGTTCGATGTGCTGGTCGGCATCAACCTGCTGCGCGAGGGGCTGGACATTCCCGAATGCGGGCTGGTGGCCATTCTGGACGCCGACAAGGAGGGGTTCCTGCGGTCCGAAACGTCCCTCATCCAGACCATCGGGCGGGCGGCGCGGAATGCGGAAGGGCGGGTCATCATGTATGCCGACCGGATCACCGGCAGCATGGAACGCGCGATGCGCGAGACCGATCGGCGGCGGGAAAAACAGATTGCCTACAATAGCTTACACGGGATCACGCCGGAGACCGTGAAGAAGAATGTCGAGGATATCCTGGCCGGGCTCTACAAGGGCGACGTGGACATGAACCGCGTGACGGCGAAGGTGGACAAGCCGCTGCACGGCGCCAACCTGGAGGCGCATCTGGACGGGCTGCGGGCGGCGATGCGCAAGGCGGCCGAGAACCTGGAATTCGAGGAAGCCGCCAGATTGCGCGATGAAATCAAGCGGTTGGAGGCCGTGGACCTGGTGCTGTCCGACGACCCGCTGGCCCGGCAATCGGCGGTGGACGACGCGGTGGAGGCCGCGATGGGGGCCAAGGGACGCTCGACCGCGGGACGGGCCGGACAGCGCGGGGGCAAGCGCGGGCGGCGGTAGCGCAGGGTCCGCGTTGCGGCGCGATTCGTGGTTAACGGCCTTGTCTTGCAGGGTTTCGGCGGTCGGACCCGCATCGGAATTCCATCGGACTTTCATCGGACCTTTTTCGGACCCGGTGGGCGGTTAACGTGGCGTGCGGAAGGCAACTGGGGGCGGTGGGTTGGCACCCACCCTACGGGCGGGACCGATCGCGCCCGCCCCAGGCCGACCGGTCGCGGCTGGCTCTCGACGACCCCGATCGTCCGACCCGTCGACAATGTCGCCCGGACCATGGCGCCCCGATCTGGACCAAGCCGAACGGCACCTTCATCGTCAGGCAGGTCTGAATCGCGGCATCGCTGCACCCGGACTCTCGGCCGCTCTTGCCGGTCGGCACGGCCCCCCGGGTCGTCGCGGGATGAGATCGGGCTGTCGGCAACCCGCGGCGCTTGCGCGCGGCCCTGCGGGCTGGGCAGTTCCGGGTCTTGTGGGCAAGGGGGGGACGGTCTGCCCATGCCCTCCAGCCGCCAACCGGATTCACGACATCAATAGCCCGCGGGACTTGCGCTAACGGGCCCGTCCCGGCATCAAATGGCGCGTGGGAAACAGCGGCATGACCGGCGCCCGCCTAATCCGGCGGCTCTGACGTGTCGTGGTTATGGACGGTGCCGTCCGCGCAGGTCGTCCGGTACTTCCCTGTTTGCGGGTCGTAAATGGTCCGGACAAGCGCCGGGCGAGTTCCCTGGACGGGTTTCAAATTCGGGGAATTGCAATCATGCTCTGACATGGGTCAAGGTCCTGCTGTGGCCCGGACCGTCGGCATCATGCCGCCCGGCCCCGGCATTGGTGGTCGTGACACCGCGTCGGGGCGCACGGAACGTGTCCCCCAAAACGGTGTGATGGCAAGGCTGCATCGACTGACCTGACAAATCCTGTCATGGGAGGGAATAACGTTTCCCGCCCGACCAGAGCGTTGGCGGTATTGAACCAGGCGGGTTGGCACCCACCCTACGCTTGCTTGGAACCGACGCGAGCTTGTCAAACCTCGGGATCCCGAGGTCAATTGGTGTTTGCGGTCACCGTCATATTCTGTGGCTGACTTCCAAACGCGGTAATCAACCCTCGGATCCACGCTCCAATCATTAGAGGAATGGCGATGATCGCGAGAAAGCCCAGACGAGACACAGACAAGGCCAGGCCGAACCCGAATACCACGATTTGCGCTATGCCCTGTCCGACCTGACCCACAAAGCCGGAGCCCAATCCGAGAATCAAGATATTGGAAATTATCGCCAATGCGTTCATCACACACCTCCCTCGTAAAAACACCCGCGCGAATCTTTCAAATCCGGCATCAAAGTCAAGCACGCACTCGGTGCGACATTTCGAAAGCGATCATATGCGCCGTCTGTCAATGCCAAAGACGAAACAGAAGTGGCACGCAATTGCGCCCCGAGAGCGATGAAATCTTCAATGTGAGCTGCGCGATTGTCGCGATTTTTGGTTCGCTCCTCTTTACCCGGCCCGCCCCGCCATAGACCACCCCTCGATCCGACCGACGTCTCCACGGCCTCTTTCATCGTCGATTGCCGGGCCAGGAAGGGATGGTCAGAGACCGCGATGTCCACCGCCTCCATCCACCCGGTTTCGTCGCGCTGTCGCGCGGTCTCCTCAATTGCCGTTCTGCCAAGGCTGGGTGCCAACCCACCGCCCCATCCCACGCAGGACGAGGCCACCGCTCAGATGCAGCGTCCGCCGTCCACCTCGAGCGCGGCGCCGGTGATCATGGCGGCCTCGTCCGAGCAGAGGAAACAGGCGGCGTTGCCCATGTCCTCGGGGGTCGAGAACCGGCCGAGCGGGATGGTGGCGAGGAATTTCGCGCGCATCTCGGGCGTGTCCTCGCCCAGGAAGCTTTTCAGCAGCGGTGTTTCGCCCGCGACGGGGCAGAGCGCGTTGACCCGCAGGCCATGGGGGGCCAGTTCGACGGCCATCGCCTTGGTCGCGGTGATCATCCAGCCCTTGGACGCGTTGTACCAGTTCAGCCGCGGCCGGGGCGAGAGGCCGGCGGTCGAGGCGATGTTCAGGATCGCGCCTGCGCCGTTGCCCTTCATGTGCGGCACCAGGTGGCGGGCGGTCAGGAAGACCGACTTGGCGTTGACCGCCAGCACGCGGTCGAATTCGTCCTCGGTGACCTCTTCCAGCGGCTTGGGCAGGTGGGTGATCCCGGCATTGTTCACCAGGATGTCGAGCCGTCCGAACGCGGCCAGCGCGGCATGGGCCATCGCGCCGACCGCGGCGTTGTCGGCCACGTCCACGGCTTGTGCGAGGCCGCCGATCTCGGCCGCGATTGCCTCGGCCGCGCCCATGTCGATATCGGCCACCATGACCCGCGCGCCTTCGGCCGCGAACCTGCGCGCGATGCCCGCGCCGAAGCCCGAGCCGCCGCCCGTGACGATCGCGGTCTTTCCGTCCAGTCGCATCCCGTTCTCCCTCAGCCGTGGCGTGCGGCGACCGTCTTGACCGTCGAGAACCCGTAAAGCGCCTCGAAACCCTTTTCGCGGCCATGGCCGGACAGGCCGGTGCCGCCGAAGGGCAGTTCGACGCCGCCGCCCGCGCCGTAATTGTTCACGAACACCTGCCCGGCCCGCAAGGCGCGTGCCAGCCGCATCTGCCGGGCGCCGTCGCGCGACCAGATCGCGGCGACAAGGCCGTAGGCGGTGCCGTTGGCGATGGCTGTGGCCTCGTCCTCGTCCTCGAAGGGGATCAGCGCCTGAACGGGGCCGAAGATCTCGTCCTGCGCCAGCCGATGGGCGGGCGGAACGTTCGCCAGCAGGCGCGGGGCGACATAGTGGCCGCCCGCGGGCGCGTTGCCGAGGATCGTGCCTTCGGCGGCGGTTTCGAGATCCGCGCCCTCGGCCAGGAAGCCCTGGACGATCTGCTTCTGGCGGGCCGAGATCAGCGGGCCGAGGTCGAGATTGTCGAGCGCCGGGCCGACCTTCAGCGCGCGGTAGCGCTCGGCCATCCGGGCGAGCACCTCATCGTAGACGGGCCGCTGGACCAGGATGCGCGAGGCGGCCGAGCAGGTCTGGCCCGCGTTCTGGATGCCCGCATTGACGAGGAAGGGCAGCGCGGCGTCGAGATCGGCATCGGCGAAGACGATCTGGGGCGACTTGCCCCCCAGTTCCAGCGTGACCGGCACCACGTTCTGCGCGGCGGCCGCCTGCACCAGCCGCCCGACATTCAAGGACCCCGTGAACGAGATGTGGTTGACGCCCGGATGCGCCGCCAGCGCCGCGCCCGCCTCTTCGCCCAGGCCCGGGACCACGTTCAGCGCGCCGGGCGGCAGGCCGGCCTCTTCGGCGAGGCGGGCGAAGGCCAGCGCCGTGAGGCAGGCCTCCTCGGCGGGTTTGAGCACCACGGCATTGCCCATCGCCAGCGCCGCCCCGACCGAGCGGCCGATGATCTGCATCGGGTAGTTCCAGGGGATGATGTGGGCGGTCACGCCATGCGGCTCGCGCAGGGTGTAGACGGTGTAGCCGTCCAGATAGGGGATGGTCTGGCCCATCACCTTGTCGGCGGCGCCGCCGTAGAATTCCATGTAGCGCGCCAGCGCCAGCGCGTCGGCGCGGGCCTGGGCGAGCGGCTTGCCGACATCGGTCGCCTCGATCCCCGCCAGTTCGTCGGCGCGGCCGCGCACGAACTGGCCGATCCTTGCCAGGACGCGCCCGCGTTCGGCCGCCGTCGCCCGGCCCCAGGCGCCGCGGCGGGCGTCCTGCGCGGCGGTCACGGCGGCGTCGATATCGGCCGCCTGCCCCCGTGCGATGCGGCCGATTTCCGCGCCGGTCGAGGGATCCTCGATGGGCAGGGTCTCGCCGCCCCGGGGCGGGGTCCAGTGCCCGGCGATGACGCAGCGGTCGGTGGGAAACCAGAGGTCGCGGAGGAGGTCGTTTGTCATGCGGGCACCTTGAGGTCCGGCGCGTCGGCCATCGGATCCTTGGTACAGCGATGTCCCGGCGCGCGCAGCCCCTTTTCGGCCGGTCCGCGCCGCCGGATCTGCGCGCTTGCCCGGGCGCGCGGCACGCGGCATAGTCCGTCCGGGCCGCGTGGCGATGGCGTCGCCGCAGGGGCTTTGCCCCCATGGCCCGGGCCGCGTGCCCCGTTTCCTGAACGCCGGGACCCCACTTGGCCCGGCAGCCCCGGGCCGACCGCTCGGAGGTTTCGATGACCCGACCCGACTTTTTCCGCTTTCACAATGGCGACAAGGTGGCCCTGCCCTTTTCGCAGGACGAATACGACACCCGCCTGATGGGCCTGCGCTCCGCGATGGATGCGACCGGCGCCGAGGTGGCGGTGCTGACCTCGATGCAGAACATCGCCTATTACTCGGGCTTTCTCTATTGCTCGTTCGGCCGGCCCTATGGGCTGGTCGTGACCGCCTCGGACGCGGTGACGATCAGCGCAGGCATCGACGCGGGCCAGCCCTGGCGGCGCTGCGCGACCGACAACCTGACCTATACCGACTGGGCGCGCGACAATTTCTGGCGCGCGGTGGCGCATGTGGCGGGCACGGGCCGCGCCGTGGGGTATGAGGGCGATCACCTGACGCTGGGGCAGAAGGGCAGGCTGGATGCCGTCCTGTCCCCGCGCGAGAGCGTGGACCTTGCCCCGGCCACGATGCAGCAGCGGATGCGCAAGAGCCCGGCCGAGATCGAGCTGATCCGCGCGGGCGCGGCCGTGGCGGATGTGGGCGGCTATGCCATCCGGGACGCGGTGCGCGAGGGCACGCGGGAAATCGACGTGGCCATGGCGGGGCGCGACGCGATGGAACTGGAAATCGCGCGGCGGTTTCCCGACGCCGAGTATCGCGATACCTGGGTGTGGTTCCAGTCGGGGCTGAACACCGATGGCGCGCATAACCCGGTGACGGCCCGGCAGTTGCAGCGGGGCGATATCCTGTCGCTGAACACCTTTCCGATGATCTCGGGCTATTACACCGCGCTGGAACGGACGATGTTCGTGGGCGAGGTGGATGCCGCCAGCCTGGAGATCTGGCAGGCCAATGTCGCCGCGCATGAATACGGCATGTCGCTGCTGAAACCCGGCACCACTTGCGCCGAGGTGACCCATGCGATCAATGCCTTCCTCGAGGACCGGGGCCTGTTGCAGTATCGCAGCTTCGGCTATGGCCATTCCTTCGGCGTGCTGTCGCATTACTATGGCCGCGAGGCGGGGCTTGAGTTGCGCGAGGATATCGACACGGTGCTGGAACCCGGCATGGTGATCTCGATGGAGCCGATGCTGACCATCCCGCAGGGCCAGCCCGGCGCGGGCGGCTATCGCGAGCATGACATCCTGATCGTCACCGGGACCGGCGCCGAGAACATCACGGGCTATCCCTATGGCCCCGCGTTCAACGTGGTGGGCTGACATCGCGCCCGGCCGTCGCCCCGATCCGGGCGACGGCCAGCGGCAGCGCCACGGTCAGCACCAGCAGCCGGAACACATGATGCGCCGCGACAAAGGCCGGGTCCGCGCCCAGCAGGAGCGACATGGCCATCATCGTTTCCAGCCCGCCGGGGGCAAAGGCGATCAGCGCGGTCAGCATCGGCAGGTCGAGCAGCACCGCCACCAGCGCCGCGGCGGCCAGCGACAGCAGGGCGGCGAACAGGGTCAGCAGGCCGGAGGCGCCCAGCGCCTGCCAGACCATGCGCGGCGTGACGCCCGCAAACCGCGTGCCGATCAGCGTGCCCATCACCGTGAAGGCCGGGATCGCCAGCCATGCGGGCACCGCACCCGACACGACCCCGCTGGCATGGCCCAGCGCAGAGACCGCCATGCCCCCGAACAGCAGCGCCGCGGGCACCCGAAGCCTGCGGAACAGCAGCCCGGCCAGAACGGCCAGCGCGACCACCAGCGCCAGCACCGCCAGCGGCATCGCCTCGGGGCCGGGCGGCAGCACGGGCAGGTCGCCGCCGCCGATCAGCGGCGCGGCGAAGGGCACGATCAGGGTCAGCGCCAGAACCCGGATGGTCTGGATCAGCGTCACCCGCGGCAGGTCGGCGCGGACATCCGAGGACAGGCTGAGCACGAAGCTCAGATGCCCCGGCGTCGCGGCCAGAAGCGCGCTCATCCGGTCGAAGCCGAACCGCCAGACCAGCAGCCGCGCGCCCAGCGCCATGATCGCGAGCACCGTGAGGGCCAGCAAGGCAAGGCTGAGTGGCCAGCGCGCGGCGGTCGCCACCGTCTCGGGCGTGACGCCTGCGCCGATATTCAGCCCGATCAGCAGGAAACAGCCATCGCGCAGCCAGACGGGCAGCGCGACCGGCGCCCCGGCCAGCGCCAGCAGCGTCACGCAGAGCGCAGGCCCGGTCAGGAAGGGCGCGGGCACGCCCAGCATGGCGGCCAGCGCCGCACCCGCGGCACCGGTGGCAAGGGTCAGGAACGCGGGCAGCATGGGCATCCGGGGCAAGGGGGTTTCGAGAGGGCCATGAACCGCGGCAGGCGCGCGAATGTCAATTCGCTGCCGCAGCATCGTCACAGCGGCCTGGCAGATGGGCGCGGATCGGCAAAGGCGAGTTGACTTGGCCGCCCTGCTGTCGCATCGGCTTGGCCAAACCCCAGGGCAGGGAGATTTGAGATGAAGATCGCGATGATCGGCACGGGCTATGTGGGCCTTGTGTCGGGGGTGTGTTTCTCCGATTTCGGGCATGAGGTCGTCTGCGTGGACAAGGATCCGCGCAAGATCGAGATGCTGAACCGCGGCGAGGTGCCGATCTACGAGCCCGGCCTCGATACGGTGATGGCGCGCAACGTGGCGGCCGGGCGGCTGAGCTTTACCGGCGATCTGGCGGCAGCGGTGGACGGGGCGGATGCGGTCTTCATCGCGGTCGGCACGCCGACGCGGCGCGGCGATGGCCATGCGGACCTGACCTATGTGATGGCCGCGGCCGAGGACATCGGGCGCGCGCTGACCGGCTATGCCGTGATCGTCACGAAATCGACCGTTCCGGTGGGCACCAACCGGCAGGTCGCGGCCGCGGTGCGGGCGGCCAATCCGGCGGCCGAGTTCGATGTCGCCTCGAACCCCGAATTCCTGCGCGAAGGGGCGGCGATCGACGATTTCATGCGGCCCGACCGGGTGGTGGTCGGCATCGAGACCGAGCGCGCCCGCGCGGTGATGGCCGATATCTACCGCCCGCTGTTCCTGCGCGAATTTCCCGTCGTCTATACCGACCTCGAATCGGCCGAGATGATCAAATATGCCGCGAACGCCTTTCTCGCGACCAAGATCACCTTCATCAACGAGATGGCGATGCTGTGCGAGAAGGTCGGCGCCGACATCAAGGCGGTGTCCAAGGGCATGGGGCTGGATGGCCGGATCGGCAACAAGTTCCTGCATGCAGGCCCCGGCTATGGCGGGTCGTGCTTTCCCAAGGACACGCAGGCGCTGGCCCGGATCGGGCAGGATTTCGCCTCGCCCTGCGCGATCACCGAGACGGTCATCGCGGTCAATGACCGGGTCAAGCGGCGGATGATCGACAAGGTGGTGGATCTGTGCGGCGGCACGGTCAACGGCAAGACGATCCTGGTGCTGGGCGTCACCTTCAAGCCCAATACCGACGACATGCGCGATGCGCCCGCGCTGACCATCGTGCCCGCGCTGGTGGGCGGCGGGGCAAAGGTGCGCGTGGTCGACCCGCAGGGCCGGCGCGAGGGCGAGGCGCTGTTGCCCGGCGTCATCTGGGCCGAGGATCCCTATGCCGCGGCCGAAGGCGCCGATGCGCTGGTGATCCTGACCGAGTGGAACGAGTTCCGCGGGCTCGACCTGGGCCAGATGGCGCAGCGGATGGCGCATCCCCGGATGGCCGACCTGCGCAATGTCTACCCGCCCGAGGATGTGCGCGAGGCAGGATTCGAGGCCCATGTCGCGGTCGGCCGCAAGGGCTTCGGGCTCGAGGGCTGAGGGGGATGGGCCAGAGCCTGCCGGACGATCTGTTCTTCGTCGCCTCGAAGATCGTCTGGGGGCTTCTGCGCGCCGACACGGTCCTGCTGATCCTGCTGGCGGCGGGACTTTGGACGATGTGGGCGGGACGGCCCGAGCTTGGCCGCGGGCTTGTCACCGCGGCGGCGCTGGGCGGGGCGGTGATCGCGCTGAGCCCGCTGTCCAACGCGCTGCTGCGCGGGATCGAAGGCCGCCATCCCGTGCCGGAGGTGGCCGGGCCGGTGGCCGGGATCGTGATCCTTGGCGGCGCCGAGGATCCGGCGGGCACGCTGGCCTGGGGGCCGCCCTCGCTGAACGAGGGGGGCGAGCGGTTCTTCGCCGCGCTGGAACTGGCGCGGCTGCATCCCGAGGCTGTGGTGATGTTCACCGGGGGCAGCGGGCGGCTAGGCGGATCGGACCTGCCCGAGGCCGAGGTGGCGCGGCGCGTGCTGACCGGGGCGGGGCTGGATCCCGCGCGGCTGATCCTGGAAGGCGCCTCGCGCAACACGGCCGAGAATGCGCGGCTGGGCCGGGCGTTGGCGCCGGACCGTCCGGGGCAATGGCTGCTGGTGACGAGCGCCTTTCACATGCCGCGCGCGGTGGAAACCTTCTGCGCGGCGGGCTGGCGCGAATTGACGCCCTATCCGGTCGATTTCCGCAGCCGTCCGGGCGCGGGGCTGCGCTGGGCACCGGCCGAAAGCCTGCTGGACTTCAACCTTGTGCTGCACGAATATCTGGGTCTTGCCGCCTATCGCGCGACCGGCCGGGCGGCGACGCCCGCGGGGTGTCTGGTGCGGCCCTGACCCTTTCCCCGCCGCATAGAAGGGCGCCATGCCGCTGACGCTGTCCGCATTGTCCGATCTTGCCACGCTCGATGTCGACGAGATCATCGACGTCCGGTCCCCCGCCGAATATGCCGAGGACCATATTCCCGGCGCGATCTCGCTGCCCGTGCTGTCGAACGAGGAACGCGCGCGCGTCGGCACGATCTACACGCAGCAAAGCCCGTTCACGGCGCGCAGGATCGGTGCGGCGCTGGTCGCACGCAATGCCGCCCATCACATCGAGACGGCGCTGGCCGACCGGCCCAAGGGCTGGCGCCCGCTGGTCTATTGCTGGCGCGGCGGGCAGCGGTCGGGCAGTTTCGCGCTGATCCTGCGCCAGATCGGCTGGCGGGCCGAGACGATCGAGGGCGGCTGGCGCAGTTTCCGGCGGCTGGTGCAGGGGGCGCTCTACGATGCGCCCTGGCCTGCGCCGGTGGTGGTGCTGGACGGCAATACCGGCACCGCCAAGACCGAGATCCTGGGGCTGCTGGCCGCGGCCGGGGTGCAGGTGATCGACCTGGAGGGGCTGGCGAACCATCGCGGCTCGCTGTTCGGGGCGATGGCGGGCGGGCAGCCCGCGCAGAAGGCGTTCGAGACGGCGCTGGCGGTGGCGCGGGATGGGCTGGACCCGGCGCGCCCGGTCGTGGTCGAGGCGGAATCGAGCCGGATCGGCCGGCTGAACCTGCCGCCCGCCCTGTGGGAGGCGATGCGGGCCGCGCCCCGGATCGAGCTTTCGGCGGCGCTGGAGCTGCGCGCGGGCTATCTTGCGCGCCGCTACCGCGACCTGACCGCCGATCCCGCGCGGCTGATGGCGACCGTCGCGGCGCTGGCCGCCCGGCACCCGCGCGAGCGGATCGAGACCTGGGGGGCGATGGCCGAGGCGGGGGCGTTCGAGGCGCTGGCCGCCGGGCTGATGGCAGAGCATTACGATCCGCTTTACGCGCTCCAGCGTGCCCGGTTCGAGGATCGGCCGCTGCACCGGGTCCGGCTGGACCGGCTGGACGCGGACGGGCTGGCGGCGGCGCTGCCGCAGGTCGTGGCGGCGGTCGCGGCGCTCAGCCCAGGCTGATCCGCGGCGCGCCCGCGGTGACGGTGCCGATCCGCGCCGCTCCCGCGCCCAAGGCGTCCAGCAGACCGGCGGCCGCGGCCTCGGGCAGCGCGGCCAGAAGCCCGCCCGCGGTTTGCGGATCGAACAGCAGGGCCGTGCGCGGGTCGGCCGGGTCCGCCCCCTCGATGCCGGAGGCCAGCGCGGCGTTCTGCGGGTAGAGCGTCGAGCGAATGCCGAGGGCCGAGAGCCGCAGCGCCCCCGCCATAAGGGGCAGGGCGTCCAGATCCAGCGCCGCCCCCACGCCCGAGGCGCGCAGCATCGACAGGAGGTGCCCGACGAGGCCGTAGCCGGTGACATCGGTCATCGCATGGGCCAGGGCGGCCAGCCGGGCGGCGGCCTGGCCCTGCCCCTGTTGCATCATCTCCAGCGCGGCCAGAAGCTCCGGCCCCGTGGCCTTGCCCTGCATCGCGGCGGCAAGGATGGTGCCCGAGCCGAGGGGTTTCGTCAGGATCAGCGCGTCGCCCGGCTGCGCGCCGTCAAGGCCCAGCGGCCTGCCCGCGACCAGCCCGGTCAGCGCGAAGCCGATCGTCAGTTCGGCCCCGGTCGAGCTGTGCCCGCCCGCCAGGTCGGCGCCCGCGGCGCGCAGCACCTCCTGCGCGCCGGCGAGGATCTCGCGCAGCGTTGCCGCCTGCATCGGCTCGGCCATGCGCGGCAGGATCACGGTTGCAAGGGCGGCCTGCGGGCTGGCGCTCATCGCCCAGATATCGCCCAGCGCATGGGTCGCGGCGATGCGCGCCATCACATGGGGGTCTTCGGTCACGGCGCGCAGGTGGTCGGTGGTGAAGACCTGCGCCCCCGCGCCATGGGCCAGGATCGCCGCATCGTCGCCCGCCCCGCGCAGCACGTCCGGCCGGGCGGGCGGGGCGAGATCGGCAAGGGCCTGGGCCAGCGCCGCCGCGCCGGGCTTGGCCGCGCAGCCGCCGCAGGGCGGTTGCCCCCCGACGAGGTCGGCGACACCCAGCGCCGCGCCGCGCGGGATGCGGGGGGGCTGTCCCATGGGCGGCAGGTGATGGAAGCGGCGCATGAACTTGCGGTCGATATGGTCCTTCCAGCGCCAGACCCAGCCGCCCTCGATCCGGGCATCCAGCCGGTCGGCGGCGGCGCGCTTGCCGCCCATCGAGATCAGCTTGAGGTAATCCTTCTGCGGGTGATAGGGCCCTGGCCGTCCGCCCGTCGCGGCCGCGCGCAGGTTCGCCAGCAGGACCGGGGCCTGCCGCACCGCATAGACCCCGGCCTTGGGGCGCGGCGCATGCGCAAGATGCGCGCAATCGCCCACGGCGAAGATCGCCGGGTCGGTGATAGACCGCAGGAACCGGTCGACCGTCACGAAGCCGTCGGTCAGATCCAGCCCGGTGCCCGCCAGCCAGCCCTGCGGCCGCGCCCCCGCCGCCCCGATCACGAGCGCCGCGGGGATGGTGTCGCCGCCCTGAAGAACGACGCCCTCGGCCGTGATCCTTGCGACAGGGGCGCCGGTGCGCAGGTGCACCCCCTGCCCCGCGATCTGGTCCATCAGCGCGGCCCGGGCGCCCGGGCGCACGTCGCGCAGCACATCCGGGGCCGCGTCGATCAGCGTGACCTGCGGCACAAGCCCCGCCTGTGCCAGCCGGTGGCGCGCGGCCAGCGCCAGTTCCACCCCCGCGACGCCCGCGCCGATCACCGCGACCAGTGGCGCCACCTCGCCCGCCCACGCGCGGGCGACGAACCGCTCCCACGCCTCGGCGAAGGCGCCCAGCGGTTTCGCGGGCACCGCATGCGCGGCAAAGCCGGGCAGGTCGGGCAGGTCCGAGGTGATGCCGATGTCGATGGAGGCGAGGTCATAGCGGATCGGCGGGCGGCCGGGCACATGGATCAGGCGGGCGGCGCGGTCGATCCCCTCGGCGCGGCCGATCACCAGGCGCGCGCCCGCATGCGCCGCCAGCGGCACGAGGTCGATTTCCAGCTGCGCGCGCGTGTAATGGCCCGCGATCAGCCCCGGCAGCATCCCCGAATAGGGGGCCGTGGGGCCGGGATTGATGAGCGTCAGCCGCACGCCCGGCACGGGGGCCATGCCCCAGGCGCGGGCGACCAGCGCGTGGGCATGCCCGCCGCCGATCAGCACGAGGTCGCGGGTCAGCGGCAGGGGGGCGGTCATCGGGGCCATGGGTGCGGGCTCGTCCGTCGGGAGTTGCGGGGGGTCAGGGCGCGCACCAGCGGCCCTGCCAGCCTTCGGCGGCGCGGAACAGGGTGCGGCGATGGCCGAGCGTGGCCAGGTGCAGCGTCTCGATCTCGGACAGCGCCCCGCGCAGCACGCAGAAGGCATGCGCGGCGGGGTCGGCGATATGGTCGCCCGGCTCGGGGATCGGCGTTCCGGGGGCGGGGCGGCCGCCATAAAGCGCGCGCGCCGCACCGGGCAGGGCCTGCCACAGGGGCGCGACCGCCTCGCCCGCCAGCACCTCGAACCGGGCGCGCAGGCGGATCTGAAGCCGCTGCGCCGGATCCCAGACCAGCAGGCTTGCCCGCGGCTCGGCCACCAGTTCGCCGACCTTGGCCGAGCGGCGGTCGGCATAGATTTCCACCCGCGCGCCGTCGCGGTCGGCCTCGCGCAGGACCACCATCCGCGCCTCGCCGCCCGACCGCCCGGCGGTGGCCAGGACCGGATGGCGGGCCGGCGCGTCGCGGTCGGACGCCCCGCGCGCAAGCTGCGCCCAGACGGCATCGAGCGTGCCGGACAGCGTCGTGAGGGGATCAGTCATGGCCCGTCATCTCCAGGTAACCGCGGCCCGGATGGCTGCCGGTGATCCGCACCGGGCCTTCCCAATAGGCGACGGTGGTGTCCATCCAGGCGGCCTCGTTCAGCGCGTCGATGATGACATCGAGGCCGCGTTCGGGCAACGCGATGCGCCAGCGCACGGGGATCGTGCGGCCCGCGATCCGGGTCGTGGCGCGCGGCTCGAATGTCACCGAACCGGGGGCAAGCGGCGTGGCGCTGCCATCGGCGGCGATCCAGGTGCCGGTGGTGTAATCGCCCCCGGCAGCGCGCAACTGGAAGGCCATCAGCCTGTCGCCACCGTCGAAATGCAGCGAGACCCAGTCCCAGCCCTGCTGGTCGGAGGCCAGCGGCTGGCTGGACCATTCCCGGTCGAGCCAGGCATTGCCCGTGACCTCGACCGGGCCATCGGGCAGGGTCAGCGTGCCCGCGACCCGGTAGAAGGGCTGCGAATAGTAGTAGCTGGCATTGCCCAGATCGGATTTCACCGAATAGCCCCGCTCGCCATGCAGCACCAGCGGCCCCTCGGCCGCCAGCGTCAGGGCATAGGCGAAATCGCTGCCCGCGGCATTCAGCCGAAGCGCCGAGAGCGGATCGGCATCGGGTTGGGCATGGCTCTCCATCCGCCATTCGTCGATCCAGGCGGCGAAGGGGGCGGCGGTGACGCCCGCCTGCCCGGTGCCGCCGCGGCCCAGCCTCTCGGCATGGAAATGGCGCTCTGCCGTGGTCAGCCCGGCATGGCCCATCCAGACCTGCGCATTCTGCCAGCCCGCGCCCGGATTGCCGGGGGCCAGCGCGTTGCGAAAGAGCGTCCACTGGATGCCGTAGTCCTGCCCGTCCGCGCCGGTCAGGTTGGCGGTCAGATACCACCATTCGATGCGGAAATCGGGATGCGCGCCGTGATCGCGCGGAAAGTCCAGCACCGCGCCGCGCTGCGGCAGGGTATAGCCATCGGCGGTCTGGCCAAGCCCGGCAAAGCCCTGGGCCAATGCGGGCAAAGGCAGGAAAAGCGCAAGGATCAGGGCCCTAACGTTCATCGGCGAAGACCTTGACCAGGGTGGCAGGTTCGATTCGTGCAAGCCGCCAGGCGGGCCAGGCGGCTGCCAGACCGCCCGCCGCCAGCGCCAGCGCGCCCAGCCACAGCCAATCGGCCGGGAAGACGAACATCGGCAGCCGCCAGCCGAAGGCCGCGACATTGACCACGGCCAGCAGCACCCAGGCCAGGATCAGCCCGACCGGAATTGCCAGCGCCATGGTCAGCGCCGCCAGCAGCATCGCGCGCAGCACTTCCAGCCGCGCCAGCGCGGTGCGCGTCAGCCCCAGCGCCCAGACCGGGGCCAGTTGCGGCAGGCGCATCGCGGCCAGCGTCAGCAGGCTGGTGAACATGGCAAATCCGGCGACGCCCATGGTCAGCACGTTCAGCGCGGCGGTGACGGCAAAGGTGCGCTCGAAGATCCGCAGCGACAGATCCTTGACCGCCCCCTGGTCGATCATGCTGTCTTCGGGCAGGCCGAATTCCTGCACCAGGGCGCGGCGCAGCTCGGGCACGGCGGCGGGATCGGTGCGGATGGCGTAGCGGCGGCGGTCGAGATCGGGGAATTGCGCCACCAGATCGGCAATGCCGATGATGACCTGACCGCGCGGGTTGCCGTAGTCCGAATAGACGCCGACCAGCGGGCGGATCGCGCCGCCCGGCAGGGGCACCGGATCGCCAATGCGCAGCCCGGCGCGGCGCCAGAGCTGTTCGTTGACGATGGCGCCCTCGGCCCGGGCGAGCCGCGCCCAGACATCCGCCTCGCCCAGCAGCATCGGCCAGTTGTCGGAATAGGTGCGGTGATCGGCGACGCCGTAGATCTCGGCGCTCTGGCCGAAGACCGGCCCCTCGACGCGCCAGATCGGCAAGAGCGCGTCGCTGCGCGGCGTGAGCCAGTCGCGCAGGCGGGTCGCCTCCTCCTCGGTCCGGGCGGTGACGTAGAGTTCCGAAGGCAGGCGCTGGTCCAGCCATTCGGTGAAGGTCAGCCGGAAGCTTGCGACCATCGTGCCCACGCCGATATTGGCCGACAGCGCCAGCATCAGCGCCATCAGCGCCAGCGACAGGCCGGGCAATTGCTGGCGCGTGTCGGCCCAGAACCATTGCGCCAGCACGCCCCGGGCCAGCCGTTCCGCCGCCCCCAGCGCCAGCGCCAGCGCGCCGGGCAGCGCCAGCGCCGCGGCCAGCAGCAGCGCGCCCAGCAGCACGAAGCCGCCGACCACTCCCTGCCCGTAGACGCCCGCGATCACCGCCACCCCCGCCAGCAGCCCGGCCAGCGCGCCCAGCGCCGCGAAACCGCGGGCCGAGGCGCGCGCCCAGGCCCGCGGCTGGGCCGAGGCCAGAAGCGGCATGCGCCAGAGCCGCCACAGGCTTTGCGCCGCCGCCACGCCCGCGCCGATCAGCGCGATGGCCAGCCCGCCCAGCCACCATTCCGGGCGCAGCGACAGGCTGCCCGACAGGGTCGCGCCGTAAAGCCCGCGCAGGGTGGCGGCCACATCGGGCAAAAGCGCTGCGGCGATGCCATAGCCCAGCGCGACGCCGACGATCCCGGCGACCAGCGCCAGCAGCATCACCTCGGCCGCCAGCAGGCCGACCAGCGTGCGCAGCGGCAAGCCCAGCGCGCGCAGCGTGCGGAACATCGCGCGGCGCTGTTCGAAGGCCAGCCCGATCGCGGCATGGACGATGAACAGGCCCACCGCGAAGGACAGGAAGCCGAAAGCGGTCAGGTTCAGGTGAAAACTGCCCGTCAGTTGCGCCACATCGGCCGTTTCCTGCGGGGCGAGACGGTCGAGGCCGGGGGCCACCGTTTCCAGCGGCGCGCGGCCCAGCGGCTGATCCGGGGCCAGCAGCAGCCGCGAGATCTGGCCCTCGGCCCGCAGCAGGGTCTGGGCGATGCCGATATCGGCGATCAGGATGCCCGGCATGATGCCCTCGGCCGCGATCAGGGGCGGCAGGCCCTCGGCGCCCTCTAGCTCGGCCACGGTTTCGGGTGCGGCAAAGCCCCGGCCGGGCGGGGTGAAGAAGCCGGAAATGTCGCCGCTTTCGCCCACGGCCTCGGGCAGCGCACCGGCGGGCATGGTGAAGGGGTCGATGCCATAGACCTGCACCGCGCGGCCCGCGCGGGCCCAGCGCCCCTCGATCAGCGGGGTGACCTGCCAGCCCGCGCGGCGCAGATCGACGAAGACCCGGTCCGGCACGCGCTGGCCATCCCTCGGCACGAGGCTTTCAAGCTGGTCCTGGCCCAGCACCTCGGCCGCGCGGTCATAGCTGGCCCGTGCCTCGGCATTGATCGCCTGCACGCCGGACCACAGCGCGGTGGCCAGCGCCAGCCCCAGCAGCAGGCTGGCCAGTTGCAGCGGGTGGCGGCGCCAATGCGACAACAGCGCGGCAAGGGCGGTGCGGCGCATCAGGCCAGCCGCCCGCCCGACAGATGCACCCGGCGCGAGAGCCGGGCGGCCAGCCGGGGCGAATGGGTGACCATCAGAAGCCCGGCACCCGCCTCGGCCACCAGTTCCAGCATCAGGTCGAGCACCGCATCGCCGGTCGCCTCGTCCAGATTGCCGGTGGGTTCGTCGGCCAGGATCAGCGCGGGCCGGGCGGCCAGCGTCCGGCCGATGGCGACACGCTGCTGCTGGCCGCCCGACAATTGCTCGGGATAGCGCCGCATCAGCCCGCCAAGGCCCAGGCGGTCGGCCAGCGCCGCGATCGCCGCGGGATCGTCGCGCCCCGACAGCCGGGCGTGAAAGGCAAGGTTGGCCCCGACATCGAGCGAGGGGATCAGGTTGAACTGCTGGAACACCAGCCCCACCGCCTGCCGGCGCAGCGCGGCCAGCGTGGCATCGTCCGCCCCGGCCAGATCGCGCCCCGCGACCTCGATCCGGCCGGTATCGGCGCGGTCGAGCCCGGCGCACAGATGCAGCAGCGTGCTCTTGCCCGAGCCCGACTCCCCGGTCAGCGCGACCGTCTCGCCCGGGTCAAGCGCCAGATCGACGCCGCGCAGCACCTCGACCCGCGCGCCGCCGCTGTCATAGCCCTTGCCAAGCCCGTTGATGGATAGAAGCATCCGCACCTCCGCTGCGCCTATCTAGCGCAGGCGCATGGCGCGGACACCCCCCACTCGCGGGACCGTGTGCCGAAAGGGCTTACTGAAAGGCGTTGCCCGGCCGGATGCCGGCCTTCTTCATCACCATGGCCGCCGGGCAGAAGCCGGTGACCGAGGCCTGGATCAGGTTCACGCCGACAAAGGCGGTCAGCAGATACCACCAGCCCGAAACCCAGGTTCCCAGGGCAAGCGAAAGCAGGATCATGAAGCCTGCGAACATCATCACGGCGCGGTCGAGTGTCATTCTCTCTGTCTCCTTGGCTGGAATCGGCCCGCCCCGGGGCGGTCACGGAAAGGATAGGGCCTGCGCCCCACAAATTCAATATTTTGAATGTTTATCCTGCGTCGATGCCCTGCCGCATCCGCAGATTGACGCCCGTCAAGCGCGACCCGGTCGCCTCGTGCTATGCTTCGGGTTGCCCATGGCGGGCCGACCTTCAGGGGGAGACAGAACGATGACCTGGACTTTCGATACCGGCGCGAAATACCACACGCAGGACACGAACTATTACTGTGGCGCGGCCTGCGCGATGATGGTTCTTGCGGAAATCGGGTTGCCCTATACCTCGATGAACCAGGACGACCTCTACAACTCGAACCACAATCACAACGTCAAGCCGGGCTGGGCGACCGACCCTTACGGGCTGCAATTCACCATGATGGACCGCAAGCCCGCGGCCTTCACCAATTCCTTCGTGGTCTACAAGCCCACGACCGAGGCCGAAGGCACGCAGAAGGTGGTCTACACGCTCTGGCGCTATCAGGTCTCGCCGATCACGCTTGTCTATGGCTGCATGCACTGGATCGTGGTGCGCGGCGTGCAGACCGATGTCGAGCCCACGCCGGGCACGCCCTATTCGGTGCTGGGCCTGTGGGTGAACAACCCCGTGCATCGCAACAACGCGCCGCATGGCGCGGGCGATGTCTGCGGCAGCGGCGGCGTGAACGGGGTCGAGGCGCAATGGGTCAGCTATGCCAGCTGGCAATCGACCTATTTCACCGGCTGCGACTATGACAGCGGCACCGGCACGCGCCAGTATATCAGCGTCTGCGACCCCGAGCCGCCGCGGATCGAACTGCCGCGCCGTCCGAAATTCGAAAGCCCCTTCAACGGGCGCGAGCTGATCCGCCGCGAAGAGGCGCTGCGGATGGTCAGCGACGGCATCGACCGCTACAGGCTGCATGATGGCGTCGAGGCGATGCGCAAGCTGCGCCAGCCGCGGTTCGAGGAGCCGGTCCTGGTCAAGCGGCTCGACCGGCTGGACGAATACTATTACCTTGCCCCGGCGATGATGGGGGGCGAGGTGCACGGCTATGCACAGGTCGACGCGCTGTTCGGCGATCTTCAGGGCGTGTCGATCCTGGCCAAGCCTGCCCGTCCCTACGATCTGGACCGAGAGCGGGTGGCGAAACGGGCGATGGACCATGTCTTCAGCCTGCGCGACGAGTTCCGCGGCCGGTTCCGGCTGCGGCCCGACACGTTCTGCGTCTCGCCGACGATGGTGTGGCGGCCCTGCCGGGAATCCTATTCGCCGCATCTGCCGTTCTGGCAGATCACCGCGGGCACGCAGACCGTCTATGTCCGGGCCGATGGCGAGATGTTCACCAGCCTGACCACCGGCGGGACCGGCGTGTGAGTTCCGGGCGATCCGAGACGGGCGGGCCTTGCGGCCCGTCCGACGCCCGCGCCGCGGCGATCGCGGGTCTTGCGGCGGGGGACGGCCTGCAAGGCGCGGTTGCCGGGGAACCGGCCTTCGTGCACCGGCTAGATCTGGCGGATGCGGGCTATTACCTCGTGCCGCTCCTGCGCGAGGGCATCCTTGTCGGCATCGCCGAGATCGAGGCGCGGGGCTGCACATTGGCCAAGGCAGGCGCGATCACGGCGCCGGGCACGCCCTTCCTGCTGGACCCCGAGGCGGCGCGGGCCGCCCTGCCCGTCCCGTCAGGGGGCGCGCCCTTCCTGGGCTGGCAGCCCTGCCGCGAAAGCTGGGACAGCTTCCTGCCGTTCTGGGTGTTCGACACGGCCGAGGGCCGGTTCCATGTCGACCAGTCGGGCCAGGTCCACCGCCAGCTCGGCACCGGGGCGCGCGGCGGCTGAGGCCCCGGCGCGACGATCCCGGGCAATCGGCAAGGTGGTGTCGTGCCTTGCTTTTTCGCGTGGCGCCGACGCCGCAGCGGACATAATGTGGCCGCAAATCCGGTTTAGCATCCGATCTGGAAACAAACGCCCGGCGGGACCGGGCCGGGGGGCCATCGGCGCAGGCAAGGCATGATCGAGTTCATTGAGGTCAGCAAGAGTTTCTGGACCGGAAAGCAGCGCAAGGTGATCCTTGACCGCGCGTCCTTTCGCGTCGAGCTGGGCAACTCGCTGGGCATCCTCGCGCCGAACGGCACCGGCAAGACCACGCTCATCAACATGATGGCGGGCCTGGAAAAGCCCGACGAGGGGCGGATCAACCGCGTCTGCCGCATCTCGTTTCCGCTGGGCTTCATGGGGGGCGTGGTCAACCGCCATACCGGCACCGAGAATGCCCGCTATATCGCGCGCCTTTACGGCCTGGACCCCGATTATGTCGAGGCGTTCTCGCGCTGGCTGTGCGGGATCGGGGAATATTACGACATGCCGGTGGGCACCTACAGCCAGGGCATGCGGGCGCGGTTCACCTTTTCGCTGATGCTGGCGCTGGATTTCGACATCTACCTGATCGACGAGGGGATGCCGTCCACCACGGATGTCAAGTTCAACCGCAAGGCCGGCGCGCTGCTGCGCGAGCGGCTGGAAAGCGCGACGGTGGTGATCGTGTCGCACCAGGCCGCGACGCTGGAGAAGTTCTGCCGCTCGGCGGCCGTGCTGCATCACGGCCGGATCCATCTTTTCGACAGCCTGGAAGAGGCCAAGGAACTCTATGACTACCAAACCCAGGGCTAAACGCTTCCGCATCCGGCGCAGCGGCGCCGCAGGCGACGCGGCCGCGCCGCAGGCGCCCGCGCCGGTCGAGGACGGTTTCGGCGCCGCGCCCTTCCCGACCGCCCGCGCCACGGCCCAGGCAACCGCTCCGGACGCCCCCGCGCAGGCGGGTGGCGCGGCGCTGTCCGCCGACCAGGAGATCGAGGCGATCCGGCGCGAGGGGCTGACCGGGCGCCAGCTGCGCATGGCCCGCCGCGTCGCCCAGAAACACGGGATTGCCGTCGCATCGGACCATGACGCGGTGCGGCTGCTGCGCAAGCGCGGGGTCGATCCGTTCCAGCGCGCGAACATGCTGGAACTCGTGCGCGGCACGGCCATCGCCACCGGGCCGGGTCAGGACGGCACCGGACAGGGCCAGTTGCCGCAAGCCCTGATGCAGCCCGGCCCCGACCTGCCCGCAGGACGACCTGCCGCTGACAGGATCGCCCCGGCCCGTCGCGCGCCCGCCGATGCGCGGATGCACGAGATCCGCGAGATCCAGCGCGACATCGCCCGCCGCCGCCGCCGCGCCCTTGCGATGATGATGGCCCGGCTGGCCGCCTTCGTGCTGCTGCCCACGATGATCGCGGGCTATTACTACTACCGCGTCGCGACCCCGATGTATGCGACCAAGTCGGAATTCGTGATCCAGCAGGCCGATGGCCAGGGCGGCGGCGGGCTTGGCGGGCTGTTCCAGGGGACCGGGCTGGCGATGCAGCAGGATTCGATCGCGGTGCAAAGCTATCTGCAATCGCGCGACGCGATGCTGCGGCTCGATGGCGATCTGGGTTTCCGCAGCCATTTCAGCCGGGAAGAGATCGACCCGATCCGGCGGCTGGCCGAGGGGGGCAGCAACGAGGCCGCCTACAAGCTGTATCAGAAGGTGGTCCGGATCGGCTTCGACCCGACCGAGGGCATCCTGAAGATGGAGGTGATGGCCGCCGATCCCGAGACCAGCGCCGCCTTTGCCGAGGCGCTGATCTCCTATGCCGAGGAACGGGTCGACGGGCTGACCCAGCGGCTGCGCGGCGACCAGATGGCGGGCGCCAACCAGAGCTATGACAATGCCGAGGCCCGGGTGGCCGAGGCGCAGGCGCGCGTGCTCGACCTACAGGAAAAGCTGGGCGTGCTGGACCCGGTCAGCGAGACCAGCGCGCTGATGAACCAGATCGCCGGTTTCGAGACCCAGCTGCGCGAGAAGCGGTTGCAACTTCAGCAGCTTCTGGACAATCCCAGACCCAGCCGGGCACGCGTAGACGGGGTCGAGGGCGATATCAGGCGGCTTGAGGACCTGGTGACCGACCTGCGCGCCTCGATGACCGAAAGCGGGACTTCGGGCGGATCGCTCGCCCGCGTCTCGGCCGAATTGCGCATCGCCGAGGCCGACCTTGCCAACCGGCAGCTTTTGCTGCAACAGGCATTGCAGCAGCTCGAGACCGCCCGGATCGAGGCCAACCGGCAGGTGCGCTACCTGTCGCTGGGCGTCAGCCCGGTGGCCCCGGACGAGCCGACCTATCCGCGCGCCTTCGAGAACACGGCGCTGGCATTCCTGATCTTCGGAGGGATTTACCTGATGATCTCGCTGACCGCCTCGATCCTGCGCGAACAGGTCTCGGCCTGACATGACGGATGTCCTGATCGGCGACCTGAGCGTCGGAAACACCCGCCCGCTGACCGTGATCGCCGGGCCCTGCCAGCTGGAAAGCCTGGACCACGCGCTGATGATCGCCCGCGCGATGCAGGATGCCTGCGCCGCGGCCGGTGCGGGTTTCGTGTTCAAGGCCAGCTTCGACAAGGCCAACCGCACCTCGCTGGGCGGCAAGCGCGGGGTCGGCATGGCACGGGGGCTGGACATCCTTGCCGAGCTGCGGGCGACGCTGGGCGTGCCGGTGCTGACCGACGTGCATGCCCCCGAGCAATGCGCCGCCGCGGCGCAGGCGGTGGACATCCTGCAAATCCCCGCCTTCCTGTGCCGCCAGACCGACCTGCTGCTGGCCGCGGGCGAGACGGGGGCGGCGATCAATGTCAAGAAGGGCCAGTTCCTGGCGCCCTGGGACATGGCCAATGTCGTGGCCAAGGTGGAATCGACCGGCAACCGGCGCATCCTGCTGACCGAGCGCGGCACCTCCTTCGGCTACAACACGCTGGTCGCGGACATGCGCGCGCTGCCGATCATGGCGCGCACGGGCTATCCGGTGGTGATGGACGCGACCCATTCGGTGCAGCAGCCCGGCGGGCTGGGCGGGGCCTCGGGCGGGCAGCGCGAATTCGCCCCGGTGATGGCGCGGGCCGCCGTGGCGCTGGGCGTGGCCGCGGTCTTCATCGAGACGCATGAGGCGCCCGACAGCGCCCCCTCGGACGGGCCGAACATGATCCCGCTGGACCGGATGCCCGACCTGGTGGCGACGCTGATGGCCTTTGACCGGCTGGCCAAGGCGCATCCCCTGCAGCCCTGAGCGCGGCCAGCGTTTTTTCGCGGGATGGGGCTTGCAGCCTGCGCGCGACCGGCGTATCTAGCGCCGCAGCATTGGGGAGTGGCGCAACGGTAGCGCAACGGTTTTTGGTACCGCAGGTTGCAGGTTCGAATCCTGCCTCCCCAGCCACCCCGAAAGAAACGACAAGTCCCGCTCTGCGCGATGTGACGCCGGGGCCGGTTTGCAGGTCGGTTTACAGAAGAACGTCAGGAATTGTCGCGCAGGGGCACCGAAACGTCCTCGGACGCCGGGCTGTTCGCGGCATGGATCCCGATCATCCGGACAGCATGGGGGATAGACCAGCCCATGCGCCGGGCGGTTTCGGAGAGTGATTCCCCGGATGGAAAGAGCCGGGTCCCCGCCGCGCGTCAACGGGGCGTGCCCTTGGGGATTTCCGGTCCGGCGCGCTTCCACATGGCGCGACTGCGCGAGGTCGAGGGGAAACCCTGGCCCGGCAGCCACGCGGGCAAGACGCCTGGGCGGGTCGCTGGGAACGCCACGCGCCTGCGCCTGCTCCGGCTTGTCACGCGGAGCGAATGCAGGCGTTGCCCCGGGCAGAGCCTGCCCGGGTGCTTCTTCACGACGATCTCCACGACGACGTCGCGCCGCGAAACGAGGGACAGGGGTCAGTTCGCCTGCATCTGAGGCGCGGCGCCGTTTCCGGACAGCCCGTTCTGCGGCGGCGCGATGCTGCCGGCGGGCGCGGGCGTGCGGGCGCCGCCGCGGCGGTCGTCACCCTCGAACGCCATCTCGACGACCTGCAGCGTCGCCGGGTCGAGCTTCACCTCGATCTGGCGGCCATCGCTGTCGCGGCCCTTGATCTCGTAGCAGCCATCGTCGATCTCGAACTTGCGCACGGTCCAGCCGTTCTGCTCGGCAAGCTGCATCGCCGCCTCGCGCGGTTGCCACTGGTCGCGCGGCGCGCGGCAGTCATCGTCGGCCAGCGCCGCACCAGCGGGCAGCAGGGCGATCAGGGCAAGGGCGGTCAGGGTCTTGGTCATGGCAGGGTCTCCTTTCATCTGCAGAAACCACTTTGGCGCGCCGACCTGAGGGCGTCCTGACGGCGCGGCGAGTCCCGCGTCAGCCTGGCGTCAGGAACACCGGCGCCGCCCGACGAAAAAGGCCCCGACCTTGCGGGCGGGGCCAGGAGGGGCCGATGGAACGGTCGGCCTTGGGGGTGGGCGGTCAGGCGATGTCGTCCGGACCGGGGGCGCGCTTGTCGCCGGTGAGCATGGCGCGGGCGAGGTTCTCGTGATGCCGCAAGGAGGCCAGCACGACGCCGCCGACATGCAGCGCGGCGAGCAGCAGCAGCAGGTTGGCCAGCGTCTCGTGGATCTCTTCCAGCGCGTCCTCGCCGCGCGCGCCGTGCTCGTGCCCATCGTCGTCGGCCCAGGCGGGCGCCACGATGGCGGGCATGGACGGCAGCATGGCCAGACGGTCGGGCTCCTCCATCAGCCAGCCGGTGAAGGCGGTGCCCGACAGCGTCACCAGCAGCGCCACGATCATCGCCGCACCTGCCGGATTGTGGCCGAGGTAACGCCGCTCACGCCCGCGGCTCATGTCGCCGAGATAGGCGAGCGTCTCGCCGGGCCTTTTCAGGAATTGCGCGAAGCGGGCATAGCGGCTGCCGACCAGGCCCCAGACCAGCCGGACGGCCACCAGACCGGCAACCGCGTAGCCCGCGACTTCGTGCACCGGCTGCAGCTCGTCTGCCGTCAGCCATGCGGTCGCGAAGGCGGCGACCAGACCCCAGTGGAACACCCGCACCAGCGGGTCCCAGACCCGGACCGCCTCGATTGTCTGCGGGACGTCATGCGTGGTTGCCTCAGTCATTGTCGCCTCCCTTGCGATCGCGCTCGCGCCGGTCGTCGTCGTCCTCGTATTCGAACTCGATCACCCGCAGCGTGCCGGGATCGACCTTCACCTCGATCCGGCGCCCCCCGGCATCGCGGCCGTCGATCTCGTAGCAGCCGTCGTCGATCTTGATGCGGCGCACGGTCCAGCCGTTTTCCTCGGCCATCCGGGCGACGGCATCGCGCGGCTGCCAGTCGGCCATCGGCACGAAGCAGTCGTCGTCCGCCAGCGCCGCGCCGGCTGGAAAGACCGCGAGAAAGCCGAGAATTGTCAATGTCTTCTTCATGGGCCAAACTCCTTGCCGCGGCCTTCGTGATACCATTCATGCGCGGTGAAGCTGACGGCAGCCTGACGGGGCATGGCCACCCGCGTCAGCCTGGTGTCAGGCAGACGGATCAGGGAGGGTCATCGGACGAGGACGGGGACGGGCATGCGCATCCTGCTGATCGAGGACGACACGGTGCTGGGCGCGGCGGTGCGCGACCAGATCGCGGCCGATGGCCAGTCGGTGGACTGGGTAACGCGGCTGGATGCGGCGGGCGACGCCATGCGCGCCACGGCCTATGACCTGATCCTGCTCGACCTCATGCTGCCGGACGGGCGCGGCATCGGCTTTCTCAAGGGCCTGCGCGCGCGGGGCGAGGTGACGCCGGTCATCATCCTGACCGCGCTGGATCAGGTCTCGGACCGGATCGAGGGGCTGAACGCGGGTGCCGACGACTATCTGGTGAAGCCCTTCGACCTTGCCGAACTCTCGGCCCGGATCGGATCGGTCGCCCGGCGCTATAGCGGCAACCCGAACCCCATCGTCACCCATGGGCCGCTGGAGATCGACCTGGCGGCCCGCAGCGTGCAGCGCGATGGCAGGACCGTCCTGTTGACGGCCCGTGAATGGGCGTTGTTCGAAGCCTTCCTCGCGCGGCCCGGGCAACTCCTGTCCAAGGCGCAGCTGGAGGAAAAGCTTTACGCCTTCGACAACGAGGTCGAAAGCAACACGATCGAGGTCCATGTCAGCCGCCTGCGCAAGAAGCTGGGCGCCCGGGTGATCGAGACCGAGCGCGGCCTGGGCTACAGGCTGGGGCGCGCATGAGCTGGCCCGCCAGCCTTCAGGCGCGGCTTGCCCTGTCGGTCGGGCTGGTGCTGACGGTGCTCTGGCTGCTGGCCGCCACGGTCACCGCGGTGCTCGTCCGGGGCGAGATGGACGAGGTCTTCGACAGCGCGCTGCGCGAGACCGCCGAGCGCATCCTGCCGCTGGCGGTGACCGATATCGTCGGACGCGAGGAACAGGGCCTCCCCCAGCGGCTCGCGCCGATCCGCGCGCATGACGAGTTCTTCACCTATATCGTCCGCGACCCCGAGGGGCGCATCCTGCTGCAATCCCATGCCGCCGACGCGGCCGTGTTCCCGCCCTGGGACGGGGCGGGCTTCCGGCAGACCGCCACCCATCGCTTCTATGGCGACGCGGCGTTGCAGGGGACGATCCGCATCACGGTGGCCGAGCCGCTGGCCCATCGCGCCGCGGTCGCGCGCGAGATCCAGATGGGCCTCGGTTTGCCGCTGCTGGTGCTGCTGCCCATAGCACTTGCGGCGATCGTGCTGGCCGTGCGCCTGAGCCTTGCCCCGCTGCGCCGGTTCCGCCTGCGCCTTGCCGCGCGCGGTGCCCGCGATCTGTCCGAGGTGCCCGCAGGCGACCTGCCCGCGGAGATCGCGCCGCTGGCCGCCACGCTGAACGGCCTGCTGGCGCGGCTGCGCGCGGCGTTCGAGGCCGAGCGCAGCTTTGCCGCAAATGCCGCGCATGAGTTGCGCACGCCGCTGGCCGGGGCCATCGCGCAGGCGCAGCGGCTGCGGTCGGAAACCCGCGACCCGGCCGCCGGCGCCCGCGCGGCCGAGATCGAGGCCACGCTCAAGCGGCTGACGCGGCTGTCGGAACGGCTGATGCAGCTGGCGCGCGCCGAAGGCGGGCGGCTGCGGACCGATACGGTCGCGGATCTGCGCGCCTTGGCGCGGGTCGTGGTGGACGATATCGGGCGCGCGGGCGCGCCGGGGCGGATCGCGCTGCGCCTGCCCGACGCGGCGGTGATGTCCGACCTCGACCCCGACGCGTTTGCCATCCTGTGCCGCAACCTGGTGGAAAACGCCCTGCGCCACGGTGCGCCGGAGACGCCGGTCGACGTGACCCTGACGGCGGATGCGCAGCTGATCGTTGCCAATGACGGCCCCGTCGTGCCGCCCGAGATGCTCGACCGTCTGACGGCCCGCTTCAAGCGGGCGAACCCGGAGGCCGAGGGCAGCGGCCTCGGCCTCGCCATCGTCGCCGCCATCGCGGAGCGGATCGGCAGCCCGCTCGACCTGGCCTCGCCCCGCCCGGGCACCACGTCCGGGTTCGAGGCCCGCGTGAGGCTTCCCGCCCCTGCGGCGTGAGACGCGGCGGATGCGAGGGCAAGAGCGCCAAGGCATCGGCAGTTCCATTCGCCTCGCCCGTTTCAAGCTCGCCCTCGATGGTCCCCATCCGGTTGGTCACATGGGCGAGGCAGATGACGGCACGACCCCGGGCTTCTGCGAAGGCGTAGCGCCCGGCGGCCTTCGACTCGACCGCCGGGACGCCGCGAGAGACGCTGTGCGGGCGCCTGTTCGGCCGCCGCGCGTTTCATCGCCACCATCAGGTCCTGACGCCCGGCCAGCGCGAGGAACGTGCCCAGCACGGCGTCGGAATGCCGGGCCAGCGCCACCGGATGTCCGTGACGTCAGCCACCGGGGCCGGTTTCAGGACGCGGACGCGGGCGCGTAGCGCGCGCATGCCTGTGCCCGCGCCGGCATCCGGGTCCATTACTGCGGCGAGCAGTTCGTGAATGACGGCAGCATCGGCTCGGACCTTCTGAAAACCGTCAGGCGGGGGATGGTCCGCGAGTACAGCCGCGGGCTGTCGGTGAAGGTCTTCGCCGGGCAATGCCGTCTCGTCGAGTTGGGCTATCGCCAGGGCGGCGCCGCCGGCTATGGGCTGCGGCGCGTGCTGATCGACGTGCATTGCCCGCCGAGCGCGGCACCTGCAGAGGCGCCGTGGTCTGGACCAGGATCACAAGAACCAGTTGCATCCGCGACCTTCACGATAACCTCCATCGACAGCAGATCGACATTCGTTCCGAGAAAGCTGCCCGCC
>NZ_JAMYDV010000025.1 GCF_024128855.1 Rhodovulum tesquicola
ACCACGCCAAGTGAACTGAGAAACTCCGTCATAGTCTCCATGGAGAAACTCCACCCCTGTTAGCCAACAGAGACGGACTCGCAGAACGGAAAAATCACAGGAAGGTGGGGGCAAAACACCGTTTACGTTGATCCAAGCGGTCCCTGCGATCGAGGAACCGGAACGGCTCTCGAAACGCGTGCCCGACCGAGACCGGGCGAAGGCCGCCGTGATCGCGCGGGAGTGGAGGCGTCTCCAGCCCGTCCGCAGCTAACGCGCGGCGCTGCGTGTCTCGGACCTCGCGGCATGGAGGGAGGCCCTGCCCGACGGACTCTGGTGGTCGATCCCGCAGGAGGGCGTCGAGGATTTCGTGCGCGAGATCGAGGATCGCGAGACCGACCGAAAGGCCGTTCCGGAATGGCTGGCCGAATGGGGCCGGGATATCCGCAAGCGCCGGGCCGGGACGCTGCTGCTCTCGGCGCACCGGGCCAAGGGGCTGGAATTCGAGGATGTCGTGGTGCTCGACGGCGCGTGGGACATGCGGTCGGCGGGAGAAGACCGCGACGCGGCCCGGCGGCTCACCGCGCAAGAACCATCCGCGCCAGTTGCAGGCTGAGCTTGGTCCTGCCCTGCCCCCCATTCACATGGTTGATGTCGATGAAATCGGTCGAGTCCAGCGCGAAGGCCTCCCATGGCAGGATCTCGGCGCCGGTGCGGGCAGCGATCCGGTCCAATGCCGCAGTCAGGATCTGTCCGCGTGCGGCGTCGGGCAGTTCGTCAAGCATGGCCTTCTCGGCCGGATGCACAAAGACCACGACACGGTCGCTGACGTCGGCCAGGGCGGCCAGTCCTTGTTCCCACGCGGCCAGCCTCGTCGGGTCCAGAGGCAAGGTGCCAAGGTAGGCGGTGGCGATCACCTTGTCGCGGCTGCGTGCCCAATCGGGTTTGCGCCCGCCGGTTTCTGCGCCCGGTGCCGGAACCCAGTTGCCGCCGCGTTCGGCCGACCATCCGAATTCATCGCTCAAGGCGCCGGACTCGCGGGACCGGATGCGTCCCGAGAAATATTCCGGTCCGAAGGCGATATCACCAGGCGGTGGCGAGATGCTGACGAGCATGGGATCGAACTCCCAGATCGCGAGCGGCAACCGCACCTTCTTCTCCCGGCAGGTCTGCGCCACGAATTCCGCGATCGACGCGAGACCCGCGACATCCACCCCCGGCAACCCGGCGTTCAGAACGGGGTGGCGGTCACCCCGACTGGCCAACTCGTCGCTGAACACATCCGAGGCAAAGCCGCGAAACGTCCCCGAGGACCCGAGCGCCAGCACCGGCGCCCCCTGCTCCAGCGCGGACGGAAACCGCTCGATGAACTGCAATGCCCGGTTGGCGCGCGGGTTTCGCCCCGGATTCAGCCGGATCTTCAGCTTTCGCCAGAACCGCTTCAACCCGCCCCGGGCCGAAACGGTCGGAACGGTCAGTTCACTCACGAGGTCATCGAAGGACAGGCCGCTCAGACGCACGACATCATCCTGGTCGATATGTCGGCCCCATGACCGTTCGATCTCCAGCGTCAGGGCAACGAAACTGAGGGAATCCATCCCGGCGTCGAACAGGCTGGGCGCGCTGAGGATCCTGGCACGGTCCAGCAGCGGTGCGGCACCAAGAATGGCTTCCATCAGCAATGCAGCGGCAGGCGCAAGCGGGGGGAGATCCGACTCCACCTCACGCGCCGCGATCACCTCGGCGACGGCCTTGCGGTCTACCTTGCCGCTGGAACTGCGCGGAAACAGCGCAAGCGCGTGAATCGCGGAAGGCAGCATGTACTCCGGCAGCACTCTCTGCAGCCGCGCGGTCAGGGTATCCCGATCGAATTCGCCTTCCAAGACGGCGATGATCCCGCGGACCTCGCCGCCGCCATTCGGCCATGCCAGCGCCAGCGCGTTGCGTCCATCGGCGGCAGCGCGCAGGGCCGCTTCGATCTCGCCCAGTTCGATCCTGTAGCCACGCAGCTTGATCTGGTTGTCGGAGCGGCCCAGGAACCGCACCGCGCCATCCGGCCCGACCACGGCGCGGTCGCCGGTCCTGTAGGCCCGTGTGCCGTCGGGAAGGGTGACGAAGGCCGCCGCAGTGCGACCAGGGTCCGAGAGATAGCCGAACGCCAGCTGGCGCCCGGACAGGAAAAGCTCTCCCGGCTCGCCCGGAGCGAGGTCGGCAAGATCAGGGCCCAGCACGCGCAGATCCATTCCCGGGAATGCCCGCCCGATGGGAACGTCTGCATCCATCGCGGCAAGGTCGGTTCGGGAAACGGGATGGGACGCGCAGGCGATGGTGGCCTCGGTCGGGCCATACCAGTTTTCCAAACGGGACGCCGGAGCGGCGGCCGCCCAATCGCGGGCGAGCGCGAGCGGGAGGACCTCGCCACAGAAAAGCGAGGATTTCAGGTCCGGAAATGCACCGGGCTGCAACGCGCCCTGCAGCCGCATCTGGGCGGCCAGCGAAGGAACGGAGAACCAGTGCGTGATCCGCTTGTCCCGCACCCAGGGACCGGGCGCGCGGAGGTCGGTCTCCGACGGCACGACAAGCGTGGCGCCGCGGGTCAGGCATAGGAAGATGTCATGAACCGAGAGATCGAAAGACTGGTCGAAAGTCTGCGAGAACCGGTCGCCTTGCGCCACCGGCAAAAGGGCGGTCGCCGCCTCCAGATAGGCCTCGAGGGCCTCGGCTGGGACAAGGACACCCTTTGGTGTCCCCGTGCTGCCAGACGTGAAGAGAATGTAGGCTACCCGATCCGTTGTCACGGGCAGGACGCTTTCGGGTGGCGGGACCGTGCCGGGCAGCGCATGGTCGGCCCGCCTGTCTCCGCAATCGATGCGTGTCAGCGCAAGGTCCGGCGCCGCGCGCAAGATGGATGCGTAGCGGTCCGACGCCAGGTCCCCCACCACGATCCGGGTCGCGCCCGAGGCGCGCAGGATCGCCGCATTCCGTTCGGTCGGCTGCCTGACGCTGATCGGCACATAGGCATGGCCGCGGATCTGCGTCGCCAGGATCGCCGCATAGGACGAGGCATGGCGATGGGCCATGATCGCGGTCACCGGTTGCGCCTTGCCCGGTTCGGCTTGCGGCAGATCCCGCGCGATGGACCAGGCGACCGCGGCAATCTCGGCATAGGTCCAGACCTCGCCAGCAACGTCGAGCGCCGGATGATCCGGCGTGTCCCGGGCGTGTCTCAGGATGCGGCCCGCCGCCGCTGCGTCGAAGGTCATCAAGCCCTGTCCTGCGTGTCAGGGATGGGCGGGCAAAGGGGGACGGTCGCGGCATCCAGCGCGCGCGTCATCGACCGCTGCCCGTGCTTGTAGAATGGCCCGATCTCCTTGTTGGCAAGGCGCTCGAACATTTCGGTCAACTGGGGCCGGAAACCGGGCCAGAAACTCGGGCGACCGGGTCGGCGGGGGTAGTCGCAGGGATACCCCAACTGGTCCATCAGATCGCCGAGAAACGCCTCGGTCGAGCGAATGTCACGACGCGACAGGCTCTTGCGATACTTGCGAAAATTGCCCGTCATCAGCGGCTTGGCGATGTTTTCTCTCGCACCGATCGTCGCCGCGACGCGGCGCGCGGCATCTGACGCATGAAAATCCAGCATTGCCGGTTCGAACGCGAGGCCGAGAAAGGCGCACACGCGCTCAAGCTGCACGGACGCATCGCTCACCAGATCCTCATAGCGCACCAGGCAGACGCGTTCCGGCCCAAGCAGGGCCAGCGCGGCTAGTCCGCCCTTCTGGTCATCCCTCCAGATGGTCAGCGCCTGGCGGAGCGAGCCGAACTTGTTTCCCATCCAGCGTTTGCGCAGCGCCTTGGCGGAGGCGAGGAAATCCCGCGGGTCGCGTGTCTGAAACACATATTTCGCGTCCGGAAAGGCCGTCAGGAGGAACGGCAGCAAATGGTGAAGGTTGTTTTCCTTGACGAAAACATGCCGACCCTTTGCCTCCTCCGGCAATTCCTGCCAGAGGAAGGCGGCGATCTCGACGGGGTCGATCCTGTCACGCGCCGAAAACCACGCCTCCAGCCGGTCCGCTTCTGCCGGGTTTCGGTATTTCCGCACCCTCTCGACCGCGTGCGCGCAAAGGATCTTCCAGGCCGGCCCTGTCACGCCGCCAGCAAGGGTTCGCGGCAGGTTCAGAAGAATGTCCCGGCCAAGGTGGTAGGGAGGGTGCGAATAGATCCCGGAATGGGCCCCCATCATGGCACTGATCAGGTTCGATCCGGATCGCTCGGAACAGATCAGGAAAATCGGGGGCGGACAGGTTTGAAGCGCAGGGTTCACGATTGTCTTTTCCACTCCGGCCCCGGTCCGCACCGTCCCAGGCCAGCGGGATCGGGCGGCGCCACGAGACCTGTCAAGGTTTCGAGTGTGGTTGAACTTTGTCCGCCATGCTAACGAACAGGCGACGGACGATCCCCTATCGTAGAGGCAAGGAACAGGATGGCGAAGGTGGTGGCGATCTCGGGTTCAGGCCGGTCCGGAAGCACGCTGCTTGGCATCATCCTATCGCAGCCAGAGGGCGTCTTCAATCTGGGCCAGATGCGCGACCTGTGGAGCGCGTGGAGCGTCGATGCGCCCTGCTCCTGCGGCCGCACCCTCAAGACCTGTTCCATCTACGGCGACCTGGTGCCGCGGGTGCTGGACGCGGCGGGTTTTGCCGATGCCATGGCGGTGCACAAGGCGCAATCATCCTTTCGCAAGGCCGCCGAACGGTCGGCGGACTGGTCCGATCCGACTGCCCGGCGCTCGCTTGCCGAGGCGCACAGCCGATTCCTGTCCGCCCTGCAGCTTCTTCTTCAAGGCATCACCGAAAGGACCGGGGCGACATTGTTCGTCGACAGTTCGAAATCGCCCGAGATCGCGCTCGCCTTCGACCTGATGCGGGACGTCGACCTCTATGTGATCAATCTGCTCCGGGATCCGAGGGCCGTGGCTTGCAGCTGGTTCAGGAAGAAGCCGGATCATTTCGCGGTCCTCCGAAACATGCGGACCTGGGCGGCCCGACAGACTCGACTTTCCGACTGGGGCGCTGCGCAACCGGGCCGTTTCCTGTCCCTGCGCTACGAGGAATACGCCGCCAGGCCGCGCGAGACCCTGGTCGCCGTGGCAGACGTCACCGGCCTTGGCCGCATAGACTCCCTGTTCGAGGACGAGGCGCGGATCATGCTGTCCTGGCAGTCCCAACACCTCTTCCCGCCCGCGAACGAAACGGTTCTGGCAGAGCGGAAGCACGATGTGGTCATACGCCCCGCCGAGACGTGGAAGGCCCCCGAGAACCGATGGCTGCATCGCATTGCCCGGGTCGGAACCTGGCCGATCGGCCACCGGCTCTACCCTGATCCTGCGTGAGCCACTGTCAGGCGAGCTTGGGGGAAATCCGCGCGATGGTCGCAGACAGAGATCCGAGACGGAAGACCCGGGTATCTCCGGGCATCTTCCCGAGGCGCCCCCCGAAAAGCCTCAGCGCAACACCTTTGTGGAAAATACCTTCATTTCCAGAAGGTTACTTATCTCGAACAGTGAAAATGAGGGTTGGTGGAGCCAAGGGGGATCGAACCCCTGACCTCTTGCATGCCATGCAAGCGCTCTCCCAGCTGAGCTATGGCCCCGACCTGGATGCGGCCCGGTTGCGCCGCGTGCGTCTCTCTAGGGAAGTGGGGGGGGGAGATCAAGCGAAAAAATGCGCATGGTGGCGGTTGTCGTTACGCCGGTGCCGGCGGGGACGACATCCCGGGCGATGCGCGACCTGCTAGAGCCCCTCGGGGCGCGGGATCAGGGCGCCCGCGACCCAGTCGGCCTGGTTGTGGAACAGCCGGATGGTCTCCATCTCGGCCGGGCTGCACCCCAGCAGCAGCTTCAACTCGCCATCCCGCCGCGTCAGGTCGAGCGAGGCCAGAACGCCCCCGACCCGCGCCCGGTCACCCGACCCGCACCAGACATCCACCCCGCCGCCGTCGATGGCGGTGGTGCCGTCGAGATAACCGTAATCGAACGGGTAGAGGATCTGGGGAAAGCGGGGATGGGCGCTGCCGCGGGGGCGGTCGATCACCACCCGCGACGCGGCCACGAAGCGGTCGGCGAAGGGCCAGAACCGCTCGGGCCGGTCGAGCGCGAACCCGTCGGCTGCGCCCATCTAGAGAACCATGTGGCGCGCCCGGGCGGCGCGTTCGATGGCCGCCCCGGCCAGCCGGTCGATATTCAACTCGTAGCGGATTTCGGCGAGCAGCCGCAATTCCTCCTCGCCGAGCCTGCCATCGGCCGCGGCCACGTCACAGGCCAGAACATAGGCGGTTTCGTGCAGCTTCTCGGGCAGCGCCTCGCGCACGAGGCCGAACAGGGCATCCAGCCCCTCGTATTCCTCGAACAGGTCGAACACGGTCTGCGCCACCACCGCGCTGCGGTCCACGTCATAATCGGCGAAGATCGGCAGGTGGTTCACCATGCGTTCGATGGTCACCAGTTCGGCGGTTCGGATATTCTCGTCCGAGGCGGAGACCGCCACCATGATCGCGATCAGCGCATCCTGGGCGGTCATGGGCGTTTCGGGGCGCATGGGGGTCTCTCCTCGGGGGATGTCGCGGTGCAGAATATTGACGCGGGGCCGGACGGGCAATAGGACACGGGGCTTGCCGGGCACGGGGTCCGGCCCTTCAGGAAGGCAACGAAAGATGTCCGAACTGCGCGACGCCGCGATGAGCGCGAAAGCCTGGCCCTTCGAAGAGGCCCGTCGGCTGGTCAAGCGCTACGAGAAGGCGCCGCCGAAGAAGGGATATGTGCTGTTCGAGACGGGCTATGGCCCCTCCGGCCTGCCCCATATCGGCACCTTCGGCGAGGTGCTGCGCACCACGATGATCCGCCGCGCCTTCGAGGCGATCAGCGACATCCCGACGCGGCTGATCTGTTTCTCGGACGATCTGGACGGGATGCGCAAGGTTCCCGGCAACGTGCCGCACCAGGAGATGCTGCGCGAGCATCTGCAACGGCCGCTGACATCCGTGCCCGATCCGTTCGGCGAGTTCGAAAGCTTCGGGCATCACAACAACGCGATGCTGCGGCGGTTCCTGGATACGTTCGGGTTCGAGTACGAGTTCTATTCCGCGACCGAGTTCTACAAGACCGGCCGGTTCGACGACACGCTGCGGCTGGCGGCCGAACGCTATGACGACCTGATGGCGGTCATGCTGAAATCGCTGCGCGAGGAACGCCAGCAGACCTATTCGGTCTTCCTGCCGATCCATCCCGAAACCGGCCGCGTGCTCTATGTTCCGCTCAAGAATGTCGACGCGGTGAACCATACGATCACCTTCGACGACGAGGACGGGCGGGAATGGACGCTTCCGGTGACCGGCGGCAACGTCAAGCTGCAATGGAAGCCCGATTTCGGCGCCCGCTGGGCCGCGCTCGATGTCGATTTCGAGATGTATGGCAAGGACCATTCCACCAACACGCCGATCTATGACCGCATCTGCGAGATCCTGGGCGGCCGCAAGCCCGAGCATTTCACCTATGAGCTGTTCCTTGACGAGAATGGCGAGAAGATTTCCAAGTCGAAGGGCAACGGGCTGACCATCGACGAGTGGCTGAGCTATGCCGCGACCGAGAGCCTGTCCTATTTCATGTACCAGAAGCCCAAGACGGCAAAGCGGCTGTGGTGGGACGTGATCCCCAAGGCGGTGGACGAGTATCACCAGCAATTGCGCGCCTTCCCCGACCAGGAACTGAAGGCGCAACTGGAAAACCCGGTCTGGCATATCCACAATGGCGCGCCGCCCGAAAGCCGGATGGTCGTGCCCTTCGCGATGCTGCTGAACCTGGCCTCGGTCGCAGGCGCCGAGGACAAGGCGGGGCTGTGGGGCTTCATCCGCCGCTACGCGCCCGAGGCCAGCCCCGAGACCCATCCCGATCTCGACGCCGCGGCGGGGTTCGCGGTGCGCTATTTCCGCGATTTCGTCGCCCCGACACGGGAATTCCGCGCCCCCGACGCGCAGGAGCGCGCCGCGATGGAGGATCTGGTGGCAAGGCTCAGGGGCTGGCAGGGCGGGCTTGATGCCGAAGAGCTGCAAAGCCTGGTCTTCGCCGTCGGCCGCGAGCACGGCTTCGAGAACCTGCGCGACTGGTTCAAGGCGCTTTACGAGGTGATCCTGGGCGCCAGCCAGGGCCCCCGCTTCGGCGGCTTCATCGCGCTTTACGGCGTGGACGAGACCGTGCGGCTGATCGAGGACGCGCTGGCATGCGGGTAAGGGGGGGGGCGCTGCCCCCCGTCCTTGCGGACTCCCCCCGGGATATTTGCGGCCAGAAGAAGGACAGCCGACTGGTCCTTGCAAGCATGCCCCGGGAATCGCAATCGGCCGGCGCGACAATGGCGAGGGGGCGGCGGCCTCTTGCCAGAATTCCCCGTCGCGCGTAACGCATGGGAATGCACGGTTCCGGACCCCCTGCCCCATGACCCCGCGCCCGGGCTTTGCGCTCGGCGATGCGCTGGTGCCTGCGGGCACGCGGCGGACGGTCGATCTGCCGGTTTCGGTCCTGTCGGATCACACGCCGGTCACCATGTCCGCCCATGTGATCCATGGCCGCCGTCCGGGGCCGGTGGTCTTCGTGACCGCGGGCATCCATGGCGACGAGGTGATCGGGGTCGAGATCGTGCGCCGACTGCTGAGCCTGCCCGCGCTGTCGGCGCTGGCGGGCACGCTGATCGCCATTCCCATCGTGAACGCCTTCGGCTTTCTGAACCTGTCGCGCTACCTGCCCGACCGGCGCGATCTGAACCGCTGCTTTCCCGGCTCGGCCGGGGGGTCGATGGCCGGGCGGCTGGCGGATCTGCTGACCCGCGAGGTCGTGGCGCGGGCCGATCTGGGGATCGACCTGCATTCGGCGGCGGTGCACCGTACCAACCTGCCCCAGATTCGGGTGGCGCCGGGCGATGACGAGTTGTTGCGCCTTGCCGCGGTCTTTGCCGCGCCCGTGGTGTTGCCGTCGGCCTTGCGTGAGGGCTCGCTCCGGCAGACCGCGCGGGAGATGGGCGTGGACATGCTGCTTTACGAGGCGGGCGAAGGGTTGCGCTTTGACGAGACCGCGGTGCGGGCCGGGGTCGCGGGCATCCTGCGGGTGCTGCATGACCGGGGCATGATCGGCGGACGGGGCGTGCCGCGGGCGCGCCGCGCGCCGCTTGTGTGCCGCGCCTCGCGCTGGCTGCGCGCGCCGCAGGGGGGGCTGTTGCGCAGCTACCGCTCGGAGGGGGACGTGGTGGAGCGGGGCGATTTGCTGGCGGTGGTCTCGGATCCGTTCGGCGAGGTCGAGGCCGAGATCCGCGCCCCCGAGCATGGCATCATCCTGGGCCGCGCGGTGCTGCCGGTGGTCAACGAGGGCAATGCCGTGTTCCATCTGGCCACCATCGCCCCCGAGGCGCAGGCGGGCGAGCGGATCGGGGCCTGGAATGCGGGACTGGAGGCCGAGCGGCTGTTCGACGAGGACGAGATCCTCTAGCCCCCCGCCCCGTCCTTCTTCTGGCCGCAAATATCCCGGGGGGAGTCCGAAGGACGGGGGGCAGCGCCACCCCGCCGCGGCCCGGGGGCCTAGCGTGCCGGGCGGTCCGCCGCGGCCTCCAGCGCCGGGTAGCGCAGCCCCAGCGTCACCGCGCGCGCCACGAAGGAGATCAGCAGCGCCATCCAGAGCCCGTGATTGCCGCAGGCCGGGACCAGCGCCAGCGCCGCGACAGCATAGACCGCCGCCGCCACGGCCATCATGTTGCGCATGTCGCGCGTCCGCGTCGCGCCGATGAAGATGCCGTCCAGCATGTAGGAGGCCAGCCCGAAGACCGGCGCGGCCACCATCCAGGGCAGGTAATCGCGTGCCGCGGCGCGCACCTCCGCCGATGTGGTCATCAGGTCGATGATCGCCCCGCCGAACAGCGCGAAGGCAGCCGCCAGCCCGATTACCGTCACCACGCCCCAGAGGCTCGTCATCAGCGCGGCCCGGCGCAGTGTGGCGCGGGCGCGCGCGCCCATCGCCTGGCCCACCAGCGCCTCGGCCGCAAAGGCGAAACCGTCCAGCGCATAGGCGGTGATTTCCAGGAATTGCAGCAGCACCTGATTGGCCGCCAGCGGCACATCCCCGAAACCCGCCGCGACGAACAGGAACGAGACGAAGATCGCCTGAAGCAGCAGCGACCGGATCAGGATGTCGGTATTGACGGCGGCCATGTGGCGCAGGCGCGCGGGCTCGAACACGCGCGCGCTCTCGCGCCAGGCCGCGCTGCGGAACGCGCCACGGCACAGCCACAGCCCCAGCCCGGCCCCGGTCCATTCCGCGAGGAAGGTGGCGACCGCTACCCCCTGCACGCCCCAGCCCAGCCCGAGCACGAACCAGAAATCGAGGAGGATGTTGACCGAGTTCATCCATAATTGCATAATCAGCACCGCCCGCGTGCGGCCCTGCGCGATCAGCCAGCCGGTGATGCCGAACAGCCCGATGGCAGCGGGGGCCGACCAGATGCGGATCGCCATGTAGTCGCGGGCCAGCGCCTCGACCTCGGCGCTGGCGGGCGCGATCCGGAACGCCCCGGCGAACAGGGGCCATTGAAGCGCGATCAGCACCAGCCCCGCCGCCCCCCCAATCAGCAGCGCGCGCGACAGCATCGCGTCGACCTCGCCCCGGTCGCCCGCGCCCCAGGCCTGGGCGGTCAGCCCGGTGGTGCCCATCCGCAGGAAGCCGAACACCCAGTAGATCGCGGCCAGGATGATCGCGCCGATGCCGACCCCGCCGATGGGGGCGGCCTCGCCCATCTGGCCGACGACGCCGGTATCGACCGCGCCCAGGATCGGCACGGTGGCATTCGACAGCACGATGGGCAGGGCGATGGCCAGGACCCGGCGGTGGGTCAGCGGGGGCGGCGCAGGCGCGGCCCCGGCGGCGCTGTCAGCCATTGCGGGGCGGCATCAGGAAATGGCCGGTGGCCTGCGCGTAAAGCCGGGCGCGGTTGTCCTGCCAGGCCTCGACATGGACCGAGGCATAGCGCCGGCCCGAGCGGTTGACCCGCGCCCGCGCATAGGCGTCGCGCGGCAGGCCGGTGCGCAGGTAATCCACGGTGAAGTCGATGGTCTTGGGCAGCCTCGGCAGCGTTTCGGGCGTCAGCGCAAGGGGATCGAGCGTGCCCGATTCCATGTCCTCCCAGATGATCGCCCAGCTCAGCCCGATGATGGCGGTCACTTCCAGGAAGGCCGCTGTCACGCCGCCATGCAGGGCGGGCAGCATCGGGTTGCCGATCAGCTTGTCGTCGAAGGGCAGAAGCGCGGTCAGTTCGTCGCCGCGGCGCTCGAACTCGATGCCGAGGAAGTTGATATAGGGCACGCCATGGACCAGCGCGGACAGCGCCGCGTCGCGCCGCTGCTTGATGACCTGGACGGGTTCGGGGGCTTTGCGGCTCATGGCGTGCCCCCGCGTTCGACGGTGAAGGCGCCCGAGGCGGTGGCGACCGGGTTCTCGCGGTCCTCGTCGGTGGCGATGGCGCGCACGAAGGCGACCGAGCGGGTGACATGGTAGCATTCGGCCCGCGCGGTGATCCGCTGGCCGGGGGCGGCGGCGCGCATGTAGTCGATGCGCAGGTCGATGGTGGCGGTGCCCGCGGGGGCGTCCTTGTGGCTCATCACCGCCGCGCCGCCGCAGGTGTCCAGCAGCGCCGAGACCGCGCCGCCATGGATCACGCCGCTTTGCGGATCGCCGATCAGGCGGGGGTCATAGGGCATCGAGATCTCGGCCACGCCGTCGCCGATTTCATCCACGCGCATGTTCAGCGCACGCGAATGCGGGATCATCTCGATGAATTGCCGCGCGATCCGGGCCTTGTCCTCGTTCATCGGCCTCTCCCTTTCCGGCCGATTTATTGGCCCTTGCCAAGCCCCCCGCAAGTGCTAAGTTCTGCAATTGAGAACCATTCGCAGTCAAGGGCAGACATGGCAACCGGAACCATCCATGACGGCACGGGTCTTGCGCGGCTCGGCACGGCTTTGCCGGGCGGGTTCCGCCCCCGGCGGCTGGGGGTGGCGCTGGTGCTTCTGGCGCTGGCGGTGGCACCGGGCGAGCTGGGGCGGCTGACCCGCGAATTGATGACCGATGCCTATGTGCAGGTCAGCGTCTTCGTGGCGGCAACGCTCCTGCTGTTCTACGGTTCCGAACGGCTGTTCCGCTTCGACCTGGGCGATGCGCTGCGCAACGCGCGCGGCTGGCAGGTACCGCTGGCCGCCCTGCTGGGCGCGACGCCCGGTTGCGGCGGCGCGGTGATCGTGGTGGCGGCCTATACCTCGGGCAATGCGCGGATGGGCGCGGTCGTGGCGGCGCTGACCGCGACGATGGGCGATGCGGCCTTCCTGCTGCTGGCGACACGGCCCGATGCGGCGGCGGTGATCCTGCCGCTGTCGATGGCCGTGGGCATCCTGACCGGCTGGCTCGTCGACCGGTTCGACCGGTCACACCTGCCCCGTCTGCAAGGCGCCTCTTGCGAGCTGGCCCCGCGGATCGGACGGCTCAGGCCGCGCGATGTGGCCTATCTGCTGCCCGCCCTACCCGGCCTTGCCGTGGGCATCGCCCAGCTTGCCCAGATCGAGATTGCAGCGGTGTTCGGCCTGCCCGTCACCGCCATCGCCCTGACCGGCACGGCGCTGGGGCTGTTCATCTGGGCCAGTTCGCCCGTCACCGCGATGACCAATGCCGGGGACGCGCCGCTGACCCGGATGGCCGAGGAGACCAGCTTCATCTCGGTCTGGGTGATCGGCGCCTATCTGGCCTATGATTATGCCGCCAGTTTCGCCGGGCTGGACATCGCCGCCTGGTTCCAGACCGTCGCGCCGCTGTTGCCGCTGATCGCGGTGGTTGTGGGCTTCGTGCCGGGATGCGGGCCGCAGGTGCTGGTGACGATGCTCTATGTCAACGGCGCCCTGCCCTTTGCCGCGCTGATCGGCAACGCGATCTCGAACGATGGCGACGCGCTGTTTCCCGCCATCGCGATCAACCCGCGCGCCGCGATCCTGGCCACCGCCTATTCCGCGGTCCCGGCGCTTCTGGTCGCCTATGGCTTCCACCTTTTCGCACCCGGTTTCATGAACTAGAGTGGCCAGCGGGGCGCGGAGTCCTTTCGAGGACAGGAAAAAGCGGAAGGGCCGATGTCCGACGACCGTCTGTCGTTCAAGGAGATGTGCGCGAAGTTCGACGTGACGCCGCGCACCCTGCGTTACTACGAATATATCGAGCTTCTGAGCCCCGAGAAGGAAGGCCGCGCACGCTTCTACACGCCCCGCGAGGTGGCGCGGATGACGCTGATCCTGCGCGGGCGGCGCTTCGGCTTCAGCCTCGAGGAAATCCGCCAATGGCTGCTGATCTACGACGAGAAAGGCAGCCGGGCACAGCTTGAACGCACCGTCGAACTGGCCGACCGCCAACTCGTGGAGCTGAATGCGCAGCGCGAGGATCTGGAGCGGTCGATCGCCGAGCTAAAGGCGCTTCACGACGAGGTTTCGGCCATTCTCGCGCGGCAGGACAGCGCGGCCGGTCACGACGGCTAGCCGAAGTCAACCGGGCGCCGTGACGCAGCGTTACGCTCACGTCAAGGTCCATCCGGGTTGCCAGCCGGACCCTCACCCGCCATCTCGGCACCAGGGAAGGGCCAACGATCAGAAGACGGAACATGACCGACGATCTGCTTTCGATCCGCCAGATGTGCGAGGCTTACTCGGTAACGCCGCGCACCCTGCGTTTTTACGAATCCATTGATCTGCTGAACCCGATCCGCGAGGGTCAGCGCCGCCTTTATACCCGCCGCGACCGCGGCCGGCTGACGCTGATCCTGCGCGGCAAGCGCTTCGGTTTCAGCCTCGAACAGATCCGCCAGCTTCTGGCGCTTTACGACGAGGAGCAGGGCCATGAGGCCCAGCACCGCGAAGCCTATGCAATCGGGCGCGAACGGCTGGCCGACATGCAGCGCCAGCGCGCCGAACTGGACGAGGCCATCGCCGAACTGCAACACCAGCTTGCCCTGTGCGAAGAAAAGCTGGCCGAGTTCGAGAGGGAAGCACGCCGCTAGGCGCATCACCGGACAGGTCCGCCCCGCAGAAGGGCGGCGTTCAAGGGAGAGACAGATGCCGACCTATACCCCGCCGACCGACGAGATGCAGTTCCTGCTGCATGACGTCCTCGACATCCGCAATTCCGGGATTCCCGGCTATGACGAGCTCGACCGCGACTTCACCGGCGCCATCCTGGGCGAGGCGGGCAGGATCGCGGCCGAGGTGCTGGCGCCCCTGAACGCCACGGGCGACGCCGAGGGCTGCACGCTGGACAACGGCGCGGTGCGCACGCCCGCGGGCTTTCGCGACGCGTATGGCCAGATCGCCGCGGGCGGCTGGATCGGGCTGGATGCCGACCCGGCCTATGGCGGGCAGGGGATGCCCTATCTGCTGAACACCGCGGTCGGCGAGATGTTCGTCTCGGCCAACATGGCGATGAACATGTATTGGGGCCTGACCCATGGCGCGATGTCGGCGATCCATGTGCATGGCTCCGAGGCGCAGAAGGCGCTCTACCTGCCGAAGATGATCGAAGGGATCTGGTCGGGCACGATGAACCTGACCGAACCCCAATGCGGCACCGATCTGGGCCTGATCAGGACCCGTGCCGAGCCGCAGCCGGACGGCACTTACAAGATCACCGGCACCAAGATCTGGATCTCGGCAGGCGAGCATGACCTGACCGAGAACATCATCCATCTGGTGCTGGCGAAAATCCCCGGCGGACCCGCTGGCACCAAGGGCATCTCGCTGTTCATCGTGCCGAAATTCCTGCCCGATGCCGAGGGCAATCCCGGCGCGCGCAACGCGCTGGAATGCGTCGGGCTGGAACACAAGATGGGCATTCACGCCAACGCCACCTGCGTGATGAACTACGAGGGCGCGACCGGCTTCCTCGTGGGCGAGGAACACAAGGGCATGCGGGCGATGTTCACCATGATGAACGAGGCCCGCCTGGGCGTCGGGCTTCAGGGCTATGCGCAAGGCGTCGTGGCCTATCAGAACGCGCTGGCCTGGGCCAGGGAACGGCTTCAGGGCCGCGCGCTGGGGGCGCCTGCCAACCCGGACGGACCGGCCGACCCGATCATGGTCCACCCCGATGTGCGCCGCAACCTGATGCACCAGAAAAGCCTTGTCGAAGGGGCGCGGGCCTTCACCTTCTGGGGGGCGCAGCTGATCGACCGGGCGCACCGCGGCCACGACGACAGGGCCGAGGCGCTGATCTCGCTGCTGACCCCGGTCATCAAGGGCTTCCTGACCGACAAGGGGTTCGAAACCACGGTTCTGGCGCAGCAGACGCTGGGCGGCACCGGGTTCACCCGCGCCGCGGGGCTGGAACAATTCGTGCGCGATGCGCGGATCACCATGATCTACGAAGGCACCAACGGCATCCAGTCGCTGGATCTGGTGGGCCGCAAGCTGCCGCAGAATGGCGGCCGCGCGATGCGCGATTTCTTCGAGATCGTGAAAGGCTTCGTCCGCGAGAACGAGGGCGATGTCGACCTGAAAGCGGGCTTTCTCGACCCGCTCAAGGCGGCGTCGAAGGATCTTCAGGCGGCGACGGTCTATTTCGTCGAACAGGGGATGAAGAATCCTGCCGACGCGCTGGCGGGCAGCTATGATTTCATGCACCTGTTCGGCCATGTCTGCCTGGGCCTGATGTGGGCGCGGATCGCGCGCGCCGCGCATGCGGGGCTGGCATCGGGCAGGGGCGATGCGGCCTTCCTGTCGGCCAGGATCGCGACCGGGCGCTATTACATGGCCCGCCACCTGCCCGCGACGGGGTTGCATCTGGCGCGCATCACCTCGGGCGCCGAAACGGTGATGGCGCTGGACCCCGACGCCTTCTAGTCGCCTGAAAGCGAGGATTGCGATGCCCAGACGCCTGCGCCTGACCCGCCGCTTTCAGGTTGCCATGTCCGAAGACGCCTATCGTCGGCTGCGCCGCTTTGCCAACGATGCCGGCCTCGACGAAGGCGAGGCGCTGTCCTTCCTGTTCGAGAATTTCGACAGCGTGACGGATGCCGAGGTGCTGCCCCACCGGCTGCGGCTGTTCAATGCCGAGCTTGAGGAGCGCAAGCGATGAACCCCGGACGTCGCGCAGGATGGCGCGGGCAGCGCAATGGGTATTTTCGCCAAGAAGAAGACAGGGCGGCTTCCCCCCGCCCGAACGGCACCCCCGGTCGATACCGGGGTGGAGGCGTCGGGCGGGGGGTCTTCTCCTTGGGCGGTCATCGGCTCCCCAGCCTGTACCGCGACTCGCAGACTGGCGCGTTAACGTTAACGCCCGGTTACGGGGCGCGACCGGCTGTTTCTTCTTGGCGAAAATACCCCTGCAACGCCGCCGCCGGGCGCGACGCCGACCTTTTCTTCCCGACCGCGAGGATACCGACATGACCGATGCCTATATCTACGACGCGATCCGCACCCCCCGCGGCAAGGGGCGCAAGGATGGCAGCCTGCACGAGGTCACAGCGCTGCGCCTGTCCGCGCTGGTGCTGGATGCGCTTTCCGAGCGCAACGGACTGGATGGCGGCGCGGGCATTGAGGATGTGATCTGGGGCAACGCCACGCAGGTCGGCGAACAGGGCGGCTGCCTTGCGCGCAGCGCGGTGCTGGCCTCGCGGCTGGACGAACGCATTCCGGGCCTGTCGATCAACCGCTTCTGCGCGAGCGGGCTCGAGGCGGTGAACCTGGCGGCCAACCAGGTGCGGGCGGGTGCGGGCGCGGGCTATATCGCGGGCGGGGTCGAGACGATGGGCCGCGTCGCGATGGGCAGTGACGGGGCGGCGATTGCGGTCGATCCGAGCCTCGCGATGAAGGTCCATTTCGTGCCGCAGGGCATTTCGGCCGACATCATCGCCACCCAACACGGTTTCACCCGCGACCAGGCCGATGCGCTGGCCGTGGAAAGCCAGCGCCGCGCCGCGCGGTCCTGGGCCGAGGGGCGGTTCGACCGCTCGGTGATCCCGGTGCGGGACGTCAACGGGCTGACCATTCTCGCGCGCGACGAATATCTGCGTCCCGAAACCGACATGCAGACGCTGGGCGCGCTGAAACCTGCCTTCAAGGAGATGGGCGAGATGATGCCCGGCTTCGACCAGGTGGCGCTGATGAAATACCCGCATCTTGAACGGATCGAACATATCCACCATGCGGGCAATTCCTCGGGGATCGTCGATGGCGCGGCCGGGCTGTTGATCGGCAGCGCCGCGTTCGGGCAGGCGCATGGCTTGAAACCAAGGGCAAGAATCCGCGCGACGGCCAAGATCGGCACCGATCCGACGATCATGCTGACCGGCCCCGTGCCGGTGACCGAGAAGATCCTGGCCGATGCGAAGATGCAGATTTCCGATATCGACCTATTCGAGGTGAACGAGGCGTTCGCCGCTGTCGTCCTGCGCTTCATCCAGGCGTTCGAGGTCGATCCCGAGCGGGTCAATCCCTGCGGCGGGGCGATCGCGATGGGCCATCCGCTGGGGGCGACGGGGGCGATCATCCTGGGAACGCTGCTCGACGAGCTGGAGCGCAGCGACAAGGCGACCGGGCTTGCCACGCTTTGCGTTGCCAGCGGCATGGGTGCCGCAACGATCATCGAACGGGTCTGAAGGAGACTGGAATGGCTGAGTTTCACTACGCGGTGGATGCCGAGGGCGTGGCCAGCATCACCTGGGACGTGCCGGGGCGCAGCATGAATGTGATGAGCCTGGCCGGGTTCCAGGAGCTTGACACCCATATCGACGCCGCCCTTGCCGACCCCGCGGTAAAGGGCGTGGTCATCACCAGCGCCAAGAAGGATTTCGCGGGCGGGATGGATCTGAACGTCATCGCCCGAATGCGGGACGAGGCGGGCGACGACCCGGCGCGCGGCCTGTTCGAGGGCGTGATGGCGATGCATGGCGTGATGCGCAAGATCGAGCGTGCCGGCATGGACGAGCGCAACAAGGGCGGCAAGCCCATTGCCGCCGCGCTGCCGGGCACCGCGCTGGGGATCGGGCTGGAACTGCCGCTGGCCTGTCACCGCATCTTTGCCGCCGACAACCCCAAGGCGAAGATCGGGTTGCCCGAGATCATGGTCGGCATCTTCCCCGGGGCGGGGGGCACAACGCGGCTGGTGCGCAAGCTGGGCGCGATGGCCGCCGCGCCCTTCCTGCTGGAGGGCAAGCTGAGCGACCCGAAAAAGGCCAGGGCCGCGGGGCTGATCGACGAGGTGGTCGACGATCCGGTGGCGGCGGCGAAGGAATGGGTCCTGTCGGGGCCGTCCATCGTGAAACCCTGGGACGAGAAGGGCTACAAGATGCCCGGCGGCGCGCCCTACAGTCCTTCGGGCTTCATGACCTTCGTCGGCGCCAGCGCGATGGTCAACGGCAAGACCAAGGGGGTCTATCCGGCCGCCAGGGCGCTGCTGAGTGCGGTCTACGAGGGCGCGCTGGTGCCCTTCGACACCGCGTTGCAGATCGAGGCGCGGTGGTTCACGCATGTGCTGATGAACCCGTCCTCGGGCGCGATGATCCGCTCGCTCTTCATCAACAAGGAGGCGCTGGAAAAGGGTGCGGTGCGGCCTTCCGACATCCCCGATCAAAGCGTTCGAAAGCTGGGCGTGATCGGCGCGGGGATGATGGGGGCGGGCATCGCGCTGGTGGCCGCACAGGCGGGCATCGAGGTGGTGCTGGTCGACCAGTCGCAAGAGGCCGCCGACAAGGGCCGCGCCTATACCGAATCCTACATGGACAAGGGCATCGCGCGCGGCAAGGCGAATGCCGACAAGAAGGCCGAGATCATGGGGCGGATCACCGCGACCACGGATTATTCTGCGCTTTCCGGTGCCGATCTGGTGATCGAGGCGGTGTTCGAAGACCCCGCGATCAAGGCCGAGGTGACGAAACGGGTGCAGGCAGCGGTGGGCGAGACTTGCACGATTGCAACAAATACCTCGACCCTGCCGATCAGCGATCTGGCGCGCGCCGCCGACCGGCAGGACGCGTTCATCGGCATCCATTTCTTCAGCCCGGTCGAGAAGATGGCACTGGTCGAGATCATCAAGGGGCGCGAAACCGGCGAGCGGGCCGTGGCGCGGGCTCTGGATTTCGTGCGCCAGATCCGCAAGACGCCCATCGTGGTGAACGATGCCCGCTTCTTCTACGCCAATCGCTGCATCATCCCCTATATCAACGAGGGCATCCGCATGGTCGGCGAGGGCATCGCCCCCGCGCTGGTCGAGAATGCAGCGAAACTGGTGGGGATGCCGCTGGGGCCGCTGCAACTGGTGGACGAGACCTCGATCGACCTTGGCGTCAAGATCGCCAGGGCGACCCGCGCCGCGATGGGCGCGGCCTATCCGGACGGCGCGGTGGACGATGTGCTGTTCTGGCTGGCCGATCAGGGTCGGCTGGGGCGCAAGGCGGGAGCCGGATTCTATACCTATGATGCGGCGGGCAAGAGGACGGGGCTGTGGGAAGGACTCGACCATTACCCGCGCGCCGCGGATCAGCCGGAATTGTCCGAGGTGCAGCACCGGCTGCTTTTCGCGCAGGTGCTGGAGGCGGTGCGCGCATTGGAGGCGGGCGTTCTGACGGATATCCGCGAGGGCGATGTGGGCGCGATCCTGGGCTGGGGCTTTGCGCCGTGGTCGGGCGGGCCATTCTCGTGGCTGGACATGATCGGGGCGGGCCGCGCGGTCGCGATCTGCGACGATCTGGCCGCGCGCCATGGACCCCGCTTTGCGCCGCCCGACCTCCTGCGCGAGATGGCCGAGCGCGACGAGACCTTTTATGGCCGTTTCGGTCCGGCGGCTCAGGCGGCCTGACGCGGCGCGGGCGCGGAGGGCGGTTCGTCTGCCGGGGGCTGTTCTTCCAGCGCCTCGGCAAGCCGGCGCGCCTCGCGCGGGAAACGGGGGCGGGCATAGTCGCAATCGGCGGTCCTCTGCAACTCGCCCAGCCGGTTCAGCGGCACGGTCTCGCCCTCGCCCTGGGCGGGGCAGAACACCAGCGCCGCACCGTTGGCAAAGGCGATCTCGGGCCGGTCGAACAGCGGCACGATCACCTCCAGCGCCACGCCAAGCCGGGGCGCCACGCGTTCGATGCCCAGCGCGCCTTCGAGATAGCGCGCGGGTAGCAGCACGAAGGGATCGCCGTAAAGCTCTTCGGCCAGGTCGGATTCGACCATCACGCTTTGCTCGGTCAACAGCAGCAGCGGCGCGGAATTTCCCAGCACCCCCTCGGGCACCAGAAGCGGCCAGAGCGGTTGGGGACAGGGCGTCCAGCCGCGCCACAGGACCCCGCGCTGGACCGCACGCACCGGCCGCGAGCCGTTATCGAAGGTCAGCACCCGGTCGCCCGGGGCCAGCGCCTCGACCGCGCGCCAGCCGGTCGTGGTGGCGATCTCGGTCCCGGCGGCAAAGCCCGAGGCCAGCCCCGCGATTCCGGCGCCGGACAGGCCCCCACCCGGATGCGACCCGCCCGGGACAAGGGCGTCGTCAAAGCCCGAAGCGGGTTCGCACCCTTGATAATCGATCCTGAATTCCATTACCCGTTCCCCCGGAATGCTGCCGCCGTCCCTGCCTCGCCATGGACCGGGGTCATCGGTGCCGCCTGTTCGCCAACAGACCCTTACCCCCGGTCTTCGGACGCCAGTTCGACGCGATTGGGATGGCTTTGCGGCACCGCCGCCCGGGGCCTGCGCAATGGCGTGGCGCAGCCGGGGATCGCGGCCTGTCAAGGAACAGTTAACCATGATCCAGGCGCCGGGCTCGTCGCCCCTGCCCCACCCGGCCGGACGAGTCGCCGACCCCGCGGCGGTGCGAAAGGCGCGCGACAGCCCTTTTCAAAGCCGCGCGGCGGGGCCAAACTCCGCGCCGTCCAACGAAGCACCGGGAGGCAAGGAACCATGGGCTGGCTGTCCGACGAAACGGGTCTGGAAAAATGCGCGGCGAATTTCGTGCCGCTGACGCCATTGTCCTTCCTGAACCGCGCCGTGCAGGTCTGGCCCGACCGCGAGGCGCTGGTCTATGGCGCCCGCCGCTACACCTACCGGCAGTATCACGACCGCATCAGCCGGCTGGCCTCGGCCCTTGCCGCGATGGGGGTCAGGCCGGGCGACGTGGTGGCGACGCTCCTGCCCAACATCCCCGCCCAGGCCGAGGCGCATTTCGGCGTGCCCGCCTGCGGGGCGGTGCTGAACACGATCAACATCCGGCTCGATGCCAACACGGTCAGCTACATCCTTGACCATGGCGGGGCCAAGGTGCTGCTCTGCGATCCGCAATTCATCCCGCTGGCCGCCGCTGCCATCGAGGACATGGAGGGCGAACCGCCCGTCATCATCGAGGTGGCCGACGATGCCGCGGGCGTTCATGCGATCGGCGACTATCCCGAATACGAGGATATCCTGGCCAAGGCCGATCCCGATTTCGACTGGATCCTGCCGCAAGACGAGTGGGAGAGCCTCGCGCTGAACTACACCTCGGGCACCACCGGGCGGCCCAAGGGCGTCGTCTATCACCACCGCGGCGCCTATCTGAACGCGATGGGGCAGGTGATTTCCTGGCGCATGACGCTTTACCCGAAATACCTGACCATCGTGCCGCTGTTCCATTGCAACGGCTGGTGCCACACCTGGATGATGCCGCTGATCGGCGGCACGGTCGTGTGCTGCCGCGACATCACCGCCAAGGCGATCTTCGACGCCATCGCTGACGAGGGCGTGACCCATTTCGGCGGCGCGCCGATCGTGCTGAACATGATCGTGAATGCCCGGGACGAGGACCGGCGCGACTTCGGCCACATCGTCGAGGTCTTCACCGCGGGCGCCCCCCCTGCCCCGGTCACGCTGGCCCGGATCGAGCCGATGGGCTTCAACATCACCCATGTCTACGGGCTGACGGAAACCTATGGTCCGGCGACCGAATGCACCTGGGACGCCAAATGGGACCATTTGCAGGGCGACGACCGCGCGGCCGTCAAGGCACGCCAGGGCGTGGCAATGCCCTTCATGGAGCCGGTGCAGGTCTGGGACGAAAAGCACCAGCCGGTGCAGATGGACGGGCAGACCCAGGGCGAGATCGTGTTCCGCGGCAATGGCGTGATGAAGGGCTATCTGAAGAACCCGCGCGCCACGCGCGAGGCGTTCCAGGGCGGCTATTTCCACTCGGGCGACCTGGCGATGCACCATCCCGACAGTTACCTGCAGATCGCCGACCGCGCCAAGGACATCATCATCTCGGGCGGCGAGAATGTCAGTTCGGTCGAGGTCGAGGGCGTGCTGATGCGCCATCCCGACGTCCTGCTGTGCGCCGTGGTAGCCAAACCGGACGAGAAATGGGGCGAAGTGCCCTGCGCCTTTGTCGAGCTGAAGGACGGCCATAGCGTCGACGAGGCCACGCTGATCGCCTTTGCCCGCGACCAGCTTGCGGGCTTCAAGACGCCCAAACGGATCGTGTTCCGCGAATTGCCCAAGACCTCGACCGGCAAGATCCAGAAGTTCGAGCTGCGCAAGCTGGCGGCAGGGTTGTGAGATTGTCGCCCGCGCCGCACCCGGCTATCTGTGGGTGCAGGTTCAGGCAACGGACAGGCACGGTCGGCCGCCCATGACGGCGCTCAAGCGGTATCAACGGCTGGAAAGCCCCGGCATCTGGCGCGAACATGCCGGGGCGCAGCGGCGCAACGTGATCCTGTCCTTTGGCGACGCCTCGCTCGTGGTCTCCGATACCGCCGAACGGGTGCTGACCCACTGGTCGCTGGCCGCGCTGGACCGGCTGAACCCGGGCGAGACGCCCGCGCTTTACGCGCCCGACACCGACAGCGACGAGACGCTGGAGGTGGACGAACCGTTGATGATCGAGGCGCTGGAAACGGTGCGGGCGGCGGTGACGCGGAACCGGCCGCATCCCGGTCGGCTGCGGTTGACGATCTTCGCCGCCATCGCCGCCGGGATCGTGGGACTGGGCGCCTTCTGGCTGCCGGGGGCGCTGGTGCGGCACACGGTCTCGGTGGTGCCGCCACAGGTCCGCGCCGAGATCGGGCGCGACCTGCTGGACCGGGTCACCCGTGTCGCGGGCCAGCCCTGCGCGCGGCCGGGCGGGGCGCGCGCGCTCGACCGGCTGGCCGAGCGGCTCTTGCCCGGCAGCGGCGCCCGGGTCGTCGTCCTGCCCTCGGGGATGCCGCGAGCGGCGCATCTGCCGGGCCGGATCATCCTGCTGAACCGCGCCCTGGTCGAGGACCATGACGATCCCGCCGCGGTCGCGGGCTTCATCCTGGCCGAATCCGCCCGCGCCGCGCGCGCCGATCCGCTGGCCGTGCTGCTGAAGGAGGCAGGCGTTCTGGCAACCTTCCGCCTGCTGACCAGCGGCCACCTGACCGAACGCGCCCTGGAGCGGCATGCCCGCACCATCCTGACCGCGCCGCCCCTGCCGCTGCCCGACGACGCGCTGATCGACCGGTTTGCCCGCGCGAATGTGCCGTCCGGCCCCTATGCCTATGCGCTCGACATCTCGGGCGAACGCGTGCTGGGCCTGATCGAGGCGGATCCGATGCGCGGCAAGCTGGCACCGCCGCTCATCTCGGATGGCGACTGGGTGCAGCTTCAGGCGATCTGCGGCGGCTGAGGCATCCCCGGAAAGTGAAACGCCCCGTCCGGGGACGGGGCGTTCCGGTTTTGCTGCTCGATCGTCTTACTTGCGATATTCGAGGTCGTGAAAGCCTGCATGCGCCAGTCGTGCTTCGGCCCGGGCCAGCGCCGCGGGGTCGTCGAAGGGACCGGCATAGATCACCTCGACGGGCCGCCCGCCGCGCCGGCCGATGCCCCGGCTGACCGGAAATCCCATGTCCCGAAGCAGGCGGACGGTCGGCCGCGCCGTCTCGGACGTGTCATAGATGCCAAGGCGCAGGAAACGCGGCGCCGTGGGCGGGGCCAGCCGCATGGGCACCTGGTCGGTCCAGACGCCCGCCATCTGCGCATCGCCCTGCGCCGTGCGCGGCCCGCGATGGGGATTCAGCCGGTCGTCCTGCCAGACCGCGCGATAGCCGGACGGAACCCGGACCGGAACGGACCGGGGCGTTGCCTCGAACACCCCGGCGCCCTTGGCCAGAGCCGGCAAGGATGACGCGCCCAGTCCCGCAATCGCGAGGAAGATGCAGAGTCCGGCGCGACGTCCCATGTCATAACTCCACAAGATATTGGTTAATCATGACAGAACAACCACAACGTGTAAAGGGGATTCCGCTCATCTGGTGCCGAACATCCGGTCGCCCGCATCCCCTAGTCCGGGAACGATATATCCGTGCTCGTTCAGGCATTCGTCCACCGCCGCCGTGACGATGGGCACATCCGGATGCGCCTGCCCCATCCGCGCCACGCCCTCGGGCGCGGCCAGCAGGCACATGAAGCGGATATTGTTCGCCCCCGACGCCTTGAGCAGATCGACCGCCGCGGCCGAGGAATTGCCGGTGGCCAGCATCGGGTCCAGCACGATCACCAGCCGGTCTTTCAGATCGGTCGGCACCTTGTAGTAATATTGCACCGGCTGAAGTGTCTTCTCGTCGCGGTAAAGCCCGACATAGCCCACCCGCGCCGAGGGCACCAGTTCCAGCACCCCGTCCAACAGCCCGTTGCCCGCCCGCAGGATCGAGACCAGCGCCAGCTTCTTGCCCGCCAGAACCGGGGCGTCCATCTCGCAAAGCGGCGTCTCGATGCGGCGGGTGGTCATTTCCAGTTCGCGGGTGATCTCGTAGGCCAGCAACTGGCTGATCTCGCGCAGAAGCTGGCGGAAGACGGCGGTGGGCGTGTCCTTGTCGCGCATCAGCGTCAGCTTGTGCTGCACCAGCGGGTGTTTGACGACGGTCAGATGCTCATACATCGGCGGGCTCCAGTTTCTTGGCGATCGCGGCGCGGGTGTCAGCGTCGCAGAAGGCGGCGTCCAGCGCCACCCGGTTGATCTGTGCGAAAACGTCCTCGTCCCAGCCGAAGGCATCGGCAAGCCGGTCATATTCGCGGGTCATGCTGGTGCGGAAGAAGGGCGGGTCGTCGGTCGAGACGGTGACCTTGACCCCCGCCGCGCGCAGTCGCTCGATCGGATGAGACCGCCAGTCGGGGTAGAGCCCCAGCGCGATGTTCGACCCCGGGCAGATTTCCAGCACGATGCCGGTTTCGACCAGATGCTCGACCAGCGCGGGATCCTCGATGGCGCGCACGCCATGGCCGATGCGGTCCACCCGCAGATCGGCCAGCGCGTCCCGCACCGATTGTGGCCCGCCCCATTCGCCCGCATGCGCCGTCAGCCCCAGCCCCGCCTCGCGCGCCATGTCGAAGGCATACGCAAAGTCGCGCGGATGGCCTGCGGTTTCGTCGCCCGCGATGCCAAAGCCGACGATGAACGGACCTGCGGTTTCGGCAGCGCACAGGGCGGTCTGGCGGGCCTTGTCGGGGCCGAAATGGCGGATGCAGGTGACGATGCCGCGCAGCGTGATGCCCTGTGTCGCCTCCGCCTGTGCGGCGGCTTCCTCGATGGCATGCAGGTATTCGCGCCAGGCTGTCAGGTCGCGCCCGCCGCAGAAATCGGGCGAGAGGAAGGTTTCCAGGTAGACCACGCCCTGACCGGCGGCCTCCTCCAGCACGGCGGCGGTCAGGCGGGCGTAATCGTCGGGGCCTTGCAGCACCGAGGTCGCGGCCTCGTAGACGTCGAGAAACTGGGGAAAATCCCGGTAGGAATAGCCGCCATCGGGGGCAAAAATGCGCGAAATGTCCAGGTGCCGGGCATGCGCCATGTCGCGGATCAGCGCGGGCGGCGCGGCCCCTTCCAGGTGGTGATGCAGTTCGATCCTGGGCAGGGCGGTCAGGCTCACAGGAAACTCCGTCCCGGCCCTTGCGCGGGCACGTCCAGATGCGCGGCGATGCTGGCCGCGACATCGGCAAAGGCGACAAGGCCGACCGCGCGGGGACCAAGCCCGGCCCCCAGCACCGGCACGCGCTCGCGGGTATGGTCGGTGCCGGGCCAGGTCGGGTCGTTGCCATGGTCGGCGGTGATCAGGATCAGGTCGCCCGGCCGCATCCGGGCGAAGACGCGGGGCAGTTGCGCGTCGAACCATTCCAGCGCGCGGGCATAGCCCGCAACGTCCCGCCTGTGGCCATAAAGGCTGTCGAACTCGACGAAATTGGTGAATGTCAGGCTGCCCTCGGGGGCCTCGTCCATCAGCGCGACCCAATGCTCCATCAGCTCGGCATCGCTGCCCTTGCGCAGCTCGTCGATGCCGCGCATCGAAAAGATGTCGCCGATCTTGCCGATGGCCTGCACCCGCCGCCCCGCCCCCTGCACCCAGTCGCAGAGCGTGGGCGCGGGCGGGGCGATGGCGTAGTCGTGGCGGTTCTGCGTGCGGGTGAAGCCGGTTTCGGGGCTGCCGACAAAGGGGCGCGCGATCACCCGCCCCACCCGCATCGCATGCAGGCGGGGCGCGATCGCCTCGCAAAGCCGCAACAGCCGGTCAAGACCGAAGGCCTGTTCATGGGCGGCGATCTGGAACACGCTGTCGGCCGAGGTGTAGAGGATCGGCCAGCCGGTCCGAAGATGTTCCTCGCCCAGTTGCGCAACGATCTCGGTGCCCGAGGCGTGGCAATTGCCCAGCGTGCCCTCCGTCCCGGCCAATCGACGCATCTCGGCCAGCAGGGCTTCGGGGAAGGCTGGCAGCTCGCGCGGGAAATAATGCCAGTCCCAAGGCACCGGCACGCCCGCCAGTTCCCAATGCCCCGACGGCGTGTCCTTGCCGGGCGAACTTTCGGTCGCCGCGCCCCACAGCCCCTGCGGCGCGGCGCCCAGCCCCGGAGGGGTTTCGCCGCTGGCCAGCCGGATCGCGGCGCCAAGGCCCAGATTGTCGAGATTGTGCAAGTTCATTGGGCCTCTTCGACCGGTATCGGCGGCGCCTGCGGCACAGGCATGTGCGATATGTGCAAGCGTGTTCGCACCTGTATCCGGTATTCCCTCGCTGAAGAAGGCGCCCGCATCGGGTGCCCCGCCGCAGCCCACGGAATCGATCACCACCAGAAAGGCGCGTGTCACCGCATTATCCTCTGATGCACCAGCGGCGGGATCTCGGGCACGCTGTCGCCCAGCCGGAAGGCCGCCAGAACGGCTCTTGCCGCCGCCTCGGCATCCTCCTCGCAGGAGGCATGAACCAGCGCCAATGGCTGGCCCGCGCCGATATCCTCGCCCAGCCCGGCGATCTCGGACAGCCCGACCGAGGGGTTGATCCGGTCGCCCTCGCGCCGCCGCCCGCCGCCCAGCGCGACGACCGCCAGACCCAGCGCCTCGCCGTCGATGGCCTGCACGATGCCGCCCTCGTTATCCACCACTTCCTGGATCACGGGCGAGGCGGGCAGGCGGTCGGGCCAGCGTTCGACGAAATCCAGCGGCCCGCCGAGTTCCGCGACCATCTCGCCGAATTTCAGCGCGGCCTCGCCCGATTCCAGCGCCTGCGCGATCCGCCCGGAACCGTCCGCCGCATCATGCGCCAGCCCGCCCAGCGCCAGCACCTCGCCACCCAGCGCGCAGGTGATGTCCCACAGCGCGGGCGTGATGCCGGTCCCGGTCAGCGTCTCCATCACCTCGATGACTTCCAGCGCATTGCCCGCGGCGCCGACCAGCGGCTGCGACATGTCGGTGATCAGCGCCGTCGTCATGCAGCCCGCGCCCTGTGCCGTCGAGACCAGCGCGCGGGCCAGTTCCTCGGCCTCGTCCAGCGTCTTCATGAAGGCGCCCGAGCCGACCTTGACATCGAGCACCAGCGCCTCCAGCCCGGCGGCCAGCTTCTTGGACAGGATCGAGGCGGTGATCAGGTCGATGCTCTCGACCGTGGCGGACACGTCGCGCACCGCGTAAAGTCGGCGGTCGGCGGGTGCGATATCGGCCGAGGCCCCGACGATGGCACAGCCGATCTCGGCGGTGATCGACTTCAGTTGCGAAATGCCGATCTGCGTGCGGTAGCCGGGGATCGCCTCCAGCTTGTCCAGCGTGCCGCCCGTGTGCCCCAGCCCGCGGCCCGAAATCATCGGCACGAAGGCCCCGCAGGCCGCAAGCGCGGGCGCAAGGACCAGCGACACGCAATCGCCGATGCCGCCCGAGGAATGCTTGTCCAGCACGGGGCCGGGCAGGTCCCAGTCCAGCACCTTGCCGCTGTCGCGCATCGCGCGCGTCAGCCCGACGCGTTCGGGCGTGGTCAGACCGTTCAGCAGCACCGCCATGGCAAAGGCGCCCGCCTGCGCATCGGTGACCCCGCCGCTGGCCAGCCCCCGGGCGAACCAGCCCAGTTCGTCTTCGGACAGCGGTGCGCCGTCGCGCGCCTTGGCGATGATGCCGCGCGCATCCATCAACGCCGACCCATCTGGGCGACCGAGAAGGCGCCGGGCAGCAATTCGCCCACGGTCATCACAAGCGTCTCTCCCGCCAGCGTGGCCATGGTCACGGGGACATCCGGCGCGGCGAATTCGGCCAGTTTCTGGCGGCAGCCGCCGCAGGGGGTGACGGGGGCGGGGCCGTCCGCGATCACCGCCACCTCGACGATCTCGCGACAGCCCGCGGCCACCATCGCGGCGATCGCGCCCGCCTCGGCGCATGTGCCCTCGGGCGAGGCGATATTCTCCACGTTGCAGCCCGCGTAGATCGCCCCGTCGGCCCCGCGGATCGCCGCGCCCACCTTGAATCGCGAATAGGGGGCGTGGGCGTTTTCGCGCACCGCGCGGGCAGCGGATATCAGCGGCATAGGGCTCTCCTTCGCCGCCAATCTGCGGCGGCCCCGCCGGGGATGCAAGAGCACATCCCCGCCCCTCGGCCGGGACTGCGCGGGTTTGGATCTTGCGCAGCCGCGCCTGCCTGCGTAACAGAATTTCGCACACCAAATGAGGGACAGCGATCATGGGCTATGCCGCGCTTTACGAGGGCTGGAAGAGCGATCCGGAAGGCTTCTGGATGCAGGCCGCCGAGGCCATCGACTGGGTGAAGAAGCCCAGCAAGGCGCTGTTCGACGAGAACGCCCCGAACTACGAGTGGTTCGTGGACGGCATGGTCAACACCTGCTGGAACGCGGTGGACCGGCATGTGGAAAACGGCCGCGGCGACCAGGTGGCGATCATCTATGACAGCCCGGTGACCGGCACGCGGAAGTCGATCTCCTATGTCATGCTGCGCAACCGCGTCGCCCAACTGGCCGGCGCCCTGCGCGCCAAGGGCGTCGAAAAGGGCGACCGGGTCATCATCTACATGCCGATGATTCCCGAGGCGCTGGAGGCGATGCTGGCCTGTTCCCGCCTGGGCGCGATCCATTCGGTGGTCTTCGGCGGCTTCGCCGCGCATGAACTCGCCGTGCGGATCGACGATGCCAAGCCGAAATGCATCATCGCCGCCAGTTGCGGGATCGAACCGGGCCGCATCGTGCATTACAAGCCGCTGCTCGACGGCGCGTTGGAGCAGTCCACCCACCAGCCCGATTTCTGCGTGATCTTCCAGCGCGAGCAGGAAGTGGCGCAACTGAAAGAGGGGCGCGACGTCAACTGGCACGGCTTCCAGTATGGTGTGCAGCCCGCCGAATGCGTGCCGGTCGAGGGCAACCACCCGGCCTATATCCTTTACACCTCGGGCACCACGGGCCAGCCCAAGGGCGTCGTGCGGCCGACCGCCGGGCATCTGGTGGCGCTGAACTGGACGATGAAGAACATCTACGATGTCGATCCCGGCGACGTGTTCTGGGCGGCCTCGGACGTGGGCTGGGTCGTGGGCCACAGCTATATCTGCTACGCGCCGCTGATCCACGGCAACACCACCGTCGTCTTCGAGGGCAAGCCCATCGGCACGCCCGATGCGGGCACGTTCTGGCGGGTGATCTCGGAACACAAGGTCAAGAGCTTCTTCACCGCGCCGACCGCCTTCCGCGCGATCAAGCGGTCGGACCCGAATGGCGAATTCGTCAACAAGTACGACCTGACCGGGTTGCGAGCGCTGTTCCTGGCGGGTGAACGCGCCGATCCCGACACGATCAAATGGGCCCAGCGCATGCTGGGCGTGCCGGTGATCGACCATTGGTGGCAGACCGAAACCGGTTGGGCCATCGCGGGCAACCCGCTGGGCATCGAGAAGCTTCCCGTGAAGATCGGCAGCCCCTCGGTCGCGATGCCGGGCTTCGACGTGCATGTTCTGGACGAGGGCGGGCACGAGGTCGCGCCGGGCACGCTGGGCGCCATCGCGATCAAGCTGCCCTTGCCCCCCGGAACGCTGCCGACGCTGTGGAACGCGCCCGAACGGTTCCACAAATCCTATCTCAGCCATTTCCCCGGCTATTACGAAACCGGCGATGCGGGCTACAAGGACGAGGACGGCTATCTCTACATCATGGCGCGCACCGACGATGTCATCAACGTGGCCGGGCACCGCCTGTCCACCGGCGCGATGGAGGAGGTTCTGGCCAGCCACCCGGACGTTGCCGAATGCGCGGTGATCGGCGTGGCCGACGAGTTGAAGGGGCAATTGCCGCTGGGTTTCCTGTGCCTGACCTCGGGGGTGACCCGTGACCATGGCGAGATCGTCAAGGAATGCGTCAACCTGGTGCGCGACCAGATCGGTCCGGTCGCGGCGTTCAAGCTCGCTGTGGTGGTGGACCGGCTGCCCAAGACGCGCTCGGGCAAGATCCTGCGCGGGACGATGTGCAAGATCGCCGACGGGCAGGAATTCAAGATGCCCGCCACCATCGACGACCCCGCGATCCTCGATGAGATCGCCCAGGCGCTGCGGGTCCTGGGCTATCCCCAGGCCGCCTGAGCCGCCCGGAAGACGGCCCATTCCGGTGCGCGCCGCGCCGACATGGGCCGACCGGTGCCGACCTGCCTTATTAGACAGGTTGGTCCGGTCCCGGGCGGCGGCTAGACTGAGGCGATGCAACCTTTACGAGTGCTCCCATGGTTAGCCTGCCTGTTCCGGATGCAGCGGCCGCGGTGACGGACATGCCGGGGACGCGGCGGGCCGGGACGGGGATGCAAGGGGATGAAGGGGCGCAATCCCCGCGCAACCGTGCTGCCATGCTGGGCCACGACATACGCGCCGCGATCTCCGATATTCTCGGCGGGCTTGCGCTTGCCGACCTGTCCGTGCTCGACCCCACTTCCAGACTGCAACTTCAACGTGTGCAAAGCTCCGCCGAGCAGCTGGTGCGGCTGACCGACGAGACGCTGGCCCTGGTCACCGGGGACGACTCGCCCCGGGCCGATCCGCCGGTGCAGACCAGCCTCGGCCCTTTCCTCGACCGGATCGCGGCGCGATGGCATGCCCATGCCGGTGCGCGTGGGCTGGGCTTCTGCCTGGACCGGGCCGATGACCTGCCCACCGCGATCGGCACCGATCCCGCCGCGCTGGAGCGGATCCTGTCCAACATGATCGCCAACGCGGTGAAATACAGCCCCGTCGGAGAGGTGCGGCTGCGCGTGCATCTGGGCCCGCAAGAGGCGCTCTGCCTGCGCGTGCGCGACACCGGCCCCGGCTTTTCCGAGGCGGCGATGGCGCGGCTTTTTGATTTCGCCGGCCGGCCCGAGGACAGCGGCCAGCCCGGCACCGGGCTGGGCCTGCATATCGTGCGTGACCTCGCCCAGCGCATCCGCGGCCAGATCCAGGTGGCGAACGCGGCCGAGGGCGGCGCCGAGGTCTCGCTGATCCTGCCGCGCCGGGCCTGGGCGCCGGGGATCGAGGCACCGTCGGCGGCGGCGGACCTGCCCGATCTGGGCGGTTGCTCCGTGCTGGTGGCCGAGGACAACCCCACCAACCGGCTTCTGGTGCAGCAGATGCTGGAAACGCTGGGCGCCGAGGTCACGCTGGTCGAGGATGGCGAGGAAGCGGCCGAGGCGCTGGCCGACCGCCGCTTCGATCTGGTGCTGGTCGATATCGAGATGCCGCGGCTGTCGGGGATCGACGTGATCCGCCGGTTGCGCGCGGCCGAGGGCGATGGACCGGCCTCGCCGGTTCTGGCGATCACCGCCTTCGTGCTGTCGGCGAACCGCGACCAGATCTATGACGCAGGCGCCGACGGGATCCTTGCCAAGCCGATCCTCAGCCTCGACGCGTTCGGCGAGGCGATTGCCCGGGTGCTGACGAAACGCACCGCCCCCCTGTCCGGAACGACGACGGGCGTGCCCTTCGACCCTGTCCATCTCGACCGGCTGCTGGCGCTGGCGGGCCCCGAGGACGGGCGCGAATTGCTGCGCCGGATGCGCGAGGATTTCGGCACGGTCAAGGGCGGTCTTGCCGAGGGGCAGGCACGCGGCGACCTGGCGCTGATCCGGTCGCGGACCCATGTGCTGATCTCGCTGGCCGGCGCGCTGGGGAATGTCGCGCTGCAGGCCGAGGCCGAGGCGCTGAACGCCGCCGCCCTGACCCAGGACCGGGCAACGGTCGCGGGCCTTCTGCCGCGGGTGATGCAGGCGGTCGATGCGCTGCGCACCGCGATCGGCGGCGAGCTTGACACCCGTTTCGCAGCGGAGGCCGCCGGATGAAGCCGCCCTTGCTGCTGATCGAGGACACGCCCTCGCTGCAGATGGTCTACGAGTCGGTGCTGCGCGGTGCGGGCCATGCGGTGGTCTCGGCCCCGACGGCGGCCGAGGGGCTGGAGCGGTTCCGCGAGCTGCGCCCGGCGGTGGTGCTGCTGGACCTGATGCTGCCCGACCGGCCCGGACAGGCGGTGCTGCAGGACATCCTCGCCGCCGCGCCCGAGACGCGGGTGATCGTCATCACCGCCAATGGCTCGATCAACCGCGCGGTCGAGGCGATGCGCGCGGGGGCCTATGAATTCCTGCTCAAGCCCTTCAACGAACAGCGTTTTCTTCACGCCGTGGAAACGGCGCTGGCCGAGCGGTCGGCCAATGGCGGCACCAGCCCGCCCGCCCCTCGCCAGGGCGATGGCGCGGCCGCCGAGTTCGTGGGCAGTTCGCCCCAGATGCAGGCGGTCTATGGCCGGATCGCCTCGGTGGCGCGCTCGATGGCGACGGTGTTCATCACCGGCGAAAGCGGCACCGGCAAGGAGATCTGCGCCCAGGCGGTGCATGCCGCCTCCTCCCGCGCGACCGGTCCCTTCGTGCCGCTGAATTGCGCCGCGATCCCGCGCGACCTGCTGGAATCCGAGGTGTTCGGCCATCTCAAGGGCGCCTTCACCGGGGCGCTGGCCGACAAGCCGGGCGCCGCGGCCGTGGCCGATGGCGGCACGCTGTTTCTGGACGAGATCTGCGAGATGGACTCGGCGCTGCAGACCAAGCTGTTGCGCTTCCTGCAGACATCGACGATCCAGCCGATCGGCGCAGCCCATCCCCGCAAGGTGAATGTGCGCATCGTCTGCGCCACCAACCGCGACCCGCTGGACGAGGTCCATCGCGGCCGCTTTCGCGAAGACCTTTACTACCGGCTGCATGTGGTTCCGATCCACCTGCCCCCCCTGCGCGAACGCGGCGAGGACGTGATCGAGATCGGCCAGGCGGCACTGGCGCGGCTCTCGGCCGAGGAAGGGCGGCGCTTCACCGGGCTCGCCCCCGAGGTCGCGGCGCTGTTCCGCCGCCTGCCCTGGCCCGGCAATGTGCGCCAGTTGCTGAACGTGCTGCGCCATGCGGTCGTGCTGCATGACGCGCCCGAGGTCACGCTGGACATGCTGCCCGCCGCGCTGCAACAGGACGGCGAACACCAGCCCGACCGCACGGCATTGCAGGCGCAGGACGATCATCCGGCGCTGGCCGTCGACGACCTGGTCGGGCGCACGCTGGCCGAGATCGAACAGATCGTGATCGAGCAGACCATCGCCCGCGAAGGCGGCTCGCTGCCGCGGGCGGCGCGGGTGCTGGACGTCTCGCCCTCGACCCTCTACCGCAAGCGCGAGGCATGGGGCCGCAGGGATGGCTCCGTCGAAGACCAGGAGTTCTAGGAAGAAATCGCAGCAAAGCCCTTGTTCAAGGACTTGCGCCTGGCTTCAGAGGAATTGCTCGCGGATCAGCCGTTCCTCCAGCCCGTGGCCCGGATCGAACAGGATTCGGTGCGAGATGGCGGGTTCCGACCGGATCTCGACCGCTGTCACCACCCCCGCCCCCCGGCTGTCGCCTTCGGCCATCACCGGGCGCTTCTCGGGTTCCAGCACCTCGATCCGCACCCCCGCGGTCTTGGGGAGCAACGCGCCGCGCCAGCGCCGCGGACGGAACGGCGCGACCGCGGTCAGCGCCAGCACATCCGAGCCGATTGGCAGGATCGGGCCATGGGCGGAATAGTTGTAGGCCGTCGAGCCCGCGGGCGTCGCCACCAGCGCGCCGTCGCAGACCAGTTCCTCCAGCCTCAGCTTGCCATCCACCACGATGCGCAGCTTGGCCGCCTGCGGTCCCGCGCGCAGCAGGCTGACCTCGTTGATCGCCAGCGCCTCGACCAGACTGCCATCGGGCCGCGTCGCCTGCATCCGCAGCGGATGGATGACCTCCTCTTCCGCCGCGGCCAGCCGTTCGATCAACCCCGCCTCGCGATAGGCGTTCATCAGAAAGCCGATCGTGCCGCAATTCATGCCATAGACCGGCGCGGGCAGATCCTGCGTGGCGTGCAGCGTCTGCAACATGAAGCCGTCGCCGCCCAGCGCCACGATCACCTCGGCCTGATCGACGGGCACCTGGCCATAGCGCGCCACCAGCGCGTCCAGCGCGCCCTCGGCGCGGGCCGTCTCGCTGGCCAGAAAGGCGATCTTCGGTCCGGGGCTGGGTGCTGGCGCCATCTTTCGACCGCCCTTTCGCGACATTACGCGTTGTGATCGCCCAGCGGGTCGCGAATGGCAAGACCGACGAAAGGACCGGCCCGGCCACGCCATTTGTGACTTTCTTGGCGGCACGGGTTCGGCTAGAACCTCTGCCACGCCGCCACGGGCCGCAGAGGGAGACGCCAGGATGAATGCACCGCACCAGAACGACGGCTTTTTCACCGAGACGCTTGCCAGCCGCGACCCCGAGATCGCCCATGCCATCGGGCTGGAACTCGGCCGCCAGCGCGACGAGATCGAGCTGATCGCCTCGGAAAACATCGTCAGCCGCGCCGTGCTCGAAGCGCAGGGCTCGGTGATGACCAACAAATATGCCGAGGGCTATCCCGGGCGGCGCTATTACGGCGGCTGCCAGTTCGTCGACATCGCCGAAAGCCTCGCGATCGAGCGCGCCTGCAAGCTGTTCGACGTGGCCTTCGCCAACGTGCAGCCGAACTCGGGGTCGCAGGCCAACCAGGGCGTCTTCACCGCGCTGCTGAAACCCGGCGACACGATCCTGGGCATGAGCCTCGACGCGGGCGGCCACCTGACCCATGGCGCCGCGCCCAACCAGTCGGGCAAGTGGTTCAACGCCGTGCAATACGGCGTGCGCCAATCCGACCTGCTGCCCGATTACGACCAGATCGAGGCGCTGGCGAAAGAGCACAAGCCGCAGATGATCATCGCCGGCGGCTCGGCGATCCCGCGCATCCTCGATTTCGCCCGCTTCCGCGAGATCGCCGACATGGTGGGGGCCTATCTGCTGGTCGACATGGCCCATTTCGCGGGACTGGTCGCGGCGGGCCTCTACCCCTCGCCCTTCCCGCATGCCCATGTGGCGACCACGACCACGCACAAGACCCTGCGCGGGCCGCGCGGCGGCATGATCCTGACGAATGACGAGGCGCTGTCGAAGAAGTTCAACTCGGCGATCTTCCCCGGCATCCAGGGCGGGCCGCTGATGCATGTGATCGCGGGCAAGGCGGTGGCCTTCGGCGAGGCGCTGCAACCGGGCTTCAAGCTCTACCAGGAACAGGTCATCAGGAACGCCAAGGCGATGGGTGCCGCGCTGATGGAGGGCGGGCTCGACCTCGTGACGGGCGGCACCGACAGCCATGTGCTGCTGGTCGATCTGCGGCCCAAGGGGGTCAAGGGCAACGCTACCGAAAAGGCGCTGGGCCGCGCCCATATCACCTGCAACAAGAACGGCATCCCGTTCGACACGGAAAAGCCCACGATCACCAGCGGCATCCGGCTGGGCAGCCCGGCGGGCACCACGCGCGGCTTCGGCGAGACCGAGTTCGCCCAGATCGGCCGCTGGATCACCGAGGTGGTGGACGGGCTGGCCGCCAATGGCGAAGAGGGCAATGCCGCGGTCGAGGACAAGGTCAAGGCCGAGGTCGCCGCGCTCTGCGCCCGCTTCCCGATCTATCCCGGGCTCTGATCCCCGCCCGCATCAAGGGGGGCTTCGGCCCCCCTTTTCGCGCGCCCTTGCCTTCTTCTTGGTCCAAATACCCAAAAACGGGGCCGCAGGCCCCGCCCCCCGGACGGACATGCTAGCGACCCGGATCCACGGCCAGCCCGGCGCCACACCCCCCCTTCTGATCGCGCATGGCCTGTTCGGCTCGGCGCGGAACTGGGGGGTGATCGCGAAACGGCTGTCGGACAGCCGCCAGGTGATCGCCGTCGACATGCGCAACCACGGCGACAGCCCCTGGGCGTCCGGCCACCGCTATGCCGATCTCGCCGCCGATCTGGCCGAGGTGATCGCCGCCCATGGCGGGCGGGCGGATATGCTGGGCCATTCGATGGGGGGCAAGGCGGCGATGGTGCTGGCGCTGACCCGGCCTGCGCTGGTCAACCGGCTGGTGGTGGCCGATATCGCGCCAGTCGCCTATGGCCACAGCCAGAACCACCTGATCGCGGCAATGCGGGGGCTGGAGCTGGCGGGCCTCACGCATCGGGGCAATGCCGACGCCGCGCTGTCCGCGCGGATCGCCGATCCGGGGGTGCGTGCCTTCCTGCTGCAATCGCTCGACCTCAAGGCCCGGCCGCCCGTCTGGCGGTTGAACCTCGACGTGCTGGAGGCCGAGATGGACCGGATCACCGGATGGCCCGAGGAGATCGCAGGCCGATTCGACGGCCCCGCCCTGTTCCTGTCCGGCGCGACCTCAGACTATGTCCGCCCCGAACATCGCGACCGGATCAAGGCGCTGTTCCCCGCCGCCCGCTTCGCCAGGATCCCCGGCGCGGGCCATTGGCTGCATGCCGAGAAGCCGCGCGAATTCGAGGCGGCGGTCCGGGCCTTTCTCGACGCCCAGATGACGGGGCCTAGTCGACCGGCTTGACCATCCGGGTCATGGTGCCGTCCTTCCTGACGAAATGCGCCACCAGCGCCGCGACCACATGCAGCACGATCAGCACGAACAGCGCCACCCGCAGGACCGAATGCACCCCGCCCGCCCAGGCCGCGCCCTGCGACCAGGCGACCATCCCCGAGATCGGCAACAGCAGCATCAGCAGGTAGAACAGCCCATGGGTCACCCGCGCCACCATCACCTGCGCGGGCGAATGGCCCGGGGCGGGCGCGGGCACCCCATGCAGGAAGCGCAGCCCGATCCGCCAGAAGGCCAGCAGCAGGATCGCAAGCCCCGCGACGATATGGACCGTGACGCCCAGGGTGAAGCTCTGCACCCCCGTCTCCAGCAGGTCCCCGAACGCGCTGGACATCCCCCCGTTGAACAGGAACTGCACCGCGACAAGACCCACAACCGCCCAATGCAGGCGGATCTGCATGCGCGAATAGCCCGAAGCCGACATGCCTAGCCCTCCGATGATCGAACCGAGATCCGACCGCCGGACCGCCCGGCAGTCAGTAGATGGCCTGCGCCACCTTCCACGAGACGGGCAGCGCGAGAACGAACCCCACCGCCGCGGCGGCGAGGATAGGAACCGTCGTGCCGTATCCCGCCACCAGGACGGCGACGATGCCGACGCCCATCAGGGTAGCCGAAATGAGCAGAAACAGGACTGCGGCGAGCCGAAGCATGCGGGGCCTCCCGGTCTGGAATTGAACCAGTCCCAAGCAAAACCCGCCTGCCCCGGCCCGACCTTGATCCAGCGCAATCCGCGTCAGAATGACCAGATGCGCGTGGTCCGATCCAGCAGGGCCTCGGCCATGGCGGGCGGCTCGGCCACGCCCACGCCCTCGATCAGCGCCGAGGCGTCGGCGCCCTTGCCGGGCAGGTAGATCGCGCAGACCTCGACCGTCGCGCCCTTTGCGATCGCCGCCTTCAGCAGGCCCTGCGGGCTGGCGCCGCGCGGCGGTTGCGGGGCGGTCGCGGTCTCGGGCGCCTCGGCAAGCGCGATGTCGCCGCCCGGGCCGCACAGCAGGATGCGCGTCGGCACGCCGCGGTCGATGGCCTGGTTGGTCAGCACCATGCTCATCAGCTGGGTCTGCGCGTCGCCATCGGTGACGACCGCCACCAGCGACGCCGCGTCCTCGGCCATGGCGGCACTGGCGGTCATCATGAGCGCGACGGCGGTCGCCTTGAACGTCCTGGTCATCGGGATCTCCCTCCGGTTGGATCTGTTTCGATGCCCACAGCCTAGCCCATCCTCCCCGGCGGTTATGTGACTTGTGCACAAAGCCGCGCCGGGCGGGCGGATTGGCAAGCGTCCGGGAGCGCTGCCGTGCTATTATGGCGCGACCGGAGGGAGGGGGCGCCATGATCACGCTGGACGATATCGAGGATTTCACCGACCTGACCCGCGAGGAAATCGCGGCCATCGCCGAGTACGAGCATATCCCCGAGGCGGATGCCACCTTGCTGGCGGATTACCTGATGCATGCCCATCATGGGCCGCAGAAGGTGCTGGCGATGATCAGCGCGGATATCCGCGCGGCGCTGCATGGCGACGATCTGCCCCATGCCCGCGCGCTTTATGCGGTGCTGCACCGTTTCGTCGCGGATCACCCGGACGCGGTGCGGGGGGCGGAGTAGCGCCCCCCCGTTGGTCTCAGACTTCCGGGGCGTTGGGGCCGGGGATGCCGCCCAGGCGCGGGCGGTCGGCCTGCCAGAACGGATCGTTCTCCTTGATCCGGCGCGAGACGATGAAGGCCGCGGGCCAGGCCAGCACGCAGCCGATGCCCGCGCCGATGCCGACCGCGGTCCAGCTGTAGAAGCCCAGCGAGAACAGCACGATGACGATGAAACCGGTGATGACGGCCCCGGTGACGGGGGTGAGCATGATGCTCAGACGATCCATGGAGACCTCCCTTGGTTCTTTGGGTTGCGGAAGGGATACGTGCGTCAGGATGCCGCGGATCACTCGGGCGGGATAACGAGGGCGTGAGGCCCGTAGGGTGGGTGCACCCCACCATGCGCGGTCCGGGGGTGGTGAGGTGGTGGGTTGGCACCCACCCTACGCTTAGTGCCGACGGCAGTGCGCTGTGCAGAGGGCAGCGCCCGGCCCGAGGGGTGGGCGAAAAGCGCCCGCCCCGTGGGGGCGAGTCGGGCGCTGCCCGGTGGTTCCCACAGGCCGGGAGGTGGGTGAGTGAAGGGGGGAGACGCGCGAATGGACTTTATCTAACTGTCCCATCCCGGACGATCACATAGACCCTCGCCGCTCTGCGCTCTTCATGGCAAGATCGTTGCTGGGTGAGGTTCGGGACGCGGGGCGAGGATGCTGATTTCTCTTCACAAGCAGGCGACGACAA
>NZ_JAMYDV010000026.1 GCF_024128855.1 Rhodovulum tesquicola
CGACGCTGCGCCACGAGGCCGAGACGCTGCAGGGCCTCGTGGCCCGGTTCCGCCTGCAGGGCGGCGCGCCCGCCCGACCCGCACAGCCCGGCGCCATGACCCCGCTCCGCCTGGTCGACCCGGCCCGGCAAGCGGCGGGCAGAACCGCGCCCGCCAGTCCGGGCCAGACCCCCGCCGCCGCCCCCCGCCCGGCCGCCGAACCCGCCCCTAGGAAAAAGGCCGCCGCAAACGACTTGACCACTTGGCAGGACTTCTGAACGGACGATCGAACAAGGGTGGAAGCATCACTCCCGCCCTTGCGAACACATGTCGGCCCGGTCCTGCGCCGCGCGTCCTGGGTCCCGACCCTTGAGGCCCAGCCTCAAGGGACCGGCGCATCGGCCTGACGGAACCGGGGCCAAGGGCGCTGACGGTGCGTACCTGACCGGGACCGAGGCCCCGCATTACCCACGCAGGCGGGCTGCGAGCCGAAGAAGAATGGGCGGTCCGAGCCCCGATCGACTTCCCCGATGCCCCCTAGCCTTGGGGTGCGGCCTGCCGACAGCCCCCATCGTCATGAAACAGTTCACTTGAGACCAATTGCCAGAGGGCGGAATCGCATCGACAGGCCGCATCAATCCATTTACCTCCCATAGATGTCATTTCCTGTCATGGTGTCCCCATGTCCTTTGCAAAAGCCTCAGACCTGCTGCGACTTGCCGAGATGGCCGCCGCGCGACACATGGGCGTTGCGCTGCAGGAGATCGAGGACGAATTCGGTGTCGACCGCCGCACGGCGCAGCGCATGACACGGGCGCTCGAGGCCTGCTTTCCCAATGTCGAGACCCACACCGATACGCAGCGCCGCAAATTCTGGTCGCTGAGGGGCGAGGATGCCCGGCTGATGCGGGCGCGCGGCATCCGCGACAGCGAACTTGCGGCCATCGACCTCGCCATCCGCCGTGCCGAGCGCGAGGGCGCGACCAACGAGGTCAGGGCGCTGGCCTCGCTGCGCGACCGCCTGCTGGCCAGCATGCCCGGGCCGCATGCCCGCCGCGCCGAGGCCGATGCCGAGGCCATGCTGGAAGCGCATGGCTTCGCCTCGCGCCCCGGTCCGCGGGTGCGCATCGACCCCGTGCTGCTCGACACGATCGCAGAGGCGCTGAAGGCGCCGAATGTCCTGACCATCGTCTATGCCGGGGAGCGCGACAATGCCCCGAGAGCACGGGTGGTCGAACCCTATGGCCTGCTGCTTGGGACCCGTCGCTATCTGGTGGCGCGGGAACCGGACGGGGACGGCGGGCTGCGGCATTTCCGCCTGGACCGCGTTCATGCCGCGCGGCTGGAGCCGCAATCCTTCTGCCGCGACCCCGGGTTCAGCCTCGAGGCCCACGCCGCGCGCGCCTTCGGTTCGTTCCACGCCGCGCGGGAATTCGGAGAGGTGGCCTGGCGCTTTGCTCCCTCGGCCGCACCCACCGCCCTCCAATTCGTCTTTCACCCCGGCCAGCAGATGACCGAGGCGCCTGACGGGGCGCTGATCGTGCGTTTCCGGGCCTCGGGTTGGCTGGAAATGGCGTGGCATCTCTATCAGTGGGGCGACAAGGTGGAGGTGCTGGAACCCGACGGGCTGCGCGAACTCGTGGAACGGCACCGCCGGACGGACTTTCCCGCCCTGCCCTAGAAGGCCCAGGCGCCTCCGGACGCCCCGGGGAGCCGACATTGTATTTCGTGCCCCTGGGCGGACGGCAAACGTCCTCCCGCGCCGGACCCGATCTGGGCCGATGTCGAGCCATTGTGATTGGACCCCCGTCCCCCCTGCCCCGCATCCTGATCCCATGCGCCCCTTTCGCCCCCTGCTGGCGGCGGCCCTGTGCCTTGCCGCCTCCGCCACCGCCGGTGCCGGTGACCGCATCGAGGTCGACCTGGAACTGGTGCTGATGGCCGATGTCTCGCGCTCGATGAGCCCGCGCGAGTTGGAAATCCAGCGCCGGGGCTATGCGGCCGCGCTGGATTCGGATGCGGTGCATGCGGCGGTGCGCGGGGGGCTTCTGGGCCGGATCGCGCTGGCCTATGTCGAATGGGCGGGCGGCCATAAGGTGGTGATTGACTGGCGGCTTGTGGAAACGCGCGCGGACCTGGTCGCCATGGCCGCGGTGCTGGTCGACGGGACAAGCGCGCCCATGCAGCGGACCTCGATCTCCGAGGCGCTGGTCTTCGGCGCCGCGATGATCGAGGGCAACGCCTATGCCGGGTTGCGGCAGGTGATCGACATTTCGGGCGACGGCCCAAACAACGAGGGCCGCCCGGTGACCGAGGCACGCGACGCGGTGATCGCCCGGGGCATCGTGATCAACGGGCTGCCGCTGATGACGCGCGACGGGATGGGGGCGGCCTGGCACCTGGACGATCTGGACGCCTATTACGAGAACTGCGTGATCGGCGGGCCGGGCGCCTTTGTGCAGCCGGTGCAGGACTGGGCCGACTTCACCGATTCCGTCCGCCGCAAGCTGGTGCGCGAGATCGCGGCGCTGCCACCGCCCGAGCCGGAACACCTGACCCGGGTGGCAGGATATGACTGCATGATCGGCGAACGGATGTGGCAGGAGCGCCGCCGGTTCTGGGGCGATCCCTGAGCGCGCCCCCTCAGGCCGCCGCGTCCAGCCCCCGCCCCTTCAGAAGCGCCTCGATCCCCGGCAGGCGGCCACGGAAGGCAACGTAAAGCGCGTCCGGCTCGGCCGTGCCCCCGGCCGAGAGGATATGCGCCTCCAGCGCGCGGGCGGTTTCGGGGTCGAACGGGTCGCCCGCCTCGTCAAAGGCCGCGAAGGCGTCGGCATCCATCACCTCGGACCACATGTAGGAGTAGTAGCCCGCGGCATAGCCCCCGCCCGAGAAGACATGGGCGAAATGCGGCGTCGCGTGGCGCATCCCGATGGCCCGCGGCATGCCGATCGCCTGCAAGACCTCGGCCTCACGCTGGATCGGGTCGGCGGGCGGCGGGCCTTCGTGGAAATCCAGATCGACCAGCGCCGAGGCGATGAACTCGACCGTCTGGAACCCCATGTCGAACTTCGCCGCCCCCAGCAGGCGGGTCAGCATATCGGCGGGCATCGGCGCGCCGGTCTCGGCATGGGTGGCAAAGCGTTCCAGCACCTCGGGTACCTCAAGCCAGTGCTCGTAAAGCTGGCTGGGCAGTTCCACGAAATCGCGCGCGACCGATGTGCCCGACAGGCTTTCATGGGTCACATCGCTCAGCATCTGGTGCAGCGCATGGCCGAACTCGTGGAACAGCGTGCGCGCGTCATCCCAGGACAGAAAAGCAGGCCGCCCCTCGGCCGGTCTGGAGAAATTGCACACGTTCAGCACATGCGGCCGGATCTCGTCCGCCAGCTTCTGCTGGGCGCGCAGCGCGGTGCACCAGGCGCCCGAACGCTTGCCGGGCCGGGCGAAGTAATCGCCGATGAAGACCGCCATGTGGCGGCCCTCGCGCGTGACCTCCCAGGCGCGGGCGTCGGGATGATGCAGCGTCACATCAAGCGGCGTGAACTCCAGCCCAAAAAGCCTGTGCGCACAGTCGAAGGCCGCCTCGATCATCCGGTCCAGTTGCAGGAAGGGTTTCAGCGCGGCCTCGTCCAGATCATGCTCGGCCATGCGCCGTTTCTCGGCATAGTAGCGCCAGTCCCAGGGCTCCAGCGGCGCGGGGTGGCCGTCCGCGGCCAGCATCGCCTCCAGAATGGCCGCATCGGCCTCGGCCCGCGCCCGTGCCGGAGCCCAGACCGCCATCAGCAGATCGCGCACCGCCTGCGGGGTCTTGGCCATTTCGGTTTCCAGCTTGCCGGCGGCGAAACTGTCAAAGCCCAGCACCGCCGCGCGTTCGGCCCGCAGCGCCAGCGTCTCGGCCACGATGGCACGGTTGTCGGTCGCGCCACCGCGCGCGCCGCGCGCCACCCAGGCCCGCCAGGCCCGTTCGCGCAGGTCGCGGCGGGGCGAGAATTGCAGGAACGGCACGATCAGCGAGCGCGACAGCGTCACCACCGGCCCCGCGCCATCGCGCTCGGCCCCGGCGGCGCGGGCGGCCTCGATGACGAAGCCGGGCAGCCCGTCCAGATCGGTTTCGGCCAGCAGCATCGTCCAGTCGCGTTCGTCGGCCAGCAGGTTTTGCGCAAACGCGGTGCCAAGCTCGGCCAGCCGCGTGTTGATCGCCCGCAACCGCGCGCGCCCTTCCTCGGCCAGCGCCGCGCCCGCGCGGATGAAGTCGCGGTGCTTGACCTCAAGCAGGCGGGCCTGTTCGGGGGTCAGATCCAGCGCCGCACGCCCCTGCCAAAGCGCGTCGATCCGCGCGAAAAGGGCGGCGTTCAGAACGACATCGGACGAGAACTCGGCGAGTTTCGGCGAAAACGCGCGTTGCAGCGCCTCGCGCTCGGGCGTGGAATCGACCGAGGCGAACAGGAAGAATACCGACAGCACGTCGGACAGCGCGCGCCCGGACAGTTCCAGCGCCTCGATGGTGTTGGCGAAATCGGGCGGTGCGGGATTGGCGGCGATGGCGTCGATCTGGGCGCGGGCCTCGGCCAGCGCGGTCTCGAAGGCGGGGGCGAACTCCGCATCCGTGACGGCGGCGAAATCGGGCAGGTCAAAGGGCGCGGCGCGCGGCGCGAGCAGGGAATTGGTCATGGAGCCTCCGTTTGCCGCAAAGCTAGCCGGATCGCGGGGCGGCGCAAGCCGGATCCCGGCCACGACTATTCCGCAGCACAGCCGGCCGCGTCCGAACCGGGCACCCGCTGGGCCAGAAGCGCGGCCAGATGGCGACGCGAGACCGGCTTCGAGCCGATCTCGTCCATGCCCGCGCGGCGGAACCCCTCGATCTCCTGCGGCATTGCATGCGCGGTCAATGCGATGATCCGGGCATTGCGCGAGCGCCCGCCCAGCCGGATCCGGCGGGTTGCCTCGACCCCGTCGAGCCGGGGCATGCTGACATCCATCAGGATCACGTCATAGGCACTCGCAAAGGCCATCTCGACGCCTTCGATACCGTCCGCGGCCTCGGTCACGTCATGGCCAAGACCTTCCAGCATCGCCCGCGCGACGCGCCGGTTCACGCGATTGTCCTCGACCAGAAGGATACGCAGGGGGTCGGCCGCGAGACCCTCGGCGTCGGACGCTGCGGCGGGCTGGGCGCCGGTTGCGGGCCGGGCGGCAAGCGACAGCCGCACGGTAAAGGTGCTGCCCGTGCCGGGCATGCTGTCCACTTCGATCTCTCCGCCCAGCAGCCGCACCAGCCGCGCGGTGATCGCAAGTCCCAGCCCGGTGCCGTCCGCGCGGCGGCCATAGGTCGGATCGGCGGTGAAGAACTCGTCAAAGATGCGCCCAAGATCCCCGGGCAAGATCCCGATCCCGGTATCACGCACGGCTATCTCGACCCCATCGGTCATGCCGACGCGCGCAACGGCCAACGTTACCGTGCCGCCGCAGGTGAATTTCAGCGCGTTGCCGATCAGGTTGACAAGGATCTGGCGCAGCCGCCGCGGATCGCCCGTCACATGGCCCAGCCCGTCCCCGGTTTCCAGCACCAGCCGATTGTCGCCCGCCGCGGCGAGCGAGCCATGCATCGCGACCGTTTCGGCCAGAAGCGCGTCGAGGTCGAAAACCTCGGCATCCGCCGCCGCGCACCCCGAGTCGAGATGGGAGATATCGAGCACGTCGTTGACATGGTGCAGCAACAACCGCCCCGAGGAGTCCATGATCGACAGAAGTTCCTGCTGGTCGGCATCAAGCGACGTGTCGCGCATCAGTTCCATCGCACCCAGCATGCCGTTCAGCGGCGTGCGCATCTCGTGGCTCATCACCGCCAGCAGGTTCGCCTTGGCCTTTTCGCCCGCCAGCGCGTCGTCGCGGGCGCGCATCAGTTCGGCCTCGGCCGCCTTGCGCGCCGAGATATCGCGCAGGAACGACACCAGGATCTTGCCGCTTTCGCTGTCGGCAATGCTGACCGAGATCTCGGCCGGGAATACCTCGCCAGTCTTGCGCCGCGCCTCCATCTCGACGCGGCCACCTGCGAAAAGCCGCAACTCGCCGGTTTCACGGAACCGTTCCATCCCGGCCTGAAGGCGGAGGCGGACACTTTCGGGCACGATCATCTCGTCCATGCACCGGCCGATGACCTCGTCGCGGCGAAAACCGAAGATCGCCTCGGCCGCCGGGTTGAAATCGAGGATGCGCCCCTCGCCATCGGCCACCACCACCGCGTCGATCGCGCTGGATACGGTGGCGCAAAGCCGCGAGGTCGTCATTTCCAGCGCCCGCGTCCGCCGCCCCATGTCGCGGTTCAGCCGCGCGAGGATCGCAAGCGAGACCAGCAGCAGAACCACCAGCCCCGTGGTGACCAGTGCAAGCCGCGTGAGCAGTTCCACCACCCTATCGCGCTGGTGATCGGCATCGACCGCCAGCAACTGCACCCCGCCCAGCGCCATCGCGCGGAAGGGCGCGCGCAAGTCGCCCAGTTCCCCGCGCAGCGCGGGCAGCGCGGCGGCCAGCGCCTCGTCCGGGCCGTCGATCAGCGGTTCGGCGGCGGCAAGCGCGCGCCAGACCTGCGCTGCTTCGGGCGCGAGGCCCGCACGGGCGATCATCTCGGCATAGATCGCGCCATTGGTCGCGATATCGGCGCGGTTGTGCAGGATGTCGAAGCGGCGGCGCACCTCGTCCAGCGGCAGACCGTCCCGTTCGGCCGCCAGAAGCGCCTTCTCAAGGTCGACAAGCTCGACCATGACCGAGGCAAAAGTCCATTGCACATTGTCCGAATGAGCCATGGCCAGCCGGTCGACCCGTCGCATCACATCCAGCGACAGGAAGGCGGTGATCCCGATCAGCAGCGACAGCATCGCCGCCAGGATCGCGGCCTGCGCGCGCCACGCCGCGAACCGTCGGGTCAAAATACGGGAGAAGGCCTTAGCGCGCATACCTCTGGCCTCACCGTGCCACGTCGATGCGGTCGAGCTGCCAGATGCTGCACGAATAGATCACGTCCGAGCGATAGGCAGGGTTTTCGTCAAAGGGATAGACGATCCACAGCGGCCCACGCTTGCGCCGCGGCATCTCGGCGCCGTCCTCCAGATAGGCGACGATGGGGCCGCCCGGCACCGCCTCCAACACCGGGATCTCGACCGCGTAATCGTTGATCGCCGTTGCCGTCAGCCGTCCACCATCGACGCCCAGCCGCGCCAGCAGCGCGTTCAGCGGCACGCCGGTCAGCTCCAGCTCGCCCGTGGTCCAGATCGTCGTGGTTCTGATCGTCTCGGCGGGCAGCGCGCGCAGCATGTCCAGGTCGAAGACGGCCGCCGTGCCCTCATTGGCGACCGCGATGTCGCCGGTCACCGTCAGCACGACCGGGCCCGACGGAAACGGCAGGGGCGCGGGATCGGCATGCAGCCCCGGCGTGATAAGGGCCGACACGACAAGGGCGCCGACGAAAACGGAGGGTTTCGCGATCTGGGGCATGTTCTGCAATCTCCGTTCCTCATGGCCCGGTGCGCCGGTCCCCTCGCGGCGACAGACAGAGCCGACGGCGACACAATAGCGCCTAAAGGACAGGGCCGCGGGATGAAGCTGCGGAAGTGGTTAAACCGTTTCCAGCGGCGAAACACGGACAGTAAGACTAAAATTTTCCGAAGTTCCTGTTTCGCGAAACGCTGCAATCGAGGCCTCTCCGCGCCGTTACGCTGACGATGCGGGCACGAATCATTCCCCAATCGGGTGCATGTCCCGGCTCAGGCGCCCTTGACGATGCCTTCGTCGAACAGCCGCGCGATCTCGCCACCCGGCAGGCCCGCGACATCGGCCAGGATTTCCTCGGTATGCTGGCCCAGAAGCGGCGCGGGCGCCGGGGGCTCGCGGCCTGCGGCGGAAAACGCGAAAGGCGAGCCCGGCACCGGGTAGCGACCGATGCCCGGCTGGTCGATCTCGGCAAAGATCGGGTTCTGGGGCGAGAAATCGGGGTCTTCGGCAAGCGCGCGGGCGAAGCTGCGGAACAGCGACCAGGTCACGCCCGCCTTGTCGAAGGCCGCGCCGAACTCGGCCACGCGGTTCGCGGCGAACCAGGGCGCCAGGATCGCGGTGATCCGCGCCCGGTGCAGCCAGCGCGCGCCCTCGTCGGCAAGGCTGGTGCCCAGTTCCGCCTCAAGCGCCGCGATCGCCGCGCCGCTGCCCGTCACCTCGACCAGCCCGCGCCATTGCCGGTCGGTCAGCCCGATCACCATCACCCGCTCGCCATCGGCACAGACGAAGTCCTGCCCATATGCGCCGTAAAGCGCGTTGCCGTTTTTCGGCCGGTCGACGCCGTTCACCGCCACCTCGCCGATGATGCCGAGATTGCCCAGCATCGCCGCGGCGACATCCTTCAGCGTGATCTCGACCGACTGGCCCTGCCCGGTGCGCAGCCGGTGGCGCTCCGCCGCCAGCAGACCCGTGACCGCCATGTTGCCCGCGATGCAATCCCAGGCGGGCAGCACATGGGCGACGGGATCGGCGCTGCCCTCGGGGCCGGTCGCTTCGGGAAAGCCCACCGCGGGGTTCACCGTGTAATCGACCGCCGGGTGGCCATGCCGGTCGCCCATCAGCGTGACCATGACCAGATCGGGGCGACGGATCGACAGCGTCTCGTGATCCATCCAGCCGCGCACGCGCAGATTGGTCAGGAACAGGCCCGCATCCGGCCCCGGCGCGCAGATGATCTCGGTGATGATCTCGCGCCCGCGCGGGTGGCGCATGTCGATCGCGATCGAGCGCTTGCCCTTGTTGAGCCCGGCCCAGAACAGGCTTTTGCCGTCCTGCGTGACCGGCCAGCGGTGGTGGTCAAGCCCGCCCTCCAGCCGGTCGAAGCGGATCACGTCCGCCCCCATCTGCGCCAGCGTCATCCCCGCCAGCGGGATCGCCACGAAGGCCGAGCCCTCGACCACGCGCATACCCTTGAGAACACCCATCACGCCACCTCCAGCCGGGCCTGAAGACATTGATGCCCCGAGGGCGTGCCGGTGCAAAGCTCGACCGCGCCATCCTCGGTGCGGGTGCCGATCAGGCGCATGTCCTCGTCGGCGAACATCGGATGCACCCCGCGGAACCGGAAGGCGCGCGGCGCACCGCCGACATGGCGCAGCCCCGCCTCCATCACCAGGCTGGCCTGCATCGGCCCATGCACGACAAGGGACGGATATTTCTCGACCTCACGGGCATAGGGCAGGTCGTAGTGGATGCGGTGGGCGTTGTAGGTGGCCGCCGAATAGCGGAACAACCGCGCCTCGTTCACCACCACGCACTCGTCGAAGGCGGGCGCCTCGGGCAAGGGCAGTTTCCTGGGGGGCGTGAACGTCTCGGGGATGTCCAGGTAGACGATGTCCTGTTCTTCCTCGATCACCCCGCCCGCCGCGCCCTCGATCCGGTGGCCGACACGCACGAAGACCATCGGCCCGGTCGCGCCCTGCTTTTCGTCCACCGCCAGGATTTCCGAGCGTTTGTGCAACGCCTCGCCGATGGCGAACCTGCCCTCGAAGCGCAGCCGCCCGCCTGCCCACATCCGCCGCGAATAGGGCAAGGGCGGCAGGAAGCCGCCCAGCCGCGGGTGGCCATCGCTGCCAAGTTCGGACAGCGGCACGAATTCGGGAAAGGCCGCCCAGTGCCAGAGCGGCGGCATCGGCGCGCCGGGCGCGAGGTCGGGCACGGGGGCTGCGGCATGGCCCAGCGCACCGGCAAGCATCCCGGCCAGGTCCACCGTCAGGCAACCCGTCCGCGTCTCGGTCCGCCCGATCCAGTGCTGATGCGTCGCCTCGACCATCGTCATGCGTTCTGTCCCCCCGACTTTGTCTTTCGTTCTGCTTCATGCTCTCGGGCCGCCCTTTCCCGGGCAATCCGGCGGTCGCGGCCGCGCGCCAAAGCTTGGGACCATGATATGGAGGTGTGCCCCCGATGATCAAGCGAACGCAGGTGAGGCAATGCGCCCAGCAGTCTCGCGGCGGAAAAATGCCGTGAACGGTGCGGCATTCCCGGCTTGCCAGACCCCGAGGAGAAGGCTCAGGATGATCCTGCAACCCATAAGCAGCAGGAGCCATCCCCATGCCCACCGCGCTTGGCAAGCTTCGCGGACGCGACACGCATTTCACCGAGGCCCTGGAACGGGCGCGCGACGTGCTGGACCATTTTACCCCGCCCGGCGCCGCGGGGACCGAAGCGGGCGATGCGGGCTTCGTGACCTTCGAACTGGACGAAGCGATGGCGGGGCTTGACCGGGGCGAGGAGGAAAGCGCCTTTGCCACGCGCGGCGGCGCGGCGGTCGAGGCGATCGTGCGCAGCACGCTGCGGCCGTCCTTCTACATGTCCCGCGACAGGATCCTCAGCGCGCGCGAGGGGCTTTCGGACATCGCCCGGCAATTGATGGAGGGGATGGATCTCGATTTCGACGACCGCGACCTGTTCGAGGCGCAGCGCATGCTGGTCGAGACCCGGGCGATGGCGGCAGGGCGGCTGAACCTGTTCAACGGCTTTCGCGAATATGCCGGGACTGGCTGGCTGGTCGATGACGGCATCGCGGTGACCAACCGCCATGTCGCAGAGCTTTTCGCGCGGCGCTGGATGGGCGAGGACTGGGAGTTCCAGGAGGGCCAGTTCGACCGCAGGATCGAGGTGCGGCTGAACCCGCTGGAACAGATCGACACGCCCGAGGATCCGACCCGCGCGGCCTTTGTGACCGGCATCCTCTGGGTCGCGGGCTCGGGCGAGCCGGACATGGCCTTCCTCAAGGTTCACGCGCCGGGCGCGGAACCGGTGCCGCTGGCCGCGGACCTGCCCGGGGCCGAGACGCCGATTTCGGTGATCGGCTATCCCGAACGCGACCCGCGCGACAATCCCCGGCATCTGATCGTGTCCTTCTTCGGCGACCGGTTCGGGGTCAAACGCTGCGCGCCGGGCCGGGTGATGCGGGCCGATGCCTGGATGCTGGAACATGACGCCTCGACGCTGGGGGGCAATTCGGGCTCGGTCGTGATCGCCACCGAAACCGGCGAGGCGGTGGGGCTGCATTTTGCGGGCGCCGCGCAGGAACGCAACGTCGCCGTCCCCTCGAGCACCGTCGCCGCGGCGCTGCGCCGGCTGAAATCGCAGATCGCCATGCCCGCGCTGGGGGGCGTGGCAGCGGATGCAGAGATCGAGACGAGCCGCGCGGATTTCGCCGACCGCGAGGGGTTCGACCGCGCGTTTCTGGGGGTCGAGACCGCCCTGCCCGGCCTTGGCGCATGGCAGGCCGATCTTGCCCCGGTCGCGGACGGCGGCACGGAATTGCGCTATGTGCATTTCTCGGTCTGGCAAAGCGCCTCGCGCAAGCTGCCGCTGCTGACGGCTGTCAATATCGACGGCGCCCGGCTGCGGCGCGTTCCGCGGCGGGGCACCTGGCGTCTGGACGGACGGCTTGACCGGGCGCATCAGGCAGGCAACGAGCTTTACCGCTCGAACCCGCTGGACAAGGGCCACATGGTGCGCCGACTGGACCCGTGCTGGGCCGAGGACATCAATGACGAGGCGACGATCCTCAAGGCGCAGGCCGACACCTTCCATTATACCAATTCCGCCCCGCAGCACGAACAACTGAACCAGCGCGACTGGGTGGGGCTCGAGGATTACATCCTCGATGCGTCGGAGGAATACGGCTTCAAGGTCAGCGTGCTGACCGGCCCGGTCTTCCGCGACGACGACCGGCGGCTGAAGAACCAGCCCGGCGCCGAGGATATCGCCATCCCGCGCGAGTTCTGGAAGGTGGCGGTTATGCGGCGGGCCGATGACGGCGCGCTGTCGGCCACCGGCTATGTGCTCAGCCATGGCGAGATCATCAAGGGCCTGACCGAGGCCGAATTCGTACTGGGCGCCTATGAAACCTATCAGGTGCCGCTGGCGCTGATCGAGGGGGCAACGGGGCTAGATTTCGGCAGGCTGAAAGAGGCCGATCCACTGCATGTCGCCGATATGCACGAGGCCGCGTTCGGCCGTCAGGTTATGCGCGTGCGCGGTCCGGGCGATCTGACGCTGGCGGCTACGCCTCGCTGACGGCGAAACGGACATCGTTCTCGGCCTGCGCCCCGCTTGCAAAGCGCAGCAGGAACAGGCCGGGTTCGACGATGGCGGGCAGATGCACGGTCAGCCGGTTGATCCCCGGCCCGTCATAGGCAAGCGCCGTCTCGCGAAAGCCGCGCTCGACGATCCTCCCCTCGTCATCCACCCTGTCGAGGATGAAGCGCCCCTCGATCGTGGTCGCGGTCTGCTGATCGGCCTCGCCCGCGGGGGGCAGGATCGACAGCGTGACCTCGATCGGCTCGCCCACCGGCTGCACCGGCTGGTCGATGCTGAGCGCGACGGTCATATGCGCCGCCTCGCCGCCCGCCAGTTCCACAGGCGGACCGGCATCGGCCCCGAACAGCCGGAAGAAGACACGCTTGAACGGCACGCCCTCGAACACGGTGGAATGTTCATTGACCACCAGTTGCCGCTGGCCGATCCGGGGCAGCGCGCTGTAGATCGGCACCGTGCCGTCGCCGCCATCGGGCGTCTTGGTCATCACCGTCTTGCCGTGATCGGCCTGCGCCGCATCGCCCAGCGCCACGTTCACCCGCGTCACCGTCTTGTGGCCCACACCCGCGAAGTAGAAATAGCGCACATGGCCGGGCTGGTTGCCCTGCCCCAGAACGTCATGCAGTGCCCTTGCCCGCTCGACCAGCGCGGGCACCATGCCCAGTCGGGGCGCCATCGCGGGGTCATAGGGGTCGAGCGCGGCCAGATCGGCACTGGCCAGATCCCAGATCGCCTGTTCGCCCGGCGCGGGGATCAGCTGGTAGCCCGAGGGATATTTCGGGTTCGCGGCCAGCCTGGCGAAATCGCTGCCCTTGATCCCCAGCGTGCTGTCCACGCCGAAGATGCGCGCCAGCGCCAGAGGCGCCCCCAGATGGGGCGAGGCCAGCGCCACGAAAAGGGTGATCTTGGGGAACCACGCCTCGTTCTCGAACCGCCCGCATTCGAGAAGCAACCGGCACAGAAGCCCGCCCATCGAATGGCCGACCAGCGCGATTTCCTCGGCACCCTCGTCATGCAGCGCCTGCAACCGGGCGGCCATGACATCGACCGTCTCGAACAGGTCGCGCCGCCAGTCATAGGGAAAATCGACATAGCGTTTCTGCGCCCCGCCCGGCGTATAGCCCGTCCCCGCCAGCAGGTCGCGCACCGTCGAGTAGAACCGGAAACTCAGGACGTTGTAGATCAGTTCCGTGGGCAGGACCGCGTCATCCTGCAACTTGTCGATGCGCTTGTAGCCGAACTTGGTTTCCAGCGGCGTCGGCGGCCAGACCTCCTCGGCGCCAAGCGCGAGCCTTGTCGCCATGATGCCGGGAACGAGAAAGGCGACTTTCATGGAACTTCTCCTCCGATAGGATACATGCAGGGCACGGGCGGCCTCGGGGCCTGCGGACGGGGAAAAACCGGTCACTCGTTCCCGAAACGGTGCGGACCACGGTCTGGAGTATGCGGCGGTTACGGCAGCCGCGCAATGACGGCGCACAACCGCCACCCGTCGACAAACCGCGGGCCGATACCTACCTTCGAAGGCGAACCTTGAGGGAGGAAACCGAAATGGCCGATGGAACTCAGAATGCGACCGCCACCCGCCGCAGCGTGGTGGTGCAAGGCTTCACCAACAGCGTGCTCGACCCCGACGCGCCCATGCTGGGTCCGGTCGAGGATGGCGGCACGATCATCGCCAATACCGCGCCGGCTGCTGGGGGCCGATGATCACGCCCAGCCTGCGCGGCGGGCACGAGGTGACGCAACCGGTCGCGGTCGCGGGGGCCGAGCCGGGCGACGCGGTCGCGATCCGGATCCGCGACATCACCGTGACCTCGATTGCCACCGCCTCGGGCCATGACAGCTCGCCCGAGGGATTCTGCCTGGGCGACCCCTATGTCGCCGCGCGGTGTCCCACCTGCGACACGGTCTGGCCCGAAACCCATGTCGAGGGGATCGGCCAGGACGCGGTGAAATGCGACACATGCGGCAACCCGGTCACGCCCTTCCGCATCGTGCATGGCTATACCGTCACCTTCGACGAAACCCGCGCGGTCGGCCTGACCCTGCCGCAACCGGCGGCAGAAAAGATCGCGCAGGCGGCCGATCACTATTCCGCCCTGCCCGACGAAAGCCGCCAGCACTCGATCCTAGTCTATGCGCCCTCCGACATGCCGGGCGCGCTGGTCCGCATGCGGCCCTTCCTGGGGCAACTCGGCACCTGCCCGTCCAAGGCCATGCCCGACAGCCACAACGCGGGCGATTTCGGCGCGTTCCTGGTGGGGGCGCCGCACGCCTATGCGATCACCGCCGAAGAACTGGCGCAGCACAAGACCGATGGCCACATGGACATCGACGCGGTCCGCCCCGGCGCGATCCTGATCTGCCCGGTCAAGGTGCCGGGCGCGGGCCTCTACATGGGCGACATGCATGCGGGCCAGGGCGACGGCGAGATCGCGGGCCACACGATGGACGTGGCCGGCAGCGTGACCCTTCAGGTCGAGGTGGTGAAGGACTATCCCATCGACGGGCCGGTGCTGTTCCCGCTGGTCGAGGATCTGCCGCCCTTGGCCCGCCCCTTCACGGCCGAGGAAAAGGCCAAGGGGGCGCGGCTTGCCGCACAATGGGGCGTGGACCGGCTGGAGGAGGTCGCCCCGGTCTCGGTGATCGGGACGGCCGCGAACCTGAACGACGCCATCGCGAACGGGCTGGAACGCGCCGCGACCCTTCTGGGCATGAGTGTGCCCGAGGTCCGCAATCGCGCCACGATCACCGGCGCGATCGAGATCGGGCGCGCGCCCGGCGTGATCCAGGTGACCTTCCTCGCCCCGCTCGACCGGCTTGATGCGGTGGGGCTGGGTGGCTACGCGCGCGAGCAGTACGGCCTCTGATCGGACCGTCCGCGCGGGGGCGTCTTTTCCCCGCGCGGACGACCCGCTATAGGGCGCAGGGTCCCGTCCCGCAGAAGGAACCCGCTCCCCATGCCAGACCTCACCCCGGAAAACGGCGATCCGGTCATCCGGACAATCGCCATGCCGGCCGATACCAACCCCTCGGGCGACATCTTCGGGGGATGGCTGATGGCGCAGATGGACCTTGCCGCAGGCAGTATCGCGGCGCGCGTCTCGCGCGGGCGGGCGGCGACCATCGCGGTCGACGGGATGCAGTTCCTGAAACCGGTCAAGGTGGGCGACGAGGTGACGCTTTATGCCAAGCTCATTGCGGTCGGCCGCAGCTCGATGAAGATCGAGGTCCGCGCCTGGCACCGCCCGCGCTGCCAGGAATGGAGCGAACAGGTGACCCGCGGCATCTTCACCTTCGTCGCCATCGACGAGGACGGCAAGGCCCGGCCAGTCCCGCGGGACAGCATCGAGGCCTGAGCCCGCGCGTCCATTTCTGTGGCCCCAAACGGGCGTAAATGCTACGCTTCGCGCGGGATGCCGTCAGGCAGGGGGGGCGCGATGCCGGAGTTTCTGGAGCTTTATCCGTGGGTTGTCCTGGGCGTGGCGATCAGCATCCTGCTGCCGGTGTTGCGCAAGGCGCTGCCCCAGCCCGAGGGCAAGGCCGCCGGGCTTGAGGGGGTGTTGCCCAGGGTCTGGCGGGTAGCACGCCCCTATCTGGCGCTGGGGCTGTTTTCCTGTCTTGCCGGGCTGATCGTTCTGGCTGCCCTTGCCGACCAGATCACCCAGTGGAACGCGGCCCTTCTGGCCGGATATGCTGCGGACTCGACCCTGCAGAAACTCAGATGACCGATGCAGCCTCCTCCTCGATCCGCGCCCGGGTCGAGGCGCAGGAGCTTTACGATCAGGGCTATCGCGGCCAGGGCGTGGGGGTGGCGATCCTCGACAGCGGGTTCCTGCCCCGCAACGGCTTTGACCCGAGGGTGGTAGAGGAGCGCGACTTCACCGGCGAGGGGCACCCACGCCACAGCAGCAACTGGCACGGCAGCACGGTGGCCACCTGTCTTTCCGTGCTGGCGCCCGAGACAAGGCTGGGCAATTTCCGCGTGATCCCGGCCGAGGCGCCGATGCGGCGCGAGGATGTGATCGCCGCCCTGGACGCGGTGGTGGCCGCCTTCCCGACATACCGCATCGCAAACCTGTCGCTGTCCTTCGCGCCCGACGGATGCCCGGACGCCTGCCCGCTCTGCCAGGCGGTCGAGCGGGCCTATCGGGCGGGGGTTCTGGTGGTGGTGGCCGCGGGCAATGAGGGGCCTGCACCCGACACGCTGACCTGCCCCGCGCGGGCGCATTGGGCGCTGACGGTCACTGCCACCCTGCCCGAGACGGTCAACGACTATTGGCGCGATCACCGCTGGGCGCGGATCTGGGCCCAGCATGTGACGGGCCGGTTCGGCAGGTCCTACGGGACGTCCTACAGCGCGGGCTACATGTCCGGACAGGCGGCAATGCTGTTCTCGGCCTTCCCGGAGGTCAGCGCCGACACGTTGCGTTTTGCCCTGCTCGAGGCCGCCCATGTCGCCGAATCCGAAGGTCGCGTGACGGCCAGCACGGCGCAGGCCCATGCCCAGCTTGCGCGGCTTCAGGGACTCGTGCGCATCGGCGCCATCGTCACGAAATCGAATGCGCTGTTTCCCGTGGTCGAGAAATTCTGATCCCCTGCCCGCTCAGAACGCCTTGAAGGTCAGCGTGGTCAGCGAGCGTTCGATGCCGGGGATGTCGAGCAGCCGGTCATTGATGAACTTGCCGACATCCTCGCCCTCGGGAATGTAGAGCTTGAGCAGGAGGTCATAGACCCCGCTGGTCGAGTAAAGCTCGGAATGCAGTTCGCGCAGCACGATATCCTCGGCCACCTCGTAGGTCTTGCCCGGCCGGCAGCGCAGTTGCACGAAGACACAGGTGGACATCTCTCGGCTCCTCTCGACGTCTGGGGCAAACCTATTGAGGCCGCCCCGCCCCGGCAAGCGGCAAAAGCCGCGCCCGGGGCTTGGAGCGCCGGAGGCCCCGGTGTAAGGGAAACGCGGACGGAGCAGGAGGCGCCCCATGCGCAAGGCAAGCATCACGCGAAAGACGGCAGAGACCGATATCGGCGTCGCGGTCGATCTGGACGGCAGTGGCGCCTACGACATGGCGACGGGCGTGGGCTTCTTCGACCACATGCTGGACCAGCTTGCGCGCCATTCTCTGATCGACATGCGGGTGCGCTGCACGGGCGACACCCATATCGACGACCACCATTCGGTCGAGGATGTGGGCATCGCGCTGGGCCAGGCGCTGGCGCAGGCGCTGGGCGACAAGCGCGGCATCCGCCGCTATGGCGCGTGCCTTTTGCCGATGGACGATGCGCTGGTGCGCGCCGCGCTCGATCTCTCGGGGCGACCCTACCTGGTGTGGAACGTCGACTTCCCGACCGCGAAGATCGGCAGCTTCGACACCGAACTGGTGCGCGAGTTCTTCCAGGCGCTGTCCACGCACGGGGGGATCACGCTGCATGTGGACTGCCTGCACGGGATCAACAGCCACCACATCGCCGAGGCCGCCTTCAAGGCCGTGGCGCGCGCCCTGCGCGAGGCGGTCGAGACCGATCCGCGCAAGGCCGACGCGATCCCGTCCACCAAGGGGGCGTTGTAGGGGCATGCTGACCGCCATCGTCGATTACGAGTCGGGCAACCTGCACTCGGCCCAGAAGGCGTTCGAGCGGGTGGCGCGCGAGACCGGTGCGGGCGAGGTCGTCGTGACCTCGGACCCCGACATGGTGCGCCGCGCCGACCGGGTGGTGCTGCCGGGCGACGGAGCTTTCCCGGCCTGCCGACGCGAATTGTTCGACCATCGCGGCCTGTTCGAGGCAATCGAGGAGGTGGTGATCGCCCGCGCCCACCCCTTTCTCGGCATCTGCATCGGAATGCAGATGATGGCAACGCGCGGGCTGGAATACGAAGAGACGCCCGGGTTCGACTGGATCGGTGGCGACGTGGTGCGCATCATGCCCCAAGGCGCTCACATGAAGGTGCCGCATATGGGCTGGAACGATCTGGTGATCGACGCGCCCCATCCGCTGCTGGACGGCATCGCCACGGGCGAGCACGCCTATTTCGTCCATTCCTTCCAGTTCCGCGTGGCGGACCCGGCGCATTTGCTGGCCCATGTCGATTACGGCGGACCGGTTACGGCCATCGTCGGCCGCGACACCATGGTCGGCACCCAGTTCCACCCGGAGAAGAGCCAAGCCACGGGGCTAAGGCTGATCGCCAACTTCCTGGCCTGGACGCCCTGAGGGCATCGACCGGTTCGACGGCCGCACCATCCATGCGTCCGAAGCACGGTGGCGGCGGTCACGCAAGTTTCCGCGGCCAGCACAACAAGCGGTTCGGGCTTTGCGCCCACCGCGCCGACCCGACCCGAAAAACGATCAATATCGACCCCGAAGACTGTCGTTGTGAACGGAAGGCGGCGACCATGCCGGTCAGGCGCATCAGGCGTGGCACACCGCGTCCGCACCATGGGCGCGTCGCATCAGTGCAGCCGGATGAACCCAGCCCGTGGCCTTGTTTTCATGTCGGCGGGAAGGGATGGTGCTGTGAGAGAGGATTGAACTCTCGACCTCTCCCTTACCAAGGGAGTGCTCTACCACTGAGCTACCACAGCCTTCTGATCCAGTTCGCCAACCCCGATGCGATCACGCAAAGGCGCAGGCTCCGGAACCGCCCTGCCCCGTCCAGCACCCGGCAAACCTCAGCCACATTGTGGAAGCGGCTTGCCGCCTGCGCTGCTCCAGCTTGGCGTCGGCGGCTGATTAGACGCATTCGCCCCCCGACGCAAGCGCTATCTGGACGCATTTTCACCCCTGCGCTACAGAGGACGGCATGAATGGAAAACCCCCGAAAAATGCCTCCGACACGGCGGGCAAGGCGCGCGACGAGCGGCTGAAACAGGCGCTGAAGGCGAACCTGACCCGGCGCAAGGCGCAGGCGCGCGCGCGGGGGGCCAACAAGGCCGAGGGGCAGAAAGAGCAGGGCTGATGGACCAGATACTGATCCGGGGAGGCGGGCCGCTCCATGGCGAGATCGCGATCGCGGGGGCCAAGAATGCCTGTCTCGCGCTGATGCCCGCCACGCTGCTGACGGACGCGCCGCTGACGCTGACCAACGCGCCGCGGCTGTCGGATATCCGCACCATGACGACGCTGTTGCAGTCGCTGGGCGCCGAGGTCTCGGCGCTGCACCGGGGCAAGGTTCTGGCGCTGTCCTCGCATGATCTGACCGGCACGCGGGCCGATTACGACATCGTGCGCAAGATGCGCGCCTCGATCCTGGTTCTGGGGCCGCTTCTGGCGCGCTGCGGACATGCAGAGGTGTCGCTGCCCGGCGGCTGCGCCATCGGCGCGCGGCCCGTCGATCTGCATCTGAAGGCGTTCGAGGCGATGGGGGCCGAGCTTGACCTGCGCGACGGCTATGTCCACGCGCGCGCGCCCGGCGGGCTGAAGGGCGCGGTGATCGAGTTCCCGCAAGTATCGGTCGGCGCAACCGAGAACGCGCTGATGGCCGCGACGCTGGCCCGGGGCATCACCGAGATCCGCAATGCCGCGCGCGAGCCCGAGATCGTGGACCTGGCCCGCTGCCTGCGCGCGATGGGCGCGCATATCGAGGGCGAGGGCACGGACACCATCACCATCGAGGGGGTCGACAGCCTGGGCGGGGCCACGCATGCGGTCGTGCCCGACCGGATCGAACTGGGCACCTACATGCTGGCGCCTGCCATCACCGGCGGCGAGGTCACCTGCCTGGGCGGGCGGCTGGATCTGGTGCGGGCCTTTGCCGACAAGCTGGAGGAAGCGGGCGTCACCTGCGAGGAAACCCCTGCCGGCATCCGCGTCAGCCGCCGCAATGGCGATGTCGGCGCCGTCAATGTCCGGACCGAGCCCTTCCCGGGCTTTCCGACCGATCTTCAGGCGCAGATGATGGCGCTTCTGTGCACCGCGTCCGGCGAAAGCCGGCTGGAGGAGACGATCTTCGAGAACCGCTTCATGCATGCGCCCGAGCTGATCCGGATGGGCGCGCGGATCGAGGTGCATGGCGGCACCGCGACCGTCAGCGGGGTCCAGCGGCTGAAGGGCGCGCCGGTGATGGCGACCGATCTCCGTGCCTCGGTCTCGCTGATTCTCGCGGCGCTGGCGGCCGAGGGCGAAACCGTCGTCAGCCGGGTTTATCACCTGGATCGCGGTTACGAGAAGGTCGAGCAGAAGCTGGGTGCCTGCGGGGCGCATATCGAAAGGGTCAGCGGCCAATGACCAGACCGGACGAGGACGCGCGTTTCGCGGACGGGGCGGAGCGGCCGTTGCACCTGCTGGCGGTCGGGCCGGAAGATTTGAAGGTAATCTCGGCACTGGTGCAGGATGCGGTGCTGCCCGCAAGCGAAATGCGCTGGGACCGGCGCGGTCGGCGGCTGGCATTGCTTCTGAACCGCTTCCGCTGGGAAAGCCGCGAGGCCGCCGAGCGCCGCGGCAGCCCCTATGAGCGCGTGCAATCGGTATTGAGCATCGAGGACGTGCGCGCCGTGTCCAGCCAGGGCATTGACCGGGGCAATCCCGATCTCGTGCTGTCGCTTCTGTCGATCGGCTTCGAGCCGGGCGAGGACGGCGCGGGCCGGGTCGTCTTGACGCTGGCGGGCGATGGCGCCGTGGCGGTCGAAGTCGAGTGCCTGGAGGTGTCGCTCCACGATGTCACCCGCCCCTATCAGGCACCCTCGGGGAAGGCGCCCGACCACCCCTGACGCCCCTGCCCCGGCCTGTACGCCATTGTCGTCGGGCGCTGCATGCATCCCCTTTGGGGTGTTCCCCCGGCGAAGGATTGCCGCTACACACGGGCGCGTGAGGCTCATGGGGGACGACATGCCGGTTTTCCTGGACAGTACGGCGGCGACGTTCGAGGCAGAGTTCGCCGCGCTTCTGACCGCCAAGCGCGAGGACAGCCCCGATGTGGATGCGGTGGTCTCCGAGATCATCGCCGATGTCCGCGCGTTGGGCGATGCCGCGGTGATCGAGCTGACCGCGCGCTTCGACCGGCTGGCGCTCAGCCCCGAGACGCTGGCCTTTTCCCCCGAAGAGATCGAGCGTGAATGTGCGAAGGTGCCCGCCGCCGAGCGCGAGGCACTGGAACGCGCGGCCGAGCGCATCCGCGCCTATCACGTCCGCCAGATGCCCGAGGACGTGCAATGGACCGACCCCGAGGGCGCGACGCTGGGCTGGCGCTGGACGCCGGTCACGGCGGCGGGCCTTTACGTGCCGGGGGGGCTGGCCTCCTATCCCTCGTCGGTCCTGATGAACGCGATCCCCGCCCATGTCGCGGGCGTCGAGCGGCTGGTGATCTGCGCGCCCACGCCCGATGGCAAGGTCAATCCGCTGGTGCTGCTGGCCGCGCGGCTGTCGGGGGTGGACACGGTCTATCGCATCGGCGGCGCGCAGGCGATCGCGGCCATGGCCTACGGCACGCAGACGATCCGGCCCGTCGACAAGATCACCGGCCCCGGCAACGCCTATGTGGCGGCGGCCAAGCGGCGGGTGTTCGGCAAGGTGGGCATCGACATGATCGCGGGGCCGTCGGAAATCCTGGTGATCGCGGACCGCGACAACGACCCCGACTGGCTGGCGCTGGATCTCCTGTCCCAGGCCGAGCACGACGAAAGCGCGCAGGCGATCCTGATCACCGACGACGCGGCGTTCGGCCGGGCGGTGGCGACGGCGGTGGACAAGCGGCTGGAAACGCTGGAACGTCGCGCCATCGCCGGGGCAAGCTGGCGCGATTTCGGTGCGATCATCACCGTGCGCGACCTGGACGAAGCGGCCGAGCTGTCCAATCGCGTCGCGCCCGAGCACCTGGAACTCTGCGTGGCCGACGCCGATGCGCTGGCGGCGAAGATCACCCATGCCGGTGCGATCTTCCTCGGCGCCTGGACGCCCGAGGCGATCGGCGATTATGTCGGCGGCCCGAACCACGTCCTGCCCACCGCGCGTTCGGCCCGGTTCTCGTCCGGGCTGTCGGTTCTGGATTTCATGAAACGAACAACGATCGCCCGCATGACGCCTGCCGCCCTCAAGGCGATTGGCGCTGCCGCAGAGACGCTTGCCATTTCGGAAAGCCTTGAGGCGCATGGGCTTTCCGTCCGCGCGCGGCTTGACCGATTGAACGAGGACCGGCCATGACCCTCGCCCGTCTGATCCATGTGGAACTGGACGATTCGAACCTGCCGCCGCCGACGCCGGAAATCGAGCAGGAACGCAAGGTCGCGCTGTTCGACCTGATGGAGGACAATTCCTTCGCGCTGCCCGGGCGCGACGACCGGCCTGCGCCGGACGGCCCCTACCGGCTGGTGCTGTCGATCCGGGAAAAGCGGCTGGTCTTCGACGTGCGCACCGAAACCGGCGATCCCGCGGCCGAATTCCACCTGTCGCTCTCGCCCTTCCGGCAGGCGGTCAAGGATTACTGGCAGATCTGCGAAAGCTATTTCGAGGCGGTCAAACGCCTGCCCCCCAGCCAGATCGAGGCCATCGACATGGCCCGGCGCGGCATCCACAACGAGGGTGCGCGTATCCTTCAGGAACGGCTGGACGGCAAGGCGGAACTGGATATCGACACCGCCCGGCGGCTGTTCACCCTGGTCTGCGTGCTGCATTTCGGGGGCTGACTTGGCCAGGCCGCTTCCCTCGTCGATCCTGTTCTGCTGCGATCACAATTCGGTCCGTTCACCGATGGCCGAGGGGATCACGAAGAAGTTCTATGGAAGCGACACCTACGTCCAGTCCGTGGGCGTGCGCAATGACCGCGAGGTGGACGGCTTTTCGGTTGCCGTCTGCGAAGAGATCGGGGTCGAGATCGACCGTCACCAGACCCGCTCCTTCGACGAGATGGAGGAATGGGGCGACGATCTGTCAGGCTTCGACCTCATCATCGCGATGAGTCCCGCCAGCCTGCGCCGCGCGCAGGAACTGACGCGCTACTACCATCTCGACGTGGAATACTGGCCGGTGCTGGACCCGACCGGCCTGGGCGAGACGCGCGAGGCGAAACTTGCCGCCTATCGCCAGACACGGGACCAGATCGTCGAGCGGCTGATCGGCCGCTTCGGCCCGCCTATGCAAGGGAGAAAACCATGAGCCGGGACGTCATCGAACGCTATTTCGCCGCCTTCAACGCGGGCGACACCCAAGGGATGCTGGCCGAACTGGCCGAGGATGTCGAACATCATGTCAACGAAAGCGTGATCCGCCGCGGCAAGCCCGCCTTCGCCGAGTTCTGCGCCCATATGTCCCGCTGCTACCGCGAGACCCTGACCGACATGGTGACCTTCGCGACCGAGGACGGCACGCGCGCCGCTGCCGAATATGTCGTGAACGGCACGTATCTGGAGACGGATTCGGGCCTGCCCGAGGCGCGTGGCCAGACCTATGTGCTGCCCGCGGGGTCGTTCTTCACGCTGAGGGATGGCAAGATCGCCCGCGTGACCACCTATTACAACCTTGCCGACTGGTTGAGGCAGGTGAAATGAGCCTGGATTTCCGGGTGCTGACGGGGCCGGAGGTCGAGGCCGCCCTCGACGATCTGGCCGCGTTGCGCATCCGGGTGTTCCGCGACTGGCCCTATCTCTACGATGGCGATCCGGCCTATGAACGGCGCTATCTGGCCAGCTATCGCGACAATCCGCGCGCGATCCTCGTTGTGGCCTTCGATGGCGGCCGGATCGTCGGCGCCTCGACCGGCACACCGCTGGAGGATCATTACGACGATTTCGCGGCGGCCTTTGCGGGCACGGGCTACGATCTGGCCGAGATCTTCTATTGTGCCGAAAGCGTGCTCCTGCCCGAGTATCGCGGGCAGGGGGCGGGGCATGCCTTCTTCGCCGCGCGCGAGGATCACGGTCGCCGCCTGGGCCGCCGGTTCTGCACCTTTTGCAGCGTGCTGCGCCCGGCCGATCACCCGCTGAAACCTGCCGACTATCGCCCGCTCGATGCCTTCTGGACGAAGCGCGGCTATGAGCGGCTCGATGCCGTGGTCGCGCAATTCGAGTGGAAGGATATCGACCAGCCCGGCCCCACAAGCCACGACCTGCAATTCTGGATCAAGCCGCTATGAGGATCGCCGCCGCCGCCTGGCCCATCGACTGGCACGACAGTTGGGCCAGCTACGAGGACAAGCTGTCCCGTTGGGTGGCAGAGGCCGCGGGTCAGCGAGCGGACCTGCTGGTCTTCCCCGAATACGGCGCGATGGAACTGGCCTCGCTTGCCGGGCCAGAGGCGGCGGCGGACCTGGAACGGTCGCTTCGTGCCGTCGCGGATCGGGTCGAGGCCGCGGATGCGCTGCATGCCCGGCTGGCGATTTCGCATGGTGTCCACATCCTCGCCGCGAGTGCCCCGGTCTGGCGGGGTGAGCGGCCGGTGAATCGCGCGCGGCTCTTCGGACCCGGCGGACAGGTCGGCTATCAGGACAAGCAGATCATGACCCGCTTCGAACGCGAGACCTGGGATGTCCACCCCGGCGGCCCGCTGACCCTGTTCGAGACCCGGCTGGGAAAGATCGGCGTGCTGATCTGCTATGATTCCGAATTCCCGCTCTTGGCGCGCGCCATGGTCGCGGCGGGGGCCGAAATCCTCCTGGTGCCGTCCTGCACCGATGCGCTGGCGGGCTATTGGCGGGTGCGCGTGGGTGCCATGGCCCGCGCGCTGGAGGGCCAGTGCGTCGTCGTGCAGGCCCCCACCGTGGGCACCGCCGCATGGTGCCCGGCCGTCGACGAAAATGTCGGCGCGGCGGCGATTTACGGTCCGCCCGACCTGGGCTTTCCGCCGACCGGCGTGCTGGCCGAGGGGGCCCTGAACGCTCCCGGCTGGGTCTATGGCGAAGCTGACCGCGATACCATCGCCCGTGTCCGTGCCGAAGGGGCGGTGCTGAATGCCGCGCATTGGCCCGAGCAGGACGCGCGCACAGCACCTGTCGTTTCCGTGCAGTTCGATGCATTTACGACTTGAAATATGAACGGATCGGGCGCATCTACTTGGCGCCCGCGAAAAGCCGGGTAACCTTCGATGGAGTGTTCATGGCCAAGGAAGAAATGCTCGAATTCCCCGGCGTCGTGAAGGAACTCCTGCCGAACGCGACATTCCGGGTCGAGCTTGAGAACGGCCATGAGATCATCGCGCACACGGCAGGCAAGATGCGCAAGAACCGCATCCGCGTTCTGGCCGGCGACCGGGTTCAGGTCGAGATGACCCCCTACGATCTGACCAAGGGTCGGATCAACTACCGCTTCAAGTAACTTGCGGCTGATCCTCGGGTCCGCCAGCCCGCGCCGCAGGGAGCTGCTGGCGCAGATCGGCGTCGTCCCCGACGCGGTGCGCGCCGCGGATATCGACGAAACGCCTGCCAAGGGCGAACTTCCCCGCCCCTATTGCGCACGCATGGCCATCGAGAAGGCCCGCGCGGTCGAGGCCGCCGAGGACGACCTGGTCCTCTGTGCCGACACGACCGTGGCACTGGGTCGGCGCATCCTCGGCAAGCCGGACAGCGCGGGCGAGGCGGCCGAGTTCCTGTTGGCGCTGTCGGGTCGGCGCCACCGGGTGATCACCGCCGTCGCCCTGCGCCGCGGCGACCGGGTGTGGGAGCGGGACGTGGTGACCGCGGTCAAGTTCAAGAATCTGTCAGACACCGAACTCAACGCCTATCTCGCCTCGGGCGAATGGCAGGGCAAGGCCGGGGGCTACGGCATCCAGGGGCTGGCGGGCGCGTTCGTGCCCTGGATCAACGGATCCTTCTCGGCGGTGGTGGGCCTGCCGCTTGCGGAAACCGCGGCGCTGCTGGCGGGGGCAGGCTACCCGGTCCATGGGGGGCAGGCATGAAGGGACGCAGCGTCATCCTCGACGAGATCGCGGGCCGCAAGGCCGCGGCGCTGATGGTGGACGGGCGGCTGGACGATCTGTTCATCGACCCGCCCGACGACCGCCCCGCGCCGGGTGCCATTTTCCGCGCCGTGGTGGACCGGCAGGTCAAGGGACAGGGCGGCGTCTTCCTGCGGCTTCCCAATGGGTCCGCCTTTCTGCGTCAGGCCAAGGGCTTGCATCCCGGTCAGGGGATCCTCGTGCAGGTTTCGGGCTATGCCGAGCCCGGCAAGGCCGTGCCGGTCACGCCGCGGCTCCTGTTCAAGAGCCGGTATGCCATCGTCACGCCCGATGCGCCGGGTTTCAATGTCTCGCGCGCGATCCGCGACGAGGCCGAGCGCGACCGGCTGCTGGAAATCGCCCATGACGCCATGGCGGGCGCGATGAACCATCTGGGCCTGATCCTGCGGTCGGCCTGCGACGGCGTCGCGGTTGAGGCCATCGCCGAGGATATCGCGATCATGCGCGGACTCGCCCGGGACATCCTGTCCGAACCGGCGGAGGGCGCGCCCGACCTGCTGCTCGACGCCCCCGACGCCCATACCCGCGCCTGGCGCGACTGGGCCGAGCCCGACCCCGACGAGGTGATCGACCGCCCCGGGAGCTTCGCCGAGACCGGCGTTCTGGACGCGATCGCGGCGCTTGCGGGTCCCGAGCCGCTGCCCGGGGGTGGCAGCCTCTTCGTCGAGCCGACCCGCGCGCTGGTGGCCGTGGACGTGAATACCGGCCCCGACACCTCGCCCGCCGCGGGTCTCAAGGCCAACATCGCTGCGGCCCGCGCGCTGCCGCGGCTCCTGCGGCTCTGCGGTCTGGCCGGCCAGATCGTGATCGACTTCGCGCCGATGTCGAAAAAGGATCGCACGGCGCTGGACCAGATCCTGACCGCCGCCTTCCGCGCCGATCCGGTGGAAACCACGCTGGTCGGATGGACCCCGCTGGGCAACGCCGAACTGACCCGCAAGCGTGAACGCCTGCCCCTTTCCGAGGCGCTAGCCCCATGACCTGCCCGATCTGCAAGAAACCCACCGCCCCCTCGTACCGCCCGTTCTGCTCACGCCGCTGCGCCGATATCGATCTGGGCAAGTGGTTGACGGGCAGCTACGCGGTTCCCGCCGACAGCCCCGACGACTTCGACGACGCAGCGCGAGACCTGCAGGATCCGCCGACGAAACCGCACTGATTTTCTGGCCGATACCCTCTGGACAGCCCCCTCTCACCCGTCTAAAAGCACGCCACCCGAAGCGTCCGCTTCACCCATGCCCGGGTAGCTCAGGGGTAGAGCAGTGGATTGAAAATCCTCGTGTCGGTGGTTCGATTCCGCCCCCGGGCACCACTTAACAAGCTGAAATGGTTGGTTTTTGTGGTCATGTCTGGTCCTCATTCGGATCGGGTTTGACGCTTTTCGGCGACAGGTTTGACAATCTTCGCCCGCCTAGCGTTCTCTTTTTCCAGCGTCGCCATCGTCTCGCGGTTCTTGTCGGCGAGGTTCGCCGACCGCGAATAGTGCCGGGCCATGGACGGCGTTTTCTGCCCCAACAGGTCCGCGATGCGCCGCTCATCCAGCCCCGCCTCGCGCAGCGTCGTCGCCACAGTGTGGCGCAGGCCCTTGAGCGTCAGGCCCGGCGCGATCAGCCCTTCCTCCTCCAGCCCGGTCTTGAAGCGATGCCAGACGGTGGAAAACCCGTTGTAGGTCCAGGCCGCGCCTTGCGAACTGGCCAGCACGGTAGCCGCCTCATGCGCAGGGATGCTGTCGAGGGCTGCCTGCAAGGTCGGGCTGACGGGAATCGCAACCTCTTCCCCCGTCTTGCCACGCACGCCCCAGATCGTGTCGCCGTCGATCTGATCCTTGCGCAGCTTCAAGGCATCCGAGGGATCGAGCCCGGTATTCATCATCAGCGCCAGCGCCACCCGCACATGCGGCTTCGCTCGGGACAGGACGATGTCGCGCTCCTCGATGGTCCATGGCCGGTTCGCATAGGCGCGGTCGCGTGGGCGGCGCTTGGGGATCACGTCCTTGGCGTAGTTCGCGGCGATCAGGCCTTGCGGGATAGCATGGCGGAACACCTCGCTCAGCAGGGTGCGCACCATGTTGGCCCGCCGCCAGCCAATCTTTTTCGCGGCCTTGTCGTGGATGCCTGCGATCAGCGGCGTGTCGATCACATGGACGGGCGTGTCGCGGATCGGGGCGAGGAAATCGGCGCATTTTCGGTAATCGCGGCGCGTGGCCTCGGCCAGATTGGCGAAATGCCCGGTCTCGAAATAGCCCTTGATCAGCCCGCCCAGCGTGCCCGCGCGGGGGCCTTTCTCCTTCTGCGCCACGGTGATGGCGCGGATCGTCTCGCAGTGGGCGAGGAATTCGGCTGATCCCAACGGCGCCTCGGCAAGGTCGATCTTGTGCCCTGTGGCGCGGTGGTAGCAGCGCATCTGGCCGTGACGATCCTTGAATATCTTGAACCCTTTGACGCGCACATGGGTCATCAGAGCCGGTCCAGGATGTCGTCGCGCGTCATCTCGACATGGTCGGCCTTCATCGTGTCGATCCAGCGGTCGATGTCGCGCCGGTCCCACAGCAGCGTGCCGCGCGCCAGTTCGACCGGCCGCACCGGGCAGCTCGCCTTGAAATGCTTGATGGCGAGGCCGGTGTAACTGGCGGCTTCGGATTGTTTCAGCATGCGCTTGTCGATCACGCTGATGTTGAGATTGGTCGTGCCCATCGGCTCTCCCCCTGATCAGTTCACACTCGACACCGAACCATCCCTCTCCCTCTCGTCCCCGCGCAGCTTCGTGGCGCGCTTCTGGAACCGTTCCCAGCCGGTCATGGTCAGCAGGCGGGTCTTGGGCGTGATCTCGACGAATTCGAGCCGTCCGTCGTTCATCAAGGCACGAATCTGCGCCGTGCTGAGCCCCACAAGGGCGCCAAGTTCCTTGGGCGACAGCAGCTTTTCCTGTGACAAACCTCTCTCCTTTCCTGCAAATGGACGAAAACGCATTGAATGCGGTGCCGGGCCGTGGTTCGATGGTGGAACGCAGGCGTTAACGCACAAACGTGCGCTTATATGCGTTCATGCGTCATGGCAAGCTGCTTGATGGCAAGAATGGTGAATCGTCCGGATACCTACCTCGGCGGCCTCGGCGCGCGCATGGCGATCGCGCGCAACGAGCTTGGCCTGTCGCAGGCCCGGATGGCCGAGGCGCTTGGCATGTCGCAGCGCGCCTATCAGAGCTACGAGACCGGCAAGCGCTCGATCCCGGTGGAGGCGCTGGTCGACATGCACCGCCAGTTCGGCGTGGACCTGAACTGGATCTTGCTGGGTGTCGAAGCGGTGCGCCCGGGCCATGATCTGGCCGCGCTGGAGGGTTTCGAGACGGCGCTGGACCGCCACCTTGGCGCGACCGGCATCCGCCTGAAAAGCGAGAAACGCGGGGCGATCGTCGCGCGCTGGTACCGGTCGTTCCTGGAAGGGAAGGAAATCCCGATGGACGACGTCCACACCTGGATCGAATTGTTGAGAGAATGATGATGGAAATCGAGAAGAGCGATGCGTGGCAACGCCACCAGCTGGCGACGTTGGAGCGGATGCAGCGCGACCTCGCGCGCTTGACGCATCCGGTGATCCGGGCGGTGGGGCTGTGCGGGGTGGCCTATCTGGCGAGCTGGGCGGTTGTGATGGTGTTTGGGGCTGCTGTCGGGGCGATGGTGGTCGTGGCGGCGTTGTCTGCGGGTGCGCTGGTGCTTGGTGCTCCGGCTTTTTCGTTGGCGATCGGGGTGGAACGGTATCTGCGGGGGCGGTTAGAAGACCACATGAGTTAAGAGCCAGCGCTTCGCGATCGGCCCCAAGCGGCCATTGACCACCGCCTCGCTCCGCCGCGGCGCGGCTTCACTGAAGCGGCCTTTCGTGGCACCATGCAGCATCGTCCGACAGGTCGAAGGCCGCAGTGCGGGACGAAGCGGACGTGCCGAGAGAGCGGCCGTTCAAGCCGGAAGTTCGTCAAACCTATCGAGGGACGCGAGATCGTTGTCCCAATCCGCACGACTGGAAAAGCAGAGATGCGCGTCGGGCCGCATGCCGACCTCGCCATCAAGCGACCCTGCCGGCACGACAAGCACACCATCGTCCGCTTGAGAAAACGGCAGCGCGGAGCCACAGATCGTGCAAAAGCACTTCACATGTCTTGATCCGGAAAGCCGGAAGGTCCTGATATTTGCATCTCCTGACAACCAGGTGATCATCGCCGTCGACGAAAACAGGTTTGCCGAATGGGCCGAGCCGCTATCCTTGCGGCAGCGCGTGCAGTGGCACAGGAAGAACCTCTCGAACTCTCCCGTTATGCGAAACGTCACAGCGCCGCACAGACACTGTCCAGACACCAGACTGTCCACTCGAAATCCCTTTGACACGCAACCGTGAAGCCGCCTTGCGGCCCTCCCAATCAGTATCCATGCCTGGAACCAGGGTCAACGTGGGCTCGGAGCCGACCTCTGTCGCGTCGCGGCATACCCCGAATCGCGGGCACCCCGCGGCGTCGAGGTCGGCCCTGAGCCGACATTGGCCCGACGTTCGAGACGCCGCGGCGCGGCCCGCCACTCTGGACATTCGTAGCAATATGCGTACCACTGGTTCTGTATAGGACGTTTTAGGTCACCAAGTCTATTCGCCAGTATGAGCAATCGCTTGAGTGCGTGGCCTTAAAATGCGCCGTGTGCCGAGGAGTCATAACCATGAAACTTGATGCTGACCACTATTTGTGCGCAATCGAGCATATCATCGCACATGGCGATACAGACATCTTCCCGTACCCGTTCGAGCTCAAGTTCCTTGAAGATCGTAAAGAAGAAGTGGCGAAGGAACTTAGTTCGCTAGATCTCACCCAATATCACCCTATGAGTTTGGTAGAGGCTCTAATCCCTAAGTCAAAGTTCGGATTCAGAACTGCGCATCAACCCTTCCCTATCGATACGGTAATATATTCGGCTCTCGTTTTGCGTATTTTCGACCGCGTCGAAGCAGGTCGCGACGCGAAAGAGAATAACCGAGCATTTTCATATCGAAAAATACCTGGATTGGACTCAGCACTCTTTTTTGAAGATCGCACATATCGACATTGGCTTAAAGTTATTGAGGCAAATGTGTTTTCGAATGACTACAGCCATGTCATCCGAACCGATATTTCAGACTACTACTCTCGCGTCTATCGACATCGACTTGAGAATATTCTCGATAGCCTTTCCGGTGAGCCAAAAATCGTTAAGAAGATTGAGAATTTTATATCTGACTGGCGGAGTCGTCAGTCGTTTGGCTTGCCGGTTGGGAGCAACGCCTCTAGGCTTCTTGCTGAGGCCGCTCTAAATGACACGGATATGGGGCTAATCTCTGAGGGCTACGAACACACCCGCTATGTCGATGACATGCTGATTTTCATCAAGAAGGGTCAGGACCCGTACGCTGCGCTCGGATATCTTGCAAGACAGCTTGCGGAAAATGAAGGCCTCAGTCTGAATATACAAAAGACGAGGATTCTCGATTGGGACGAATTTATAGCAACTATGGGCACACCCGAAGCTGGGGATGATGATGCCAAGGAAGAATTTGCGACCGAGAAACTGTTCTGGGCGGCCTACGGTCAAGAAGAAATCGATCAGGAAGCGCTAGACGCACTTATGCTGAAAGACCTCAGAAAGGAGCTCGAAGACCTCTTGAACGAACCATATTGGGATATGGGCCAGATCAGAATCGTTTTGCACGCTATGCGCTTAGTAAAGAATGCAGATGTGGCAAGCTACATTCGAAGCAACCTTTCTGAACTCGTCCCGTTTGCTAAAGATGTGTGTCTGTTAATTGAGGAGTTTCTCGACTCGGGTATTGCTGGGTTCGAGAATATGGGCTCTGATGTAACAGAGCTTTTGCTGTCCCCTCGCATGCAGCCACTGGATTGTGCGCGAGCATGGTTCTTGGAACTGGCAGTGCGAGAGCATATTGTTTTCAATGCCGAGCAAATTCGCAAACTAGACGCGTTATCTGGCACACTTGACCTCAGGCAATTGCACCTAATCCGTTGGAGAGCGAAGGACCTGAACTTCTTCAGATCGCGGAAAACTCGTGTTCATGAAATACAGCCTTGGGCGCAGCCAAGCTTCATTTTCGGAGCGAGTTGTCTACCAAAGGACGAGTATGCTCATTGGCTACGAAGCATTAAGAGCCGCGTCCAGTTTCCTATGGGAAAAGAATTTGTCGATTGGTGCGGTGCAATCCAAGAAACGCAACCACTCGGCTAGACGGCCGGGTTTCTCGAAATATGCTGAACAGTTTCATTTCCTTTATTCGCGCTGAAGCTGACGGCATCTCCACTCAGATACCCAATGTCCGATTACAAGTTCGGAACATAGCCATTTTGCACCCGCAGCGAACCACCGCTACCCGCCCAGTGCGAAGGCGACCTGTGCGTCGACGTCCCCGGCCCATTACGATCGCCGACCGTCAACCTTGGACGCCATACAACTCCCGCAGTTGCTGCGGCAACGGCTCGGAAAGATCGCACTGCACCGTTATCGGCGCCTCGCCCTCCCAGCCCGCGAATTGCACCGGTCCAGCGTAGCGGAACGGGGCTGCGCGCCCATCGCGCAGTTTCGATTTTCGAAGGAACAGGTGAACCGTCCAGCCAGGTTCTGCGCCCGAGATGATGCGACCGCGCATGTCGTCGCGGCGTGTGCTGGTCTGGGTTTGCCAGACAAAGCGCGTGGGGCTCGCGAATTGGTCGGCGTAGTGGTGGCCTGTGGACATGCTGCCCTTGTCCATCGTTACCAGAAGGATCATCGCCCGCACGCCCTTCAGGACCACGATACCGGCGTTCCAAGACCCCGTGTTGAACACCGCCCCGAAATGCGGCGCGATCTGGTCGCGTTGATATTCGTGCCAGAGGGTCAGACCCTTGGCTGGGGCTATTGGAGCGGAGGCAGCACCTTCGGCGGCTTCCGCCAGACCGGTGCCCTCGGGCATGTCATAGGTCACATCCCGCGCCTGGAGATATCGCAGGAGCCGCCAGTCCACGAGTTCCGAGGCGAGCGCGGTGAGTGCCGCGGTCTCGCCCTCGGCAAACGTGGTCTCGAACGTGCCCGGGCCCAACTGGAACCAGTCCGTCTCGGCCAGTATTTTCAGCGGTTGCTGCATCAGGACCGCGCGCAGCCGGGGCGCGTCGTCCGGATCGACACTCAGATCCGCCTTGATCTGCGGGTTGCGACGAGCCAAACGGGCAACGCGCTCCACAAGATCGGTCAGAGCGATCCGGCCTGGGAAGGCTCCCGCTTCGATCATCGCGCGCAAGACCAGCATCTTGTAGCTGCGGGTCATGCGGGTTGTCTCGATCTCGTCCAGTAGCGCGCGATGTGCCGTCCAGGCAGCGCGCTGCGCGTCGGACAGATCACCCATATCGGCCACGAACGTAAGCGCAGCCTGACCACCCTTCGGCTTGCCGCGTGACTATTCAGCGAAGTTCCAGGGCATAAGCTCGGCGATATCGCTCTGCATGTGCTGGTCGAGGATCTTGCGGAGGGTTGCCGCGATATAG
>NZ_JAMYDV010000027.1 GCF_024128855.1 Rhodovulum tesquicola
CATTCGGCGCTTGGCGGAAGGACACCGGTTGAGGCCCATCAGGGCCAAGACCTGAAGGCGGCGGCATGATCAACAGGCAAGCTTAGCAACGCCGCAAATCTGTCCAGAAAACGGGGACCACCTCAGTTGATCGTGGGGGCGATGTCCGTCGTGCATTGGCGAGGGCGCGATGGCGGCAGGCCCGGGTCGTGGCTCTCCCGCATGCTGGCCCGGAAACCGCGCATGCTGGTCGCGATCGCCCTGGCCAACAAGATGGCCCGGATGGTCTGGGCCATGCTCTCGCGCAACGAGGACTACCGGGATCCGGTCGGCGCGGTCTGCTGACCGCGGCCGCCGGAGCGTCGGCGATGTGAGGAGGACGACGACCAGCATGGGCAAATGATCGACAAGATCCGGAACGGGAAAACCAGTGGCGTCCAACGCGCCCGAGCTCGCAATTTTGATCTGGACCCCGGTCCGCGCATCACCATACCGGCCCGCGGCATGTCACGGCCGCACCTCAGAGGCCTGAAACATGACCGCATCCGATCACATGCTCAGAAGGTCAGAAAATCCTTGCGTCGAAGGGGGCATCCAAACATGGACGCCGATAAGGGGGCACGATTCAGTGCCGATTGACATACTGATGCGAGTTAGTGCCGCTTGGTCGGCAAGCGGCGAGAATGACGTCCATGGCGCTTGCGGCCGCCCGATTCTTCGGCCGGCGCGCGGCGCCTCCCCCCGGAGAAGGAACTCGGATCATGGACAAGGATCGCATCAAGGGAACCGCGAAGCAGGCCGAAGGCGCCGTCAAGGAAGGATTTGGCAAGCTGACCGGCGACAAGGCGCTTGAGGTCGAGGGCAAGATCGAGAAGGTCGAAGGCAAGGTTCAGAAGACCTACGGTCAGGCGAAGGACGACCTGCGCAAGGCCTGAGGCCCACGACACCGAAACGCAGCGAAAGGTCGGTTCCAATGGAGAAGAACAAGAAGAAGAAGGCCGGAACCGGCGCCCCGAAGGGCGCCAGGGTGCCGAGCGAATACAAGTCCCGCGAAGCCGCAGGCAAGATCAGCCAGACCGACGCGGCGTTCCACAAGGCACCCGCCAAGGCGAAGGATGCCGCCCGCAAGGGATGATGCCATTGCCGGATGGCCCCGCCGCGACACCCTCGCGCGGCGGGGCCGTCATCCGTGACGATCCCGAAAGGACACCACCATGCTCGGCACCATTCTCATCGTCATTCTCGTCCTGATGCTCCTCGGGGTGCTGCCCACCTGGAGCCACAGCCGCTCGTGGGGCTATGCGCCCAGCGGCACCATCGGCCTGATCCTCGTGATCCTGATCGTGCTGGTGCTGACCGGCCGCCTGTGACGCGCCCCTGACGGTCAGGCCCCCGGCCTGCTCGGACAAGGCCGGGTAAGGAGACGGGACGCGCCCCGTCTCCTTTCGCGTCGGTTCGCTCAGCGCCGACGCACCGAGTTGCCGCCTGCGAGGATGTTGTTGATCAGCGCGGCCACGGCGGCGTTCAGCGCATCCTTTTCGCCCGGCGGGGCGAATTCGTGCGCTGCGGCGGCATCCTTCAGGACGCCGACGATCTCCCTCTCGGGCAGGATATTGTGGTCATTGAGCGCGAGCAGGAGCGACTCGCAGATGGCGAGTGCGGCGGTTCCGGCGATGTCGTTGGGAACGGTCATGATCGGCTGCGCCTTCAATTCCTGGGAAACGATTCGGATCTGCGTCGACCGCATGGAACGTTCCGGTAGCATAGGCGTTCCCTGACGGTCGTGACTGATCGAGAGCAGTGTCAGGCGCTTCTTTTCGGCCCCTCGGCAGCTGCGCGACAGACAGCCCATCCTCACCGGAGCCTTTCCCATGCTGATGCTGCAAAGCCCGCTGACACGAAAGCTCGCGGCCTATGTCGCCCTGTCGGGCGCCGATCTGGAGACTCTGGCGCGCCTGCACAGGCGCCGACGGAGCTTTCAGTCCGGTCACGAGCTGATCCATGAGGGGCAGGGCAGGGCCTCGGCCTTCATCCTGTCCGAAGGCTGGGCGTACTCCTACAAGCTTCTGCCGGATGGCGGGCGGCAGATCGTCGATTTTCATATCCCCGGCGACTTCCTCGGGCTGCGCAGCATCCTTTTCCGGACCGCCGATCATTCCATCGAGGCCATAACCCGCATTGAGGCGACCGAGGTCCTGGCCCCGGACATCCTGGATGCCTTTGCCGAGGCCCCGCGTCTGGCCACCGCCGTCCTCTGGGCGGCATCGCGCGACGAGGCGGTGGTGGTGGAGCATCTGGTCAACGTCGGTCGGCGTTCGGCTGAGGAGCGCATGGCGCATTTCCTGCTGGAACTCGGGGCGCGGCTGGCCCTCGTGGGGGCGGGCGACCGGACCGGTTTCGATTGCCCGCTGACGCAATATCACCTCGCCGATGCGTTGGGGCTGAGCGCGGTGCATGTCAACCGCGTGCTGCGCCACCTGCGCGAGGAGGGCCTCGTGACCTTCCGGAACGGGCGCGTGGACTTCGACGATTTCGACAGGCTCAAGAAGGTCGCCGCGTTCGACACCGGCTATCTCGATCAGGACGGCCCGCTGCTGCGCTGAGTGCCCTCCCCGGCAGGTCCAGCCGGGGAAGGTCAGTGCGGACGCTTATGCCAGCGCGCGGGCGGCTGCGTCCAGTTCGCGGCTGCACTCGCTGTCGTGCTTTGCGGCCATGGCCTTCTCGGCCGCCTGATAATGCTTCAGCGCGGCGTCCTTCTTCGGTCCGGCGGGCGCCTTGTCCCAGGCCGCCTTGACGTACTTCATCTTCTCGGCGGTGCCGGGTACGGGGGATTTCGCGTCCATGGGCTTCGTCCTTGCTGGGTCTGCCCGAATTGACGAAGCCTCCCTGCCGGGCCGGACCAGTGCCCGGTTGCCGAGCAGGGAAGCCTCGCCGTCGCTTGAAACAGACAACCGACGGCGGAATATGGTGCCGTCATGAACACCCTACCGACGCTTCTCGCGGGTGGTACTGACGTAGGTTGGCGTCGCACGGATTAGTGTCGCCACGATCCATGACCCCCGGAAAAGCGATGGGGCCGGGGTTGCCCCCGGCCCTCGCCACTGTCGCAACCGACTTCTGAGTTCAGTTGGTCGGTGTGATCACGATCTCGACCCGGCGGTTCTGCGCCCGGCCGGCGGCGGTCGCATTGGACGTGATCGGCTCGTAGAAGCCGCGCCCGGAGACCGTGATCCGCGACGCGGCGGTCCCGGCGGCGATGAGCTCGCGCGCCACCGCCATCGCCCGCTCCTGGCTGAGCTGGTTGTTGTAGGCCGCCGAGCCGACATTGTCGGTGTGCCCCACCACGCGGACCGTCGAGGCCGGATGCTGCCGCAGACTGTCCGATACCGCTCGCAGCGCCGGACGGAACCCCGGATCGACCACCGACGACGCGGTGCGGAACGTGACCGCCTCCGGCAGGATGACCCGAAGCTGGGATCCGGTGTTGGTGATGTCGGCTCCGGTGCCGGCAAGCGAGCTTCGCAACTCCCGTTCCTGCGCTGCCATCTGCGCCCCGATGGCGCCGCCGACGGCCGCTCCGACCGCGCCGCCGATGACCGTCGCCCGGGTATTGCCGCCGATGACCTGGCCTGCTGCGGCCCCGGTCAGCCCGCCGATGGTCGCGCCGGTCCCGGGCTGGTTGTACGAACCGTCGGGATTGGTGCACCCCGCCAGTGTCAGCGCTGCCGCCGTGATGGCAATCGCGATAGTCCTTCCATATCCGCCCATCGTGCATCCCCCTTGATGGAGAGCCCCGGCCATGCATGTGCGCGACTGACTCCCCCCAATGATCCGGACAATGGCAGGGACGCGGATCATCCGGGCTGATCTGAATTAGCTTGAAATCAAAAATACTTGGGCTTTCCGCGCGCAGAGCACCGCGTCGGGCCGGCTTGGGGTCGACGGGTTTCGCGGGGGCCGGGTGAAGGTCCGTCAAGTGCTGTCGGGGCGGTGAAAACCAGGCCCCGCTGGCCGGCGCGGCAACGGCGCGGTCCGCCTCACATGACCGGGGGCGAAGGGACAGGACTCAGGGTGACGGCCAGACGGTGCGATCCGCCCGAGAGCTTGACGGTCAGCCGCCCGTCTGCCGGGTGAAGGGGCGCGCCATCCAGCGTCGCCGTGGCAATGCCGTGGCCGGTCCGGCCGGGGTTGTCGATGGTGATTGCCAGCCGGGTTCTGCCGATCGTGACGGTGGCGGACATCCGCGGCCAGGCTTTCGGAAAGCAGGGGTTCAGGACGAGGTCCCCGCCTGCGCGGGTCAGACCCAGCAGGCCCTCGATCCCCGCGCGATACATCCAGGCCGCCGACCCGGTGTACCACGTCCAGCCGCCGCGCCCCGCATGGGGCGCGCTGGCATAGACATCGGCGGCGACCACATAGGGCTCGACCTTGTAGCGGGCGGCATCCTCTGGCGTCAGGGCGTGGTTGATCGGGTTGAGCATCGCGAACAGCCGCCCCGCGGCGTCGCCGTCGCCCATGCGGGCGTGTGCCAGCACCGCCCAGATCGCAGCGTGCGTGTACTGCCCGCCGTTTTCGCGCAGGCCCGGGGGATAACCCTTGATGTAGCCCGGATCCTGCGGGGTGGCGTCGAAGGGCGGCGCGAACAGCAGGGCGAGGCCGGGGTCGGGGCGGATCAGGTGTTCGGTCATCGACGCCATGGCGGACGCGGCGCGCTCGGGATCTGCCGCGCCCGAGAGGACGGCCCAGCTCTGCGCGATGCTGTCGATGCGGCATTCCCGGGATGCGGCCGACCCCAGTGGCGTGCCGTCGTCATAGGTGCCGCGGCGATACCAGGCGCCGTCCCAGCCCTCGCGTTCTATGGCCTGCCGCACCGCCTCGGCGTGGCGGCGCCAGCGTTCGGCCCGCGCAAGGTCGCGGGGCCGCGCCAGCGGCGCCATTGCCTCGATGGTGGCGATCAGCAGCCAGCCCAGCCAGACCGAGGTGCCGCGCCCCCTCTCGCCCACGCGGTTCATGCCGTCATTCCAGTCGCCTGTGCCGATCAGCGGCATGCCGTTCTCGCCGGTCAGCGAGATCGCCTGATCGAGGCCCCGCGCGCAGTGTTCGAACAGGCTTGCGCTCTGGTCCGAGACGCTGGGCAGGAAGAAATCGTCATGCACGCCCGGCAGCAGCGCCGGGCCCTCGATAAAGGGCACCTCCTCGTCCAGCACGTCGGCATCGCCGGACACCGCCACATACTGCGCCACCGCATGGCCCAGCCAGACCCGGTCGTCCGAGATCCGGGTGCGCACGCCTTGGCCCGAATGCGGCAGCCACCAGTGCAGAACATCGCCTTCGGGGAACTGGCGCGCGGCCGCACGCAGCAGATGCGCCCGCGTCAGGTCCGGCCGCAGGGCGGCCAGCGCCATGCCGTCCTGCAACTGGTCGCGGAAGCCGTAGGCGCCGCTGGCCTGATAGAACCCCGCCCGCGCCCAGATCCGGCAGGCGAGCGTCTGATAGAGCAGCCAGCCGTTCAGCATGATGTCCATCGCGCGGTCGGGCGAGGTCACCTGAACTGCGCCCAGCAGGTCTGCCCAGTGTTCCGTCACTTCGGCAAGCGTCGCCTCGGGGTCGGTGGCGCGATGGCGCAGGATCAATTCGCGCGCTGCCTCGCGGCTGTCGGCCTGGCCCAGCAGGAACAGCACCTCCACGCTCTCGCCCGGGGCCAGCACGATGCGGCGTTGCAGGGCGGCGCAGGGGTCGAGCGCGGGGCCGGTTCGGCCGGACAGGGGCGCGGCCCCGATCCCCTCGGGGTTTGCCATGCCGCCGCCGACGCCGAGGATCTCGGCCCGGTCGGCGCTGTGGCTGGCGGTGCCGGCGCCCAGATCGGCGAAGGCCACGCGTCCCGCGAAGGCGAGGGAGAACGGGTTGCGGGCAAGGATGGCGCCGGTCTCCGGGTCGGCCTCGGTGATGACATGGCGCAGGGTCGCTCCGCGCGACGGCCCCAGCACCCATTCGACATAGGCGGTCACCGACAGCGGACGCGGGCGGTCGGTGGTATTGCGCAGCGTCAGGCGGGTGATCTTGACGGGGTCCTCCAGCGGCACGAACTGCACCATCCGCGCGTCGATCGCGTTGGCGGCATGCTCGAAAGTGCTGTGGCCGAATCCGTGGCGCGCGACATAGAGGCCGCTGTCGCGGATCGGTCGAGCCGTCGGCGTCCAGGTCGCGCCGCTGTCGAGGTCGTGCAGCAAGATCGCCTCGCCCGCCGGGTCCATGACGGGGTCGTTCGACCAGGGCGTGATCTGATTCTCGCGGCTGTTGACGGCCCAGACATGGCCCGCGCCCAGCGCCGAGACCTGAAAGCCGAAGCCCGGGTTGGCGATCACGTTGATCCAGGGGGCTGGCGTCGTCTGCCCATCGCGCAGGACGGTGACGTATTCGCGCCCGCCGTCAGCAAAGCCGCCGGTGCCGTTGAAGAACTCCAGCCTGGAGGTGTCGAAGGCTGGGGCGGACGGCCCTGCGGTTTGCGGGCGGGCGAGCGCCCGCCGTCGCGGCGGGGTGGCGGCGGGCGCCGCGTCGATCTGCTGGCCGATGCTGCCCCGGCCGGCGACCAGCACCACACTGGCCACAGCCAGCAGCAGTGCCCGCGCCTCCGGCCCGATCAGGTCGCTGCGCAGCACATGTACCGCGCCGTCGGCCATCCCCTCGGGCGGCTGCGCGCGCGGCCGCGACCGGGCCGAGCGCACCGCGACCTCGATCATGGTCTGCAAATCCTGCATATAGGAGGCCGCGCGGTCGTTCAGCACCACCACATCGACGGCAAGCTGCCGCATCCGCAGGTATTCATGGGCCGCCAGAACCTCCTGCAATCTTGGCGCGTCCTCTGCATCCTCGATGCGCAACAGGATGATGGGCAGATCGCCCGAGATCGCATGGGGCCACAGCGCAGACTGAGGCCCCGCCCCGGCCAGGATGGTGGCGGCGGGCGCCCGCAACCGGGCGTCCGCCCGGATCAGCATGCCGCCGAGGCGCTGGAAATCGGCCGCCGCGGCGTGGGTGATGTCCAGATGCCGGAGCTGCACCTGCGCCTGCGTCCAGGCCAGCGTGACCGCCCGGCCAAAGGCCGAAGGGTCGCGGTGGCGGTCCACCAGGTCAAGGAGCACATCCGGGTCGTCGGCGACCATGGTCCAGAAGGTCACCCGCGCCACCCCCCCCGCGGGCACCACCACCGACCGGCGGATGGCAAAGATCGGGTCCAGCACCGTGCCGATGCTCTGCGACAGCGGCGCTGTGGCCATGGCCGCCCGGCCGATGCTGCCGCCCGCGCCGACGAACCTGGCCCGGTCCGTCTCGATCTGGATCGGCGCGGCCTCCGCCCCCTCGACCACGGCGATGTGGGCGGCCCAGACCTCGGGCTCGGTGGGGGACCGGCGGCGGCGCGTGGCGACTATCACGCCCAGCTCGGGCAGGTAGTCGGTCACGACGAACAGCTTGGAGAACGCCGGATGCGCCACATCGGCCGCCAGCGGCGCCAGCACCAGCTCGGCATAGGAGGTCAGGTCGATCTCGCGCGCCCGGCGGCCGGTGTTGGTCAACGTCACCCGCCGCGCCTCGGCGTCGTCCTCGGCCGAGACGACGACCTCGGTCAGGGTCGTCAGGTCATCGGTCTGGTGGGTAAAGGCGGCGTGGTGCTCGCTGAACACCGCCCCGTGGCGGGCAGGATCGGCGCCGGTGGGTTGTACGCCCACCGACCAGAGCGCGCCCGACGCCCGGTCGCGCAGGAAGATGAACGCCCCCTGCGCCGCCGTAGTCGGATCGTCGCGCCAGCGCGTCACCGCCAGGTCGCGCCAGCGGCTGTAGCCCGCCCCCTTGGGCGTCAGAACGACCCCATAGGTGCCGTTCGACAGCAGATGCGCCGTGGGTGCGGCCTCCGCCGGGGCGGGGAACCGGCGGACCACCGGCTGGGAGGCGGGTTCGGGCGCGGTGGCGAGCACCTCGCGCGCGCGAGGCGGCGCATCGGTGGCATCGCGCGGCACCCGCTCCTGCAGCAGCAACTCCACCGCCCGGATCATCGGCTCGGCGTGGAAGCGTGCACGCAGGCGGCTGTCCTGCACGCAATTGGCGATGGCGGCGATGGTCATGCCATGGTGATGGGCCATGAAACTGCGCACGATGGCGCGGTCGGCCCCGGCCGGCAGGCGCGTTGGGGTGAAATCCACCGCCTCGTAGAAGCCGAACCACCCCTCGGCCCCCAGCGCTGCCAGCCGGGCAAAGTTGCGCAGCGCGGCCGCCGGGTCGACCATGGCCGCCAGCGCCGTTGCATAGGGCGCGACCACACGGTCCGCGCCCAGGCCGCGCTTCAGCCCCAGCCCGGGCACGCCGAAGTTGGAATACTGATACGTCATCTCCAGATCGCGGGCGTTGTAGGCGGATTCCGACACGCCCCAGGGGATACCCAGCGTCTCGGCATAGGCGCGCTGGCGGGCAACGATGCGGCGGCCAGTTTCCTCCAGTGTTGAACCCATCGGTTCCTGCAGCACGAGGGACGGCATCAGGTATTCGAACATGCTTCCCGACCAGGAGACCAGCGCCGAGCCCGCGCCCAGCGGGGTCGCCGCACGGCCCAGGCGGAACCAGTGGCGGGTCGGCACGTCGCCCTTGGCGATGGCGACGAGGCTTGCCAGCCGCGCCTCCGAGGCGAGAAGATCGTAGCAGCTGTGGTCCAGCCGGTTTGTGGCCAGCGAAAAGCCGATGGAGAGGAGTTTCTTGTCGCAGTCGAGCAGAAATGCGAAGTCCATGCCGGTCGCGACCGCGCGGGCGGTGCGTTCGACCGCGGCAAGGCGGGGGCCGAGATCCAGATTGCGGTCGGCGACGTGGCCGGCCAGCCCCGCGCGCATGGCCTCGCACCAGAAGGCCTCGTCCGAGGCGGGATCGCAGGCGGCACGGGCATGCGCCGCGGCGCCCTCGGCCAGCGACAGCAACCGGTCGAGCGGCGCACCCTCCGCCAGCGCCTTTGCCAGGCCCGCCAGCAGATCGTCCAGCGCCGGGTCGGGCGCGACGGCAAGCGCGCGTTCGGCCAGCCGCAGGCCATCGAGTAGGCCGGCGCGCCAGTCCGCACCCCTGGTGGGCGCCGCCCGCCATTCGGCGCAGGCCTGCGCCACCACGATCAGGTGCCCGGCCAGATTGCCGCTGTCGACCGAGGATACATAGCCCGGCTCCAGCACGCGCAGGTCGTCGGTGGCGTGCCAGTTGTGCAGATGGCCCCGGAACCGGGGCATGCGCTGCATGGTGGCCAGCGTCCGCTCCAGCCGCGTCAGGGCATTGGCCCGCCCGATCCAGCCCAGATCATGCGCCGCGGTCACGGACAGAAGATACATGCCGATATTCGTCGGAGAGGTGCGCCGCGCCAGCGCCGGGCCGGGGGTTTCCTGGAAGTTGTCGGGCGGCAGGAAGTTGTCGGCCGCGGTGACGAAGGTCTCGAAATAGCGCCAGGTGCTGCGAGCGATCAGCCGCAGGCCTTGTGTGTCCGCCTGCGTCAGGGGGCCTCGGCGGTGCAGCGGCGCGGGCTGGCTGATGCGGTGGGCGACGGCGGGGCTGGCGAGCCACAGCAGGGCGAAGGGCAGCACCAGCGGCCCGACCGCGGGGTTGAGCGCCGCCGCCCCGCCCGCCACGCCGAGGCCAAGCGTGATACCCAAACCCATGCGCCGGTACGCACCGGGCTGGTCACCCTTCGTCGTCTGCGCCGCCGTCACCCATTCCAGCAGGTTGCGGCGCGACACACCCAGCCGCCAGGCGGTGCGCAGGATCGCGTCGCCCATCCGCAGGGCGGTGTCGGGCAGGAAGGTGACCGCCAGCATGATCTGCGCCAGCGCCGCACGCGCGTCCGCACCCAGCGCCGCGACATGGCTGCGCGCCGTGATCCCGGCCCGGCCAGGCAGCAACACGAAGGGCAGCGGCAGCAGATGCGGCAGCGCGAGCATCGCCAGCACCGCCAGCGTCCAGCCCACCGCCACCGGCAGAGGCAGCAGCCAGCCCGCCGCCAGCGCCGCCAGCGTCAGTGGCGGCGTCAGCGACCGGCGCAGATTGTCGATGATCTTCCAGCGGCCGAGCGCGGGCATTGCCCCCCGCCCGACCAGCCAGGGTAGAAGCTGCCAGTCCCCGCGCACCCAGCGGTGCTGTCGGCGGGCGGCGACGTCGTGGCGCGCGGGGAAATCCTCGACCACCTCGATGTCCGAGACGAGGCCCGCGCGCGCGAAAATGCCCTCGAACAAGTCGTGGCTGAGCATGGTGTTGTCCGCCACCCGCCCGGACAGCGCCGCGGCGAAGGCGTCGACATCGTAGATGCCCTTGCCGGTAAAGGATCCCTCGCCAAACAGATCCTGATAGACGTCCGAGATCGCCGCGGCATAGGCGTCGATCCCCGCGTGACTGGCGTGGATGCGCTGGAACGGCGAGCCTTCGGGGCCGACCGGCAGGGCCGGTGTGACGCGGGGTTGCAGGATGCCGTAACCTGCCGTCACCCGCCCCAACGCGGGGTCGAGGCGCGGCCGGTTCAGCGGATGCGCCATCTTGCCGACCAGCCGACGCACCGTGTCGCGCATCAACCGCGTGTCGGCGTCCAGCGTGATGACGAAGCGGACGTCCTGCGGCACAGCCGCGGGCGCAAGGAAGCTCGTGTCGGTCGCCCCGCGCAGCAGGCGGTTCAGCTCTGCCAGCTTGCCGCGCTTGCGCTCCCACCCCATCCAGACGCCCATGGAGGGGTTCCACAGGCGCCGGCGATGCAGGAACAGGAAGCGGTCGCCACCGGGCGATGGGTACGCCGCGTTCAGGCGGGCGACTTCGGCCCTGGCGAGCGTGATCATCGCGGCGTCCTTTGGCGCGGTCTCGGTGGTGGCATCGGGCCCGTCGGACAGCAGCGCGTAATGCAGCGCGCCTTCGGTACTGGACAGGTGGTGCACCTCCAGCTGGACGATGGCGGCGGCGACCTCCTCGGCATTGGCCAGCAGGATCGGCACAGCGACGAGGCAGCGCAGGTCAGGCGGCACCCCCGCGGCCAGCTCCATCCCCGGCAGGCGCTGCGGGGCGACCGACCGTGTGACCGCGAGGTTGACGAGCGCATTGCCCGCCTCCAGCGCAAGAGCCAGGCCCGCGACGGCCAACGCCAGCGCGGCCCAGCCCTCTGCCCCCGACAGCCACAGTGCCAGCGCCAGGATGGCCAGCGAGGCCAGGCCGATGGCGGCCAGATACCCCGTCAGGCCCGCCCGCGCGACAAGGCGCCGGGCGCGCAATCCCGGCCGCGCACCGTAGCCGATGCAGCTCTCCAGCGTCCCGCGTCCCGGCCCGATCAGCCAGTGGCCGGGGTCGCGGTTGGCCTCCCCCTCGCCCCCGGCGGCGAGCGCCAGCGCGGCTCCGGCGACCTCTGCCTCCGGCTTCCCCGAGCCGCGCGCAAGCGTTTCGATCGCGTTACGATAGAGGTTGCGCGTCGAGAAATCGAGCGCGGCGAAGTCCGACGCCGCGCGCAGTTGCGCGTCGACCGGGCTGACCTCCTCGAAGAAGTCCTGCCAGTCCATCTCGGAGATCAGGCGCATGCTGGTGACGACATTGCGCATGGTGACGTTGGAGGCGCCCTGCCGCTGCTGGGCGTGCAGGATCACCGCGTCCCGCGTCATGCCCTGTGCGGCGAGCCGGTCGTCGAGCCAGCCGCAGAGGGGGGTCTCGGTCGGGTCGCAGCCGCGCAGGCGCTTGGCGATCCGGGCAGCCAGGATCTCGGGCAGCGGCGCGCCCTCCAGCGGGGCGACCGCCTGCGCCAGCCGGAGCGTGGGCGAGGATCGGGCAGCGGTCGCGGGGCCGCGCCCGTCGTCCGTGACGAGCGGGCCATCGACCAGCCTGTCTGCCGCGTCACGCTCTGCATGGGCCGCCACGATCTCGTCCGACAGCCGGCGCGCGTTCTCGATCAGCACGATGCGCAGGGTGATTGCCACCGCCCACAGCTCGCCGATGGTGAGCGGCTCGACCGTCTGATAGGCACGCACGAAGCGGGCCAGGACCGGTGGATTGAGCAGGCTGTCGGTGTGGGCGACATAGGCCCAGGCGAGGCCGAGGACGCGCGGATACCCGGCAAGCGGCCCCTCGGCCAGTTTCGGCAGCTGGCGATAATAACCGGGCGGAAGGTCGCCCCGGATCTGTAGCAGCTGCTGCTCGATGATGTGGAAGTTGTCCAGCAGCCATTCCGCGGCAGGGGTGATCGTCTGTCGCGCCCGCACCGCCTGCGCGCAGGAGCGATAGGCGGCAAGGAGGACATCGGCGTTGTCGCCGACCCTTGCGGCAAGCGGCATCACGCGCATGCGCCGACGCGTGACCCGCTGGGCTTGCGCAAGGGAGATTGCATGATGTTCGAGGCGCTCGGCGCCGAACAGGTCCGCGCGGATGACCGTGCTGTCTCGCCACAGAGCTGAGCGCGCACGCCTGCGGGCAGTGCCGGGCCAGAGCGATACTCCTGCCCCTGACCCGGCCAGAGAACGCTGGCCTGCGGCTCGGAGGATCACCGCAAGGTCGGCAGGCTACTGTTTTCAGACCCCTTTTCGTCCGGGCCTGAATCAACCGGTGTCGCGGACCAGGTCGGCATCGCTTCACGCACGCTGCGAGGCGCGTTCCTGCCTGCCGGGCCATCCCGCCAGTCCGCTCGGATGCGGCGGGTCATCGTGGTCCATTCTTCCTCGATCCGATCCCAATTCATGTACAGGTCCTTTCTGGACATGGCAGGCCGCCGTTCCGGCGACGCTGGTCTCCCCTTCAACAACTTCCGTCCCGGACGCGTTCCACCGTGGCGGGGCAGCGGTGGGCCTGCGTCATGTCCGACAGGCCCCTGACAGGCGCGCTGGCACAGCCGGGCCGACATCGGGCAGGAAGAGGATACCGCTGCCTGGCGGTGACCGGACTGATGCATGTTGGTGACGGCCCATGCCTGCCCACCTGTCACGAGACTTTTCCACTTGCAGGTTGCGGTCGGGCACGGCCCCTCCCTCCGCCGCCTTCAAAGGAGCCGCCGGGTCCGGACCGTTCATCGGGAATAAGGGAACGCGCCCTGCTACCGCGCGTTGTCCTCGTGTCGGGCAAACACGCGATCGGTTGTCGATCTGCCCCTTGCCCGCGGAGGACTTTCGATGAAACGGCTTCTTTCAACCACCGCGCTTGCGCTGGCGCTTGGCTTGCCTTCTGCGATTCTGGCCCAGAGCACGCCCGCTCCCGAGCGCGCGACGCAGAGCCAGAGCGCCAGCATGGCGGGGTTTCTGAGCCAGCGGGACCAATCCGACCTCTTCGCATCCGAACTGATGGGCCATGATGTCCATGCGCGTCGGGTATCCGCAGACGCTTCGGCAGCAAGAACCGGGGCCATGGCTACGGTCAGCCGGGCCGATCTGGACGAAATGGACAACATCGGCCAGATCAACGAGATCGTGCTGTCGCATGACGGTCAGGTCCGCGCCATCGTGATCGGCGTCGGCGGCTTTCTTGGCATGGGCGAGCGCGATGTGGCGGTCACGATGGATCAGGTGACGTTCGCCTCCGATCCCGAAGATCGCGCGCAGATGCATGTCATCGTGAATGTCGCAGCGGAGATGCTCGAAGGCTCCCCTGCCTATGACCGTTCGTCGATGATAGACGGCGGGCCGATGGACCGGACCGGCGCGGCCACGACCAACCGCACGTCACTTGACCGGCCGGAGATGACCCGCGACGGGTACAATCTGGTCGATGCGACGCGCGTCACGACCGAAATGCTGGTCGGCGCGACGGTGTATGACCCGTCAGACACATCTGTGGGGACGGTCGAAAAGCTGGTCCTCGATGCTGACGGGGCGATCACGAACTTGATCATCGATTTCGGCGGTTTCCTGGGGATAGGCTCGCACCAGGTGTCGGTGCGCTTCGACGATCTGACGATCTTTTCGAACGACCGCGCCACCGACATGCGCATCTACGTGGATGCCACCAAGAAGCAGATCGAGGCCCTGCCGCAGTACCAGGCGATGAACTGAAGCACTCCTGCGGGGCCATGCGTGGCCTCGCAGCCTACCACGGCAACGGGAAAGGCCACGCACCCCGGGTGCGTGGCCTCCTCATTCTGGCCCAGATCTGGCGTCAACCGCCGTGATGCGGCATAGCCTTCAGCTTGTCCTTGGTGGTGTCCATGTGAACGCGCACATCGGACCCGCCGGTTGCCCGCAGCACCGTGAGGTCGCCGAAGGGGACCAGCACCGAATGCGCGCCGATGCCGAGGAAACCGCCGACATCGATCACGGCCGCGGTGATCCGGCCCTCCGATCCGATCTTGAGCGCGCTGACCGAGCCGATGGACTCGTCCTCGCGGCCATAGACCTTGGCGCCTTCCAGATCCGACGACTTCAGCTCGTGGACTGCCGCCTTGGCATACCCGTCGCGGGCAAAGGCGTGGGTGCCGCCGCCGGACGCGCCGGTGGGTGTGGTTGTGGTGGGTGTCATGATGTTCTCCCTGTTCCCGGAGGGGCCGGGAACTCTGAGCGCAGGGGCCCCCTGCAGGGTCGTGGATCGCCGCTCCGCTCGCGCCGCGAAGGTCTTGGCGCGGTGTCGATCAATGACGGGGTCAACGCAGCGCACCCCGGTATTCGGATCGTGCGGCGGGTCGTACATGGACAACGCCGCAGCGCAGGGGACGTTCCCTGGCGCGCGCGCCGTCAGCGAGGCCGGGCCAGAAAGAACCGCACCATTTCCGCCGACGCGTCGGGCCCGCGCGAATCGGTGAAGGAGCCGCCGGCCTTACCCCCCGACCAGGCGTGGCCTGCGCCCGCGACCTGCCAGAGTTCCACATCGACCGTTCCGTCGGGCAACGCATACTCGGTGCGCAGATAGCTCCGGCCTGCTGCCTCGGCGGGCGTCACCCGGGCCGGGGTCCGGGGTCCGACCGCGGCCAGCACGATCTGCGGCGCGTTGGAGGGGTGCACGGCACTGTCGGCATCGCCGTGAAAGACGATCCGGCGGGCGGGGGCACGGCTGCCCGCCGCCGCTGGTCTGCGTGCCCGCGCGGCCCCCGGTGTGCCGCCACTGCGCATGGCGGAGAGCGCCGACATGACATCGCTGGCAGCCCCGCGCGCAAGCCCCGAATGCACGCCCACGGCCGAGAAGACATCCGGATAGGTCTCGGCCACGATCACCGCCATCGCCCCGCCCGCGGACAGGCCGGCGACGAACACGGCCTGTCGGTCCAACCCGAACTCCCGCATCAGAGCGCGGGTCAGGCCGGCAAGGATCGCCGGCTCTCCCCTGCCGCGGGCCTGGTTGACGGGCACGAACCAGTTCCAGCAGGACGCACCGTTGTGGTCGCAGGTCTGCTCCGGCCAGGCGACCGCCAGACCGTGCTTCTGGGCCAGCGCGTTCATGTCGGTGCCGGTCGCAAAGTCGGCGGAAGTCTGTGAACAGCCGTGCAGCATCAGAATCAGGCCCGTCGGCCCCTGCGATTGCCCGGCCGGCAGGAAGAGCTTGAAGTCGCGGGTCCCGGCGCGACCGCGATAGGTACGGTCCAGATACTGTGCGCCCCGGGGTATAGGCGGCGGGCGCGAAGGCGTGGGGACACGATCGAGCAGCAGGCGGGCGGGCAGCGATGACCGCGCCGCGCGCAGCTGCTTCACCACGGCGCTCAGACGCCGGTCCACCTTCGCGCCAGCCCGGGATGCCGCTTTGCGCCGTGCCTTTGCAGGCGGCTTGCGGTGCTTTATCGCGACGGTCGGCTTGCCCGGCGTCATGGCCTGCAGGGTCGACAGTGTCTCAAGCGTGGTCTTGATCATTGCGGCACCTACAGCCCGCTGCATTGCCCTTGCGGAGGACCGCGGCTTGCCCGCGCGGGCAAGCCGCATCGCCCGGCGCATCGTGCGCGGGATGGTGAATTTCATCCGAGGTCCCTCGAGGCTGGGCGCACCTGTTGTGGCGCCGTCCCGGCATCATGCCCGGCATCGCCCGCCTTGACGCTAACATGCGGTGTTGCCTCCGCCGCGCGGCAGTGACTTCGTCCGAAGTCAGGGGCAGCGCGGATGCACTCTCGCCGTGGCCCCGACACTTCTCCGCCTCGCCCTGGCCTAGACGCCCGGCAGTCCGGCTGCCAGCGCCAGCCGGACGAGGTCCGGCAGCGAGGTGGCTCCGGTCTTGCGCATCACCGCCGCCCGGTGGTTCTCGACCGTGCGCTGGTTGATGCCGAGGTCGGCGGCGATGATCTTGTTCGGCGCGCCCTCCAGCACCCTGGCCAGAACCTCGCGTTCGCGCGGCGTGAGATCGGCGAAGGATTTCAGCGCGATGCGCCGGGCACCGTGACGGGCGCGATCGTCGATCGCCTGGTCGAGGGCCTGCCCGATGCTGGCCAGGAGATCCGCCGCGCTGGCCGGTTTCTCGATCAGATCCGCGGCGCCCGCCTTCATCGCGCTCACGGCCATGGCCGTGTCGCCACTTCCCGTCAGCATCACCGCAGGCAGGGACGAGCGCTCCGCCCGCAAGGCCTCCAGCAGCGCCACACCGCCCATGCCGGGCAACCGGTCGTCGATGACCAGACAGGCCCTGGCGCCCGGACGGGGAGCGGCCAGAAATGCCTCGGCCGACGGGTAGGTGACCACATTCGATCCCTCGGCCTCGAACAGGCGACGGGTGGCCTCGCGCACCATGGGGTCGTCGTCCACGATGTGCACTGTCGCCTGGTCGGCCGCAGAGCCGGCGAGGTGTTGCGCCCGGGCTGCCCCGGCGCCCTGCAGCAGGGCGGCGATCCGGTCCAGCAGCACGTCGGGCAGGACGGGCTTGGCGATCTGCACGAAGGGAGTTCCCGCGATCTCGCGCATCGTCGCGGCCGTGATGTCGCCGGTCAGGATGATGGTCGGGATGCCATGGCCCAGAACCCGAGGCAGATCCTGCGCCAGCGACAGCCCCGACGCACCGCCATGCAGGTCGAAATCCGTCAGCAGCAGGTCGGGCGGCGCCGCGGCCCGGGTGGCCCAGGCCAGGGCATCCGGCGCGTTGGCCATGGCGACGACGCTGTGTCCCTCGGCCGTGAGCGCACGGGCAAGCAACTGACGGAGTTCGTCCTCGTCCTCGACCAGCAGGATCGTGCCGGTCTGTCGGCCACCCTCGACCGGCGCTGTGTCCGCCAGCGCTGCAGGCTCGGCTGCGGCCAGCGGAAGCGTGACCATGAAGGTCGATCCCTTGCCCTGGACCGACCGGACATCCACCGGATGAGCCAGCAGGTCCGCCAGCCGCTGGACGATCGACAGCCCCAGCCCGAGGCCCTGCGCGGCCAGGAACGCAGGCTGCTCGCCCCGATGATAGGCGTCGAAGATCGCCTTGCGCTCGGACGCGGCCACACCGATGCCGCTGTCGCAGACCTGAATCGTCAGACGGTCGCCGCGGATGCGGCATCCCATCACGATGCCGCCCCTCGGCGTGTATTTCACCGCATTCGACAAGAGGTTGCGTAGCATCTGCTCAAGAAGCTGCGGATCGGTCCGCACCCAGGCCTTGCTCGGCACCACCCGCAGCTTCAGCCCCTTCATCTCGCACAGCGGCGCGAACTCGTCGGCAAGACGCGCCATGAGCGGGGCAACCGCGATGGCCCGCACCTGCGGCCGCACGATGCCGGCCTCGATGCGGTTCACGTCGAGCAGCGCGTCAAGCATTTCGGTCATCGTCTTCAGCGTGCGGTCCAGCAGCGCCGCCAGCCGCAGCGCCTCGGCTCCCTTGCGGCCGCGCGTCATCAGCTCGTGCAGCAGAGCCAACGACTGCAACGGCTGGCGCAGGTCGTGGCTGGCGGCGGCGAGGAACCGCGACTTCGCAAGCGTCGCGCGGTCGGCCTCCCGCCGGGCGGCGACGAGTTCCTCATGCGTGCACTTGTTCTCGGTGATGTCGACGAAGGTGATCACCACGCCTTCGACCCGCCCGCCATCGGCGCGATAGGGCTGGACCCGGCGCAGATACCAGATGCCCCCGGCGCCGGCGATCTCGCGTTCGATCGGGCTTGCCGTCGCCAGGACCGCGGCCGCGTCGGCGGCAAGATTGGTGTCGCTCGACAGGGCCGCCAGATCGGACAGCGGCCGGCCGATGTCGGTCGGTATGACATTGAAAACCGCGCGGGCGGTTGGCGTGAAGAACCGGATGTTCAGGGCGCGGTCAAGGAAGATCGTCGCCACATCGGTGCTGTAGAGCACGTTCTGCAGGTCGTTCGCGGTGGTGCGGTGGCGTTCAACGGTCTCCTGCAACTGGGCGTTCAGCGCGGTCAGCTCCTCGTTGAGCGCCTGCAACTCCTCCTTCGAGGCGAGCAGCTCCTCGTTGGTCGACTGGAACTCCTCGTTGACCGACAGCGCCTCGGCGGTGTCGGCGGCGTGGCCCTCGACCTCCTGTTCCAGTTCGCGCAGGGCGTCGCTGAGATCGTTGCGGGTCGCCTCCAGATCGGCTTCGAGTTCGACGATGCGCGATGCGGCATTCGCCGCCCCGGGCGCATCGGCCAGCGACCCGGTCGCCGCGGGCGGGTCCTCGAGGAAGCAGGCGAGCAGCAGGTCTTCCTTGCCGGCCTGGACGGCGCGCAGCTCGATATTGAACCGGCCCTCGCGCGTCGAGCGTCCGCCGGGAACGACGACGACCGGATTCGCGGCGTCGCAGGACGCCGCCGCCGTGCGGAACCGTGCGTGCAGCGTCCGGGGCAGCATACCCAGAAAGCCCGGATCGGGGTGGCCCTGCGTGACGCTGAGATAGCGTTCGGTCGGGCCCAGCAGAAAGAGACAGTCGAACCGGCGGTTCATCAGCACGGCCGCGGGCGCGTAATTCTCCAGAACGACCCGCCGGCACAGCTCCGCGAGGGAGGTCCTGCGACTTGGCTTCGGGTAGGCCTCGACGGGCCTCGCGGTCCGCGCGCCGGCTGCGACATGCAGATCGCCCGGCCGACCGGGGCCGACGCAGCGCCAGAGCCGGGCGTCCTTGTGGGCGACCTCGAAGCTGCCATCTTCCGGCCCGGGCGTTTCGGCAGCCCCCAGCAGCAAAAGGCCGCTCGGACGCAACGAGAATGCGCATAGCCCGATCACCCGCCGCTGCGCCTCCGGCTCCAGATAGATCAGCACGTTGCGGCACGACAGCAGGTCGATGCGCGAGAACGGCGGGTCGGACAGCAGGTCCGCCACGGTGAAGACGATCACGTCACGCAGTTCCGGCCGGACCCGCCAGCCGCCCGCCTCGGCCTCGAAGAACCGTGCAAGCCGCGCGGGCGATACCACGCCTGCGATGTCGGCGGGATAGAACCCCTCGCGGGCGGTGGCCACCGCGTCGGCGTCGATGTCCGAGGCGAAGACCTGAAGGCCGACCTTCGAGCCTGCCGCTTCCAGCGCCTCGATGCAGAGCATGGCCAGGCTGTAGGCCTCCTCGCCGGTGCTGCATCCGGCCACCCAGACTCGCAGCGGCCGGTCGGCGGGCTGGGATGCGATCAGTTCGGGCAGGGCTGTCGCGCCGAGGTGCTCGAACACGCCCGGATCGCGGAAGAAGCTCGTGACATGGATCAGCAGATCGGCCGTCAGCCGCGCAAGCTCGGTGCTGTCGGCGCGCAGCATCGTCAGATACCGCTCCGTCTCGTACGGCCCACAGCCAGCCATCGCCATGCGACGGGCGATGCGGCGCTTGATCGTTCCAGTCTTGTACAGCGTCACATCCTGAGGGGCCGTTTCCGCGACGAGCGAGATGATGGCATCGAAGTCCCGCTTCGCCCCCGGCCCCGCAGCGCCGGGCGTCACGGCTGTCCGACCCGCGCCGGCCTTCGCGACTCCTGATGGGTTCGCCACAGCCCCGGCGGCCAGCTGACCCAGCACCGCCGGCATGTCCGCGATGCCCAGGACGTGATCCACGAGACCGGTGGCAATGGCGCTGTCCGGCATGCCGGAATACCCGGCCTCCTTCGGGTCCTGCGCAAGGATCAGCCCGCCTGCGTCATGGATGGCGCGCAGCCCGCCGCTGCCGTCCGTGCCGGTCCCCGAAAGCACGATGCAGGCCAGCGGCGATGACGCCTGCCGTGCCAGAGACTGCAACAGCACGTCGAAGGGCAGGCGCACCGCCTTGCCGCGCTCGGGGGCAGGGGTGTGGAGAACGCCGTTCTCGACGGTCAGAAAGACGCCCGGCGGGATGACATACAGATGGGCAGGCCGCAGCGTCATGCCCTCGGCGGCCAGAACCACCGACAAGGCGGTGTCCCGTGCCAGAAGGTCGACCATCATGCTGTCATGCGACGGGTCGAGGTGCAGGACCAGCACGAAGGCCGCCTGCATGTCGCCTGGCATCGCCTTCAACAGCGCCCGGCATGCCTCGAGCCCGCCTGCGGATGCGCCGATGGCAACGATGGGGAGCGCAGGACCGGGCGTTCGAGCGCGCTCATTCGACATCCTGTCTTCCCGCCAGAGGGGGCACCGCGCCCGGCACGCAAAACCGTCACATGCGCAGGCTATTTCGTCGTCGCGCTGCCGTCATGCATGACAACGGTATCATACCTTTCGGCCGTGCAGAAGCCGGGCTTTTCGGGATCGCCGTGATCGCCCGACGGTCCTGCGGCGCGCAGTTTTCCGACCGGGCTCACTGGTGCACCCGGCGCTCTACGCTTTGTCTAAGTAGATTCCGGGGCTGTCGGCGCGACCGACCGATGGCTAGCTTCAACCCACGGCATGTAGCCGCATTAACCAGTGTGAAGTTGACCGGACAGCCGGGTTGCGTTCATGGCGAACGTTTCAAAAGCCCCCAAAGTCGGCTCGCGTTGCTTCGCCGGCAACGAGTCCGGCTGTCCGGCCATTGCGAAGGAATTCTCGAGGACGGCACGGAACGTGCCCAGCGCGGTGCGTTGAGCGTTCCCGGAAGCCCGTTCTCCATCGCTCGTCCACCGCTGAAAAGGAATGAGAAGCTGGACCATGGCCAAGCTCATCCCGGCTCCCGGAACGATCGGAGCCTTCATCAGGGCGCCCGGCGTCTCCTCGCCGACCCCGCCATCGCCCTGGAGACAGAAACGTCGGCTCCCGTGCCAGCGGTGACGCAGATCAAATGCGGCAAGGCGAGCGTGCGGACCCACGCCATGCACGGCCCAGACCTCCGGCGAGGCCGACAGCTCCGACCGGAGCCGCAGCACTGCGAGCCGCCTTCATCTCATCCGGACGCAAGCTCGCTCCCCCATCGGACGGGCACGGCCCCGCGGGAGGCCGGCAACTCCCGTCATCGGAAAGGTGACACGAAGACCATGATTGACGTCCATCCGTTTCATTTCCTCCTGCCGCCGCAGGCCGCGGTCCTGTTTCGCTTCGCCCTCAGGCTTGCCGCCGACGAGACTCGGGCCGAGGACCTGGTTCAGGAGACCTTCCTCAAGGCCTGGGCGAATCGCGACAGTTTCACGCCCGGCACCGAACTGAGGGGGTGGCTGTTCACCATCCTTCGCAACACGTTCTATTCCAGCCTCCGCAAGCACATACGCGAGGTGGAGGACGTGGACGGCAGACTTGCGGCGCTGCTCTTCGAGGAAGCGGCGCAGGAGCATTCCGTCGACCTGAACAAGCTGATTTCGGCCATGGCAAGGCTCCCCGAAATCCACCGTCGGCCGGTCGTCCTCATGGGGGCATACGGATTTTCGCAGCAGGAAGCGGCCGATGCCTGCAACTGCGCCGTCGGCACGATCAAGAGCCGCGTCAGTCGCGGACGGTCCGAACTCGGCCGTGCATTCGGTCGCGACCCGGTGGAGCCCCACGGAACGATCACGCACCCGGGGCCGTTGGCAGACCGGCATGTCGGGGCTTGCATGAGCGAAACGCCCTGAAACCCCGCAACGACAGGAGCCGGACATGGAACGAGCGGACACCGAGAAGGACACCCTGATCATGGATCGTTCGATGCTCCTGCGGAGGGCAAGGGCTCCGCGGCTGCGGGCACGCTCCCTGGCCGAGTTGCGAGACCTGTCCGCGGCGCTCTCCGATGCCTGTGCGGCGTCCAAGGCGGACGCCCTGCGGAACATACGCGCCCGTTGGGCCGATGCTCCGGAAGAGGCCGACGAAAGCACATGCGGCTTCGCAGATCTCTTTGCCGCGCTTCGCCGCGTGCGAGCCGAACTCCAGCGTCGTCAGGACGAGAGGGCGGCCGCTGCGCAACGGACCCTGGCCCTGGATCGCTAGCGGCTGTCCGGTCGGGGCTGCTCTCGTCCCGGGACGTTCCGGAGGTCGACGATCTTCGCCCACTTGGCGCCCCGTCCTTCCGGCCGCGTTCGGTTGCCAGTTGCCGCGCCCTACCCCGTCACGACCCCATCGCCCACCACGACCTGTCGCCGGCAGAGGCTTGCGATCTTCTCGTCGTGGGTGGAGATCAGGAAGGTCGTGCCTTCGTCGCGGTTGATCTCGGAGATCAGCGCCATGACCTGCATGGCGGCGGCGCGGTCGAGGTTGCCGGTCGGCTCGTCCGCCAGCACCAGTTCCGGCCGGTTCATCAGCGCGCGGGCCACTGCCACGCGCTGCTTCTGACCGCCCGACAGGTTTGCCGTGGGGAAATCGATCCGTTCGGCCAACCCCATCCGTGCCAGCAACTCGCGCCCGCGGGTCCGGGCGGCAGCCGTCTCGCGGCCCTCTCGCACGGCGGTGGGGAAGGCCACGTTCTCAAGCGCGGTGAAGTCGGGCAGCAGGTTGTGGAACTGGAACACGAAGCCGATGTGCAGGTTGCGAAACAGCGTCAGCGCCCTGTCGTCGGCTGCGACCAGATCCGTCCCGAGCATCGAGTGGCTGCCCGCGGTGGGTTTCATCAGCGTTCCGAGGATGGTCAGCAGCGTGCTCTTGCCCGACCCTGACGGGCCCAGCAGCGCCGTGAGTTCTCCCCCCTGCAGCGTCAGGGACAGCCCGCGCAGGACCCGCGTCGCCGCCTCGCCCGACCCGAAGGTCTTGACCAGCCCTTCGACCTCGACCAGCGCGCTCACTGGCTGATCGCCGTGACCGGATCGACCCGCGCCGCCGCACGTGCCGGCAGGATCGAGGCAAGGATCGCGCCCAGCACCGTCAGCGTGATCGCCAGCCCGTAGGACCCCTGGGTGATGTCCATCGGCAGGGTGCCGGGCCGGAACGCCTCGCGCGAGGGGAAGGGCAGAAGCGCCAGATAGCCCAGCCCTGCGCCCATCAGCCCGCCCAGGAGCCCGATCAGCGCGCCCTGGGTGACGAAGACGACGACGACGAACCCCCGCCCCGCGCCCATGGCCCGCATGATGCCGATCTCCGGCCGGCGGCGATAGGTCGAGAGCAGAAGCGCCGAGGCAACCCCGATCACGATGGTGATCAGGGCAAAGGACTTCAAGAAGTAGCCTGTCTGCGCCTGCGCATTCAGCGCTTCCTTCAACTGTTCGGCGCCGTCGGTCCAGGGAACGGCATCGAGTCCCGTCAGGCCCCGGATCCGCAGCGCGGTCGCGTCGGCGGCGTTGAGGTCGGCCAGCTTGATCTCGATCCGGGTGACGCCCTGCGGCATCGCGAAGAGCGTGCGGGCGGTGGGCAGGCTGACGAAGACGCTGCTGCTATCGATCATGCCATTGCCGGTCTGGAAGATTCCGCTCAGCGTCAGCATGGTTGACACTCCGCCGGACGATTGCAGCCGCAGCGTCTGGCCAAGCCCGAGCGACAGATCGTCTGCCAGCCTCTGCCCCAGGACGACAAGCCCCGATCCGAGCCGTGCCGCCCCTTCGACCATATAGCCGTCGAGGTTCAGGATCGCGGATTCGCGCCCCGGTTCCAGCCCCGTTACGCTGACCTGTGCCACCTGCGCGCCGCGCGTCAGGAACCCCGCGCCCGTGATCTGCGGCGAGACGGCGACCACACCGCGGACGGCCTCGATCAGCGGGATCCAGGTCGCTGCCTCGGCCAGCGTTGCGGTCCGCATGCGGCCCTTTTCGGTGACGGCAAGGACATGGCCTTCGGGCGAGATCAGGATGGCGGGCTCTGCATCCTCGGCCTTGATCGTGACATGGCTGATGTCGCCCACGGTCCGTGACAGGATGAAGTCGGCCAGCCCCCCGATCAGCGCCGACATAAAGACGAAGATGAAGACGCCGACCGCAACGCCGAGCACCAGAAGTGCGGTCTGGGCCTTGCTGGCGGTCAGGTACCGGATGGCGATCTTCAGCGCATAGAGCATCAGCGGCGCTCCACCCGCACGGCCTGCCCGTCGACGATGCCCGCGGCATCGACTATCACGACATCGCCCGGCGCAAGTCCGGCGGTCACGATCAGGCGCGCGGCGGGCCAGTCGATCACCGCCACAGGGCGACGGTGTGCGATGCCGTCGACGACGACCAGCACCGCCGTGCCGTCATCCCCTGTGCGGATTGCCGTGCGCGGCACCGTGACGGCCGCATCCTGACGCTCGACGATGATGTTGGCAGTGACGGTCAGTCCGACCGGCGCGGTCACGGGGTCGTCGAAGGCAAGCTTCACGGCGAGCCCTCCCGTCGCGGGATCCACCCGTTGCGACACGAAGGCGACTCGACCTCCCCGGCCGGTCGTATCGCCCAACAGTTGCAGCAACGCCTGCTGGCCTGCGCGGATCTGCATGGCATGGGCTTCGTCCACGTCCGTCTCGACGACCAGCTGGCTCAGATCGGCGATGGTGAGCAGCACCGTCGAGGGGTCGACGTTCTGTCCGGGTTCCACATTCAGCTCCAGCACCGTTCCCGTGATCGGCGCGCTGATGGTGTAGTCCGCAAGATGGATCTGCGCCTGTTCGACCAGAGTGGTCATCCGGGTCACATCCTGTGTCGCCGCCTGCAGCGAGCGCTCGGCATCCTCCAGTACCGATCGGGCGACATTGGCGCCCAGTGCCTGTGTTCGGGCATAGGTTGCGGCCGCCTGCTCCCGCGCCACCCGCGCGGCATCCAGCCCCGCCACGGCCTGCCGCACCATGGCCTGTTGCGTCGACGAGTCGAGCCTTGCCAGCTCGGTGCCCGACTGCACGGCATCCCCCTCATCGACCAGCACCTCGGCCAGTTGGCCGCTGACGAGCGCGCGAACGTCCACCGAATGCAGTGCGGCGACCCGTCCGTTGACGGCGAGGACCCGTGTGACAGGGGCAAGAGCCGCTGTCTCGACCGCGACCGGGAAAGGCGCAGGGTCCCAGGGCCGCAACCACAGGCCCAACCCGATCGCCAGCGCCAGCGCTATCCCTCCCGACCACCAGAACGCGAGGCGTCTGCGTCTCGCGGGGGTATGCGACGCGGTGGCGGGCCCCTCCAGCATTGCCGAAGCTCGGGCCTCCGCTGCCCCATGTGGCGACGGCGTCGCATGGGCTGCTGCGATGGGGTCCGGTTCAAGTGTCCACATGGTGCAATCCTGAGGCGGGCCCGCAGGTGACCCTGACGCTTCTGTCAAGCATCACGCCACGCAGGGTTATTCGCCCGGCAGGACGGCAGCGTTGATGTGGATCAGTTTTGCAATTGCCTTCACGTGCTCCATCCCGTCCGACAGGAAGCCGCCGGTGCCGCAGGTGGGATCGTAGAGGGTCCGGATCAGGGTAAGCGAGGGTTTCCGCGCGGGGGTGATGTCTACGAGTGCGACGAGGTCGTGTCGGCGGACCTGTCCGCGCATGCCCGCATCATGGCCCTCGCCCGCATCGAAGCGGCACTGTCGCTGGTCCGGGACGGCGCGGTCTATCCGCGGCTCTGCGCACCTTTCTGCAGAAGCTGCCGGTCGCGCGATGTCATCCGGGTCGATAGCGGATGAGCTGGAGCTGACTGAACTGATGCGGTGGATGCCCCCACCCAGCGGCATCTCGTATGCCATGATGGTTCCGCAGGAACCGAACGGAGGGCACATCGATGACGACGACGATCAGCATGCTGGCGATCGACCTGGCGAAGGGCAGCTTCCAAGTTTGCGCAATCGGACCGGATTGGGCGGTTCTATACAACCGCGTGCTATCCCGGGCCCGTCTGATGACACTATTGGCAGAACAGTCGGCCTGCGTGGTTGCGATGGAGGCCTGCGCCACGTCGCATCATTGGGGCCGCGTGGCGCAGTCCCACGGCCACGAGGTGCGCCTGGTGTCGGCAGCGTATGTGAAGCCTTTCGTCAAACGGCAGAAGAACGACAAGGCTGATGCCGAAGCCATCGCGGAGGCGGCCTCGCGCCCGACCATGCGGTTCGTGGCCGTGAAAGGTGCCGAGACCCAAGGCCGGGCGGTGGCGTTCCGGACGCATCAGTGCCTGGTGCGGCAGCGCACACAGCTCATCAACGCGCTGCGGGGGCATCTGGCCGAGTTCGGCCTGAGTGCGGTTCACGTGAACCGCGTCTTGCGGCAGCTTCGCGAAGCTGGGCTGGTGACCTTCCGGGACGGCCGTGTGACGTTTCACGACCATGGCGGGCTGGTGAAACTTGCAGAGTTCGATCCGGCCTATCTGGATCAGACCGGACCGCTGCTGACATGAGAGGGCCGCCCTCCGTCGATCGGCAGGCGGCCCGGGCGGTCGGATCAGACGGCGGAGGACACGCGAGCGCGTGGGTCGCCGCGTCGAGTTCCCTGTTGGTCTCGGCGTCGTTCTTCGCCATGTCTGCCTTCTCGGCGGCCTGGTAATGCTTCAGGGCCGCATCCTTCTTCGGGCCGGCGGGCGCCTTGTCCCAGGCGGCCTTGACGGATTTCATCTTGTCGGCCGTGTTGGTCTGTTCGGGAGTCATGGGGTGTGTCCTTTCGTGGACGTTCCGAGAATAAGAAGCGTGCCGACATGCCGACCTTTTGGGGATCGGCGCGCCCACACGCTTCTCGGGTACTCGGAAAACTGCCCCGCCAAATATTCGGCAGGCATGTTCCGTCTAGCCGATGACAACGTGCTGCCGCACTGACGCAGGTTAGTCCCGACGCGCGCAGCGGATCGATCTCGCAGACGACAGGACAGCAGGGGCCGGCGTCGGTCGGGCCTAGCCCGTGCGCACGCGGTCGAGAGCCGCCCCCCGGGGACCGAGGGCGGATCGGCAAGACCCCCTCTGGCGGCGGACCAGCCGATACGCGGATCCAACCAGGCCCCCGGCTACCAGGAGGTGGGCGCCCGCAACGCTGATCCAGGTAAGTGCATCGCCTGCCGACTGTGAGAAGATTGGAAATCGGGGTCGCTTGCCGCGCGATGACCGGCGCGTGTCGTCCCGTTTCGGCATTGGCGCCTCCGGCAGGCGCAGGCATCAAGGAAAAAGATCATGACACAGACAAACATCATCGGGCTCGTCGTGCTCGCAGTCGGCACAATTCTGCTGTTCTTCGCCTGGAGGGCATCGAATACGCCGGTCGAACAGGTATCGGAGGCGCTGACCGGCCGCTTCACCGGCAATACGATGTGGTATCTGATCGGTGGGGTGATCGGTGTCGTGGCGGGCGGCGCACTGCTTGTCCGCGGCTTTGCCCGCGTCTGAATCGTTCGGCGGTGACGATCCCGGAAGGGGGCGTCGCCGCAGATGTCTCTCCGGGCCACCACCGGCCCGACAACCTCAACTTTCCAGGAACCGATCCAATGAACCTCGTAAATCTCGTTGTCACTCTTGTCGTCGTCGGCGTCGGGCTTTGGGCGATCAACACCTATCTCCCGATGGATCGCAAGATAAAGCAGATCCTCAACGTGGTGGTCGTGATCCTCGTCGTCCTCTGGCTGCTGCGCGGCTTCGGCCTTCTGGGAGACATCGGCACGATCAGCGTCGGTGGCTGAGACGACCACGCTGGCCAAGTCGACTTTGGCCCTTTCGGGTCCGGTGACACTGGCCACCCTCGGCGCGGTTCGTGCGCGGCTTGACAAGGCCGCAGCCGACGCTGCGGTGGATGTCTCTGCGGTCACGCGGCTGGATACGGCGGGGGCGTGGCTGCTGAGCGCGACCGGTCGGCGCGTCGAGGGCGGCGACGAAGCCCAGCGCCTGCTGATCCGGACGGTGGGGGACGCCATGCCGTCGGCTGTCAAGGTCGAGCCGCGCGGCCTGGGGCAGCGTGCAGGCGATGTGCTGGCGGGTGTCGGCATGGCCGTGGGCGGATTTCTGGCCGCAACGGCGCAGAGCCTCGGGTTTCTGGGCGTCGTCATGGCCCGGCTGGCCGCCACGCTGGCCCGTCCCCGGCGCCTTCGGCTGACCGCCCTCGTGCACCACATGCAGGATGTCGGGCTGAACGCCGTACCGATCGTGGCGCTGATGGGCTTTCTCATCGGTGTCGTGCTGGCGTTTCAGGGTGCTGCGCAGCTGCGCCAGTTCGGGGCCGAGGTCTTCGTGGTCGACCTGATCGCGGTCTCGATCCTGCGCGAACTGGGCATTCTGCTGACAGCGATCATCGTCGCGGGGCGCTCGGCCTCTGCCTTCACCGCGGCCATCGGCTCGATGAAGATGCGCGAGGAGATCGACGCGATGCGCGTGCTCGGGCTGGACCCAATCGAATTGCTGGTGCTGCCGCGCCTTCTGGCGCTGGTGATCATGCTGCCGATCCTGGGGATGGTCGCCAACCTGTCCGGACTGTTCGGCGGCGGGCTGATGGCCTGGATCGAGCTTGGCATCTCGCCCAGCCAGTTCCGCACGCAATTGCTGGCGGATGTCGACGCGGCCCAGGCGCTGGTCGGCCTGTCCAAGGCGCCGGTCTTCGCGGCGATCATCGCGCTGGTGGGCTGTCAGCAGGGGTTGCTGGTCGAGGGCGATGCGGAATCCCTGGGCATGCGGACCTCGCGCGCGGTGGTGATCGCGATCTTTCTGGTGATCGTGGTGGACGCGCTTTTCTCGGTGTTCTTTGCGGTCTGGGGGGTGTGATGCAGGCCGAGACCGTCATCGAGGTCAGGGGCCTGACCAACCGCTTCGGCGCGAACGTGGTCCACGAGGACCTGTCGCTCGACGTGATGCGGGGCGAGGTGCTCGGGGTCGTCGGCGCCTCGGGCAGCGGGAAATCGGTGCTTCTGCGCAGCATCGTGGGGCTGATGACCCCGAGCGCGGGGCAGATCACCATGCTGGGCACGGATGTGCTGGGCGCCAGCGCGGCCGACCGGGCGGCAGCGAGCGTGCGCACCGGCGTGATGTTCCAGGACGGCGCGCTGTTCTCGGCGCTGACCGTGCGCGAGAACGTCGCGGCGCCGATGCGCGAACGGCTGGGGGTCGACGCGAAAACCCGGGCTTCGCTGGCCGATCTGCGCATTTCCATGGTCGGCCTGCCGCCCGAGGCGGGCGATCTGTTTCCCGCCGCGCTGTCCGGGGGCATGCGCAAGCGCGCGGGGCTGGCGCGCGCCCTGTCGCTCGACCCCGAGATCCTGTTTCTGGATGAACCCACGGCCGGCCTCGACCCGATCAGCGCCTCGGCCTTCGACACGCTGTTGAATTCGCTGCGCAAGGCCCTCGGATTGACGGTGTTTCTGGTGACCCATGACCTCGACACGTTGCAGGCCACCTGCGACCGGGTCGCCGTGCTGGCCCGGCGCCGGGTGCTGGTGACGGGGACCATGGCCCAGATGCGGGCCGTCGATGACCCATGGGTGCAGTCCTATTTCAACGGCCCGCGCGCCCACGTGGCCCTGGACGTGGCGGGCGGCTGATGGAAACCCGCGCGCGCTTCGTGCTGATGGGGCTGGTCACGATCCTTGGCCTTCTCGCCGGACTGGGATTTGTCCTGTGGCTTGCCAAGGTCCAGATCGACCGGACCTACGCGCAATACGACATCCGCTTCGGCACGGTCGCAGGTCTGAGCCAGACCGGCGCCGTCCGCTATAATGGCGTGGATGTCGGCAAGGTCGTGAGCATCGCGCTGGACCGGGATGATCCCTCGCTGGTGCGCGTGCGCATCGAGGTCTTCGCCAGCACCCCCATCCGCGCCGACACCGTCGCGACGCTTGCCTCGCAGGGCGTGACGGGCGTCGCCTTCATCGCGCTCGAAGGGGGCAGCGCCGACGCCGAGCCCCTGAAGCGGGTGCCTCCGGCGGACGTGCCGGTGATCCCGTCCGGAAGATCGGTGGTGCAGGATCTGATGATCACCGGGCCCGACCTGCTGGCGGAGGCGACCGCCCTCATCGCCGAGGTCCGGGGCTTTGCCACGCCGCAGAACCGCGAAGCCGTGGCGGGACTGCTCGCCAACCTGGCAGACGCCAGCGGGCGGATCGACGCGCTCGCCACGCGTGCCGAGGCGACGCTCTCGCGGGTCGACGCGGTCCTCGCTGCGGCAGAATCGGGGGTCACGGCCGCCGACGGCCTGCTTGCGCGCGACGTGCCGGCGCTTGTCGCCGATCTCCGCTCTGCCGTCGACAGCACGGCCGGGGCGATGGACGGGATCCGCGGACTGACCCGGGGCGATCTGCCGCGACTCTCGGCGCAGGTCGGCACGCTGATCCAGGATGCAAGCGGCGTGATCGCGCGGTTCGACGCGCTTGCCCGCCAGATCGGCAGCGATCCCGGCCGTTTTCTTCTGGGCAACGAGACCCCGGAATACAGGAGGTCCCGATGAGCCTTACGCGCCGCAGTCTTCTGTCGATGTCGGCAATGGCTGGTCTGTCCGGATGCGGCGCCCTGTCCGCGGTATCGCGGGCGAGCAAGCCGCTTGACACCTACACCCTCTCGCCGCTTGGCCCTGCGGCGGCGCCGCGCACAGGCGCGGGCCATCTGGTCGTCGAACTGCCGACATCCGGGGGCGAGTTGTCCACGGATCGTATCCTCATCAAGATTTCACCCCGACAGGCGGAATATCTGCCCGATGCCCGCTGGTCCGAACCGACCCCGGCCATGGTGCAGACCCTGCTGGTGAATTCGCTCCTGAACCGCGGCGGGCTCCGCCTCGTCACGCGGGTCGGGGCCGGGCTCATGCCCGACCACACCCTGATGACCGAGATCACGGCGTTTCAGGCCGAATTGATCGGCCCGGACCGGGCGCAGGTCCGAATCGCGCTTCAGTTGACCCTGATCCGCGAAGCCGACCGTTCGATCACCGGCACGCGGCGCTTCGGGGCAACCGTGGCGTCGGCGTCGGACGGCAGCGCAGCACTGATCGCCAGCCTCGACGCGGCCATGCAATCGGTGCTCGCCGAGGCCGTCGGCTGGGTGCAGGCAACGACCTGAGGCCGGCTCGCGCGGCCCGCACCGCAGGATCGCGCGCGCCCTTGAAGGGGCCGCACCCTGCAGGCGGCGCCGGCCCGACTAATGCGCCGGCGTCTGCTGGTGGGTCAGGCGCACCCAACTGGTGTCATCCCTCAGGTAGGTCGAGGTGCAGAGCGCCTCGCAGATCGGATCGCCGCTGCGTTCGGCGGACACGCGATAGGCGAGGACCGCGACATCGCCCGTGCCCGTGAGATAGCGCTCGCTCATCACGACCGAGCGCCACCTCTGCGCGACGTCCCGTTCGCGCCAGAGCGCATCGCCCTGAAGGATGCCGGCCGGATAGGGAAAGACGAAGACGGCCCCCTTGGCGCTCATCCGGCGCGCGCTGTCCACGCCGCCGGTCCAGAACCGTTCCTCCATGTCCCAGAGGGCCGCTTCGTCCTGAGCGGGCAGGGACCCCGGCTTTCGGGCCGATGGCAGGCGGCGCTCGGGGCGCGATGCGGATATCATTCGCCCATCCCCGACGACCCGCCGAACATCATCTGTGCCAGGACAAAGAGTGCCGCGAGGATCGCCCAGAATGCGCCCGAGGTGACCGGAACGCCGATTTTCGCCGCAGCACCCTTGCTGCCGGGACGGGCGGCGCCTTCGGGAAGCAGACGGGTCAGGTCCCGCCCCACCGGCCCGTGGTCCTGCCCGAGCGCGGGCACGTCGCGAACGCGCGCCAGCAACAGACCGAACCGTGTCGCCGCTCCCTCCCGGCCCAGCGCGGCAAGCTCTGCCGCCTCCGCCCACGGGTCGAGGTTCAGTCGCGCCAGCGCCGACAGGACGGTCACCGCGCTGCCGCGCCTGTCCTCGCCGACATAGGCGTAGAGAAAGCGCTCGAACTCGGGCGGGTTCGGGTTGAGGATATTTGTGCTGGCCATTGTGGTCCTGCTCCCTGATCGAGGCTGTGCCGCATCCTGCAGCACGACGGTCCGGGCATGACGCCAGGCGAC
>NZ_JAMYDV010000028.1 GCF_024128855.1 Rhodovulum tesquicola
GCAGCAGCGTCTCCGCCACAACCCGCGCCTTCACCTCATCCGGCCAGCGCCGCCGCCCGTCCTCGTAGATCACCACGCCAAGTGAACTGAGAAACTCCGTCATAGTCTCCATGGAGAAACTCCACCCATGCCAAACAACAGGGACGGACTCGCAGAACGGAAAAATCACAGGAAGGTGGGGGCAAAACACCGTTTACACCTGATCGCTGCCTCGGCCTGCCATGGGCATGAGCATGCGCTCGACTGCCTCTACGAGAGGCTCGACCGGACGCCAGTGCCGCATCGCGCCGGTCCGGACGCAAAGCGGCTCGCGAAGGCGTTCCTGCGCGGCCTGAAGATGCGCAGCGAGCCATCTCCGTCGCCCTAGGTGTCCCATCCCGGATGATTGTACGGTCGCTTCTTGAAGAGCTCTGGCTTGTGTTGATGCCAGTCCTTGAGGGCGTCGATGGGCGTTCGTCCTTTCAGCACGGATTGCGGGAGCTGGCCGTTGTAGAGCCGGACGTAGCGCAGGATCGTCTGCTCCAGATCCTCGCCGGAGCGGAAGCGGTGGCTCTGCAAGACATCCTCGATTCGGCCGTTGAACCTCTCGACCATGCCGTTCGTCTGCGGCCGCATCGGCGGGGCCAGCCGATGCTCGATGCCGAGGTCGGCGCAAAGACGGTCGAAGTCGTGGGTTCCGGTCGCCGGGCGGCGGCGGAGACCGAACAGCCGGTCGGTGAACTCCTTGCCGTTGTCGGTGAGCACGCGTGTGATCTTCATCGGCGCGGCGCGCTCCAGGTCGCGCAGGAAGCGCCGCGCGTTGGCCGCCGTCTTGGCCGGGTAGATGCGGACGAAGACCCAGCGGGTGGCGCGGTCGATCGCCACGAACAGGTAGCGACGCCGCTCCTCGTCGGCCATCTGCGGCAGGTATTTCACGTCCACGTGCAGGTAACCGGGCTCGTATGCCTTGAAGGGCTTGTGCGCGGGTCTCGGCGCCTTCGGCTTCAGGTCCTGCAGCCGGGACACGCCATGCCGCCGAAGGCAACGGTCGAGCCCGGAGCGCGAGACGTTCGGGTTGAGGAACTCGCGAACCACCGAGAGCAGATCGTCGAGCGGCAACAGAAGCGTCGTCCGCAGCGCGACCGCCACGGCCTCCTGCGCCGGCGTCAGCGTCGTCTGCAGCCGCTGCGGCGTGTGGCTCCGGTCATGGACGTCGTCCCGCTTGCGCCACTTCCAGACCGTCTGCTCGGAGATTCCGCGCGCCTCGTAGAGCGCGATGTTCTCGTCCACCTTCTTCAGGGTGGACCTGATCTCGGCGCCGATCTCGGCCTCCGCGAGGTCCCGCGCCGGATTGAAGTTCCTGGCGCGGGTGTCGAGGTCTCCGAGAAGCGTGGTCAGCGTGGACGCCAGAGGAGATCTCTCCTTGCGAAGCGCGATCGCACGCGCGCGGATGTCATTCAGAGACGGCATGGTTCTGTCCCTTCCTAGATCATCGGTTTCGGGCATGAGCCTGCCTTGGCGGGCGAAATTCACGGCAGAAGGATCGGTGTCGGCCGGGCCCGGTCACCTGGCGCCTCTAGGTCGGCTGGAGCGAGCTGTAGATCTCTTCCCATAGACGCCGATCCGGATCTTCATCCAGGCCCGCGACCTTCTCGCGCCGACCGACTTCATCGGCACGCGGTTCACGAAGGACACGCCGCGCGGTGAGGCCGAGTTCGAGATCCTGTCCGTGAAGGAGAGCGACGATCCCGCCCTGATCTCGATGGCCCATGTGCGGAACCTCGCTACCGGCCGCGAGAGCGACACGCAATTTCCCGGCAATGGTGTCTTCAGCGGCATTTCTCTCTTGGACACGGCACTCGACGACCGCGTCCATCACGCCCTGGCGGAATGTGACCGCCGGGCCGCCCTGCTGGCCCAGCGGCCGGCGCAGCTGCGGGCCGCCCGGGAACGACAGGCGGCCATCGAAGCCCTCGAGGCCCGGGCCTTCGACGCGGAGCCCGACAATGCCGATACCCGCATCTGGTGCGACATCATCCTGGCGCTCGACGTGATCTTCGAGGATCTCGAGCGCCACGAGTCGAGATCCTGCGGCTTTGTTGCTCAGCAGATCGACAGGGCGCAGCTCTTCGGGGAGCGGATCATCCTGCGCGAGAAGCAAAGGAGCTGGCTCCGCGACCTCGGCATCCGCGCCGTGAAGCGTCACCGAGCCTTGGACGGCGGCTCCTGACACGATCCCCGGCAGCGGCCCGGGCGCGGCCGGCAGGTTTTCCGGACCCGGCCGAATTTTTTCCGGATTTCCTGTCATGCGCCTGGGCCGCCCGCGACTTCCCTCATATTCAACCGATCAAGAGGTCCTTCGATGTCCGATATCCACGACAAGCCCGAGGCCACCGAAACCGCGGTTTCCGCGCCGCCCGCCGCGCCCCAGTCGCCCATGACGATCAACGTTGTCGTGCCCGAGAAGCCCAAGAGCATCCTCGCCGCCTTCCTCCTCGCCTTCCTCTTCGGCCCGCTGGGGCTGCTCTACGCCACGGTCGGCGGCGGCATCGCGATGATCGTCCTCGCGCTGATCATCGGCCCGATCACCGCGGGCCTCGGCCTCCTGCTGATCTGGCCGATGAGCATGATCTGGGCCGTGCTCGCGGCTTGGTCGAGCAAGCCCGCGAAACAGAACGCGGCCTGAAGGCGCCGCTCCGGGGTTTTCCCGGGGCGCGCCTCGAAACTGCCCCATTCGACAGTAAAGGAGATGCCCATGTCCGATCGCCGTTCCCGTATTCTGGCCACCTTGGCCGATATCCGGTCCAAGCCCTCGACCCCCGGCGGCCAGGCCGCCATCGCCAGGATCGAGGCCGGCCTCGCGAAGATGGACGCCTATGCCGCCCGCGCCCCGCGGGGTGGCGAAGGCCCCCTGTTTCCACCGGGAGCAGGCCCGGGCCGCGCGACACACATCGAAACGCAACCCTACCCTGAACGAGAACCGGAAGAGGACTAACTGATGCAGAGGGCAGTACTGGGTTTCTTGCGCCTCATTGGTTTTTTCGTCCTCGCCGGGATAGCGTTTCTCTTGGTTCTTCTCTGCGGCTTCCTACTCTAAGTGGTGAATTGGTCATCAGTCGAGAACCGGGCCTTTGGCGAGGAGTATTTCAGGGACCGCATCGCCTATGCCGAGACGATTGAAAGCCGGAAGTACATCGACCTCGATCCGAGTGATTTGAGTGAAAACTGCGTATTTGCAATCGTTCGCCTTGCGGAGGATGCGGGCCCCATGCCCCCGGCCAGTTGGACCAATACGGGCAGCTGGACGGCAAGTCCGTTGCCCGATGGCGCTCGCAACGACTTGGGCCTTCCCGAGCTTTGCATGCCCTACTGGTCATCGGAGACCACACGGAGGGTGATGACGGCGGTCGGGTCGCCGGGCTCCTTCATCGCCCAACCCGATGAGAACACGGTCTTGATCTATTCTCCCGTCGAGCACCTCGCCGCCATGGTCGCACTCGCCTTCGATTGACAGATGGGCCGCGGTGGTTCTAGCGCCGCATGGCCGAGGGTCATTCGAGGACTGGTCACGCGGCTTGGAGCCATCGAACAGGTGCAACGTGAGCCAGAGAGGGGTCCCCGTCACAGATGCAAGAGATAGGATACTGGCGACTTATCTTTCGGCGGATCACGGCCACTCAGAAAGGTAGGGTCCAGTTTGCGCACCTCGCCGTAAGGTATTGATTTTTGGAAACGCGAGGACGGCGCGGTTTGCATTTAAGCCACTGAAATATAAAGACTATCGACGGATTGCAAATCCGTGTACGCCGGTTCGATTCCGGCACTCGCCTCCAGTCCCTTTCATTGGGTGACGCTCCTCGGTCCGCTGCGCGGGTCGATGGCGGCGTTCGGCCGATATGTCGGCCAGCGGACCATCGGCGTGCCGCGTTGACTCGTCCGCGCCCGATCATCGGCCGTCGGCGGGCGCGGCGGGTCGGGAACCTGTCTTCGCCTCAGTCGAAGCTCATCCGGCCCAGATCGTCGGGAACGATCAGGGTGGCCGTCGTGGCCGCGCGGATGTCCTCGACGCTGACACCCGGGCCGGTTTCGCGAAGCACCAGCCCGTCATCGGTGGGTTCGATCACCGCCATCTCGGTCACGATCAGGCTGACCCGGCGGGCGGCGGTCAGGGGCAGGGTGCATTCCGGCACGATCTTGGGCGCGCCTTTTGCCGAATGGACCATCGCCACCACCACGCGCTTCGCGCCCGTGACAAGGTCCATCGCGCCGCCCATGCCGGGCACCATCTTGCCGGGCACCATCCAGTTGGCAAGGTGCCCCTTTTCATCCACCTGCAACCCGCCCAACACGGTCATGTCCAGATGGCCGCCGCGGATCAGTCCGAAGCTCATCGCGCTGTCGATCGAGGCGGCGCCCGGAACGGCGGTCACGAAGCCGCCGCCCGCATCGGTCAGGTCGCGGTCCTCCATCCCCTCGGGCGGGCGGGAGCCGAGGCCGATCACGCCGTTTTCCGCCTGGAAGAAGACCTGCAGGCCATCGGGAACGAAGCTGGCCACCATCGAGGGCAGGCCGATGCCGAGATTGACCAGCATGCCTGCGCGAAGCTCCTGCGCGACGCGGCGGGCGATGATTTCCTTGGCGTCCATCAATGCGCCCTTTCCAGCAGGTAATCGACCAGCACCCCCGGCGTCTTGACCGCGTCGGGGGAGATCACGCCTACCGGCATGATGTGATGCGGCTCGGCGATCACCGTGTCGGCGGCCAGCGCCATGACCGGGTTGAAATTGTGCGCGGTCAGACTGTATTCGAGATTGCCGACGTAATCGGCATGTCGCGCGTCCAGCAGGGCGAAATCGCCGCGGATCGGCCGTTCCAGCAGGAACTTGCGCCCGTCGATCTCGATGACCCGCTTGCCCTCTTCGACCAGCGTGCCCACGCCCGTCGGGGTCAGCACGCCGCCCAGCCCGACGCCACCGGCGCGGATGCGCTCGACCAGCGTGCCCTGAGGGACCAGCTCGACTTCCATCTCGCCGGAGATCATCTTCTGCTGGGTGACGGGGTTCAGGCCGATATGGCTGACGATGGCCTTGTCGACCAGCCCGGCGTCGATCAGCTTGCCCACGCCCTCGCCCGGGCGGCAGGTGTCGTTGTTGACGAGGGTCAGCCCGCCCACGCCGCGCGCCACGATGGCGTCAATCAGCCGGTGGGGCGAGCCCACCCCCATGAACCCCCCGATCAGCAACACCGCGCCTTCGGGGATCATCTCGGCGGCCTCTTCGGGCTTCAGTGCTCGTTTCACGCGGGCCTCTCCTGGGCTGTGGGTCTGTCGGGTGCGGTTCAGGGCACTCGCCGGGCGTCCCGGCGCGCGATCCCGGCGCGGGACCGGGTGGCCTGATGCGTCATTCGGCCGCCGGGTTTTCTGCGGTCCTGCGGCGCGGCGGCGCGGGGCGCGGGGCCTGCTGTGCCGGGGCCAGCGGGTCGTCCGGCACGTCGCCCATCACCGGGGGCAGGTCCAGCACCGCGCGGAAACGGTTCAGCATCTCCAGCGTGTGGGGCGCCATCTCGTCGATCGGGCCGGGGACGTATTGCGCCACGCGGCAGGCCAGCTCGCGCTCTGCCGGGTCCTTCAGCAGATGGGGCAGCGTGGCGATCGCGCCCTCGGGGTCATAGGTCACGATCAGGGTCTGTTCGTGGATGATCCGGGCGCGCGAATCCATCGGCAGCGTGGCGAAGGGAGCATCCTTGTTCAGCACCCGCGCCGAGCGTTCCAGCCGGTCGCGGCGCACCGCGCCCCGGCTTTCGGCCAACAGCACCAGCATCCGGATCACCGCCTCGACGAAGCCGCCCTGGTCCATGTAGGACAGCACCGTCTGCACCATCGGCAGCGCGCGCAATTCCTCGACCGTCTTGCGGGTGCGCCGCACCGCCTCGGGGGCGCCGAAGGCCCGCGCCCAGGGGTTGTTCCACATCGCGAAGAAGGTCAGTTCATAGGCCGCATCGCGCATGTCCCGGGCCAGGTCGATCCATTGCTCGGTGATGTCGGCCGCGAATTTCTCCATGTGAAGAAAGGGGTTGTCGGGTGCGGCCCTGTTGCGGTCCTCACGCACCCTTTGCGCGGCGGCGGTGATCGGGGCCAGCGCGGGGTTCAGCGAGGACATCCCGGCGCGTTGCGTGCGCAGCGGGTGGAACTTGCGCGTGGCCTCGGCGATCTCGGGGCTGACCATGGTCCGCAGCACGGGCCGGACCAGAGTGTCATAGGCTTCGGACTGCATCCGGCTGGCGCGGCTGACGGCGGCGAAGGCGTCCTCTTCGGAGCGGTCGCCCGACAGCTTGCCGAGATCCTCGAAGCTGCGTTCGGCGAAGGAGACGAGGAATTTCTTGTCCTGTCCCTTTCCTTCGGTCGCGTCGATCTTCATCTCGTAGAGGCCCGGCGCCAGCGCCTCGATGGTCTTGAGCGTCGAGGACACCTCGGCATGTTCTTTCCTGGCGATCTTGGAGGAGACGAAGATGCCCAGATGCCCCACCTCTTCGTGGACCATGTAGACGATGCGCTGACCGCGGATGCGGATCTCGTCCACATTCGCATAGGCGTCGAGGATCCAGTTGAGCGCCTGTTGCGGCGGCGTGATGTTGTCGCCATGGCTGGCGAAGACGATGATGGGCGCCCGGATCGCCTTGATGTCGACAAGGCGGCCGGGTTCCAGCATCGCGGTGTTCTTGGTCAGCCGGTTGCCGATGAAGAGCTGTTCGACGATCCAGCGGATCTCGGGCTCGTTCAGCATGAAGAAGCCGCCCCACCAGCGTTCGAATTCGAGGAACCGCTGGATGGCGGTGTCGTCGTCGACGCTGGCGAACATGTCGTAATACTTGCGGAACCAGGTGCGTCCCGGGTTCAGCATCTCGAAATTCATCACCAGGTTCGCGCCGTCGAACTTGCCCCCGCCGAGATCAGACCACAGCATCGGCTGCCAGGTGCCGCCGAGCAGGCCGCCATTGTAGCGCATCGGGTGACGGCCCACCTCGCCCGACCAGGTCGCGGCCGGGGCGCCGTTCAGCACGATGGGTCCCGTCAGGTCGGGATTCGTGGCCGCCAGCAGCAGCGTGGCCCAACCGCCCTGGCAGTTGCCGGTGATCACGGGCTTGGACGCGTTCGGGTGGCGGCGGGTCACCTCGCGGACGAATTCGGCCTCGGCGCGGGTGACATCGGCCAGCGTCTGGCCGGGCTCGGGGTCGCGCTTGAAGGCGACGAAATAGACCGGGTGGCCGTTCTTGAGCGCTACGCCGACCTGGCTGTCGGGCTTGAACCCGCCGATGCCGCCGCCATGGCCCGCGCGCGGGTCGATGATGATATAGGGGCGCTTGTCCTCGCGCACCTCGACGCCCTCGGGCGGAACGATCCGCAGCAGCTGGTAATTGCAGGGATGGTCGAGCGTGGCGCCATCGACGATCACCTCGTAGTCGTAGATCAGAACGGGCGGACAGCCCGCCTCCTCATGCGCGCGGAAGATGTCGCCGCGCTGGCGCAGCACGTCCATCATCAGCACCCAGCGTTCGGCCGCGTCGCGCAGGTAGTCGCGATAATGGGTGGCGATCCGGGCGGGCGTCAGCTCGGAACCGGGTTCGCGCGCCCTGGACACGAGGCCGCCGACATCTTCGGCAAGCTTGCGGGCGCGCCTGGAATGGTCGTGGAAGATCGTATCGCCGTGGCGCGCGGCCACCCGGCGCAGCAGGTCGGCGTTTTCAAAGGCCGCGTCGGCCTGCGCCCCCGCCTGGCCAAGCCGGTCCCAGGTCAGTTCGCCGGTGCCGCTTACGAGGGTGCCCAGCATGTCCGACGGGTCATACTCTGACTTGCGGTGGGTTTTTCGGGTCATTGCGCGCTCCTTCAGGCGACGATGGAATAGCCGCCGTCGATGGGATGAACCCCGCCGGTGACGTTCGATGCCTCCCGGCTGGCAAGAAAGGCGCAATAGGCGCCGACATCGTCGATCGTGGCCAGATGATGGGTGGGCGCGCGCCGCGCCGCCGAATCCAGCAATTCGTCGAACTCGGCGATGCCCGAGGCCGCCCGCGTGGCCAGCGGTCCGGGGCTGAGTGCGTGGACCGAGATCCGCTTGGGCCCCAGCTCGGCGGCGGCATAGCGCACCGCCGATTCCAGCGCGGCCTTGACCGGACCCATGATGTTGTAATGCTCGACCACGCGGGACGCCCCCTGGAAGGACACCGTGATGCAGGTGCCGCCCTCGGGCATCAGCGGTTCGGCGCGGCGGATCATCCGCAGGAAGGAATGCACCGAGATGTCCATGGCCAGGCCGAACCCCTCGGCCGAGCAATCGACGACCCGTCCATGCAGGTCGTCGCGCGGGCAGAAGGCGATGGAATGCAACAGCGTGTCCAGGTGGCCCCATTTCTGCGCGATCTGGGCGAAGAGCGCGTCCATCTGGTCCGCGTCGCGCACGTCCAGCGGGGCGACGATCTCTGCGCCCAGATCCTCGGCCAGCGGCCGGACATGGGGTTCGGCCTTGTCGTTCAGCCAGGTAACGGCCAGTTTCGCGCCCTGCGCCTTCAACGCCCTGGCGCAGCCCCAGGCGATGGACTGGTCATTCGCAATCCCGACCACCAGCGCGGTCTGACCTTCGAGAGAAAACATGACGCCCCCAAGTTTCTGAACCCGCAGCCTAGCGGCGCGTTGTGTCGCGCATATTACAGAAGCCCCTTGTGCGTGGCCTTGCCGCGGCCCCGCCTGCCTCAGGGCCGGTCCGCCGGTTCGCGTTCGGGATCGGGGGTGGCGGGATCGTGCCGGGTCCAGGCGTTCAGGCGGCCCATGCGAGGGGTCTTCTTGTGCTGGTGGCGGTCCATCCGGCGCAGCACATCGCGCAGGAAATGCACGCCCTCGATCACATGCGGCCCCTTGTTCAGCATCACGCAATCGGCGCGCTGCGCCATCGCCGCGTCGGTCGCCTCGGCGCGGCTGGCCACGCCCTCCTTCAGCAGCCCTTCCAGCACCTGGGTGGCCCAGACCACGGGCACGCGCGCGGCCTCGCAGAGCCACAGGATTTCCTCCTGGATCTCGGACAGCCGGTCCAGCCCGATCTCGACGGCCAGATCGCCGCGCGCGATCATCACCGCGACCGGCAGCCGGGCGCCCGCGGCGACGATCAGCCAGGGCAGGTTCGCGACCGCAAGCGGCGTCTCGATCTTGAGCACCACCGCGGGAAGCGGTCGGTCCCCGGCGGCCTCGGTCAGCGCGGCGATCAGGTCGCGCACATCCCCGACCGTCTGCACGAAGGAGAAGCCGACGATATCGGCCAGATCCAGCACCGTGCCCAGATGGTCGCGATCCGCAGCGGTCAGGGCGGGCAGATCGAGGCTGCGGCCGGGCAGGTTGACGCCCTTGTCGGGCTTGAGCCGCCCGCCCTTGGCCCGGGCCTGGGTGACCTCAAGCTCGACCCGGGTGCCGTGGCGGGCCAGCACGCGCGCGCGCAGGACGCCATCGTCGATCCAGACCGTGTCGCCGGGGGCGAGGCGGTCAAGGATTTGCGGATGGGACAGGGTCGCGGTCAGGGGCTGGGTGCGGCCCTGGACCCCGACGGGCAGGTCGGCGGCAAGCGCAAAGCGGTCGCCGGGATGCAGGCGAATCTTCTCGCGGCTGCTGACGGCGAGGATGCGCAGCTTGGGCCCGGCGAGGTCCATCATCAGCGGCACCCGCCGCCCGGTCGCGGTTGCTGCGGCCCGGATATTCGCCGCCATGCGCGCCCAGGCCTCGGGGCTGTCATGGGCGGTATTGATCCGCAGGCAATCGGCCCCGGCGGCCACGATTTCCTCGACCAGGAACGGCTCGTCCGCGGCCTCGGACGGCAGGGTGACCATCACCCGGGTCGAGGGGCTGTCCAGCCGGGCCGCGCCGAACAGCGCGTCGCGCCGCTCGGCCAGCAGGGTCTCGGCCGCGGCCAGCGTCCGGGCGGGGGGATGGCGGTGCCCCGGGACGTCGGCAAGGATCGCCAGCGTCGCCAGAACCGCGTCGATAGAGGCCAGCACATGCGCTTCGCAGCGCCCGAGCGAGGACAGACCCAGCGCGGCGAGCGGCGCCTGCAGCGGGCCCAGATCGGTCTGGCGCAGCGCCAGCCAGGCCGCCAGATTGCCCATGCAGTCGCAGAAAACCCCATCACCGGGCGGCAGGGACCACTCGGTCAGCAGGCGGGCGGCGCGGTTCTCGACATCGGCGCGCAGCGCCGAGACGGCAGCATGCAAGCGCCGCGCCTCGTCCCGCCCGGCCGTCGCCTGCGTGTCGCTCTCGATCCTGGACATGGCCGGACTCCGGAATCTTCTCCGAGAGAAACCGGACTACGCGCGCGATGTGACGGAACGGTGACGGCCGCATGACAGCGTCCGTCGCGACCAGCCAGGGCGCAAGGTCGAACCTGTCGGGTGGGGGGCGATGCCAAGGTGCGAACCGGGGGCGCAAGCCCGCGTCGCGCATCACGAACCGGGCAAGGTGGCCTTGCGGGATTTGGGGGCAACGGGCGCGGCGTCTTCCGCGGCTTGCCGTGCAAGGCGGGCCGCTTTCAGGGCGGCCGTCTTGTTCTGGCGTTCCTCGGCCTCGGAGCGAAGGATCTCGCGCGCGATGCGCGTCGTGGCTTCGGCCTTGGTCTCCTGTGAGGTCAGCCGAAACTGGGGCTCTTTCGTGCGCATGCGTTTCCCCTTCCTGTTACAAACGGGGGTCAACGAAGCTCCGCGTCTGATCCGACCAATGGTTCATCGGCAATGCGGGGGGCCGTTGTCCGGCCCACCCTTTGCCGAGGATCGAGGCCCTTCCGCCGCGGCGGGAGGGAGCGAAATCCTGGATCGAGGAAAGCGCAGGGCCGCGCATGCGACGCCCTACGCTTCGGTCTTCAGGCGAGAACGAGATTGCTCGCGCTTTCGCGGCCATCGCGGCCATGTTCGACGTCGTAGGTCACCTTCTGGTCATCGGCCAGACCGGTCAGACCGGCGCGCTCGACCGCGGAGATGTGGACGAACACGTCCTTGCCACCCGTCGAGGGAGCGATGAAGCCGAAGCCTTTGGTTGAGTTGAACCATTTCACGGTGCCATTGGCCATAACCGTGGTCTCCTGTTTCTGTGCTGCCCGCTGGATGCGGCAGCCCGGCAAAGTCAGTCCTGATCGATCAACTGAGAGCCGGGTGAACGGAGGCAGAGGTTCGAAAGAGAATAACGTCAGCCAGATACACTTGGTGGAGCTGTCAGCAGATTGCAAGGGCCGGATCGAAAAGAATACCGATCACCGGCAGTTTGGTCGGCCTGACTGCTCGGCCTGTCCGCGCCCCGCCTTGTCCGAACGGAGGGTCTATCTGGCCTGCTCGACCTCTATCGAGACATGCGAGAGATCGCGGAGATGGCCAAGCCGGGCGCGGTAGGCCGAGGGGGCGAGCGGGTCGCTTGCGCGGATCGCCACGATGGCGCCGTGGTGGCCGGGGCCCAGTTGCCAGACATGCAGGTCGGTGATGCGGGTATCCTCGCCTTCCAGCGCGGCGCGGATCTCGGCAGGCAGGTCCTCGTCCTCGGGCAGGTAGTCGACCAGGACGCGGCCCGCCTGTTTCATCAGCCCCCAGGACCAGCGCGCGATCACCAGCGCGCCGACGACGCCGATCAGCGGATCGAGCCAGACCCAGCCATAGGCCCGCCCCGCCAGCAGCGCGCCGATGGCCAGCACCGAGGTCAGCGCATCGGCCAGAACGTGCAGGTAGGCCGCGCGCAGGTTGTTGTCGGGGGCGGCAGGGTGTGCGTGGCCATGGTGGTGGTCATGTCCCTCGCGCAGCAGGAGCGCGCAGCCGAGATTCACCGCCAGCCCGATCACCGCCACGATGGTCGCCTGGGTGAAGTCGATCTGGACCGGTTCGATCAGCCGCACCAGGCTTTCCCAGCCGATCAGCAGCGCGACGATCAACAGCACCACCGCCGAGCCGAACCCCGCCAGATCGCCGATCTTGCCGGTGCCGAAGCTGAAGCGCGGGTTGCGGGCGTGGCGGCGGGCATAGCCATAGGCCAGCGCGGTGATCGACAGCGCGGCGGCATGGGTGGACATGTGCCAGCCATCCGCCACAAGCGCCATCGAGCCATAGATCGTGCCCGCCGCGATCTCGACCACCATCATCGTGGCCGTGATGGCGATCACGATCCAGGTGCGGCGCGCGTTCCGGTCGTGGTTCGGCCCGAGGAAGACGTGATCATGCCCGTCCTCCGGGGCGGGGCCGGGGGGCTGTGGATGGGCATGGTCGTGCATCGGCGATCCTATTTCAGATAGCTGCGCAGGACGGCGACCAGATCCTCGGACCCTTGCCGACGCGCCTCGGCATCCTCGACATCGCGGACATGGTGGGCGAGATGCGCCTCGATCAGGTCGGTCGTGAGCCCGCTCATCGCGCCCCGGACCGAAGCGACCAGATGCAGGATCGCGCCGCAGTCCTTCTCTTCCTCGACCGCGCGCTCGATCGCCTCGACCTGGCCCTTGAGGCGGCGGATGCGGGCCAGCGTGCGGGCCTTGTCATGGATGAGATGGGACATGGCGGGTCGGGTGGGCTGTGATACCTATAGGGGGTATGGGTATCATGGGTTGCCCGCGGCTTCAACCCGGCCGGGCATGGCCTGCCGCCTCTGGCAAGGCGGGAAGGGAAGCGCCCCGCGCCGGAACCGGTGCCCGGCGCGGGGGGGGGGGCGCGAAGGACCGGGCATGCGCCCGTCAGCCCGGCGGAGTGACCATGATCTTGATCTGGGACTTGTCGTTCAGCAATTGCTCGAACCCCTTCCCGACCACGTCATCCAGCGCGATCCGGTCGGTCACCAGATCCTCGGCCCGGAAATAACCCCGCTGCATCAGGGCCATGACCGCCGGGTAGACATGGCGATAGGCGATGATCCCGCGCATCGTGCGTTCCTTGATGACCAGCGCGTTGGGCTGGAAGGACGCGTTGCTTTCCCAGATGCTGACGATCACGACCTCGCCGCCGGGATGGGTCGCGTCGATGCATTGCGACAGCACCGAGGGCACGCCCGTGACCTCGAAGGCGAAATCGACCCCGCCCGACGAGGCCGCGTGGATCGCCTCGACCACGTCGCCATCGGCCGGGTTGTGCACCGTCGCGCCCAGATCCTGCGCCTTGGCCCGCCGCACGTCCGAGGTTTCGACGGCATGGATGCTGGCCGCCCCGGCAGCCTTGAGCGCCTCGATCACCATCAGCCCGATCGGCCCCGTGCCGAAGACCGCGGCGCTGTCGCCTGCCTTCAGCCCGCTCTGGCGCACCGCATGCAGCGCGACGGCGGCCGGTTCCACCAGCGCGCCCTGTTCCCAGGACAGATCGTCCGGCATCCGGTGCAGCATGTGCTCGCCGACCACGGTGAATTGCGAAAACCCGCCGCCGCCGCCCGACAGCCCGTGAAAGCCCAGAAGCGGGCTCAGGTTGTAGCGCTCCATCAGATAGGCGCCGTCGCGGTTGGGCGACAGGATCGGCTCGATCGCCACCCGGTCGCCAGGCTTTACCCTGGTCACCTTGGCGCCCACCTCGACCACCTCTCCGGCGAATTCGTGGCCCATGACGATGGGTGCCTGCTGGCCGCTGATCGGGTGCGGGGCATCGACGGGGATGAAGATGGGCCCGGCGGCATATTCGTGCAGGTCGCTGCCGCAGATGCCGCAGGCCGCCACCTTGACACGCACCGCATGCGGATCGGTGAGTTCGGGGAAGGGTACGTCCTCGACGCGCAGATCGCGGGCCTTGTACCAGACGGCGGCGCGCATGGTCTTGTCGGTCATCTCTGTCTCCTTTCCGTTGGGTCGGCCCGGGTCGCAGGGACCCGGGCGCGCCTCGTGTCAGCCGAGGTGATGCACCGTCTGAAGCCCGTAGACCGCGACCGGCAGCCCCTCCATCCGGGCCTTGAGTTGCAGCGCAAGGAACTGGGAGTAATGGCGCGACTGGTGCAGGTTGCCGCCATGGAACCACAGCCCTTCCTGTTGGGTCGGCTTCCACATGTTGCGCTGCTCGCCTTCCCACGGGCCGGGATCCTTGGGCGTGTCGGACCCAAGACCCCAGCACTTGCCCACCTTGTCGGCCACGTCCTGCCCGATCAGGTCCGCCGCCCAGCCGTTCATCGAGCCGTAGCCGGTGGCATAGACGATCAGATCGGCCTCAATCTTCGTGCCGTCCTCAAGGATCAGCCCGTCCTCGACCACCTCGCGCACCTGGCCATGGGCCAGCTTGATCTGCCCGTCGATGATAAGCTGGCTCGCCCCGATGTCGATGTAATAGCCCGACCCGCGGCGCAGGTATTTCATGAACAGCCCCGAGCCATCGGTGCCCCAGTCCAACTGGAACCCGGCCTTTTCCAGCCCGTCGTAGAACTCCTTGTCGCGTTCCTTCATCTGTTCGTAGAGCGGGATCTGGAACTCGTGCAGGATCGCATAGGGGATCGAGGCAAAGATCAGGTCGGCCTTTTCCGTGGTCATGCCGTTCTGCACGGCTTCCTCGGAATAAAGCCCGCCCAGCCCGATCTCCATCAGCGTGTCCGATCGCACGATATGGGTCGAGGACCGCTGCACCATGGTCACGTCGGCATCATGCTCCCACAGCGCCGCGGCGATGTCATGGGCCGAGTTGTTCGAGCCGACGATCACGCATTTCTTGCCGCGATAGGCGTCGGGGCCGGGATGCTTGCTGGAATGGTGCTGGTCGCCGCGGAATTTCTCCATCCCCGGAAAGCCGGGCATGTTCGGCTTGCCCGACATGCCGGTGGCCAGCACCAGTTGCTTCGGCTTCAGCGTGACTTCCTCGCCGTCGCGGTCCACCACGACGGTCCATTCCTTCGCGGCCTCGTCATAACCGGCGGATTTGCAGGTGGTGCGCGTCCAGTAGTTCAGCTCCATCACCTTGGTATACATTTCCAGCCAGTCGCCGATCTTGTCCTTGGGGCTGAAGACGGGCCAGTTCTCGGGGAACTTGATATAGGGCAGGTGGTCGTACCAGACCGGGTCATGCAGGCAGAGCGACTTGTAGCGGTTGCGCCAGCTGTCGCCGGGGCGGTCGTTCTTCTCGACGATGATGGTGGGCACGCCCAACTGGCGCAGCCGCGCGCCAAGCGCGATGCCGCCCTGCCCGCCGCCCACGATCAGCACATAGGGCTGTTTCGTATAGCCCAGGTCGCGTTCCTCGGCCTCGCGTTCCTCCTTCCAGGTGGTGCGGTGCTTGCCCGCGCCATGCTTGGCGCCCAGCGGCCGGGCAAAGCCCCTGGGTTCCTCATGGCCCTTGAGTTCGACCATCGTGGTCAGCAGTGTCCAGATCCGGCCGTCCCTCAGCCGCATCAGGCCATAGCCGCGCGCAAGATCGGTCTCGAAGGTGATCCATGCGGTGGTGATGCCGTCCGCTTCGGTCGGGATCTCGTGCTCGGCCAGGTCCCAGCCGCGCGGCCTGGTCGTCGCAAGCTGGTGGCGCAGCATGTCGGCAACCTGTTGCTTGCCCTCTACGGTCTTGATGTTCCATGTGAATGTCACAAGGTCGCGCCAGTAGCATTCATCGGCGAACATCCCCACCGCGCGGTCGATATCGCCCTGTTCCAGCGCCTCGCCAAAGGCCGACAGGACAGCGCGCGCGGAATCGGTCGTGGTTGAATCGAGCATGTGTTTCCTCCCGTTTCGTCGTTCTCCCGCCCGGAAGGCTGCCGCAGGACGGGGCGCGCTGACCAGAGAAATCGCGACAGTCTGACGCAGTTGTGCGCCAAGGGCGGCACGGCCGTTGCGCATGCAACAGGACGCAACAGGCGCAACGCTCAGCCCGGCGCCGCCAGCCCCAGCTTGCGGACCCGACGCATCACGGTCGAGCGGTTCACGCCCAGCCGCCGCGCCGCGCGCGCCATGTTCCAGCCGCTGGCGGCAAGGACCGCGTGCAGATCGTCCTCCGGATCGGGCGGGACGGGCGCGGCAAGCGCGGGCGGCGGCAGATCGCACAGGTCGATCACCCGGCCCTCGACCAGCGCGATCGCGACATCCAGCGCGTTTTCCAGCTCGCGGATATTGCCCGGCCAGGGCCGCGCCTTGAGTTCCGCGCGCGCCGCGGGCGAAAGCTGCCGCTCGCCCGCATTGCGCTGGCTCAGCAGCCGCTCCAGCAGCCAGTCGAAATCCTGCCGGTGGCGCAGGGGCGGCAGGCGCAGGGTCATGCCCGCCAGCCGAAAGAACAGGTCGCGGCGAAACCGGCCCTGCTCGCAGGCGCCTGCAAGATCGGCGCGGCTGGCCGAGATGGCGCGCAGGTTCGTCCGTTTCGTCAGGACCGACACCAGCATGGCCTGCGCGTCGGGGGCCAGATCCTCGGGGCCGTCAAGAAAAAGCGTGGCCGGATCGCCCCCGATACCCGCCAGCGCCGCGTCAAGCTCGGCCGGCCCGGACCCGGCGCAGACGACATGGCGGAACGGCCGTTCCCCCGGCCCGCAGACATGCAGCGCGCGGGCAAGCCGTTCCTTGCCCGTCCCGGTCTCGCCGCAGATCAGAAGCGGGATCCGCGTGTGCGCCAGCCGCGCGGCCTCGGCCAGCAGGCGCTGCAAGGCCGGGTCGGGACCGGCGAAACTCGACAGCGCGCCGGGCAGGTCGCCGGTGCGCCGACGGGCCTGGCCGATTGCGCCATGCGGGGCGATGGCATGACCGAACAAGCCCCGCCCGTCCTTCAGCCGCAAGACTCGTTCCTCGGTCGGGCGGCCGCGCATCAGTTCGGGCAGGTCGTCCACCGCCAGATCCATCAGCGCGTCGATCCGCTGGCCGATCAGCGGCGTTTCGGAGCCGTTCGGCGCAAGGAAGCTGCGCGCCGCCCCCGTCAGCCCGATGATCCGCCCCGATCCGTCCAGCGCCACCGCCGCCTCGGGATCGACCTCCAGGAATTCGGGGCTTGCGGAAAACCGCAACACCCAGTCGCGCCGGGTCATCGCCATCAGGTTGGCCATCTCCACCCGCCGGGCCGAGGCCCGCACAAGGTTCATCGCAAGGTTCTGGCTGGCCTTGGGCGTGGGCGAGCGCAGAAGCGAGATGTCAAGCACCGCCGCCAGCGCACCGCTTGTGTCACGGATCGGCGCGGCGGTGCAGGACAGCGGCGTATGCGCCAGCCCGAAATGGTCGCATTGGTGGATCGTGACCGCCGCGCCCGTCACGATGCAGGAGCCCACGCCGCAGGTTCCCGCCAGATCCTCGGACCAGTCCGCACCCAGATAAAGCCCGGCGCCGCGCAGCTCGTCCTCGAACCGGGGATCGCCGAAGAAATCGACCGTCACGCCCTTGGCATCGGCCAGCAGCAGAACGTAGTTCTGCCCCGCCACCTGCCGGAACAGCGCCTGCAAGCCCGAGCGCGCGATGGAAATCAGCCGCTCGGCCTGTTCGCGATGCTCGCGCAGTTCGGCCTCGGTCACGATATGGGCCGGCTCCGCGCGCGTCGGGTCCATGCCATAGGATTCGACGCAGCGCCGCCACGACTCGGCCACCAGGCCGTCCCGGCCTGTCGCGATGCCCTTCAGCACGCGGTCGATTTCCGTCACATGGTCGATGTCGCGCATCACGACCTCCCTCATCGACCTTGTGCAAGCCTAAGGGCATGATCCCACCCCGATCAAGGCCGAGCTTGGTGTCCGCCTTGCGGCGGCGGACCGCGTCAGGCCAGGCCGTCGCCCAGCCGCGCCCATTCCGCCGGGGTTCCGGGCAGGCCGAGGCGCAGCCAGCGGGCCGACCATGGGAAGATGCGCGACCAGATGCGCGCACGGGCCAGGCGGGCCTGTGCGGCGGTGGCGTCGGGCGTGTCGTAAAGCCGGAAAAGCGCGCTGCCGCCGATGCAGGTCCAGCCCGCGGCCCGGGCCAGCGCGTCGGCCCGGGCGGCGTCCTCGCTCAGCCGGGCGATGCTGGCCCTGCGCCAGTCGGCATCGCCAAGCGCGTGCGCCCCGATCTCCAGCGCGGGGCCCGACACCGCCCAGGGCCCGGCCGTTGTCGCCATGCGGTCCAGATGCGCCCGCGCCCCCAGGGCGAAGCCCAGCCGCAGCCCGGCCAGCCCGTAGAACTTGCCGAAGGAGCGCAGCACGATCACGTTGTCCGTGCAGGGTCCGGGCAGCAGCGACAGGTCCGGATGCGGGTCGGCAAAGCTTTCGTCCACCACCAGCAGCCCGACCCGGCCTGCGATCGCGAGCAGCGCCTCGGGCGCAAGGCGGCGGCCGTCGGGATTGTTGGGATTGACCAGAACCGCCAGCCCGGCACCGATCAGCGCCTCGGGCCGGTCCACCGGCGCGACGGGATGGCCCGACAGGGACAGGACGGCGGCATATTCGTTATAGGTCGGCGTCAAGATCCGCACCGGCCCATCGGGGGCAAGCGGCGGCAGTAGCTGGATCGCCGCCTGCGCGCCCGCCAGCGGCAGGATCGGCCAGTCGCTGCGGTAGGCGCCCCGCGCCGCCGCGATCAGGCGGTCCTGTGCGGCGCGGCCGGGCAGGGACCGCCACGCCTCGGCAGAGATGGCCGGAACGGGGTAGGGGACCCGGTTGATGCCGGTGGACAGGTCGATCCACTCCTCGGGCCGTCCCCCGAACCGCGCGACCGCCGCCGCCAGATCTCCGCCATGATCGCGTTCGCCTGTCATCCGCGGCCCCGTCTCAGAACGCAGCGAGCGCGGCAAGCGCCAGCGCCAGCCCCGCCATCGCCCGCAGGTAAAGCCTCAGCCCCCGCCGCAGATCGCGCGGCGCCGGATCTGGGGCGGCCTCGTTCAGCCAGGGCTCGTCGCTGATGCGGTCGCCATAGACCCGCGGCCCCGACAGCCGCACCCCCAGCGCGCCCGCCATCGCCGCCTCGGGCCAGCCCGCATTGGGCGAGCGGTGGGCGCGGGCGTCTTGCAGCATCACGCGCAGCGCGGTCCGGGGACGGCCCGCAACCGCGCAGAAGGCCAGCCCGGTCAGCCGCGCCGGGATCAGGTTCGCCAGATCGTCCAGCCGGGCGGCGATGCGGCCGAAATGCAGATGGCGGTCGCTGCGGTGCCCGATCATGCTGTCCAGCGTGTTGATCGCCTTGTAGCCCGCGATCCCGGGCAGCCCGAAGATCACCCCCCAGAAGACTGGCGCCACCACCCCGTCCGAGGCATTCTCGGCCAGGCTTTCCAGTGCCGCGCGCGCCACGCCCGGCTCGCCCAGCCGCGTGGGATCGCGCCCCACGATCATCGTCACCGCGCCGCGTGCACCCGCCAGATCGCTCGCGAGCAGCGGACGGGCCACCCGCGCGACATGGACATGAAGGCTGCGCCCCGCCACCAGCGGCGCGGCCACAAGGCCGGTCAGCAGCGCGCCCACCCAGCCGCCGGGGATCAGGGCCGCCAGCGCCAGTGCGGGCAGAACCGCCGCCGCCAAGGTGATCGCCACCACGACGCCCCCCAGCACAAGCCGCCGCCCGTCGCTGTCGCCGGGCCGGTTCCATCGACGTTCCAGCCTGTCGATCAGGGCGCCGAGCCAGGCGACCGGATGACCGATGCGGGCATGCAGCCGGTCGGGCCATCCGAAGGCGCCCTCCAGCACAAGCGCGATCAGCATCGCCGCCGCGTTCATGCCCGCCCCCCGGTGCGAAAGCGGACCAGCCGGGACAGTCCCAGGGCGCGCAGGGCCGGGCCTGCTGCCTGCGGCACCGTGCCGGGCGCGAAGATCAGCCCCAGCGCCGCGCCGGTATGGGCCGCGGCCACGCCAAGTGCGCCCAGTTGCCGTCCGGCGGCCAGCACGGGTGCCGGGTCGGGTCCGCCGCGCAGCGCATGGTTGCGCCGCGCGCTTTCGCTGGCCAGCGCCCCGAGGCGGGCGCGCCCGGGGCCTTGCCGCATCTCGGCGGCCAGATCGGCGATATCGGCAAAGCGGGTATCGCCCGGATCGGTCCGCCGCCCCGGCCCGGAAAAACCGCCCAGAACCTCGAGTGCGGGCAGCGGCGGCAGGTCTGCCAGCACCCGGCCCGCGCGCGGCGCCCAGATCAGCCGTCCGGGTGCGGGATGCATCAGGGGATCGCTGGCCCCTTCCAGCGCGAGGCAAAGCGCGGCCTCGTCCTCGGGCGGCAGCGGGCCGCCACCGAGGCAGCGCAGCGCGGCCAGCAGCGCGGCGGTCGAGGCCCCGGCGCCGCCGCCGGGCGGCATCCCCGCGCGCAGGTGAAGGCGCCCGCGCGGGCTGTCCATGCGCAGCGTCCGCCAGAGCCGCGCGAGCTGGCCGCGCGTCAGCACATCCCGCCCGCCCTGCCACAGCCCGAAATCCGGCCCGGGCCGCCATTCGGCCGTCACCGTCAGCACGGGGCAGGGCAGGGTGACAAGGGCCACCGGCCCGTCCGGGCCGAGCCGTCCCTGAAGCAGCTCGCCGAAATGCCCGGCCACGCATGCGCGTCGCGGCATCGTGCGGGGGCGGGGACGGGCAGGGGGCATCGGCGATCCGGAGGCGGCGGGACGGCGCCCTGAATGGCACTCCGGGCGGGGCGATGCAACGGGCCTGTCGTCATCGCGCGACCGCCCTGGCCGATCAGAACTCCACGCCCGGCTGGCCCTTGATCCCGGCGCGGAACGGATGCTTGACCAGCGTCATCTCGGTCACCAGGTCGGCCGCCTCGATCAGCGCCTCGGGGGCGTTGCGGCCCGTCAGGACAACATGGGTCAGCGGTGGCTTGGCGTCGCGCAGGAAGGCGATCACCTCGCCCGGATCCAGATAGCCGTAGCGCAGCGCGATGTTGATCTCGTCCAGCAGGACCATCCGGATTGCGGGGTCGCGGATCAGGGCCTGCGCCTTCTGCCAGCCGCGTTCGGCCGCGGCGATGTCGCGGGCGCGGTCCTGGGTTTCCCAGGTGAAGCCTTCGCCCATGGCGTGGAACTGGCACAGATCGCCGAAACACTCGGTCAGCAGGCGCCGCTCGCCGGTGTCCCGGGCGCCCTTGACGAACTGGACCACGGCGCAGGGCATCCCGTGGGCGATGCAGCGAAGGATCATGCCGAACCCGGCCGAGGACTTGCCCTTGCCCGCGCCGGTATGGACGATGAGCAGCCCCTTGTCGGCGGTCTTTCCATCCAGCGCCCGGTCTTTCGCTTCCTTGCGCCTGGCCATCTTGGCGGCGTGGCGGGCATTGTCGTCGGTAGGTGTCGCGGCCCCGGTCATCGGCATCCCCCTGTCCGTTGTCCGGCGCAGGATGGGCCGCAATGGCGCCCGCGTCAAACCGCCTGGCGGGGACTGTCCGGAGAGATTGACAACCCCGTGTCGCGCTGACATGACGAGGGTGTGATCGGTTGTTCCGTCCGCGCAAGCGGCCGGAACTGAAAAGGGAACGCGGTGCGCCCGGCAACGGGCAATTCCGCGGCTGCCCCCGCAACTGTAAGCGGCGAGCGCGGCTGAGAATGCCACTGGGGCGACCCCCGGGAAGGCCAGCCAAGCGATGACCCGCAAGCCAGGAGACCTGCCGATCCCCCGTGCCGCTTGTCCGGCACGGCTTCAACCGGACGCCGGGGTGTGCGTCTGGCCCGGATCGGCCGTGTCCCGGCCCGTTCGAGCCGTTTATCCCCGTTCGTCCTTTCCGATCGCGGCCCTGCCGCAACCGATGAAAGGAGACGACCCTTGTTCTTCCACGGCAACCTTGTGACGGCGGCGCTTGCGCTGACCCTCGTGCCCGGCCTCGCGTCGGCGCATTTCCAGCTGTCCCATACCGGCGACGCGCTGATCGACCGGCCGGGCGATGTCCCGGTAAAGCTGATCTTCTGGCATCCGTTCGAGAATGGCCATGTCATGGACATGGCCGAACCGCTGGAATTCTACGCCATCCATCGCGGCGAGAGGATCGACCTGAAGGGCAGCCTGATCCGGACCACCTTGGCCGGCGCGGGCAATGCGGCAATGGCCTGGGACGGGATCCTGCCGGTCAGACGCGCGGGCGATTACGTCCTGGTGACGGTTCCGGCCCCCTATTACGAGGGGCCCGAGGGCGTCTATATCCAGCAGATCACCAAGACCTATCTGAACCGCGGCCAGATGCCCACCGACTGGACCGAGCCGCAGGGGCTGAAGACCGAGATCGTGCCGATGGTGAAGCCCTACAACGTGATCGCGGGCTCGACCTTCACCGGGCGGGTGATGTCGGACGGCACTCCCGTCGCGGGGGCCGAGATCGAGATCGAGTTCATGGCGGCCGAACCCGACATGGCGACGGGCCGCGCGGGACAGCCCAATGCCCGCCCGATGCCGGGCGGCACGGTGGTCGCGATCTCGGACGGGAACGGCTGTTTCACCTTCGGCATTCCGCGCGCGGGCTGGTGGGGCTTTGCCGCGCTCGGCGTCGGGCCGGACGCCGAACATGCGGGCAAGGAGCTCAGCCAGGACGCGGTGATCTGGATCCGCGCCCACGACCTCGACTGGGGGGCGCGGTCCTTGCGGCGGGCGCTATCGCGCTGGGGCTGAGATACCTGCCGCCGGGACGATCCCGGCCGCCGGGGTTCTTTCGGCCGCCTTTTTCGTGGCCTCGCTGATCCATGTGCCGATCGGGCCGTCCGCGGTGCATCTGATCCTGAACGGTCTGGCCGGGCTCGGGCCCGGCCGCCTTCCCGGCACTGTTCGTCGGGTTGGCGTTGCAGGCGGTGTTCCTCGGCTTGGGCGGGCTGAAGGTGCTGGGCGCGAACACGCTCGCCATCGCGCTGCCCGCGGTGATCGTGCATTACCTTTGCCGCAGCGGCGCGCGTGCGGGAAACCAGCTCATCGCGGCGCTTTGGGGCGGTATCGGCGGGAAGCACGGCCAGCGCGATGCCCCGCGCCTGCACCCGTTGCAAGCCATACGCCCAATAGGCCCGCCCGCCGATCAGCCGGATCAGGATGCCCAGCCACATGCCCAGCCGCCCCGAAGGCCAGCCCGGCCCCGGCCGCAATCACCTGATGCGGTATCACCGCGTAGAAACTGCCCGGCCCGGCCTGCGCCCCGATCAGCGCCACACCCGGCACAATCGGCAGCGCCGCAAGCGGAAGGCCGAACAGGCAGAGCGCGTAGACCCCCGCAAGCCATCGGGTTGACGTGCCGCGCGGCAGCAGCCCGCCGCGATACCCCTCGGCACGCATCTCGGCCAGGGCGGCGGCCCGACCGGCAAGCGCGGCCACCTGTTGCCCGTCAATCCGGCCGAAGACGCCGTCAATGGCCAGTGCGCAGCCCGACAGATTGCCCTGCCCCAGAACGGCGCCGCACATCGCCGCCCCCGAAGATGGATCGGTGCGGCGTCGATCAGGGTGACCGGAGCCCCGGCCAGCCACGCCGCGGGAACCATCGCCGCCTCGTTAGCGGATGCGCCGGGCTTGCGTCAACGCGTCTGCTCGCGTCCTCGACCGGATCCGCCAGTGGGATCGGCCAGGAAGATCCGGGACATCCTCAGCCTGTCCCCCGAACGCCAGTTCGGATAAGCAAGATTATGTGCAATAAATCCTCAGCCGCGACGACGGGACCGGCATTCCGCGAACGGGTCTAGTCCTTCCCGTCGCTGTCGACCGGGACGTAGAGCGCGCCGGTTTGCCGGAACCGGTCTGCCATCTCGGCCATGCCCTGCGCCCGCGCGGCGTCGCGGATGTCCTGGCTGATCTTCATCGAGCAGAATTTCGGCCCGCACATGGAACAGAAATGCGCCAGCTTGTGCGCCTGTTTCGGCAGCGTTTCATCGTGGAAGGCGCGCGCCGTGTCCGGGTCGAGCGAAAGGTTGAACTGGTCCTCCCAGCGAAAGGCGAAGCGGGCGCGGCTGAGCGCGTCGTCGCGGGCCCGCGCGGCGGGATGGCCCTTGGCCAGATCGGCGGCATGGGCGGCGATCCGGTAGGCGATGACGCCGGTCTTGACATCGTCGCGGTCGGGCAGGCCCAGGTGCTCCTTGGGCGTGACATAGCACAGCATCGCGGTGCCGAACCATCCGATCATCGCCGCCCCGATGGCCGAGGTGATGTGGTCGTAGCCCGGCGCGATGTCGGTGGTCAGCGGGCCGAGCGTGTAGAACGGCGCCCCGCCGCACAGGGCCAGCTGCCTGTCCATGTTCTCCTTGATCTTGTGCATGGGAACATGGCCCGGCCCCTCGATCATCACCTGAACGTCATGGTCCCAGGCGATCCGCGTCAGTTCCCCCAGCGTTTCCAGTTCCGCGAATTGCGCGGCATCATTGGCATCGGCGATCGAGCCGGGCCGCAGCCCGTCGCCCAGCGACAGGCTGATGTCATGGGCGGCGCAGATCGCGCAGATCTCGGCGAAATGCGTGTAAAGAAAGCTTTCGCGGTGATGGGCGAGGCACCATCTGGCCATGATCGAGCCGCCCCGGCTGACGATGCCGGTCACGCGATCCACGGTCAGCGGGATGTGGTGCAGCCGGAGCCCGGCATGGATGGTGAAATAATCCACCCCCTGTTCGGCCTGCTCGATCAGCGTGTCGCGGAACAGGTCCCATGTCAGATCCTCGGGGACACCGCCGACCTTTTCCAGCGCCTGGTAGATCGGCACCGTGCCGATCGGGACGGGCGCGTTGCGCAGGATCCATTCGCGGGTGTTGTGGATGTTGCGCCCGGTGGACAGGTCCATCACCGTGTCCGCGCCCCAGCGGATCGCCCAGACCAGTTTCTCGACTTCCTGCTGCATCGACGAGGTGACGGCAGAGGTGCCCATGTTGGCGTTGATCTTGGTCAGGAAGTTGCGGCCGATGACCATCGGCTCAAGCTCTGGGTGGTTGATGTTGGCGGGCAGGATCGCGCGGCCGGCGGCGATCTCGGCGCGGACGAAGTCGGGGGTCACCTCGTCGGGAATGGCCGCGCCCCAGTCCCGGCCGTCGCGGAGGCCCGCCGCCGCGCGCCCCTGGTTTTCGCGGATCGCGGCGAACTCCATCTCGGCGGTGATGATGCCGCGGCGGGCATAGGCCATCTGGGTGACCGCGCCCGAGCGGGCACGCCTTGGCCGCGGGCGAAGGGGAAATTCGGGGGCAAGCGCCGCGCCTTCGGCAAAACCGTTATCGGCGGGCGCGATGGGGCGGGGGTCCTGCGCCTGGGTATCGCCGCGCGCCTCGATCCAGGGCAGGCGGATCGGGGGCAGGCCCCGGGCGGGGTCGATGGCCGCATCGGGATCGGTATAGGGGCCCGAGGCATCGTAGACGATCAGCGGCGGCTCGCCCGAGGACGGGTCGAGGTCGATCCGCCGCATCGGCACGCGCAGGTCGGGGTAAAGCGTTCCGGCAACGTGGATCTTCGACGAGGCGGGCAGCGCGCCGCAGGTCAGGGTCTTGGGGTGGTCGGTCATTGGGCTCTCCTCAAGCAAATGCTCAGAAAGACCCGTTGCGACATGAGGCAGGAAAGGCCGGCGATTTCCCCCGATCGGGGTTCATGCGCCCTCGTCTTCCTACGCCAGTATCAACTGGGTCAGGTTCGAAGGGTCGCGTCGCCGCATGTCGCCATGCCGTCAGCCTCTCAGTCCCCTTGGCGGGACTCCCCTGACATGTTCGATAAGACCAGTCCGGCCCGGCCCCGTCAACCGGGCAACATCGCCCCGGCGACGCGCCGGGCATCTGCCGAACCGCAAGCGCACCCGGCACGGGCCGGGCTGCGATCCGGCAGCAGGTCCGGTCCCCGTGACGGGCCGACGAGATTAGGACATCCGAAACTTCTCTCCACCATGGTCGGACCCCGAACGCCCCCCTGCCGTGCCTAAAAGGACTCCGGCCAAGGATCATGCCGACCACCAGCTTCGACGTCATCTATCTCGGGCTGCTGCCCGGGATCGACCCGATCCAGGGCAACGAGACCGCCGAGAACGCGGCCGACCTGCTGGGCAGCTATGGCAGCACGACGGATCCGCTGTTCAGCCAGGTCAAGTCCCTGGTCGCCACCCGGCTGTCCGAAGACGATGACAACACCTACGACATCGACAACGGGGGCGGCTACGACACGTTCCGCATCGACGGGGGCCCCGACCAGCAGTTCGACGCCGTCGCGGTCTATGACGCGACGCTGACCTATGCCGACGGCACCACCGCGACGATTTCCGCGGTCGTCTTTCAGGACACGTCCGGGCGCACCTATCTGGCCCCTGAAACGACGCTGAATGCCGATCAGTCCGCGCTGACGGCCAAGCCGATCGTCTCGATGACGCTTCATTCGGTCATCGCCAACACCGGCGACATGGACGGCTATCGCGAGTTCGCCGATTTCATCCAGCCGGTGGACGGCACGTCCGGCGCCGACAGCATGGCCACCGGCTATATCGACGCGGATGGCGACAAGATCACGTCGGGCGACGACCTGATCTACGGGCACGAGGGCGACGACACGATATCGGGTGGCGCGGGCGTCGACACGGTGTTCGGCGGTGCGGGCAATGACGTGCTCTACGGCTCGGGCGGATCGGGCAACATCCTCTACGGAGGGACCGGCGACGATGTGAGGTGGTCCCCAGAAACTGGACAGTTTGCTAAGCTTGCCGCCGAGGAAGACGAGGACGAACAGCGTGGCTGGTGGCCTGCTGCCGGTTTCGTGGACACGAAGAGAAGATAAGATCGTGACCAAGGACCTGGAGATCGGACATGGTAAGACGGAAGTTCACGAAGGAGTTCAAGTTTGAGGCTGTGAAGCTGGTGACAGATCGGGGCGTTGCGGTGGCGCAGGCGGCCCGA
>NZ_JAMYDV010000029.1 GCF_024128855.1 Rhodovulum tesquicola
TCGCCTATCTGAAATCCACCCTCGAAGCCATCGCCGCCGGCCATCCGCAAGGCCGACTGGACGAGTTGCTCCCGTGGAATTACCAGCCGTCAACCTGAAAACCGGGTGGCCGTCCAACGACGCTTACGATCAGGTCGAAACCGAGAAACTCCGGCGTCGGCTGACCGATCGTCTGGAAGAGTCGGCGCGCCCAGCGCTTTTCGAATTCCGGCGCGTCGCTCACGGGATGCCTCCCGGCGAGCATATCCGCTGCAATGGCGGCGACCTCGCTGGCCGGCGGCGCTTGCTGCAACTCCTCGGGCGTGATCCCGTGGATCCGGGCGGAGGCCTCGTGCCATCCCTCCATCTCCCAGCGCGGGTCCGGCCGGATGAGCGAGGACCATGAGCCGATTTCGGAACCGTCGATCCAGGCCATGCCGATCTCGATGGGCCAAGAGTGCGGCTCGAGGCTCGAGGCCTCGAAATCGAGGAAGAATAGATCCTTGATCCTGACGTCCATCCCGTCGCCTTTCCAGTCGGTTTCGAGTTGGCCAGATTAACGGTCGATCGATGCACCGCAATCCGCGAGATCTTACGCGGCATTCAAGATAAAGGTCGGGAGCGCCGCCGCCGGGCGCTATGCCGTCCGCTCCCGGGGGCGGCCCGAGACCGATCCGGCCGAAGCGCATCAGAAACGGGAGCGCCGGAAGGCTTTGGGGCGATACTGAAGCGGATGCGGGAAGCCCGGGGTCTCACGCTGGCGGCGGCGGCCGAGGCCGCTGGCATCGCCTCGGCGCGGAAGCTCAGCCATTACGAAACGACATGCTGCCGTCACGATCCGGAAGAGTCCGGGACGAGGCCGTCCTGATCGGCCTTCTCGTCCTTGAGGAGCGCCTGGAAGAGCGGGTCGGTCGCGACCGCGACGAACTGATCTTCCTGAGGTGCATTCCTTCGCTCGAAAGCGGCGAGGTGCGGGCGGGCGGCCGCCACGTGGATCGTCGCGTCGGTGCCTTCGATCGGGAGAACTGCTTCGGTCGGCAGATCGCAGATCCTGGTCATCGGTCCTGTCCTTTGGAGGTCCATGTCATCCTTCCCCGTTGAAGGATGCAGGAGTACGGGAGGTTCGTTCCGTTCCAGTCACATACACCCCGGGACGCATGAATCCCACCAGTTCCCGAGATGATCGTAAACGCCGACCATTATCCTCCTCGCGCCTCAGCCCTTCAAGCCTCGCGTGCGCCAGGACACCTTTCCCGATCTGGATCGATCCCGGACGAGTCGCCGGAAGCTACCGGGGTGTCGTTGTTTCCCGGGAACCTACCGGGGCTGGGCGACCGGAGATCCTCGGGCCGACTGGGCCGCATATCTCGATGGGCGACCTCCGCGAAGCCGTTGATCCTGGAAAGCTCCTCGATCACGCATTTCTGCTGGGACAACCCGGAATGGCGTTTCACCAAGGATGCCGCTGGCCACGAGATCCTCGTCCCGGAAGACCGCGCGGAATGGCTTGATGCGGGTCCGGACGGCTGATCGGCCAGCGGTTCGCCGCGCCCGTTCCGGCCGGTCGAGAATTTCGCGGGCGGGCGATGACCATCGTCCATGCCATGGGGAACGCCAGATGAGGTGCGCTGCGGCGATCAGGTTGCCCGCTTCAAGGCGTACTCTTTCTGAACCTTCCTGACCTGCTTCAGGTGCTCCTTTATGTCTTCCGCCCCGATCTTCAAGATGGTGAACAAGAGCGGGAACGTGAGCTCCTGCGCGACCCAGGGTTTGCGGTTGCCGGTGAAGAGAAATACCGAGAACAGGCGCGCGTCGGGCCAGGTTGAGGCGACGAACCGCGCAAGACCCTCGGGATCGCGCGCGGCGAAATAGCGTTCGAAACTGTTCGGATGGGTCTTGCTGAACTTGCATTCCAGAAGACCCGGGCTGACGACAGCGAAGAAGCGGGCCATCAGGTCGATCACGGCATCGCGCTCATCCTCTAGAAGGGTCGACAATGGCGCACCCTGAATCTCCGGGGGCACCTCCAGCAGAAGGTCGATCACCTTCATCTGAAACAGGACGCGGAGGCCGGTCTCGATGTCCGGTGTCCATTCACTATCCGCGATGTCATCCATCGAACATCTACCTCCAGCATCTTGCCCGGCGTTACCGCCACATCATGGCGGCATCATGGCGGCCGGGCGAAGCCGCGCCGGGATCCTCCGCCCTTCAGAAGCGCGAGTGCGCCGTGAAGCACCGTCCGGTCGATCTCGACCCGGATGACGTCGAACGGAAAGCGCCCGGCATGGCGCCGGATGGCGGCGTCCCGTGCGGCCGACGGCCTGCGCCCGTCTATCTCGCCTGCCTCGTCCAGCCAGGCTTTCAACATGGCGCCCTCCTCAATCCCCCAGAGCGCAGATCTCGTGGAAGAAGCCGTCGGGGATCGTGTGCGGGTATTGCGCGAAGAGCCCCTGCATCTCCCGATGGAACGCCTCCTTCTCGACATCGCGCGCGAGGAGTTCGCCACGCGCGAGAGCCGCCGCATCGAGGTTGCCCTGCGCACCGCCAAGCTGATGCCGGTCAAGGCATTGGAAAGCTTGGACTTCAGTTTCCAGTCCTCGCTCGACCGGGAACGGATCGCCGCCCTGGCCCAGCTCGACTTCATCCGCAGCGCCGAGGTGGTTCACTTCCTCGGTCCGCCCGGCACCGGCAAGAGCCACCTCGCCACAGCCCTCGGCGTCGCCGCGGTGAAGGCCGGGCGCAGTTTCTACCGCGCCACCTTGGCCGAGCTGATCGACGGGCTGGCCCGGGCGCTTTGACGGCCGCGCCCGGGCCGCTGCCGGGGATCGTGTCAGGAGCCGCCGTCCAAGGCTCGGTGACGCTTCACGGCGCGGATGCCGAGGTCGCGGAGCCAGCTCCTTTGCTTCTCGCGCAGGATGATCCGCTCCCCGAAGAGCTGCGCCCTGTCGATCTGTTGAGCAACAAAGCCGCAGGATCTCGACTCGTGGCGCTCGAGATCCTCGAAGATCACGTCGAGCGCCAGGATGATGTCGCACCAGATGCGGGTATCGGCATTGTCGGGATCCGCGTCGAAGGCCCGGGCCTCGAGGGCTTCGATGGCCGCCTGTCGTTCCCGGGCGGCCCGCAGCTGCGCCGGCCGCTGGGCCAGCAGGGCGGCCCGGCGGTCACATTCCGCCAGGGCGTGATGGACGCGGTCGTCGAGTGCCGTGTCCAAGAGAGAAATGCCGCTGAAGACACCATTGCCGGGAAATTGCGTGTCGCTCTCGCGGCAGGTAGCGAGGTTCCGCACACGGGCCATCGAGATCAGGGCGGGATCGTCGCTCTCCTTCACGGACAGGATCTCGAACTCGGCCTCACCGCGCGGCGTGTCCTTCGTGAACCGCGCGCCGATGAAGTCGGTCGGCGCGAGAAGGTCGCGGGCCTGGGTGAAGATCCGGATCAGCTTGTCGTTCATGAAACGCTCCTCTTCGGGACGGATTGGATGGGCCTGGTGAAAGGGAAGTCGCGGGACCGGCGGACGCATGACAGCGAAATGCGGCAGGTCATCGGTCTCCGGGTGAAAAAGCGGGGCGGCCGCCGGCCGCCCCGCCGGGCTCAGCGCTCGATCGGATCGCCGTCGCGGAAGATGATCGCGCGGAGCCGGTCGCGGACGCGCTTCTCTCGCTGGGCCGTGGCGTTTGCCGCCCTGATCTCGGCCGGCGTGCGCCGCGGGAGCGGTTCGGTGCGGCGGAGCATGCCGATCAGGACCTGCCGGTCGCTGTCGCTGAGCTCTGCCGCGGCCTCGAGGACGCGCCTGCGCTGCCACTCGGTTTCGGCGGCCTCTGCGAGCCGGATGAAGGGATCGTCGTCTCCGGCCTCGCTCCGCGCATCGAGATAGCTGGCCTCGCCCTCGGACCGGCGCGCCATAGCGTCCCGGCCGGGCCGGCGATAGCGATCGATCGCGTGCCAGCGGGCGATGCCGTAGGCGAGGGAGCCGACCTTGCCGCGGAGCGTCCTTCCGCTGCGCAGGGACGCGACGAGCTCGAGCTGGACATCTGCGACCATGTCGTCATGGTCTGCGGTGTTGAAGCGGTCAAAGCCGCCTCGGCGCAACCCGCCGGCAATCGCTCGGTCGAGAGCCTTCTTCTTGATCCTGACGTCGCGCTTGTCCTTGCGCCTGAAACTGATGGACGACGAACGGAACGCGTTCGAACCAGCGGGCTTCCGCATGGAACTCTCCATTAACCATTGAGGATGATTTCGAGAGTTCCCTCAGGGGGGTGGCTTGACGCCCCCTTGCGCGCGCCGTACGCTCGAGAAGCTCTCGCGAGGGAGCTTCGAAGAGCGGTAGGCGCGCGCTGCGCGCGACTGCCAGAAGCGGCCGGCCATACCCCGGGCGGATGCCTTGCCCTTTCCACCGATCAGGATCCCGCCGAGCGGTCGCCTCATTCCGGGGACCGCGGCCCTTGCATGGGCATGGCAAAGGACCCGACGAAGAGTTTCCCGGGTTTCGCCCCAGTGAAGCCAAATTCCCCGGCTACCCGGCCGCGTGAAGGATCGCATCGCGGAGGCAGGGCAGGCCCCATGGCACGGCGGCTATTCACGTCCCGGATCGGAAAGCGCGGCACCCCGAACTCGGGCTGCATCCACGTGAAGCTCGCGGCCTACCAGGCGGGCGCGCGCGAGGCCGTGCTCGAGGCCGGCGGCCGATGCATGGGCGGCCTGATCTTCGTGCTCCCGAAGGGGACGCCGGACGCCTTTCTCGACGAGATCGACCGGCTCACCCGGGCAGACCGGGCGCGCGCCATGCGGGAGCGCCTGCCGGTCGCCGCGGCCGACGCGGCGGGCCTCGAGATCGGGAGCGCGTTCGATTTCGGCGGTGAGGTCGGCGTGAGACCGATCGTGGGCATCTCGGCACCCTTTACCCCGACAGAGGCCACGGCAGCCGATCCGCGGCTCGGCGCCTTCACCGGCCGAAGCACCGTCTACCTCTACAATGCGAACCCGCCTGCGGCGGCAGTGCCGAAGCGGACGGAACGCAAAAAGGCCGAGCAACGTGCGGCATCGATCGCCAAGCGCGATGCGTCCCGCTTTCCCGTGCCCGAGGGCAGCGTTACGCCGGGGGACAGGATTCCCTTCAACGGGGACCTCATTACCGTCGTGAAGCTCGGCAAACCCTTCGCGCTGAAGACGGAGGATGAGGTGGCTGCGATGATGGCCCGATTCCCGGATGCGGCCGGTCTCTCGCCCGGCGTCACGATCCAGTACGCGATGCTCGACCATCTCGAACTCCCGATCTCGTACTAGGGCGGCCGCGCGTCGCGCGGCGGCCGGGGCGCATCCGCCTGGCCACCGCCCGCGCCCGCTCCGATCAGCCCGGCGGGGCTGTCCCGTCAGGCGCCCGGGCTCCGCCGTTTCTCAGCCGCGCGCAGAGCCAGGCCACGTCCTGCAGGATGAGGTCGAGGAGTGCCCGGGCCGCGTCGGCTTCGCGCCGGAAGGCCGCCATGTCGTCGAACGGTGTCGGCTCTTCCTGCGCGACCATCGCGAGCGGCAGCAGGGTCCGCATCAGGGGAACGAACTCCTCCCGCGACGGAATCTCGTCCGACATGACCTGTCCGGCCCAGAGTCCCGCCGTGCCCGGGAACAGCCGGCCATGCATGTCGAGCCCTGGCATCGCGGTCCCGGTGAGCGGGCTGATCCTGACCTGTCCTTCCGAGGTCATCAGGATCTCGATCCAGGCCAGCGTCCCGTCGGTCTCCTCCGCCGGCAGGATCGCGCCCCTGGGCATCCAGGGATCGCAGCGGCAGGGCGCGAGGCGGCCACCCACGGCCGCCAGGAGATGGCCGATCGCCTCCAGGCGGCCGGGGCGTTCGAGGTGGAGGACCGGCAGGGAGTCGAGGAACCACATCAGACCGCCGCGGGTCGCTCCGGGAATACTCCGGGCCAGGCTGGCGAAGCGATCACCGGGCGAAGCGCCCGGCGCTCCCGCGAGATCCGGGGCGTGACGCGCCAGGGCGGGACCGGCGGCCCGAAGCGCCGGGCCGAGCGTCTGGAGAAAGCTCGCGCGCTCTCCGGCATCGAGTTCCGCGATCGGAACGGAGACGGCGCCGCAGGGCAAGTGGGCCCACTGCGCCGCCACGGCGGAGGCGGGATCACTCTCCACGGGACGGATTCCGGGATCGGCTGAACGCGACAGCGCAGGGAGCCCGCGCAACGCCATCCGCATGACCCGCGCCGCGGCTTCCGCCGTCCGGTGGTCCCCGACAAGCTCCCGGCTGGCGATCAGGCGGCCAAGCGGCGCCATGGCCCGGAGGTGGGGTTTCAGGAGCGAGGCTTTCGCAAGCCCGTGCGGCGCCGGATCCGAGAACCAGATCCGCGGCGCGAGGCCGTCGCACAGGAGTTCCAGGCAGACCTTGATGCTGTGGGGGAAGTCGTGGGTCTCGAGTTCGGATAGCCGCAGTTCCACGGAAAGCCCGCCCGGATCGAAGGGCGGGATCGGCTGGCCGATCTCGAGGATCGCCTCGATCAGGTCCCGGCGCGCGTCGGCGGTGTCGAGATCGAAAAGGGCATGGGCGCCGATCAGCCAGAGCAGGCTAGAGACCGGCAGCGCGCCGAAGAGGTCGATCAGGTCGTCCCGCAGGATCGCCGTGTCGCCGGGCCGGGCGCCGGGCGCCAGGCGCCAGAGCGCGGAACCGGGAGGAAGCTCGGCAAGGCGCGCGTCGATGAGGCTCGCGACATGATGCCGGGGATAGGCTTCGGCAGGCGACAGGCGGCCTGGCTCGATCGCGTAGGGCATCGCGGCGAAGTCGGTCGTCGCGACGACCGTGCTCCTAGTCCGGAAGGCAAGAAGAGGCAGGCCGTGGACCGGACCGGCGCCGGAGGCGGCGGCCGGCGCGTTCCCGTCGCGTCCGACGTCTTCGCCATGGCCGGGCTCCCCGAGGTCGTCGATCGGGGTGTCTTCGCCGGGATCCAGATCGTGTTTGTCGAACAGCCAGTCGAGATCGACATCCTCGTCGTCTTCGTCGTCGAGCCGTACATTCTCCTCGTCGTCCGGATCCGGCTGCGGGATCCCGATCGCCGAAGGGGCATATGCGGCGATCTCGTCCTCGGGCGGCTCGGGCGCCTCCATGCTCCAGGCGGTCCGGACGAAGCTGACGGTGTGGCGGAATTGCAGGGCCTCCTGCGCGGCGCGTTCGGGCGAAGGCGCCGCGGGCGCGTAATCCTTGCAGCCGATCATGAGCTTGAGGACTTCCTGGTTCTCCAGGAATGCGTCGTCGTCGAAGGGACGGTCGTCGACCCCGGGCGCGGTGAGAGCTGCCGCCACGTCCCGCGGGTCGGGCCCGCGGTCGAGGGGGGGCTCGCCGGAGAGGGTGTCGATCGCGTCGAGCCCGAGGGGCTTCCCATCGTCCTCGTCATGGCGGTGGCGGATCTTGCGGGCAAGATCGGCAAGGCCGGTCTGGTTTAGGACTTTCATGTCGCTCATTTCACGACCTCCAGGCTGCGTGACGGTTTGCGGGGTTCGGGATGGAAGGGGTTGGGATCGAAGAGACCGCGGTATTCGGGATCGGCGAGGTAGTTCAGCTTCGACGCGCGGACGGGTTCGGCGCCCTGCCGGCAGAGGATCTGCTCGCCCATCGGCATGCCGAGGATGCGGCCCTGGTAGCCGGTGAGATCGGCCAGCTGTCCAGCGGACGCGGCGTTCGCCGCGCCGAACATCGACAGTGTGCCGGCGTTGTCGAGGATCTCGGCCGCCCGGTCGCCGTAGATCGAGGTCATCTGGCTGACGCTCTGCCAGAAGGTCCAGGTCCGCAGCCCGTAGCCCCGGAGCAGCGAGGCGGCGGTCAGGAGCTCGTCGAGATGGCCGAGGGTGGCGGCCTCGTCGACCAGGAAGAGGTCGGGGATCGCGGGGCGCACGCGGCGCTCGGAGACGGTGGCCAGGATCGTTCCGAGCCAGACCCGGAGCAGGCGGCCGTGGCTGGCGAGCAGGTGCGGCGGCACGCGCAGGTAGATCGTCATCGGCCGGCCTTCGCGGATCCTCTTCAGCAGGCCCCAGCCGCCGTCGAGGCTCTTCTGCGATCGCGGCGAGGCGAGGAACGCGATCTGGTTCCGGAGCGTCGTGAGGATCGAGCCGGCGGTCTTGTCGGGGGCGTCGAGATAGGCCCGGGCTGCGGCCTTCATCGCGCCGCCGTGGAAGCCGCAGACCGACATCGCGGAGAGCATCTCGTCGAGCCGGTCGGCCACGCCCCACATCCGATGGAGGAGCGAGAGTGTCCGCTGCTCGCGCTCGATATGGGTGGCGAGGAACAGCAGCGTGCCGGCGATGATCGTCCGGGAGATGTCCTCCCAGAACGGGTCGCTCGCCATGGAGCTGCAGTTCATCATGCCGGCGATCCGCCGGCACTGGTCGTAGGCGTCGGCTGAGGCCGGCTCGATCATCTCGAACGGGTTCAGCGCGTCGGTGCCGTCGGGGCCGAACGGGTCGAGCCGGATTACCTCCTGGCCCATCTCGCGGCGCCGGCGCGCGGTGACCGCGGCGATCTCGCCCTTGATGTCGACGATGACCATCGAGCCGGGATATGTGAGCGCAGTGGGGATGACCTGGCTCACGCCCTTGCCGGCGCCGGTCCCGGCGATGGTCACGAGGCCCGCGTCGCTGTCGTCCTCGATGAGGGTGCCGGCCGCGAGAGCGGGCGTTTCGCTGGCGAAGCCGAGACGGGTCTTCGTCTCGCCCGGCGTGCGGCCGAGGGCGATGGGATGTGAGCGGGACATGAAAGCCTCCTTGTCATGAGCGTCGATCCCGAAGTCGCGGGAGGGCCGGGCCCATGACGGGGCAGGACGAAAAAGTTCGCGAAGGGCGGGGCGCTGATCTTGTTGTACGATCAGGAGCGAATTGTTGAACGATCTTGCCGTCAATATGAACGATCATTCGGAATGGCGACATTCTCCCTGAATAAGGCTTTCGGGCGCCTCGATGGATGCCTGCCGGGGTCTTTGGACGCGATGGGCGATCATCGTTCATATTGACTTCCTCGGATTGCGAGGATTGACTAAAAAGCCCTCGCGTCGCGATCATCCCGCCACAAATGCGCCGGAAGTCCGGAGTACCCTGCACTGACACCAATCGAGCAAGGAGAACCTCTTTTGCGCATTTGCCATGTTGCCGCGGTTGTCGCCGCAAGTGTCGTTCCGGCCTCGGCCGGTCCCTTCGAGGGGAGCTGGGACGTTGATCCTTCAGCCTGCGGCGCTCCCTACTCGGAGACCCGGATCGAGATTTCCGGCGAACGGATCGGCTTTGTTGAATCGACCTGTCGGCTTGCCAATCCGACTGCGGTCCGAGGCATGGATCGAGTGCACCTCTTCGACTTGGAATGTTCGGGCGAGGGGGAGACATGGTCGGAGCGTATTCTTCTCGGATTGAGCGGCCAGCACCAACTGCTAGTCTACTTGCGCGGCTTCGCGCACCTGCGTATGCGCTGTTGAGGTCGAGGGAACGGCATCCCGCCAATCAGGCCGAAGGAGCGTTTGCTTGGCCAAACGACATGACGCTCCGGGATCAAGTTCGGCGAAAGATGATCGTTCATTGGAGTGCGCCCCTCCGGGTGGTCCGGCCGTCGGCCGGTCGAGGCTTCCCGTTCGTCTCATCGGGTTTCGTGTTGGCAATGTGGTGCGCGGCGATATCGGAAATCTTCTTTTCCGCATCCTGTGCGTCAAATGCCCCAAAGGCCACTGGCGCGACCTCCAATTACGGAAGCTTTACCACGTGCGAAGATATTTCTCGCGGCGCGTTCCGAAAAAAAGTACGTGGTCCTGACCAAATCCAGGTGCCCATGGGATGGCCGAATTCTTTATCAAACTTGTCGTGGCGGCGCTGCTTCTCATCTTGGTTGCCGCCATAGCCCTTCCCCACATTCCGCTGGCGCTGTCGCTGCTCGGGCTTTTCGTGGGCGCGCTGCTCGCGATCCTACACCCGAGAACGGCAGCCCCGATGCTGGCGTTGGGCCTCTCTGCGGGTATCCTGCTCGGCCTGGAGAACGGGCCCGAGGTCATTCTTTTTGGCAGCAGGGTCGCGGTGGCGGGCGATGCGGCGCCGGCGGCCCAGTCGATGGCGAACTGGATCCTCCTGACCTTCTGCCTCGGCTGGCCGCTGATCCTCGGAGGATCCCTGCTTGCCCGGGACATCGGCTACCGGCTCGTGCTGCGCTCCTGCCTCAGGAAGAGGAAATGGATCGCGCCCGTTCTCCGGATGTCGGTCGCGGCGCCGCTTACCCTGCTCGTTCCGCTGAAGCTGTGGCACGCGGCCGTCCCGTTGCCGCTGCCCTGGGCCGGTGCGGCCCTCCTTGCGATCCTTCTCCTCGGCATCCGTGCATACCTTGCTTCCAGCGTCAGAAAGACCGTTGAAAACACACATCGGTACGATCCCTGGCTCGTGAAGCGGAGTTGGCTTCTCATCCTTATCGACCACTGGATCGCGGCGCGCGACCGACGCGAAGCCGACGACATCGAGCGAGAAATCTTCAAAATATTGAAAAGTTACGCATTTTTCGTCGAGATGCGAGGGCCGGTGTCAGAGAACTTCCATCGCGCGCGGCTCATCGAGGCTTGGCGCAACCTCGCCGGATCGGACAGTTACATCCTGCGCCCCCGGCTCGAGAAGGAACTGAAGGCGCAGGGCTTCCGGCGCCGCGTCGTCCGCGGAAAGGTGGTGGACGACTGGATCTGGCCGACGGCCTGATCCGGCAGGTGCCGCAGTGCCGCGGCACGCGATCGCCAGAAAATGGCCGCACGCCTGCGTCATGCGTGTGCGAGTTTGACGGGCAATCGCCCCTTCCCCGGAATTGCCCTGAACGAGGACCGCTTGCCGATGCATGGCTGTAAGCGATGGGGTGGACGCCCCCCGGCGGCATCAAGTGTGCCACGGTAGTGTCCACCGTGGATGGTGGACCCGTGGTGATGGCGTGGGGTCACGGCTCGACCCCCTCGTCGTCGGCCTCGAGCGAGTCGTCCGCGGATTGCCGCCAGTGCTTCAGGAGGTCGTCGAGATCGTCTTCGCGCCTGGCAGGGATCCTTTCCTGGCGCGACTATCCCGGCACCTGTCGAAAAACGGGACACTCCTGGAGCGAGATGATCCCGGTTTCTCCCGCTGCTAGTCGCGCAATCCGCCTCTGCCGAGGGGCATCAAAAGGATCATTAGGCCGCCAACGGCAATTATGAAGCCCCAGAAGAGAAGGTTCAGCACATACGTGATCAGCCAGATGGCGGAGGCCACGAGGTATGGCAGAAGGAAGGCGATAAGGAACATGATGCCGATGTTCAAGAGAAAGCACACCGTCCCGAGGAAGAGGAAATGGCTGCGGCGGAGATCCGCGCCGTCTCGCCTGCACTGCTTGGCGGCACGAACCGCAAGAAAAGCCGCCGCCGCGGCGAGATATGCGGACAGGACGATCGGGAAGCCGAAGGCACCCTGGACCAGGGCGACGGGATCGGAATGGTAGAGCTGAAGGGTCGTCGGGAGGAACCTCCAGAAATCCAGCGCGTCGGGAAATTGCAGGACATATGGGGCTGCTTCGCCTGCCTCAAGGTTTTCCCAGTACCAGTCTGCCGCAAGAATGGTCGCCATCGGGCCGTTAGCCGCTTTCGTGAGCAGCACGATGACTAGGGCGGCCAGGGTCGCCGCGGCAAGCGTCAGGGCGTGCAGGCCGTGATCGGGCTGCCCGGGCGCGATCTCATCTTCATCGAAGAACAGGGAGACGTTCACGTTGACGGCGAAGGCGAGGTAGAGGGCACTCGCGATCATCAGGATCACGGTGGCGATAATCAGCATAGGTACTTCCTCGGGAGAAATCGGATCTTTGCGCCTGACTTGCGCGCGAACATGGCGAAAAGACGTTTCCGGACGGACCCTTGCGTGGCATGTTCTTCACAAGCACATTGGTTTCGGCAAGCAGGATCTCGCCGCCGTGCGGCTCGACGATTGCGGCCCGTCCGATGCCGGGCAGCTTGGACTTCGTCTTGGAAGCATTCACCGAATGGCGCCGGTTCCGTTTGTGGCGACCATTCCGACAGTCCCCCGGAGTGGCAGCTTGAACTTGACCTTGATCAACAGACAGAACTGGATCGCCGCATCCGAGAACACCACAGGGCGACCGGGGCAGCCGTAATGCGGCGCGAGCTAGGCTCTGCCCGGCCTGCTCGACCCGCAGACGTCCCCCCTCGCCAACACCGACGGCGAGGATCTGGTGGTCCAAGAGTTCCGCTTCCGTTTCGCGGCGGGCGTGGTGCAGGGCCAGGTTGCGACGGTGCTGGACGGGCAGGCGGAGCTTTCGCCCGACGGTCCGAAATCCAGGAGCTGGCTGCGCGCGCAATCCGGCAGCGCTCTTGATATTCCGCGGCCGACGCTCCATATGTCACTTTGGTTGACGTCCGAAGCTCTTGCCGGCTTGAAGCGTCGCGGACCTTACGAAGCTCTCACCAGCTGCAGATGTGGTCTTTTCCTGAGCGCATCTCGTCAATCGGCAAGGAGAAAACGCGCATTCCCGAAAGGACTCTATCATCCCGGCTTATTCGTCCAATTCGGCCGGAAAAGTAGCGTGCGCCTGAAAGCGCTGTAGTTTCAAGCTGCTAGACCAGACCTCACAGCAGCATCGGACGCACGCATGGGTGAAACGCTATCGCCGGTGGCGCCCCGGTTCAATCGGTCTCTTCGGATCGAGAGCCGGGCAGAGCGGCTGACAGGAGATCCCGGGGCAATCCTTCTGCGCGAGGTGCTCGAGAACAACGGCATCGTGGACTGGATGACCGATCGTCTGGCCGATCCGCGGCGGCCGCAGGATGTCACGCATGATCTGGCCTCGCTCCTGCGCACGGCGATCCTGCTGGCCGCCCAGGGCTGGCGCGACCATGACGATGCCGATGCGCTCCGTCACGACCCAGCCTTCCGGCTGGCGGTGAGTTCGGCAGCCGGGATGACGCCGCTCGGCGGTCCGGGGCTGGCCTCGCAGCCCACGCTTTCGCGCTTCACGGCGATCATGGCGGCGCCGGCCAATCTGAAGGTCCTGCGCGAAGCGGTCCTGGACTTGGCCGGCCGGTGCGTTCGGGCGCGGAATAAGGGCAAGCGCTTGCCGAAGGTGACGCTGGACGTGGACAGCCTGCCGATCGAGGTTCATGGCCACCAGCCGAAGGCCGAGTGGAACGGCCATTACAACGCCCGCATCTATCATCCGCTCATCACCTCGACGCGCCCGCGCAGGTCTGGGACAGAACCGCGGAGCGCCTGCGCCCCGTGCGCCCCGCCGACATCGCCATCCTCTGCCGCAGCCACGCCCAGATCGACGCCTATGCCGCCGCCCTGCGCGCCCTGGGCGTAGCCGTCTCGCGCGAGGAGGCGGGCTGGCACGCCGCTCCCGTCACCGCCGCCGCCCACGCCGCGCTCGCCTATGCCGCCGACCCCGCCGACCGGCACGCCGCGCTCTGCCTCGCCGTCCTCGGCCCGCCCGCGACGCCGCTGGAGGACGCGCTTAAGGCCGAGCTGGACGGCCGGCTGGCGCAGGTCGCCCCGCTGCCCGCCCTCGCCGCGCTGGCGGAGGCGGCCGAGCGCCTGCCGCTGCCCCGGTTCCTGACCGCCGTGATCGCCGCCGCCGGGCTCGAGGACTGGACGCTCGGCCAGCCGGAACCGGCCGCCGCCCGCGCCGACCTCGCCCGCCTGATGGCCGAGGCCTTCGCGAGCGCGGAGGAGGAGACCGCCGAGGCCGCCGGCCTGCACGGCATGGGCGCGCGCGCCTTCCTCGGCTGGCTCGCCGACCGCGCTTCCCGCGGCGACGACGACCGCCGCCCGCCGCCCGAGGCCGGTGCGGGGCTCGGCGTCGAACTCGTGACCTGGCACGCCGCCAAGGGCCGCGAATGGCCCATCGTCGTCGTCGCCGGCCTCGACTGGGAGATGGGCGAGCGGCCGGGCAGCCTGCGCGTCGACTTCCCCGACCTCTCCGACCCTGCGGCGATCCTTACCGGCGCCGTCCTGCGCCACTATCCTGCTGCCCCGGTGCCCGCCGGCCGGCGCGAGGCGTTCCTCGAGGCCCGCCGCCCCGAGCCCCTGCCGGAGGCCCCCCGCACCCCCTGGCACCAGCCCCCTTCCGCGACCCTCTCGGCCGCGCCGCTCGCCTGGCGCGCCGAATCCTACGGCCCGCCGGTTCCCTGGGCCGCCGGGGTGGAAGACATCTCCGCCCGCGGCACCGCGCTCCATCTCGCCGCCCGCGTCTTCCTGACGGAGCAGCGCGGCCGCGAGGGCGCCCTGATGGACGCCACCGGCCTTGCCGAGACCGACCTCGCCGCGCTCGCCGACCAGATGGAGGCGCTGCTCCGCTGGCTCCGCGCTCGCGGCACCACGCGCCTCCTCACCGAACTCCCGCTCCAGCACCGCCACCCCGACGGGCGCGAGACCACCGGCATCGCCGACCTCGTCGCCCTCGGCCCGGACGGCGCCCTCCTGATCGACCACAAGTCCCCCAGCCCGGCGGACCCCGCCACCGCCGCCACCGCCCATGCCGGTCAGCTCCTCGCCTACGCCGCCATGGTCGAAACCGCCCTCGGCACTTCCGTCACCCTCCTCGGCATCAACTGGCTCGGCGCCGGCACCCTCTCCCTCGCCGAACCGGCCTGCGCTGGTGCAACGGCGCATCTGGCCCGGGCGACGCCAGGGGGCTGAGCCGGGGAGCCAGCTGCGCCGAGACGCGGCCTGCCAGCCCGGGCACAGACTCGACGGAAAGGACAGACCCGCGGCGGACCCGGTGCCCCAGATCCGAGGATGGACGTGTCGGGGCGGACAGTCGCTCATGATCCTTCGCAAGAAGGTTCGGGGCGGCATCTCGCCTCTGGCGCTGCTCGAGTATCTCGGGAACCCTGTGGTCCACGAATTCATCCAGTCGCTGGCCGGCGGCACCGCCATTCAGAGCATCGCCATGAAGGACCTGAACGAGGTGGCCATTCCCATCCCGGACGATGCGACCATCGCTGCGATCGCGGCGAAATTCGCCGAGCGTCAGGCGGTCTTCGACCGGATCGCGGAGCTGGGACGCAAGGTCGTTTCCCTGCGCGGCAGCACATGGCCGAACCCCGAACTGGAGGGCGAGACGCCTGACGCGACGGAGTAATCCCCAGGTTATGCGATCCCGGAGTTTCTCTTTGTCTGGTGGCGCCCTTATACAGATAGGCAGCGCCAGATGACCGAACATGGAAATGGAGACAGGCCTTGAGCCAGGACAGCATCAACAACAACGCTTCCTTCATCTGGTCCATCGCGGAACTTTTGCGCGGCGATTTCAAGCAATCCGAATACGGCAAGGTCATCCTGCCCTTCACGGTCCTTCGCCGCCTCGACTGCCTGCTCGAGGAGACGAAGGATGCGGTTCGCGACCAGGCGGCCGCGCTCGATCCCGAGACCGACGAGCAGATCCGGATGATGATGCTCTCCGCGGCCGCGAATGCCGGCGGGCAGATCTACAACGAGAGCCGCTTCACCTTCGCGACGCTCAAGCAGCAGGATGCCGGCCAGCTCCGGTCGAACCTAGTGGACTACCTGACGGGCTTCAGCCCGAACGTGCGGGACATCTTCATCGAGAAGTTCGAGATGACCGAGGTCCTGAAGAAGCTCGACAACGCGGGCTCGCTCTGGATGGTCTTCGACCGGTTCTGCCAGATCGACCTGCATCCCGCCCGCGTGACGAACCTGGAAATGGGCTACCTGTTCGAGGAGCTCATCCGCCGGTTCTCGGAAATCTCCAACGAGACGGCCGGGGAGCATTTCACGCCGCGCGAGATCGTGCGCCTCCTCGTCGACCTGCTGATCGCGAATGACGAGGACGCGCTGTCGGGCAAGGGCATCATCCGCCGCGTCTACGACCCTGCCTGCGGCACCGGCGGCATGCTGTCGATCGCCGAGGAGGCGATGACGGCCCTCAATCCCGGGCTGAATGTCGACCTGTTCGGCCAGGAACTGAACGGGGAATCCTTCGCGATCTGCAAATCCGACATGCTGGTGAAGGGGCATGACGCCTCGCGCATCGCCTTCGGCAACTCGCTGACCGAGGACCGGCACAAGGGCGAAACCTTCCACTACATGCTGTCGAATCCCCCTTACGGCGTGGAGTGGAAGAAATACGCCGACCCGATCAGGGAGGAGGCCGAGGAGTTGGGCCATGACGGCCGGTTCGGCGCCGGCCTGCCGCGGATCTCCGACGGCCAGCTGCTCTTCGTCCAGCACATGGTCTCGAAGATGCGCGACGACGAGAAGGGCTCGCGGATCGGGATCGTGATGAACGGATCGCCCCTTTTCACCGGCGGCGCGGGCTCGGGCGAAAGCGAGATCCGGCGCTGGCTGATGGAAAACGATCTCGTCGAGGCGATCGTCGCGCTGCCGACGGACCTTTTCTACAACACCGGCATCCAGACCTACATCTGGATCCTGTCGAACCGGAAGCCGGGAGAGCGCCGGGGCAAGGTGCAGCTGGTCGACGCCTCCGGCGAGCAGTTCTGGAAATCCATGCGCAAGTCGCTCGGCTCCAAGCGGCGCCTGGTGCCCGACGAGGCGCGGGCCGAGATCGTGCGGATCTACGGCGAGTTCCTGAACGGGGACAGCGGGTATTCGGATGTGTCGAAGATCTTCGACACCGCGGATTTCGGGTATCGCGAAATCCGGGTGGAGCGGCCGCTGCGGCTGCGCTTCGACATCGACGAGGACCGGGTCGCCGGGCTGCGAAGGGATGAGAAGGCGCTCGCGGCGCTCGAGAAAGCCGGGAAGAAGATCCCGGGTTTTGTCGACCTGCTGCTCGACATCCTCGATGACATGGTCGGCGTGGCCTGGATGGACCGGGAGGTCTTCTCGGAGGACATGAACGGGGCGCTGAAGGCGCGCGGCGCCAAGCTGCCCACGGCCGCCCTGAAGGTTCTGGTCGCGCGATTCGGCGAGACCGATGAGCACGCCGGGATCTGCCGCGACAAGGATGGTAATCCCGAGCCCGATCCGAAGCTGCGCGACCACGAGCTGGTGCCGCTGAAGGAGGACTGGCAGGCGTATTTCACCCGCGAGGTGGCGCCCTTCGTGCCCGATGCCTGGGTCGATGAAGGCCATGTCGACCCGACCGATGGCGAGGTCGGGCGCGTGGGCTACGAGATCAATTTCAACCGGTATTTCTACAGGTACGTGCCGCCGCGGCCGCTGGAGGAGATCGATGCGGAGCTGAAGGCCCTGGAGGCGGAGATTGCCGGGCTGCTGAAAGAGGTGGTGGCATGAGCGAAATCATGACCATCAACCAGCCTCATGGTTGGAAACTCTACCGCCTCGCGCAAGTTTTCGACGAACGCAAGCAGAAGGCCAGTGACAAGGACTTCGATGCGCTCAGTGTCACCATGCAGGGCATTGTTCCGCAGCTCGAGACTGCGGCCAAAACGGACGATGGCGATAACCGCAAGCTCGTTCGCAAAGGCGACTATGTGATCAACAGCCGCTCAGACCGCAAGGGATCGGGTGGCATCTCTCCGTACGACGGCACAGTGTCCTTGATCAGCATTGTCCTGCGACCCCGCAGCGATTTGAAACCTGAATTCGCACACCATCTGCTTCGTTCCGTTGCGTTCCAAGAGGAGTTCTACCGCGTAGGCCACGGGATCGTGGCGGATCTTTGGACCACCCGATACTCAGAAATGAAGAGCATCCGCTTTTTCCTTCCCGCCCCCCCCGTCCAGAAACGGATCGCCGCCTTCCTCGACCGGGAAACCGCGCGGATCGACGAACTGATCGCGAAGAAAGGTCGTTTTCTTGCCAAGGCCGACGAGCGATGGAAAGCCACCCTCAATCACGGGATTTTCCCCGGAAGCCCCGACTGGTCCTTCTTGCCGGAAGGGTGGAGAAAAGTTCAGCTCAAGTACCTAACCGATCAGTCGCGACCGATCATGTATGGAATCGTGCTGCCTGGCCCAAATGTCGAAGAAGGCCCGATGATCGTGAAAGGCGGCGATGTAAAACCCGAGCGCTTGAGCCCCGATCGCCTTTGCCGAACAACCTACGAAATCGAGGCCAGCTACAAACGCTCCCGCTTGAAGGCAGGGGATCTTGTGATCTCGATCCGTGGTGGGATCGGAGACATCGAAATCGTTCCTGCCGAGATCGAGGGCGCGAATCTCACGCAGGACGCTGCCCGCATTGCCCCTGGGACCAGCGTCGATGCCGTATGGCTCAGGTATGCACTCCAGACCCCTGCTGTCTTCCATCCACTTGAAGCAAAATCTCTCGGCGCGGCTGTGCGTGGGATCAACATCTTCGATCTGAAACGTGTCTACATCCCGACGCCGCCGCTGGAAGAACAAACGCGGATCGGTCAGAGACTTGTTCAACACGAAGAACGCCTTCAGGAACTTCGGACGGCAGTCGTCCGCCATGCCGACCGCCTCCGCGAATACCGCGCCGCCCTGATCACCGCTGCCGTGACCGGCCAGATCGACGTGGAGACCTATGGCAAGGCCGGAAAGACTTCGGCCACGCTCGACCGGATCGAGGAGGAGATGCAGGCATGAGCGACTTCATCCTGAGGATCAATGGCAATACACGATGCCCTGGCGGGATCAATTTTCCGAGCAGCCCGGAGGACTGGGGGCCGGGCCCTTTCTTCGCCAAGCGGACCAAGGCCAGCCCGTCGACAAGGGTGGACGGGACCAAGAGCGGGGCGCCGGACGCCGGCGATCGCGTCTATGTCTGGGTGATCGAGAGCGGCGACAACAGCCACGGCCGCGGCCTGACCGCGGTCGCGACGGTCGCGAGCGTGACCGAGGAAACCGACCGGTTCTGCCTGATGCTGTCCGACATTACCCTTCTCAAGAAGCCGATCTCGGTGGACCGGGCCCTCGCCGGCGCGCCACGCGCCAAGATCATCGCCGAGATCAAGCGTTTCCGGCCCGAGCGCATCTGGAGCCTGTCCGAGGCCGACGTCGCCGCGATCGAGGATCTGATCACGCAGGCGGGCGGGCTGGAGACGACCTCCGCGGCCGATCCCATGGCCGACGCGCTGCGCCGGGACGCCGAGGGTGTCGAACGCGCGATCGCGGATCGGAAGATGAACCTGGTCAAGGCGCGCCCTGATCAACAGGCGTTCCGACAGGCCGCGCTTGCGCGTCACGACGAGCGATGCGTGTTCACCGACACGCGGGTCGTTGAGGTTCTCGAAGCCGCCCATGTGATCCCGCATACGGGGGCGCCAGAGTTCGAACGCCCGGAGAACTGCCTCCTGCTGCGTCGGGATGTCCATGCCCTGTTCGACCTGTTTCTCCTGAGCATCGACCCGGTGACCGACCGGATCGTGGTTTCCCGCAAGCTCGAGGGCTCGGCCTACGCGGATCTCGACGGGATCCATGTTGATCACCGGCTGGCGCGGTCTGCGCTCGATTTCCACCATAGGCGCTTTGTTGAAACGGAAAGATCATGACCAGCCCCGCCATTTCCCGCGAAAAGCTCCACACCGAGGAGGCCGTCGAGCTCCATCTCGTCGATCAGCTGGTCACACGCCAGGGTTGGCGCGAACGCCCCTGGACGGTCTATGACCGCAAGCGCGCACTCGATTCCGAGATGATCGAGGAGTTCGTCCGGACGACCCAGCCCGACGCCTGGAAGCGGCTCGGCGACCAGTATCCCGGGAAGGAGCGCGAGACACTGGCCGCCCAGGTCGAGGCCCGGCTGAAGGCAGTCGGCACGCTCGAGGTCCTGCGCCAGGGCATCACCATCGTGCCCGGGATCCGCATCACGCTCTGCGCGTTCCGCCCGGCCTCGGGGCTCAACCCGAAGCTCCTGCAGGCCTACGAGGGCAACATCCTGACGGCCATGCGCCAGGTGCGCTACTCTCTTCGGAACGAGAACGCCATCGACGTGGGGCTCCTCGTCAACGGCATTCCGATCGCCACGATGGAGCTGAAGAACACGCTCACCGGATCGACCTGCCAGACGGCCGAGAGGCAGTACCGGAAGGACCGCTCGCCCAATGGCGAGCCGCTGCTGACCTTCAGGCGCGGGGCCCTCGTCCATTTCGCGCTGGACCAGGACAACGTGTCGATGACGACGCACCTGAACAACGGGGCCACGCGGTTCCTGCCGTTCAACTGCGGCCGCGACGGCGGCGCCGGCAACCCCGATGTCGAGGGCGAATTCCGCATCGCCTATCTCTACCGGGACATCGGCGCGCGAAAGGCGGTGTTCTCGCGCGAGGTGCTTCTCGGTATCCTCCACCGCTTCGTCCTGGTCGACGAGGTGGAGCAGCCGGACGGCCGCGTGAAGCGGACGACGATCTGGCCGCGCTATCACCAGATGGACGCGATCCACGCGCTCCTGCGGGACGCGAAGACGAACGGCGCCGGGCAGAACTACCTGTTCCAGCACTCGGCGGGTTCCGGCAAGTCGAACACGATCGCCTGGGCCGCGCATCACCTCGCGACCCTGCATGACGAGGATGACCGACCGGTCTTCGACACGGTGATCATCGTCACGGACCGGGTCGTGCTCGACCGCCAGCTCCAGGCGACCGTCGCGGCCTTCTCCCAGACCCAGGGCTACGTGCAGCCGATCGACGGGACGTCGCGGCAACTCAGGACGGCGATCGAGAAGGGCGCGAAAATCATCATCTCGACGATCCACAAGTTCTCGACCGACCAGCTCTCGGTGCTGCGGAACGAGGAGGGCAAGCGCTTCGCGATCATCATCGACGAGGCGCACAGCTCGCAATCGGGCAAGCATGCCGACAGCATGGCCCGGGTGCTCGCTGATGGCGATCTGACGGAAGAGGAGCGGGAGATCGACGCGACCGAAGCGGCGCTCCTGGAACTCCAGCGGCTGCGCGGACCCCAGGCCAACCTGTCCTACCTGGCCTTCACGGCGACGCCCCGGAACGTGACGATGGAGCGCTTCGGCCGGCCTGGTCCCAACGGGCCGGAGCCCTTCCACCTCTACTCGATGCGCCAGGCGATCGAGGAGGGGTTCATCCTCGACGTGCTGGGCAACTACCAGACCTACGCCTCTTACGCGAGGTTGGAGAAGGCCATCGAGGACGACCCGCGGCTTCTCGAGCGGAAATCGGCCCGCAAGGTCGCGCGCTACATCGACTTCCATGAAATCGCGATGGCGCAGAAGGCCGAGGTCATCGTCGAGCATTTCCGGCGCCATGCGCTGCCCGAACTGAATGGCCATGCGAAGGCGATGGTCGTGACCTCGAGCCGCGAGCACGCGGTGCGGACCTACCAAGCCATCCAGCGCTACATCACGGCGAACGGCTACACTGATGTGTGCGCCCTCGTCGCCTTCTCGAACGAGATCACGGTGGATGGCCAGGCCTGCACCGAAGCCGGGATCAACGGGTTCAGCGAGACGGAGCTCCCGCGGCAGTTCGATGGCGGCGCCTTCAACGTGCTGATCGTCGCCGAGAAGTACCAGACCGGCTTCGACCAGCCGAAGCTCGTGGCCATGTATGTCGACAAGCGGCTGAGCGGGCTGCAGGCCGTGCAGACGCTGGCACGCCTCAACCGGATCTATCCCGGGAAGACCCGGACATTCATCCTCGATTTCCGCAACACGGTCGACGAGATCCGGGAGGCCTTCAAGCCCTACTACAATGCCACGCGCATGGAGGACGTGTCGGACCCGAACCAGGTCTACAACCTCCATGCCCGGCTGCTGGCCTTCGGCATCCTGCGCGAGGACGAGATCGAGCGCTTCGTCGACCGGTTCCTCCAGGCGAACCGGCGGACGGACGAGCGGCCCGTTCTGGAAGGGATCGTGCGCCAGGCCGTCGAACGCTTCAACGTAAATCTCGACGAGGACGAGCAGGAGGAATTCCGGCAGGTCCTGTCCTCCTTCCTGCGGTTCTATTCCTTCATCGCGCAGGTGGTGAATCTCGCCGATACAGAGCTCGAGAAGCTCCACCTCTACGGCTCCTGGCTGAAGCGCATCCTGCCCACGCACCAGGCGCCGCAAGGCGAGGACGTGACCGACGACATGCTGGAACTCGCGGCCTACAAGCTGAAGCCGCAGAACGAGGATCCCGATGCGCGGCTCGGCAAGGACGACAGCGCCCCGCTGAGCCCGATCGACCGGTTCGGCGCGAACCCTTACACCGAGGAGGAAGCCAAGGCGCTCTCCGAGATCATCGAGGCGTTTAACGCGCGGCACGGGACCGATTTCTCGGAGGAGGATTACGTCCGCTTCGAGAACGTGAACGAAGACATCGTCAACGACGACGCCTGGGCGGAGATGCTGAGGAACAACGATCCTCGGGACGTGCGGCCGCGGTATGACGCGGAATTCATGCGGCGGGCGATTCAGGCGTTCCAGCGGGACAACGCGATGCGGAACGCCTTCATGCAGGACCGGGAAGCGCGGGAGATGCTCATGGGGCTGATGTTCCGAAGGGCGGTGCGTGGCGCGGAAGCGGCCAGAGACGCGTGAAACCGGACAGATAACGGCAGGTCCTGCACATGAACATTGACCCTGAAGAACTCCGCCTTGCTGCCGCAACCCGGCAACGGATCATCGACGTTCTCGCCGGCGTGAAGGACGCTTCGTCCTTCCTCCGGAACGATCCGTCCCCGAACTGGCTGACCGAAGGACGCCTGCGCGATTTGCTCGAGGACCACGAGGCCGGCCTACTGTGCCTTGGCGCGCTTCGGATCACGGCGCATGGCGATTGTGGCCACCCGGACCATGACAAGAAGGCCATCTGGCCTCTGGGCGGCTCTACCGGGTGTTGGCGCTACGTGCTTGATGATGGGCGCAGCGATGCGGAGCTTGCCCGGGCCGGCGAGTTCGTCGTCGATGGCATCGTGATGGACAGCGACTTCGGCGACATGCTGTCAGAGCAGGGCACCGCGAGAGTGCCCTGTCCCTGCGCCCCCGGCGGCCCGTTGGCCGATCACACCGTGTCACGGTACTTCGCATGGCCCCGCAGAGAGGGTAGCCGGCTTGGTGAGTTGGCCGAAATCTCGCTCATGCTGCGGGATGCAGTCCAGTCCACGCGCGAGCGCAAGACCCGATCGGGCATTCGGGAGAGGTTGCTGAGAACGCTGATCCAGCTTGAGCGAATGATTGTTCCTGAAACGGCAGAGGACATTATTGCCAGGTGCAATTGTACATATGAAATGCGGGACAGGGTTAATTCATGATCGGACTGTCAGATTTCGACGCCGTCTACGTGGCCATGGCATTTCTGGTCCCTGGCTACGTCTATTTCGTTGTTCGTGGGCACCTTGTGCCCGGGCATCGTTCCCGTGGCAACGAGAGCATCATTCGCCTATTGTCCGTGAGCACGGTGAACTTTGCAGTATGGGCTTGGGCCGTATATCTCGTTGTTGAGTCTCAGGACGCGCCCATCTGGATGCATGCCGCTGTATGGACCTTCGCAATACTGGTATCGCCGGCGTTGATGGGGCTCTTGAGTGGTCTGATGACAAAGTACCAAGTCTTGCGTTGGCTTTACAATAGGATCGGCTTCAGCCCGGCTCACATTGTCCCGACGTCATGGGATTACGCCTTTTCGAAACCTCACGAGCGTTTCGTCATCGTGGTGATGAACGATGGCAGACGGTTCGCCGGTCTCTGGGGAAAGGACTCGTTCGCGTCCGATGAACCGGGCGAACGCGACATATTCATCGAAAAGGTGTACAAGATCGGCGCGGATGATGAACCTTGGACAGAAACAAACCGCAGTGTCTTGATCAGGGCGGAGGCCATCAGATCCGTCGAGTTCATCCCGGTATAATAAGGAAAGGCAAGACCATGAATGATGACAAGGGACCCGGCAGGAAGACGTTCGTTCAGGGCGGGTATCAGCCCTCCACAGCGGAGCGTGGGTACCAGGCGGTAACTCAACGCCCGGATCCGCAGGGGGGGCACCAGCCGACCACCGGACAGAACACGCCGCCTCCGCCGCCGACGGGCGGATCCAGCGAGAGCTGAAGGGGCGACACCGATAGGGGGCCTTCGGGGTGAGAAGGCGCCCCAGTGGAGCGCAGGCTTTCGTTCCAGTGCGTGGCGGCGCTGCCGCATGCGGTTTACGTGTCGAAAGCGGACCGCACGCCCTTCCGCGCCGCGCGGAACATCACCTTGACGAGAGCAGACGCGGCTTCAGCGGACAACTTCCGTTCCTGCGCTATTCGGCCGGCTCACCCACGACTACGACATCGTCGAGATCGGCAACGAGAGTTGCCGCGTTGAGACATGGGCTCGAGTTCGGCCCCTGCCGGCCCGAGCCGTCTGTGCCACGAGAAGGCTCTGCCATCTCGGGAGCGAAACGCCGGAGACCGCGCCGCCGTGGTTTCTCACCGCGGAACGGCTTGTCCTTCCTCGTTCCGTGCGAGCATGTCCTTCAGCATTTCGATGACCTCCGCCTTGAACGCCTCGTCGCGGTCGCGCGCGGCGAGGTCGGCTTGGAGCCTCCCGATGGTCGCGCCGGCCTCGTCGAGCCTTGCCTCGAGCGCGGCGTTCTCCTCGGCGAGCCGGTCGGCATGCGCGGTCTTGTCGGCGAGGTCGTCGCGGAGATCCCGGATCATGGCGCGGAGGGCCGCGCAGTCCTCGTCCCTCGCGGACAGGATGGCGTCCGCTTCGGCCCGGATTTCCTTGGCCTGCCGGCCGAGCCACACGAGGAATTGCTCCCCGATCTCTCGGCCGAGATCGGTCGCCGCGTCTCGGGCGGCAGGGTAAGCGACCGCCCAGTACCCTCGTTGCCTGAGGTGGTCTGCTGTCCGAGATGACGCCCGTAACGACGGAGGTGTCAGATGGATAGCGATGTACAAACTTACGTAAGTTCTCACAGTGACGACGA
>NZ_JAMYDV010000030.1 GCF_024128855.1 Rhodovulum tesquicola
GACTACATCGAGCGCTTCTACAACCCGCGCAGACGGCATTCGAAACTGGGCTACATCAGCCCCATGGAGTTCGAGGCCCGCGCTATGCTAGCTTAACCTGCTGTCCACGAAACCGGCAGCAGGCCACCTTCCCGCTCGGCACGATGGACACCTTCACCACCTATGGCGGCCCGGCGAACCTCTTGGAAACTGCCAACAGCATCGGCCTGCCGCTCTACGCCCGCCAGCATCTCGACGAGAAGGGCCGCTGGATCGACGTGATGACCGAGGCCTCGATCCTGCCCGTCAACAAGCGGCCGCGGCTGGCGATCCGGCTGCACACGTCGAACTGACGCCAGGCAGAAACGCCCATGTCCGTCTTCGCCGCCGCCATGGACCGCATCTTCACCCATGCCTCCATGGCGGCCCCGGCCCTCTGGATCTCGGCCACCACCTCCGAGGAACGCCCGATCCGCATCATCCGCCGCGCGCCCGACCGCGTGACCGACTTCGGCGCTGGGCGCTTCGTCAGCGACACGACGATGGTGGATGTGCGCGTGGCCGACCTCCCCGCCCCGCGCCCGGGCGACGTGATTGTCATCAACGCGGACAGCCATGTCATCCAGGGAGAGCCGCTGCGCGACCGGGAACGGCTGATCTGGACCCTCGATCTGAGGCCCGCATGAAGCTCAAGCTGGAAATCAGCCCCGACCTCGCCGCCATGATGCAGGCCGAAATCCGTGCGGGCGAAAAGGCCGTCACCACCGCCATGCGCGAAGCGGGCGCAGGCCTCAAATCCGCCTGGCGCGGCCAGATCATCGGCGCGGGGCTGGGCACCCGGCTCGGAAACTCGATCCGGCTCGCGACCTATCCCAAGGGCGGCGAGAGCCTGAACGCGGCTGCCCTGGTGTGGTCGAACGCCCCGGTCATCGTCGGCGCGCACGACACCGGGCCGCTGATCCGGTCGCGCGACGGGTTCTGGCTGGCCATCCCCACCCCGGCCGCAGGAAAATCCACGCGCGGCGGTCGGATCACACCCGGCGCATGGGAACGCCGCACCGGCCTGCGCCTACGGTTCATCTATCGCCGCCGGGGTCCGAGCCTACTGGTGGCCGAGGGGCGGATTAACAGCAAGGGGCGCGCTGTGGCGTCACGGGCGAAGACCGGACGCGGGCTAACCACCGTGCCGATCTTTCTCCTCGTGCCGCAGGTCAAGCTGCGCAAGCGGCTCGATCTGGCGCGGGATGCCGAGCGGGCCATCGACGGCGTGCCGGGGCGGATCGTGGCGGGGTGGGTGGAGAGCAGGTTCTGAAAGGGACCGTCGACACGCCTGCCGGATTGGCATATATTGCCAATAGCCCTCAGTGAGACTCCCATGGCCACCAGAAACGTTGTCCTGACCGAAACGCAATCCGACCTTGTCGACCGCCTGGTGGCATCCGGTCGGTATCAGAACGCGTCCGAAGCGTTGCGCGCCGGGCTGCGCCTTCTCGAACGCGAAGAGGCGGAACTTGGCGCGTTGCGCGGCCGTTTGACGGCCGGGCTGGAGCAGGCCCGGAGCGGGGATCTAGCCGAGGGCGGCGGCGAAGAAGCAATCCGCCGGGCTTTCGCCGCCGCGCGTGCCAATTCCTGATGCCAAAACCCTGGCGCCTGACAAGGCAGGCGGAGGCCTCGCTGATCGAGATCGCACGCTGGACCGTCGAGACCTTTGGTCCACGACAGGCAGCAGCCTATGAAGATGACCTGATTTCCACCTGCCGCGGGATCGCCGCGGGTACAGCCCTGTCAAAGGATTGCCGTCGGCTCATCGACCCCGACCTGCACGAGGATCTGCGCTTCGCGCGGGCAGGCCAGCATTTCGTGGTGTTCGTTGAGGACATCAAGCAGGTGATCATCATCGATTTCCTGCACAGCCGCACTGACCTGCCGCGACGACTCGCCAACCTTCCCCTGCCGAAAGGCGGCGGGGAACACTGACCCGAGCTTGTCCCTGAACCCCGGACCGAGAGATGCCCACCACCCGCGAAACCGTCCTCGCTGCGCTTCATGCGCGGCTTCAGCCGCTTGCCGCCCTCACTCTGCGTGACGAGGTGCTGCCGGAGCGGATCCCCGCGGCCGGGCTGATCATCCTGCGCGACGGCCAGCCGGGCGAACCAGAGGTGACGTTGTCCCCCCTGCGCTACCACTTCCAGCATCGCGCCGAGCTGGAGGTCGTCGTCCAGGCGGGCACTGGCCGGGCAATCGCCTTCGACGACTTGGTCGCCGCCATCGGCACGGCGCTGGAAGCTGACCGGACGCTCGGCGGCCTCTGTGACTGGGTGGAACCCGAGGCCCCCGCCTCGGTCGACCTGCCAGTCGAGGGCGCCGCAGCCATGAAGGCGGCGGTGATCACGCTCAATCTGCACTACACCACCACCGGCCCTCTGGCCTGACACCCATCACATAGGAGACCCCCATGGCACGCGCACACGGCGCGCGGGCGCAGATGGCGCTTGCGTTCGAGACGGTTTACGGCACCCCGCCCGCCAGCGGCTATCGGCTGATGCCCTTCGCCCGCACCACGCTGGGCGCGGAACAGCCCCTGCTGAATTCTGAGCTTCTCGGCTACGGCCGCGATCCCCTGGCCCCGATCAAGGACGCCGTCACGGCAGATGGCGAGGTGGTCGTGCCGATCGATGTGGAGGCCTTCGGCTTCTGGCTGAAGGCCGCTTTCGGCGCCCCGACAACGACAGGGACCACGCCCAAGACCCACACCTTCCAGTCGGGGAACTGGACGCTGCCCTCCATGGCCATCGAAGTCGCCATGCCCGAGGTGCCGCGGTTCGCGATGTATGCGGGCTGCGTGATGGACCAGTTGTCATGGCAAATGAACCGCTCGGGCCTGCTGACCGCCACGGCACGCTTGATCGCGCAAGGCGAAGCCATCGCAGCCACCACGGCCGCAGGCACGCCGACCGCGCTGGGCCTGCAGCGCTTCGGCCATTTCAACGGGGTGGTGAAGCGCAACGGCTCCGCCTTGGGCAACGTCGTCTCGGCCGAGATCACCTATGCCAACGGCCTCGACCGGATCGAGACCATCCGCAACGACGGCAAGATCGAGGGCGCCGATCCCGGCATGGCGGCGCTGACAGGCCGGATCGAGGTGCGCTTCGCCGACTCTGCACTGGTGACCCAAGCTATCGACGGCACGCCCTGCGAGCTCGAGTTCGCCTATAGTCTCGGGGCCAATGCCAGCTTCACCTTCACCGCCCATGCCGTCTACCTGCCCGTCCCGCGGATCGAGATCCCCGGGCCCCAGGGCATTCAGGCAACCTTCGACTGGCAGGCCGCCAAGGCCACCAGCCCCGCCCGAATGTGCACCGCCGTCCTCGTCAACACCGTCACGGGATACTAACCATGATCCGACTGAACCTGTCGAACCGGCCCGAATGGCTGGACCTGCTGCCCGGCCTGCGCGTCCTGGTGGCCCCTCTGACCACCGCGCTGATGGTCTCAGCCCGCGCCGACCCGGCCATCGACAACCTGTCGGAGGCGTCAAGCCAGGAGGACATGGCCCTCGCGATGGCCAAGGCAGTCGCCCGCCGTGCGGTCATGGAATGGGAAGGGGTCGGCGATGAGGCGGGCAACCTCGTGCCGGTCAGCCCGGCCGGGATCGATGCCCTGCTGGACATCTGGCCGGTCTTCGAGGCCTTCCAGGCGCAATACGTCGCCCGAGGCCTGATGCTGGATCAGGAAAAAAACGTCTCCGCGCCCTCGCCGACTGGTCCTTCGGCGGGGGCGACGGCTACTGCGCGGCCTGCACGGGCCCCTGCCCCGACTGCCCCGCAAGACTGAACCGACCGCAAACCGTCGAGGGCTGGCAGGTCTGGGACCTGACCCAGCGCCTCGGCGGCCAGCTGCGCATCGCGCCGGGGGCCGTCATCGGATGGGACATGGGCGCCGCCCTCGCGCTGGCGCAAGCGCTGGGCGTCAACGCGCTGATCGCCGCCGAACTGCTGCCCGAGATCGAGGCGGTGATGGTGCGCAAACTGAACGAGCAGATGGAAGGACGTTCAACGGGGGTGACCCCGATCTGACGCCATGAGACCAACCGGCGCGCCGCGCGCATGATTCAGGTTCGATCGGATCGATCCCGATAGCCGTTTGGTACAGCCCCACGCGCCAGTCCCTTCAGGTCCTGCTTTGCCGGAAGCGAACGGGACTGTGCCTCCTCGCCCTCATCAAATACACGCAGTGGCAACCCGAGCCCCGCTTGATCGGTGGGCTTGGGTTCTTCATCGCCGTGCTGCGTGCTTTGGCTTTGGCCGATCATCGTCAGTCCTTTGGCAACTGAAACAGAGACTCCAAGTCCTGCCCTCCGCCCTAAGCACATACCACAGAATCAAGGTTTTCCTCATGGCCGAAAAGAAGGTCTCCGTCCGCCTCGTGACGGAGGGCGGACGGCGCGTGCGCGCGGAACTGGAGGGCGTCGGCGAAGCCGGTGCCCGTGGCTTTGGCCGCCTGTCGCGCGAGATGGAACTGGCGAATACGCGGCTGGCAGCCTTTGCGCGCCGTGCTGGGCTTGCTCTCGGGGCCGCCGCTGCTGCCGCCACAGCCTCCCTAGGGCTGATCGTCCGGTCCACCGCCGAAAGCGCCGCGCAGATCCGTCAGTTCGCGCAGGTCGCCAATGCGACGCCGGAGGCGCTGCAACGCTGGTCGGCTGGCGCGCGGACGGTTGGCATCGAGCAGGAGAAGCTCGCCGATATCCTGAAGGACGTGAACGACCGGGTCGGGGACTTCCTGCAGACTGGCGGCGGGCCGATGGCCGACTTCTTCGAGAACGTCGCCCCGCGCGTCGGTGTCACCGCCGATCAGTTCGCGCGTCTGTCCGGCCCCGAGGCGCTCCAGCTCTACGTCGACACGCTGGAACGGGCGGGTCTCAGCCAGCAGGAAATGACCTTCTATCTGGAGGCGATGGCCTCGGACGCCACGCGGTTGATCCCACTCCTGCGCAATGGCGGGGCGGAGATGGCCCGGCTTGGGGATCAGGCCTCCGACCTCGGGGCTGTGCTGGACGGCGATGCGCTGGAGGCGCTGCGCCGCACGCAACTGGCGCTGGGCACGGTATCCCTCGTGTTCGATGGCCTCCGGAACCGCATCGCAGTCGTCGTAGCCCCGACCATCGAGGCGCTGGCCAATGCCTTCGTCGCCCTCGCGTCAGATGGGGGCATCCTGCGGTCTGCGATCGACACGGTGATCGGCAACCTTGAAAGGCTGGCCTCCTATGCCGCGACCTTCGCTGCCGTCATGGCAGGGCGCTGGGTCGCGGGGCTTGCCACCGCCGCCCTGTCGGTGCGCGGCCTCGCCACGGCGCTCGCGTTCCTGCGCGGTGCCCTGATCCGGACCGGCATCGGGGCGCTGATCGTCGGGGCGGGCGAGTTGGTCTACCAGTTCTCACAGCTGGTCGCCCGGGTCGGCGGTGTGGGCGAGGCCTTCCGGCTGCTCGGGGATCTGGCCCGCGAGGTCTGGTCGCGCATCGGTCTGTCGCTGGACGCGGCCCTCGCGCGGATGGCGGCCGGATGGGAGGGGCTGAAGGCGGCGGGTCTCTCGGCCCTTGAGGGCACCATCGCAGGCGTCGTAAGCTTCGGCGACCGGACAGCCGCGATCTTCCAGGGGGCTTATGACGCCGCCGTCGCGATATGGGGCAGTCTGCCGGGCGCCATCGGCGACTTCGCCTTCCAGGCGGCAAACGGGCTGATCTCGGGCGTCGAAGCGATGCTGAACGGCGTCGTCACGCGCATCAACAGCTTCATCGAGACCCTGAACGCGGCGCTGGCCTTGCTGCCCGAATGGGCCACCGGCGAAGGTGGCGTGCGGATCGGCATTCTCGATCCGGTGGAACTGGGCCGCATCGGCAACCCGTTTGAGGGAGCCGCGACCGCTGCTGGTGCCGCCGCCGCGGATGCCTTCTCGGCCGCGCTGTCGCGGACTTACCTCGAGCCGCCTGACCTCGGCCTCGGTGCCATGGCCGAGGATGCCCGCGCCCGGGCCGACGGCTATCGCGAGGCCGCAGGCATGCTGGCCGATGCCGCCGGTCGGCCGCTCGCCAGCTGGCAGGCGCTGAAGGATGCGGTGACCGGCACGGGGACCGAGGCAGAGACCGCCCTGGCAGATGCCGCCGCCTCGGCCGATGCCCTGACCACCAGTCTGAACGATACGGCCACCGCCGCCGACGGCGCTGGTGGCGCAGCACGCAACGCGGGCGTTGCAGCCGCCGAGGGCGCGGACACCGCCCTCACCGGCTGGCAAGCCGTCACCGCCGCACTCGCCGACTACGCCGCCAAGGCGCGCGACATCGGCGGGGACATCGGCAGCGCGCTGGTCGGGGCATTCCAGAGCGCCGAGAATGCCATCGGCGACTTCGTGAAGACCGGAAAGCTCGACTTCCGCGATCTGGTGACCTCAATGATCGCCGATCTCGCCAAGCTCGCGGCCCGGCGTTTCATCCTCGGCCCCATCGCCAATGCGCTTTCCGGCGCGCTGGGCGGCGCGGGTGGGATCTTCGCGAACATCCTGCATGCGGGCGGGATCGTCGGCGTCCCTGGTCCCGGCCGGATGGTCCCGGCCCTCGCCTTTGCCGGTGCCCCGCGCATGCACAGTGGTGGCTGGGCCGGGCTGCGGCCCGACGAAGTGCCCGCGATCCTGCAACGCGGCGAACGGGTTCTCTCCCGGCGCGAAGCTGCAGGGTACGGCCAGTCGGTTGCCTCCACCGTCAATGTCACGATCAACGCCCGCGACACCGAAAGCTTCCGCCAATCCCGGACGCAGGTCGCCAGCGACATCGCCCGAGCCGTGTCGCTGGGTCGGAGGGGGATGTGATTGCCTTCCACGAGGTCCGGTTTCCGGACAACATCAGCCGCGGGGCACGCGGTGGACCTGAACGCCGCACCCAGATCGTCGAGCTGGCGAGCGGGGCCGAGGAGCGCAACGCCAGCTGGGCTAACAGCCGCCGCCGCTATGATGTCGCCTACGGCATCCGCCGCGCCGACGATCTGGCGGTGGTCGTTGCCTTCTTCGAGGCGAGGAACGGCCGTCTCCACGGTTTCCGCTTCAAGGACTGGGCCGACTTCAAGTCCTGCTTGCCGTCGCAGACGCCCGGCCCGACCAACCAGCCCATCGGCACCGGCAACGGCAGCACAACCCAGTTTCAGCTCACCAAGCGCTACACCTCCGGCGCGCAGTCCTGGACGCGGGCCATCACCAAGCCCGTCGCCGGAACCGTGACCATCGCCCTGAACGGCACGCCCCAGGCCTCCGGCTGGTCGGTTTCCACGACCACCGGTCTCATCACATGCGTCACGGCTCCCGCCGCGGGCGTGGCCATCACCGCAGGCTTCGAATTCGACGTCCCTGTCCGCTTCGACACCGACGCCCTCGATGTCACCCTCGACTTCGAACGCCTTGGCTCGATCACCTCGATCCCCCTTCTGGAAATCCGAACATGAAGTCCCTGAACCCTGCGCTGCAGGCCCATCTTGACGAAGGCACCACCACCCTGTCCTGGTGCTGGCGGATCACCCGGGCGGACGGCGTGACTTTCGGTTTCACCGACCACGACCGGACCCTGTCGTTCGACGGGACGGAATTCGAGCCGGAGAGCGGGCTGACGGCGTCCGAGGTGCGGTCGGGCTCCGACCTGTCGGTCGATGCGCAGGACGCGCAAGGCGTGCTGTCCTCCGACCGGATCACCGAGACCGACATCCTCGACGGCCGCTGGGACAATGCTGCGGTCGAGGTCTGGCGGGTGAACTGGTCGGCCCCTTCGCAGCGTGTGCTGCTGCGTCGCGGGGCCATCGGCCAAATCCGGCGTGGGCGGCTGGCTTTCGTGGCTGAGGTGCGGTCGCTGGCCCATGTCCTTGGCCAGACGGTCGGGCGGACGTTTCAGGCGAGTTGCGACGCCGCGCTGGGCGATGCGCGCTGCGGCGTGAACATCGAGGCCCCGGCCTTCACGGGCAGCGGTGCGATCATCGATGTGTTACGGGACCGGGCCTTCACCGCAACCGACCTCGGCGCCTTCGCGGCGGGCTGGTTCACCTTCGGGCTGGTCGAGTGGACCAGCGGCACGAATGCCGGGCGGCGGGCCGAAGTGCTGTCGCATGACCTCGTCGACGGGGTGGCGATCCTGACCCTGCTGGAAGCGCCGGTGCGCCCGATCACGACGACAGATGCCTTCGTGGTCCGGGCGGGTTGCGACAAGCGGATCGCGACCTGCGGGACGAAGTTCGACAATGTCGCCAACTTTCGCGGCTTTCCACATATCCCGGGGCAGGACGCGGTCCTGCGCTATGCTACCAAGGATGGCGGACATGAGGGGGCGGTGCTGTGACCGCGACTGTCCTAACGGCCGATCCCGCGCGCGTCGTCGCCGTCGCGCGGTCCTGGCTGGGCACGCCCTATCACGACCAGGCCAGCCTGCGCGGGGTCGGCTGCGACTGCCTCGGCCTCGCGCGGGGTGTCTGGCGTGAGGTCGTCGGGCCCGAGCCGTTCCCGATCCCGCCCTACAGCCGAGACTGGGGCGAGAGCGGGCCGCGCGAAGTGCTGGCCGACGGGGCGCTGGCGGTGATGCCGGAACTTGATCCATCCGAGGCACGGCCCGGTGCGCTGGTCCTGTTCCGAATGATGCCCCGCGCCATCGCCAAGCATGTGGGCATCCTCACCGGCCCGGACACCTTCCTCCACGCTTATGAACGTCTGGGCGTGATCGAAGAACCGCTGACAACCGCATGGCGACGCCGCATCGCCTTCGCTTTCCTCTTCCCAGCACGCTGAGCTTTTTCCATGGCCACGCTCGTCCTCGGCGCTGTCGGCTCCGCCATCGGCGGGGCGTTCGGCGGCGCGATCCTCGGCTTCTCTGGCGCTGCCATCGGTGGCTTCATCGGCTCCACCATCGGTTCGGTGGTGGACAGCTGGATCGTGTCCTCGCTGGCCCCCGCGCAGAAGATCGAAGGCCAGCGGCTCGACAGCCTGCGGATCACGTCCGCGACCGAAGGCGCAATCATCCCGCGCCTCTACGGCCGCATGCGTATCGGCGGTAACATCATCTGGGCGACCGATTTCCGCGAGGAGACCAAGACTACCACCCAAGGCGGCGGCAAGGGTGGTGGCGGTGGGAGGGTCCAGACCACCGAATACCTCTACTATGCGTCCTTCGCAGTCGCCCTTTGCGAAGGGCCGATCACCGGCATCGGTCGCATCTGGGCCGACGGCAAGCCGCTCGACATGACCGGGATCGCGTGGCGCTGGTATCCTGGCAACGAGACCCAGGGTGCCGATCCCTTCATTTCGGCGAAGATGGGGGCGGCCAACACCCCCGCCTATCGCGGCACGGCCTATGTCGTCTTCGAGGAACTGCCGCTCGCGACCTACGGCAACCGCCTGCCGCAGCTGTCGTTCGAGGTGTTCCGGCCGCTCGCGGATCCCGATACCGCCGAGGGGTTGGTCAAGGCCGTGACGATGATCCCCGCCTCGGGCGAGTTCACCTATGCGACGGAGGCTGTCAGGAAGACCGTGGGCGCCACGACCACGGTGTTCGGCCAGACCACAGGCGGCACAACCTCGGCCGAGAACCTCAACGCGTTGCCGGAGGAGCCTGACATCGTCGTGGCGCTGGACCGGCTGCAGGCCATGGCCCCGGCTGTCGAGAGCGTCAGCCTCGTCGTCGCCTGGTTCGGCAACGATCTGCGCGCAGGCAACTGCACGATCAAGCCCGGCGTCGAAGTGGCGACCAAGGTTACCAGCCCGAAGGTTTGGTCCGTGAATGGCGTGGCGCGGGCCAATGCGCATCTGGTCAGCCGCGATGCTGAAGACCGGCCAGTCTATGGCGGCACGCCCGCAGACTTTGCGGTGGTACAGGCGATCCGCGAGATGAAGGCGCGCGGGCTGCGTGTCACCTTCTATCCTTTCCTTCTCATGGATGTGGCACCCGGCAATACCCTGCCGAACCCCTACAGCGCGAATGCCGCCACACCGGGCCAGCCGTCATTTCCCTGGCGCGGGCGGATCACCTCCTCCCCTGCGGCAGGCTTCGCAGGAACCGCCGACAAGACTGCCGCAGCGGCGACGCAGGTCTCCAGCTTCTTCGGCGCGGCCACTCCGGCGGAGTTCTCGGTGTCGGGCGACAGCGTCAGCTGGACCGGCCCCTCCGGCGATTGGGGCCTGCGCCGGATGATCCTGCACTACGCCCATCTCTGCGCGGTGGCGGGCGGCGTCGATGCCTTCCTGATCGGGACCGAGATGCGGGGCCTGACCACGATCCGTTCCAGCGCCAGCGCCTATCCTGCCGTCACCGCCTTCAAGGCGCTGGCGGCCGACGTAAAGGCGATCCTCGGGCCGGGCACCAAGGTCGGTTACGCCTCGGACTGGTCGGAATACTTTGGCCACCAGCCGGGCGATGGAACAGGGGACGTGTTCTTCCATCTCGACCCGCTCTGGTCGGATGCCAACATCGATTTCATCGGCATCGACAACTACATGCCCCTCTCGGACTGGCGCGACGGCTTCGACCATGCCGATGCGCTGGAGGGCTGGTCCGCGATCCATGACCGGGGCTACCTGCAAGCCAACATCGCGGGCGGCGAGGGCTTCGACTGGTTCTATGCCAGCGCCGCCGACCGGTCGGCGCAACTTCGCACACCGATCACGGACGGTGCCGTGGGCAAGCCGTGGGTCTTCCGCTACAAGGATCTGCGCGCCTGGTGGTCGAACCCGCACTTCAACCGCCCGGGCGGGGTGGAGAACGGAACGCCCACCGCATGGGTGCCGCAATCAATGCCCGTCTGGTTCACCGAACTGGGGTGCCCCGCCATCGACCGGGGCACGAACCAGCCGAATGTCTTCTTCGACCCGAAGTCGTCCGAAAGCTTCACGCCGTATTTCTCGCGCGGCTGGCGCGATGATGCCATCCAGCGCGCCTATATGGAGGCCAGTTACCTGTGGTGGAGATCCCCGGCCAACAATCCGGTTTCGGCCATCTACGGCGGCCGAATGGTGCATGTCCCCGAATGCGCCGCCTGGACCTGGGACGCGCGACCCTATCCGTTCTTTCCGGAACTGACCGGGGTCTGGACCGATGGCCCCAACTGGCGCCTTGGCCACTGGCTGACGGGGCGGTTGGGTGCAGTCTCGCTGGCGGCCCTCGTGCGCCACCTTTGCCTGCGCGCGGGGTTGGCGGAAGAACTCATCGACGTCTCAGGCCTCTGGGGCGCGGTCGAAGGCTATGTGATTGGCGGGCTGGAAAGCCCCCGCGCCTCGATTTCCACGCTGGCACGGCATTTCGGCTTCGACGCCATCGAGACCGAGGGCGTGATCCGTTTCGTCATGCGCGGGCGGGCATCGAGCGTGACCTTGACGGTGGATGATCTGGTGGCCAGTCGTGAGGGCGAGGCCTTCGAACTGATCCGCGGTCAGGAGACCGAACTGCCGCAGGCGCTGAAGTGGCAGGTCGCGCGGGCGGATGAGGACTATGATGCCGCGCTAGTAGAAGCGCGAAGGATCACAGTCGACACCACCCGGATCGCCTCCGAGTCCTTCCCGATGGCGATCCCGCCCGAGGAGGCCGAGCGCCGCTGCCGCCGCGCACTGATGGAAGCGTGGATCGGCCGGGAAAGCGCCACCTTCCGCCTGCCGCCCTCGCGTCTGGCGCTGGACCCGGCAGACGTCATCCGGCTGGCGCATGACGGCCGCGAGGTGGAATTCCGGCTGGTGTCCATGGCCGACGCAGAGGCACGGGGGATCGAGGCAGTCCGCCAGGACCGCGCCGCCTACGATCTGCCGCCCGGCGATCCGCGCCCGGCCTCGCTTGCCAGCGTCGTCGTCTTCGGGACGCCGGAGGTGGTGATGCTGGACCTGCAGCAGATCAGCGAGGACCAGTCCGCGCATCGCCCCCTGATTGCCGCTCATGCCAGCCCCTGGCCGGGCGAGATCGCGGTCTTTCGCAGCGCCTCTACGGATGGGTTCTCATTGCTGACGACCTTCGGCAGTCGGGCGCGGATCGGCACGCTGGCCTTCGACTTCTTTCCCGGGCCAACCTCCCGCTTCGATCTGGGCAATGCGCTGGTGGTCGATCTTCTGTCGGGAACGCTGGAAAGCGTGACCGACGTCGCGCTGTTCGGCGGGGCGAATGCGCTGGCGGTCGAGGCCGCCGCTGGCCAATGGGAGGTCGTCCAGGCGGGCACGGCCGAACTGATCGCCCCCGGCCGGTACCGGCTTACCCGCCTCCTGCGCGGCCAGCGCGGGACGGAGCACGCGATGGGCAACCCGGCACCAGCTGGCGCGCGGGTCGTGGTGCTGGACACGACGCTGGCCTCCCTGCCCATTGCCGAGGCAGACCTTGGCTTACCGTGGAACTGGCGCGTTGGCCCGGCCGCGCGTGCGGTCAGTGATGCGAGCTATGCCGCGCTGGGCTTCACCCCGACCGGGCGGGGCCTCGTCCCCTTCGCCCCGGTCCATGTCGAACAGCCATGGCGGACGGCGCGCAGCCCCGGCGATCTGACCATCCGCTGGACGCGACGCTCCCGCGCGCTGGTCGCCGATGCCTGGGAACAGGTCGAGGTGCCATTGGCCGAGGACCTGGAGAGCTACGATGTCCAGATCCTCGACGGGACGACTGTCAAGCGCACGCTGACCAGCGGCATAGCCTCCGTCCTCTACACCGCCGCACAGCAGACGGCCGATTGGGGCACGCCGCTCGGGCTCGGCCAGACGCTGGCGATCCGCATCTATCAGCTTTCGAACCGCCTCGGCCGCGGCACGCCTGCGAGCGTGACCCTCCAGTTCTGACAGGATTTCCCATGTCCGACACCACGACCCATCTGGGCCTGCCCTACCTTCTGGCGGCGCAGGCGCAAAAACATGTCACCCACAACGAGGCGCTGCGCCTGCTCGATGCCATGGTGCAGCTTTCGGTCCTCGACCGCACGCGCATCGCACCGCCTGCCAGCCCCGCCGACGGCAACCGCCATCTGGTCGCCTCGGGCGCGACCGGCCTCTGGGCCGGGTGGGACCTGAACATCGCCTTCTGGGTCGACGGCGCGTGGATCCGACTTGTGCCGCGCACTGGCTGGCTGGTCTGGGTCGCAGCCGAGGGGCTGTTCCTCGTCTGGACCGGCAGCGCCTGGGAAGTCGTGGGCGAGCCGCGCGATGTGTCGGACGCGGTCTTCAGCCTCGTGAACGATGCGGACCCGACGAAGAAGGCCACCTTTTCGCTGGCGGGGATCAGCGCCGGGACAACGCGCAGCTTCACCTTGCCGAACACCTAGTCCGAACTGGCGATCCTCGCTGGCACCCAGACCTTCACCGGCAACAAGACCTTCTCCGGCACGTTGACCGCCTCGGGCACAGTCACCGTTTCGGCCGCCTCCGCCAGCATCGGTACGGCGACGACGACCGCCACATATGGCATAGGCACCGGGGCCACGACGACGGGCGTGACCAAGACCGTGAACATCGGCACAGGCGGTGCGGCTGGATCGACCACGGTCGTCAACATCGGCTCGGCCACGGCCGGGGCGGGCGGCACAACGGTGGTGAACACGCCCACCGTCACCTTCGCCAACGCCGTCACGCAGGTCGGCATGCCCCAGGCGAACCTGACGGCGCAGCTTCTTGGCCTCGGCGGGGCCACGGCCGATAGCTACAACCGGTTGTCTGTGAACACACCGGCCGTTCTCCTGAACAACGCAGGCGCGGGCATCGAGGCAACGGTCAACAAGGCCGCCGCCGGGAATGACGCGGCCTTTGCCTTCAAGACCGGCTTCTCCGCCCGTGCCCTGATCGGTCTCTTGGGCAACGACGACTTCAGCTTCAAGGTCAGCTCGGATGGGTCTGCCTTCTTCGATGCCATCAGGATCGACCGCACCAATGGCCGCGTCGAACTGGCCGAGCCTGTGGTCCTGCCCGCCCATGACGCCGTCCCCTCGCCACCACCCGCAGGCAAACTCGCGCTTTATGCCCGTGACCGTGCGGGGATGGGATGGCTGGATGTCGAACGCCCTTCGGGCCGCCACTTCCCGCTCCAGCCGCATTTCGGGGTGAACCGGATCGCGACCTGGGCACCCTCGACCAGCACCACGATCAACACCAATGGTATGCCGCGCACGGCCGTCGGCACGGCGGCCACGCCGACGCTGGCCACGACCAACCTATCCACCTCGATGCGGCGCTGGCGGATGACGTCGGCAGCGACAGCCGGGGCGGCGGCCGAGGAGCGATCCGCGGGCTGGGTCTGCTGGCGCGGTAATGCGGATGGCCTTGGCGGCTTCACCTATGTGAACCGGCTGTCGCTGGTCACACTGCAGCCAACGGGCATGGGGTTCTTCGGCCTGATCGGATCTGTCGCGGCGCTGTCCACGACCCTGACGCTCTCGGCCGTCGTCAACGCGCTGGGCCTCGGGTTCGAGCGCGGCACGCATGCGAACTGGCAGATCGTCCACAACGACGGCACCGGTGCACCGACCCTGATCGACCTCGGCGCAGGCTTCCCCGTGGCCAGCACGACGAATGTCCTGACGCTCTACATCGCCGCGGCCCCGAACGACAGCGAGGTCGGGATCCGCGTGGTCGAGGAAGTCTCGGGCGCGGTGGCGGAGGCGACGATCACCACCGACATGCCCGCGGCGACCCAGCTCCTGAGCCCGCGCAATTACCTCAACAACGGCACCACCGCCGCAGCCGTCGCCTATGACTGCTCCGGCGTCTACGTCGAGACCGATTACTGAAGCGCCACACCCCGTGGCCGGAAAGGACCATGATGAACGACCAGACCACTCTCGCCGACGCAGTCGCGCGGGCCTTTCGGGACCACGGGATCACGGCCGCGCTGACTGCGCTGATCGGCGGCACCATGGCCCTGATCGCGGCGATTACGCGCAAAGCGTTTACCAACGAGGCCCTGCTGGACCGGCTTGATCGCGAACTCATCACCGAACGCGACCGCGCCGACAAGCAGCGCAGCGAGGATCGCAAGGCCGATGGCGACCGCCTCGACCGGATCGAGACCGACATCCGCTCCATGCGCGACATGCTGTTCGACGCATTCCAGCGCGGTCGATCCGACTGACCCGAACCACCACTGCGACTGCCACATCCCCCGCCCCAGAGGCGGGTTTTTCATTTGGAGAACTGACCATGCCCACCCTGACCTACCCCCACTGGCGCGATGTGCCCGCAAATACCTGGCGCTGGCCGAACTTCTCGGCCGCCGAGATCGCCTGCCGCGGCACCGGCGCAATCAGGATCAACACGGAGGCCATGGACAAGCTGCAGGCCCTGCGCGACCGCCTCGGCAAGCCGCTGATCATCCGCTCCGCCTACCGCAGCCCGGAACATAATCGCGCCGTGGGCGGTGCCCCAGCATCGAAACACATGCAGGGCACGGCGTTTGACATCGCCATGTCGAACCACGATCCCGTTGCCTTCGGGACGGCCGCGAGGGCGGTCGGGTTCCTCGGCTTCGGCTATTACCCGCGCTCGGACTTCATGCACATCGACCTCGGGCCTGCCCGATCCTGGGGCGATCCCTTCCCGGCCCGGCCCGTGCCCTTCGCGCCGGAACTGCCGCCCGCGCGCGAAGTCCTGTCGGAAAGCCGCACGCTGCGCGGTGGCGGTGCGGCAGGTGCCGCCACCGTTGGCGCCGCCGGTATTGAAGTGCTGCAGGACGTTCTTGCGGAGACGCAGTCCACGATCCAGCCTCTGGTGCCCTATCTCGACACCCTGCGATGGGTACTGATCGCCATCGCGCTGATCGGCATCGCGGTCACCATTCACGCGCGGCTCGACGACTGGAAACGGGGCCAGCGGTGATCGGCTGGCTTCTGACCCATGGCCCGGCGCGCAAGGCGCTGGGCCTGTTCGTCGCAGCCGCAGCGATCCTACTGTTCCTCCTGAACCTGCGCCGTGCGGGCGAACGCGCTGGGCGCGCCGCCGAACGGCTTGATGCCCGAGAGAGAAACGATGTCATCCACCGCCAGATGCTCGACGCCGCCACCCGCCGCCCTCCTGATCGTGGCGCTCTGGCTGACAGGCTGCGCGATGGGCGCTTCTGAGACCCGTGCACCTTGCCCGCCCGTGGTCGAGTACACCGCAGCAGATCAAGCGCGGGCCGCCGATGAGGTCGAGGCGCTGCCGGAAGGGGCCGTCATCGTCCGGATGCTCAGCGACTATGCCGTCTTGCGCGACCAGGCGCGGGCGTGCCGGTGAAAGCTGTTCCAGGCAGCTGAGCGAATGCAACTCCGTCTGCCTCAGAGGATTCGGGTTCCGGTGGAACGAGAAATTTAAGGGCTTCGCCATGATAAACGGGCGCATTCATCTTCGGCGGCGAATGCGCCCGCTTGTTTCAATGGCCGGACACCGACCATTGGGCCGGTGAAAACTCAAACCAGCCTGGCGGGCTCCGAGCGGGTTCGCCGCCATCCCCGCCGCCGCGCTTGATCCGGCCCTCTGTCCGGCGTCTCCTGCGGTCCCCGCGCTTTCGGGTCCGGGTCCCCATCGGCGACAACAAGCTGACCGAAGAACTACGCGCCTTTGTTGCTTCCCGCCTCCGTCGAGGAAACTGACTGCGCGAGGCCCGCGACGATCTGTCGAAACTCTCCGAGGATTTCGCCATGGTTCTTGTCGAGGTATCGGGCGAGCCGGTCATTCTGCAGCAGGCGCTCTACATAGCGACCTGCCACCACCAGCCGGAGGTGATCTGGCCCAAGGGAGCCTTCGATCAGTTTGATGTTCTTTTGCAGGTTGGCCATCTCGGCCTTCATTCGCTCGGCTTGTTCGCGTGTTACGCCTGCAGGTGGCTTCTTTGCAGCCGGGTCAACCAGGTCTGTGGCGTCAGATGCTGCGAGGATCGCCTCGACATAGGGCACCGTGTAGTTGTTGGCCGCGATCATCAGTTCCGCCGCCTGAATCTGCCGCAAGGGCTTCATCTTCCGCAGGGACCGGAAGCTGTTGATCGGGCAGTGCCGGGCCTTCAGCAGTTCGGCCGCCTCCGGACAGATGCCGTTCAGCAGGGTCCGCTTCTGTCGGATCAGCGCGATGTTCACATTCAAGGCTGCCGCGATGCGGGCCTCCGATACGCCGCGCTCGACCGCGCGCAGGATCATCTTGTGCTCCTGGATCGTGGCGAGGCGGCTGATGCGCTTGTTGTAGGTGAAGGATTCGTCGTCGGTCGCCACCAGGCAGGTGACGGTCGTCTCGCCCATTTCCTTCAGAACATGCAGACGAACATGGCCATCCAGAAGGATGAAGGATCCGTCCTGCCCAGCCGCGCGGGCGACCACCGGTGGTTCGATCAGGCCGACCTCGCGGATCGACGCGGCGATCTGCCCATATTTCTGGCTCTTGGGCACAGTGACTGGCAACTGCTTGACCGGCAGGATCGCATCAATCGGGATCGTGCGGAGGTTCGCCTCGAATCCCGGGCTCTTCGGTGGAGGCATTTTCCCCATGTGTGTCATGCTCTTGGCTCCCGTAACCCTTCGATGAGGATGCGCGGCAGGCTGTCGAGGCCCTCGGCACGGAGCAGCGTCAGAAAGTTCTCGTCCTTCAACAGAGACTGAAATGCCGCATCGAGAAACAGCAGGCTGCTGCGCGTCGACTGCGCCCTGCGGACCATGTCCTGCTGACGCTCGGCCTCGGCGCGATAGGCTTTGACCAGCGCGGCAGATGTCATTCGCGCTCGTGGCTGTTTGTTGCGCGCACCACCTCGCTGCTTGCCGTGGCGCTGGCGCAACTCAACCAGCCGCCGCGCCTCCAGCAATTTCTTTCCGCGCAGCTCACCGGAGGCATAAGCAGCCTCGAGCGCCTTCTGCACGTCCTTCTCCTCGGCCCGAGTGATGTAGAGCGCGACGCTGAGCGGCATCTGCCCGGTCTCGACCGCGATCAGCAGGCGTTCTTCACCGTTGGCGATCAACTCGCCGATTTCATGGACATAGGCGAGGGAAAGCCCCGTCTTGTCGGCGATCTGATGGTCCGTATATCCCCGGTCGCGCAAGATGGCGATGTCCTGCAACAGCTCGAGCGGCCGCTGCTGGCGGCGGGCGATGTTCTCGATCACGCTGCGCAGAAGGCGCTCGGCCTCGCTCGCATCTACGACGATGGCCGGGATGTGGGTTTCGCCAAGGGCAGCATAGGCCTCCATCCTCCCCTGACCGCAGACAAGGCGCCAGGCGTCCCCTGCCTCACCATCAACCCGGGCGACGGTAATCGGCTTTTTCAGCCCGACCTTGGCGATACTGTCGACAAGCGCGCGGAAGGTCTTTTCCGAGCGTTCGCGCGGGTTCTCCACCGTGATGGCGGAAATCGGGATGATCTGCACTTCGTCCCGCATCTCGACTTCGCTCACCATGGTGTCACCTCGGCAACCGGAACGCGGCGGGCCATGTCGAAGAAAAAATCCAGCGTTTCAAATCGGAAAGCGTCCAGCATCAGGCCATTCTCCTCGGCAAGCCCCAGGGGTTTTGTTCGCATCTCGAATTGGGGCAGCAGGTAATAGTCGAGCGCGGCGGTGTTCGTTCGGTCCATCCGGATGGCGATGGTGATGTCGGGCACGAGGCCGGTGTCGAAACGGATTTTCCAGCGCAGGCCGCCGGTGGAGGTTTCGCGACAGCGGGCGACAGCGACGGAGACGGTGAATTCGCCATTGATCGTCAGCAGGTCAGTCGCCGGATTGCGCGTCACGGTGCCGCCGAGTCGGGTGATCTCGCGAATCACACGCTCCACCTCGTCGCCGTGGAACAGCCGCAGCAAGCGGTTCACTTCGATGTAGTGGTAGTCCCGGTCCGGTGTGAAGCCGACGAGGGAATAGGCCCGGATCAGGCTGCCGAACCGGTGGGCATAGGCGCCGCTGGACGGCATTCCGTCGGCCTCGTCGATCACCAGACCGGATATGTAGCCATGGCGCTGGAACAGCCGCGTCAACCGATCCAACATCTCGTCGTCCGAAAATCGGCGGTTGCGGGCGGCTATGATCGCCTGCACCTTTTGAAACTGTTTCGGCTCGACGATGGCATCGAACGCCCCTTCCGAACGGATCCACATCTCAGGGCCATTCGCCACCCGCTTCTGCTTCAGTTTGAAGGAGCGCCGGTTGTAGACGTTGTTGCCGATGTATTTCTCGTTGGTCAGGATCTGATGGACGGTGGCGCGGGTCCAGGCCCGGCCGAGATCGGTCAGGATCCCGCGCTCATTCAGTTCTGCGGCGATTTCGTTTTCCGAACGGCCGTGCTTGAGGAACCGGCTGTATATCCAGCGAACGGTTCTTACCTCGGTCTCAGGCCCGGGCACCAGGATCACCCGGTCTGTCTGCAAGCTCTTGTGCTCACCGCGCTTCAGCTCGGCCTTCACCTCGCCGCGTTCATCAAGCAGGACCCGGCGAAGGCCAAAACCCGCTGCACCGCCCTGACGGAAGCCGCGTTCGATCAGGCGGCACTGTCCGATGAAGACCTTGTTGGAAAGTTCCCGGCTGTATTCCCCGGCCATCGCGCGCTTGACGCTCTTGACGATCGTGGCAACCGGCCCGCCGTCATTTTCGAATTGCTCGGCGCAATATTCGACCTGCTTGTTGGCGCGACGGCAGATGTATTCGTAATAGGCGGATTCATCGGCATCCTGAAAACGGCCCCATCGGCTGACGTCATAGACAAGGATCACCTCGAAATCCGCGGTGCCGTCTTGTACATCCTGGATCAGCTGCTGCAGTGCCTCGCGACCCTCGATCCTCAGCCCGCTCTTTCCGGCATCGGCATAGGAGCGGACCAATTCAAAGCCGCGTTCCTCCGCGTACTTGCGGATCGCATCCGACTGGTTTTCGGTTGAGTATTTCTGATGATCTGTCGACATGCGGACATATTCAGCCGCACGGCGCTTCGCCGGGGAGTTCGCCGGTTCTTTTCTTGAGGGCAGCTCTCTGCCTGCCATTCCCGTCTCCAGATCAGTTCAAGCAGGCGTCTCCGTCTGGTCGGACCCGGGGTATTGGCTGGGGCGCAAAATGGAATCTGCCGCTCTGTTGTCTTCTCCACAGGTTTTACCCAAGGAGGACGCCGCGATGCGGATCAAGATGGGCACATCTGTGCCGAAAATGGGCACAACTGTGCACCCGGACGCGGATCAGGCCGGCTATCGCAAGGCCATTGCCGATGCCCTGCGGCGCGAACTGGGAGCGACGCATCAGGCCATCAAGACGGTGATGCGCTGGACCGGAGCGAGTGAACGGACGGCCAAGTATTGGTTGTCTGGCGAACGCGGGCCGAGCGGAGAGCATCTGATCCGGCTCGCGCAGCATTCAGACGCAGTGCTGATCACTACCCTTACCATGGCAGGGCGACTGTCGGAGAAGCAGCGGCACAGATGTCCAAGCTGTCCGGAACGGCTTCTTGTGTTACAAAACTTCGGACAGGATGACCCTATGTCCGAGGGATCATCACAGCTCTAGGTGCACCAACTGGTCAGGGCGAAGCGGAGATGCGGAGATTAGGCCCATCATTCTCCGCATAGCATGCGGTGTTTTCCCTTGCGCTTGCGGAGAATGCGGCCCACAATCGCCGCATCTAGCGCGGAGAATGTGGTGTACATCTGGGAGCAGCCAGACTGGCCGAAGCTGACTTGGCAGGATGGCAGCACTGCCGCGCCCCTGGCTGCAGTTCGTCACGACCAAGGGCGACTGATCGGCCGGATGGAGGCGCTGGGCTTCAAGCTGCGCGAGGAGGCAGTCCTGCACACGTTGACGCAGGATGTCGTCAAGACGAGCGAGATCGAGGGTGAGCAGCTGGATGCCACTCAGGTGCGGTCATCCCTCGCCCGACGGCTTGGCATCGACATTGGCGCCCTGCCTCCAACCGATCGCAACGTGGAAGGCATTGTCGAGGTGATGCTGGACGCGACGCGGAACTATCAGGCCGCGCTCACCGCAGAGCGTCTTTTCGGATGGCATGCGGCTTTGTTCCCAACCGGCCGCAGCGGCATGACGAAGATCATCGTCGGGGACTGGCGCGATGACAGTACCGGCCCGATGCAGGTGGTGTCTGGGCCCTACGGTCGGGAGAAGGTTCACTACTCGGCCCCGCCCGCACCGCGCGTCGCGGAGGAAATGGAAACCTTCCTTGCATGGTTCAACGCGCCCTTGGCCACCGACCCGGTGATCAAGGCGGCGTTGGCGCATCTGTGGTTTGTGACGATCCACCCCTTCGAGGACGGCAACGGCCGCATCGCCCGCGCCATCGCTGACCTGGCGCTTGCCCGGTCGGAGGGGAGCTCGCAGCGATTCTACAGCATGTCTGCGCAGATCAGGACCGAGCGGAACGCGTACTACGACCAGCTTGAGCGCACCCAGAAGGGCGGCACGGACGTCACGTCGTGGATCCTGTGGTTCCTCGACTGCCTCGGTCGCGCGATCCACGGCGCAGATGGTGTCCTGGCGGCGGTCGTCGCCAAGGGGCAGTTCTGGGAACGCACTGCAGGGCTGGCGCTGAACGAACGCCAGATCAAGGTACTGAACCGCTTACTCGATGGGTTCGAAGGCAAGATGACCTCGTCGAAGTGGGCGGTGATCGCCAAGTGCTCGCAGGACACGGCGAACCGTGACATCGCGGCCCTACTGGACCTCGGTCTGCTCCGGAAGGGCGAAGGCGGCGGGCGCAACACGCACTACGAGTTGGTGCTGTGAGGGTCGCGACGACGATTATCCGCACCGTCGAAGGGGGCTCGACAAACGTTGACCAGGTGTTGACAAGAATTTCAAAAGCAAAAACCCGACGGTTTACGTCGGGTTCTATCTATTTGATATCTTGTAGAAATTTGGTTGCGGGGGCAGGATTTGAACCTGCGGCCTTCAGGTTATGAGGCAACCCGACGGGGCCGGAATAGTCTTTCAATAGCAAACATTTAGAGGAATTCTTGGCTGGCGACGTCGGCGTCATGTCGCACGGAGCAGACGCAAATCATTGGGAAGAAACGGGAAAGCCGCATGTTCATGAATCAGCGAACCTCAGTAGTTTATAGCCTACTGGCCGATTATGTGCGCAGCCCCTCCCTGCGCCACATGCGAGAGCAGCGGTCCCTCGCCAAACTGGCCCTCGAGATCGTCACGAAACTCGATCAGGACAGCTCCGTCTGGAAGAAGTGGGAAGGCCCGCGGGACAAGGTGCTGGCCTCGGCGATAGACTGCTGGATCCCCAAGGAAGACATGCTCGCCTTTCTTCACTGGCGAACTCGTAGATCGGCATGGGCAATTCGGACCTTTCGTGAATTGCTCCCATCCAAGCGCAGCGGCACCGCGCGGGCAAGCGCCGTCAGCATCGAACGATCCGAGAACATCGCCCGGTCCCGTGTCGCATCCGTGTTGCACGGAGGAATCGAGGATGTTCGTAAGCCTTTGGAATCTTTGGGAAGCGTTCGGGACGGGCTTGCAACACGACGCGACACGCAAAAGCCGCCCAGAGGGCGGCCTAAGTATTTGATATCTTGTCGGAATGTTTGGTTGCGGGGGCAGGATTTGAACCTACGACCTTCAGGTTATGAGTCGCGTCGAACGAACCATGAACAATCACTCGGAACCGCGAGTTCTTGCGCAGTTTCCGACACTTGCCGATCCCGCGGGCGAGGCTCCGCTTCGCACGATCTGTCGGGATTGCGCAGCGTTTTTCAGCCTCGTGCTTCCACAATGCTTCCAAGGGGCCGTGACCTGATTTTCCGGTAGCACGACCATCAGGCGGCGGTGAGCGACCAGAAGCCGAACTTTCTGCCGTGGTCCTCCTTCAGCCGGGCGACATACGCGTCGTGCGTCTCGAACGCGCCGAAGTCCGGGATGTCCCGCGCGAGCCGGGCGCAGTTAACCAGATGCTCGGCGGCATAGCGATACCGCTTCGCCCGCGTTCGGGTGAGCGTGAAGTCGATCATCGCGCGGAGCACCAGAGTCGCGGCCAGCGGATGACGCTCTGACAGGGCCTCCGCCGCTGGGGCGAGATACTCGTAGTGATCCCCGTCGATCTCCTCGTGCCGGGCCTCCAGGAGGTCTGCGGCGCGATCCAGCGCCGGCCAGTCGAGGAAGAACTGCAGGGCGTGAAGAAGGCTCGGATGGGCCATGGCGTGCGCCATCGCGCGCTCCTCGGCTTCGATGTCGTCGAAGTCGGGAAGCCGCTTGAGATAGGCCCGCAGGTAGCTGTCGGAGAGCGTGCGCTCGAAGCAGTCCCACCGGAACGCCTGCGCCTCCTCGCCGCGACCCAGCGCCTCCAGCGTCTGCAGGCGGATGTCCTGCCAGGCCAGTGGCACCCGCAAGCCGTCGCCGAGCTCCGCGCGCTCGAGGAACCCCAGCGCCTCGCCGGCCCTGCCGGCCGCGAGCAGGCGCTGCGCGATCTCGGCCGCGATCTGCGGCACCTTGCGGGTCTTCGGATCGTACTGGGCGATGAAGCCGTCGACGTCGCCCTGCGCATCGGCGATGTCCTTGAGCGCCATGGCGACCGTGCTCGCGCGCTCGCGCGCCCGCATCTCGTGCTCGTAGGTGGTGCCGCCCGGGCCCCAGCCCACCGCCTTCCATTGGTCCTTCGGCGGCACTGGCACGGGCGAGCGACCGAGGTCCTCGGCCATCGATTTCAGGGCCGTCAGGCCCTCGTCGCCGAGCGCCGGGGCCATGATGCCGATCAGGCCATCATACTGGCCATAGCCGTTGTCCTGCACCGCATCGAGGACAGTGCCGGCGAGCGCCTGCGGATCCGGCCGGACCTTTGCGGCGAGCTGGCCCAGATCGGCGCAGGCCTGGTGGAAGATGCCGATGACGGTGCCGCTGGAGTCGTCGCAGCGCTCGAACACCGGCGTGGCGAGCGCCATGAATCTCCACATCAGCGCCAGCGCCTCATCCGGATCGGCCGGCGCGATCTGTTCGACGATGGCGCGCCGCTGCGTTTCGAGATCCGTGACCAGTGCCTTGCGGTTCTTCCACGTGATGAAGCTGCGGGCGCGGGCGATGCTGGTCAGCCGCTTGGTGATCTCCCGCGCGGCCTCCCTCGGGCTCTGGGCGCCCGCCAGCGCGAGCCGGAGCTTGCGCTTGGCCGCCGCGTTGCCGGTGCTGACCTCGATCAGCAATTGCGCCAGACGCTCGGTGCCCAGCGCTTCGAGGTTCTTCGCATTGAGGGTGGTCTTGGAAGCCATCGGATCGCCAATTTCTTTTCGCCGAGCCTATCAGCGGTCCACGGGGTCCGGAACCTGCGTTCTGATTCGCTGGGCTCGTCGATTTCCCGCACCAGCGCGCCGAAACGCCTTGCGCGGAAACGCGAGGTATTTCTTTTTTCTTCGCGATTTCAATGTGTTCGTTGACTGTCGCCCGCGCTTCAGCACTGTGGAACGGCGAAAGAACCACCGAAGAGCGCCATGCCCAAGATCACCAAACGCCTCGTCGACGCCGCAGAAGCCCGCTCCGCCGAATACTTCGTCTGGGACAGCGAGATCCGTAAACGGTGTTTTGCCCCCACCTTCCTGTGATTTTTCCGTTCTGCGAGTCCGTCTCTGTTGGCTAACAGGGGTGGAGTTTCTCCATGGAGACTATGACGGAGTTTCTCAGTTCACTTGGCGTGG
>NZ_JAMYDV010000031.1 GCF_024128855.1 Rhodovulum tesquicola
TTTACAACACCCTGCGCCCCCATTCGGCGCTTGGCGGAAGGACACCGGTTGAGGCCCATCAGGGCCAAGACCTGAAGGCGGCGGCATGATCAACAGGCAAGCTTAGCAACGCCGCAAATCTGTCCAGTTTCTGGGGACCACCTCAGACGGCTGCCGGCACGACCAGGTGGCGGGTTCGTGTCGAGGGGCAGCCGAACAAGAAGATCCGGATCCCGATGGGCCCCGGAGAGCCAGGTTTCGATGATCATTATCACGCCGCACGCGCCGGCGAGAAGCTGGAGGTCGTGAGGCCGGCGGAGCCGAATAAGGGCACGCTGGACGAACTGTGCCACAAGTTCCTGGCTTGGATGGAGGGGCAGGTCGATGCCGGCAATCTCTCGGCTTTGACGCTCTCGAGTCGTCGCACTGGCTTGACTCAAGCGCGAGAAACCATGGATCCAGACGGCGACCGCATGGGGGCACTGGACGCTGACCTGCCGCGCGAGGCTTTCGTCCACATCCGCGATGGGTTCGGAGGCAGGACCGGCGCGGCCGCAACATGCCTCAAAGCGCTCCGGGCCGCATACAAGTGGGGTGAGGACCATAGCTTCCCCGCGAATAGCCCTGTGTTCGGTGTGAAGTCCGGGCACATGGTGAAGGGTGGGGCAACCCCTTGGTCAGCGAGGGATGTCGAAAGGTTCCTCGAGGCTCACGGCCCAGGCACGATGGCTAGGCTCTGGTTCTGTTTGGCTTACGCCACCCATGGGCGGATCGGAGATATGGCAAGCCTTGGGCCGGCGAACGAGGTGATTCACGAAGGCTTGCGATACTTGGAATGGCAACCAAAGAAGAAGGGCTCAGCGTTCGTGTCGATCCCGATGGAGCGACTGCTTCTGCAGGAACTCGAGCTTCACGAACCGCGCGACACCTACCTCGTGACCGCGTTTGGGCGGCCATTCGCTTCATCAGGATCGCTCGACAACCGGGTTCGAAAATGGATCATCGCAGCTGGCCTCTATAAGCTTGCAAAGACCAAGGGCGGCGAGAAGGAGAAGAAGGCGACTCGCTCGCAGCACGGTATTCGTAAGGGGGTCACTCAGATCATGGCTGAGAACGGCGCGACCGAATACGAACTCATGTCAGCGTTCGGCTGGACGGAGGCCAAGACAGCGTCTGTCTACACCAAGAAATTCGAGCGTCGCGGCGCAGCAACGGCGGCATCGAAACGCCTCTCGGGCGCCCCAGCTGGACCACGGATCAAAGTTCATTGTCCATTTTCAAGCTCAGGCCATTGTAATAAGAGCAGAAAATCAAAGCAGTGGCAGCCCGTAGGGGAATCGAACCCCTCTTTCCAGGTTGAAAACCTGGCGTCCTAACCGATAGACGAACGGGCCGTGCTGGCTTGTGGGGCGTTTCCTAGATAAATTGGCGGGGCTGCGCAAGGGGGTATATCGCGGTTTTTTTTCGCCGACTGTCAGTCGGCCCGCGCCGCGTCCTCGAGGCGCAACTGGACCTGGCGGCGGCCGCCCCAGTCGTTGATCTCGAGCCGCCCGGCGAGGTGGATGCGCGCGCCGCCATGGGATTCGAGCAACGGGCCGAGGGGGGTGTCGAAGGCGCCGAAGGCGATGGCGTCGAGGCGCGGGCCGGTGCCGTCGCCGAAGCCGATCCTGAGATGGCTCTCGCCGACGCGGCGGGCGAAGCTCACGGCCATTCCCGGGAAGGCGAAGCGGGGCGCGGGGGCGCCTGCGCCGAAGGGGCCTGCGGCCTCGATCCGCTCGACCAGATCGGCGCTGGCGGCCCCGGGCATCAGCAGCGCGTCGAGCCGCAGCTCGCGCGGGCCGGACGCCCCTGCCCCCTGTTTCGCGAGCAGCGCGCCGAGGCGCTCCATCGCCTCGTCCAGCCGGTCGCGGGCCACCGTCAGACCCGCCGCCATCCGGTGCCCGCCGCCCTTGACCAGCAGCCCCTCGGCCGCCAGCCGGTGGATCGCCGCGCCCAGATCGACGCCCGAAACCGACCGGCCCGAGCCCTTGCCCTGGTCGCCCTCCAGCCCGATCACCACGGCGGGACGGTTGGTGGCCTCCTTCAGGCGGCTGGCGACGATGCCGACGACGCCGGGGTGCCAGCCCTCGCCCGCGGCCCAGACCAGGGGTCCGTCCAGCCCGCGAACCTCGGCCTGGGCCAGCGCCGCCTCGCGCACCGCGGCCTCGATCTCGCGCCGCTCGGTATTCAGCGCGTCGAGCCGTTCGGCCAGCGCCGCGGCCTCGTGCGGGTCGGACGTGGCCAGCAGCCGCGCGCCCAGATCGGCCTGGCCGATCCGCCCGCCCGCATTCACCCTTGGGCCCAGCAGGAAGCCCAGGTGATAGGGCGTGGGCGCGCTGGTCATCCGCGCGATGTCGGACAGCGCGACAAGGCCGGGCCGGGCACGCCGGGCCATCACCTTGAGCCCCTGGCGGACCAGCGCGCGGTTGACGCCCGTCAGCGGCGCCACATCCGCCACGGTCGCCAGCGCAACGAGGTCGAGGAAGTCGATCAGGTTCGGCCCCGCCATCCCGGCGGCGCGCATCTGGCGGTTCACCTCGACCAGCATCAGGAACACGACGCCCGCCGCGCAGAGATGGCCCAGATCGCCGGTCTCGTCCTGGCGGTTGGGGTTCACCACGGCCAGCGCGGGGGGCAGAGTCTCGGCGCCCAGGTGATGGTCGAGCACGATCACGTCCGCACCTTGGGCGGCGGCGATGGGGCCATGGCTCAGCGTGCCGCAATCGACGCAGACGATCAGGTCGTGGTCGCGGGCAAGCCGTTCCATCGCGGGTTCGTTCGGGCCATAGCCCTCGTCGATGCGGTCGGGGATGTAGAGCGTGGCCCTGTGCCCCTGCGCGGCCAGCCAGCTCAGGATCAGCGCGGCAGAGGCGCCGCCATCGACATCGTAATCGGCAAAGACCGCGATCCGCTGGCGCCCGCGCAGCGCGGCAAGGAAGCGTTCGGCCGCCGCCGCCATGTCGCGCAGCGACAGCGGATCGGGCAGCAGGACCTTGAGCGTGGGATCGAGGAAGCCCTCGGCCGCTTCGGGGGCCACGCCGCGCCGGGCCAGCACGGCGGCCACGGCGGGGGGCAGGCGTGCGGCCTGTTCCAGCGCCTCGGCCTGGCGGGCCTCTTCGGGCGTGGGGCCGGTCCAGCGTCGGCCCGTCGCGGAGCAGTCGACGTCGAGAAACGGCCGGGCCATCGCCTATTTCACTGGGGTCCGGTAGGTCATGCGCCGGACCGAACCGGTCTTGGAGCGCATCAGCAGCGTCTCGGCGGTGAGCCAGCCGACCTCGCGCCGGATGCCGGGCAGGAGCGAGCCATCCGTCACCCCGGTCGCGGCGAAGATCACGTCGCCGCGCACCATGTCGTCGCGGCCATAGACCCGGTTCAGGTCGGTGATCCCGGCGCGGTCGGCGCGGGCGCGTTCGTCATCGTTGCGAAACAGCAGCTGGCCGAAGATCTGACCGCCCATGCATTTCAGCGCGGCCGCCGCCAGCACCCCCTCGGGCGCACCGCCCGACCCCATGTAGATGTCGATGCCGGTCCGCTGCGCCTCGGCGCAATGCATGACGCCGGCGACATCGCCATCGGTGATCAGCCGGATCGCCGCGCCGGTCGAGCGGACCTCGGCGATCAGCGCCTCATGCCGGGGGCGTTCGAGGATGCAGACGGTAATGTCGGCGGGCGTGCCGCCCTTGGCCGCGGCCAGCTTGCGCACCCGTTCGGCGGGGGGCATGTCGAGCGTGACCAGCCCCTCGGGATAGCCCGGCCCGATGGCGAGCTTTTCCATGTAGACATCGGGGGCGTGCAGCATCGAGCCGCGCGGCCCCATCGCGATCACTGCCAGCGCGTTGGGCATGTCCTTGGCGGTCAGCGTCGTGCCCTCGAGCGGGTCGAGCGCGATATCGACCGCAGGGCCGGTGCCCGCGCCCACCTCCTCGCCGATATAGAGCATCGGCGCCTCGTCGCGCTCGCCCTCGCCGATCACCACGACGCCCGCGATCTCGAGCTGGTTGAGCTGGACGCGCATGGCATCGACCGCGGCCTGGTCGGCGGCCTTTTCGTCGCCATGGCCGATCAGCTTTGCCGAGGCGAGCGCGGCGGCCTCGGAGACGCGGGCGAGGCCCAGCGAGAGCATGCGGTCGTTGAAATCGTAGAGCGGCTTGTCGGTCATGGGAAATCCTGCGGGGCAAATCCGGTTGCGCGCTTCTAGCCCTTCGGGGACGGGCGAGACAAGGGGGCGCGGGGACGCGGGCAGGTTTCGCCCGGGCTCACGCCCGGGCGACCGGCCGGGGGCGCTGCCCCCGGACCCCCGGGATATTCTCGGCCAGAAGAAGGGACGAGGCGGGGGCTCAGACCGCGTTCGGCAGGGGCTGGCCGGCCAGGAAGGCGCGGATGTTCTCGACCGCCATCATGCCCATCGATTCGCGCACCTCGAGCGTCGCGGTGCCCAGATGCGGCAGCAGCGCCACATTCTCCATCGCCAGCAGCGCGGCCGGCACCTGGGGTTCGAACTCGTAGACATCGAGCCCCGCCCCCGCGATCCGGCCTTCGGACAGCGCCGCGATCAGCGCGGCCTCGTCGACCACGTCGCCGCGAGAGATGTTGACGAAATGGGCATGAGGCTTCATCGCGGCGAAGAGATCCGCCCCCATCATGTGCCGCGTCTCGGCGCCGCCGGGCACGCAGGAGACGACGATATCGCAGGCCGCGCCCAGCGCGGCCAGGCTGTCCACCGGCGTTGCGGGGAAGTCGAGCGCCCTGGGCGTGCGGGTGTAATAGACCACGTCCATGCCGAAGCCGTGATGGCAGCGCCGCGCCAGCGCCTGGCCGATATTGCCCATGCCCACGATGCCCAGCGTCTTGCCGGTGACATGCAGCCCCAGCATCTGGGTCGGGTGCCAGCCCTCCCAGCGGCCGGCGCGGACCATCCGCTCGCCCTCGCCGCCGCGCCGGCAGGTCATCAGGATCAGCAGCATCCCGATATCGGCCGTCGCATCCGTCACGGCGCCGGGCGTGTTGGTCACGGCGATGCCCAGCGCGCGGGCGGCGGCCACGTCGATATGGTTGTAGCCCATGCCGAAATTGGCCAGCAACCTGGCGCGGGGCTGGCCTGCGGCGGCGAAGATCCCGGCCGAGAACCGGTCGCCCAGCGTGGGCAGCACGATGTCGAACTCGGCCAGCGCGCGGCGCATCTCGTCCTCGGAAAGCGGCAGGTTGCTGTCGCGCATCTCGACCTCGCCCAGTTCGCGCACGGCCGGTCCCACGCGGCCCGGCATCGGCCGCGTCACCAGAATTTTCGTCATCAGAACATCCTCCCACCGATCGGTACTTGCCTGTCCGGCCCGATCAGAACTACCTCGCCATCCGCGTCGGGCAAGCCCAGAACCAGCACTTCGGACATGAACCGGCCGATCTGCCGGGGCGGGAAGTTGACCACCGCCAGCACATGTTTTCCCGGCAGCTCGTCGGGGGTGTAATGCGTGGCGATCTGGGCCGAGCTCTTCTTCTCGCCGATATCGGGGCCGAAATCCACCCAGAGCTTGATCGAGGGCTTGCGCGCCTCCGGATAGGGTTCGGCGCGGGTGATCCGGCCGACGCGGATATCGACCTTCTGGAAGTCGTCATAGGTGATTTCGCTCACGATCCCAGTTCCTTGCTGCGGGCGGTGGCGGCGGCGACGGCGCGGTGCAAAAGCGGCGGAAAGCCCGTTTCAGGGTCCATCAGCACCGCCAGCGCGGCCGCCGTGGTGCCCCCCGGCGAGGTGACGTTGACGCGCAACTCGGCCGGGCTTTCGGCCGCCTGCTCGGCAAGCTGGCCCGCGCCTGCGACGGTGGCGCGCGCAAGCTGCAGCGCCATGGCGGGCGGCAGGCCCTGGGCCTCTCCGGCGGCGGCCAGCGTCTCGATCAGGTGAAAGACATAGGCCGGACCCGAGCCGGAAACGGCGGTCACGGCGTCCATCTGGCCCTCGGATTGCAGCCGGACGGTCTGGCCCACCGCCGAAAGCAGCGTTTCGGCCAGCGCGAGGTCCGCCTCATCGACCTGCGCATTGCCGATCAGCGCGGTGATGCCCCGGCCCACGGCGGCCGGCGTGTTGGGCATGGCGCGGATCACCGGGGCGGCGGAGCCCAGCCGCTCGGCAAACCAGCCCAGCGTCTTGCCCGCCGCGACCGACAGGAACAGCGTGCTCCCATCGGCCAGCCCCGCGACCTGCGGCAGCGCGGCCTCCATCGCCTGCGGCTTGACCGCGAGCAGCACGATGGCGGGATTTGCGGGCAGCGGCGCGTTCAGGTGCAGCCCCTCTGCCGCGCGGGCGCGCAGCCAGTCGGACGGGCCGGGATCGAGCACCCAGACCGAACCGGCGGGCAGCCCGCCCTTCAGCCAGCCCGCCAGTAGCGCCGAGCCCATCTTGCCGCAGCCCAGAAGCACCAGCCCCCGGGCGGCGAGGTCGTCCATCTGCATTCCCGTGATCCCCTGTTATCCTCGGGGGGCGAGGTTAGGCGCGGCCGTAAGCCTCTGCAATGGCGACTTGCAGCGCATCCGCAGGGCTGCGATCGCCCCAGGCGACAAGCTGGAACGCGGGATAGAACCGTTCCGAGGCCGCGACCGCGGTGCGGATCAGCCGATCGACCTGTTCGGGCGCGACCGGCTGGCCGCCCGCCAGCATCAACCCGTGGCGCCAGACCATCAACCGCTGGTCGTGCCAATAGGTGAAGGCGCCGGCCCAGCACATGTCGTTGGTCGCGTTCAGCGTCTCGTAGAGCGCGGGCAGCCTGTCTTCGGGCGGCTCCATCTCGAAGGTGCAGATCAGCCGCAGCATCTCGTCATGGCCCGACCAGGCAAGCGTGATCGCATAGGTGCGCCACTGCCCGGTCACCGCCATCGCGATCTGGTCGTCGGTGACGCGGTCGAACTCCCAGTCGCGGTGCTCGGCAAGGTGTTCGACGACGTCGATGGGGTGAAGGTCTTCGCTGTGCAGGAAGTCTTCGGAAAGCGACATGCCCGGCCTCGTGAGTTGTAGCCTTGACGAGCGGATGCCCCACAAGGCTTAGGTGCCTGCTGCAGGGCCTGCTGGAAAGCCAACACGCCCTTACAAGATATGGTGGTGGCAAAGCCGGATTCTGTAAAGGAGAATTTGGTTACCGCATATGCAGCGGCCGCAATATGTTGTGGAAATCTCCACCAATTGGGCTGAGATCGTGAAAGCCGCCCAGGAACAGGACGCATCGGCGGCGGGTTTTCCACGAGGCGGCAGGCGGGCGGCGGGGTCAGGCCGCGCCCTGGGCGAAGACGCGGGCAGACACCCGTTGCAGGCCGCGCACCAGCAGCACGCCCATCGCGCCGTGATAGGCGACGGTGCCCCCGAACAGGTGCAGGGTGCGCAGCAGGCCCCCCGTGACCGCCCCGGCGACCACGACCCCCAGCGAGGCCACCACCGAGACGACCAGCGCGATCAGGATGGCGCGGCCGTTCGGGCCCAGGCGGCGGGCGACGATGGCGCGGCGTTCGAACTCTGCCGCCCCCAGCAACAGGACCAGCGAGAAACCCAGATAGAGACCGAGGATCAACAGCACCGTCTTTCTTCCCCTCCGTTGCGGCCGACGCATGCGTCGGTGCCCGGGTCAAGCGATACCCAAGGCAAAGGGGATCCGCAACTCCCGGGGCGGCCAAAGGGAAAGCCGCGGCGCCCAGCGGGACGCCGCGGCCCGGCTTGCTCCCCCTCAGAGGGTCTGCGCCGCCATCTCGCGCGCGATGTGGTCGGCCTGCCGGATCGCCAGCGCCACGATGGTCAGCGTCGGGTTCTCGGCCGCGCCGGTGGTGAATTGCGAGCCGTCCGAGACGAACAGGTTCGCGATGTCATGGCTTTGCCCCCAGCGGTTCACCACCCCGTCTTCGGGCCGTTCGCTCATCCGGTTGGTGCCCAGGTTATGCGTGCTGGGATAGGGCGGCGTCGGGAAGGTGCGCGTGGCCCCCACCGCCTCGTAGACCGCCCTGCCCTGCCTGTAGGCATGGTTGCGCATCGCGATGTCGTTGGGATGGTCGTCGAAATGGACATTCGCGACCGGCAGGCCCCACTGGTCCTTGACCTCGGCGTTCAGAGTCACGCGGTTGCTTTCCTGCGGCATGTCCTCGCCCACCAGCCACATGCCCGCCATGTATTCATAGGCATCCAGCGCCGTGGTGAATTCGCGCCCCCAGGCGCCCGGGTCGAGGAAGGCCGCCATGAACGGGATGCCGAGCGCCAGCGTCTCCATCTCGTAGCCGCCGACGAAACCGCGGCTGGGGTCGTGGCGGGCCTCATCCGAAATGATCCCCGCCATGGTGGTGCCGCGCCACATTCGCACGGGCTTGTCGAAGGTGGCATAGACCGAGCCGGTCATGTGCCGCATGTAGTTGCGCCCGACCTGGCCCGAGCTGTTGGCCAGCCCGTCGGGGAACATCGACGAGGCCGAGTTCAGCAGCAGCCGCGGGCTTTCGAAGGAATTGCCCGCCACGCAGACGATCCGCGCGCGCTGGAACTGCAGGGTGCCGTCGCGGTCGAAATACTCGACCCCCGTCACCTTGCCCGCATCGTCATGCAGGATGCGCGCAGCGTGGGCGCGTTCGCGCACTTCCAGGTTGCCGGTCGCCTCGCCCCGCGGGATGTCGGTATAGGCCGCCGACCATTTCGCGCCCCATTTGCAGCCCTGAAAGCAGAATCCCGTCTGGTGGCAGAAGCTGCGCCCGTCATATTCGGCCGAATTGATCGCCATGCGGCCGGTATGGACCTCTGTATAGCCCAGTGCCTTGGCGCCCTTTTCGAAGAGCAGGTAGTTGTTGTTGCCGGGCAGCCCGGCGATGCCGTTGGTGCGCGTCACCCCCAGCTTCTTTTCTGCCAGGTCGTACCATGGCTCCATCTCGGCGGCGTCGATCGGCCAGTCCAGCAGGTTCGCGCCCTCGACCGCGCCATAGGTCGTTGCGGCCTTCCATTCATGCGCCTGAAACCGCAGCGAGGCGCCCGCCCAATGGGTCGTGGTGCCGCCCACCGCCTTGACGATCCAGGCGGGCAGGCCCGAGAAATCCTTGGCCACGCGCCAGTCGCCGCTGGTCGTGCGCGGGTCCAGCCAGGCCAGTTGCCCGAAGCTTTCCCATTCGTCGTTGACGTAATCCTCGGGCAGATAGCGCCCGCCCGCCTCGAGGGCGACGACACGCACGCCCTTCTGCGCCAGTTCGTTGGCCAGAACGCCCCCGCCCGCGCCGGTGCCGATGATGACCACCACGCTGTCGTCGGTCAGATCGAAAGATGCAGCCATTGCCAGTCCTCCCCCCGCCTCAAAGCCAGTCGATGTCGTTGAAGCCGCGCTCGATATAGCCGCCCTGGCTATAGCTCTCGCCCTCGTAGCCGAAGATCGGCCAGACCGCTTTCTGGTTGTAGAGCCCCGTCACCAGCCCGCCGCGGATCGTCTGGAAGAAGGCGCTGTCCTCGATGCCGCGCAGGATGTCCACGCGGTCGCGCTCCCAGCCGGTGTCCAGATAGCCGGGGAAGCCCCGGGCCTGCGCCGCGGCATCCAGCCCGGCGATTCCGGCCTCGATGGCGGGCGCGGCCTCGGCGCTGTCATGGCCCTTGACCGCGATGACGTAATGGGCGTCGGGGATGCGGTCATGGGGATAGATGTCGCGCGCCATCCGGACCAGCGTCGCGAAGGTTTCGGGCTTGAGATGCGCCGTCTCGTAGGCCCAGGCCGCATCGGGTGCGGCGACGAAGCCCGCCCCCACGACAAGGGACGCCCCCGCCGCACTGGCGCGCGACAGAAGCTGGCGCCGGGTCATCCCCCGGACGTCTGCGGTGGTTGTCATTGTTTCTCCTCCCTTGAAACGAGCGGCCTCCCAACCGCCCGGAAATCCCCTATTTGAAGCGCCCCCCGCGTTCGAGAACCTCGATCTGGTAGCCATCGGGATCGGCAACGAAGAAGAACCTCGCGATCACCTCGCCCGCGGGCGCAAAGGCGACCAGCTTGCGGGGGTTCAGCCCCTCGGCCTCGAAGCGGGCATGTTCGGCGTCCAGATCCGCGACCGACACGGCCAGATGGCCATAGCCATCGCCCAGCGCATAAGGCTCGGTCCGGCCCTTGTTCACGGTCAGCTCGACCTCGAACTCGGTTTCGGGATTGCTCATGTAGATCAGCGTGAACTCGGGAAAGTCGAGCCGGTCGGCCACCCTCAGCCCGAATGCCTTCTCGTAGAACGCCACCGAGCGCGCCTCGTCAAGCACGCGGATCATGCTGTGGATTGCCTTGGCCACCAATGCCTCCCGCCGGTTGTTGCTGGTTTCGGGGCCAGCATAGACCGCGCGGGGCGCCCTGCGGGTAGTAGCGCCTTACTACCCCGCGCCGAAAGCCGTCATTCCGCGGCCATCGCCACCCCGCCCCGGCGCCCGGTCTCGATGAAGACAAGGCAGGCGCAGCGCAACAGCGAGGTGAAATTCACCGGCTCGCCATGCAGTTCCAGCACCTCGGAATGCAGCCGCGACAGGAAGGCGGGCGTGGTGACGCCCTCGGTCGCGGCGATCTCGTCGAGGATCGCCCAGAAGCTGTTTTCCAGCCGGATGCTGGTCGAATGACCGTTCAGCCGCAACCGGCGTGTGGTCGACTGGTAGCGCTGCGGATCCTGCCCCGCGAAAATCTGGCACATGGGCCGTTCCCTCCCTGACAGGCGGTGCCGTTCCCGCGGACGCCGCCCGGTTCCTCTCCCGGTCCGGCAGCTTAACCCGGATCGCGCGCGCGCACCAAGCGCGATGCGCAAAGCCTCAACCGATCAGCCCCGCCAGCAGCCGCGCCCGGGCCGGGTACAGCGTGGCGGCCGCATGGCGGGCCTCGGCCGCGGCGCGCGCGCCCTGCCCCAGTTGCGCGGCCCGGTCGCGGTCGTCCAGAAGCCGGGCAATGGCGTCGGCCAGCGCCTCGGGGTCGCGGTGGTCCACCATCTCGGCCGAAACGTCATGCGCCAGCGCCTCGCGCAGCGGGGCGCAATCGGACACCACCAGCGGCGCGCCCGCCGCCATCGCCTCGACCAGCGACCAGGACAGCACGAAGGGCACGGTCAGGTAGACATGGACATGGGTCGATTGCAGCAGATTGCGCCAGGGCCCGTGCGGCAGCAGCCCCGGCCAGTGCAGCCGCGCCGGGTCAAGATCGAGCTGGTCCAGCATGTGCCGTTTCCAGCTAGTGCCATCGGGCGGCCCAGCGCCATAGGCGGCGCGGTCCTGCCCGCCGATCACCGCATGCAGCCGCGGCCGACGCACCTGCACCAGCGCCAGCGCACGCATGAACTCGGGAAAGCCGCGGGTCGGCTCCATCCCGCGGGTGGCATAGCTGACGATCTCGGCGTCTTCGGGCACCGTCACCCCCGGCAGGTCAAGCCGGGCCTGCGGATCGGGGGTGAAGAAGCCGGTATCCACCCCGTCATGCAGCACCGTCAGGCGCTCGCGGATCCAGCCGGGGAACTGGTCGGCCTGGAACTGCGTCGGGCACAGCACCAGATCGGCCTCGGCCAGATCCAGAAGCGTGGGCGCATTGCGCGCCAGCGCCAGCGCGCGGCGGTCGGGGTCATTGCCGGGCGGGATCGGCCCCACCGCGTCCACGGGCGGGAAGCGGTAATACCATTCGACATAGCTGACCAGTTTCGCCTGCGGCCAGACCGCCCGGGCAAAGGTGCCCGCGCCCCAGCCCGAATGGGCAACGACGATGTCGGGCGATAGCCCGGCCTGCCGGGCGGCAAGGGCGGCATTGGCAAAGGCCTGGCCGTTGATCATCGCCGCTTCCAGCGGCCGGGCAAAGCGGTGGACGCCTTCGGTTGGCGCGCGATGCGGGGACATGCGGACCATCCGGCAGCCCGGCGGCGGCACGGCATCCGTGCGTTCGGTGACGAAAGTAACCGACCAGCCCTGCCGCGCAAGATAGGCGCCGAAGGCGCCGAACTGGGCGGGAAAGTTCAGATGCGAGAACAGGATATCCATGGCCGGCCGATGCGATGCCCGGCAGGGCGGCCGGTCCCTGGACAACTATACGGCGAACGCTGGCCCGGGCAACCGCCGCGCAGGGCTCAGGCCGCGGTCAGCCCCTCGGGAAACAGCGTCTCTGGGGCGATGCCGCGCTTGCGCGCGCTTTCCAGCACCGCCGCCTGCACCGCCGGGCTGCGCCGCAGCAGCCGCCGGAACCGGGCCTCGTCCAGCACCAGAAGCGTCGAGGGCGCGATGGCGCGCACCTCGGCGCGGCGCCGTTTCTGCATCAGGACCGCCATCTGGCCGAACATCTCGCCCCGGCCCAGCCGCAAGACCTGGCCCGCGCTTTCCGCCTCGACCGCGCCCGAGGCGATGAAGAACACGCTGCGCGGCTGGCTGTCCTTGCGGATCAGCACGTCCCCCGCATTGACATAGCGCGTCACCAGCGCCCGCGTCAGCCGCTTGCGCGCCTTGCCGTCCAGATCGTCGAACAGCGGGAAGCAGCGCACCAGTTCCGCCTTCTCGACCGCCAGATCGAGGCGCGGGCGCGCGTCCAGCCCGGCGCGACGGCGGGCGATGTCCTGCATCAGCGCGTTGTGCAGTTCCGCCCCGATCAGCCCGTCCTCGCGCATCGCGTCATATTCGCGTTCCTCCAGCCGCAGCGCCGTGCGGCGGATGAAGCGGCGTTCCAGTTCCTCGGCATAGCCCGGATATTGCAGCCGCAGCCCCTCCAGCGCGGTATCGACGGCCTCGGCGCGGCGGGCCAGCAATTCGTGCAGAAGGTCGGCCACGCGGCGGCCATGGATGCGCCGGATCCGCCCGTCGATGAAGCCGTGCAGGTCGCGCAGGATCAACCGCTGCGACAACAGCAGGTCGAACCGGTCCGCCGTCATTCGGCCCAGCGGGCGCGACAGCCGCAGCCGGTTGTGCAGCCGCACCGCCATCCGGAAGGCGCGGCCATAGCCGACACTGACCCGCGCCGCCCGCTGATAGCCCAGCCGCCCGCCGGTGCGCGCCCCCTCGATCAGCCGGTCGGCATCGGAGAGGACCTGTTCGGCGAGGCTGGCGGACATGGTGCGGTCCCTGATCCGGGCGATGATCGCGTCGCGCTCGGCCCCGGCCAGCGCGATCAGCCCCAGCGTGATCCGGTCGCGGTCGTGGATCTCGGCATTCTCCTCGGCCACCTTCACCGCCCCGTCCAGCCGTTCGCCGAAGCGCTTGGCCTCGGAGCGGACGATGTCGCGGGTCAGCTCGTAATTCTCGGTGGTCCGGGCCACGTCCTCGCGCACGGTCTGAAGCGCGACCGCGACCACCTGGTTGGACAGCGCCTGGTCGATCGGCGACAGCCGGTCGAGCCCGAGTTGCCGGATGATCCAGCGCAGCGTCGTGCCCTGCACGATCAGCGTGAACAGCGTGAAGCCGGTGGCCAGGATCGCGACGAGGCGCTTGACCTCGACCGGCACGCGGACGCTTTCGGTCACGGCCAGCGCCAGCGCCAGCGTCACCGCGCCGCGCAGCCCGCCCCACAGGATCGCGACGCGATAGGGCCGCTCGACCACCGGCGACAGCCGGATCGCCGTCAGCAGCGGCAACAGGCCGAACAGGATCACCACCCGCGCTGCCAGGGCGGCCAGGATCACGACGCCGATCAGGGCGAAATCGCCGATCCGCACCTCTTCCAGAAGCCGCGGGATCAGGAGCGCGGCCAGGATGAAGATGAACGCCCCCGCCCAATGCGCCAGCAGATCCCAGACCTCGCGCAGGTTCGACCAGGACGCGGGCGGCAGCCGCCCCGGCCCGATCAGGTTCAGCGTCATCCCCGCCGTCACCACCGCGATCACGCCCGAGGCGCCCACGCTCTGCTCGGCGATGATGAAGGCCAGGTAGGGCAGCGCCACCGAGACCGAGATCTGCGCCAGTTCGTAGCGCGCGAACATCGCCATCAACCGGACCGCGATCCGCGCCGCCAGCCAGCCGGTCAGCACGCCCCCCGCGATCAGCAGCGGAAAGCGCGCCAGCGCGTCGCCGAGACTGGGATCGGGCATGCCCAGCATCACGAAGCCCATGAACAGGCCGAACAGCGCGATGGCGGCGGCATCGTTCAGCAGGCTCTCGCCCTCGATGATCCGTGCCAGCCTGCGCGGGGCCGAGATCGAGCGGAAGATGCCCACCACCGCCGAGGGATCGGTGGTCGAGACGATCGCGCCCACCAGCAGGCAGACCGCAAGCGGCAGCGCGCTGGCCCAGGCCAGCGCATAGCCCACCGACAGCGTCGCCACCACCACCGCGACCACCGCCAGCATCAGGATCGGCACCCAGTCGTCCAGCATCCGGCGCAGGTTGATCCCCAGCGTCACCTGGAACAGCAGGGTCGGCAAGAAGACGTAAAGAAACACGTTCGAGCGGATCGGCAGCGCGAGGATCGCCTCGGCCACCGGGTTCAGCGCATCGGTCAGGTCCGTGCGCAGGAAGAACAGCGCACCCGCCCCGATCAGGATGCCCAGCGCGGCGAGGATCACGCTGAAGGGCAGACGCAGGCGCGCGGCCAAGGGCTCGGCCGCGCCGATCAGCAGGAACAGGGAAGCGATGACCGTGGTCAGCAGAACGATGTCCATGCCCCTTCATACCGCAGGCTGCGGCCATGGCACCACGGGGCGCGCGAGGCGAAATGGCAGGAAAACGCGCAGCGCCGGGGATTTGGCCGGATCGGCGGCGCGGCGCGGGTTTTGCGGGCGGAGGCGGTGCTGACCGGGCAAGGCTGCACTTGCATTGCGGGCGTGGAATTGCTCTGAGCTATGCGGGACAAGGACAGCATGGAGGCGTAGATGGGCAGCGCGACATATCAGGACCGGGCCGGGCTGAAGGTCGCGGCCGTGCTGGCCGATTTCGTCGAGACCCGCGCACTGCCCGGCACCGGCATCGCGGCGGACGCGTTCTGGCAGGGCTTCGCCGGGCTGGTGCGCGACTTCACGCCCCGCAACCGCGAATTGCTGGCGATCCGCGAGACGATGCAGCAGCAGATCGACGCCTGGCATCTGGCGCGGCGCAACCAGCCCCATGACCACGAGGCCTACAAGGCGTTCCTGGCCGAGATCGGCTATCTGCGCCCCGAAGGTGCGCCGTTCGAGATCGAGACCGCCAATGTCGACCCCGAGATCGCCACCGTGCCGGGGCCGCAACTGGTGGTGCCGATCACCAATGCCCGCTACGCGCTGAACGCCGCGAATGCGCGCTGGGGCAATCTTTACGACGCGCTTTACGGCACCGACGCGATGGGCAGCCCGCCGCCCGCGGGCCGCTACGATCGCGGCCGCGGCGCCCGTGTCGTCGCCCGGGCCCGGGTGTTCCTCGACGAGGCCTTTCCCGTCGCGGGCACCAGCCATGCCGATGCGCGGCGCTATCACGTCAGGGGCGGCGCGCTGCTCGTCGATGACCTGCCGCTGGAGGATCCGTCGAAATTCGTCGGTTTCCGCGGCCATCCCCGCGCGCCCGAGGCGGTGCTGCTGCGCAATAACGGGCTGCATGTGGAACTGGTCTTCGACCGAACCCACCCGGTCGGCGCGCGCGATCAGGCCGGGCTGGCGGCGGTGCGGCTGGAATCGGCCGTCTCCGCGATCATGGATTGCGAGGATTCGGTCGCCTGTGTCGATGCCGAGGACAAGGTGGCGGCCTATGCCAACTGGCTGGGCCTGATGAAGGGCGACCTGAGCGCCGAGTTCGACAAGGGCGGCCAGACCCTGACCCGCGCGCTGAACCCCGACCTTGCCTATACCGCCCCCGATGGCAGCACGCTGACCGTCAAGGGCCGCGCGCTGATGCTGGTCCGCAATGTCGGCCACCTGATGACCAACCCGGCGATCCTGGATGGGGACGGCGCCGAGGTGTTCGAGGGGCTGATGGACGCCGCGCTCACCACGCTGATCGCGTTGCACGACCTGAAAAAGACCGAAGGCCCGCGCAATTCCCCCGCAGGCTCCATCTATGTCGTCAAGCCCAAAATGCACGGCCCCGACGAGGTGGCCTTTGCCGACGACACCTTCACCCGCGTCGAGGAGATCCTCGGCCTGCCGCGCTATACCGTGAAACTCGGCATCATGGACGAGGAGCGGCGCACCTCGGTCAACCTCAAGGAATGTATCCGCGCCGCAAAACACCGCGTCGCCTTCATCAATACCGGGTTCCTCGACCGCACGGGCGACGAGATCCACAGCTCGATGGAGGCGGGCCCCTTCAGCCGCAAGGATTTCATCAAGCGCAAGGGCTGGATCACGGCCTATGAGAACCTGAATGTCGATATCGGGCTGGAATGCGGGTTGTCGGGCCGCGCCCAGATCGGCAAGGGCATGTGGGCAATGCCCGACCGGATGGCGGCGATGCTGTCCACCAAGATCGAGCATCCCAAGGCCGGGGCGAATTGCGCCTGGGTGCCCTCGCCCACGGCGGCCACGCTGCACGCGCTGCATTACCATCAGGTCGACGTGCTGGCGGTGCAGGCCGCGCTGAAGAAGGGCGGCCGCCGGGCGCATGTCGACGGGATCCTCGAAATCCCGCTGGCCGCCTTCCGCAAATGGTCGCGCCCCCAGATCCTGCGCGAGGTCGAGAACAACGCGCAGGGCATCCTGGGCTATGTCGTCCGCTGGATCGATGCCGGGGTGGGCTGTTCCAAGGTGCCCGACGTCAACGATGTCGGCCTGATGGAGGATCGCGCCACCTGCCGCATCTCGGCCCAGCATATCGCCAACTGGCTGCATCACGGAATCGTCGGCGCGGACGAGGTGATGGAGGTCATGCGGCGGATGGCCGAGGTGGTCGACCGCCAGAACGCCGCCGATCCGGCCTATGTGCCGATGGCGCCCGGCTTTGACGGGATCGCGTTCCAGGCCGCGTGCGATCTGGTGTTCAAGGGCCGCATCCAGCCTTCGGGCTATACCGAGCCGGTGCTGCATGCCCGCCGGATCGAACGCAAGGCGCAGTTGCAACGCCCCTGACCCGCAAGGAGCCCGATGATGAGTGCGACCGACACACCCCCGCCCTCGCCCCGGCCGCGCCGGGTGCTGATGCTGGGCGCGACCGGCACGATCGGCCGGGCAACCGCCATGGAACTGGCCGCGCGCGGGCATCGGCTGGTCTGCCTCGTGCGGCCGGGCTCGGGCGCGGCGGCGGCGCGCGGCCTGCCTGCGGGGGCCGTCCCGCGCGAGGCCGACATCACCGACCCGGCCGCGCTGGCCCGCGACGGGATCGCGGGCGAACGGTTCGATGTGCTGGTCTCCTGCCTTGCCTCGCGCACGGGCACGCCGCGGGATGCCTGGGCCATCGACCACAAGGCCCATTCCGACGCGCTGGCCGCCGCCCGCGCGGCCGGGGTCGGCCATGTGGTGCTGCTGTCGGCGATCTGCGTGCAGAAGCCGCTGCTGGAATTCCAGAAGGCAAAACTCGCCTTCGAGGCGGAATTGATCGCCTCGGGGCTGGAGTATTCGATCGTGCGGCCCACGGCGTTCTTCAAGTCGCTCTCGGGCCAGGTCGCGCGGGTGCGGCAGGGCAAGCCCTTCCTGATCTTCGGCGATGGAACCCTGACCGCCTGCACCCCGATCAGCGACGCCGATCTGGGCCGGTTCATGGCCGATTGCCTGGACAATCCGGCGCTGCGAAACCGCATCCTGCCCATCGGCGGCCCCAAACCCGCGATCACCCCGCGCGAACAGGGCGAATACCTGTTCCGCGCCTTGGGGCAGGAGCCGAAATTCCGCTCGGTCCCGGTGGGGATGATGGATGCGATCATCGCGGTGCTGGGGCTTTTGGGCCGCGTCTCGCCGAAGATGCGCGACAAGGCCGAGTTTGCCCGGATCGGCCGCTATTACGCCACCGAGTCGATGCTGGTCCTCGACCCCGCAACCGGGCGCTACGATGCCGAGGCGACCCCCGCCTATGGAACCGAGACGCTGTTCGACTATTATGACAGGCTGCTGGCGGACGAGGAAAAGGTGGATCTGGGCGCGCATGCGATGTTCTGAGCCCGCAGCGCGCGACAATCCCCGCCCCATCGGCCAGGATACAGGGAGGGAGGGCGCAGCATGGCAGGTGGCTGGGCGCGGGATGGCGCCGTGCAGGATCAGATCGACGCCTCGATCGAGGACGAATTGCGCCGGATGCAGGCCCGCCCGGTGCCGCGTGGCGAAAGCCTGACCCATTGCGCCGAATGCGACGAGCCGATCCCCGAACCGCGGCGGCAGGCGATCCCGGGCGTCAAGCTCTGCATCGACTGCCAGCAGGCGCGTGACGCACGACCTGTGCAGCGCGGCGGCATCAACCGGCGCGGCTCCAAGGACAGCCAGTTGAAGTGACCCGCTGCATGGCGCGTCCCGAAACCACGCCGCAACATTCGCGGCGGCCCGGAATGGCCTGATAGCAGACTGAACGCCAGGGGCACGATGCGCCGGACACGCCGCGATCCGCTTTGGCCGGGCGTCGGCCACGGCCCGGATGCCCTCCGGCCGTCTGCGGCCGACAGCGCCCCGCTCAGGCCGGTTTCATCGGACCGCGATGGCGCTGCCGCACCAATTTCCACGCTCTCGCCGACATCTTCCGACAATCTCCGAAAGGTATTTCGAGACGGTGCTGATGGATGCGACGGGGCGGGTCGAACGCCTGACGCTGTTCGATTTCGGCGCACTGTCCGCGGGACGGCCGCGGGTGCGCCGGTTCGTCGTGCCCGATCTGGCCTGCGCCGATCCTGGCCGCGTGCCGATCAACGGCACAGATCTCTGCAAGGCGGGCGAGCCGGGGCTGGCGCCCTGCGCCGAGGGACTGCACGGCCCGCGAGCCCCGAGACGCGGCCGGTCTTCCTGCAACTCGAACCCGGGGCCGTGCGGTTGAACGGCCGACATATCTGCTCGTGCTGAATCCCGACGGGCTGGCGACGCGCGACGGGGCCGCGCGCCGCCGGGGCCGGGCGGGTGGTGATCCTGACCGAGAGGGGGGGCGTGATTCCGTCTTCGCAACCGGGCCGGGGCGCGGCCCTGGGATTTGCCGTCGCGGCGCTGGCGCTGGTCCCGCTGGACGCCATCGAGATCGCCGGCAGCACCGGGGCGGCCGGGGCGCGGCTGGGGACCGGCGTCGCCGACATGGCGGCGGGCACGCTGTCGACGATGGCGACGCATCAGGTGGTCGAGGCCGTGACACCGTCCGAGACGGTGTCGCCCGCCCCGCAGAACACGCTCGCCCGCCTGCCCGCCGAAACCGCGCCGCTTGCGGCACCGTAGCTGGTGGCCGCGCTGTCCCCCGCGATCGTGCAGGTCGCGCACCCCGTCGAAAGCCCGCGCCCGGCGCCCCGGCCCGAGGACAAGCCGAACCGCGCGGCGCGCGCCACCCCCCGCGGCAATCCCGAGCGCGATGCACGCGAAGGGCAGGAAAGCGGTCGTCCCCAGGCGCAGGCGACGACCAGCGGACAGGCCGGGCTGGCCGCCGAAATGGGCAATTATCCCGGTCTTGTCGTGCGCAAGCTGGCGCGCGTGCCACGGCCGCGGCTGCCATCCTCTGCCGGACGGGGGCGCACAGGCCATGGCCGATCTAGTGAAGCCCGCAAGGCCATGTCTGCATCGCCGCGTCCCGCCGCGCCCGCACAAGCCCCAGCAGCGCCAGACCCAGCGTCTCGGCCAGGGCGACCGCCTCGAAGGCCGCCTGCGGCCCCATCAGGGCCAGCGCGAAGACCAGCGCGTCCTCACGTTCGCCGCCCATCGCGGCCGCCACCATCTGGGCAAAGGCGTTCTCGTCGCCGCCCACCTCGGGATGATCCGGCGGATGGCGTGCCAGCGGGCGCCGCCCTGCCGTCAATGCCAGTTCCATCAGCACATCCAGTGCCTCCTCATGGGCCGGTGCGCCGCCGCCCTGGACCTGCACGAAATTGCGCCGCATGCGCGACCGGGCCTCGGGACCGGCGCTCCAGCCGCGCAGGCAGCGGATCGCGGCGCGCTCGACGGGCGGCAATTCGGACAGGCAGGCGACGGGCGCCGCGCCGCGGCTGCGGGACAACGCGCTCATTTGGTCAGGATCAGCTTGCCCGCGCGGGTGATGCGCAGGGTGTAGCAGGCCCCGTCCAGCACGATCATCGCGGTCGTGCCGCCCCCGGTCAGGATGCGGGCCTCGTGCACCGGAGAAGCGACCAAATGCTGCACAGCGCTCATCGCTCCGCCTCCCGCTCCCGCGCCGCAACCCTGTCCAGAAACGAATCCAGCCCCGTCTGGCTCGGCTCGGCCCCGGCCCACTCGCCCGACAGGATCGCCTGCCAGAGATCGCGCAGGCCCGTCGTTTCGCGGCCTGCGCCCATGTCCTCGCGCACTGTCATCCCGGGTGTCATCCTCTCGATCCTGATCCCCCCGCCCCGGCCGACCCGCGCCGCCGCGATCACAGGGCATCGGCCAACGGATCGTCCGTGATCCGGGCGAAATGCGGTTCCGGGCTGGCGGGGCGATCCCCATGCGGGGCACTTGCAAGGTTCATCCTGTGCGTCCTGACGATTGCGCAGGGGACCGGGCAGAGAGCTGGGGCCTGACATGGACGGGCGGCGGGGTCGCGCCCTATTCCCGATTCTTTCTATCAGGATTTTAGGCGACTGAAAAGCCCCCTGTCGCGCGCCGTCACGCCCCGGCCGGGTCGTCCCCGGATGGCAGCATGCAGATCGCATCGGCCATTCCGGCCTCGGGCAGCGGATCGTCCGGCATCCACGGGATCGCGACGCGGACCTTGTCCATCCCCAGATCGGCCAGTTGCCAGGACACGCCGCCGCCCCAAAGCAGATGCCCCAGCCCGATGATGCCCACCACCAGCGGACTGCCCTGCCGCGCAGAGGCGGCGTGGATGCGGGTGGCAAAGGCGCGGTCCCAGACCTCCTGCGCGCGCACGAAACGGTCAAAGGCGGGACCGTCCGGCGAGGTCGCCATCCGCCCCGGCCGCGCGCCGCCGGTCAGTTCGAAGATGAAGCGGCGATAGGCGGGTGGCGAGGGGCGCGCGGGCGTCAGCCCCTCGCGCGCCTCTTCCGGCACCGCATCCCAGCCGCCCGCACCCACCGCGCGCACCAGGTCGCGGCGGCAGTTCAGCCCGACCATGGCCACCCCCATTTCGCGGCAGAACCGGAACAGCGGCATATACAGCTCTGCCGGAAAGCCCCAGACCGTGCTCCATTCGGCGCGGGCCAGGAAATCCTCCTCGGACAGCCCGCCCGCGACCCAGTCGGCCAGCACAGGGTCAAGCCGGGCGGGAAACATCTCGAACCCCATCACGATCGGCCGATGTGCGGCCAGCCCCGCCGCGACATGCAGTTGCCAGCGATGATCCGCCGCGCGGTCATGCCGCTCGCCCAGCAGCACCGCATCGGCCCCCGCCAGCCAGGCCAGCGCCCCGGCATGGCCAAGCCGGGCGCCGGTCGCGGGCGAGAGCCAGGGGGTTGCCCCGCTCATGGCCGGGCCGCCGCGCGTCAGGCCAGTTCCGCCGCCCGCGCCTCGCGGACGCGCTCTGCATCGCGTCCGTGCAATTCCTCGTAATGGTCGAAGCGCGATTCGAACCAGGCGGTGCCATGGGTCAGCCCGCCCAGCGCCTGGAACAACTCGTCCTTGGCCGCTGCCGGGATCAGCGCCTGGAACACGTCCCAGCCGCGCGCATCGCCATGCGCCTCGAAACCCAGCACCTGCCCCTTGAGACTGCCCGCCAGCGCCACCAGAGACCCCGAATGGATCGAGGGCACATGGATGTCCACCCGCTCGATCGGTTGCAGCAGGACCGGCCCGGCCTCGGCCAGCGCCTCGCGCACACCGGCCTTGGCCGCGGTGCGGAAGGCGTGGTCGGAACTGTCGACCGCGTGATACTTGCCATCCGTCAGCGTGACCGCGACATCGACCACCGGAAAGCCCAGCGGCCCCTGGTCCATCGCCTCGCGCGCGCCCGCCTCGACCGCGGGGATGTAGTTCTTCGGCACCGTGCCGCCCTTGATCGTTTCGGCAAAGGCAAAGCCCGCGCCGCGGCCCTGCGGCCGGATCGTCAGATGCACATCGGCGAACTGGCCCGCGCCGCCGGTCTGCTTGCGGTGGCGGTAATGGGTCTCGACCGTTTTCGTGATCGTCTCGCGATAGATGCCCGAAACGGGGTGCTCGACCGCCTCGATCCCGAAATCCTCGGCCAGTTTCGCCAGCGTGCGGCGCAGGTGGATCGGCCCCTGAAGATGCAGCACCAGATGCCCGGTCTCGCTGTCCTGGGCCAGTTCCATCCCCGGATCGGACCCCGCCAGCCGCCCAAGCGCCGCCGACAGCCGGGCGTCGTCGCGCTCGTTCGCGGGCATCAGGACGCGGGCATAGGCGGGCGGGCGGCCGCGGGTCCAGCGGGGCAGTTCCTCGGCCTGTTGCGCGGTATAGGCATAGCCCGGGTCCAGGTGGTCGGACTTGACCGCAACGGCCAGCGTGCCGGGGTCCAGCGGTTCGGGCACGGGCTTGCCGTCGATACCGCTGAGGCTGCCCAGGTTGTCGCCGCCCAGCGGGCTGCCATGCTGCACGGGACCGCCCAGCGCGCGGATCAGCGTGGACTTGCCGACATGCTTGCGCGTGTCGGACGCCACCCCGATGGCCAGCGGCGCCTTGATGCCCAGCCGCGGCCCGATCGCGGCCATGTCGGGCGCCTCGTGGCGCAGCGCCTTCATCAGCCGGACCAGACCGTTGCCATGCCCCGCGGCCCCCAGATAGGCGGCGATGATGCGGTTGTCGCGATGCGCCTCTGCAAGGGTCTTGTAGATCTCCCCTGTGGGCGGCTCGCGATCCTCGATCAGCTGCTCCATCAGGTGATCGTCGAAATCGGCCAGATGTTCCAGCAATTCGGCCCGCGCCTCCTGCTCGCGGTCATGCAGGTCGTCCGGGATCTCGATCAGTTTCGAGGGCTGACCCTCCTGGTACTGGAACGCGCGTTCCGAGATCAGGTCCACCGCCCCCACCACATGGCCCGCAGCATCGCGGATCGGGGCCTGGCGCAGAACGATATGATGCGCGGCATAGGCTTGCAACGCGCCCACGATGTCACGGATGCGCGCCTCGTCCTGGTCCATCTTGTTGATGAAGACGAAGCAGGGCACGTCGGATTGCTCGATCAGCCGCAGATAGGGCGCGGCCAGCACCGCCGCCTCGGGGTCGGGGGCCACGCACAGGATGGCGGCATCCGAGGCCGCCAGCGCCTCGCCCGCATGGCCCAGGTAATCGGGACCCCCGGCGATGTCGAAGCCGGCCCAGGGCTCGCCCAGATAGGTGAACTGGCTGACCGTCAGGGCGTCGGCAAAGGCGGCCGTGACGGGCTGGCCGTCAAGCTCGCCCAAGGCCTTCAGAAGGGTGGACTTGCCCGACTGAGAGGGACCGAGAATGGTGAAACAGCGCATGGGGTGAGTTCCTCCGGTGGGTCGCATGGCACGGGATTATCGTTGCGTGCCGCGCGCCCGGTCCGACATGCTGCGCCCGGACCGGAGGCTGGGCCGCAGCCCCCCCGGCCGTCGGGTGCGGCCGCCGGAGGCGTCTGGCCGCTGTCCCGTTTCGTCCCGATGTTCCGCGCTGGCGTCCCGTCCGGTCAAGGCGAATTTGTGGGCATCGGGACGCAGGGGCCGGCCGGGCGCGAGCACGCTCGCCACAGGGCCGGTTCATCCGTCGTTAAGGGATTGGGCGCACAGTCGCGCGGATAAGTCCCCGGAGGAGCGATGGACGCCCATGCCCGCCAGATCGTCGTCGAAAGCTCCGGCCGCCTTTTCGTCGCCAGGGGCCGGTTCGCCGATGCGTTCTATTCCCGGCTTTTCGAGATCGCGCCCGAGGCGCAGGCGCTTTTCCAGCGCGATCCGACCACGCAGAAGCGGATGCTGATGGCGGCGCTGGCCATGGTGGTGGGCGTGCTGGGCGACCGCCACCGACTGGCCGCGACGGCCGCCCATCTCGGCCGGGTCCATGCCCGGCGTTCGGTCAGCCGCGAGCACATGGCCCTTGGCCAGCGCGCCTTCGACCTGGCCCTTCAGGACTTCTTCGGCGCGGCCTGCACCGACGAAATGCGCGCAGCGTGGCAATCCGCCTATGCGGAACTGCTGGAGCTGATGGCGGTCCCGCCGTCCGGGGACAACGCGGCGTAAGCCTCTGTCCACCGCCGATCAGACGTAAGCGCAGCCTGACCACCCTTCGGCTTGCCGCGTGACTATTCAGCGAAGTTCCAGGGCATAAGCTCGGCGATATCGCTCTGCATGTGCTGGTCGAGGATCTTGCGGAGGGTTGCCGCGATATA
>NZ_JAMYDV010000032.1 GCF_024128855.1 Rhodovulum tesquicola
TCGCCTATCTGAAATCCACCCTCGAAGCCATCGCCGCCGGCCATCCGCAAGGCCGACTGGACGAGTTGCTCCCGTGGAATTACCAGCCGTCAACCTGAAAACCGGGTGGCCGTCCAACGACGCTTACAACCTACGGCCTCCGTGACGGGAATGCCGAGTGCGGTGCGGCCGTCCATGACGGCGAGACGCACCTGAAGCGCGGCGAGTTGCCGATCAGGATCGCGTGCCATGAGGCGTCGGCCCAGCAGGGTCATGCGGTTCATCTTGATCTCGATACGACTTCGGCGGTGATCGCCGCTCCATTTCCGCCAGTTCTTTCGGCCGATGTATTTCGATGCGCGGGGGGGCCTCGTCGCGCGCGATCGCCGCTGGGCTTCCAGGGCTTGGCATTCTTGCGGGGCGGGATGACGGCACTGGCGCCCAGTTCGGCCATGCGTGAGGTCATGCCGATGATCATCAGGCGTCGGATATGACGGTCGCCCATCTTGTTGCATATGCGTCCCAGCCGCTCTTTGCCTCCCGTAGATAGGTTGATCGGTGTCAGCCCCAGCCAGACCGAGAAGTCCCTGCCGCACCGGGACTGTCCGGCGCTGCCGATCATCGCGACGATGGCAAAAGCCGTTATGGCGCATTGCGACGCCGATGGAGCAGGAGCCATCAACCCCATCTCGCGGTGTGTGCATTGACCCGCGATCGGATTCCGCAGGCGCAGCGAATGTCGCCTTCGGCGGGGCCGCACAGCAGCATCGGAACAGCAGATTCGAGGCCTTTACCGGCGACCACAGGGCACTCTGCAAAGGGCGCTACCTGCGCATAGGATGCCAGGGTCCGGCCCAAAGAGGGGACCGGACCTCGTAGCGATCGAAATCCACTGAGGAAGCGATCATCGCGATCCTGCGCGAGTAGGAGCAGACCGCGCTGAGGGACGCCCTTGGCGGTCGCGTCGATTCCGGCTTCGGTCCGTCGGGTGGAAAGCGCCCGCCGCGCCCTGTCTTCCCCCTGAAACGGGGCTGGATGCGTGTCCCCTTCGGTTTTCGGGGCGAGGTGCTTGGCCGCGTCGGCCCGATCCCGGTCGGCGTCCGAAATCTCAAGCCCTGGCACTGGCCGCCTGGCCGAACAGGCACTCTTTCGCATGCCGGAACATCGGGTCGAAGGCGGTCCGCAAGGCCAGCCAGTTACAGAACGGCTGAATGTGCGCCTGAGACGTGATTGTTCGGATTACGGGATTGGTGACGGGTCTGCGGTCGGGGCATCGTCAGCTGTCAAACAATATTGTCAAAACTCCCGCCGCGACGAGACACTACAGGACGCCCATCCCGAGGTGACATTTTCGGTTTTCTGCCGCAAGATCGTGCGTCGAGAACCCTGTGGCTGAAATGTCGTCAAGCTTCATCCCCGCCTCTCCGATCAACGATCTGGCGTCCTGGGCCGCGCAGAAGCCGGCGCCGGGAGGCGGTCTGCTGACGCCGGATCTCGTGGCGCTGGCTCAGTCCGGCGTCAGCGTGACGCTCGCCAGCTGCGACCCGGACGGCCGCCCCATCGTGGGCGTCGGTATCGGCTGCCGGATAAGGCCGGATGGAACGATCCGCGCCCTTCTCGGCCGCGCCGCCAACGCCGCATTGCTTGACGCCATTGCCGCGGGCGGCCGGATTGCCGCCACGTTCACCGGCGCTCCGGACCACCGGGCGTTTCAGGTCAAGGCCGCCTCGGCCACACTCCGCGAGGCGCTGTCCGACGACCTGCCCGAGATCGACCGCCAATGCGCCGTCCTTGCCGATGGTCTTGTCGAGATCGGGTTCTCGCGCGAACTGGCGGATGGCTATGTCGCCCACGACCCGGACGACATCGTCGCCATCGAGTTCCTGCCCGAACGGGTGTTCACCCAGACCCCCGGGCCCGGCGCGGGGGCGGAACTGACCCGATGACCGCGCCCTGCCTCGATACACTGCGCCCGTCGCTCGAAGGCGTGGTGGCCTCGGTGATCGCCACCTGCGATGCCGAGGGGCTGCCCAACGTGTCGATGATCAGCCAGGTCCATTACGTCGATCCCGAGCGGGTCGCATTGTCCTACCAGTTCTTCAACAAGACCCGGCGCAACCTTCTGGCGACGCGGCGGGCTTCGGTGCAGATCGTCGACCCCGAGACCATGCAGCAGCATCGCCTCGCGCTCGACTACGAGGAGACGCTGACCAGCGGTCCGCTCTTCGAGAGCATGAAGGCCAAGCTTGCCGGGATCGCCTCCCATCACGGGATGGAGGGGGTGTTCCGGCTGCTTGGCGCCGACATCTTTCGCGTACTGTCGATCGAACCCGTTCCGGGGCCGAAGATCCCGCGCGCCGCCCGGGCGCGGCCCTTGCTGGCGGCCACCCGCCGCGCCTGCGCCGCCCTCGATGCCTGCACCGACCTGGAAGAGCTTCTGGACCGCGCGACCGAGGTGCTGGCGGCGCAGTTCGGCATCCGCCATGCCATGGTGCTGATGGCCGAGGATGGCGAGGACCGGCTCTATGCCGTGGCCTCGCGCGGCTATCGCGCCTCGGGCGTGGGCGCCGAGGTGCAGTTCGGCGAAGGCGTGATCGGGGTCGCCGCGCGCGAACGCACGCCCATCCGCATCGGCCACATGACCCGCGAATACCGCTATGGCGCCGCGATCACCGAAACGGCCCGGCGCGCGGGACTGATCGAGGGCGCGCCCCGAACCATCCCTTTCCCGGGCCTTGCGGCGCCCCGCAGCCAGATCGCCCTGCCCATTCTCGAAGGCGGTCGTCTGCTTGGCGTGCTCTTCGCCGAGGCCGAGGAGACGATGCGCTTCGCCTATGACGACGAGGACGCGCTGGCCCTTGTCGCCGGGCATCTGGGGGCGCGCATCGCGATCCTGCGCGCGGACGAGACCGACGAGGATCACCCGGCACCGGGCGCGGCCCTGCCGCTCGGCGGCGGCGTCACCGTCCGCTACTACGCCGTCGATCAGAGCGTGTTCGTCGATCATGACTACCTGATCAAGGGCGTGGCCGGTGCGATCCTCTGGCGGCTGCTGCAGGAGTTCCAGGCCACGGGGCGAACGGATTTCGCGTTGCGCGAATTGCGCGTCGATCCGGCGCTGCGCCTGCCCGCGCATGGCGAGAACCTCGATGCGCGGATGATCCTCTTGCGCCGCCGACTGGAGGAGCGGCAGTCCTGCCTGCGAATCGAGAAGGCCGGGCGCGGCCGGTTCCGGCTCGCCGTCGCCTGCCGCCTGACGCTCGAAGAACCCGCTTAGCAGTCTTTTAGCATTGGTGAGCCTTTCGCGCAGGGTGTCTGAGGATGCGCCGCACGGGGCCGGGGCGTACACCCACGGCCATGCGGCGACGCGCTCGCTGCTCCCTGAAACCCGACCTGCCGAACCGTTCCCGCCCCGGTGCCGATCTCTGGCCGCCGGGAGGGCCGGATGTGGCCCATGCGAAGGATACCGACATGCAAACCGATACTCTGAAACGCCGCCTGCGCGGCAATCTCATCACCCGGTTCGACCCCGGGCACGCCGAGGCCTGCGACGCCCTTGTCTGGAACGGGCGCAAGCCCGCGCGCCGCACGCGGCTGATCGTGCGTGCCGCCTGTGCCGATGACGTGGCCGAGGCCGTGCGCTTCGCCGCCCGGAACGGGCTGACCGTCTCGCCGCGCGGGGGCGGGCACCATTTCACCGGCATCGCCGCGCAGGCGGACATCGTCGTCGATCTCGGCGCGCTCGACGGGCTGCGGATCGACCCGAAGCGCCGTGTCGCGCGGGTCGAACCCGGCGTCCCAAACGCACGGATGGCCGCCGCGCTTGCGCGTCACGACCTCGCCTTCCCGCTGGGCCATTGCGGCAGCGTCCCGATGAGCGGCTATCTTCTGGGCGGCGGGATCGGCTGGAACTCGGGCGCCTGGGGCGTGGCCTGCTTCCTGGTCGAGGCGATCGAGGTGGTCATGGCCGACGGGCGCCTCCTGACCGCAAGCGAAACCGAAAATGCCGAGGTCTTCTGGGCCGCGCGCGGCGCGGGGCCAGCCTTCTTCGGCATCGTCACCGCCTATCATCTGCGCCTGATGGAGGCGCCGAAGGCGATCCTGACCGAGCTGCGGGTCTACCCGCTCGCCCTGGCCGGCACGGTCGCGACCTGGGCCGAGGCCGCGATGGCCGATGCGCCGGCCAATGTCGAACTCACGCTGAAGATCGCGACGCCGCCACCGGAGATGCCCGTTCAGGGACCGATGGTCGAGGCGATCGCGACCGTCTTCGCCGAGGGCGACACCGCGGGCCATGCGACGCTCGCCGAGCTGTTCGCAAGGGCGCCCGAAGCGATGCAGGTGATCGGCCCCATGCCGACGCCGTTCGACGTGCTTTACGGCTTCACGGCGCGATCGATGCCCGAGGGGCTGCGCTACGGCGTCGACAGCCTCTGGTCGGATGCGCGGTTCCCCGAGATCGTGGAGCGCATCGCGACCGGCATGGTCTCGGCGCCCTCGCCCCGCAGCCTGGCGCTGATGATGCTGCGCTCTCCCAGGGCGCTGCCGCCCGGAGACGGCGCATTTTCACGGATCGGGCGCATCTTCGGCTCGGTCTACGCGATCTGGGAGGATGCCGACGAGGACGCGGCGCAGCTGCGCTGGCTCCGGGCGACGATGGCGGGGACGGCCCCGCTTTGCCTTGGCGCCTATGTGGGCGAGGCCGACCTCGAAAACGGGCCGCGCCGCCTGCCGACCCACGACCCTGCGGCAGACGCGCGGCTGCGCGATCTCGCGGCCCGCTTCGACCCGGCTGGCCTGTTCACCACCCCGGCGGCCGACTGCGCCGCCGCCTGACCCCAACCGACACGCCCGCAGATCGTGCGGCGCAAACCAAGCGAGGATAAACCCCTGACGCGCCACACCTCGCTTCTTCTGGCTGCGGCCGCCGCACCGGCCACAGCCACCTCCCATGCGGGCCAACACGCCGGCCAGAGATCGCCATGTCCGGGATGACGGCCGGCGTCACCACTTTCGTCAAACCAGCTCGCGCATCGCGACCAGGGCCGACAGTTGCTCCGCCTGGAGCTCATTCAGCCTGGCGTTCATGTCCTCGAGCAGCTTCGACCGCTTCGCTTCGGAAAGCGCCATCCCGCAGCCGAAGAAAAAATCGCGTCGCAGGTCATTGTATTCGTCAAGAGCGTTTGGGCAGGTCCGCGCTTGATATGGGCGGCCGGTTCCGGGCATGTCATTCGCGCCGTGGATGGACGGGGCAGAGATCCACGCCAATGGGTCTCTCCACCGCCTGACCGACGAACGTCAGCCGACGAGTATGCGCTCCATCGGCGTCAATCCCGCTTCGGGTTGCCTTGGCCGGAAGACCGGGCCGCCGGGAATTCAGGCGCTGATCACGATCTCGGTGCCCCATTCGGCGCAGCGCGCAGCCAGGTCCGGGGCCAGCGGGCGGTCGGTGAAGAAGGCGTCGATGGCGGCCAGCGAGGCGATGCGGGCGGGGGCGGAGCGCTTGAACTTGGACTGGTCGGCCACCAGGAAGGTGCGGCGCGACTGGCGCAGGATCGCCTGGCTGACGCCCACCTCCTGGATGTCGAAATCCAGCAGGTCGCCGTCGCCGTCCAGCGCCGAACAGCCGATCACCGCGAGGTCGAACTTGAACTGCCGGATCGTCTCGGTGGCCAGATTGCCGATCAGCCCGCCGTCCGAGCGGCGCAGCGTGCCGCCGGTGACGATGATCTGGCAGTCGCGGTTGGCCACCAGGATATTGGCCACGTTCATGTTGTTGGTGACCACCATCAGGTTGGCGTGGTGCAGAAGCTCCTGCGCCACCGCCTCGGTCGTGGTGCCGATGTTGAGGAAGAGCGAGATGTTGCCGGGCACGCGCGCGGCGCAGGCCCGCGCGATGGCGCGCTTGGCCTCCTGGTTCAGCGAGCGGCGTTCCTCGTAGCCGATATTGGTGGTGCCCGAGGGCAGGATCGCTCCGCCATGGACCCGTTCCAGCCGCCCGGCCTCGGCCAGGTCGCTCAGGTCGCGGCGGATCGTCTGGAGCGTCACGCCGAAATGCTCGGCCAGCCCCTCGACGGTGACCTTGCCCTCGCGCCGCGCGATCTCGAGGATCTCGGGGTGACGGATCGTCTGCGACATGCGCTCGTTCCTTTTCGTGGATGTTCGCATGGCAGGCCGCGCCGCTCAAGCCCGGGCTGTGCGGGGCGGGTGTGGCGGGGAATCGGCGGTGCGGGACGGGGCCGTCCGGCGCTTTCGGCGCGCCTGGTGCCTCGTCGTTCCCTTGAAAGGGGGCTGGCAAGCCCTTGAAGCTTTTGGCTGGCACCAGAAGCGAAAAATAACGAACGCGAATGTCTTTCTTTTTGGGCAGGAATGCGGCATAACGCCCGTATTGGAACGCGAAGGGAGGAGCGCGTGACGGACCGGGCTACGGCAGAACCTGTCGATCTGTTCGTCATCGGCGGCGGGATCAACGGCTGCGGGATCGCGCGCGACGCGGCCGGGCGCGGCCTGTCGGTGCGGATGGCCGAGATGAACGACCTGGCCTCGGCGACCTCCTCGGCCTCGACCAAGCTGTTCCATGGCGGCCTGCGTTACCTGGAATATTTCGAGTTCCGCCTGGTGCGCGAGGCGCTGATCGAGCGCGAGACGCTTTTGCGCGCGATGCCCCATATCAGCTGGCCCATGCGATTCGTCCTTCCGTACCATGAGGATATGCGGTTCGAATCCGCGACGCCGACCTCGCGCCTGCTGGCCCGCATCATGCCCTGGATGAAGGGCCGGCGGCCCGCGTGGCTGATCCGGCTGGCGCTGATGCTGTATGACCGGCTGGCGGCGCGCGAGATCCTGCCCGGGACGACGGTGCTGGATCTGGCCGGCACGCCCGAGGGCGCGCCCTTGCAGGCGCGGTTCCGCAAGGCGTTCGAATATTCCGATTGCTGGGTCGAGGATTCGCGCCTTGTGGTGCTGAACGCCCGCGATGCCGAGGCACGGGGCGCCGAGATCCTGCCGCGCACGCGGGTGGTCTCGGCCCGGCGCGAAGGCGCGCTCTGGCGCGTCGAAACGCAGGATAGCGAAAGCGGCGCGCGGCGGACCCACCTTGCCCGCGCGCTGGTCAATGCCGCTGGCCCCTGGGCGGGGCAGGTGATCCACGGCGTCCTGGGGTTGAACGCGCAGGACAACGTGCGGCTGGTGCGCGGCAGCCATATCGTGACGCGCCGGCTGTTCGATCACGACAAGTGCTACTTCTTCCAGGGCAGCGATGGGCGCATCATCTTCGCGATCCCCTACGAGACCGACTTTACCCTGATCGGCACGACCGACATGGACCACGACGATCCCGCCGCGCCGCCCGACTGCACCGAGGCCGAGCGCGACTATCTGATCGCCTTTGCCAACCGGTATTTCCGGCGGCCGATCGGGCCTGCGGACGTGGTCTGGACCTTTTCCGGCGTGCGCCCGCTCTATGACGACGGCGCGTCCAGCGCGACGGCGGCGACGCGGGACTACACGCTCAAGCTGGACGCGGCCGGGGGGGCGCCGGTCCTGAACGTCTTCGGCGGCAAGATCACCACCTACCGGCGGCTGGCCGAGGCGGCACTGGCGCGGCTGGCTCCGCATTTTCCGGGCCTGAAGGGCGACTGGACGGCGGGCGTGCCGCTGCCGGGGGGCGACTTTCCGGTGGACGGGGCCGAGGCGCTGATCGCGCGGCTTGTGGCGGACTACCCGTTCCTGTCAGATGGGCAGGCACGGCGGCTGGTGCGCGCCTATGGCGCCGAGGCGTGGGCGATGCTGGGCGCGGCGCGCGGGCCGGGCGATCTGGGGCAGGATTTCGGCGCGGGCCTGACCGAGCGCGAGGTCGACTGGCTGAGGACGCGGGAATATGCCCGCACCGCCGAGGATGTCCTCTGGCGGCGCAGCAAGCTGGGGCTGCGGCTAGGGGCGGACCGGATCGCCGCGCTGGAGCGCTGGATGGCGGAGCGGCGGCGACAGACCGCGCCCGCCGCGGCGGAATAAGGGGGCGAAGGGGGGAGAATGACACTGGAATTGCGGGGCGTGTCGAAGGTTGTCGGCACCGAGACCCATATCCACCCGACCGACCTGAGGCTGGACAAGGGCACGATGAACGTGCTGCTGGGGCCGACGCTGTCGGGCAAGACGTCCCTGATGCGGCTGATGGCCGGGCTCGACGTGCCGAGTGCGGGCCGCGTCCACTGGAACGGGCAGGACGTCACGGGGATGCGGGTGCAGGACCGCAAGGTGGCGATGGTCTACCAGCAGTTCATCAACTACCCCTCGATGAGCGTCTACGACAACATCGCCTCGCCGATGCGACTGATGGGGATGGGCCGGGCCGAGATCGACGCCCGCGTGCGCGAGACCGCCGCGCTGATGCGGCTGACGCCCATGCTGGAGCGCCGCCCGCTGGAACTGTCGGGCGGCCAGCAGCAGCGTTGCGCGCTGGCGCGGGCGCTGGTCAAGGGCGCAGGGCTCGTGCTGCTGGACGAGCCGCTGGCCAATCTCGACTACAAGCTGCGCGAGGAGTTGCGGGTGGAGATCCCCCGCATCTTCGAGGCGTCGGGCGCGATCTTCGTCTATGCCACCACCGAACCCGAAGAGGCGCTGCTGCTGGGCGGGCACACCGCGACGCTGTGGGAGGGCCGGGTGACCCAGTTCGGGCCCACCCCGCAGGTCTACCGCCAGCCGGTGGACGCCACGACCGCGCGGGTGTTCAGCGATCCGCCGATGAATTTCCTGGCCGTTGCCAAGACCGGCGCGAAGCTGATGTTCGGCGACGGCCAGTCGGCGCCCGCGACCGGCCGGCTGGCCGATCTGGCCGACGGGCGCTACACCGCCGGGTTCCGGCCGAACCACCTGGAAATCGCGCGGCACAAGGTGGACGCGATGGAATTCACCGCGCGGCTGGTGGTCACGGAACTGACCGGGTCCGAGACCTTTGTCCATCTCGATCACCATGGCGAACGCTGGGTGGGGCTGATCCATGGCGTCCACGACCTCGCGTTGGGCGAGGACATCCGGGTGCATCTGGATCCCGCCCATGTCTACATCTTCGGCGAGGACGGGCGACTGGTCGCGCCCGCCGCCTATGCGCTGGCCGCCTGAGGGAGGGGAAAATGGCCCGGATCACGCTCGACAAGCTGGCCCATTCCTACCTGCCCGCGCCGAAATCCGACGCCGACTGGGCGCTGAAGGAAATGACCCATGTCTGGGAGGATGGCGCGGCCTATGCGCTGCTGGGGCCCTCGGGCTGCGGCAAGTCCACGCTCTTGAACATCATTTCGGGGCTTCTGGCGCCCAGCCAGGGCCGCATCCTGTTCGACGACGCGGACATGACGCATGCCCCCACGACCGCGCGCAACATCGCGCAGGTGTTCCAGTTTCCCGTGGTCTACGACACGATGAGCGTGCGCGACAACCTGGCCTTCCCGCTGAGGAACCGGGGCCGCGACCCCGCATATATCGCCGAGCGGGTTCAGGCCATCGCCCGCATGATCGGGATGGAGGACCAGCTTGACCGCAAGGCGCGCGGGCTGACGGCGGATGCCAAGCAGAAGATCAGCCTCGGCCGCGGCATGGTGCGGCGCGATGTCAACGCGATCCTGTTCGACGAGCCGCTGACGGTGATCGACCCGCACATGAAATGGGAACTCAGGACCCAGCTGAAATCGCTGCACCGCGAGTTCGGCCACACGATGATCTATGTCACCCATGACCAGACCGAGGCGCTGACCTTCGCCGACCGGGTGGTGGTGATGCATGATGGCCGCGTGGTGCAGATCGGCACGCCGGAAGAGTTGTTCGAGACGCCCGAGCACACCTTCGTCGGCTATTTCATCGGCTCGCCGGGGATGAACGTCCTGCCCGCCAGGGTGGAGGGCACCCGCGCCTATATCGAGGGCGCCGAGGTGGAACTGGCGCATGGCTATCCCGCCCTGTCCGGCAAGGTCGAGATCGGCGTGCGGCCCGAATTCGCGCGGCTCTCGGCGACCGAGGGGCTGCCCGTCCGGATCCGCCGGGTCGAGGATGTGGGCCGGCACAAGATCGTGCGGGCCGAGTTCTTCAGCCACGAGATCAACATCATCGCCCGCGAGGAGGACAGGATCGGCGCCGACCAGACCCGCGTCCGCTTCGACCCCGACCGGGTGAACGTCTATGCCGACGACTGGCGCGTCAGCGGGGAGGCCGCGTGATGGACAAGCCGACCAATCACAAGGCCTGGTTCCTGGTGCTGCCCGTGCTGGTGCTGGTGGCGTTCTCGGCGGTGATCCCGCTGATGACGGTGGTGAACTACTCGGTGCAGGACACCTTCGGCAACAACCGCTTCTTCTGGGCCGGGCTCGAGTGGTTCGAGGAGATGCTGCGCTCCGAGCGGATGTGGAACGCGCTGGGCCGACAGCTGATCTTCTCGGCGACGATCCTGGCGATCGAGGTGCCGCTGGGCATCTTCGTCGCGCTCAACATGCCCAAGCGGGGCGTCTGGGCCAGTGTCTGCCTTGTGCTGATGTCACTGCCGCTGCTGATCCCGTTCAACGTGGTCGGCACGATCTGGCAGATCTTCGGCCGCGTCGATATCGGGCTGCTGGGCTACACGCTCGACAGGCTGGGCATCAATTACAACTACACCCAGAACGCCGTCGATGCCTGGATCACGGTGATCGTGATGGATGTCTGGCACTGGACCTCGCTGGTGGCGCTCTTGTGCTACGCGGGCCTGCAATCCATTCCCGATGCCTATTACCAGGCCGCCAAGATCGACCAGGCGAGCCGCTGGAAGGTGTTCCGCTATATCGAACTGCCCAAGATGGCGGGCGTGCTGATGATCGCGGTGCTTTTGCGGTTCATGGACAGCTTCATGATCTATACCGAGCCTTTCGTCGTCACCGGCGGCGGCCCCGGCAACGCCACCACCTTCCTGTCGATCAACCTGGTGAAGATGGCGCTGGGGCAATTCGACCTCGGCCCCGCGGCGGCCTTCTCGATCATGTATTTCCTCGTGATCCTGCTGATCAGTTGGGTGTTCTACACCGTCATGACCAATCTCGACCGGAAGGGGGGCTAGGCCATGCCCGACGCGACGATTGCCCAGCCCCGCCGGTCGCTGGCCCTGCCGCGGGTGAACACCAGCGCGGTGGTGATGACGCTGTACCTCTTGTTCCTGATGCTGCCGATCTACTGGCTGGTGAACATGAGCCTGAAGACCAATTCCGAGATCCTCGGCGGCTTCAGCCTCTGGCCGCAGGAACCGACCTTGCGGAACTACCGCGTGATCCTGACGGATGCGAGCTGGTACATGGGCTATGTCAACTCGCTGATCTATGTCTGCATGAACACGGTGCTCTCGGTCGTCGTGGCGCTGCCCGCGGCCTATGCGTTCTCGCGCTACCGCTTCATGGGCGACAAGCACCTGTTCTTCTGGCTGCTGACCAACCGCATGGCGCCGCCCGCGGTCTTTGCCCTGCCGTTCTTCCAGCTTTATTCGTCCGTGGGCCTCTTCGACACGCATATCGCGGTGGCGCTGGCGCATTGCCTGTTCAACGTGCCGCTGGCGGTCTGGATCCTCGAAGGCTTCATGCGCGGGGTGCCCAAGGAAATCGACGAGACCGCCTATATCGACGGCTATTCCTTCCCGCGCTTCTTCGTGAAGATCTTCATGCCGCTGATCGCCAGCGGGATCGGCGTGGCGGCGTTCTTCTGCTTCATGTTCTCGTGGGTCGAGTTGCTGTTGTCGCGTACGCTGACCTCGGTCAACGCCAAGCCCATCGCGGCGACGATGACCCGCACCGTGTCGGCCAGCGGCCTGGACTGGGGCGTTCTGGCGGCGGCGGGGGTGCTGACCATCGTGCCCGGCGCGCTCGTGATCTACTTCGTGCGCAACTACATCGCCAAGGGTTTTGCATTGGGGAGAGTGTGATGGGAAAGCGCCGCTATAGGATCAGGTGTTTCGATGGCGAGAATTTGGTCTTCGAGATTGAAGCTCCAACAGGTTGTGACCCTCACATGCTCCTCGAACGCTTAGTTTGCCGCGATTTGAACCCAAGCGAGATAGTCAACGCAACGAGGCGTAGGAATGACAAGTTGAATTGGGATCCGTTCAAAATAACGATCCACAAACCGGGCTCCACCCTAACGGCCGGCATTAACCCACATTATGAACTGAAAGTGGTTGAGGACTGACATGGACTGGATGGCCTGGACCTGGCCCACAGCGGCCTTCTTCGCGACCATCGCGGCACTTCTCATCACCTTCACCGTGCTCGCGATCCGCTTCCCCGAAACCCCGCGCACCGGCATCCTGCGCATCGAGACCACGCGGGGCGACCGGCTCTTCATCACGCTTCTGGGCTCGGCCTTCATCAACCTCGCCTGGCTGGGGCTTGTGGGCGAGCATCAACCTTACGCCCTCATCGTCTGCCTGGCCTGGGCCGCGGCGGTCTTCCGCTGGGTCTAGGCCCGTCACCCGCGCCCGGGGCACGAGGAGCCCCGGATCGCGCCGACCAACAAATCCTCGGAAAAACGGTTCACCAAAGGGAGGAGACCCAAATGAACCTCAGATTGAAATCCACCACGGCGATCGCGGCGAGCCTCGCGCTTCTGTCCGGCCCGACCTGGGCGGGGATGGAGGAGGCGATCGCCTTTCTCGATAGCGAGATCGCGGGCCTCTCGGTCCTGACCCGCGCGGAGCAGGAGGCCGAGATGCAGTGGTTCGTCGACGCCGCCCAGCCCTTCGCCGGGATGGAGATCAACGTGGTCTCGGAAACGATCACCACCCATGAATACGAAGCGCGCGTGCTGGCGCCCGCCTTCAGCGCGATCACCGGTATCAAGGTCACCCATGACCTGATCGGCGAGGGCGACGTGGTCGAGAAGCTGCAGACCCAGATGCAGTCGGGCCAGAACGTCTATGACGCCTATGTCAACGACTCCGACCTGATCGGCACCCACTGGCGCTATCAGCAGGCGCGCAACCTGACCGACTGGATGGCGGGCGAGGGCGCGGACGTGACCAGCCCGACGCTCGACCTCGACGATTTCATCGGGCTCAGCTTCACCACCGGGCCGGACGGCAAGCTGTATCAGTTGCCCGACCAGCAATTCGCCAATCTCTACTGGTTCCGCTACGACTGGTTCACCGATCCCAAGACCATGGAGGATTTCAAGGCCGCCTATGGCTATGACCTGGGCGTGCCGGTCAACTGGTCGGCCTACGAGGACATCGCCGAATTCTTCACCGGCCGCGACATGTCCTATATCGGCGGGCCGAGCTCGGTCTTCGGCAACATGGATTACGGCAAGAAGGACCCCAGCCTCGGCTGGCGCTATACCGACGCGTGGATGTCGATGGCGGGCATGGGTGATGTGGGCGAACCGAACGGCCTGCCCGTGGACGAATGGGGCATCCGGGTGAACGAGAACAGCCAGCCCGTGGGATCCTGCGTCGCGCGCGGCGGCGCCACCAACGGCCCGGCCGCGGTCTATGCGGTCACCAAGGCGATCGAGTGGCTGCAGAAATATTCGCCGCCCACCGCCGCCGGCATGACCTTCGGCGAGGCCGGGCCGGTGCCCGCCCAGGGCCAGATCGCCCAGCAGATGTTCTGGTACACCGCCTTCACCGCCGACATGGTGGGCGAGGGGGCCAGGGCCGTGCTGAACGAGGACGGCACGCCCAAATGGCGCATGGCCCCCAGCCCGCACGGCGTCTACTGGGAAGAGGGCATGAAGATCGGCTATCAGGACGCCGGATCCTGGACGCTGATGGAATCGACGCCGGTGGACCGGGCCAAGGCGGCCTGGCTTTACGCCCAGTTCGTGACCTCGAAGACCGTGGACCTCAAGAAATCGGATGTGGGCCTGACCTTCATCCGCGAGTCCACGATCAACTCGGACCACTTCAGCGAGCGCGCCGACAAGCTGGGCGGCCTGATCGAGTTCTACCGCTCGCCCGCCCGCGTGCAATGGTCGCCCACCGGCACCAACGTGCCCGACTACCCGAAGCTGGCGCAGCTCTGGTGGCAGAACATCGGCGACGCGATGTCGGGCGCCAAGACCCCGCAACAGGCCCTCGACGCGCTGTGCGCGGATCAGGAGCAGGTGCTTCAGCGTCTGGAACGCGCGGGCGTGCAGGGCGATCTGGGGCCCAGGCTGAACGAGGAGCAGGACCCCGAATACTGGCTGAGCCAGCCCGGCGCGCCCAAGGCCAAGCTCGACAACGAGGACGAGGAACCGATCACCGTCTCCTATGACGAACTGATCAAGTCCTGGCAGAACTGACCTTTGCGACCGAAAGGCGCGGGCCCGGCAACGGGCCCGCGTGCGCCCGAGTGCGGCGGACCGGGAGCGCCTGCAATCCTTGGGACGTCCGGCCGGGTCAGGCTGCCGTTCGACCAGGTCGTGACGGTGGTCCTGCCCATCGTGACCTTGATGCGCGGCTTCCATTCCGGCACGGAATCCTCGCAACCGAACCAGTGAGCGGACGCCATGACCCATATCCTCGCCATCGACCAGGGCACCACGTCGACCCGGGCGATCCTGTTCGGCGCCGACCTGCGTGTCGTTGCCGTCGCGCAGGAGGAGTTTCCCCAGCATTACCCGGCCAGCGGCTGGGTCGAGCATGACCCCTCGGACCTGTGGTCGACCACGGCCGCGACGGCGCGGGCCGCCATCGAAAAGGCCGGCAAGCATGCCGCCGACATCGCCGCGATCGGCATCACCAACCAGCGCGAGACCACGCTGGTCTGGGACCGCGCCACCGGCAAGCCCATTCACAACGCCATCGTCTGGCAGGACCGCCGCACCGCCGAGACCTGTCAGGCGCTCAAGGCGGCCGGGCACGAGGCGGCGGTCACCGAGACGACCGGGCTTTTGCTCGATCCCTATTTCTCGGGCACCAAGCTGAAATGGATCCTCGACCATGTCGAGGGCGCGCGCGACCGCGCGATCCGGGGCGAACTGGCCTTCGGCACGGTCGACAGCTGGCTTGTATGGAACCTGACCGGCGGGCGCGTGCATGCGACCGACGCCACCAACGCCGCGCGCACGATGCTCTACGACATCCGGCAGGGGCGCTGGTCCGAGGCGATGTGCGAGATGCTGGACATCCCCGCCGAGATCCTGCCCGAGGTGCGCGATTGCGCCGCCGATTTCGGGGTGACGCGGGCCGACCTTTTCGGGCGCGAGATCCCGATCCTCGGCATCGCGGGCGACCAGCAGGCCGCGACCATCGGCCAGGCCTGTTTCCGCCCCGGCATGATGAAATCGACCTATGGAACGGGCTGCTTCGCGCTGCTGAACACCGGGACCGATCCGGTCGCTTCGCAGAACCGGCTGCTGACCACCATCGCCTACCAGCTTGACGGCCAGCGGACCTATGCGCTGGAAGGCTCGATCTTCATCGCGGGCGCCGTGGTCCAGTGGCTGCGCGACGGGCTGAGGCTGATCCGCTCCGCCTCCGAGACGCAAGGTCTGGCCGAGGCCGCCGACCCGGGCCAGGGCGTGGTGCTGGTGCCCGCCTTTACCGGCCTCGGCGCGCCCTACTGGCGGCCCGACTGCCGCGGCGCGGTGTTCGGGCTGACGCGCAATTCCGGCCCCGAGGAATTCGCCCGCGCCGCGCTGGAAAGCGTGGGCTACCAGACCCGCGACCTTCTGGAAGCGATGACCGCCGACTGGGCGGGGGGCGGCGATACCGCGCTTCGGGTCGATGGCGGCATGAGCGCGTCGGACTGGGCGATGCAGTTCCTGGCCGACATCCTGGGCGCGCAGGTCGACCGGCCCCGGGTTCTGGAAACGACCGCGATGGGGGCGGCGTGGCTGGCCGGCCAGCGCGCGGGGCTTTATCCGGGCATGGACGAATTCGCGCGGACCTGGGCGCTGGAGAAGAGCTTTGTCCCCACCATGGCCCCCGACGCGCGCGAGGCCCGCTATGCCCGCTGGACGCGCGCCGTCGCGGCCACGCAGGCGTTCTGATCCCCATGACCTTCGCGTTCCTCACCCCCGGCCGCATCCTCTTTGGCCGCGGCGCCGCCGCCGAGGCGCCCGCGCGGATCGCCGCGATGGGCCGCCGCATCCTGCTGGTCCGCGGCGGATCCGTGCGCTTCGCCGACGTGCTGGCCGAGGGGCTGCGCGCGGCGGGTGTGGCGGTGCTGGAACTCCGCGGGCAGGGCGAACCCGACCTGCCCGGGCTCGAGGCGGCACTTGCCGAGGCGCGGCCCTTCGCTGCCGATGCTGTGGCGGCCATCGGCGGCGGATCGGTGCTCGACCTGGGCAAGGCACTGGCGGCGCTGCTGCCCTCCGACCGCCCGCCGCTCGACCATCTCGAAGTGGTGGGGCAGGGCCTGCCGCTCTCCGCGCCGCCCCTGCCGCTCGCGGCACTGCCCACCACCGCGGGGACCGGGTCCGAGGCCACGAAGAACGCGGTGATCGGCGTGCCCGCCCATGGCCGCAAGGTGTCGCTGCGCGACGACCGGCTGATCCCGGCGCTGGCGCTGGTCGATCCGGCGCTGACCGATGGCTGCCCCTGGCCCGTGACGCTGGCCTCGGGGCTCGACGCGGTGACACAGGTGATCGAGCCCTACCTTTCCCGGCGCGCAAATCCGTTGACCGACGCGCTTTGCCGCGACGCGATCCCGCGCGGACTGGCCGCCCTTGTCCGGCTGAGGCAGGCCGAGGACCCCGCGGCCCGCGACGCCTTGGCCCTTGTCAGCCTGACCGGCGGCATCGCCCTTGCCAATGCCGGACTCGGCGCCGTGCATGGCCTTGCGGGGGTGATCGGCGGGCGCCATGGCGCACCGCATGGCGCGATCTGCGGCAGGCTCCTTGCGCCCACATTGCGCGAGAACCGCGCGGCCCTGGCCGCCGAGGGACACACGGTCGCCCGGTTCGACGAGGTGGCGGGCTGGATTGCCGGGGCCCTCGGCTGCGCCCCGGGCGATGCGTTCCGGCAATTGTCCGACTGGATCGACGCGGCTGGCCTGCCCCGTCTGGCCGACCTCGCCGAGGGGCCGCTCGATGCGGTCGCCCTTGCCCGCGCGGCGTCCGGCTCGTCGTCGATGAAGGCCAACCCGGCGGCGCTGTCGCCCGAGGCGCTGGCCCGGATCGTCATGGCCGGGTGAGACGCACCTTCCCCGACTTCGACAATCCGGGGGGGGCATCGGCCGGGCGTTCGACGAAGCCGAAGCCCCGCGCACGCCCTTGCCGGGATGCGGTGCTCTTGCGGGGAACGCGGCGGGGGGCTAAACGCGGGGGCGGATTTTCAGCAACGAGAGGCGGCCCCATGTCCATCGACATCGACACCGCGCGGCGGGTGGCGCATCTGGCCCGGATCGCCGTGGCCGAGGACGACCTGCCCGCTCTGGCCGGGCAACTCTCGGGCATCCTGACCTTCATGGAACAGTTGAACGAGGTCGACGTTTCCGATGTCGAGCCGATGACCAGCGTCACGCCGATGCGGCTGAAACGGCGGGAGGATGTGGTGACGGATGGCGGCTATCCCGAGAAGATCCTCGCCAATGCGCCCGATGCGCGCGAGGGGTTCTTCGCGGTTCCGAAGGTGGTGGAGTAACGGCCGATGAGCGAGCTGAGCAAGCTGACACTGGCCGAGGCGCGCGATGCGCTGCGCAAGGGTGAAACCAGTGCGGTGGCGCTGACCGAGGCCTGCCTGTCCGAGATCGAGGGCGCCGCGCGGCTGAATGCCTTTGTCCATGTGGCGCCCGAGATCGCGCTGGATCAGGCGCGCGCCGCCGATGCCCGGATCGCGGCAGGCGACGCGCCCGCGATGTGCGGCATGCCTCTGGGGATCAAGGATCTTTTCTGCACCAGGGGCGTGCCCTCGCAGGCTGCGTCACATATCCTGAACGGGTTCCGGCCCGAATATGAATCGACCGTCACGCAGAAGCTGTGGGATGCCGGCGCGGTGATGCTGGGCAAGCTGAACATGGACGAGTTCGCCATGGGCAGCTCGAACGAGACCAGCACCTATGGCAATGCGGTCAACCCGTGGAAGGTCGATGATCGCGACCTGACGCCGGGGGGCTCGTCGGGGGGCTCGGCCGCTGCCGTTGCGGCCGATCTGTGTCTGGCGGCGACCGGCACCGATACCGGCGGCTCGATCCGCCAGCCCGCGGCCTTTACCGGAATCGTCGGGATCAAGCCGACCTATGGGCGCGTATCCCGTTGGGGAATCGTGGCTTTTGCGTCCTCGCTGGACCAGGCGGGGCCGATGACCCGGACGGTGCGCGATGCCGCGATCATGCTGGGTGCGATGGCCGGGCATGACCCGAAGGATTCGACCTCTGCCGACATTCCCGTGCCGGATTTCGAGGCGGCGCTGACCGGCGACATCCGTGGAAAAACCATCGGAATTCCATCGGAATATCGTATGGCAGGCATGCCCGCCGAGATCGAGGCGCTGTGGAGCCGCGGCGCCGAGATGCTGAAGGATGCGGGCGCCAGGATCGTCGATATCAGCCTGCCGCACACCAAATACGCGCTGCCCGCCTATTACGTCATCGCGCCCGCCGAGGCGTCCAGCAACCTCGCGCGCTATGACGGGGTGCGCTATGGCCATCGCGCAAAGCTCGCCGAAGGCGACGGCATCGTGCAGATGTACGAAAAGACCCGCGCCGAGGGGTTCGGCAAGGAAGTGCAGCGCCGGGTGATGATCGGCACCTATGTCCTGTCGGCGGGCTTCTACGACGCCTATTACAACCGCGCGCGCAAGGTGCGGGCGCTCATCAAGCGAGATTTCGACGAGATGTTCGCGCAAGGGGTCGACGCGATCCTGACGCCCGCGACGCCCTCCGCCGCCTTCGGGCTGGGCGAGATGCAGGATGCCGATCCGGTCGAGATGTATCTCAACGACGTGTTCACGGTGACGGTGAACCTGGCCGGGCTGCCGGGCATCTCGGTGCCCGCGGGGCTGGACGCGCAGGGGCTGCCGCTGGGGCTGCAACTGATCGGGCGGCCCTGGGAAGAGGGCGACCTGTTGAACACCGCACAAGTGCTTGAGGATGCCGCGGGCTTTGTTTCCCGGCCCGCGAAATGGTGGTAAGAGCGCGTCCCTACATGGATCGGGAGAGCAGGATGAACGGGATGCGTGTTGGTCTTTCGGGGCTGGCGGTGCTGGCATTGGCCGCCTGCGCCCCGCAGGTGCCGGATTCCGCGGCCGGGGTGGGCTTTGACAGCTATGCGGCCTACAGCGTCGACCGTGAACGCGCCCTGCGCGGCGGGGACGGCGTGGCCGCGTCCGAGGGGGCCGCGATCGCCGCGCAGGCGCTGGCGACCCTGCGCCCCGACGAGGCCGGGCCCGCGCCGGTCATCGCGCCCGACCCCGGCGATCCTGCGCCGCGTTCCAGCAATCCGGGCCTGTCCGACGAGCAGAATTTCGACGCCGTCGCCGCGCGCGAGTCGATCGAGAGCGACCGCGAGCGGCTGGAGCGGCAGCGCCAGCAATATGCCGTGGTCGCGCCCGAGCCGGTGCCGGAGCGGCCGACCGGCGCGGGGCCGAATATCGCGCAATATGCGTTGAGCACCACGAACCGGGTGGGTCAGCCGGTCCATAGCCGCATCGGCCGCGTCAGCCAGGAACGCTATCTGAGCAATTGCGCAAGATATGGCTCGGCCGACCTGGCGCAGGAGGCGTTCCTGGCCGCAGGCGGACCCGAGCGTGACCGGCTGGGGCTGGACCCCGATGGCGACGGGTTCGCCTGTTTCTGGGATCCCGCACCGTTCCGGGCGGCCGTGCGGCGCTAGGGTGATGGCGCTGCTCTGGCGGCCCTCTCCGAATTTCGGGCCACGGCGGAACGGCGCCCGGCCCGATCTGATCGTTCTGCATTATACCGCGATGCCGCTGGCGGGTGCGCTGGACCGGCTCTGCGATCCCGCGGCCGAGGTCTCGGCGCATTACCTGATCGCGCGCGACGGGCGGGTCTATCATCTGGTGGACGAGGCAGAGCGGGCCTGGCATGCCGGGGCGGGTTGCTGGGGGGCCGTCGGGGATGTCAATTCCCGCTCGATCGGGATCGAACTGGACAACCGGGGCGACGAACCCTTTGCCGCGCCGCTGATGGCCGCGCTGGAGGCGTTGCTTGGCGGGGTGATGGCGCGCCGGGCGGTGCCGCCCGAACGGGTGATCGGCCATTCCGACATGGCGCCGGGCCGCAAGGGCGATCCGGGGCGGCGGTTCGACTGGCGGCGACTGGCGCGGTCGGGGCTGTCGGTCTGGCCCGGTCCCGGCAGCGCCGCGCCGGACCCGGCGGCGTTCCGCGCGGCGGCCTTGCGCTTCGGCTATGGCGCGGACTGGCCCATGGACGCGGTGCTGGACGCCTTTCGCCAACGCTTCCGGCCCTGGGCCACGGGGCCGCTGTCACCGGGCGACATGGGCGCGATGCTGGACCTGGCGCGACGCTTTCCCGTTGACCGGGGGGGCGCGGCTTTCTAACTACACGGGGCGCGGATGGCTGGATGGCCGCGGGCGGCGACGTCCGAGGAAAGTCCGGACTCCACGAAGCGACGGTGCCGGGTAACGCCCGGCGGGGGCAACCCCAGGGAAAGCGCCACAGAGAACGAGACCGCCTCCGGGCTTGCCCGGCGGCAAGGGTGAAACGGTGGGGTAAGAGCCCACCGCGGGACTGGCAACAGGACCGGCACGGCAAGCCCCACCGGGAGCAATGCCAAATAGGGACCCCGCGCCGCATCTGCGGCAGGGCGGCTTCGGCCCAGGGGTCCGGGTTGGCAGCTCAAGCGGCGCGGTAACGCGGCGCGTAGAGGAATGGTCATCCAGCCCCGGACCCCGGTTCGGGGGGGACAGAATCCGGCTTACAGGCCGTCCGCGCATCCTCGATCTTCGCCGAATCGTCGTTAACGCATGCGAAAGCCGCTAGGCTGGGCGCGCGCGCAGTCGCGCCGTTTTCGCCGAGGAGGATTGTCCAATGAGTTTCGTCAGGACCATGGCCACGCTGGCCGCGGGATTTGCCGCTGCCAAGGGGGTGGAGCAGTACAGGAAGATGGGCGGCATGGCCGGCCTTCAGGACAAGATGAAGTCGAACGAGCAATTGTCGCAGATGACCGGCCAGCTCGACTCGATGATGGAGAGGATGGGCCTGCCGGGCGGCACGGCGAAGCTGCAGGAGATGATGGCCAGCATGGGGCGCGGCATGGACCGCACCGGCGAGGCCGCGACGGCGGGCGTTGCCGGGCTGATGGCGGCGCTGGGCAGCGCCGCGGCGGCGGGCACGGCGCAGGCCAGCCAGATGATCGACGCGATGACCGGCAGTTCGGTGGCGACTTCGTCGATGGAGGAAAACGCCAAGCTGATGATCCGGGCGATGATCCAGTCGGCCAAGGCCGATGGCCAGATCGACGACGCGGAACACGCGAAGATCATGGAGGCGCTGGGCGACGCCACCGAAGAGGAGCGCGCCTTTGTCGAGGCCCAGATGGCTGCGCCGGTCGATCCCGTCGCGCTGGCCAATGACACTTCCGAGGCGATGCGCGCGCAGGTCTATGCCTCGGCCGCCAGCATGGGCCGCATCGACAGCCCCGCCGAAGAGGCCTATCTGGCCTCGCTTGCCTCGGCGCTGGGGCTCGATGACGCCAAGGTGGCGCAGATCCGCAAAATGATGGGGCTGTCGGCCTGATCCCACCTGCGGCCCCGATGCGCGACATCGGGGCCGTTGGGGCAGGGCGGTCCTGCCGCTAGTCTGGCGCCCGGGGGGCTTCCCCGACGGCGCACCGGACAGCGGGATGGAGAGAGCATGAGTTTTGTCAGGACGATGGCGACCCTTGTCGTCGGCTATGCCGCGGCCAGGGGCATGGACAGGTTCCAGAAGACCGGCGGCGGCGCGGGGCTGGCGCGCACGATGCAATCCACCGCCTCGCAAGCGGCGATCGCCAGCCAGGTCGGTGCGCTGCTGGAGCGGATGCAGGTCCAGGGCGGCGCGTCCGGGCTGGAGCGGAACCTGGGCTGGATGGGCGCGCGGGCGCGGGGGGCGGGCGACAGCGCGGTGCTGGGCGTGGCCGGGCTGATGTCGGCGCTCTGGGCGGCCATATGGGCGGGCTCGGGCGATGCGCGCGACCTGAGCGCCGCCATGGGCAGCGGCACGCCGCCCGGCGCCACGCTGGAACGCCAGGCCCGGCTGATGATCCGGGCGATGGTGCAGGCGGCAAAAGCCGATGGCCAGATCGACGCGGGCGAACGGGCACGCCTGTTCGACCTGCTGGGCGACCAGAGCGAGGAGGAGCGCGCCTATGTCGAGGCCGAGCTGGCCCGGCCCGTCGACATCGACGCGCTGGCCGCCGAGACCGGCAGCTATCAGCGCACGGCGGTCTATGCGGCCTCGGTGCTGATGATCGACATCACCGACCCCGCCGGGATCGCCTATCTCGACCGGCTGGCCGCCGCGCTGCATCTGGGCATCGCCGCGCGCACCCGGATCCACCAGGCGATGCGGCTGCCGCAGGTGCTGGGCTGAACCTGCCGAAGCCGCTTGACTCGCGGGTGGGGATCGCTAAAAGGCGGACTTCATGGAATTTGGTGGGGCGGCGGCGATGCTCCCCGCGAGACGGAGATGAGACATGGCGAAGCCGACGACCATCAAGATCCGCCTGAACTCGACCGCGGACACCGGGCATTTCTACGTGACCAAGAAGAACGCCCGCACGATGACCGAGAAGATGGTGATCAAGAAATACGACCCCGTCGTGCGCAAGCACGTCGAGTACAAGGAAGGCAAGATCAAGTAACGCCCGCCTGACGGTGACCTTGTTCGGGGCTGCGTCCTTGGCGCGGCCCTTTTGCGTTTGGCGGCGCGCCCGCCGAGGCGCCGCGACCAGGATTTCGCCTCGCTTCGCGAGGCGACCGGGGGCCGGGGGCTGCGCCCCCGGCCCGTGATGGCCTTGCGCGGGATGGCCGGTGGTGGCCTGCTGCCGGTTTCGTGGACACGAAGATAAGATCGTGACCAAGGACCTGGAGATCGGACATGGTAAGACGGAAGTTCACGAAGGAGTTCAAGTTTGAGGCTGTGAAGCTGGTGACAGATC
>NZ_JAMYDV010000033.1 GCF_024128855.1 Rhodovulum tesquicola
CGATGGAGGAGAAACTCCGCTTCGCCATCCGCGAAGGCGGCCGCACCGTCGGCGCCGGCGTCGTCTCCAAGATCATCGAGTAACCGAAATCACGGCCGGGCCGGCAAAAGCCGGCCCATCAGCCCGATACGAGGGGCGCGCCCGCACTGGCGCGCCCCTTTTCGTCGCTGCGACGCCATGCGCTGTCGGTGGCCCGCGGCGCCCGGTGCTATCCTGCACGCGTCTTCTTCGGCCGAGCGGGGGCAGCACCGATGTGGTGGCGCAAGGCGACCAAGCCGCCCTATGGGTGGTTGAGTTACCGCCAGAACCTTCATGTTCTCTATGAGGACGCCGGGCAGGGCGACGGCAGGATCGACGCCCTGATCGAGAAGACCGAATATCGGGGCGGTGCCCGGCGCCCGGGCTTTGCCGAGCAGTGGTCGGATCTCAACCAGATCGAGCTGCGCCTGTTCCGCCTGCTCGACGACACGCGGCTGGTGGCCGAGACCGACCGCAAGTTCATCGAGGCCGAGGAACTGGGCCTGAACAGCCGCAAGGTGCTGCGCGACAGATTCGACGCGGTCCCGCCCGGACCGGCGGGGTTGGACGCGCGGCGGGCCATCGCGATCACGCTGCTTGAAGACATGTTCGTGCAGTATTCCTATCGGTTCGCCGAGCGCGAGAAGCGTTCCGAGGTCTCGGCAAGGCTGACGCGACTTGGTCTGCTGATCATCGGCCTGCCGACCGCGCTGGTCTTTTTCGGGCCGATGATCGAGCTTTTGTCGTCCGTGCTGGTGCGACCGGAGCCGAGCAGTTCCTACAGCCTGCAGCCGAAGCCGCTGGAAGATGCCTATGGTCTGCTGAGTTGGGCCTCGTCGAAATTCGGCGCCTTCTTCGTGGTGATGTATTTCGGCATCGTCGGCGCCTATTTCTCGCGGCTGTTCGGCTATGCCTCGCGGATGGAGCATCTGCGCTGGAACGACATGGATGTCGTCTATTCCCCCGGCGCGCTCTGGGTGCGGCTGCTGGTGGGGGCCATCGCGGCGGTGATCCTGTTCTTCCTGATGATGGGCAACATCCTGTCCGGGCCGATCTTTCTCGAAGGCGATTTCGGCCTCTGGAAGATGGCCGAGACAGCCGCGCCGCCGCCCGGCACGCCCGCGCCGCCCTTCGGGATGGCGCCTTCGCCGCTTCTGCCTTTGCGCCCGACCGAGGATTTCGCCCGGCTCATCGTCTGGTGCACGCTTCGTGCCGGACCGCTTTGCCGAACTGTCGGAAAGCGCGCGGGGATCCGGCAGGAAATCCGCCGACTGACCGACGGTTCAGGGCTTGCGCATCCGCCAGGCGACCCGCCCGCCCGGATTGGCCGCCAGCGCCGCCGCCAGCCGGTCGAATCGCGCCGCCTGCCCGAACCGCGCCATCTGCGCCCGCGCCGCCGCCAGCCCCGTGGCAAGGGCGGCGTCGTCCAGCCCGGTGCAGGCCGCCCGCGCCAGCATGTCGGCATCGGGTGCGCGGGTGCACAGGAAGACCGCGCTGGTCGGTGGGCACACGGCAAGCGGCACGAAGCAGTCGGCCAGCCGTGCCATCTGGGCCGCCAGCCAGGGTTGGCGCCAGTGGAAATAGTCCTGCTGGATCACCACCGACCCGCCCGGGATCAGGCCGGGAAGAAACCGCGCCGCGATCGTATCGGCCATGGCGTCCGATTTCGCCGCGTCGATCGCCAGGATCTCGATCGGCCCGTCGGACCAGTGCTGGTCCGCGATCTCGCCGGGATGCAGCGTGACCAACGCGTCCCAGGGCGACAGCAGGCGCCGCACCAGCGGCAGGATGTTCCCGCCCGCGAAGGGCGGGATGCCCGCCGGATAGAGCATCCGGGCCTTCAACTCCTCGGAGGCGGTGAACCGGTCAAAGGCATGGATGGACGTGCGATGCCCCGCCTGCCGCCGCCCCTCGGCCAGCCGCGCGGTCGAACCGCCCGCGAAACAGCCCAGATCGACGATGGCCCCCGCGCCCCGCGCCCAGTTGCGCGCAAGCCAGAGATAAAGCCGCTGCTCCCCGGCGTCCAGCATCGTCGGCACGCCCGCAGCCGCCCCGAGTTCCGCCTGCGCCAGCGCGGCCCATGGCGCAGCGTCGAACAGATCGCGTGTCTCGGGATCGGGCAGGGCGGTCATGGCGCCCGGCCTAGCACCCGGGCGGCCGCGAAACCAGATCGCGGACGAAAAACCGGGCTTGATTCCGCCGCCCCGGTGACGTAACCGGGGCTCGGCCTAGGGGTGTAGCTCAGTTGGTAGAGCATCGGTCTCCAAAACCGAGGGCCGGGGGTTCGAGTCCCTCCGCCCCTGCCAGGCCGTTCTTTAACGTCATGTTATCCCTCGCTTTTCTTGCTCGACTTGTCCAACCGCGCCGACAGGTTGGACAAGCTTTGTTCCCTTTTCGGCCCGTCGAGTCGGGCCAAGGCGGCGGTGCCGAGCGTTGACCGCGATGCTTTGCGGACATAGACAGCGGCCATTTTCGTGTTCTCGTGAGCGAGGAAAGCGGCGATCTCCCATTCGGTCGCGCCGTTCTCGGCAAGCTTGGTCGCGCCAGCTTTCCGCAGCCCGTGCACGTTCGCGGATGGAACGTCGATTCCTGCCTCCACGGCGCGATCCTTGAACCATGCGCCGAAACCGGCCGCGGTGTGCGCTGCCCCGGCCTGCGTCGGAAGGAAAAGCATCTGGTCGCGCGGGACGCGCCGCAGCTCTTCCGCCAGCTCGGGCAGGATGGGCAAATCAGCCTCTACGCCCGTCTTGCCGCGCCGGTATGCGATCCGCCCGCCGCTGACGTTCTGCCAGCCAAGCTTGGCGAGGTCTTGCCGCGCCGCCCCGGTGTTCAGCGCCAGGAGCATCGCCAGCCGCGCTTTCGTGCCCGGCCCGTGAAAATCCAGGAACCGGGCGATCTGCGCCTCGGTCCATGTGTGGTAGCCGTCCGTTCGGTGGGCAACCTTGTCGGTGCCCCGAACCGGATTGGCCGCGATCAGCTCGAGGCGGATCGCGTGATTGAAGATCAGCGACAGGTTGGCGCGCACGCGGTTCTGCGCGGCCGGTCCCGGTTTCTTCGCCATCAGCGCCTCGGTATGGCGCCCCCGGAAGCCTGTCACCGGCAGATCGCCCGCCACCTCGCGCAGCCAGTCGAGTTCGCGGCGCAGCGTGTCGCGGGTCGACGCGGCCTTTCGAGCGTGGCGCGGGGAAGCGAGGTGATGCGTGATGAGCCAGCCGAGCGAGCCATGGGGAAAGCGTGCGGTCGGGGCGGGTGTCTTCACCTCGGCAACTGCCGCTTCATAGGCCGCGCGAAACTCGGCCGAGCCATACGGCCCTTGCAGATACGCGGAGAACCCCTTGCGCCGGAACCGCCAGCGCACCTTGCCGTGTCGGTCGGTGACGCGAGAGACGCCGAGAAAGGGGTTTCGCCGCTTCATCAGTCCAGAAGCCTGTCACAAGGATTTGGGCCGTCCTCGCCCGGCATACCGGCGGGAATAATCGTCACGGTCCCGTCTGGGCTGACCTTGATCTTGCCCACCACCACGCCAGCCTTGATCGTCCCCGCGATATAGCGGGTCAGGTCGGCCTGCTTGACGGTCGCAGCGCGGCCCGACATGGCTTCACACTCCCCTCAGAATGTCGCGGACCTTTGCCTCGATCTCGTCGGCGTCGAAGGCGTTGGGCTTGTCGTGCACCTGCCCGTCGAAGCAGGCGCGGCGGAACCGCTCTGCGTCTTCGTTGCCGTCCCTGAACCCCATTCCGCGCCAGAGCATCGGCGCCCGGATGCCCGCCCGGGTCAACGCCTCGCCAAGCATCGCCTGGCGGAACCTGTCCGCAACCACGGCCGCGACGGGCTGATCCACCACGCGGCGCATCACCTCGACCAGCCACGGCGCGACGGGCACGGTCTTGTCCCCGATGGTGAACAGCTCGCCCCGTTCCTCCATCTCGACATACCGCCGCGCCACGCCGTCCGCCTGGCCGCGGTCCAGCAGCGAGGGCATGGAAGGGAAGGCGCCCACGGCTTCCAGCCGCCCGGTCGCAGGCCAGTAGAAGGCGGCGGCCGTCATGCTGGCCGAGTCGCCCAGGTCGATCCCGATCACCACCTCGCCCTCGCGCGGGGGCAGCTCGTCCACCTCGCAGGCCAGCCATTCGTCCAAGGTCAGCAGAAGGTCGCGGGTCTCGCCGCTAACCCTTTCATTTCGATTATACAATTTGAAGGTCGAGAGCGCCGATCCACCCCGGGCGATTGCGCGCCGGGCCTGCCCCTCAAGCCAGTCGAGCGAGGAACCTATTCCGTGCTCGGCACCCGGGTTGGCGAGGATCAGCGAGTCGCGATCATCGGCCGGAAGGCCGGGCGGCGGGCGATGCTCTTGCACGTAGGAACCGGGCAGAGGCTCGTCTATCCACTTGGAAAACGGGTGGGTGTCGTCGGGCGCCGAGGTGCTGATCAGGAACGCGCGCCCGCCCCGCTTGCCGAGGCCGGACAGAAGCGCGTGTTCGAGCTCGTCGCCCCGGTCCAGCGCCCAATGCCCGCGTTCGTCCAGGATCGCCATCGTGGGGGCGCCGCCCAGGGCCGACTTGCCGTCCGCCGCGATCACGCGCAGAACGTGGCCGCCGCCGTCGCCCTCGTATTCGATCTCGAGGCGCGGGGCGCGGCGGTAGATCAGCCGGTGCTGGATCTCGAGGGGCAGGGACGCGGCGAAGCCCGCCACGAAGTCCCAGATGATCCGGCCTTGGTCGCGGGTCCGCGCGGCGGCGACGATCTCGCGCCGGGGCTGGCGATCCCAGATCCCGACCAGGCCGCCGAGCGCCAGCCCGGCCGTGATCGCGGATTTTCCATTTCCGCGCCCGATGCTGAGAATCGCCGCGGTCACATCCGGGGCAAGCGCGCCCTCGATGAATTGGCGCTGGAACGGCGCAAGCTTCACCGGCTGGCCAGCGTTCGGACCTTCCGGGATTTCAAGCCCACTGCCTTCCATGAAACGCATAGCTCTTTCGGCGGGGGCCGCGTTTTCCAGTTCCCCGCCGGGCGCGAAAATTGAAAGGTTACACCCCCGGTTCCCCGCCGGGGCAAAAGTCGCGGCATTGGGACCCGCAGAGAACAGGTCAGGCTGTCCGATGATCGCGGGCGCGCTCGGCTTCGGCGCTGGCGGCGGCAAGGGCGAGCCGTCCGCCTTGCGCCACTTCCTCGTTGCCTTCCTCGTCTCGCTCATGCCGCCCCCGCGCTCGCTCTCGCGGCCTGCCCGTCTCGCTGAGCATCCACCCATTCGAAGAAGGCGCGGGCCTGCCGGTTGCCCACGGCGTCGTGGGGCAGGGGCGGCCATCGCAGCGGCAATGCGTAGCCCTGTCCTGGCCGGAGAAGGCCAAGGCCCTCAAGCGTGCCCCACCCCTTCTCAGCCAGCCACGCCCGCCACTCGTGCAACGCTGGGTCGTCGTCTCGGACGATCCGCTCGCTGACAACCGGGCAGGCTGGGGCGTCGCGTTCGGGCGCGCGCCCCTTTTGTTCAGATGATTGTTCCTTCCTTATAATGGGGGTGGACAGGTTTGACCCCTTTTCCCGGACAGGTTTGACCCCTTTTCCGGGCTGCAAAAGGGGGCGTTCGTGACCCCTTTTCGGGTCGCGCGTGACCCCTTTTCCGGCGCCGTTGACGGGGCGCAGCGGCACGACATTTCCGGGCGCCAGGAGCGCGTATTCGGTTGAGTTGCCGCGCCCGCGCCCGGCCGTGCGGGCGAGCCACCCCGAACCCTCAAGCTCGGCCACGGCGCGCTTGATCGTCTTCTCGGACTTGCCCAGGTAGTCGGCCAATGTCTTCCGGCTGGGGTTGATCTGCCCCGTCCCATCGTTGGCAAACTGGACGGACAGGGCACTCGCCAGCGCCTTGGCGCTGTCCGAAACATCGGCCTGAAGCACGGCCTTCAGCCACTCGAAACGGTTGATCATAGCCGCACCCCCCGATACCGGGCCGCGATCCGGGCCGCGTGGGGTGACATGGCGATGGTCTTCGGGTCGCCCGTGCCGCGGGCGTCATAGAGCGCGGCGACCTGATCCATGACCGCAAGGCGCAGATCCTCGGGCACGTCCTCGATGGTGCCGAACCCGGCCGGGTATTCGATCACCAGATCGGCCGCGCCCAGATCGGGAGTCCACCTGCCCACCAGAAAGAGCTGGGCGCGCGCACTCGGCAAAACCCGGAACCAATCGAAGGTCTGCCCCTTCATCAGCACGGTCACACTGGCGTCGTTCTGCACCGGGCCAATGGGCAGATTGATGATGCCCGTTGACGGCCATCCGCTCAGGCCCAGGCGGATCGTCTGCGTCAGCAGGGCGATGCCTGCGTATTGCTCGAGGTCGCGGGTCGCAGCGCCGAGCATGGTGGCAATCGCCGCGTCCTCGTCGTTGTGTTCAATCCGCATGTGTGCCTTGGCTTCCCACAGATGCGCGCCTGCGGCGGGGGCCGAGCCGAAGCGTTGAACGCGCATCATGCTGTGACCCTCCCGCCGAGGAATTCGAGGGGGCAGAAGTGAGGACGGTTGGTCACTTTCGGCGTTTCCGCTGAATTTTCAACGCCCCGAGTTGCGCCGGTTGGGCAAGCTAGTGCTTTGATTCCATGGGATGCCGCGCCGCCCTCCGCCCCTGCCAGGCCCATTCTCCGCACATGCCGCCGAACCGCCCATGCGGCGCCTTATCGCCGCCACGCCATCCTGCGATGACCCGGAGGTCGCGCAGGATCCATCCGGGTGCGCGCGATGACGGCGCTGGCAGGGCATGGGGAAAATGCGCGGAAACCTTGCGATACGGGTCTGGGTGGGCGCGATGGCGTTGCCCGCGGCGGTTGCGGCGCGCGAGGCGCCGGGCGCCAAGTGGCTGGTCGCCCCGGCGGCCGATCCGCCGTCATCCACACCGCCAGTCGCCGCCCTATCCGAGCTGACCCTGCCCGCCCCCGTCCTGCCCGGTTTCGTCCCGGAGGGCGCGCCCGACCCCCAGTTGATCGGCATCGCCTTCGCGGTGCTCGGGCTGGGGGGCGGGGTTTTCCTTCTGGGGCGGTTGATCGGAATCGCACGGACATGCGGCCTTCTCGCGGGAGGCCGCCGGGGACGATGCGACGATCCGTTCTCGCGTCTCTCGGCCGACACGGACCGCGACTAGGGCGCCGCCAGTCCGGACCTGCGCCCTTGCAATCTCGGCGCCGAGCGCGTATCTCGCCCCCTATCGGCACGAGAAACGGGACCATCACGGCCATGGCCAATCCGCTCCAGTTCATCCAGCAGACCCGGTCCGAGGTCTCCAAGGTCGTCTGGCCGACCCGGCGCGAGGTCGGTCTGAGCACCGTCATGGTCCTGATCATGGCAACCCTGACGGCGATCTTCTTCTTCTTCGTGGACTGGATGATCCGCTCGGGGCTTCAGTTGATCCTAGGCTTTTTTGGCTGAGCCTGCCGATTTTCAGGCCAGCGGGCTTGAAAGGTGGGGATCACATCTGTAAGGCGAACGCTGTTCTGGGCTCCGGCGTGCATCGATTCGGGTTGCGCGCTGTTTTTTGTTCCGGAAAGCGTAGGTCGCAAAGAGAAAACGGCCCAAGGCCGGTGGACGCGAGGTAAGGGGCAAGATGGCGAAGCGGTGGTATTCGGTGAGCGTGCTCTCGAACTTCGAGAAAAAGGTCGCCGAACAGATCAGGACAGCCGTCGCCGATGCCGGTCTCGAGGACGAGATCGAAGAGGTTCTCGTGCCCACCGAAGAGGTGATCGAGATCCGCCGCGGCAAGAAGGTGACCGCCGAACGCCGCTTCATGCCCGGCTATGTGCTGGTGCGCATGGACATGAGCGATCGCGGCTATCACCTCATCAGCCAGATCAACCGGGTCACGGGCTTTCTGGGCCCGCAGGGCAAGCCGATGCCGATGCGCGACGAGGAGGTGAACCAGATCCTGAACCGGGTCGAGGAGGGCGAGGTGCAGCCGCGCTCGCTCATCACCTACGAGATCGGCGAGAATGTCAGCGTGACTGACGGCCCGTTCGAGGGCTTCTCGGGCATGGTCGAGGAAGTGGATGACGACAACCAGCGCCTGAAGGTGACGGTGTCGATCTTCGGTCGGGCAACGCCGGTCGAACTGGAATTCACGCAGGTCTCCAAGGGGGGCTGACGCGAAGCCGTGGGAGGCGGGCGGGCGCGCCCGAACGCCGGACCACTAAACCGATGCGCCACCCTCGCGTGGGTCCGGCGCGGTGAGAAGAAGGAGAGGGCCTTATGGCCAAGAAGGTAATCGGCAAGCTGAAGCTGCAAGTGAAGGCAGGCCAGGCGAATCCCAGCCCGCCCGTTGGTCCCGCGCTCGGTCAGCGCGGCATCAACATCATGGAATTCTGCAAGCAGTTCAACGCCAAGACCCAGGATCTGGAGCCCGGCGCCCCCTGTCCGACGGTCATCACCTACTACCAGGACAAGTCCTTCGCGATGGAGATCAAGACGCCGCCTGCGTCCTTCCTCCTGAAGAAGGCGGCGGGTCTCAAGCCGGTCGGCAAGCGCAACCGTGCCAAGGGCTCGGAAAAGCCCGGCCGCGACGTTGCGGGCACGGTGACGGTGGCGCAGGTGCGCGAGATCGCCGAGACGAAGATGAAGGATCTGAACGCCAACGACATCGAAGGCGCGATGCAGATCATCCTGGGGTCGGCCCGTTCAATGGGCATCGAGGTGAAGGGGTAAGCGCGATGGCAAAGCATGGAAAACGTGTGCGCGCAGCGCGCGCAGCCGTCGCTGGCAAGGAAAACCTCAGCGTCGAGGACGCGGTCGCGCTGATCAAGGCGAACGCGAGCGCCAAGTTCGATGAGACGGTCGAGATCGCGCTGAACCTGGGCGTCGATCCCCGGCATGCCGACCAGATGGTGCGGGGCGTCGTGACGCTGCCCAACGGCACCGGCAAGGATGTTCGCGTTGCGGTCTTTGCCCGCGGCCCCAAGGCCGACGAGGCCCGGGCGGCTGGTGCCGAGATCGTCGGTGCCGAGGACCTGATGGAAACGATCCAGGGCGGCACGATCGAGTTCGACCGCTGCATCGCGACCCCGGACATGATGCCGGTCGTCGGGCGGCTGGGGAAAATCCTCGGCCCGCGCAACCTGATGCCGAACCCCAAGGTCGGCACTGTGACGATGGACGTGGCCGAAGCGGTCAAGAACGCCAAGGGCGGCGAGGTGCAGTTCCGTGCCGAGAAGGCAGGCGTCGTGCATGCCGGCATCGGCAAGGCCTCGTTCGACGAGGGCAAGCTGGTCGAGAACGTGCGCGCCTTCGTGGGTGCAGTCAGCCGGGCCAAGCCCTCGGGCGCCAAGGGCACCTACATGAAAAAGGTGTCGCTCAGCTCGACCATGGGGCCGGGTGTTTCGGTCGATGTTGCCTCGGCAACCGGCAATTGATTAAGAATAGGCTGACGCCTATTCTCACGCGAATTTCCGGGTCTCGTGCCCGGGAATGGCGGGGCGGCGACGCCCCGTCCTGTCCGAGACGGAGGGTGCGGCCCGCTGGGGGCGCTTAATGTCCTTCCCGAGATGGGGAAACGAGACAGATTTCGCGAAGGTCTGACCTTCGGGCGATCCTGGCCTCGGGACCTCGCGGACCCGAACGCCGGACTTCGGTCCGGCAGACCTGAGCCGGGGGGAGACCCCCAAACTGGAGTGAAACTGTGGATAGAGCCCAGAAAGAGAAAGTGGTCGAGGAACTCGGCCAGATCTTCGAAAGCTCTGGCGTCGTGGTGGTTGCACACTACGCGGGTCTCACGGTTGCCGAGATGCAGGATCTGCGCGCGCGCATGCGTGCGGCGGGCGGATCCGTACGCGTCGCCAAGAACAGGCTCGCCAAGATCGCCCTGGAAGGAAAGCCTTGCGCCAGCATCGCCAGCCTTCTGACGGGCATGACCGTGCTCACCTATTCCGAAGACCCCGTGGCGGCAGCCAAGGTCGCGGAAGCCTTTGCCAAGGACAACTCGAAATTCGAGATCCTCGGCGGGGCGATGGGTGAGACGGCCCTGGACCGGGCCGGTGTCAAGGCAGTGTCCGACATGCCGTCGCGCGAGGAGCTTATCGCCTCGATCGTCGGCTGCATCGGTGCACCCGCCAGCAACATCGCCGGTGCCATTGGCGCGCCCGCTTCCAATATCGCAAGCATCCTCTCGACCATCGAGGAGCGTGCGGAAGCCGCTTGAGCAACTTCGTGATCCCGCGTGGGCCGCACCGGCCTCGCGTTGGAACAGAACATGTGTAAAGAACGGAACAGAAAATGGCTGATCTGAAGAAACTTGCCGAAGAGATCGTGAACCTCACGCTGCTCGAGGCCCAGGAACTGAAAACGATCCTGAAGGACGAATACGGCATCGAGCCCGCCGCCGGCGGCGCCGTGATGATGGCCGGTCCCGCCGCCGGTGGCGATGCCGCCGCCGCCGAAGAGCAGACCGAGTTCGACGTGATCCTCAAGAGCGCCGGCGCCAACAAGATCAACGTGATCAAGGAAGTCCGCGCGATCACCGGTCTCGGCCTCAAGGAAGCCAAGGACCTCGTCGAGGCCGGTGGCAAGGCCGTCAAGGAGCAGGTCTCCAAGTCGGAAGCCGAAGAGATCAAGGGCAAGCTCGAAGCGGCTGGGGCCGAAGTCGAGCTCAAGTGATCCGGGCGCGGGCATGCTGCCCGCGATCCGCATGACAAGGCTGGGTCCGGGGGACGAATCCCGGGTCCGGCCGAACCTGTCTTGAAAAGGGCTTGCATCGCCCAAGCCCTTTTCAAGGCGCGGTTCGAGGTTCGGGAGCGGCCGGTGGGACGGCTTGCAGGAATTGAACCTCTCCCCCTGTTTCGTGAGCGGCGCGCGGCCGTGGCCCGACGGCATCGCGCAGACGCGACAGACGAAAGGTGAGACCACAGACATGGCGCAGACCTACCTTGGCCAGAAGCGACTCCGCAAATATTACGGCAAGATCAGCGAAGTGCTGGAGATGCCGAACCTCATCGAGGTGCAGAAGTCCTCGTATGACCTTTTCCTGAACTCGGGCGACGGACCGGCGCCCGCCGACGGCGAGGGCATCCAAGGGGTGTTCCAGTCGGTCTTCCCGATCAAGGATTTCAACGAGACGTCGGTGCTGGAGTTCGTGAAATACGAGCTTGAAAAGCCGAAATACGATGTCGACGAATGCATGCAGCGCGACATGACCTATGCGGCCCCGCTGAAGGTGACGCTGCGGCTGATCGTGTTCGACATCGACGAGGATACCGGCGCCAAGTCGGTCAAGGACATCAAGGAGCAGGACGTGTTCATGGGCGACATGCCGCTCATGACGCCGAACGGCACCTTCATCGTCAATGGCACCGAGCGGGTGATCGTTTCCCAGATGCACCGCTCGCCGGGCGTCTTCTTCGACCATGACAAGGGCAAGACGCACAGCTCGGGCAAGCTGCTGTTTGCCTGCCGCATCATCCCCTATCGCGGCTCGTGGCTGGATTTCGAGTTCGACGCCAAGGACATCGTCTTCGCGCGCATCGACCGCCGCCGCAAGCTGCCGGTCACGACCCTGCTTTACGCGCTCGGGCTCGACCAGGAAGGCATCATGGATGCCTATTACGACACCGTCCAGTTCCGGCTGGAAAAGAACCGCGGCTGGGTTACCCGCTTCTTCCCCGAGCGGGTGCGCGGCACGCGTCCGACCTATGACCTCGTCGATGCCGCCACCGGCGAGGTGATCTGCAAGGCCGGCGACAAGGTCACGCCGCGCCAGGTCAAGAAGCTGATCGAGGAGGGCAAGGTCACCGAGCTCCTGGTGCCGTTCGACCAGATCGTCGGCCGCTATGTCGCAAAGGACATCATCAACGAGGAGACCGGCGCGATCTATGTCGAGGCCGGGGACGAACTGACCTGGGATCTCGACCGCGATGGCGAAGTGTCGGGCGGCACGCTCAAGGCTCTGCTGGATGCCGGCATCACCGAGATCCCGGTGCTCGACATCGACAACATCAACGTCGGTCCCTACATCCGCAACACCATGGCGGCGGACAAGAACATGGGCCGCGACACCGCGCTCATGGACATCTACCGCGTCATGCGTCCGGGCGAGCCGCCGACCGTCGAGGCCGCGACGAACCTGTTCGAAACGCTTTTCTTCGATGCCGAACGCTACGACCTGTCCGCCGTGGGCCGGGTCAAGATGAACATGCGCCTCGCGCTCGACGCGCCCGACACCCAGCGCACCCTGCGCCGCGACGACATCATCGCCTGCATCAAGGCGCTGGTGGAACTGCGCGACGGCAAGGGCGAGATCGACGATATCGACCATCTCGGCAACCGCCGGGTGCGCTCGGTCGGCGAACTGATGGAAAACCAGTATCGCGTCGGCCTGCTGCGGATGGAGCGCGCGATCAAGGAGCGGATGTCCTCGGTCGAGATCGACACGGTGATGCCGCAGGATCTGATCAACGCGAAACCCGCGGCCGCCGCGGTGCGCGAGTTCTTCGGCTCCAGCCAGTTGTCGCAGTTCATGGACCAGACCAACCCGCTGTCGGAAGTCACCCACAAGCGCCGCCTCTCGGCGCTTGGCCCGGGCGGCCTGACGCGGGAGCGCGCGGGCTTCGAGGTGCGCGACGTGCACCCGACCCATTACGGCCGGATGTGTCCGATCGAGACGCCGGAAGGCCCGAATATCGGCCTGATCAATAGCCTCGCGACGTTCGCGCGGGTGAACAAGTACGGCTTCATCGAGACGCCCTATCGCAAGGTGGTCGACGGACAGGTGACCGACGAGGTCAACTACATGTCCGCCACCGAGGAGATGCGCCACACCGTCGCCCAGGCGAACGCGAATCTCGACGAGCAGGGCCGCTTCGTCAACGATCTGGTGAACACCCGCCAGTCGGGCGAATACACCATGGCGCCGCGCGAAAGCGTCGACCTGATCGACGTGTCGCCGAAACAGCTGGTGTCGGTCGCCGCCTCGCTGATTCCGTTCCTTGAAAACGACGACGCCAACCGCGCGCTGATGGGTTCGAACATGCAGCGACAGGCGCTGCCGCTGATCCAGGCCGAGGCGCCCTTTGTCGGAACGGGGATGGAGCGCAAGGTCGCCATCGACAGTGGCGCCGCAATCCAGGCGCGCCGGGCGGGCGTCATCGACCAGGTCGATGCCCAGCGGATCGTCGTGCGGGCCACCGAGGATCTGGAACTCGGCGACGCGGGCGTGGACATCTACCGCCTGCGCAAGTTCCAGCGCTCGAACCAGAACAGCTGCATCAACCAGCGTCCCCTGGTGAAGGTGGGCGATACGGTCACCAAGGGCGAGGTGATCGCCGACGGACCCTGCACCGACATGGGCGAACTGGCGGTCGGCCGCAACGTGATCGTCGCCTTCATGCCCTGGAACGGCTACAACTACGAGGACTCGATCCTGATCTCGGAACGCATCGCGCGCGATGACGTCTTCACCTCGATCCATATCGAGGAATTCGAGGTTGCCGCCCGCGACACCAAGCTCGGACCCGAGGAAATCACCCGCGACATCCCGAACGTTGGTGAAGAGGCGCTGCGCAATCTCGACGAGGCGGGCATCGTCTATATCGGTGCCGAGGTCGGCCCGGGCGACATCCTCGTGGGCAAGATCACGCCCAAGGGCGAAAGCCCGATGACGCCCGAGGAAAAACTGCTGCGCGCCATCTTCGGCGAGAAGGCGTCCGACGTGCGCGATACCTCGCTGCGCCTGCCGCCGGGCGATTACGGCACCGTGGTCGAGGTGCGCGTGTTCAACCGTCACGGCGTCGACAAGGACGAGCGCGCGCTGCAGATTGAGCGCGAGGCGGTGGAAAGCTTGGCCCGCGACCGCGATGACGAGCTGGCGATCCTCGAGCGCAACATCTATGCGCGCCTGAAGTCGATGATCCTGGACAAGGTGGCGGTCAAGGGACCAAAGGGCGTCCCCGCGAACGCACAGATCACCGAGGATCTGCTGGCCTCGCTCTCGCGCGGTCAGTGGTGGCAACTGGCGCTTGAAGGCGAACAGGACGCCGCCGAGGTCGAGGCGCTGAACGCCCAGTTCGAGGCCCAGCGCCGCGCGCTCGACCACCGCTTCGAGGACAAGGTCGAAAAGGTGCGCCGCGGCGACGACCTGCCGCCCGGCGTGATGAAGATGGTCAAGGTCTTCATCGCGGTGAAGCGCAAACTGCAACCCGGCGACAAGATGGCCGGCCGCCACGGCAACAAGGGCGTCGTCTCCAAGGTCGTGCCGATGGAGGACATGCCCTTCCTCGCGGATGGCACGCCCGTCGATATCGTCCTCAACCCGCTGGGCGTGCCCTCGCGGATGAATGTGGGCCAGATCCTCGAAACCCATATGGGCTGGGCCGCGCGCGGCCTGGGGATCAAGATCGACGATGCGCTGGGCGAATACCGGCGCACGGGCGACCTGACCCCGGTGCGCGAGGCGATGCGGCTGGCCTATGGCGACGATGTCTACGAAGAGGGCATCAGGGACATGGACGAGGGAACCCTGATCGAGGCCGCCGCGACGGTGACCCGCGGCGTGCCGATCGCGACGCCTGTCTTCGACGGCGCCAAGGAGGCCGATGTCAACGACGCGCTGAAACGCGCGGGCTTCGACACCTCGGGGCAGTCGGTGCTGTTCGACGGCCGAACGGGCGAGCGCTTTGCCCGCCCCGTGACCGTGGGCGTCAAGTACATCCTCAAGCTGCACCACCTGGTGGACGACAAGATCCACGCGCGCTCGACCGGACCCTACAGCCTGGTCACCCAGCAGCCCCTGGGCGGCAAGGCCCAGTTCGGCGGCCAGCGTTTCGGCGAGATGGAGGTCTGGGCGCTGGAAGCCTATGGCGCGGCCTACACCCTGCAGGAGATGCTGACGGTGAAATCCGACGACGTGGCAGGCCGGACCAAGGTCTACGAGTCGATCGTCAAGGGCGAGGACAATTTCGAGGCCGGCGTGCCGGAATCCTTCAATGTTCTGGTGAAGGAAGTCCGCGGCCTCGGGCTGAACATGGAACTCCTGGACGCGGAGGAGGACGAGTAGGGCAAGCCCCGAATGGTGGGTTTCACCCACCCTACGCCGGTTTCGTAGGGTGGGTGCCAACCCACCGCCCTTCCTCCTTTCCGCCAGCCTTTCAAGGATCGAACGATGAACCAGGAACTGACCACGAACCCCTTCAACCCGCTCGCCGCGCCCAAGCAGTTCGACGAGATCAAGGTCTCGCTTGCCTCGCCGGAACGGATCCTCAGCTGGTCCTATGGCGAGATCAAGAAGCCCGAGACGATCAACTACCGCACCTTCAAGCCCGAGCGTGACGGGCTGTTCTGTGCGCGGATCTTCGGGCCTATCAAGGATTACGAGTGCCTGTGCGGCAAGTACAAGCGCATGAAGTATCGCGGCGTCGTCTGCGAGAAATGCGGCGTCGAGGTGACGCTGCAGAAGGTCCGCCGCGAGCGCATGGGCCATATCGAACTGGCCGCCCCCGTCGCGCATATCTGGTTCCTGAAATCGCTGCCCAGCCGCATCGGCCTGATGCTGGACATGACGCTGCGCGATCTGGAGCGCGTCCTCTATTTCGAGAACTACGTCGTGATCGAGCCGGGTCTGACCGACCTTTCCTACGGCCAGATGATGACCGAGGAAGAATATCTCGACGCCCAGGACCAGTACGGCTCGGACGCCTTCACCGCCGGGATCGGCGCCGAGGCGATCCGCGACATGCTGGCCCAGATCGACCTCGAGGCCGAGGCCGAGCGGCTGCGCGAGGAACTGAAGGAGGCCACCGGCGAGCTGAAGCCCAAGAAGATCATCAAGCGGCTGAAGGTCGTCGAAAGCTTCCTTGAATCCGGCAACCGGCCGGAGTGGATGGTGCTGACCGTGATCCCGGTCATTCCGCCGGAACTGCGCCCGCTGGTGCCGCTCGATGGCGGCCGCTTCGCCACCTCGGACCTGAACGACCTTTACCGCCGGGTCATCAACCGCAACAACCGTCTGAAACGGCTGATCGAGCTGCGCGCGCCGGACATCATCGTGCGCAACGAAAAGCGGATGCTGCAGGAATCGGTGGACGCGCTGTTCGACAACGGCCGCCGCGGCCGCGTCATCACGGGTGCGAACAAGCGCCCGCTGAAGTCGCTGTCCGACATGCTCAAGGGCAAGCAGGGCCGGTTCCGCCAGAACCTGCTGGGCAAGCGCGTGGACTTCTCGGGCCGCTCGGTCATCGTGACCGGGCCGGAGCTGAAACTGCACCAGTGCGGCCTGCCCAAGAAGATGGCGCTGGAACTGTTCAAGCCGTTCATCTACTCGCGGCTTGAGGCAAAGGGGCTGTCCTCGACCGTGAAGCAGGCCAAGAAGCTGGTCGAGAAGGAGCGCCCCGAGGTCTGGGACATCCTTGACGAGGTGATCCGCGAACACCCGGTCCTGCTGAACCGGGCGCCCACGCTGCACCGTCTGGGCATCCAGGCCTTCGAGCCGATCCTGATCGAGGGCAAGGCGATTCAGCTTCACCCGCTGGTCTGTTCGGCCTTCAACGCCGATTTCGACGGCGACCAGATGGCCGTCCATGTGCCGCTTTCGCTGGAAGCCCAGCTCGAGGCGCGCGTGCTGATGATGTCCACCAACAACGTGCTGTCGCCCGCCAACGGCGCGCCGATCATCGTGCCCTCGCAGGACATGGTGCTGGGCCTCTACTACGTCTCGATGGAACGCCAGGGCATGAAGGGCGAGGGCATGGCCTTCGCCGATGTCGACGAGGTCCAGCACGCGCTGGACGCGGGCGAGGTGCATCTGCACGCGAGGATCACCGCGCGGATCAAGCAGATCGACGAGCATGGCAACGAGGTGATGAAGCGTTACGAGACGACGCCCGGCCGGGTGCGTCTGGGCGCGCTGCTGCCGCTGAATGCCAAGGCGCCGTTCGAACTGGTCAACCGTCTTCTGCGCAAGAAGGAGGTGCAGCAGGTCATCGATACCGTCTACCGCTATTGCGGCCAGAAGGAGTCTGTCATCTTCTGCGACCAGATCATGTCGATGGGCTTCAGGGAGGCGTTCAAGGCGGGCATCTCCTTCGGCAAGGACGACATGGTCATTCCCGAGACGAAATGGACCATCGTCGAGGGCGTCCGCGACCAGGTCAAGGAGTTCGAGCAGCAATACATGGACGGCCTGATCACCCAGGGCGAGAAATACAACAAGGTCGTCGATGCCTGGTCGAAATGCTCCGACGAGGTGGCCGCCGCGATGATGGCCGAGATTTCGGCCGTCCGCGTGGACGACACCGGCGCCGAGAAGGAGCCGAACTCGGTCTACATGATGTCCCACTCGGGCGCGCGCGGCTCGCCCGCCCAGATGAAGCAACTGGGCGGCATGCGTGGCCTGATGGCCAAGCCGTCGGGCGAGATCATCGAGACGCCGATCATCTCGAACTTCAAGGAAGGTCTGACCGTTCTCGAATACTTCAACTCGACCCACGGCGCCCGCAAGGGCCTGGCCGATACCGCGCTCAAGACCGCGAACTCGGGCTATCTGACGCGGCGTCTGGTGGATGTCGCGCAGGACTGCATCGTGCGTCAGAACGATTGCGGCACCGACAAGGCGATCACCTGCGAGGCGGCGGTCAACGATGGCGAGGTCGTGGCCTCGCTGTCCGAGCGCCTGCTGGGCCGGGTCTCGGCCGATGACGTGCTGAAACCCGGCACCGACGAGGTGCTGGTCAGCCGCAACGAACTGATCGACGAGCGCAAGGCCGACGCGATCGAGAAGGCCGGCGTGGCCACGGTGCGCATCCGCAGCCCGCTGACCTGCGAGGCCGAGGAAGGCGTCTGCGCCGCCTGCTACGGGCGCGACCTTGCCCGCGGCACCATGGTCAATGTCGGCGAGGCGGTCGGCATCATCGCCGCCCAGTCGATCGGCGAGCCGGGCACCCAGCTGACGATGCGGACCTTCCACATCGGCGGCATCGCCCAGGGTGGCCAGCAATCGTTCCAGGAGGCCAGCCAGGAAGGCAGGATCGAGTTCCGCAACCCGAACCTGCTGGAGAATGCCTCGGGCGACCAGATCGTGATGGGCCGAAACATGCAGCTTGCGATCATCGACGAGAACGGGGTCGAGCGGGCGAGCTTCAAGACCGGCTACGGCACCAAGGTCTTCGTGACCGAGGGCGCCACGGTCAAGCGCGGCGACAAGCTGTTCGAATGGGACCCCTACACCCTGCCGATCATCGCCGAAAAGGCGGGCGTGGCCAAGTTCGTGGACCTCTATACCGGGATCTCGGTGCGTGACGAGACCGATGACGCGACGGGCATGACCCAGAAGATCGTCACCGACTGGCGTACCGCGCCCAAGGGCGGCGATCTCAAGCCCGAGATCTTCATCGTCGATCCCGAGACCGGCGAACCGGTCCGCACCGAGCAGGGCAACCCGGTGACCTACCCGATGTCGGTCGATGCGATCCTCTCGATCGAAGACGGGCAGGAGATCAAGGCCGGCGACGTGGTCGCGCGGATCCCGCGCGAGGGCGCCAAGACCAAGGACATCACCGGGGGTCTTCCCCGCGTGGCGGAACTGTTCGAGGCGCGCCGTCCCAAGGACCACGCGATCATCGCCGAGATCGATGGCTATGTCCGGTTCGGACGCGACTACAAGAACAAGCGCCGGATCACCATCGAACCTGCCGACGATACGCTGGAGCCGGTGGAATACATGGTGCCCAAGGGCAAGCACATCCCCGTGCAGGAGGGCGACTATGTCCAGCGCGGCGACTACATCATGGACGGCAACCCCGCGCCGCACGACATCCTCGCGATCATGGGGGTCGAGGCGCTGGCCAATTACATGATCGACGAGGTGCAGGAGGTCTACCGGCTGCAGGGCGTGAAGATCAACGACAAGCATATCGAGGTGATCGTCCGCCAGATGCTGCAGAAGTGGGAGATCCTCGAGTCGGGCGACACCACGCTGCTGAAGGGCGAGCATGTCGACAAGGCCGAGTTCGACGCGGTCAACGAGAAGGTCATGGCCAAGGGCGGGCGCGCCGCCGAGGGCCAGCCGATCCTGCTCGGCATCACCAAGGCCTCGCTCCAGACCCGGTCCTTCATCTCGGCCGCCTCTTTCCAGGAAACGACGCGGGTGCTGACCGAGGCGGCCGTGCAGGGCAAGCGCGACAAGCTGGTCGGGCTGAAGGAGAACGTCATCGTCGGCCGGTTGATCCCGGCGGGCACCGGCGGGGCCAGCCAGCGCGTGCGCCGGATCGCCTCCGAGCGCGACCAGAAGGTGATCGAGGCGCGTCGCGCCGAGGCCGAGGCGGCGGCCGCGCTTGTCGCCCCGATGGACGTGATGGAGCCGGACGAAGATGATTTCGGCCTCGTCGAAACGCCCGAGAGCCGCGAGGAATAAGCGGCCCTCGCGAGCCGGACAGGGATTGCCCCCGCCAGCGATGGCGGGGGCGGTTTCGTTGCAAGGGGGCGCCTTTTCGGGTTTCGCCCCGGCTTGCGCCGGGGCGACCCGCCGGGGGGCGCTGCCCCCCGGACCCCCCGGGATATTTCCAGCCAGAAGAAGGGCGGGGCTTTCGAGGGGGAGGATGTGAGGTGGTCCCCGTTTTCTGGACAGATTTGCGGCGTTGCTAAGCTTGCCTGTTGATCATGCCGCCGCCTTCAGGTCTTGGCCCTGATGGGCCTCAACCGGTGTCCTTCCGCCAAGCGCCGAATG
>NZ_JAMYDV010000034.1 GCF_024128855.1 Rhodovulum tesquicola
GACTACATCGAGCGCTTCTACAACCCGCGCAGACGGCATTCGAAACTGGGCTACATCAGCCCCATGGAGTTCGAGGCCCGCGCTATGCTAGCTTAACCTGCTGTCCACGAAACCGGCAGCAGGCCACGCTGGGAAGGGGAAGAATGAGCCGTTCAACGACCGACATTGAACCGCCTCGGCCGAGGCAGAGATGGCCGAGATCCCGGAGAACGGCCCGGCGGACGTGGTCCACACGGCCAGTTCGGAGGTGTTCTTCCGGCGCATCGTCCGGGGGTATCCGCGCGGCGCGGACATGCGTGACATCGCGATGACCGATCCCCATGCGCGGGATCGGCCGTGAACCGCCTTCGTTTCATCGTCCGTCCTCAAGCGCGGGCGAACGCCTGTCGACGACCGGGGATTGATCCCGCGGATGGTCTGTTTCAGGCCGTGAAACCTGTCCCCCAGGGGCGGCCTGCGCAAACGGCGGCAGTGCTGGCGAAATCCGTCATTGCGGCGTCGGCGCGGCGGGGGCGGAGCATGTCATGCGACCGCGGCTCCGGCCCGCGCGGAATAGCTGTCGGTCCCCTGGTTCCTGAGCCTGAATCGTGCGACATGCGATTGAAGGGCATCGGCTTCCTGTTTGAGGGTGATGCTGACGGCAGTGACCTCTTCGACCATGGCCGCGTTCTGCTGCGTCACCCGGTCGAGTTCAGCGACGCCGGTGTTGACCTCGCCCAGGCCGACCGATTGCTCGCTTGCGCCGGTCGCGATTTCGCCGATCAGTTCCGCGATGTTTCCCACCCGCGCGACGATTGCCGACAGCGCGTCACCGGTATTGTCCACAAGCGCGACGCCCGTGGTCACCTGCTCCGAACTGGTGTCGATCAGCGCCTTGATCTCCTTTGCGGCTTCCGAAGATCGCTGGGCCAGGGCCCGCACTTCGGACGCGACCACGGCAAAGCCGCGTCCCGCCTCGCCGGCCCGGGCCGCCTCGACGCCCGCGTTCAGGGCAAGCAGGTTGGTCTGGAACGCGATATCGTCGATCACGCCGATGATCTGGGTAATCCCGTCCGAGGAACGCTTGATCTCGGACATGGCGGCGATCGCCTTCTTCACGACATCGCCGGTCTGTTCCGCGTCGTTGCGGGCCTCCTGGACCACGCGGTCGACATCGGCGGCCCGGTCCGCCGTCGACCGGACGCTCGATGTCAGCTCATCCATCGCCGCCGCCGTTTCCTCCAGCGTCGCGGCCTGGTTCTCCGTGCGCCGCGAGAGATCTTCCGAGGCATCGCTGATTTCGACCGCCCGCGCCTGCACTTCCTGGGCGTTCGCCACCACCGACCCCATCAACTCGTTCAACGTGTCGATGGTCGCGTTCAGATCGCGCCGCAGGCATTCGTATTCGTCGGAGAACGGGACCGCGATGGTCTCGGAAAGATCGCCATGTGCGAGGGCCGACAGCCGCTCGCTCAGCGCATCCACGACGCGCCGCTGGCTGTCCTGGCGCGCAAGTTCCAGCCTTGCCCGATCCTCGCTTTCGCGCCGCGTGTCGCGGAACTGGACCAGCGCCTGCCCAAGCGCGCCGATTTCATCCCGGCGCTCCGCCTCGGGGATGTCGATATCCGTCGTGCCCTGTTTCAGTTTATCGACCCGTTGGACGATCTGCACCAGGGGTTGCGTCACCGACCGGGAGATCAGCAGAAGGACGAAGGCGAACATCCCGAAGGCCCCGATGCCGATCATGGCCGACATCAGGTTGGCCCGGGCGACGGCGCCGCTGATTGGCGAACGGTCAAGGCCGAGGAACAGTTCGCCCACCGCGTCGCCATCCAGCAGGATCGGGGTGCGGACGATCACGGTCGCCCCATCCTCCAGGCGGGTCTGGCCGGCCTCGACCATGGCCTCCATCGCGGCGATCGGTTCGGCCCCGATCGGGCCGGTGCCGGCAAACTCCGCGAAAGTCGCCCCGCCCGTGACGACGCGGGCGAACGCGAAGATGTCCGACTCGCCGAGGGCGGCAAGGTTCGTTCCGGCCAGATCGGCATCGAAATCCCAGATCGCGCGCCCCAATGGCGGAAGCACGAAGGTCGTCATCAGCTCGGCGCGCTCTTCGAACGCGGCGGACAGCGCCGCGGAATAGCGCTGTGCCCAGAACCCCGAGAACCCGAAGACGAACAGGGACAGCGCGGTGAGGCTTGGAACGAGAAGCCTGCGTTTGACGGGCATGTTGCTGAGTTTGATCATGTCGGCCTTCCGAGTCGTTTCGCGTGTTGGGGTGAACCTGCGGTCCGAATCCTTAATTCGGCTTAACGCGTCCCCTGGCTGACGAGACGGAAGCCTCCCCTTCCTCGGAAGCTGACTTTGTTCCTTGGTGTTATTTTTCAATATCTTGGCGTCTTGACGGCGATCGTTTCGCCGAAACGGCACTTTTCGCAAGACCGCTATGCAACTTTCGCAAGCCCGGACAAGGCAGACCACCGGGCCGTCCCCGGCCGCAGACATGAAATGACACGCCGCGGAACGGGGGCGTCCCGTCCGCGGCGCATCGAAGAGCCGGATCCGGGGATCAGCTGCCGCCCTGCAAGGCGCGCTTGGAGATGAGTTCCATCAGGTTGTTGGCCGCTTTGGTATAGGGCGGCCAGAACATGGATTCATCGTAGAAATCCGGGTTCGCCTCGATCAGCGGGTTCGCATCCACCAGCGTCGAGGCCGCGACCATGCCCAGCCCGTTGACCACGCGCTCCTGCACGTCCTTGCCGATGAAGTGGTTGGCGAAGATCTCGGCCGCTTCCAGCTTCTCGCCGTTCAGATGTCTGGCGAAGTTGATCGTGTCCAGCCAGACCGTGCTGCCCTCCTCGAACCGGACCATCTGCCAGTTGTTGCCCTCGGCGTTATGGGCCGATGCGCCCGGACCGTAGGAAGCGACCAGCAGCAGGTCGTCGCGAAACTCGGGCCCCGTGTCCCAGAAATGGCCGACCTGCGCGTACAGCGCCGTGACCATCCCCTGCAATTCGCCATTCGGATCGGAATAGGCTTGCAGCGCCGCCCGGTCGCCCGAGACGTCGTTGACGTCGAAGGGCGGCTTGCCCGCCGCAAGCAGCGCGAGCGCGATGTTGGGCTGCACCTGGCCCAGGGTCAGCGAAAGCTTGCCCTTCCATTGCGGGTCGAGAAGATCGGCGACGCGGGCGGGCGGCGTGTCGATCTTGTCCATGTTCGCCCAGATGCCATAGGCGCCGCCGCCCCAGGGGATGTAGAGAACGTCATCGCCATCCATGCCCATGCCGATCCGCGTCAGCGACCCGGACAGATGCCGGTAATTGGGCAGACGGGGCGAGTCCGTGTCGATCGGCTGAAGCAGGTTCGCCGTCGGGATGCCCTCCATGTTGATGTAGTTCAGCGTCAGGAAGGCGATGTCGACAGTGCCGGTCCGGAGCGTGTCGTACATCTGCTGCGGCCCCTCGGCCAGGGTGTCGATGACCTTCACCTCGATGTCGTAGCCCTGCGCCTTCAGGATCGCGTTGACCTCGGCGACGTCTTCGGGCTGGACATAGCCGTCCCAGGTAAAGACGTTCAGGCTTTCGGTGGCCCCGACCATGCAGGGGCTTGTCGCCAGGACAAGCGCGGCCAGCATTTTCCTCATTTGCGAAACTCCTCTTCAGCTCCGAACGACCCGCCGGGCGTTATCGCGACGGATTCGCTCATGTCGCAAGCGCCCCTTTCCTGACGATGCCGACTTAAGGAAAGCCTAATGGGCGCGGTCGCCCGGTCGGCGTGATCTCGCGGAAAGGCCGCCCTGCCGGTCGGTACATTCCGGCCGTGACCTGTCCCGGCCTGTCGGCGCGGACCGGCGGGCGGGGCAGCCGGGCATCCCCCTCAGGGCAACAGGATCGAGCTTCCGGTGGTTGCGCGGGCTTCCATCCGGCGGTGCGCCTCGGCCACATCGGCAAGCGCGAATTCCTGCCCGATGCGGATCGCCACCTTGCCGCTTTCGACCATCCGGAACAACTGCGCGGCCATGGCCTGGCAATCCTCATGCCGGGCGATATGGGTGAACAGCGTCGGCCGTGTCAGTTGCAGGCTGCCCTTCGCGCCCAGGATGCCCAGATCGAAGGGCGGCACCTTGCCCGAGGCATTGCCGAAACTGATCATCATGCCCACGGGCCGCAGGCAGTCGAGCGAGCGTTCGAAGGTCGCCGCGCCGATCGAATCCATCACCACATCGACGCCGCGCCCCTCGGTCAGCTCGCGCACGCGGGCGACGAAATCCTCGCGCTCGTAATTGATCGTCTCGGCGGCGCCATGGGCGCGCGCAAGCGCGCATTTCTCGTCCGTGCCCGCGGTGCCGATCAGCCGGATGCCCATTGCCCGCGCCCATTGGCAGGCGATCAGCCCGACCCCCCCGGCCGCGGCGTGGAAAAGGACCGTATCGCCCGGTTTCAGCGGCACGGTGCGGTGGAACAGGTAGTGCACCGTCAACCCCTGCAGCATCATCGCCGCCGCGGTGCGGAAGTCGATGCCATCGGGCAGGCGGCAAACCTGCGCGGCCGACATCACGCGAACATCGCAATAGGCGCCCGGAGGCGCGGCGGCATAGGCCACGCGGTCGCCGGTCGCCAGATGCGTGACGCCCTGGCCCACGGCCTCGACCACGCCTGCGCCCTCCATGCCCAGAACCTGGGGCAGGGGCATCGGGTAGACGCCGGAACGCTGGTAGATGTCGATATAGTTCAGCCCGCAGGCATGGTGACGGATGCGGACCTCGCCCGGGCCGGGGTCGCCGACGGGGCGCTGGACAAGTTTCAGCACCTCGGGCCCGCCGGGTGCCTCGAAGATGACGGCGCGGGTCTCGGTCATCGGGCGGTCTCCCTGAACAGGTCGGCATGGGTCTTGCGCAACTCGGCCTTCTGGACCTTGCCCATGGCGTTGCGCGGCAATTCGGGCAGGATGATGTATTCCCGGGGCTGCTTGTAGCGCGCCAGCCGGTCGGACAGCGCGGCGCGGATCGCGGGCAGGTCCGGCCCTGCGCCGCTTGCGGCCAGGACGGCCACCACCGCCTCGCCGAGATCGGGATGGGGCAGGCCGATCACCGCGCTTTCCAGAACGCCGGGCATCTCGTCCAGCACCAGTTCGACCTCCTTGGGATAGACGTTGTAGCCGCCCGAGATGATCAGGTCCTTGGCCCGTCCGACAATGGTCACATAGCCCTGATCGTCGATCAGCCCCAGATCGCCGGTGATGAAATAGCCGTCCGGGCGGAACTCGGCCGCGGTCTTTTCGGGCATCTGCCAATAGCCCTGAAACACGTTCGGCCCGCGCACCTCGATCATGCCGGTCTCGCCCTGCGCCAGCGCGGCGCCGGTCTCCGGGTCGGTGATGCGCAGCTCGACGCCGGGCAGGGGCAGGCCCACCGTTCCGGGCCGGCGCGCGTCGTCATGGGGGTTCGAGGTCAGCATGTTGGTTTCGGTCATGCCATAGCGTTCGAGGATGGCGTGGCCCGTGCGCTCGGACCACGCATGATGGGTTTCGGCCAGCAGCGGCGCCGAGCCCGACACGAACAGCCGCATATGCCCGACCGTCCCGCGCCCCAGCCGCGGATCGTCCAGCAGCCGGGTGTAGAAGGTCGGAACGCCCATCATCGCCGTTGCCCGGGGCAGCAGCACGAAAACCTGCTCGATGTCGAATTTCGGCAGGAAGATCATCTGCCCGCCCGACAGCAGCACCACATTGCTGGCCACGAACAGCCCATGGGTGTGAAAGATCGGCAAGGCGTGCAGCAGGACGTCGGCTTCGGTGAAGCGCCACAGATCGACCAGCGTGCGCGCGTTGGACAACAGATTGCGCTGGCTCAGCATCGCGCCCTTCGACCGCCCCGTGGTGCCCGAGGTGTAGAGCAGCGCCGCCAGATCGTCCTGCCCGCGCGGCGCGGGCGTCAGGCTGTCGGGGCTGGCATCGGCCAGCGCGTCGAAACTGCCGCCCGGCCCAAGGCTTTCCAGCCGCACGCCCAGCCTTTGCGCCAGCGGGGTCAGCGCATCCACCCGGTCGGGATCGACCAGCAACAGCCGCGCGCCGCAATCGGTGACGAAATAGTCCAGCTCCTCCGCCGTATAGGCCGTGTTCAGCGGCAGGAAGACCGCCCCCGTTGCGACCGCCGCGCCATAGACAGCCAGCATCTGCGGGGTTTTCGAGGCTTGCACCGCGATACGTTCGCCCGGCGCGATGCCCGCAGCGCGCAGCGCGTTCGCAAATCGGGCAAGCATGCGGTGAAAGGCATCCGCGTTCAGAACGCTGCCATCCGGCAGCGTCAGAAAGGGCCGTTCCTGCCCGGCAAGGGGCGCGAAAAGGGCGTCGTAAAGCGGGTTGGACATGGCTCAACACTCCTGTTCGGGCCGGCGCGACATGGCCCGTTCCGGTCATTCCTGCGCGGCACGGGCCAGTTGGCGCACGCTGCGGGTGGCGGCGATCCGGCCCTGGCTGGCGAAACTCTCGTGATTGGCTTCAACCTGATCGAGATCGTAGAGGTAATTGACCATTGCGCCGCAGGACTGCGCGATGCCGCGATCCGACAGATCGGCCCGGGCATGGATGTCATGGACCAGCGCGCCGTTGTTCAGGTGAAACCGGGCGACGGGATCGCGCGGGCGGTCGCGCTTGTCCTTGACCTCCAGAAGGTAGAGCGCGGCCAGACGACGCAGCGCGGTCTGCGCCGCCTCGTCCCGGGGCGGGGCGGCCTCCAGCACGCTTGCGGCGGCTCTGTCGCCCCCCTCGGCCCGTTCGCGCAGCCATGCCCCCAGCCCCGGGATGGGCGAGAGGGTCACAAACTTCCGCAGGTCGGGCAATTCCTGGCGCAGCAGGGCGACCACCTGCTTGATCAGCGAATTGCCGAAGCTGATCCCCTTCAGCCCCGCCTGGCAGTTCGAGATCGAATAGAAGGCCGCCGTATCGGCCTCGGCGGGGTCCAGCATGGGCCGGTCCGAGGCCAGCAGTTCCTGCACCGAGCCCGGCACGCCGCGAACCAGCGCCACCTGCACGAAGATCAGCGGCTCGTCGGGCATGGCGGGGTGGAAGAAGGCGAAGCATCGCCGGTCCTCGGGACCGACGCGGGCGCGCAGCGCCTCCCAGTCGCCGATGGCGTGGACGGCCTCGTAGTCGATGATCTTTTCCAGAAGCTGCGCGGGGCTTTCCCATGTCACCTGCCGCAGCACCAGAAAGCCGCGATTGAACCAGGACTGGAACAGATGCACGAAATCCAGGTCCACCCGCGCAAGGTCGGGCATCTCGGGCAGCAGCGCCAGCAGGTCGCGGCGCATCCGCACCAGTCCGGTTGTCGCCCCCGGCGCGTGGTTGAGGCGGCGGAACAGCGCCTGCCGCCGGGGCTCGGCCGCCTCCAGCAGCTTGCTCAGGGCGGGGGCGTCCCCGGTCGCGCCGTAATCCTGCGCGGCCTGCACGACCGCATCGGGGATGATGTCGTAATCCCGCGCCAGCATCGCGAAGAATTCGCGCCGCGCGCCCATGTCCATGCGGGCATAGGCGGCAAGGATGTCGCGGGCCAGCCGCATGGTCGACACCTCGCCCTCGCCCGCCAGAAGGGCCGCGCACATCTCGGCCACGGGCTTGCCGGGACTGCCGCGCAGCGGCGCGAAGCGGCGCTCGACAAGCTGGCCGAGAAGATCGCCCAGATACCCCGTCCGCGTCATCGCGCAGGCCCCATCACCAGGTCGGGCAGCCATGTCGCGATGCCCGGAAAGACGCACAGGATCAGGATCGCCAGCACCATGCAACCCACATAGGGCAGCGAGCCCGTCAGGATGGTCTTCAGCCTGATATCCGGCGCGATCGAGTTGATGACGTAAAGGTTCAGCCCCACGGGCGGCGAGATCAGGCCGATTTCCATGTTGATCGTCAGGATCACCGCGAACCAGTAGGGGTCGAAATCGGCGGCCAGGATGATCGGCAACAGGATCGGCGCGGCCATCAGGATCACCGCCACCGGCGGCAGGAAGAAGCCTGCGACCAGCAGGAAGACGTTGATTGCGCCCATCAGCACCCAGCGATTGACCTCGAGCGCGGAGATCCAGGTCGCGATGGATTGCGTGATGTAGAGCGAGGACAGCATGTAGGAAAACACCCCCGCCGCGCCGATGATGAACAGGATCATCACCGATTCCCGGGTGGAATCGCGCAGCACCACCCATAGCGATTTCGGCGCCCACATCCGGTAGATCACGACCGCCATCAGCAGGCAGAGCATCGCGCCCACCGCCGCGGTCTCGGACGGTGTCGCGATGCCGCCATACATCGCGTAAAGCACGCCCAGGATGACCAGAAGGAACGGGATCACGCGCGGCAGGATTTCCAGCTTCTCGCGCAGGCTGTAGCGCCGGGCCGACATCACCGAAAGGCCGGTGTTGCGCCAGGTGGACCAGATCGACCAGGCCATGAACAGCCCCACCAGCAAGAGCCCCGGCAGCACCCCGGCCAGGAACAGCCGCCCGATCGAGGTTTCGGTGGCGATGCCATAGACGATCATCGTGACCGAGGGCGGGATCAGGATGCCCAGCGTGCCGCCTGCCGCGATCGAACCCGCGGCCACGGTGTCGGGATAGCCGCGCCTGCGCATCTCGGGGATGCCCATCTTGCCGATGGCCGCGCAGGTGGCCGGGCTTGACCCCGACATCGCCGAGAACAGCGCGCAGGCCCCGAGATTCGAGATCACCAGCCCCCCCGGCACCCGCGTCAGCCAGCGTTCCAGCGCCTCGTACAGGTCCGCCCCCGCCCGGGTCGAGGAAATCGCCGACCCCATGATGATGAACATCGGGATCGACAGCAGCGCAAAGGAATTGAGCTTGCCGAAGAACTTCTCGGGCAACAGTTCCAGCGCCCAGAGCCCGTCGAAGATCACCAGAAACAGCGCCGAGACGATCAACAGCCCGGTGGCGACCGAGACGCCGGAAAACAGCACGGCGATGGTGACAAGGGCGACAAGACCGCCCAGCAGCAGCGGGTCCATCACTCGGCCTCCAGTCCGAAGGGGGTGTCGCGGCCCATCAGCAGGGCCAACAGGTCGGCCAGCATCTGGAGGATGAACAGCGCAAAGCCCAGCGGCAGCGCCAGATAGGGGATCCACAGGGGCGGCCCCCAGACGCTGGACGACCGCCAGCCGCGCTGGAACGCGGTCTGCCAGTGGTCATAGGCGTGATACGCCATGACCGACAGCACCACGATCCCCGCAACCAGCACCAGAACCGCCAGAACCTTGCGCGGACGGGGACGCAGCCACATCGGCAGCAGGTCGACATTCACATGCCCGCGCAGCTTCTGCACATAGGGCAGGCCCAGCATCGTGGCGGCGATCATCAGGTAGATCACGGTTTCGGTCTGCCAGATCGTCGACTGGCCAAGAACGAAGCGGACAAAGATCATCTGGCAGGTGATCACGACCGAGGCCAGGATCATCCCTGCGGCAATCCAGCCGCAGAAGATGGAAATCCCGCCGATGCCGCGGATCAGCACGTCCGCGCTGCGCCGCCACGCGGCGTCGTCCCTGGTCAAGGCCATGACGCCCGACTCCTGCTAATCCCCCGAAAGATGTGGCCGGAAAGGGTGCAACCGGGGCCACACCCCCCCGCCCGGCGGCCCGTCACTCGACGGCGAGGGCCAGATCCAGCAGTTCCTGCCCGTTCGGTACCTGCGCGACAAAGGCGGCATAGGCCGATTCCACCGCCAACTCGCGCCATGCCTCGAAATCCTCGGCACTCATTTCCGCGATCTGCACGCCGTTCTCGCGGAACACCTCGACCGAGCGGGAATCGTCCAGCTTGGCCTGTTCCAGATACCAGGCTTCGGCCCTGGCCGCGGCGGCCAGCAGGGCCTCTTGCTGCTCGGGCTTCAGCCCCTCGAAGGTCGATTTGGTCATCAACAGGGGCTGATACATGAACCACAGCGCCACATCGCCCGCGGGCGTGTAGCAATCCACCTGTTCGTAAAGCCGGAACGAGACGAAGGACGAGGACGAGGTGTTGACCGCGTTCAGGACGCCGGTCTGCATCCCGTTATAGATCTCGGACGAAGCCATGGACGAGATCGACGCGCCCGCCGCGGCCAGCATCTGTTCAAAGGCCCGACCGGCCGCGCGGACCGTGCGGCCCTGCATGTGCTCGGGGCGGGTGACGCACTCACCCTTGGCCGCGAAGCCGCCTGCCAGGTAGCCATGGACCAGCACCATGACGTCATCCTCGGCCATCAGTTCTTCCAGACGGTCCATGAAGGGCGAGGCGTTCAGCCGTGCGCCGTGGTCGTGGTTGCGCACGAGGCCGGGCATCAGCGTCAGGTTGAATTCGGGCCGCTGGCCGCCGGCATAGGACAGCGGATAGACCGTCATGTCCAGCTGGCCCCGGCTGACCGGCAGGTATTGCTCGGTCGCCGCGAATAGCGAGGCCGAGGGGAAGATGCGGATCGACAGGCCCACATCGGCGGCCTCCAGATCGTCGGCGATCATCTGCGCGACCTGGTGGCGGATATCCGTCGTCGACCATTGATGCGACAGGCGCAATTGCTGCGCCTCGGCGCCTTGCGCACCGACAAGCGTGGAAAGCGCCAGCACCGAGGCGGCGGCCATCGAAAAGAACCTCATGTCTTCCTCCCTGATTGGGCGCACAGGGCGGGTCACCCCATGCGCCAGCTCATTGCTCCTCAACAATGATGCGGGCAGGAAAGGGCATTTTGCATGTGGCGTCAACCATTTTGTATACAAGATATCCATTGCTGAATACAAGGCGCCGTCCTACCATGACCCGGGGCAAAAGACGGACAGGAACCCATGCAGCCGCGCAGAGCAGACGGCGTCCGCGAGGCGCTGGAACAGATGATCGTGACCGGCGAGCTGACCAATGGCGAGCGGCTGGACGAAACCTCGCTGGCCGAAAGGTTCGGCTGTTCCCGAACGCCGCTGCGCGAGGCGTTCCAGAGCCTTGCGGCCTCGGGGCTGCTGGACCTCGTGCCCCATCGCGGCGCCTTCGTGCGCCATCCCGGCCTGACCGACATGGTCGAGATGTTCGAGGTCATGGCCGAGCTTGAAGCCTATTGCGGACGGCTGGCGGCGCGGCGCGTGTCGGCCGCGGATCTGGCCGCGCTGCGCGAGACGGTCATCGCCTGCGAGGATGCGGCCGCCGCCAGTGACCACGACCGCTACTATGCCGAGAACGAGCGGTTCCACCACCTGATCTATGCCGCCTCGGGCAACGGCTTCCTGGCCGAGCAGGCCCGCCAGCTTCACCGCCGGCTCAAGCCGTTCCGGCGGCTGCAATTGCGGGTGCGGGGGCGGCTGGACCAGTCGCTGGCCGAGCATCGCGCGATCCTTGCCGCGCTTGAGGCGGGGGATGCCAACGCCGTGTCCGAGGCGCTGCGCGGCCATATCGCGGTCCAGGGCGGCAAGTTCAACGATCTCATGGCCAGCTACAAATCCTCGCACCTGAACGCGGGCAAGTGACGCGCACCATCGGGCACAGTCGCAACCGGCCCGGCCCCGCGACCTGCCAGAACAGGCGCGTTACCCAGCCCACCCGCGCGCAGGATCGCCAACCCGGCGCCCGACCGCATCGCGCCGAACCGGCCCTTCGGGACGGTCCGGCCATTCGCCGGTCGTCACGCTTGCCGTCGTCCCGACACCTGCCTTGACCGGAACGGTCGAGAGACACAGGCCCACGGCAACCGTCACCGGGCGCGGTTCGGATGGCGGCAGCTTGCGCTTTTTCAGAGCGCGCGTTTGCACTAGATCCCCCTCAACGGAAACGGCCACGCCAGCGTCCGGATGGGCTGGCCGGTCGGGGATTGGGCTGTGAGGTCGGCGTGACGCGTATTCTTGCCGTATCGGGGAGCGACCGGTCGGGCGGCACGCTTCTGTCTCTCCTGCTGTCGCAGGGGCCGGGGGTGGTCAATTTGGGCCCTTCATGTCATCTGCCCGCCGCCTGGCGCGATGCGGCCGCGTGCAGTTGCGGCCGTTCGGTGAGGGACTGCGCCTTTCATGCCCCCGTCATCGCCGCCGCCTTCGGTGCCGCGCCCGGGCTGCGTCTGCTTGCCTTTGCCGAGGGCGCGCGCCGGTTCCAGCGCCATGCCGACCGGCTGCGCGACTGGCACGAGCCCGGCCCGCAGGAGGTGCTGCGCGAACGTCACGCGGCCTTTCTCGCCCGGTTGAAGGCGCTGCTGGAGGCCGCCGCGGCGACCAGCGGGGCGGATTGCCTGATCGAAACCTCGCGACAGCCCTGGATGGCGCTGGCCCTCGCGCTGGTTGCGCCCGACGATCTGCTGCTGCTGAACCTCATGCGCGATCCGCGTGCCGTGGCGGTCGCCGCGAACCTCGAAAACGGGAACCGCCGCGACACCTGGGCAAACGGCCGGGAATGGCGGGCGCGGCAGGACCGGCTGGACCGCTGGGGGCCGACCCGGGGTGCGCGGTTCAAGCTGCTGCGCTACGAGGATTTCGCCGCCGCGCCGGAGACCGAAGTGGCGGCACTGCATGCGTGGATGGGCCAGCCGGTGCCGGACGGGCTGTTCCAGACGCCGGTGCGCGCCCGCCTGTCCTGGGAGCGCCAGCACCTCTACCCGCCCGCGCCTGTCCCGGCCGAACGCGAAACCCAGGTGGAGATCCGTCCCGGCATGGGCTGGGCCGACCCGCGGCACCGCTGGGAACACCGGCTCGCGCTGTGGGCCGCGCGGCCGTTGGCGCGGCGGCATTATCCCGCCGAACCGGGCAAACCCGGAGCGTGATGCCCGCCGCCGCGCAGTGATCCGCCGCGGCGGCGGGCGGGCGCCTCAGCGCGGTTCGTTCATCAGCCCGCGGATGATGGCATAGCAGGCCGCCAGCAGGACCAGCGTAAAGGGCAGGCCGGTCGAGACCGCCATCGCCTGCAACGCGATCAGCCCGCCGCCAAGCAGAAGCGCGATTGCAACCAGCCCCTCGACAATGGCCCAGAACACCCGCTGCACGACGGGCGCGTTGATCTTGCCGCCCGCGGCAATGGTGTCGATCACCAGCGAACCCGAGTCCGACGAGGTGATGAAGAACACCAGCACCAGCACGATGCCGATGAACGAGGTGATCGCGGTCAGCGGCAATTGGGCCAGCATCTCGAACAGCTTCAGCTCGAGCGCGGCATCCTGCACCGCCGTCACGCCGTCATTGACGACCTGCGAAATCGCCGTGCCACCCAGCGCCGTCATCCACAGCACCGACAACAGCGTCGGCACGATCAGCACCGCGACCAGGAACTCGCGCACCGTGCGGCCGCGGCTGACGCGGGCGATGAACATGCCGACGAAGGGCGACCAGCTGATCCACCACGCCCAGTAGAAGGCCGTCCAGCCCTGCGCGAAATTCGCATCCTCGCGGCCGAAGGGCATCGACAGCGCCGGAAGATGCTGCCCATAGGCGCCGAGATTGGCGAGGAACCCGCTCAGGATGTCGATGGTCGGCCCGGCCAGGATGACGAACAGCAAAAGCGCCGCGGCGAGGCCCATGTTGATTTCCGACAGCACCTTCACGCCCGAGTCGAGACCCCGCACGATCGAGGCGATGGCGATGGCGGTGATGAAGATGATGAGGAAGATCAGAACCGAACTGCTGGTGCCGATCCCGAACAGGTAGTCGAGCCCCGCCGAAGCCTGCTGTGCGCCGATCCCCAGCGAGGTCGCCAGCCCGAAGATCGTGGCGAAGACGGCAAGGATGTCGATGACATGGCCCGGCCAGCCCCAGACGCGTTCACCGAAGATCGGGTAGAAGGCCGAGCGCAGCGTCAGCGGCAGGCCCTTGTTGTAGCTGAACAAGGCCAGCGCCAGCGCGACCACGGCATAGATCGCCCAGGGGTGCAGCCCCCAGTGAAAGATCGTGGCCGCCATGCCCAGCCGCGTCGCCGCCTCGACATTGCCCTCGGCCCCGCCAAGCGGTGCCCAGTCGGTGCGCAGGCCGTCCTCGCCGAGGCTGACCCCGCCGAAGGCGCTGGAATAGTGGCTCAGCGGCTCGGACACGCCGAAGAACATAAGCCCGATGCCCATCCCGGCGGCGAACAGCATCGAGAACCAGCCGACCAGCCCGTAATCCGGCGTCGCGTCTGGTCCGCCCAGCCGGATCCTGCCCAGGGGCGAGACGATCAGCACGAGGCAGACGATGACGAAGATGTTGCCCGAAAGCAGGAAGAACCAGTCCAGATTGCCGGTCAGCCAGTTGCGCAGGCCGGTGAAGACGGGCTCGACCTCGTCCTGCAAGGCCAGCGTCAGCACGATGAAGGCCATGATCGCCAGCGCCGACCAGGTGAACACGACCTGATGGATGTCGAAGGACAGCGTCCAGCTTTTCTCGATATTGTCCTGACCGATCTCGTAATCGGTCTCGATGACCTCGGTCGCCCCCTCGGGTTCCGGGATCGGCTCGATATCGGGAACGTCCTCTGCCGGTGTCTGCGCCTTGTCGGCCTCGGTCTCGGGTCGGGCGGCATCGTCCCCCGATGCGCCGCTTCTGATGTCGCTCATGCGGTCTGTCCCTTCTTTTCTTGTTGTCTCGTGTCCGGCGCGTCAGCGGACGACGAAGACCGACGCTTCGGAATGCTCGGCCACGCTGCCGCCATGCGAGGGCAACAGCCAGTCAAGCCAGCTCGGCGAATGCGAGGCCATCACCACAAGGTCCGCGCCCAGCGTTTCGACCGCCTTGCGCAGCAGCCTGTCCAGTTCGGCCTGCGGATCAGGGCTGGACAGCGCATGCGCGCTCGCCTCGATGCCCTGCGTTTCGGCCTGGTGCTCGGCAAAGCCCTTGAGCTTGTCGGCGAATTCCCCGGGGGTTCGCGCGATCTGGTCGGGTACGGTGCCAACGACGCCCACATAGACCACCGGCAGGCGGTAATGACGGGCAAGGTCGGCCGCGACATGCAGCACCTTTTCAAGCCTGTCGAGATGGCCCAGATCAACAGGCACCAATATCCTGGAAAACATCACTTCCTCCCGTCTTGTGGACATGGGAGCGGCAGGACAAGCCCACCATTCGCCCGGCAGCGGCCACGCCGGGAGAGGGTCCCTGCGCTCGATTTCCATTCGTGATGTGCACTCTAGCACCGGAACCGGCCGCTTGACCACCCGGGGCGCGGTGTCGGCTCAGACGACCAGCACCGGACAGCGCGCCATGCCCGTCACCTTGTGGGACACGCTGCCCAGAAGGTAATCCTCGATGGAGCCCATGCCGCGGCTGCCGATCACGATGACATCGTGGCCATGGTCCGCGGCGAAACGCACGATGGTTCGCGCGGTCGGACCCGATTTGACGAAGGCGCGCGGCGCCTCGATCCCGGCCTCGCGCAGGATCTGCTTGCCCAGTTCGGCGACCTCCCTTGCATGGCCGCGCATGACGTCGTCCAGGTTTCCCGGCTCGTCCTTGCGCACCATCGACAGCGACGCCTCGAGCATCGAGTGATGGCGGTAGACCGTCAGGATCGACAAGGGCGCGTGACATAGCAGGGCAAGCTCCGCCGCCTTCTGCAGCGCGCGCTTGCCGTTCTCCGACCCGTCGAAGGGGGCGAGAATGGACTTGAACATGCGTCCTCCTTTCGTCGCGACGTTGCGGGCGCGGTCACTTGTCGAAGGCGAGGTCGCGCAGGAACAGCGCGATCTGCGGGAAGAAGATCAGCGCGACCGACACGCAAAGCAGGATCACGATGAAGGGCGGCGTGCCGCGGATCACCTCCCAGTAGGGCCGCTTGAAGACAGCGATGGCGGTAAAGATATCGCATCCGAAGGGCGGCGTGGCCGACCCGATGGCCACCTGCAGCACGATGAGCGTGCCGACCAGAACGGGGTCAAGCCCGACCGAACCGACCACCGGGGCGAAGATCGGCACCAGGATCAGGATCACCACGATGGGATCGACGAACATGCAGCCGATGAAGAAGGCGATCGAGATCACGAACAGCACGCCGATCTGCCCCATCTCGTCGATTCCGACGCCCGCTAGGATCGCCTGCGGGATCTGGGCGAACGAGATCACCCAGGAAAACGCCGCCCCCGCCGCGACCAGGATGAACACGACCGCCGTGATCAGCCCGGTGGACTTGGCCGTGCGGTAGAGGCCGGCGAGGTCAAGCTCGCGGAACACGACCATTTCCAGGATGATCGCGTAAAGCACGCAGGCCGCGGCCGCCTCGGTCGGGCTGAAGATGCCGCCATAGATGCCGCCGATGATGATCGCCGGAAAGCCCAGCGGCCAGAGCGCACCGCGCACCGCGCGCAGGCGTGTGCCCCAGTCGGCCCGGTCCTCGGTCGGCACGTCGTTGCGCACCGCGTAGATCCAGGAATAGATCGAGAACAGAACCAGGATCAGCAGCCCCGGCCCTATCCCCGCGATGAACAGTTCGGCAATCGAGGTATTCGACACCACGCCATAGATGATCATCCCGATTGAGGGCGGGATCAGGAAGGCGATGTCGGACGCGTTCACGATCAGCGCCAGGATGAAGCTGTCGCCATAGCCCGCCTTCTGCATCCGCGGCCTCAGCGGCCCGCCGATGGCCACCACGGTCGCCTGCGTGGACCCCGAGACCGCGCCGAACATGGTGCAGGCGCTGGCGGTGGAAATCGCCAGCCCGCCCCGCAGATGCCCGACGAAGGCCATCACCATGTCGATCAGCCGCCCCGCCGACTGGCCGCGCGTCATGATGTCGGCGGCGAAGATGAACATCGGCACCGCGATCAGCGAGGCGGGCCTGATCCCCGCCATCATCTGCTGGATCATGGTTTCCAGTTGGGAAAGGCCGCCGAACAGCGTGACGAACCCCACGAAGGCGCCGATGATGAGCGGGATCATCATGGGAAAGCCCAGCAGCAGCAGGACGACCATGATGGAAAAGATCGTGATGCCCATGGCTCAGACCTCCATCTCGTCGTCTTCATACCCTTCGAGCACGGCGGTCGAGAGGTAGATATCCCTGGAAATGACGTTCTTGATGGCGGTCAGCAGGTATTGCAGCCCGGTCATGAAGAACCCGATGGGCACGATGATCAGCGTCGTCCAGACCGGGATTTGCAGCGCAGGCAATACGCGGCCGCGCCCCGCCTGGGTCAGCAGGTATTGCAGCGAATACCAGCACAGCAGGAACATGAACGCCGCCGTGACCAGCGCGATCACGATCATCAGCGCCTTGCGCGCGCGACCTGGCAGCATGTCGTAGATCGCCGTCATGCGGATATGGCGCCCCTGCCGCGCCGCATAGCTGATGCCCGCGAAGGTGATCACGATGATCAGGATGCGGTTCAGTTCCTCGGAAAAGAACAGCGAGCTTTGAAAGACATAGCGCCCGACCACATTGGCGATGGTGTTCAGCGCCATCAGCAGGACCCCGCCCGCCAGCAGCACCGATTCCAGCCGCGCGATGGCCATATCCAGCCTGCCCAGCACCCCCGGCAGGGTCGAGACATAGGCGGTTTCGGCCGCGCTGTCCGGCGCTGCGGGATCGGTGCGGGGACGGGGCTGCGGGGACGGGCTGTCCGGCAAGGCCGTTATCCTTCGAAGGGGCGCGAAAAAGGCGGGCGCCCAAGCTGGGGGCGCCCGCCAGTGGCCGTCATCAGCTCGAGGACGCCTCCTGCGCCGCGGCGAGGTCCTCTTTCATCTGTTCGAGGATCGCCTGCCCACGCTCGCCCGTCATCTGGATGAACCGCGCCTCGACCTCCCGGGCGGCCTCCTTGAAGGGCGCGCGCTGTTCCTCGGTCAGCGTGGTGAAGGTCATCGAGGGCTTGGCCGCCCTGATCTTCTCGATCGAGGCCTCGTGCAGCCCGTCCTGATAGTCGATGATGTGGTCGAAGGCCACGTCGATGGCGTTGCGGATCACCTGCTGATCCTCCTCCGACAGCCCGTCGAAGAAGTCCTTGTTGGCCATGACCGCGGTGGTGAAGTTGTTGTGGCCGATCATCGTGACGTGGTCGGTGACCTCGTACATCTTGGTCGACTCGATGAAGAACATCGGGTTTTCCTGGCCCTGGATGATGTTGGTCTGCAACGCGCCATAGACCTCGCCCCAGGGCAGGGGCGTGGGCGTCGCGCCGAAGGCCTTGTAGCTTTCCACCAGCAGCGGGTTGGTCATGGTGCGCACCTTGACCTCGTCCAGATCCTCGGGCGTGGTGAACGGCCCCTTGGTGGTGATCGCCACCTCGCCCTCGGGGAACATGGTCAGAAGCTCCAGCCCCTGCTCGGCGTAAAGCTCGGGGAACATCCCGTTGATCGCCTCGGAATTGCGGAAGAAGCTGGCCAGCGTCTCGGTATCGGTCGGCAGCAGGTAGGGCACGAAGAACACCTGCGCCTCGGGGATGAGCGAGCCGGTGAAACCGGGGGACTGGTCCACGAAATGCAGGATTCCGGCCTGCGCCTGTTCCATGGTGTCGGCGGATTCCCCCAGCGTGCCATAGGGGAAAAGCTGGATCTCGTGGTCGGAATTGGCCTCGACCTCTGCCTTGAACTTCTGGGCAAAGATGCCCTGCACCTCGTCCATGGCCTCTTCGAACGCATAGCGCCAGGTATCGGCCTGCGCGGCCGTCGCCGTCAGCGCGACCCCAAGCGCCGTGGTCGCCACGAGGCGGTGAAACTTTCTCATCGGATCTCTCCTCTGGTTGCCTTCGCACGGGCCCGACATGGCCCGAAGCGTCGAGTGGTTCGGGCGGATGCGGGGCACCCTTTTCCTTCGACTTGCGAAGGTTATCCCTTTATCGAACCAAGCTTACAGGCTACCGGAACGTCACGGCACCTTATGGTCATGTCAGCATTTTCTATGGCCACAGCATCGCAAGCTCTGGACGTGCTGTCAAGGAAGCGGTCTGTCCGGAAGGATAATGGTTAGTCTGGTGAAGCGTCGTGCCGTGAAGAACGACCCCCTTCCCATCCGCCATGATGCCGCAGGCGGCAATCCGGCCGCATCCTGCGGGCGGTGAATGCAGCGGCAGAGGCCACGGCCCGCCGACGCAGCGATCAAGGGGATGACCGGGGACGCGCGAGCGAGAGGGCGCAAAGCCTGTCCGGCAGGGCGTGAAACCGCGCGAAAGGGCGCGCGGTCGGGCCGTAGTCAAGCTGGCCTGTCTTGGGCCTGAGCGCCGGGAACAGCTTGCAGAGCTCGGACCGCTCGCCGGAGCCAAGCGCGCGCAGCGCCTCGGCGCCGGGATAGAAGCTTTCGCAGCCGGCGCCATTGGCAAAGACGATCTGATGGCTCTCGAACATGATGTGGTAGTAGACGACGCTGCGCCGCCCCTGCATGATCCGGGCCTTGCCGCCCTTTAGACGTAAACGGTGTTTTGCCCCCACCTTCCTGTGATTTTTCCGTTCTGCGAGTCCGTCTCTGTTGGCTAACAGGGGTGGAGTTTCTCCATGGAGACTATGACGGAGTTTCTCAGTTCACTTGGCGTGG
>NZ_JAMYDV010000035.1 GCF_024128855.1 Rhodovulum tesquicola
TGCGCTACGCCGGAGGCTCCGCGCGCGGCCTCCTACACCACCACCCGGGACACGGCCCCCAGGAAGCGCGGCCCTGCGCGGTGAACGCCAACCTGATCTTCAAGTGGCCGCGCGATTCCCGGTTCGTTCTGGACCTTGCGGCTGTGCCGCAGGCCAAGCGCCGCATCCACCGCAAGGGCAAGCGCGGCAAGCCGCTAATGGAACGAGGCAAGTCCAGCAACCCGACCAGGTCCGCCGTGCGCGCCCGGGTCGAGCACGTCTTCGCTGCGCAAACCAGCGACATGGAGGAGACGCTGGTGCGCCATCGGACTGATCCGCGCGTAGCCAGAATCGGGATGAAAAACCTCGCCTGCAGGGCTCTGATGACGTGACCGTCCTCCTTTGTGGAGCATTGCAGACCCACCTTGGCACATCGATGCCGTCGGTGGGCGGTCACGTCATCAACGCTGGGAAGGGGACGTCCGGCCAACATCCGATTTGTTCGTCAGCGACGCCGGGCTGGACAATGTGTCGCGGCCTCGAAGCAACCCGTCTGGGTTGATCTATGCTGTTAGTTTGTATTTTCCGTCGGGAAAGTTTATTCATTTCAAGTACGAGGCGTACTGCTTGGTTCTCTCCTTCATCTGCAATGCGCGTGTCCAAGGGAACGATTATTCCCGGGGAAAAGGCTGGCCATTTCCGGCGGTCGTCGGCCTTCTGCTGGCCCTCGGACTCTCGGCTTGTGGTACGATCTACAAGACGCCGACCATTCGGGATGATAGCTCTGCCCAGATCCCGTTCGATGTGATCGAACTCACGCCTGCGGCCATCCAGGCTGCGAATGGCGTTTCCTATTCTCCACGCCCCTTGCCAGCTGCGTTCCGTGGCCCCCTCCGGGGCGTGGCAGGGACCGGCGGCCTGCCTCCGGAGCCGGGTGTCACCGAGTACCGGATCGGGCCCGGGGATGTGATCTCGATTGTTCCGACCAGGCTTGCAACCGGCGAGCCCGGTGCTGATCAGGGTGCCTCGGGCGAATTCCGGGTGCGGGATGACGGCACGATAGACCTTTCACGCCTCGGCGCGCTTTCTATCGGGGGACTTTCGATCGCTGAGGCCGACACCGCGCTCAAGAAATTGCTGCGCAATCGGCAGACCGACCCGTCCTATCGGATCGAGATTGTCGAGTTCAATGCGCGCACCGTTCCTGTCGACGGCGCCGTGGCCGCGCCGGGGCTGGTGCCCCTGACCCAGGTGCCCATGACTCTGGACAAGGCGCTGGCGGCGCGCGGCGGTCTGCGGGCCGAGGTCCGGAGTTCCGCGACAGTGACGTTGCATCGCGTCGGCCGCAGTCATGCCTATCGGGGCGACGATCTGGCCATGCTGTCACGCGTGGTGTTGCGGGACGGCGACAGTGTGGTCGTGGATCCGGGCGAGAGCTCCGAGGAGCTGAGGGCACGCTTTTCCCAACTCGACGCGCTGGATGCCGTGGCCCGCGATACCGTCTACCTCGTGGGCGAGGCCCGAAGCCCGCGCAGCATACAGATGCCCTTCGATCGGCAGTTGTTCCTCTCGGATGTCGCTCTCGACAAGGGCGGTGTCCCGCTGGAGACTGGAAACATGGCTGCGATTTACGTTCTGCGCAGCTATGGGCGCAACGGCGGGGTGGCGATCTATCACCTCGATGCCGGCAACATCGTGAACCTGGTGCTCGCGACACGGATGGAACTTCGCCCGGGCGATCTGATCTTCGTGTCGGAGCAGCCCGTCACGCGCTGGAGCCGTGTCTTGAAGCAACTTTCCCCTGCAACGATCACTTCGGTCGCAGCGAACGTGAGAGACTGAGATGTCCGAGCCGACAACAGCCCCCTTTCCCCTCGCGGATGTGCCCGAACAGTCGCTTGTCGAAAGGATAGGTCCGGCATTGCAGAATGGCACGCTGACGGTGTTCGACCTGGTGCGTGAGGCCCACGCATTGGGTCCGCGTGAGCCTGCCCGGGCCGCGGCGATGCTTGCTGGCGTGCTGCGGCATGGCCCGATCGAGGAACGGTTCTGGCTGCAAGCTCTGTCGCGTGCGATCTCGGACGCCGGGCCGCTATCCGTCAGCGAGGTTGTCACCGCTCTGGACGCGGTCTCCGAGCTTGCGCCGAATGGTCCCGAGGCGATGCGCGAACGTATTCTGAGCGCTCTATCTGGGGCCGGCCGGGACCGCGACGTTGCGGTTTTTGCGACGATGTCAGCCGATCTGCCCGGCCTGTCGGCGCGCTTCTGGTATCTTGCCTTGCGGGCCTGCCTTCGCCTGGGGCAGACCTCCGGTGCGCTTCAGGCCGCGCGGGGCGTTGCGATCGCGCCCATCGAGAATGTGTCGCATCTGCTGACGGCGGGCGCGGTGCTGCTGCGCAACGGACTGGCCGACGAAGTGCTGGCAATGATCGAGCTAAACCCCGCCCTGGCGCAAGACGAGCGCACCGCCGCCCTGCGAGCCGACGCATTGCTGCGCCGCGGTGGCGCGGAAGAAGCTGCATTGGCAGAACTACAGCGCGCTGCGGCCTTCGATCCGGACGATCTGCGTACCATCGACACCGAAGCCAGGCTGCTTCTGTCGCTCGATCGCGCGGACCAGGCGGTTGCGGCCTATGAGCGGGTGCCGGAGGCGCGGTTGAACACCTCTATGCGGATTCGCAAGGGGCAGGCGTTGGAACAGGCGGGGCGGATCGCCGAGGCCATGGCGATCCTGCGGGCCGTTCTGGACGAAACTCCCGATAACACAGCCCTGCGTCGCCGACTTGTCGGTCTTTACGAACGGAGCGGGCAAGCTGACGAAGCGCGCGCGCTTCACATGGCGGGACTGTCGTTGAGGGCGCAGAGCCTGCAGGGCGATCTGGCCGATGGGGTTGCACGAATCCTGGCCAGCGACGATCCAGCCGCAATCCCCGCCGAGCGCATGGCATGGCTAGAGCGGGCGTTGGAGGAGCGCGGCGTGCGGCCCGAAACGGACTGGAAGCGGCACGCGCGCCAGCTTGCCCGGATAGATGGCCTGATCCTCGACTGGGCACAGGCCCGTCCCGAAAGGGTCGACGAGCTTTACGATCTGGTTGAGCCCGAACCGGAGGCGCGCAGGATTCTGGACAAGGCGCTGGCACAGGGAAAGGGTGCCCTTGTGACGTCGGCGCATGTCGGTCTTCTTTTTTCCGGGCCTCTAGTTCTCAGCAAGACCGGGTTGCCCTTCGCCTATGTCGCCTCGCTGCCGGATCTTGGCCAGCCGGGCATGACCGACAGTCTCATCTCGACCTCGACCAACGATACGGCGGCCGTCGGGCGCAAAATTCTGCGGGCCCTGCGCGAAAACAGGCCCGTCGCCATCGCGATCGATGGTGCTGGCGCACCCGGGCAGACCGAGCGCCTGCTGTTCGACAGGCCGATCCGCCTGTCGGATTTCGCCGCGCGGCTTGCATGGCGCATCGGCACACCGACCCTGTTTCCGTGCATCACCTTCGAGCAGGGACGGGCTTCGTTCCGGCTTGACCCGATGCCGTCGCCCGCGCCCGGCGAGATCGAGCCGCTCTTCGTTGCGCGTTGGCTCGATGCCTATGTCGCCGGTCTCGGCCGGTTCCTTCTGGACCATCCGGAGGCGATGCGCGGAACAGGTGGCTTCTGGAGCCGCATAATGCATGTCGCCGGCGGAGGGGTGCAGCCCCGGCAAGCCCAGATCAATCAGTTGGATCGGTAACCATGAGAATTGAAAATGTTTCTGCGGATCAAAGGGTCAGTACCCGGATTGAAGCCGACACCATCGCCGTTGTAGGCTTGGGATATGTCGGGCTTCCGCTGGCAGTGCGTCTGGGCGAGGTCTTCAGCCGGGTCGTCGGCTTCGACCTGTCCGGCCAGCGCGTCGCGCGGCTGAACGACGGCGTGGACGATACCGGCGAGATCGGGCATGAGCGCCTTGCTGCCAGTAATCTTGTCTTCAGCGTAGACCCGGCCATTCTGGCCTCGGCAAGCATATATATCGTCGCGGTGCCGACGCCGATCCGGCCCGACAAGCGCCCGGATCTAACCCCCCTCGAATCCGCGTGCCGGACCATCGCCCCCCATCTCGGCAAGGGCGACCTCGTCATCTTCGAATCAACGGTCTATCCTGGCGTGACCGAGGACATTTGCGGTCCCATCCTCGAGGCCGGTTCCGATCTGCGCGCAGGGTACGATTTCAACCTCGGTTACAGTCCCGAACGGATCAATCCGGGCGATCAGGTGAACCGGCTGGAAACCATCGTCAAGGTGGTGTCGGCCGACACGCCCGCAGCGCTCGACCGGGTCGCGTCGCTTTATGGACGTGTGATCGATGCGGGCGTATTCCGGTGCTCGTCGATCCGCGTGGCCGAGGCCGCCAAGGTGATGGAAAACACCCAGCGCGACGTCAACATCGCGCTCATGAACGAGCTTTCAGTCATCTGCCAGCGGATCGGGATATCGGCCAACGAGGTGATCGACGCTGCGGCGACCAAGTGGAACTTCGCGCCGTTCCGCCCGGGCCTTGTCGGGGGGCATTGCATCGGGGTCGATCCCTACTACATCGCCGCGCTTGCCGAAGAGCTCGGGCATCATCCCGAGGTCATTCTGGCCGGGCGCCGCCTCAACGATTCCATGGTCAATCAGGTCGCGACCGCTCTGATCCGTCGGTTGGTGTTGCGCGGCGGGGCCGTGCGCGCCGCGCGCGTCGGTCTGTTCGGCCTGTCCTTCAAGGCGGATGTGCCGGACCTGAGGAATTCCAAGGCCATCGAACTGGTCACGGCGCTTGGCGGGTTCGGCCTGAGCGTGATGGTCAGCGATGCAGTCTGTGCACCCGATGCCGTCGAAGCGTCAGGGTTGTCACTGACCGACCCCAACGAGATGCACGATCTTGACCTTCTGGTGGTAGCTGCCGATCACAAGGCCTATCTTGAGGATCCCGCGTTCCCCGGACGGGTGAAGCCGGACGGAATATTCGCCGACATCCGGGGTGCCTTCCGCGGGAGAACCTTGCCCGCTGGTGTCGACTACTGGTCTCTCTAGACTGCAGACCACACAAGAGCGGAAGACCCCATGTTTCGCGTCACACCGATAGGATCCTGCCGCATCGCGACGCCGCTGCGTATCGGGTCCGGCATCTATGGCTATCGGTTGAATCGGGAGCGCAGCTTCGGCTTTACCCATTCCTCGGCCGAAGCCGTGCAGCAGGTGCGGTTCATGCGCGGCGAGATCGAGCCGCCCGAAGCGGTTTGGCGCTTCCTCGCGGCAACGGCAGAGCGCGTCGACGCCCTCGCGGCGCGGCATGACATCTCGGATGCCTATGTGATCGAGATATGTTCGGCCAAGTTGACTCGGATCGGCCCCTGGATGGTCCAGGCGAACTACCTGCGCGCCGTCTTCCGCGACTTCTTGTCGGACCACGCCCGCGCAGTGCGGTTCTGGAAGCTCGCCCATGATGCGGACCAAGACAGGATCGATGCATTCCTTCGTGAGGTTTGGTCGGATCGTCCCGAGCGTATCGAGGAGTGCGATACGCTGCGTCTGGTGCGGGCAGAGCGGACAACGCCCGAAACCCTGCGTCGCGACATGACCTGGCTTCTGCAGGCGCTGCCCGAGGTGATGTTCGTCACCCATGTGGACGCCCGGCGCGCCGATGGCGGGTGGATCGCGTCGCGCACGGCGTTGATCGCCATGGTCGAGTCCGTGGCCCTGGAACTGGGCGCCCGGGTGTTCAACCCGACCGCGGCGATGGATGAGTGGGGACAGGCCGAGGCGATCGAATGCGACAGCGAAAGCCTTGCCCATTATACCGAGGACTTCTCGCACCGGGTGGCCGATCTGCTGATGACGGCGGGCCTTGGCGAGGCTCTGATCCGCGCAGGCGTGCGGCGGCATGACGACGAGACACTGGTTGTCGATCATGCCCAATGCCGCCTTGAGGCCGGGACGATCGAGGGTCTTGGCGCCTCGCTGTCCTGGGCGGCGCATCTGCGCCCCGGCTGGCAGGAATTGCTACTCTGCCGCGTGTCGCATGCGCTGGCAATCGGGGATCACGACCAGGCCGCTTCATTGCTGGACGCCTTCGACCTTGCCGCGATCCCTGTCGACCGGCTGTCCCGGATCGCGGCACTCTGCGCCGCGGCGGATGCCATTGCCCCACTGCGCGTGCTTCGCAAGACCGTGCCCGTCGCCTGCGATGGCCTGTCCTTCGCGCTGCGGCTACAACTCGACGACAACCGGATCGGCGACCTGACCCTGCCGCCTTGCCGCGAAGCCTTGCAGGCGGCCGAGATTGTTTGCGCCAAGGGGCGGCCCCGCGACGCCCTGGAATTGTTGCTGCGCGAACACCCCGGGGCGCAGGCCGACGCGCTAACCTCGCCCGCGGCCCGAGCCCTTGCCCGGACGCTGCTGACCATGCTTGCGGACGAGAACGATTCCGCAAGCATGGCCCGTCAACTGCAACTCGCCGCAGCGGCGGGACTGCCAAAGGAAACAACCGCCGAGACGGCCGAGCGCCTCAGGGGCCCGTTGCTTCGAAGAACCGAGGCTCTGGCCCGCACCAAGGATCTGGACGGGCTGATCACGCTTGCTGCGGACCATGCCGATCTGGCCGACATCGTTCCCGAACTGTTTCTTGCGCTGGCCCGGGTCGCTTTGCTGGCAAGGCGCTACGAGGAAGCATTGCCCGCCGCCGAACGCGCGGCGCAAGCCCTGCCCGAGGCGCCTGAACCCGCACTTCTTGCGATGCGGGCCGCCGCGAACCTGCGGCAGACTGACCGGGTGATGCACCATGCCGAGCGGCTGGCAAGACTCTGCGCGCCCGACCATCCGCATGCCGTCGAGGCCGCGCAGCGCATGGCCCAGGTGCCACGACAGGCCTTGAATGCCGCCAGGTTCTGTGAAGACCCGCTCGATGCCTGGGCGCTCTGTCTGCTGGCCTGCGATGATCCCGAGTTGCGGGAAAGGGCGTTGGCGAAGCTGGACGGGCTCCGCGCGCGGATCGTTTCCAGGCTGAGGGAGCGTCTTGATCGGGGCGGCGACAGCCTGATGGACGACATCGGCCGCGCAATCACGCTGATGGGGCCGGACCCGCGGCTGACGCGGATTGCCGGGCGCCATCTTGTCCGGCTCCGCCGCCATGCCGAAGCCGCGGAGTTTTGGCGCCAGACGCTGGAAGCGGATCCTGACGATGCGCTTGCGCGCGCCGAGCTGGACCGCTGCCTGCAAAAGGCCGTCATGTCCTGATGCGCCTGATTTCTCGAGTCATTCCTAACGACGATACCGCGCTGCCGCCATCGGCCGAGATTCTGGTTCTGGCTGAGAATCTCGCCGCGCGCGGTCTTACCCCGCAGGACGCCCGCGCAGCGCTGGACCTGCTGACTCCACATCTGGAATCGGCACGCCCGCATGAAGGATTCATCATTGCCTATGCAGCCCTCGTCGAGAATCTGAGGGCTCGTGAGGGCATGCTGGAATTCTGGGCCGACGTGCAGCGGTTGTTCCCGCAAGCCGTGACGCCGATAAGATTGCTGATGCGCTGGTATCGGCGCCAGAGAGAGACCAAGGCAGGGCTGACCCTGCTGCACGATCTCTGCCGCGAAAGCGACCGCGACCCACAGGCTGCATGTGCCATGCTGCTTGGCCTGGACGAGTTGCGGCTTTACGCCGAGATGGACGACTTCATGCGGCAGGCCATGGACGGACCCGTGGCCAATGACGAACTGAAGGTACGCTATGCCCGCATCCTCCAGAAGCGCAATCTGCCGCATGAGGCATTGCGAGTGCTGACCGCGCTGGACAATGCAGAGCGCGCGCGCAATAGCGTGCGCGCTCTGCTGGGCGAGATCCACCGCCAGCGACGCGGTGCGATCGCCGCTCGGGAAACCGAGACGGATGACGTGGTACGGCGGATTGTGGAACTGGCCGTCCGAGACCTTCGCCCGGTTCGCCAGACCGACGGGATCGAAGGTGTCGTGTTCTATACCGGCCAATTGGGGCCGGGCGGAGCAGAACGTCAGATGACCCGGATCGCAATCGCCCTTCATGAAAGACAGCGCGCAGGTCTGGCTGTGGGTGCGCATGCACTGCGCGGTCCGGTGCGGGTCTGCGTGCGCCATACGGATCAAGACGGGAATGGCGGATTCTTCCTGCCCGTGCTCTGGGCGGCCGGGGTCGAAACCACCATCCTGAACGAATCTGCCCAAGGCTATTCCGACGGCCTGGACACGGTCTCCGACGGGATGGGGCGACTGCTGCAGATGCTGCGTCCGGATCTTCGGGAAACAACATTGCGGCTTCTGGCCTATTTCCGGACGACGCGCCCCGAGGTCGTTTATCTCTGGCAGGACGGTGGAGTGCTGGCGGCCGCCTTTGCCGCGTTGATCGCCGGTACGCCGCGCATCGTCGCGAGTTTCCGCGGGCTCCCGCCGAACCGGCGACCCGAACGGTTGCGTTCGGAAATGCCGACCCTCTACAAGGCGCTGGCAGAGCTCCCGCATGTGGCCTTGTCGGCCAACAGTGCGGTCGCCGCCCGCGATTACGAGGACTGGCTCGGCTTTGCTCATGGCACGATCAGGGTCATCCCCAACGCGGTCGAGAGCATCACGCCCGATGGCGAAGCCGACGACCACGCCCTCTGGTCCGGGATCGAGGCCCGTTCACCTGGCTGCACGGCGACGGTTCTGGGTGTATTCCGCTTCGACCTGAACAAGCGCCCCCGGCTCTGGATCGAGGCCGCCGCTGCCCATGCCCGTCAACGGCCGGACATGCGCTTCGTCCTGCTCGGTGACGGTGTCGAATGGGAGCCATGCGCAGACCTGATCGCCGATCTGGGCATGCAGGACAGGATCTTCCTGACCGGTATACGCAGGAATGTGGGCTTCTACCTCGCGCGTGCCGACCTTCTGATGCATCTGGCCCGGACCGAGGGATTGCCGAACGTGGTCATCGAAGCGCAGTCCTGCGGTGTGCCGGTTCTGGCCACCCCCGCAGGCGGCACCGGCGAGATAGTTCTCGATGGCGAAACCGGCATTCTTTTGCCGAGTGCCGAGACCGTTCATGCAGCCGATGTCGCCGCCATGCTCGATGCGCTGCTGGCCGATCGGGCAAGGCTGCGCGCGATGGGCCGCATGGGCGCGGAGCGCGCTGCATCACGCTTCCGTCTGGACAACGTGCTGCACCAGACGGTCGAACTCTTCAATTCCCACCGGAGCCTCTAGCTGATGCGCAGGATCTTCGTCACCGGCTCTGCCGGATTCATTGGGTTTCACCTGGCAAGGGAACTGCTGGCCGAGGGGTTCGCTGTCACCGGCCTGGACGGCATGACCGACTATTACGACGTGGCGCTCAAGCGGCGGCGCCACTCGATGCTGATGCAGAATCCGCATTTCGACGCGATCGAGGGCCGGCTGGAAGACGCGGACCTGATCCTTCGGACGATCCGCGAGGCCGAGCCCGATGCGATAGTGCATCTCGCGGCACAGGCGGGCGTGCGCTACAGTCTCGAGAATCCCCGCGCCTATATCGACACGAACCTTGTGGGCACCTTCAACGTGATGGAGGCTGCCCGCGAGATCGCCGTGGGCCACCTGCTGATGGCCTCGACCTCGTCGGTCTATGGCGCCAATACAGAGATGCCCTTCACCGAGCACCAGCGCATCGACACGCCGCTCACGCTCTATGCCGCGACGAAGAAGGCCAACGAGAGCATGGCCCATGCCTATGCGCATCTGTGGAAGATCCCGACCACTATGTTCCGCTTCTTCACGGTCTACGGCCCCTGGGGGCGCCCCGACCTTGCGCTGTTCAAGTTCGTCAGGGCTGCCCTCGCGGGTGAGCCGATCGACGTCTACAACCATGGGAACATGGCCCGCGACTTCACCTATGTCGGCGATCTCGTACGGGCAATCCGGCATCTGATCGATACCCCGCCGGCAGAGTCGGCCGATCCTGCCGACATCCCCGAATGGGACAGCCTCAGCCCTGCCGCCCCCTTCCGGGTGGTGAATATCGGTAATGGCGACAGCGTTCGTCTGCTTGATTTCATCGAGGAGATCGAAAACGCTCTGGGCATGCGCATCGACAGGAACATGATGGAGATGCAGAAGGGTGACGTGCCCGCGACATGGGCAAGTTCGGATCTGCTGTTTCACCTTACCGGGTTCCGCCCGAACACGCCGGTGAAGGTGGGCATACGCGAATTCGTCTCCTGGTACCGGGAGCATTACGGGTGAGCCATGCCCTGAAAGCCGGTGGCCATCTGCCGGCCTGGCCTGTCCGCGTTGCCACCCTGGTCCGGCGCGAGAGAAAGACACGCTTTGCGGGTGGCGCGTTCGGTCTCCTCTGGGCTTATGTCATCCCGGCAAGCTGGGTGGCCTTCGTCGTGATGATCTTCAACCTGACCGGGCGGGTGCCGCCGATCCATGCGGGGGCCGAGATCTTCGTGGCGACCGGCATCCTGCCCTACATCATGTTCCGCCAGACGCTGACCACCATGACGCGGAGCGCAATCTCGAACCGAAATCTGCGCGTGATCCGCGGCGTCCGGCCCGCCGATCTTCTGACAGCTTCGGCGCTGTTCGAACTGATGAACATGTTCGTCATGATGGTCGTGATCTTCGGGGCCGTCATCCTGATCTTCGGCGCAGAGCCACCGGCAAACCCTGCGAAGGTCGTGCTGGGGATGGGCGGGGCATGGATGCTCGGGGTCGGGCTGGGACGGTTGATCGCGATCCTGGGGCTGATGAGCGATGCGGTCAGCCGTGCCGTTCCGATCCTGCTCAGGCCGACCTTCTGGATCTCGGGCATCTTCTACACCGCCAACGAACTTACCGGGACGGTGCGCGACATCCTCTGGTGGAGCCCGCTGTTCCACGCTACCGAGATCTTGCGCGAAGGGTATTTCCTCGGGTTCAGCTCGCCGATCTCGGATCCGCGGATGGTCCTCGTCGCCGCGTTGATCCCCTATGTGCTGTCCTTCCCGGCGGAGATACTCCTGCTGAGGCGGGGGCTTTCGAGGTATCGGCTGTGATCCTTCTCGACAAGGTCGGCATCGTGCGCCCCGGGACCGGACGAAGCGAGATGATCCTGCGCGATCAGACCGTCATCTTCCGTGCGGGGGAACGGGTCGGCATCTATGCCCCAAGTGGCACCGGCCGGACCACGGTGGCGCGGGTTCTGGGCGGCATCCAGCATCCTGATCGCGGACATGTGCATATCGAGGGCCGGGTCGGTTGGCCGGTAGGTTCCGCCGGGATTCTGCACCCGCTGCTGACCCTCGCCGAGAACGTGTCGCATGTCGCGGGCCTGACCGGCGTCCCGGAGGGTGAGATTGGCGCCGTGGTGGCCTGGTTGTGCGAGGGCGAGGCGATGCTGCGGCGGACCGTCCAGTATCTGTCGCCGGGGGAGCGGGCACTTGCTGCCTATGCTATCAGCCTGGCGGTGCCCGTCGACCATGTCATTGCCGACGACAAGATCCTGATCAGCGATGAACGGGTGATTGCCCGGTGCGAACAGCTGTTGCGGGCGCGGTTGCGAAATGCGGGCCTTGTCTTCATCTCGCGCAATCCGGCGCAACTCAATCGGTGGTGCAGCCGCCATTTCGCATTGATCGGAGAGCGCCTCATGCCTTGCGATGACGCCATCGTCGGCCAGCAGATGCGAGAACTCGCCGAACTCGCGACCGAACGGGAAAGAGCGTATGGCTGAGACAGGACCGCCGGACGATCCGTCCGAAGACGAAAGACTGCGCCGCTGGCGCGAAGAGCGCCGACGCATCGCAGCCGAAGAGCGCGACAGGCGCCTTGTGAAGGAACTCGACACCGGGGCGCCCGCCATTCCCAAGCCCGAAATCCCGGTCGATCTGCGGAACCTGCGCATCAAGGCTCCTGACCCGGGTCACGAGCCCGCAGAGCCCAATGCCTCGACAACCAACGAGATCGACGAGATCCAGGCCCGGATGGCAATCTGGCGCCGTGCCCGCTGGCATCGGGCCCTGGCGCTGTTCGTGGTCTGTGTCCTCGCACCGCTGGCGGCGGTATTCGGCTGGCTGACGCTCGCTACCAAGCCACTTTACGAAACCCGTGCCGTCCTGACGATTTCGCAGCCCAAACAGGAATCGCAGACCGCGCCGCCGGGACTGCTAGGCGCGATCGGGGCACCCCAGGGGATGGCGCAGGTATTCATGGCCGACGAGTTCGTTCGCTCGCCCGCGCTTGTCTCGGCGGTGCTGGATCCCGCGCTTGCCCCTCGTCTGGCGGCCGAGGGGCTTGGCGATCTTGTCCTGTTGTCGCACGATGCACTGGCCAGCCAGATCGACAGTTCGGTGAATATCCAGACCGGCATGATGACGGTTTACGCGCGCATGCCCGAACCGGCCCAGGCCGTCGCGCTCGCCCGTCTGGTTCTGGACCTCGTGTCGACGCATGTCGACGATCTGGGTGCCGATCTGCGGGACAAGCGGCTGTCGGTCGCCCAGGACAGCGTCAACGAGGCGCGGGCTTCGCTGATCGAGGCCAAACGTGCGCTCGTCGCCCTTCAGATCGAGCATGGCGAACTCGATCCACGGACCAGGATCGAGGGCATCTACCAGATGATCGCGGGGACCGAGAGCGAGATCGTCGCCCTTCGCACCGAACTGGGTCGGGTCGAGGTGGCAGGCAGCGGCGACAGCTATGAGGCAAAGCGGCTGCGCGAACTGCTGGAGAAGCTGGATGCCCTGGTCGAGAGGGAGCGTCGCTCGCTTCTGGAGCCCCGCGGCGGGACGACTTCGCTCAATGCGCTATTGATGGATTACGAGACGGCGAACCAGACGGTTAGTATCGCAGAGGAAACTCTGTCGGCGGCTCTGGCCTCGCTTGCCTCCGCGCAGTCCGAGGTCGCGCTCGGGCGCAGCGTGCTGCAGGTCGTGGTGCCGCCGCTGGCACCGGGCAAACCGGAATATCCCCGCATCATGGTCGCCCTTTTCATCACGCTGGTGATCGGGCTTGCAGTCTTCTTCACCGCGCGTCTGGTTCTGTTCGACCCGGACTGAGTGCCCCCTGAGGCAGCATCGCTTCCAGTGCCCGGGCCAGCGCTCCATAGGGTAGCCGCATCCTCGTGTCCTGACGGAACGCCGCCTCGTCGGCAGCTTCGACATCGCCGGATGCCAAAAGGCAGACCGCGTCCAGCAGCCATTGCGGCGAAACGGTCGGTCCCGAAACGATCGCCCTGTAGCAAAGCTCGGTCCAGAGGTCATGCGGCGCCGGGATCTGGCAGGGGCACCCGGCCATCCGGGCTGGGCGGGCCCTTGAAAGGACATCGGCGTGGCGAAAGTCCCGCATGCGGGTGCAGGCACGGTCGGCGAACAGGACCACTGGCATGCCGGTGGGATGACGATAGACCCGGCGCGAGCGGGACGGCGTCTCGCTTTCCAGTTGACAGCCTAGAGCGGTCAGCACCGGTCTGGCACGCTCGCAGCCGTCCACGTCCGGCATCAGGAGCGTCAACTGCGCGGTGTGGCGCAGGAAGGCGACGGGATAGTGCCCTGCGGCGATCGCGGCTCCTCCGATAACAATGGGCGAAAGGCTTGCCACACGCGCATCGCCCAGAACCTGACCTACGATCCGCCCGAAGGCTGCGGCCCGGGCCTGCTCCATCGCAAGTGCCGCCCTGAGCCTGTCAGGCCAAGCTGCAGGCAGGCGGTCCGCCACGGGCAGAAGCCGAACGGCGGCAATGGCAAGAATGTCGCGGATGCGGCTGTCCAGCCCGACAATCACATCCGCGCGCTCGTCCGGGATGCGCTGGAGAAGACGTTCCAAGGTGGTTGGAACGGCGTCTTCGGCGACAAGGCAAAGGTCCATGAAGACACGCTCGATTTGCCCCAGACCCTCAGGCGGCAGGAGAGGCGGCGCAGCATCCTGGTCAGCGGTCATCATCGTCCGCCTTCCATGTTTCGACACAGCCCGACATGCTTCCCGCCTGTCTGCGCGCCCTTATTTGCTTGGCGAGCAACATCATGAAATTGTGATGCTTTTCATCATTGCGCCGTAATGTCAGGTTCTCTCCGTGGATCCGCCGGACCAAGACGATTTCGGGCAGGATGACCTCTTTCAGGCCCATGCCGCGGGCACGCAGCAGCCATTCCTGGTCAGCCCCGGTGGTCATCGTCGCATCAAACGGGCCTACCCTTTCGAAGACCCGCCGCGGCGCGAGAAGGCCGGCCATCAGTCGCCCGGCCTCCGGCCCACTTGGCAGCGCAAGTGGCGAGGCTTGGAACCCGACCGGTCGGATATCGAGATGTTCTGCCCCGCCGAAACAAAGGGCAAGCTCCGGATCGGCCAGGAATGCGCTCATTTGCAGCGACAGCTTGCGCGGGGTCCAGAGATCGTCGGCATCAAGAAAGGCCACGAAATCACCGGTCGCCGCCGCCAGCCCGGCATTGCGAGCCGCAGCCACTCCGGCGTTCGCTTGCTGCAGGAGCCTTACGCCCGGGCGGGCCGAGACCAGTGCGGCCGTGTCGTCGGTCGATCCGTCATCGACGACGATCAGCTCGTCGACTTGGCGATCTTGGCTCGCAACGCTGTCGATGGCCTCCTCGATGAAGGCCGCGGCGTTCCAGGCGGGAATGATGCAGGAAATGCCAGGCATGTCAGTAAGCCCCCCTCTCGCCTCTTGCCGACGCGGCCCCGGCAGGCGCCCGCATGGCCTCGGCATAGCGGCGCACCATGGTTTCGACGGAATAGGCATCGGCTGCAAAGGCGCGCGCCCGGTCACCCAGTGCCGGATCAGCCCGCCACATCGCGATCATCCGGTCGGTAAGATCGGCGATCTCGTCCAGGTCCGGGTTGTCCAGGTTCGACAGTGTTGCCCCGGTAACGCCCTCGATATAGCAGTCCGACGCTCCTCCGGCCCGGGTGGAGACGACGGGCACACCGCAATACTGTGCCTCGATCAGCACGTTTGGCAAACCCTCGCTTCGCGACGTGAACACGAAGACGTCCATCTTCCCCAACCAGAAGCCCACATTGCTGCGAAACCCGGGCATGAGTAGCCGGTCCCCCAACCCGGAGCGCCGCGCACTGGAGCGCAGGTCGTCCAGCGCCTCTCCGTAGCCGATCAGCAAGAAACGGGTGCCGGGCCGCCGGTCAAGGTAGTGACGAGCAAAGTCCAGCCAAAGATCGGGGCGCTTGCAGGGGTGAAGACGGCAAATGCAGCCTACGGTGCGCTCCGCATCGGCCGTAGTAGCAGAAAAGTCCGTCCACAAGGCCTCGTCCTCATCGCTGCCGCGCAGCGTTGGCGGGGCGCAGCCGTTCGGAATGACCTGGAATGTGTCCGTCGGGATTCCCAGCCAGTCGGCATAGCTTTGGGCGACGCTGGGGGAGTTGCATTGGAAAACGACACCGGGCACCAGTGCAAGCGCCCGGAACATCGCCGCATATTGGAGGAGGAAGGGCGTTCCGTGCTTGTCCGGGGACAGGGCGCGCAGGTTCAGAAGCACTTTCGGCACCTCCGCAACCAGCGCGGCAAGCGCGGCATAAAGGATCGGGCCATCCTGCCAGATGCTGACCGCCGCGGCGCCCGTTCGGCGGAAATACGGGGCAAGCTGTCTGACCCCGATCTGCGCTGCGCTCGGCGTTATAGCGAGGATCTCCGCCATTACCGGGTCGCCCTGTGCAACGGCCTCGATAGGTTGGGGCGGCAAGCTGCACAGGTCGTCGGTCGCGGGCAACGACCCCGGTAGGGCAGCCTCGAAGAGCAGGCGCTGCGCCGACGGAACCTCAGCCAGGGAAACGACGTGTACCGGTCCGTCAAGGCGAATGCCCCGCAAAATCCGGTCCGCACCCAGGCCGCGGTGCAAACCCTGGGCGAACAGCCAGAATTGCCGCTCCGCCCCACCCACACCAAGTCCGGCGGTCATCAGAACCACCGGACCGATCCTGCCCGGATCGGTTTCGGGCAGTCGGCGCCCGGCAAAGCGCAGGATCGCTGCGCACAGGGCAGGGATCCGGTTGTCGGGACGGTCGGTCAGCAGGTCGGGTTCGCTCTCGGAGAAGCGCCGCTCGGCGCGCCGTAACCCGTCGACAATGCTTTGGGTCGCAGCATCCGCCCCGGCCCGCTCAAGCGTCTCTGCCACGCAGATCGCCTTGCGGATGCGCCCGCGGTGGCGAAGCTGCTTCACGTAGCGCAACCTCACGTCGTCCAGATCGGGAAAGTCCGCAAGAAGCCCGTCGTAGATCTCATCCGACTGTTCGTGGAACCCGGCTTCGTTCAGGAGCTCCGCGCAAAGCTGCCGCCGCGAGATGGCGTCGGCTTCCTGCGCCATCGCGGCGGCAATGAATGACGGCACCTCATCGCGACGATTGGCCAGAACCAGGTCGCGAACCCGCATCCTGAGGACGAGTGAAAGCGGCGCGTTGCTCGAAACACTCTCCTTCAGGGCCTTCAATACTGTCTCCACCCGAACCGGGAACAACCTGTTCCAAGACCAACGATTACGGGTCGGTGCCGGATTTGTCTATCATCGAGGGTGTGTCGGTCGTCGTGCCGCAGCGACGTGCACGCGATAGTTGACACCGTGCGACTTGGATATTCTAAGAGGTCTCGTTCGGTCCAATGACGCCGGGCCAAACAACCTCGCAGGAAGCGGATCGCAAAGGGGCTGCCATGGGAACTGATCGTCGACATTCCCCGTCGGAGGCACGACTTGAAACCAGCCTGATCGATGACGAGTTGGTCGTCCTGTGCCTCGACAGCGGCTACTATTACACGATCACCGGGATAGGGGTCATCGTATGGCAACTGATCGAGCGAGGTGCCTCGCTCGGGTTGATCGTGGAAACAATCGCGCAACGGTACGAGCAGGAGGCCCAGAAGGTGCAGGCCAACATCGAGACCTTCCTGGACAAGCTGGTTCTTGAGAACCTTGTTGGTCCGGCCGAGTCTACGGATGCGGCAGATCCTGCCACGATAGGGGAGTTCGACGGTTGGCAACCAACCTACATTCCCGTCACGATCTCGAAGTACAACGACCTTTTCGAGGCATTCGCCTCGGATCCACCTTTGGTGGTGGGGCGTCTCTGATACCCAGTATCACCTAACTGACGGGCACCTCGAAAAACTGTCCTGCTCGTGCCCAGCGAATATTCCACGGGTAAGACCACGAGGCGCGGCGCGATCACCCGTGCGGGCTATTCCCGCCCAAATGAAAAAGATCATTTTCAACTGCGGTCAATAAGGCAAGACGGCCTCAAAAGGCAAGGATCTTTTCCATTGGCCGTGAAGCAAGAGTGAGCCGAGCAAAAAGGAAAAGATCACTTCCATATTTCGCCTTGCTGCCCTCACCCGCACCAGTCCCCGGGGGGCCGCGGGCAACTGTAGGGGCCACATATGTAGCGCGCTGCCAGCCCCTCCGAGATCAGCACCTCGCCCACGTCGCGACCATCCACATACAGACTGCCGCAGATGCGCCCGAAATTGCACGCATCGGTGCCCTCGGTCCCCGGCCGACATGCACAGGCAACCCGCTGAAACTCGATGCGCGCGGCACCGTCCAGCATGTCCGTCAGGCGCCTGGTGGCGCGGGTGCCGAGCTGGCGCTCGCGCTCGCAGCGCGGCGAAAACACTTCGGGCGTGTTGAACCCGACCAGGCGGACCCGGCGGCTGTCCCCGGGAACCCGGATCGTGTCCCCGTCGACCACCTGGATATCGCGGGCAACGAGCGCGATGCGCGGATCGGCCTGCCGGTCGGGTACACCGCTGATCCCGTCTCCCGGTCCCGTGGCCGCCCGAGCGGTATCCGAACTGCCGGTCAGGATGCCGTCAATGTCGGTCTGGACGAGAAGGATCGTCATGACGATCGCAATGAGACCCACGGTGGCGGATCTCAGCCTGCGCAGGATCCCGTTGCCGCGCCGCCGGCCGGGATTACGGCGGGCAGAAGGCCGGGACCTGTCGCGTGGCGGCCGCGGCGACAAGCGCGTCGGTCGTCCCGGACCGGATGCCGGTGTTGGCGCCATGGCGGGGCCGGGCCGGTCCGCGCCGCCCGCCTGGCAGAGGCGCATCAGAAGCCGGTACTGCTTCGCGCTCAGTTTCGTGCTGCGACCATGTCGATCAAGCCGGGCGCCCATGTCCCGCAGGAAGCGCTGCTCCCAATCGCTCAGGGCCCCGTCAGCCAGCGCGCGCGCGATCCCCGCCTTGACCTCGTCCAGCTTGTCCTGTGAGAACGGCATCCCTGCACCATCAATCCGTTTCGAACCATGCGATCGCGACCTGCTAGATCACCGATATGGCTGGATTGGGGCAACATGAGCCATCTGCGACAGTCTGGCGTTCGGGTCATGCGCACAGGCCGGAGGGCGCCGTCCCCCGAAGCCCGCTCGACCGTGCCCGCGTTTCTCGCCTAACGAGGACGAAACAGGTGACCCGGCGTGGCGCCGGGATCGCGTCCGGTTCGGTCGCGCCGGGGATGCCGGCGCGTCGGCTCTTTCGATCCGTGGCCCCGGGGGGATTCGTCGCCAGGCTTCGAACGCCCCCGCAGAGTTGGGGGAACCGCCGGTTCCCCCATGCAAGTCGGCCGCTGTCCGGCCCGGAAGGGGTGTCCCCGCCTTCCTCCGCCTCTGGCTCCGTGCAGACGGGTGATCCCCCTCCCTTCCGCGCCGACAGCCAACTTGCATGGCCCCCCCTGCCCTCGCCGGGAGGCAGTCCGGCAAGAGAAGCGCGCGCAGGGCGCAGCTCACCTGCTAGACCGCCCAACAGTTTCGGCAAAAGACCGGACAGGGGCGCACCGGCCGTGTCCCGGGTGGTGGTGTAGGAGGCCGCGCGCGGAGCCTCCGGCGTAGCGCC
>NZ_JAMYDV010000036.1 GCF_024128855.1 Rhodovulum tesquicola
CGCGCGCCAGGATCTGGCTCTGGCGATACAAGGGCAGATGGTCCGCGTATTTGCTGACCAGCACATGAGCGATGAACGCCTCGGTCGGCAGCCCGCCCTCGATCAGCCGCGCCGGCGCGGGCGCCTGTGTCACGCCGTCAGTGCAGACACGGCAGGCGTATTTCGGGCGGATGGTCTCGATGATCCGGTGCTGGGCGGGGATGATGTCGATGCGGGTGCTGCGATCCTCGCCGATTTTATGCATCAGGCCGCAGCCGCAGGGGCATTCGAGGCTGTCGGGTTCGATCACCTCTTCGATGCGCGGCAGGCTGTCGGGCAGATCCCGGCTCTTGCGTTTGGCCTTCGCCCGTTTTTGCCGGGGGCTGTCGTCGTCGGAAGCCTCTGCCTGCTTCTGTTCCTCGACCTCGGCCAGCGCGGTCTCGAGCTCTTCGAAAGCCAGCTGACGTTCGTCCTCGCTCAGCTTCTCCGATTTCTTGCCATGCAGCGCCTGGTTCAGTTCGCCTTCCCGCTCTGCCAGGGCTCGCTGCGACCCGCCGCCTCGTGCAGCGCGCGCACGACCTGCGCCTGGATCGCACCCAGCCGGAAGTGCTGACCGTTGCAGCGGACATCCTGGTAGTCGGCGGAGGCATGGAACGCGCCGGGTCGTGGGCCGGCAGCCGCTCCGGCAAATCCCGTCTCGGCCTCGAAGCGGTCACGCTCTTCGCGCCTAAGGAAAAGATCGCGCTGGCGCACGGTGATGTGCTCGGGCGTCCCCCGCCCTGTCAGGGATGTTGCCGTTGGGTTTCAGAAGTAGATGATGGCTTGAGGCGGGCGGAGGACAGGACGAACGGTGGCGTACTCGAGCGAGCGGAAGGCATCGGTGATCGCGAAGATGCTTCCACCCCATAACATGCCTCTCCAGCGGTTGTCGCAGGAGGAGGGTATATCGATCGGCACGCTGTCGCGGTGGCGGGCTGAGGCCCGGGCGCGCGGCCAGCTTCTCCCCGATGGCCAGGCCGGGCCCGAGGGGTGGACGGCGCGGGACAAGTTCGCCGCGGTGATCGAGACCGCGGCAATGAACGAGGCGGAGCTGTCGGAATACTGTCGCAGCAGGGGCCTGTACCCTGAGCAGATCCGGGTCTGGCGTGAGGCTTGCGAGCGGGCCAACGACTGGGACCGTGCGGCCTCGCGACAGATCGCGCGGGAGACGAAGGACGCGCAGCAGCGCATCCGGGATCTGGAGCGGGAACTTGCACGTAAGGAGAAGGCGCTGGCCGAGGCAGCCGCGTTGATGGTGCTGAGAAAAAAAGCGCATGCGATCTGGGGCCCAAGGGAGGGCGGGGACGAATGACCCCAGCCTCGGATCGCAAGGAGATCGTTGCCCTCGTCGAGGAGGCCATGGCTGCCGGGGCGCGTCAGGACGCCGCCTGCGCCGAGCTTGGCCTCGATGCCCGCACCCTGCAGCGCTGGAAAACCCCGGAGGGCGCGGTGCGCGAAGATCGCCGCCCCCTGGCCGAGCGCCCCGTCCCGGCCAACCGGCTGACCGAGGCGGAGCGTGACCAGATCGTGGACACCTGCAACGCGCCCCAGTTCGCGAGCCTGCCCCCGAGCCAGATCGTGCCGAAGCTGGCGGACGAAGGCGTGTACATCGCCTCGGAGTCGAGCTTCTACAGGGTGTTGCGCGAACGGGGCCAGAACCACCGCCGTGGCCGCGCCCGCAAGCCTGGCCGGTCACGGCCACCGGCAAGCTTCCAGGCGAAGGCGCCGTGCGAGGTCTGGAGCTGGGACATCACCTGGCTGCCAGGGCCGGTGCTGGGCATGTTCTTCTACCTCTACCTCATCGTCGACATCTTCAGCCGCAAGATCACCGGCTGGGAGGTCCACGCGCGCGAGAGCGGGGAACTCGCGGCCGGCCTGCTGGAGCGTGCGGTCTGGGCGGAGGGGTGCATCATCAACCCGCTGATCCTGCACGCCGACAACGGCAGCCCAATGAAGGGCGCGACGATGAAGGTGACCATGGAGCGCCTCGGCGTCACCCCCTCCTTCAGCCGACCGCGGGTGTCGAACGACAATCCCTTTTCCGAGGCCCTGTTCCGGACCTGCAAATATGTCCCGACCTGGCCCGCCAAGGGGTTCGCCTCGATCGACGAGGCCCGCGCTTGGGTGATGGAGTTCGTGAACTGGTACAACACCCAGCACCAGCACAGCGCGATCCGCTTCGTCACCCCCGACCAGCGCCATCGCGGTGAGGACAAAGCCCTCCTCGCCAACCGCCACGACGTCTACCAGGCCGCGCGCGGAAAGCACCCCGCGCGATGGTCAGGCCGGACGCGCAACTGGCAACCCATCGGCCCCGTCTGGCTCAACCCCGAACGGCACGACACACAGCGCGGAGGCCATGGGGGCGCCGACGCGCTCCCCCACAAAGCTGGCGGCGGCGCCCCCATGGCCGGCCAGGAACAGCGCGCAGCATGAACCAGTCCCAAGCGGCAACTCCCTTGACGAACACCGGTCCCCGTCAGGTAACCATAGTCGGCCTTGTGCGAGCGGAAGCGGCTGAGCTTCACCTCGCCATGACGGAACAGCTGGAAGACGTCATGCGCGTGGAGATCCAGGAGCCCGTTGAACGGGCCGCGCTCGAAGGGCACGGAGAATCGCTCCCCCTCGGGCGTCTCCTCGTAATCGCCGAGCTCCACGGCGAGGTTGAACACCCGGATCGACAGCCGCAGCTGGTCGTTCTCGGCGAGGTAGACGAGGTCCGCCTCGGACATGGACCAGCGCTCGAGGATCTCCGGCAGGGTGAAATACGACTTCTCGATCTCCATCCGGACCCCCGATTCCCATGTGCGATTGTTTAGGTTTTGTTCTAATCGCTTGACGGGTCCGCATCAATCCTGTTTTATCCTATTTCATCCACATACCCTTGGGGAAAACATGACCGAGCAGCACACCCTGGCCGACCGCCTGCGGGCCCGCGCCCATCAGCTCGGCCTGACGCCCGCCCATGTCGCCGAGATGGCCGGCGTGCACCGCTCCTTCGTCTACGACATCCTGCGCGGCCGCTCCGCCCGCCCCGGCCTCGACCGGTTGGCCGAGGTCGCGCGCGTGCTGAAGGTGGACCGCGACTGGCTGATCCACGGCATCGGCGAGGTCGAGGGCACGCCCCCTTTCGTGGACAACCCCGACGACGCCTTCGTGGCCATCGCTCACGCCACGCCTCGGCCCTCGATGGGCGGCGGTGCGGTGGTGACCGAAGATGGCGATACGCCCGGCCGTGTCTATCACTTCCGCCAGTCGTGGATCCGCCACAAGCTTAAGGCCAGCCCGTCTCAACTGCGCATCATGCACGTGGAGGGCGACAGCATGGCGCCGACGCTGCTGAGCGGTGACGCAGTGCTGGTCGACATGACCCGCCGCGCGCCCAACCCGCCCGGCATCTTCGTGCTGGACGACGGGATGGGGCTGGTGGCCAAGCGGCTCGAGCACATCCCGAACAGCGACCCGCCCGCGGTGCGCGTCATCTCCGACAACAAGCACTACCCCGAATATGAGCGAACGGCCGGCGAGATCCACATCGTCGGCCGCATCCGTTGGTTCGCGCGGGAGATCTGAGGTGATCGCGTTCCGGGAGATCAACGATACCGATACGGCGCTGGCGCATTCGCCGCTGGTACGCGGGGTCGAAAAGACCTTTGCCTGGATCGGCGAGCATGGCGGCATCCCCCTGACGCCCTCCAAGGCGTTCAAGCGCGTGTTCGTGCACTGGGCCGCGGCCGAGTTCGACTGGCCGGGCCACACCGAGGCGGACCTCTTCGCCGTCAACAAGGTCCTGAACGAGCCGGACTTCGCCCCGCTCATGGTGCTGCACGACCTGATGATCGCGATGAAGCTCGGGCGGCATTACAAGGGCGAGTTCCGTCTGACCAAGGCCGGCCAGGCGCTCGTTGGCTATCCCGGCCGGATCTTCGGCACGGTCGTCCCGTTCTTTCTGTTCCGCATCAACCACGCCAGCATGTCGCGCTTCGACGACGCTCCGCTCCTTGGCAATTGGGACGTGTTCCTGAACGTGCTGAACATCGAGACCGAGGATGGTGCGACCGGCGCCTACCTCCGCCGCGTGCTCTTCGGCGAGCCCGAGACGGGACCGCTCCCGCGCTATGACGAGGTGATGGGCCAGCTTTACATCCAGGTGCTGCGCCCTCTGTGCTGGGCGGGCTTGTTGCAGCAGGAGCGCGGAGCGGCCAGCCACCGGTTCGAGGAGGCCATGTTCATGAAGACACCGCTGTGGCGGGCGACGCTGCGGCTGGAGACGGATGGGATCGTCGGGAGGGCGACGCTGCATTGAGGTGCCGACGATGATAACTCAATGACAATGAGGCACGAACTCGCTTCAACAGGAGCAATAGTATCGACGTGCTCAGCATTCTCGCATACAAGACCTGCGGCATGCTTAGTGCTTTGAAGGGGCATCCATCATGAGGCGGTACCAAAAATACAACCTGAAACGGCGCCTTTCTGCTCCAGGCAGTCTTAACCCACAGACGCTGGAAGAGCTAGCCAAAGCCGTAGTCTATACTGGAAATCCTGAGCACAAGCGCAACCCGGGCGACTTTGGCCTTACCCCTCCCGCCCAGCCCCGCAGGGGAAAAACACTCTGCGACACCGCTTCCATTTTTCGGCGAGATGACGCAATCAAGTATCTACGGCAAGGAATTTTAAACGGCTCTGTGAGCGAGCAATTCATTGGTGGATGGCCGAAGATAATTTGGGCGGTTACTGAATCTGGGATTCCTCTTGAAGCTCAAAGAGACGGAGAAGGAAGTTATCACGGGTACCCCATGCCACCGGAAGATCCTATGGCGGCCGAAGTAAAGAGAGCCTGGGGTCTCTGATGACAAAATTCACCATCACTCATGAGTGGAGCTCTTACAAGGACGTACAGCCGGAGGTTGGTGAAACCACGGCTCGTGTCGGCATTTATCTTAATGGCTATTGCCTTACCAGAAACGAAGATATCTGGTCGAAGACAATTCGCGAGCACATGCACGTTTCACTTTATCCTCTCGCCATGTGGTTTGCTTCTTCGTGGTGGCGCTTACATTATGAAATCTTGCCAGACACGGCGAGCGCCATACCCTCTCATGAATGGAGGATGAGCCATGAGATGGCGGCGGCAAACATGGGCTTCATTTGGCCTCAGATCGTATTCTCCGCTGACAGTGATGCTATCCAAATTTGGGCGCAGGCACATCAAGAAGATAGAGAGGATTCCGTTCGGTTCTTGAACGGTCTTAACCATGCCCACTACGTCACAAAGGATCATTTCTCGAACGAGATATCTTCCCTCATTGAAAGCGTCATTGCCCGGCTCCACGAAGTCGGTTGTGCCAAATCGGACCTGTCAACGATTTGGGGCTTTATATTGGAAGATCTCAATATTCCAGACGAACTCAGGAAGCGACGATTAGAGGCTTCACTTGGGTTTGACCCTGAATACTGCCCTGATGAATTAATGGGCTATGCAATAGAGCTCGAAGATCGGATCGGAGCGGCGGCGTTCTCCGAATTGTCCGGCGCCTACGCTCTAGAGGCAAATAATCGTATCGGTGCGATGCAGGATCTCACTCTTGTAGATGGCATAGAGGGGGCACCTGACGCTCTACTGAATGTGAACATCAATGAAGCCGCCGCGCAGCCCTGGGAAATTGCTGTCTCTGCCGCACGTGACTTGAGACGAAGACTTGGAAAAGATCGCGGAGCAATGGACAACAAAACTCTGCGAGGCCTTTTGGGATTGTCGACGGGACAACTCGAAAGCTGGACTCCGACGGGTCGCCCGAAGGCGTCGATCGCCGGACCGAAGGGCGATAGTAAGATGAAATTTGTTCCGCGAAAGACACACCCCGTCGCTCAGCGATTTGAGCTAGCAAGGTTCATCGGTGATTATGTGCGCTCCATTGGGCAGGCTCCGCATTCTTGGCTTGTAGCCGCTGATCTATCAACTGCTCGACAGAAGTTTCAAAGGGCTTTCGCTGCCGAGTTTCTCTGCCCAATCGCTTCTTTGGTAGAGTATCTTGGCAGCGACTTCTCGGAGACCGCAATAGAGGATGCAGCCAACCACTTCTCCGTCAGCGAAAAGACTGTGGATGCTCTCCTCATGAACAATGGCTATCTGCCTAGATTCGCGCCTGACACCGGCATGCCCTACAGCTTGACGGGTTGAAGGGCTTCCCGCGCTGTGAAGCGAAGATGCGCTCGGATCCTTTCGGAAGCTTGGCTATCGGTCTCCACTAGCGCACATCGCGAGCACCATCTGCTTCGCTCCGTTTCGCGCAGCCACGACAACTCTCTGTTTTAACTTGAATTCTCTCGCCGCGACCGGCGATCACGGAGCAAACCGCCTCAGGAGGTTCGCTCCCCATGCAAGACGACATCGCCTTCGCGCCGCCTGCCGAGACGCTCACGACTGATGAGCGGCTGGCGGAGCTGGCCGCCATCCTCGCCAGCGCCATCTTGCGCACCAACCCACTGGAAATGAACGAGAATTCCCCACTCGGCGGAGACAGTTCGCTGGACATTCTCGCCCTCAGACGCCGTCGTCGGAGACAGGTACAAAACCGAGTTGGAGACGACGCATGAAGAAAAATACAAGGAAATCAGCAGCAAAGGCCGCGCTCGCGCGCCAGCCAGAGGGGATCGACGTCGTGGCCGAGCTGGCGGCGCTGAAGGCGATGACGGTGCCCGAGTTGCAGGCCAAATGGCGGGTCATGTTCGGCGAGCCCGCGCCGAACGCCAGCCGGGGGAACCTGGAGCTGCGGATCGGCTACCGCATCCAGGAACTGGCCCATGGCGGGATCAAGCCCGCGACGCGGCGCACGCTGAACTCGCTGGCGGCCGAGGTCGCATCCGGCGCGCCGGGCCCGCTGATCGCGGACCCCCGCCGCCCGATCCCCGGCACCAAACTGGTGCGCGAGTGGCAGGGCGAGGAACAGGTCGTCACCGTGCTGACCGACGGCTTCGAATGGCAGGGGCGGCGCTTCAAGTCGCTCTCGGCAGCGGTGCGCGCGATCACGGGAAGCCACTGGAACGGGTGGAAGTTCTTCGGGCTGGCCCATGGTGCGGAGGCCCGCCCATGAGCCGCACCAAGCCCGACCCCGTCCGCCGCCTGCGCTGCGCCATCTACACCCGAAAGTCGAGCGAGGAAGGGCTCGACATGGAGTTCAACAGCCTCGACGCCCAGCGCGAGGCCTGCGAGGCCTACATCGCCTCGCAGCGCGCCGAGGGCTGGGTGGCGCTGCGCGACCGCTACGACGACGGCGGCTTTTCCGGCGGCACGCTGGATCGACCCGCGCTGGCGCAGCTGATCACCGACATCGAGGCCGGGCTGATCGACGTGGTCGTGGTCTACAAGATCGACCGCCTCAGCCGCGCGCTGATGGATTTCTCGAAGCTGGTCGAGATCTTCGACCGCCACGGCGTGACCTTTGTCTCGGTCAGGGGTTTCCCCGCGAGATCATCGACCAGCATCGCGAAGTAATCCGCGACGATCAGATCGTTCTCTTCGTCCGTCCAGGGCCCGTTCGCCATTGCGCCAGGCTACGGACGGGAAGTCCTTTTGTCATCAGGGCTTTCCAGCTTGCACCCGGCAAATCACCGTCATCGCTACGCGCCATTCGGCCAGCACAACCAGCGGCTGCGCCTCCCGTGCGTTGCGGTTCCGTTCCCCTCGAAGGCGATGGAAACAGGGGGCGAAGTTTTGGCGGGGTTGGAACTCAGGCTGTTGGAAAGAAGACGAAAAATCCGACCGAACCGAATTCGGCGGGGTTCGCCCGAACAGAGATGGAGAGCCGTTCAGAGCCCGAAACAGGCCTGGCGCACAGTCTCAGAGGTTCGCATTGGGGTGGCAAAGCCCTTTGAAAACACGACTATTTCCGCGCCGCTATGGGCGCCTCTCCGTGTTCGCAACGGGGATGATGGCGGAGGGGATGGGCCTGACATCCAACCTTCTCCACCTTAAGTCATTGATATAGAATAATAAAAATTCCACACCTACGGCCGCGCAGTGGCAGTCCGGCAATGACGCCATCACCTGATTGCAGACCCTCGCAACTCCTCACGCAACGCCGCGATCTCCTCGCGCAGGGCCGAGATTTCGCGGGAACCGGCGACATCGCTGTCCGGCGCCGCAGCTTCCTGGCCGATGAAGAAGGTGGCTAGGCTAGCGGCGATATAGCCGAAGATCGCGAGGCCGTAGATCGACAGGAGCAGCGCGAGCACCCGGCCCTCGGGCGTCAGGGGCCAGAAATCTGATCCGGTCGTCGTCACGAGCATCGCCGTCCACCACAGCGCATCGGCATAGCCGGAGAAGCCGCCGATGACGTCGCGTTCGGGTTCGAAGGCCAGCATTCCACCAGCGCCCAGCAAGATTACCACCGCCGTCGTGGCCAGAACATAGCCAAGCCCACGGCGGTCGAAACTTTTCTGCAACGCACTGAAACCGCGATTGGCGGTGCCGACGATCCTGACGAGCCGCAGCCCGCGGCTCAGGCGCAACAGGCGCAAGGCACGGAGGAACCGGAATGCGGGCGCGATGAGGGCGATGATCGTGATCGGGTTGCGTCGCAGGAACTTGATCTTGCGCGGCGCGAGGGCGAAGCGCAGCAGGAACTCGATGATGAAGATGATCCAGATGATCGTCCCGAGCAGTTCGAACACGCCCGAGGTCGTCCAGACGAGTTCGACGATGACGAGGCTGAGCCAGATGAAGGACAGAACCAACATCGGTCGCTCGAGCCAGTCCTCGAGCTGCGTCAGCACCTCCCAGCGCTCGCGTTCTTCTTCCGGCGCATCGGATTGCGGGTCGGGGGCCTCGTTCATGGGTCTCTCCTTTTGAAATGGCAAAAATCCTTGAAAGTCTGAGCACGTTCCGGATCGGATACCATCCGGACAGAGTCAGGTGTCGCCTCAGGCCAGATGCCATTCTATTTGCGGCAGCGTGATGCTGCATTGCGATTGTGCCGCCTCGGCCGTCGTTGCAAGGTCCGCCTCATGACGAAACTGCTTGCCCTCTGGTCCGGCGACCTTGCTCTGAACGAAGCCTTCTGGACCTGGACGGTGACGGTGGGTCTGCTGGTCAATATCGCGACCAGCATCCTGTTTCTGGTGCTGATCCTGCAGGACCAGCCGCTGGCCGCCGTGCTGGTCGGCTACGGTTTCTCGGTGCCATACAACATCGTTGCGACCGTCGGGGTCTGGCGGTCGGCCGCGCGCTACGGCGGTCCCTCGCTCCACGTGGATCTGGCACGCATCGTGACCGTCATCCTGATGGCGGGCCTGACGCTTACGTGACGCGTGCGTCTTGTCGCAACCCGAAGTTCATCCCGTCGTACGTTTCGACGCTCAGGGACTGGGCGCATCCATGGCCGCAACCTTGTCATGCTCGCCCATGCCGCTCAGCAGGCATCTGAGGACATCCGATCCGGTGATCATCCGCTTCACCCCCGGCGACCAGAGCAACATGACCGTCTCGTCATGGCCGGCGTCCTTGGCGCGCAGCGTGGCAAGGATGCCGAGGGCCTTGTCGAGGGTTTCCGTCGGTCTGGTGACAACTGCCGGGCGATGGCAGTAGTCGCCGAGTGCGACATCGCTCCCGAGGACCAGAAAGTCCCGCAGAAAGGCATTCGCATTCAGCAGGAGGCGCGGCTGCGCGTCGTCATCGGTAAGAACGATCCACTTCTGCCGCGATGCGGCCAGCTTGCGGATGAAGGGATCGTCCTGCGCGCGCTCGAGTGCAGGGAAGAGCGCGCGATCCTCCTTGAAGGGCAGTTGCACGATGCTTTCGGGATCGAGCGGTTTGCCCTGATCCTGAATGACGAGGTCGTCGAGCGCGAGGAAGTTGATCGCCCCGATCGCCTCCACGCGCCCCACCTCGCTGTCGTCATGCACGGCGTGGTAGCGCAGGATGTTGTGCAGTTCGCGTTCGCGGAACCAGGGAACGCTTTCGGTGCCGACCCATGCGTCCAGCAGAAGTGCCGTGGGCTTTGCGAGTGGCCAGAGCAGGATACGGTATACCTTCAGGACCGGCGCGAAGATCGCGACTGCCCGTAGTGCATTTCGGGAGAAATAGGCCTGGGGCCCGATCTCGCCCAACGCGGTGATGACCACGGTGGAAAAGAGAAAGGCAAGCACCCCCGCCATCACGGAATCCGCCAGCATGGTCAGAAGCACGTTAATGGCGACATTGCCCATGAGGATCGTGACAAGGGTGAAGTTCGCATCGCGCCTCAGCTCGAGGGCGCTTGCGGCGGTCTTGTCGCCTGCCGCGGCCGCCGCCTCGAGCCGGAGGCGGCTGAGGCTGAAGACGGCGATGTTCGACCCGGAGAACAGGGCCGATTGCGAGACGCAGAAAGCGATCCCCAACCAGATCAGCGCGTCGTTCATGGGATCTCCTTTGGCTTCAAGGTGGACCGAGGGGCCTCGCCATTGGTCCCGGCGGCAAGATGAAATAAGTGTGGGATGCCTCTGACAACGGTTGTTTTCGCAGAAATTCTGCGGGTGCTGTTGAGTACCCCCATTGCACCGTTGCCCCCATCCTAGCCGGTGCTGCCTACGAAGTATCGGGCCGCGTTCCCTTTCAGACTGACACAATAGGACAGCCCGGAAAGAATCCTCGTCAGCACTCTTGCAGCAACGCTATCCAGCAAACAGTTCTTTCAGTCTGCTTGGAAAATCGATGTCTTGCCGGTCAAGAGGCGGGACACGTTCCGGCGAGACTACGATCAGGAAGGGAAACGGTGGGTCACCATCATGGTCTCATCATCGACACGCGCACAGACAGCCGATGACACCGGCAGATCGGGCGGCCTTGGATACTTCAAGGATCGCCGGGCAAAGGTGGACGGGTTCGTGGCGCGGCATTTCACCTGGCCCGGGACGCTTCGTCTTCATGGCGCGGCCCTCGGATGGGACATCCTGCGAGCGCCTGTCAACGTCGCCCTGTCGCCGTTCCTCGTGCTGACCCGCATCGCCGCGTATCTCTGTCGCCGCGTGGGCTGGCGAGGCGCCGCAGACTGGCTGTCCCGTCGGCGGATCCTGTTGCGCACCTCCGTCGCACGGCGGGTCGAGGTGCTCATCGTGACCGATCTCCTGGACCTGCCCCTCGACGAGGGGGCTGCGGCCCGCGATCCATCCGCCTTGGCGCGCGCCGTCCTGGCGGCGCCGCAGTTTCGCGAGATGATCCGCACGCGCGCGAGCACCGCCGAGGCTGAAGCCCTTGGCGAGCGGATCGCAGGTGCTCTTGGCGAGTATGCGGGCACCCGTTCCGCAGTCGCGGAGATGACCACGACGCTGTGCGTCCTTGTCGTCGGTGCCTTGGCCTTTCAGGCGCTGACACCGGGCATGATCTCGATGGCGCCGGGCGTCGCGGATGCCATGGCCCGCACCAACGCAATCGCATCGTTCCCGCTGGGCCAGACCCTCGGTGGGATGTGGTACGGCGTGTTCGCGGTGGATGCCTCTCCATGGCTGGTAGCGGCTACAGTGGCGGGGCTGGTCATGCTCGGCTCGGTCGTCGCCGCCTTCGCGGGCGTGCTTGCCGACCCCGTGCAAAGCCGTCTCGGCATCCATCGCCGCCGCCTGGGACGCCTTCTGGATACGGTGGAGGAGGAGTTTCTCGGGCGCGGCGACAAACCCTTCGTTGCGCGCGAACATTTCTTTGCCCGGATACTGGATCTGTGGGACGCCGTTTCAAGCGCATTCCGCATCTTCAGGAACTGACAAACTGAACACAGTGTGACCCATGGTCGCCAGATGCGCGACCATATAGAACGTCGACAAAATCAATGGCCGGACTATCCGGCAAGAGTTGGAGAAAATGTACCTCGAGATTGCAATTGTCATTCTGCTGACGCTGATCAACGGCCTTCTGGCGATGTCTGAACTGGCCATTGTCTCCGCCCGGCCCGCGCGGCTGAAACTGCTGGCCGACAAGGGCAGCAAGGGGGCCGCGACGGCCATGCGGCTGGCCGAGGATCCCGGCCGGTTCCTGTCCAGCGTCCAGATCGGCATCACGCTGGTCGGCATTCTGGCGGGCGCCTTCTCCGGCGCGACGCTGGGCGCGCGTCTGGCCGCAAGCCTGATCGACGCCGGCATGCCGTCCGCATTTGCGCAGCCGGTCGGCGTGGGATCTGTGGTGGTGGCGATCACCTATCTGTCGCTGATCGTGGGCGAACTGGTGCCGAAGCAGATCGCCCTGCGCGCGCCGGAACAGGTCGCAGCACGGGTTGCCCCGATGATGCGGATCATCGCCCGCATAGCTGCTCCTCTGATCTGGGTGCTGGACCGGTCGGGCAAGCTGGTCCTGGCGCTGCTGGGGCAATCAGGCAGCCAGTCGCGCGGGGTCAGCGACGAGGAGGTGCGCCTCATTATCGCAGAAGCCGAGAGCTCGGGCGCCATGAACCGTGCCGAAACCCAGATGATCGCGGGGGTGATGCGGGTCGCCGACCGGACGGCGCGTGGACTGATGACAGCCCGGCACGAAGTGGAGACGCTCGATGCCAGCAGCGACAAGGCGGAGCTCCTGCAGCGTCTGCATGACCTCAGTCGGTCCCGATTGCCGGTCTGGGAGGGGGAAGTCGACAACATCATCGGCGTTTTGACCACTCGCGACATCCTCGCGCCCGCGCTGATGGACGAGCCGTTCGATCTGCGTGCCCTGCTGCGCGAAGCACCCGTGGTCCGGGACGGGCAAAGCGCGCTGGAAGTCGTGGATCGCCTCAGAACCGCACCGGCGCACATGGTGCTGGTCTATGACGAGTATGGGCATTTCGAGGGGATCATCACGCCGATGGACGTGCTCGAAGCCATCGCAGGCGAGTTTCCGGACAACGTCACGGACGAGCCCAAGGTCGTGACGCGGGCGGATGGATCCTACCTGATCGCGGGCTGGATGCCGGTGGATGAGTTCGCCGACCTGCTCTCGTTGGAGATCGACGAGGATCGCGACTTCGAGACGGTCGCGGGACTGGTTCTCGACGAGATCGGACATCTGCCGGAGGTCGGACAGCGTCTGGAACTGCAGGGCTGGACCGTCGAGGTCGTCGATCTGGACGGGCGGCGGATCGACAAGCTTCTGGTTCAGAAAACTTCAGGTCGGTAACGGCGTCGTAATTCGATCGTTGCCGACATGACCGAAGGAAACAAATTGATCCGCGTCGAGACGACGTTTGGCAAGAAACCATAGAAAAAGGAGTTGCACATGGACACGAACGACCGCCAAGCCATTACCGGGCTTTTCGAGAAACTTGCCCAGGTCGCGCGTCAGGCCCCCGACCGTGACGCCGAGGCCGAGCGCTTCATCGGCGAGTCCATCGCGCGCCAGCCGGGCGCACCCTACTACATGGCACAGACCGTTGTCGTACAGGAGCATGCGCTGAATGCAGCGCAATCCCGGATCGAAGAGCTCGAGGCCGAACTTGCCGACGCTCGTACTTCGCCGCAAGGCGGCGGCTTCCTTTCGGGACTCTTCGGGGGCGGCACCGCGCCCCGGCGTCCCGCACGAGGGCCGCAGCCGATGCCCCAAGGGGCCCCGGGCGGATTTCTCGCTGGCGCCGGACAGACCGCGATGGGGGTCGCGGGCGGCATGCTTCTGGCGAATGCCTTGGCGGGCATGTTTGGGGGCGAGGCAGAGGCTGCCGAAGCCCCAGCCGAAGCCGAGTCCGACTTGGGTGATGCGGGTTTCGAGGACGATAGCGACTGGTGAGCCATACCTGACCTTGTATCCGGTCAAGGTCTTGATACGCTTGAGATGAGACCATGCGCCGACGGTCCCGCGGTCGTGTCTCGGAAGTGGTGGAAATTTGAAGGCGGCGTAATCTCCGGGTGAACGTCCACCCACCCAACCGGCGGCGCCAACCGCCAGGGAGATCACGCCATGAACGATACTACCGAGACCTCGCCCGCAGCGCTACTGGCCGAGGACGCCTACGACCCGATCGAGGAGCGCCTGCGGGCGAACGTGCGCACCACGATCGAGGCGTTGTTCGAGGAAGAACTCGCGGCCTTGCTGGGCCGGATGCGCTACGGCCGCGGCGATGGCGATGCCGCGAAAGGCTATCGCCACGGGCACCGCGAACGCCAGATCACCGGCACTTTCGGCACCGAGACGGTGCGCGTGCCCCGAGCCCGGATCGAGGACGAAGAGGGCAAGGTCCGGGAATGGCGATCGAAGGCCCTGCCGCGCTACCAGCGGCTCACGAAGAAGGCCGAGGCGCTGATCGCAGCGGTCTACCTCGCCGGCACCAACACCCGCCGCGTCAAGCGGGCGCTGTTCGGGCTGTTCGAGGGCGCCGTGAGCAAGGACGTGGTCAGCCGCGCCTGGCGCAAGGTGAAGGTGGACTGGGAGGCCTGGTGCGCGCGCAGCCTGGCTGAGGAAGACATCGTTCGGCTCATCCTCGACGGCACCGTCATCCGGACCCGGCTGGATCGGAAGGCCACGAACATCTCGGTGCTGGCCGCCATCGGCGTGCGGCGTGATGGGCAGAAGGTGCTGTTGTCCATCAGGAATATGGGAGGCGAGAGCACCTCGGCCTGGCGCCAGTTCCTTGATGACCTCGACGCCCGCGGCCTGAAGCGGCCCGAGTTCGTCATCGTCGATGGCGCGCCCGGTCTCGAAGCCGCTCTCGTGGCGCTCTGGGGCGAGGATCTGCCGATCCAGCGCTGCACGGTTCACAAGCACCGCAACCTGCTGGCGCACGCCCCCAAGCACCTCCACGACGAGCTGACCGCGGATTACCGCGACATGATCTATGCCGGCACCGCCGCCGAGTGGCCTGCTGCCGGTTTCGTGGACAGCAGGTTAAGCTAGCATAGCGCGGGCCTCGAACTCCATGGGGCTGATGTAGCCCAGTTTCGAATGCCGTCTGCGCGGGTTGTAGAAGCGCTCGATGTAGTCGAACACGTCGGCGCGGGCTTCGTCGCGGGTCCGATAGACCTTGCGGTTGGTCCGTTCGGTTTTCAGCGACGAAAGGAAGCTCTCCATCGCAGAATTGTCCCAGACGTTTCCAGCCCGGCTCATGGAGCAGGTGATGCCGTTGTCGGTCAGCAGGCGCTGAAACTGCTCGCTGGTGTATTGCGATCCCTGGTCCGAGTGATGGAGCAGGGCGTCCGCCTTGCCGCGGCGCCAGACGGCCATCATCAGGGCGTCCATGACCAGCGTGGCATCCCTATCGGCCTTCATCGACCAGCCGACCACACGG
>NZ_JAMYDV010000037.1 GCF_024128855.1 Rhodovulum tesquicola
TCAACACGATCAAAAATCAAACCACCAGGAGATCAAATCTCCAAAATCAGCGCGGGGTGGAGCAGCCCGGTAGCTCGTCAGGCTCATAACCTGAAGGTCGTAGGTTCAAATCCTACCCCCGCAACCAAAATCCTCCGCGTTTCCAAACGCTTACGCGCCGCCCTCCGGGGCGGCGTTCGCGTGCGCTCAGGCTGGTGCTACAATGGTGCTACGCGGAAAGCTGAGCCAGCCTACGCCAAGCAAACGGCACGCAGGCACATGGCCGCGAACGCGCAACCTGCCCTCCACCCAACGGACGCGGCCAAGGAAGTCCAGGCGCAGCCGATAAGTCGGGGGCGCACGGCCCTAAGCTGCCGCTCACGATGGTTCCGCCGTATGTCCGCTTCACGAGCGGCAGTCACCGATTTTTGCCTTATAGACCTATTGCAGTAAGCCGAGAATTTGGTATCGTTCCGCTACTCTTAGCTGGGTGTTTTTGCCGAAAACGCTCTATGCCGGGTGATTCGCCAGGCTGTACTTGATTGAACGACTTTGGGCGCCGACTTCGAATGGTTTTGTCGGCCCCGGTCTTCGCCTCGGCGCCGACAAAACCATTCGAAGTCGGACGCTTAAGTAAGAGTATGTGAATGGACCACCCCTTGCGCAGTGATGATCACAAATCACTGCGCAAACGGCTCTATGAAATTTTAAAAAACGGCTTCACAATTCCAAGGCAGAGCAACATTGTATTTGTCTGTGGTGGTAGTGAGCCGACAGACATGCGACGCCTGTTCCAAGGCGAATTTGACAAACTGCTGCCGGGTTATGAGTTTTTCGAGCCAGAGTTTGCCATGCGCAAATACTGGACGCTTGGCGACAACGAACCCTTTGACATTACTATATTTGAGGAGCTGATAGGCAAGCTCTCGCATTCCATTGTGATCTTCCCCGAAGCACCAGGCTCTATTGCAGAGACTGGCTATTTCTCAGCAATTCCAGAGTTGGCCGCAAAGATACTACTTGTAATAAATGCCGCTCATTTAAAAAAGGATAGCTTTATTTCGATCGGGCCTGCAAAAAAGATTGCAGACGTGTCAATATTCCAACCAAATATACAGTTTGATTACAAAAATCCGGCCTTCAATCTCGTTTCTCAGCGCCTGATCGATAGAGCGCGACTTCATCCGACACGGCGAGCGCTACAGATCAAGGCCTTCGCGGAGATGGATAGTTTTGAACTCTTTGCCATAATACAAATGCTCGTTTCGATGCTTGGAATTGCGACAGTTGAAGACATCGAAGCAATTCTGAAGGGGCTTTTTTCAGGTCACATCGCGCCGTCGAAAACGAAGCAGATTGTATCCATTCTTGTTGGTTCAGGGCGTTTGGTTGAGGTGGGTGACTACGGTCATCTCAAACCAAGCGGGACGGAGAATGTAATCCTGAAAATCAAAGATGGCGCCAGTGGAGGGGGGGACTTTCATCCGGAATGGTGGGAAATCTCTTGGAATGAAGCAGGGTCAAAGGCTTACCCGGAGCCCGGGCGAAAAGACTATGCAAATTGCCCGCAGAAACGCCGGGAAAATCGCGCATTTGCCGCGCATGATCTTGCGTTTTCATAACACCCGACGCGCAGATGTGCGCATTCCCGCTCGACTTCCGGCGCGACATCGGGGAAGCTTGTCGCGGTCGGATACTGTGGCGCTGGTTGCTCAGGCAGGCATTCGATCCTGATGCCCGGAACGCTGCGGGCGTCGTTCTTGCGCCGGGAACCCGAAGAGCGGTGATGCTCCTGCTAGGGACTTGGCGCGGCGGCCGGATCACCCCGGCCGCCATCCATTCACGCCGCAACGGCTTCGGCCAGACGCTCTACAACAAGTTGAACGCGCGGCCCTCGACCAGGGCGCGCAGCTTCTCCCGCGCCTCCCGGTCGTCGAGCGTGACGGTCTGGCCCATGACGAAGGCGTAATAGCCCTTTGCCACGTCCAGGACGTCGGTGTGCGGCTTGTCGGTGAACTCGCGGGTCTGGAAGGCCCATTGGAGGCATTGCCGCCGCAGCTCCGCATGGGGCGAGAGGGGTGCGCTCACCGCAGGCCCTCCATCGCCATGTCCACCGCGTCGGAAAAGCTGACGCCCTTCTCGCGCACGATCTGGCGGGCGGCGTGCAGAAGCTCGTCATGAGTCCGGTCTGCGCTGTAGCCGTCAGGAATGGTCTGGTCCTGACGGGGCCGAACGCCGTCGAAGGGCACCTGTCCCAGATCCAGCACGCCGAAGGACACGACCTTGGGTTGCCGTTTCAGGTAGGACAGGAACCAGTCCTTCCGGGTCGCGGTGGCGCCCTCGGAAAAGCTGACGGTCTCGGTATCGTCCAGGCTGGCCGCGAAGGCCACCAGCTCGTCCTTGAACACGGGCAGCACCCGGCCTTCGGCGATCAGCTCTTCCACCTCGCGTTCGCGCACCTGGCGCCGCAGCCGGGCCAGCTCGGTATCGGCCGCAGATGCCGGGGCGGCGAAGGCGTCCTGGTAGAAGGGCAGGCTGTCCCCGCCCGTGTCCGCGAACTTCACCGGCATGAGCCCCGGCACGGCGGGCGCCGCCGCACCGAGGAAGCCCACATGCTTGAGGTAGAACGATCCGGGCTTGGGATTCGCGGCCGCGTTGGGCACGAAGAGCGAGATCGAGACCTTCTTGAACCGTCCCGCCTGCACGGCGTCAGCGAACTCGGCCGCGGTCTGTTCCAGCGTGGCCTTCAGAACCCCGCGTTCCACATAGAGCGCTTCCACCCACCCGAAGGCCGGGGTATCGGTCTGCGGATGCCCGATCACGACCGGCGCCGGTGCCGTGTCGCGGTCATAGCCCGAGGCGATTTCCCGAAGGGTCGCCTCTGAGATCGTATGGCGCCCCCCGGTCATGTCGGTGAAGCTGCCCGCCCGGAACACCTCGACCGGGCCGAACTTGCCCGCGCCGCTCATCACGCAGGCTCCACGATGTTCTGGAACAGGAAGCCCGAGGCGATGCCCGTGAGCACCGGCTTGCGCTCGTAGGTCACGCCATAGACCCACGACCGGCGCCCGCCTTCCCAGCGCGGCGGCTCCACGAAGGGGTGGCCCTTGAGGGTGTAGGTGTAGCCGAACGAGGGCTGTTCCAGGGCGGCGTCCTGCGTCGGCACATAGGCCAGCACGGCGGCGTTGCCCCACGCCTCCTTGAACGGCGCGTCGGGCGCATCGCTGTCCACATAGGTGGCCTTGCCCACGGCCAGCTCGTCCAGCTCGAACAGGCCCGCCAGCATCTTGGCGGTGATGCTTTCGGACGTGGTGTACTTGAACCGTTCGATGGTACGGGGGTGGTTCTTCAGCGCCCGGAATCCCGCGCTGCTGACCACCATGCGGTTCGGGTCGACGCCGCAGGTGGTGCGCACCCGCTCTTTCGCCTCTTCGATGTCCATGATCGGGTCGGTCGCCGCGCTGTTCCAGCAGGTCGAGCCCGCCAGGGGAAGGATGTTGTCTTCGGGATAGTTCGCCGGATCGAGCGCAAGCTCGGCCTGTTCGATTTCCAGCGTCAGCGTCAGCGCATCCATCACGAGGTTGACGGCCCGCTTGCCCAGGTCGATGCCCGGCACGGTCTGGGCGTCTTCGGAATGTTCGCGCGGCACCGGAGCATCCAGGGAATACTGGTCCAGGCTGAAGGGCTTGCCTTCATAGCCGAACTGGATGCAGACCGCATCGGCCCCCGGTGCCCGGCGCGCCTTGTAGTTGGCGAAGCTTTCGCGGCCGAACTCGATCACGCGCCCGCCGCGCGCCATGACATCGACGGCCGGAAAGAGGATGTGGCCGACGCGCTGCGCATGGCGATAGCCCTGGGCGATGCCCGAAAGGACCGGGTCGATCACGCGGGCGGTGTTGGTGTTGAGAGAGCTCATGTCGTTTCCCTTGCTGAGCGGCCGCAGGAACGGCCTTCCTGATTGAAGGCAGTCGGACTAGCCGGACTGCCGGGTTGCGCCCGTAGACCCCGTTAACCCCCCGTTAGAATCGATCCTGCGGGCGCGGGTGGGGGCGGTATCGTTCCGGTCGGCGCTGCGGGGCCGTCCGACCGGGGTTCGGTGGTTCGGATTGCGGACGCCGAGCATGGCCAGGCGCCGCCGCACATGCCGGACCGTGAAGCCGTAGCGTTCGGCCAGGTCGTGATTGGTCGCGCCAGCCTCGACGGCTTCCAGAAGGGCCGTGTCGGTCGCGCCCCTTGTCGGCCGCGGCACATAGACCCGCTCGCCGTTGAACTGTTCGGCCAGCGCCCTGGCCCCGTCCAGCCCCAGCGCCTCGGCCAGCGGATGGCCGTCGAACAGGTTGTCCGGATGCGGTATCTTGAATTCCTGCCCGCCCAGCCGCTCACGGATCGCCTGGACTACCTCGTATCCGAGCGTGTCCATCACATGGCGGCAAAAGCTGTCCGGCTCGAAGTATTCGCGGGCGCGTGCCGATGCTGTCATGGTCGCGTTTTCCCTGACGTTTTTCGCGTGGTCGGACATTGGTCCGACCCTCGGACAGCAACGGCAGGACAGATGTCCGGACGGCGCGGCATGGCTCCGGCCTACGGTCGGGATGTCACGTCCCTTGCTCGCGCTGATCGTGGCCGGGGGATGGTTCCGCGCTGGTTTCCGTCTCCCGCAGCTGGTGGATCGCGGTGCCCAGGATCGCCGCCGATGAAACCAGAGAGGCCGGACCCTCGGGCTGTGGGTCCGGCCTCAGCCGTCTTGATGATGGTTTGCCCGGACCTGACGAGTCTGCTAGGTCCATCCGAGCCGGAATGCCGAGGCGGTGTGCAACTTCCCAGGCCATCCGGTGGCGCGTCACGTTCACCCGTGGCGCGCTTCCTTTTCCAGCTTGCGGGATACCATGTTGGTCAGCGCGCCGATGACCTTTCGGGCGGTGTCGGCATCGAGCCAGGTGGGGCTGGCCCCGTAGCCGCGCTTGTCCATCCAGCGGCGCAGGCTGGTTTCGGTGCCGGTGCCGTCCGTGAACTCGTCCCAAAGTCCCTCGATCTTCCGGAGCTGGGCCTCGGATGCTTTCAGCGGGTGCCGTGCAGCATCCTTCCTCGCTGCGCTGGACCGGAAGCCCGCCTTTTCCAGGTGCGCCATGAGCTTCTTGAACGTGGCGGGCGTCAGGGCTTTCGCCGAGTCGCTGCCGGTCAGCCGGACCAGCAACGCCCGGTAATCCTCATCCGACATGGCGACCTGCTGCTTCGCGACCCGGATGATCGCCAGATGCTTGTTGTGTGGGAAGTCAGGCATGGTGGCGCTCCGGGTCCAGCTTGCCACCTGCCCAGAAGGGGACGCCGTGGTCGTCCGCGAGGGCCCGCGTGGCCACGCGGGCGTGCATTTCGGCCTCGGCCTCGGCGTTCGCGGTCATTTCGGCAATCTGCCCGCGCGCGTCGGCCCGGTGCGGCAGGGCGTCCAGCATCGCGTTCAGCACGCCCTTCACCTGGTCGAGATCGAGCCCGGTGGCCATGCTGACGCGCCCCCAGAGGTCGCATTGCGACAGGGTGCGGTAGATCGTGCGGGCCAGCACATGGGCGGGCAGGCCCTCGGCCGGGTGGCCGTCCCAGGCGCGATAGTCGGCCCCGGCGTGATCCTCGCCGGTCAGCACGAACAGGACGCGCGCGGCCTCGTCCCGATGCACGCAGGCGCGCGTGGCGATCACGTCCAGGTCGTGCCAGGCCGGGCGTTCCGCCTCGGCCAGGAGGGCGCCGCGCATCGCCTCCCGGATACGGTCTGCCGGATCGCCCTTGGGCGCGGCCCGCTCTGCCGCCTTCACGCGGGCGATCAGGTCGCTGACGCCGGTGTTGATGTCTTGCAGATCGTCGAGCTGGCGGCTCAGCAGGTGCGACACGCCATAGGCGATGGTTCCGCTGATCTCGTCGGGCGCGTATTCGGTCGCTTTGTCCAGGAGCAGGGCGAAGGCGCGCAAGGCGTGATAGGTGTCATCTACCCGAACGGAGAAGTCCGTCAGGCTTTCGCGGGAGGTGGTTGCAGGTGTCATGGATGGTCTCCTTTCTGGATAAGGGGAAATGATCAGCGATTGGCGCGGTTGAGAACCTTGAGGGCGTCTGTCTTGCCGGTGACGAGAACCAGAGCCTCACGGATATTCGAGAGGCTCACGGCCCCGCCCTGCGCCCCGTGCCGGGCCATCTGAAGGGTCTGGACCAGTTCGCGAGCATTGCCCTTAGTGCCAAGGGTGCGCGCGGCCCAGAGGGCGGCTTCATCCTTGACACCATAGGCTTTCGCGATCAGGTCGCAGTCGCTTTGATCGAGTTTGGGCAGGAAGAAACGGGCACCGATCCGGTCTTCGATCTGCTGAAGCGCGACCGGGTCTCTCTTGCCCGAGGACGCCAGCCGTTCGGCGTTGCCGCTCAGGACCAGGGCGAAGCCGCAGGTCTCGTGCAACCGCAACAGCTCGCGCTTGGTCCGGTCTTCGGCCGTCTGGAACTCGTCCACCACCAGAAGGTCTTTCTGAGCGCCGGACCAGTCCATTCTGCGCGTCATGTGATGGATGACACTGTCGAAAAGGTCGCGTTCATACTTCCGGTCAAGGCCGCTGGGGTCGATCGCGCCGATCGCTTCGAGAAGGCCGCGATAGAGCCCGGCAGGTGTCTTCTGTTGCTCGCCAATCTCGAGGTAGGCGCCGTCATATTCGCGGGCGAGATGGTAGAGTGCGGTGGTCTTGCCACGCCCCGGCGAACTGATGACATGGGCCGGATAGGGCGAGATCATCGCGAACTCGATGGCGTCACGAACGCGCCTAACGGCTTTGGTTTCAACGAAAATCTCGCTGATGATAGGCTTGGTCAGCATCAGGATGCCTTTCTGGTTGCGGGATAGAGGATCGAGGCGCGGGCGGCGTCCACCGCAAGTGCTTCGTCCTCTTCCTCTTGGGGGTTTTGGGGTTCCTTCGGGGCAATCGGGGAGCGCATCAGGCCCTTGCCGCCAAGGCCCGTCACCGTCATCACGGCGTCAGGCGCATTGGGCGTCACCACGCCACGCCGTTCGCCATAGTCGATCAGTTCCTGCATAGCGTTGATGTCAGGAACCGACCTGTCCATGGCAGTAAGGGCGCGGTTGTAGAGGCTGTTGCGGCGGGCGCTTTCCTTGGCCCCACGCATGTCCATGACGTCATAGGGCCTGTCGGTCTGGGCGAAGCCAAGGAACTCGCCCTTCGCGTTCGTGATGCGCAGTGTCGAAAAGCCGTGGTATTTCGGGATATGGGCTGTCACCCGCCCGTCACCCATGGCGTTGAGCGCATCGCAGGTGAAGTATCTGTTTTCGTGGCGGATGCGGCCCTGCCGAACGACCTTCGGCTTGGCCTTGGTGAAGACGGTTAGAAGGTCTTCGCCGTCAACGACTGTCGCGGTCCAACCTGCATCGACGAACTGTTTGAACTTCTCCAGGGGCGCGGCCCCCTTCAGTTCGCCATATTGCGGTGCCCATCCATAAGCGCCGTAGACCAGCTTCTTGACCGCCGTGGTGAAGTCATCAAAGCTGCCGGGGAAGGGCGGCATGGATTTGCCAAGCTTCTCTTGCTTCGGGCTCATCCGGTCATCACCGATAAAACCGGGGATCACGGCCATAAGCTGTTGGTTCAACTGCCGGAACACGCCTTCCACATGCTTCGCGGCGGCGTTGTAGGGGGTGGCACGAACGACCGGGTTGCGGTTGTTCTGCCAGTCGAAACCGTTGATCCTGATGTTGAGCTTCAGGGCGTCTTGCAGGTGATCGGCCCATCCGTATTCGGAGCCGTTATCGACATAGAGCACCTTCGGCAGGCCGAAAGCCGGATCCATGCACATGTTGATAAAGGCGGTGATGATGTCGGAGTTCCTGACACCGCCCTTGCCTTCGAACATGATGATCTCGATGAACAGACGGCTGGTCGCGATGTCGAGGAAGGCGATCATCTTGGCGGTGGCCGTCCTGCCGGTCTCGCGCTCGATCAGAACGTTTATGTGGTGAACGTCCATCACCACCACGTCCATCGGCTCAAGGTCTGCAATGCTCCGCTGGATGCGCGGCTTGGCATCGTGGCTGGCCTTGCGGTCCTTCTTGTGCCGGGCAACCTTCTTGTAGCTCAGTTCTTCCCGGTAGAAGTCGAGCGGGATATCGAACGCCCTGGACGGCATGGTGTCAGGATTGCCGCCGTGCAGCGCGGTGAGGTTGCGCAGCTTGTCGCCGGTCAGCAACAGGACGAATTTCCGCTCCACCCCGCCCTTGAGAAGCCCGCGCAGATACTGCTTGACTTCGTGGCGGATCGCCGCGCAGGTCTCGGCATCGAACGGGACTGCATTGTCCCATTCTCTCCGGATCACAACACGGGCTTTTCCCTTGTCTTTCCGCACCTTCTTCGCAAGGCACAGGTGCAGACCGTCGCTTTCCTCATAGGTGCGGACCCATCCATAGAGCGACGACTTGGTGAGCGTTATCCTGCGGCCATTCCAGTCGATACGGTTAGTGCCGATCAGGAGTCCGAATGCCTCGGCGCGGGCGCTGGACCCTCGCTCTTGGGCGAGGATGGGCCGGATGACATCCAGCTTCCAGTTGTGTTCGGCAAGGCCGGTTTCGTCCACGCGAAGCGTTTCCGGCTCAATGGCCTCGGTGCGCAGGTCGAGAAGGCGCTGCTGAAGGTGGGTGGGGAGGCTGGACGAAATGACTAAGTGCCTGCGCCCGCCATGGCTGCGGGTGCCTTCGACGGTGGCGGTTTGGATCGGATGGCCCTGGAATACGCCCTTGGCGATGGCCTTTCGCGCTGCCCGATCAGATATCCCGGCAATCTCTGCCAAGGTTGCGCTGTTGATGAACTTAGGATGCATCCCGCAGAACCTCGCGGACGATCCGATCTCTCAGGGCCTGCGCCTTTGGACCGTTTCGCTTCCCCTTCAGAGCATCACTGACCCAAACACGGTCGATACCATGTTCTGCGCACCACTTGTTTAGCGATGAGCCTTGGGTGATAAGGGCGCCACGCACCGCTGCAAGGAGCTGGATGCTAGGCGTATCGGGGTCATGTTTTGGCGTCTCTGACTTCATACGAAGTTTGTGACTTCATATTGAGGCTATGTCAAGCACCATGTCTGAAGCCGTCCGAGTGTATATAGAACGGGTCAAGGCTGCGCTGTCGGTTACGACTGATGAGGAGCTGGGCGCCAAGATCGGCTATTCCAAGCAGGCAATCGCCAACTGGCGAAGGCGAGATGGGATTCCGCACAAGGCAGAACTACGTATAGTCGGCGTCCTTGGCGATGATTTCGCCATTAGAACACCCAACCTCGTCACGAAGCGCGTGAAATGGGATGACATCACCCATGGCTTGGCCATTTTGGCTGTCGAGCAGTATACTTCCCATTGGCCCCGGCCACTGTCGTATGAGCATGCGCGCGCCATTGGCTGGCGTTTCGAGGAACTTGAGGACAGGCTCCGGAACCTGCTTACGGCATACTCTGCACGGGCGGAGACGCCGGATCAGGTCATCGACGCACTAGTTGCGATGATCAAAGAGAGAAGAGACCGTGGCATCGATGAGATTCTGTCTGTCTTTTTGACGGCAGACACACCTTCGGATGAGTTCAGGGCGGTTCCGCCTTGGTTCCGTAAACCGTCCTCCTGACAGGACCGGCGCTCAGCAGATACCCCAAGTTTCCCCTTTGTTTTCAACGGGCGTGGGGAAACGGCTGGAATGGATCGGCGATGCCCGGCCCGTTCAGCCCGGAAACCGAAAATAACCGTTATATTGTAGCGGTTTGGGTCGGCTACCCAGTCCAGATGAATTCCCGTTCATTCCAGATGAAAGCCCCCCCCTACACCAGAACTGAACGAGACGTTCTGATGCTGGATATCTCGGCCGTTTATCTCGGCGCAGACCCTGAGTTCAGAGCTTTGGTAGGAGCTTGATATGCTGATCGAACTCCTAAGCAGAACAGCTAAGATACCTGATTCCAAGCTGATAAGTTTGTCTGAAAGCGCGAGCCGCCGCTACAAGGTCTACACTATCCCCAAGCGGACAGGTGGTGAAAGGGTAATTGAGCATCCCAGCCGAGAACTCAAAGCAATCCAACGTTGGATTGTTCGGGCACTCATTAGCCGGTTTCCACTGCATGAATCCGCAACTGCTTATCGGAAAGGCACGGGAATCAGAGCAAATGCCGAACGACACCGCAGAACGAAGTTCACCAATCGCTATGATTTTGCAAGCTTCTTCCCATCGTTCTCACAGGCGCGGGTAGTTCAATTTATTGAAAAACAAGCGACGGCTGTCGGCATTGAGCTTTCTGAACGCGATCTGGAATTTGTAGGTAATATAGTTTGCAGAAATGGTAAATTGACGATTGGTGCGCCAAGTTCTCCAGCGATTACAAATGCCATGATGTTCGAGTTTGATCGCCGTATGCATGAAGAATGTCACGCGAGAGGGCTGGTGTATACACGGTACGCTGACGATCTGTTCGTTTCATCCTTCGAACCCGGGCAGCTTGATGGGATAGAGAAGGTCATAGTCAAAAGTAAACGTGGCATTCACCACCTGCGGCTCAGGCTCAATCATCAGAAAACCGCTTACCTCTCGAAGAAATATCGTCGAGTGATTACGGGGGTCGTTGTCACTCCACAGCACACCTTGTCGATTGGTCGAGGGCGAAAAAGAGAGATCAAAGCATTGATCCATCAATGGGTGAAGGGAGATATTGACTTGACAAGCCTATTTTATCTAAAGGGGTTATTCTCATTCGCGATTGACATTGAGCCAGATTTTGAATTTCGGCTGATTGAGAAGTATGGGAAAGAGCGGATTGATCTCCTGCGGAGTGGTGCCATTGATCTTCCAACTGCAATTTATTATTCTTAAGAGCGGTATTCGAGGACAAAAGGTGTGCTTTCCTGGCAGCGCCTGCCGCAGCGAATGACCGAGATCCGCCCTTCGCTACGGGGTGAACGCAGGCGCAGCGCCTTGCAGGCTTCATGGTGATCAGCTGTACGTCCGCTGAGTCTCTGCCTCCTGCATTCACCTTTCCGCCGTCCGCCCTGTCCGCCGCTGTCCGCCCGCCAAGCCCTGTTGATTATGGTGACGGACGGTTGGCGGACAGGGCGGACAGCGATCAGGCCTGATCCATGATGATGACGCGCCGCCGGTCCTTGCCTTCCCGGTCGTGGGTGATCCGGATTCCTCGGCGGCGCAGGAGCGGTGCGATGCGGCGAAGCTCGGCGCCGAAGGCGGCGGGCTTGCGCGGGAAGGCGTCGGCCGCCTCGGTCAGGGCCGGGTAACAACGCCGCAGGTGGACGATCCAGTCCGTGGCTGTGCCTTGCCAGGCGCCATGGTCGGCCAGAAACGCCAGGATCGCGCTGGCCAGGGCGTTGCCGTCGAGCGCGGTTTGTTCCAGCGCGCGGCGGTTTGTCTGGTAGGCTTCCAGGAACGCGCCGGGCGGCCAGCCCAGGGCCGGTTCGGCAGCCGTGACCCAGCGGGCGAAGTCGGCCATCCTGGGCCGTTCTGGCAGCGTCACCAAGTCGAGCTTGTCGAGCGCGCAGGCGGCGGCATCCAGCAGCGCAGCCAGGATTCGCGGCTGCGCCTCGGCAAAGCGCGCCCAGAACTCCTGTTCGAACACGCGGCCGGTTTCCGAGATGATGGGCAGCGTCAGGGCAATCGCCCGGTCCGCCAGGTCCGCGCGTTCCGCGAGGTCGGGAATGCCGTTCAGGATGCAGGGCCGCGTCGCGTCGAACAGAACCTCGTCGGCGTCGCTGTGCAGCTTGCGCGTGGCGAAGCCGCCGCCGGTGGCCAGGCGGCACAGCGCATCGGCCATGCTCGGCTTGATCCGCGAGAGGTTGTCGAAGGCCAGCACATGCGCGCCCTGGGCCGCGATCACCAGGTCGCGTTCGTCGCCGGGAAAGCTTCGGGTTTCCAGGGTGGACGGATCGACCAAGGCCCGCAGAACCTTCGATGTGGTGCTTTTGGCGCTGCCCTGTTCGCCGGTCAGGATCAGGAGCGGGTAGGGGCCGCTCGGTTGCAGGCAGCCCAGGAGCCAGCCCACCATGAGCCGGAACTCCTGATCGGTGCCGACATTCACGAAGGCCCGCAGGGCGTCCAGATCGCCGCTCCCCGCCACGGGAACGGGCAGCGCGGCCATGCTGGGCGCGCGCTTGAAGCGCGGTTCCTTCGCCTGGCGCACGCGCCAGCCCGCGGACGTGATTTCGACGGCGGACCAGTCGCGCGCGCCCAGGTCCAGCACCAGGGCGTCGCCCTGGCGGCCGATCCGGGTGAAGGCCTCGCGCCGCTCGCCGTCGAACAGCGCCTGGCCGATCATCTGGCGCACCTGGTCGTCGAGCTTCGACGCGCTCGGGGTCTTGCCGCTCGCCTGGTATTCGGCATGGGCCAGCAGCCGCTTGAAGGTGCTGCCATCGAGCGCGAAGGTTTCCCAATGTCCGCCGCGCCGGATCGAGACGAACGGCTCGCCGCGGGGCGTGTGCCAAAGCTCCATCCCGTCGAAGAGCGGTGCGGGCGCGTCGTCATTGGGCGCCACTTCGCGGTTGCCGTCCAGCGGACGCGCCAGGGCCAGGAGCGTGTTGATATGCCTCACGCCCCAGCCCGCGGCCACCGCATCGGCCGCGTCCCAGCCCTTGGGATAGGTGATGGTCTGCGCGCCATCGTTCGCCGCAATGGCTGCGCCGCCGGTGACGTTCCGCAAGACCAGGTCCGCCACCGGCACGATCTTTGGCGGGATGCCAAACGCCCGATGCAAGGTCACGGCCAAGCCCTCGGCATATTTCCGGCCCGGCGCGTCCTTGTCGGGCCAGAGGATCACCTCGCGCCCCTTCAGCGGCGCCAGGTCCGCCTTGTGCGCGCCGTTCGCGCCGCCGAACGTGGTGGTGCTGACATATCCCAGCGCGGCCAGTGCATCGGCGCATTTCTCGCCTTCGGTCACGATCACCGGCCGGTTCGTGTTGGCGGCGGCCATCACCTCCGGCAGCCGGTAGAGCGGCCGCCGCTCCGGCGCCTTCCACTCCTGCCGCACCGGGTCGTAAGGCAGGAAGAATTTGCTGCCGTCCGGTCGGTCGAAGCGGTTGGCCACCAGGACCGCGGCGCCGCTGGCATCGTGATAGACATACTGCGCGTCCGGTTGGCCCGCCTTGGGATGGCGCAGCGCGTCAAGTCCCGTCGCCGTCATTTCATCCCCCATGTCTCGATGAGCTCGCGCGCGGCCTGGCCCTGGCTGACGCCGTTCAGGTAGGCGTAGAGGCTGACGGGATCGCCGCCGCTGTCTCCGGTGGCGAAGTCGGCCCAGCGGCCGGTGGCCAGGTTGATCTTGAACGATCCGGGGCGGCGGTCGGCGCGCGTCGGATTGCGCGCCACCCATTCCCGGCCGATGCGGCGGCCATCGGGCAGCCAGATGGCCAACAGGCGAGGCAGGTTTGCCAGGCAGGCCGCGTTGACGGCCACGAAATAGATATGGCGGGCGGGCAAGCTGTCAGTTGTCATTGGCCGCCATCTCCTGCAACCGGGCCACCTCGAAGGCCTCCACATCGGCCAGGCGATAGCGCACCAGGCGGCCGACCTTCACGTAAGGCAGCGGATAGCGTTTGGTGCAACGCCAGGTGCTGAGCGTGGTCGTGGACACGCCCAGCCGGTCGGCCACGTCCTGGGGCGTGAGAAGGGTTTTCGGTGTCAGGCTCATCTGAGCGTCATCCAGGTGAAGGTCGTGTCCTCCAGCCGCTTGTAGGCCATCACCAGCCCGGTCCCGTCCCAGAACAGGATCTTCAGCCGGTCCGCCCGTTTGGGACGGAACACGAAGACCGTGCCGGTGAACGGATCC
>NZ_JAMYDV010000038.1 GCF_024128855.1 Rhodovulum tesquicola
CGCCTATCTGAAATCCACCCTCGAAGCCATCGCCGCCGGCCATCCGCAAGGCCGACTGGACGAGTTGCTCCCGTGGAATTACCAGCCGTCAACCTGAAAACCGGGTGGCCGTCCAACGACGCTTACTTTGAACCGGGGGATGGGAGGCGTCCGCAATGGCGGGCGCGATGGTTCTGTGGACGCAGTCCAGCAGGCTGTTGGGCTCTGCGGTTCCGGCGGCAGAGGTCAGGCCAGCATCGCCATCGGGTTTTCCAGGTTGTCCCGGATCGCCTGCAGAAGCTCCGCCCCCAGGGCGCCGTCGATCACGCGGTGATCGACGCTGAGGGTGACGGTCATCACCGTCGCCGCCTCGACCCGGCCATCCTCGGTCACGACGGGCCGTTTCACGCCGGCGCCCACCGCAAGGATCGCGCCGTGGGGCGGGTTGATGACCGCATCGAAACTGTCGATGCCGAACATGCCGAGATTCGAGATCGCGAAGCTGCCGCCCTGATATTCGTGCGGCGCGAGCTTGCGGTCGCGGGCGCGGGCGGCGAGGTCCTTCATCTCGGCCGAGAGCTGGCTGAGGGTCTTGGTCTCGGCGTCCCGGAGGACTGGCGTGAACAGCCCGCCCTCGATGGCGACGGCCACGGCCACGTCCGAGGGTTTCAGCTGCAGGATGCGGTCGCCCGCCCAGACCGCATTGGCCGCGGGCACCTGCTGGAGCGCGAGCGCGCAGGCCTTGATGATGAAATCGTTGACCGACAGCTTGACCCCGCGATGGGCGAGTTGGGCGTTCAGTTGCGCACGGAACGCCATCAGCGCGTCGAGCCGGATGTCGCGGCGCAGGTAGAAATGCGGGATCGTCTGCTTGGCCTGCGCCAGGCGGGCGGCGATGGTCTTGCGCATGCCGTCGAGCGGGATCTCGTCATACGCGCGGTCGGCGTAAAGCCTGGCCACGGCCTCGGCGTCCGGGCCCGCGGGCAGGGGGGACGCGGCGGCGACCGGGGGAGAGGTCGGGGCAGGAGAGGCGGCCCGCTTCGGCGCGGCGCCGGGCTCTGCGCTTTCGACATCGGCCTTGACGATCCGGCCGCGCGGACCCGTGCCCTTGAGCCCGGCGAGGTCGATCCCCCTGTCCGCGGCGATGCGGCGCGCGAGCGGCGAGGCGAAGATGCGGTCGCCCGTGGGCGAGGTCGGCGCGGGCGGGGCGGCGGCCGGCTTGGAGCCCCCTGCGGGGGCCGCCGCGCCGGCCGCGTCGGCCCCTTGGGCCTCCGGGCGCGACGTCGGCGGCGGCGCGCGGTCGGCGTCCGCGGGCTGTTCGCCTTCGGCGAGCAGCAGGGCGATCGGGGTGTTGACCTTGACGCCCTCGGTGCCTGCGGGGATCAGGATCCGGCCCAGTGTGCCTTCGTCGACCGCCTCGAATTCCATCGTGGCCTTGTCGGTCTCGATCTCGGCGATCAGATCGCCCGCCGAAACGGTATCGCCCTCGTTCACCAGCCACTTGGCGAGCGTCCCTTCCTCCATCGTGGGCGACAGGGCAGGCATCAGGATTTCGGTCGGCATGCCGCTCCTCCTCAGCGATAGGTCACGGACCTGACCGCCTCGATGACCTCTTTCGTGGTCACGAGCGCCAGCTTTTCCAGGTTCGCCGCATAGGGCATGGGCACGTCCTTGCCGGTGCAGTTGATCACCGGCGCGTCGAGCCAGTCGAAGGCCTGCTGCATCAGCACCGCCGAGATGTGGTTGCCGATCGAGCAGACCGGGAAGCCCTCTTCGACGGCGACGCAGCGGTTGGTCTTTTTCACGCTCTCGATCACGGTGGCGGTGTCGATGGGCCGGAGCGTCCTGAGGTCGATCACCTCTGCCTCGATGCCGTCCTTCGCCAACGCGTCGGCGGCCTCCAGCGCATAGGTCATGCCGATGCCGAAGCTGACGAGGGTCACGTCCTTGCCCTCGCGCCAGATGCGGGCCTTGCCGAAGGGGATGGTGAAATCGTCGAGCTGCGGCACCTCGAAGGAGCGGCCGTAGAGGATCTCGTTTTCAAGGAAGATCACGGGGTTCGGATCGCGGATCGCGGTCTTCAGGAGGCCCTTGGCATCGGCCGCGGAATAGGGCTGGACGACCTTCAGCCCCGGGACATGCGCGAACCAGGCGGCGTAGTCCTGGCTGTGCTGGGCGGCGACGCGGGCGGCCGCGCCGTTCGGGCCGCGGAAGACGATGGGGCAGCCCATCTGGCCGCCGGACATGTAGAGCGTCTTGGCGGCCGAGTTGACAATGTGATCCATCGCCTGCATGGCGAAGTTGAAGGTCATGAACTCGACGATGGGGCGCAGGCCCCCGAAGGCCGCGCCGACCCCGAGACCGGCGAAGCCGTGTTCGGTGATCGGGGTGTCGATCACCCGGCGCGCGCCGAATTCATCCAGAAGTCCCTGGCTGATCTTGTAGGCGCCCTGGTATTCCGCGACCTCCTCGCCCATCAGGAAGACGGTCTCGTCGCGGCGCATCTCCTCGGCCATGGCGTCGCGCAGTGCCTCGCGGACGGTGGTGGATTTCATCTGAGTGCTGACGGGGATTTCGGGAACCGCCGCAGGGGCAGGGGCCTTCGGCTGGGCCGGGGGGGCGGCCGACGCGGGGCCCCCGGCGGGGGCCGCCTTGCCGGCCGCGTCGCCCCGCGGGGCGGCCTCCGGGGCGGCGTCGGCCGTCTCGCCCTCGGCGACGAGGACCGCGATGGGGGTGTTGACCTTGACGCCCTCGGTCCCCGCGGGGATCAGGATCCGGCCCAGCGTTCCTTCGTCGACCGCCTCGAACTCCATCGTGGCCTTGTCGGTTTCGATCTCGGCGATGACGTCGCCCGCCGAGACGGTGTCGCCCTCCTTCACCAGCCACTTGGCGAGTGTGCCCTCCTCCATCGTGGGCGAGAGCGCGGGCATCAGGATTTCGGTTGCCATGCTGCTGCTTCCCCCTCAGGCGCTTGCCGGCTCGGCGTAGATGTCGGTGAAAAGCTCGTCCACCGCGGGTTCGGGGCTCTCCTTGGCGAACTCGGCGGCCGCGTTGACGATGGCCTTGATCTCCTTGTCGATCTCCTTGAGCTCGTCCTCTGTCGCGTGGGTGCCTTGCAGGATCAACTCGCGCACATGCTCGATGGCGTCGCGTTCCTCGCGGATCTTCTGGACCTCCTCGCGCGAGCGGTATTTCGCCGGATCCGACATCGAGTGGCCGCGGTAGCGGTAGGTCATCACCTCGAGGATATAGGGGCCCTTGCCCGCCCGGCAGTGGGCGACGGCCTTTTCGCCGGCCGCCTTGACCGCCAGCACGTCCATGCCGTCGACCTCCTCGCCCGCGATGCCGTAGGCGGCGCCCCGTTCCCAGAGATTGGGCGACCTGGTCGACCGCTTGACCGCGGTGCCCATGGCATACTGGTTGTTCTCGATCACGAAGATCACCGGCAGTTCCCAGAGCTGGGCCATGTTGTAGGTTTCATAGACCTGGCCCTGGTTGGCCGCGCCATCGCCGAAATAGGTGAATGTCACCCGGCCGTTGCCGAGATATTTGTCGGCGAAGGCAAGGCCCGCCCCGATCGGCACCTGAGCGCCGACGATGCCGTGGCCGCCATAGAAATGTCGCTCCTTCGAGAACATGTGCATCGAGCCGCCCTTGCCCTTGGAATAGCCGCCCTCGCGCCCGGTCAGTTCCGCCATCACGCCCTTGGGGTCCATCCCGCAGGCCAGCATGTGGCCGTGGTCGCGATAGGAGGTAATGCGCTTGTCGCCCTCTTCGGCGGCGGCCTCAAGGCCGACCACCACCGCCTCCTGGCCGATATAGAGATGGCAGAACCCACCGATCAGGCCCATGCCATAGAGCTGGCCGGCCTTTTCCTCGAATCGGCGGATCAACAGCATCTCGCGGTAGAACTTCATCAGTTCTTCGCGGGAAGTGTTTGATTGAGAAGTGGTTTTCGCGGGCGTCTTGCGCGTTGCCATCGGGCGCCGCCTCCCTTGCGCGGAAAATGGTTTAACGTTGAACAAAATCCTATCAGACGCGGCCGAGAAGGGCGAGCGATTTTCCGCGACAGCGCTACGCCTGCGAACGTGCCCGGAACATTTCCGACAACCCTTGCCCGCCTCAGCGGATCACGATTTCGTCGGCGCGGATCAGGCCCAGCACGACGCGGGCACGTTCGTCCAGCAGGTCAAGGTCCAGATATCCGTCCGACAGCCGCCGGGTGCGGTTCTCCAGATCCGCGAGTTCCGCCTCCAGCCCGGCCTTTTCGGCGCGCAGCCGCTCGGCATCGGCCTCGATCTGGATGCGACGGAACAGGCCAAAGTCCCCTTGTACCGCGGCAAAGGTGAAATAGGTCGCCAGCGTGGCCCCGACCCCCAGGAAGAGAAGCGCCCCCAATGCCGGGCGCCCGCGCTGACCGCTCATGTCGCATGCCTCTGGCGCCGCCTCTCGCGGGCGGCCGAGGCCACTCTAACCCATCAGACTCGCAGAGGGAATCCCCCACGTCGCGCCAAAGGTCAGCTTTCCAGCGCGGCCACCCCCGGCAGCGTCTTGCCTTCCATCCATTCGAGGAAGGCGCCGCCCGCGGTCGAGATGTAGCTGAACGCCTCGGACGCCCCCGCACCGTTCAGCGCCGCGACCGTGTCGCCGCCCCCGGCGACCGAGACCAGGGCGCCCGATTTCGTCAGTTCGGCGGCCTTCTTCGCGGCAGCATTGGTCGCCGCATCGAACGGATCGATCTCGAAGGCGCCGAGCGGGCCGTTCCAGATCAACGTCTTGCACTTGCCGAAGACCTCCTCGATCCGCTTCACCGTCTCGGGACCCGCGTCAAGGATCATTGCATCCGCAGGGCAGGCATCGGCCGCCACCGTCACGTTCTCGGCGCCCGCGCGGAACTCGCGCGCGCAGACCACATCGACGGGCAGTACGATCTCGCAGCCCGCGGCCTTGGCCTTGTCCAGAATGTCGCGCGCGGTGCCCGCCATGTCATGCTCGCACAGCGACTTGCCGACATTGATGCCCTGCGCTGCAAGGAAGGTGTTGGCCATCCCGCCGCCGATCACCAGGTAATCGACCTTGGCCACCAGGTTGCCCAGCAGGTCGAGCTTGGTCGAGACCTTGGCCCCGCCGACCACAGCCACCACCGGACGCTCGGGGGTCGCCAGCGCGCTTTCCAGTGCCTTCAACTCGGCCTCCATGTTGCGCCCCGCGCAGGAGGGCAGCAGCCGCGCGATGCCTTCGGTCGAGGCATGCGCCCGGTGCGCGGCCGAAAAGGCGTCGTTGACGTAGACATCGCCCAGCGCGGCCAGCGCCGCCGCCAGTGCCGGATCGTTCTTTTCCTCGCCCGCATGGAAACGGGTGTTCTCCAGCAGCAGGATGTCACCCTCGGACAGCGCGGCCACCGCCTGTTTCGCGGGCAGCCCGATGCAGTCCTCGGCGAAGATCACGCCGCGCCCGAAGGCCGCCTCCAGCGCGGGCAGCGTGACCTTGAGGCTCATCTCGGGCACGACCTCGCCCTTGGGCCGGCCGAAATGCGCCAGAAGCACCGGCTTGCCGCCCTTGGCGAGGATGTCCTTCACCGTTGGGACAATCCGTTCGATCCGGGTGGCGTCGGTCACACGGCCATCCTCGACCGGCACGTTGATGTCGACGCGCACCAGCGCGACCTTACCGGCAAGCTCCATGTCGTCGAGGGTTTTCCAAGCCATGCGTCATCCTCCCGCGGGGTTCCAGTTTGCCGCTAGATCGCCCGAACCTGCCCGCAAGGTCAATCCTCGCATCCGCCATGGGTCTTTTCATCGGCAATCGGTCGCACTAGGGTCTCGCGCGAACCCTACCGACCAGGAGACGCAGATGGCCGAGATCAAGGACCCCGAGAACACGATCCTGATGGAACTGAAGGGCGGGCGCGTCGTCATTGAGCTCTTGCCCGACGTGGCCCCGAAACATTGCGAGCGCATGAAGGACCTCGCCCGTGCGGGAGCCTATGACAACGTCGTCTTCCACCGGGTGATCGACGGCTTCATGGCCCAGACCGGCGACGTGGCCCATGGCAATGCGGAAAAGGACTTCAACCTGCGTCGGGCTGGCACGGGCGGGTCCGATCTGCCCGATCTGCCGGCCGAATTCTCGAAACTGCCCCATGACCGGGGCACGATCGGCGCGGCGCGGGCGCAGAACCCGAACTCGGCCAATTCGCAGTTCTTCATCAACTTCACCGACAACCATTTCCTGAACGGCCAATACACGGTCTATGGCCGCGTCGTCGAGGGGATGGAGCATGTCGACGCCATCACCCGCGGCGAGCCGCCCGCCGATCCCGACCGGATGCTCAGCGTCAAGGTGGCTGCCGATGCGTAGTCTCGCGCTTGTCCTGATGCTGGCCGCCGGTCCGGCGGCCGCCACCGGGCTTCAGATCGAGGTCGCGGGCGAGGGGGCCACTGGCCGGATCGTGATCGACCTGTTCGAGGATGTCGCGCCGAACCATGTCGCGCGGATCACCGAACTGGCCGAGACCGGCGCCTATGACGACGTGGTGTTCCACCGGGTGATCGACGGCTTCATGGCCCAGACCGGCGACGTCGAGTTCGGCAAGCTGGGCGCGGACATGCGCCGCGCCGGCATGGGCGGGTCCGACCAGCCCAACCTTGCCGCCGAATTCTCGGACCGCCCGTTCGAGCGCGGGGTGATCGGCATGGCGCGCGCCGCCGATCCCGACAGCGCGAATTCGCAGTTCTTCATCATGTTTGCGCCCGCGCCGCATCTGAACGGCCAGTATACCGTGGTCGGCCAGGTGCGCTCGGGGATGGAGATCGTCGACGCGATCAAGCGCGGCACCGGGCGCAACGGTACGGTCACGGGCCAGCCCGACCGGATGGTGAAGGTCACCGTCACCGACTGATCCGGGATAGCGCAAAGGCAGCGGCCCGTGCCAGGGCCGCCACCGCCCGGCTGCCCGGCGCATCCAGCATGGTCGCGCCGAGCGGCACTCCTTCGGCGCCGGTGCCCAGCTTGAACCGCGCCAGATCGGGCGCGTTCTCGGTGTCCAGCAACCCCAGCTCCAGCGCCGTGATGCCCTGCGCCTTCAGCGCAAGGATCGCGCGCCACATGATCAGATTGTGGGCGTTCGCCGCACGCCCCGCCGCAGAGGTCCAGCCCAGGTGATAGCTCGCCCAGGGGGGGTGGATCAGGAACAGCATCCCAGCGACCGGCCGCCCGCCCGCATGGGCACTGACCAGCAGCGTCTCGCCCGCCCGCGCCCAGGCCAGCGCGTAGGCAGGCGGCAGGCGGCCATAGCGGCGGGCGCGGGCCTGCGCCGCTTCCTCACGCAGTAGCCAGTGGGCGGGGTCATCGGGCAGGGGGGCCTCGGCCAGTGTCAGTCCGGCGGATTCGGCCCGTCTCAGCCGGTTGCGCCATTTCTGATGCAGCCCCGCGCGTAGCGTGCAGGCATCGGGGCCCAGCGATAGCCGCGCGACATGGCCACCCGTCATCATGGAAAGCCACGGCCCGCCCGCAACCGGATCGACGCCCGCCACGGGCTCGGGCGTTACGATCACCCCCCGATGATCGGCGCGGAGGCCATTGATCAGCGCCGCATGCGCGTCCCTCAGGGCGCCTTCTGGGAGGTCAGGTGCGAAAACCGGACCTCGCGAGATCAGGGCCACGCGGCCGACCAGCGACCAGTTCCGGCTCAGAACCTGCGCAGAACCCAGCACCTTGCCACGCTCGTGCCAGTCGAGCCAGCGCACGGAACGGCCCAGCGCGGCACAGACCGCGCCATGGGTCGGATGCTGCTGCATCGGCAAACCCGCGCCGCCGGGCGGGCGCGGCAGGTCGGCCTCGGTCCAGACAATCGTCATACTCTTGTTAACCATGAGATAAGCTAAGACATGGTAAACGGCCTTATGGCCAAGCCGCGCAAGACCGTCATGGGCATCCACGCCCCGCCGCCCCAGCCAACCCGCGCCGGGGCGCTCTGGCTGGCGCTGGCAATCACGCTGCCGCTGGCGGGACTGCTTGGGCTTTTCCTTCTTGTGATACCCTCCTGAGATGATCTCCGTTTTCCGGACGGGCTTGCGGCGTGGCTGAACTTGCCTCGCGTTCCGGCTGCCGCCTGCAGGTCATGACCCCGACCGGACATGGGTTGGCCGGGACGACACCGGCGGCTGCATCGCGTCATCGGCCGCCACAGGAGGAAGAGCAGGAGCCTCATGCGAAGATGACGATGTGTCACGATCCGCCAGTTTCAGGAACGAAGATGCCTCTCGGAAATCCGGGGCCGTTCCGTTTTCATGGGGACGCGATGCCGGTATCGGTCTCCTGCGCGACATGCCCGCGGGCCACCGACATCGTCTTGAGAATGGCGTGAACCGGCTCGCCGGGCTTCAGCGCAAGCATCTCGCAGGCGCGACGTGTGATCCGGGCCATGATCTCGTCTTCGCCCACGGCGACGCGCACCAGAACCCCCGGTCCCTCCCCCGGGGTGACCGTCACGACGCGCCCTGTGAGGATGTTCTGTGCCGAAAGCCCCTCGGGCTGCGCCCGCGACAGGATCACCTCATGGGCGAGGATGCGCACCCTGTGCCGCTGTCCCGCCGCCGCGTCCAGGCGAGGCAGCCAGATCGGGCCGCCCGCCGTCTCAAGGCGCGTCGTTCCGTCCGCCTCCTGTGCGGTGACCCGCGCGGAAAGCATCGCCGCGATTTCACGCAAACCCAATTGCCTGAGGGCCACCGGGTCGGACATGACCGCTGCGGTGCAGCCGGCTGCCACGATCTTGCCGCGCTCGATGACCACCATTCGGTCGGCCAGCACCTGCGCCTCGCCGATGTCATGGGTCACGAGGACGACCGGCATCGACAGTTGCGCCCGCAGGCCGATGAGTTCCTCGTGCAGCCGCTCGCGTGTGGCGCGGTCCACCGCCGAGAACGGCTCGTCCAGCAGGAGCACCTCCGGCCGCCGCGCCAGCGCCCGGGCCAGTGCCACACGCTGCTTCTGTCCGCCTGACAATTCCGCCGGGCGACGGTGCCCGAGATCGCCGAGATGGACGAGTTGCAACAGACGCTCGGCCTCCGCCGCACGCTCGCGAGCGGGCAGATCGCCCATAGCGGCGATCACATTGCCTGCCGCCGTCATGTGCGGGAACAGCGCGAAGTCCTGGAACACGAGTCCCGCACGCCTGCGATGGGGGGGAACCGAGATGTTCCGCGCGGTATCGAGCCAGGCGCTGCCCGCGATCTCGACCCGAGCCGTGTCAGGCTGCCAGAACCCGGCGATCGTCCTGAGCGTCGTGGTCTTGCCGGACCCCGACGGGCCCACCAGCGCAATCAGCTCTGCCTTGCCGACCTCGAAGGACAGGTCCAGCGGAATGGGTGCAACGGCCTTGAGTGTGACCTTGAGTGTCATTGCCCCAGCCTCCGACCGACGCGAGCCGACAGCGCGAAGGTCGTGGCGATGGTGAAGAGCGAGATGGCCACCAGCACCGCCGACATGGTCCCGGCCGCCTCCATGTCGAAGGCCTGAACGCGGTCATAGATCGCTATGGCGATCGTCCTGGTCTCGCCGGGGATCGAGCCGCCCACCATCAGAACTATGCCGAATTCACCCAGAGTATGCGCGAAGGTCAGCACCATCGCCGTCACCACCCCCGGCCAGGCCAGCGGCAGTTCGACCTTCCAAAGGGCGCGCAGCGGCGACAGGCCGCTGGACGCGGCTGCTTCTCGCAGTGAATTCGGAATCGCCTCGAAGGCGCGCTGTGCGGGCTGGATCGCGAAGGGCAGATTGAAGATGACGGAGGCCACGACCAATCCTTCGAAGGTAAAGACAAGCTGGTGGCCGAACAGGTCTTGCCAGAACGCGCCCACGGGCGAGTTCCGGCCGAGCGCGACAAGCAGGTAGAAGCCGAAAACGGTAGGCGGCAACACCAGAGGCAGCATCACCAGCCCCTCGACCAGCCCCTTGCCCCGGAACGACCGGGTGGCAAGCGCCCGCCCGACGAAAACCGAAACCGGCAGCAGCAGGGCGACGGTCCAGGCCGCGAGCGACAGCGATAGCCAGAGTGCCTGCCAGTCCAAAGGGTTACTCCGGCAAAGCGAAGCCGTAGCGTTCCATGATGGCGCGCGCGGTCGGCTGCTGGATATAGGCATAGAAGGCCTCGGCCACCGGACTCGCTTCCCGGACCAGCGCCATGCGCTGCAATAGCGGTGCGTGCCATTCGGCTGGGATCAGGGCGAAGCGTCCCCGATCCCGAAGCTGGGGCGCAGTTGCCAGCGACCAGGCGATGATGCCGCCATCCGCATTGCCCGACAGCGCGAACTGCGCCGCCTGGCTGACATTCTCGCCCAGCACCAGGATCGGTTGAAGCGCCTCCCATAGCCCCGAGTGTCGCAGGACCTCTTCTGCACGCATGCCATAGGGCGCGTGCTCGGGGTTGGCGATGGCGAAGCGGGTCACCCGGCCCTCGGCAAGGGCCGTGCGCAGGTTCTCCAGAGTGCCGTCGGGCAGAAGCGTGGAGCCGTCAGCCGGGATCGCGATGGCCACGCGGCCTTCGGCATAAAGCGTCCCCTCGTCCCGCGTGAAACCGTCACGGGCGAGATCGAGGATGAAGTGCTCGTCGGCCGCCATCAGCATCTGGAAGGGGGCTCCTTCGCGGATCTGCCGGGCGAAATTGCCGGTCGATCCGAAAGACAGAAGCACCTCCTTGCCGGTCTCGGCCCGGAAGGCGTCCGCGATCTCCTCCACTGCATAGCGCAGGTCGGAGGCGGCGGCGATTGTTGCCGGAGCCTCCTCGGCCGTGCCGGGAAGCGCGGCGACGGCAAAACCGAAGGAAAGGAAGGACGCCCCGAGGGCTCGGCGGGTCAGCATCATGGGGGCGCTCCGGATGGATATGTCTCCTGGGAAACATCAGCGCCGACCAATCGCGCGTCAATTGTTAATTCCGGTTGCAGGTCGTGTCGCGGAAGCTGTGGAAATTCCCTGCCGGCGTGCTCCGGGCATGTGAAGGTTCGGTCCCTCGGGCGGTGGCCTGCTGCCGGTTTCGTGGACAGCAGGTTAAGCTAGCATAGCGCGGGCCTCGAACTCCATGGGGCTGATGTAGCCCAGTTTCGAATGCCGTCTGCGCGGGTTGTAGAAGCGCTCGATGTAGT
>NZ_JAMYDV010000039.1 GCF_024128855.1 Rhodovulum tesquicola
CGCCTATCTGAAATCCACCCTCGAAGCCATCGCCGCCGGCCATCCGCAAGGCCGACTGGACGAGTTGCTCCCGTGGAATTACCAGCCGTCAACCTGAAAACCGGGTGGCCGTCCAACGACGCTTACGGATCAACTCGTCCCCGGCCTCTTTCAAGACCTGCACGCGCCTCCGCCCGACACTGTCGAGACGTTCCGGAACGCCTCCCGACGGATCGCTTTTTGATGCCACTTTGACGGTAGTGTCATGGCCCGCCATCATCCGGTCGGCGGAGGGCGCGATCACCAGGTTCCCGGCGCGGATGACTTTCAGCGCCGTCCAGAAACGTCCGCGGCCCTTACCTCCGTTTTTCCCGTGTCCGCAAAGCCTTCGGGGTCATTCCCCTCTTCCCTGTCTGCCCAAAAGGTAAGCCTCCCTGCACCACCGTGCGGCCCACTGCCGCACGCCAGGCACCCCGCCCCCGCGGGGCTAGACCCCCGCATCCGCGCACGCGTCAGCGCCGCGATCGTGACGCCCCGGGACAGGGAACTCGACGTGGTCGTCGAAGGAATTCTGGGGGCTTTCCCGGGAGACAACCCGCGGTGTCGGGTCATGATGGTAGCGGAGGAGGGACTCGAACCCCCGACACAAGGATTATGATTCCTCTGCTCTAACCAACTGAGCTACTCCGCCAAGAGCGAGGGGCTAGTTAAGGGAGGCGCCGGGGGGCGTCAAGGGGGAAACTGGGGCGGTGAGGCGGCGACCCGTGCATCACGTGGGCGGTGTCGTGAAGAGCTGCGACGCCTTCTCGTTTCCACCGCAACAGTGCGGACTTGTCGGGTCTGTCTCCGCCTAGTCCGGCTCGCCTGCCAGTTCCCGGCTGACGCTTCTGAACTGCTCCAGCGCGGCTTCCAGATTCTCGACGATCTCGGCCGAAAGTGTAGGGGGGTCTTACCTTTTGGACAGAGCGGAGAGAGGGAGAGGACCACCCAAGGCATTGCGTACACAGAAGAAAACAGGGGTGACGGCTGTGAGCGCTTCTGGACGGCGATGAAAGTCACCGGGGAAATCATGGGGTGGAATCGCACATTCGTCTATCACCTGGCAAACATTCCCCGCGCATCAGGCAATCATGGTGCAACATTATGAAACACATGAGAAAAGGCGCGTATGGCACTGTGGGCCGGAACCGTTCCGCGGCGGCGCGGCCGGTGGCGGTCAGCGCCCAGGGGAGCGTCAAGGTGGGACGATTGCGTCCCACCTTGACGCTCAGCGTCCCACCTTGATTTAACATCGCCGGATCAGTGCGTTACGCGGCGAGCGGCACACTGAAACCGCTGGCCGAGGTGGGACGCTGGAGAAGCGTCAGAAACGGGGCCCAGCGGGGCGGTCCTGACGGTCAGGTCCGGTTCTTGAGCGTGTCGATCGCGGCCTGTAGCTCCTGGATCGTCTTCGGCTTGCGGTAGCCGAGCGCGTCGACCTCTTCCGCGCTGTTCCGGTTCGGCGCGGTGCTGGTGGCCTGTGACGGCTGGGCGGTGCGGCCCAGGATGGCATCCCGTATCTCGGTCAGGCGGGTCAGGGCGAGATCGAGCGCGAGCATCAGGACACCGCTGACCAGGAGCGGCACCACGAAGACGAGCGGATCGGGCGCGTTGATGCCCGCGGCCCAGACGACGCACAGCACAGCGGCGGCGAAACACGCCCAGGCGGCCCACTTCACGAACAGCATTCCCGTCTCCTTCTCTCCAGCCAGCGATGAAACCCTAACAGACAGCCCATCACGGCGTCCTGCAGTAATAGACCACGCGGCCGACGATGCGGAGCTGGTCGATCATGTCGCGGCCGATGGTTTCGGGGGGATAGGCGGGGTTGTCGGAGATCAGGTCGGCCAGGCCGTCGAGGCGGCGGCGGATGCGCTTGACCAGCAGATCCTCGCCCACGTTGATCACCATGATGTGGCCGTTGCGGATTTCGGTCTGGCCGTGATCGACGACCAGGAGCGCGCCGTCGGGAATGGCGGGCTGCATCGAATCGCCCGAGGCGGCGATGACCGAGCAGCGGTCGGGGTTGGCGCCCTGGGCCCGCAGGAAGGCGCGGTCGAGGGCCAGCGCGCCCAACTGCACCTCTGGCCCCACCGGCATGCCGAGGCCCGCCGAGGCGTGGATATCGAACAGCGGCAGGTGGACGAACCCCGAGGGTCCGGTTGCGACCGGCCCCGGCACGCCTGTGCCCGTCGCGGCGCGCATGGCGCGTTCGTACATCGCCCGATCCTGGGCGAGGAGCGGTTCCCAGGGCGACCGGGGCACGTCTGACAGGGACATCTCGCCTTCGCCGGTGACAAGCCAATCGATGCTGATGCCGAACTTGTCTTTGTAGAGCTTCAGGAACGCATGGTCTGGGATCGATGTCCCGCGCTCGTACCCACCGAGCGTCTCGGCATTCATTTCTAGCGTCGCCGCCAACTCTTTGCGCGTCTTGAAGCCAGCAGCCTCACGAACCTGCGTGAGCCTACGCCCCAACTCACTGTTAACAATAGGCTTTCGACCCATGAACTCTAAACAGAGCTTTTCTGTTTACAAACAGAGCAACTCTGTTTACTCCTTTCCCTACGGCTACAGGCTCAGGCCTGCGGCCCTTGTGACCGACACACCGACAAAAGGCGGGTGGTGCGCACCCGCCCCTTGCAGGAGGCTTCATGGAACAGAAGAAACCGGACCCGGTGCTGGACTGGCACGGCATCAAGGCCGAGCTGCACCGCCGGGGCATGACGCTGACCGAACTGGGGCGCCGCAACGGGATGGACCCGTCGCTGTGCCGCAGGGTCAACGCCCAGACCAACTATCGGGCCCAGAAGATCATCGCCGACTTCCTGGACCTGAAGCCCGAGCAGCTGTGGCCCGACCGCTATCCCAAGAACAAACCTCGGATCCTCGATACCGCGAAATACCCGCCCGTCGAAAGGGAAAAGGATGACGCGGGCGCTGACAAGAGGCGCTGCGCATGAGCGGGGTTTCGTCCAGGGCGCAGCCGGGCGCTGACATCGAGCGGCAACGCCTGGGCGAGCGGATCGCCCAGGTTGTCGAACGGTATGACACGAAATCGGCGGCTGCGCGGGCTGCCGGCATAACCGCCGAGCAGCTGAACAAGTGGATCAAAGGGACCGTGAAGGTCCCTGTCGATGGCTGCCGCGCGTTGGCCGAAGGTGTGGGTGCCGATCTGAGCTGGCTTATCACCGGAGAGCCCCAGCCGCAGCCCCAGCCCCAGGCGCAGACCGGCCGGCAGGCGGCCCTTTCCCCGCTGCCCGCCGAGACGGGCGGCGGCGTCCTGGCGACGCTGGCCTCGGCCGCCGCCGCGCTGACCTTCGACGACGTGGCGGGCGGGGTGGCGCTGGCCGTGCTGTTCACCGCGGGGCTGTGGGTCGCCTATGGCACCGGGCTGGCGATGTGCGGGGGGTGCTGGTGATGGGCGGCGTGACCGTGATCGACCCGGTGTTCCGGGAATGGCTGGTCCGGTTCCGGGAAGCGGCCGAGGCGTCGCAGCGGCTGAACGACGAGCTGGGCGCGCTGATGCTGCAGGAAGACGACAGCGACTCCTATATCGGCACGCTGGTCCGGCTGAGCGAGCGGGCCGAAGAGGCGTCGGACGCGGTGGCCAAGCTGGCCCATGCCGGCGTGACGGCGGGCGGGTTCGACCTGATCGAGGGTTTGCTCGACCTGCACGACGCCCTGCGCGCCCGGTGCGCGGGGGGCGCGGCATGAACGGCGTTCTTCCGACCCCCTTGCCGAACCCGTTGCTGGATGCAGCGCGGGTGGCGGTTGCAGGCCTGACCGAGCCGCAGCGCCTGGGCGGGGGGCGGGACGGCAAGAACGTCTTTGCCGTGGTGGCGAGCTTCGCGCTGATGGCCGCCACGGGCTGGATCGCGGCGGGCGGGGTGAAGACCGCCGGGGGACTGTTCGCCGCGGGCAGCCCCAGCGCAACGCTTCTCGCAGCGGGCGTCAGCTATGCCGGGTCGCTGGTCCTGTCGTCGCTGGTGTCGACGCCCATGGCGCGCCAGCAGCAACGCAAGACGCGCAATCCGGGCGATGCCGGTGCGGCGGGCAACCTGCTGGAGGCGAACGCCCCTGTCCCGCGGGTCGTCGGCGAGATGAAGGTCTTTCCCCCACTGGCCGCCGAACCGCTGGTCTATTTCGACGGCCCCGACGAGGTGGTCGAAGCGGCCTTCGTGCTCGCCGGGCCGCATCGGATCGAGGATATCCGCGTCGGAACCGCCGAACTCGGCACGCTCAGCGGTGTGGATTACGAGGTGCGCGAAGGCTGGCCGGGGGACTCGCGCATATCCCTGCTGCGTCGCCAGGCCCGGACCGAGGCGCTGCAGACCGAACTGCGTGGTCACCAGGTGGGCGACGACGGGCTCACGCTGGACAGCGCCACCGGCGATACGGCCAGTGCGTTGCCGCAGGCCGTGGCATTCGCCACACGCGATGCGCCGGACGAACACTGGCTGCACCTGGTGTTCCCGGGCGGGCTGCATCGCAACGGCGACGATGGGCTGGCCCTGCGCGTGCCCCTGCGGCTCCGGATGCGGCGGCTCGGCACCGAGGAGTGGATCGACCTGCCCGAGCTGCATTTCCAGGGCTCGGATGTCCGGCAGATGCGCAGCACCATCCGACTGATCTGGGCCGATGACGCCACGACCTCGCCCGGCGCCTCGCCCGGCGAAGGCTGGGTCCATGCCCGCGTGACGGCGCCGGGCCAGACGGCTGCGCCCGCCTCGGACGACTGGTCAGCGCATCCCTATTTCGCGGGCGCGGGCGATCCCTGGCTCGATGCCAACAACCTGGGCGCCACCGGCGTCCGGCATGTGATCATGTCGCGATACGAGGCGCGGATCATGCTCGATCCCTCCGTGTTCCCGAAGGGACGCTACCAGATCGAGATCCGCCGCGGGGCGGCCTTCCGGGCATCGACCTTCTCGGCCGCGGGCTACACGGTGGGCGGATCGGTCTGGGATTTCTGGGGCGTCAGAGGAACGCCCGGGCAGATCGTCTACGGCCGGAATGGCGTCATGGATACGCTGCAGCTGGTGCGCTCTGTCTCGGTCTGGAACGAGCACCCGCTGCCCACCGATGCCCTGGCCATCGTTGCGGTGCGCGCACGAAACCGCAATCTCGACTCGCTCAGTTGCCGGGCGGGCGGCTATGTGCGCGACTGGAACGGCAGCGCCTGGGCCGACTGGACGGTGACCGACAACCCCGCCCCGCACCTTCGGGCGATCTGGACCGGCGCGCAGAACCTGGACCCGGTTCCGGCCGACATCATCGACGATGAGGACCTCGTCCAGTGGCGCGCGGCCTGCGACGACCTGGGCTACCGGTGCACCGCGATCTTCGACGGGCAAACCGTCATGGAAGCGGCCGAGATCGTCGCAGGCTGTGGCTATGCCAAGCCCCGCATGTCCGAACGCTGGGGCGTTGCGCGCGACCTGGACCGCTCGGCCGAGGCCCCCGTACAGATCTTTACGCCCCGGAACTCCTCGGGCTTCGAGTGGACCAAGGCGTTCCCGCGCCTGCCGCATGGGTTCCGCGTCAGCTTTTCTGACGCCGAGCGGGATCATGACACCCGCCAGATCATGGTGATGCGGCCCGGCTACAGCGACGATTCCGGGCTGGTCGAACAGGTGCGGTACGAGGGTCTCGTCACCGAGGCCGAGGTGCGCAAGCGCGCGGAATACGACCTCGCCCAGGCGGAAGTGCGCGGGGTCTATTACACGATCGAGGCCCCGGCCGAGGCGATCGTCTGCAGGCGCGGCGACCTGGTCGGCGTCGTGCATGACACGCTCTCTGCGCAGGCCGGGGCCGGTCGGGTGATGGACGTGGCCCTGGACGGGGACGAGGTTGCCGCGATCCGCCTGGACAACCCGGTGCCTGTCTCGAACGAAGCCGACCTGCTGGCCGTCACGGACATGCGGGCCGTCACGGATATGCGGGCCATTGGCCGGCGCACCGGGGCCGCGATCCGGCGCAGGACCGGCACGGTCACCGTGCATGCCGTCGCGGGCGCCACCGGCGAAACGGATGTCCTGGAATTCGACCCGCCGATACCGGCCGCCGGGATCGCAGAGGATGTGCTGGTCGCGGTGGGCGATCTGGGGCGCGAGATGCTGCGTGCGGTGGTCTTCGCGGTCGAGCCACGGGCGGATTTCATGGCCAGCCTGACGCTGGTCGACGAAGGAAAGGAGCTGTGGGCCTGATGGGAACGCGCGACATCTTCTCCGGGTCTTCGGCCGGACCGATTCCCGGCCCGAGCTTCCTGGATCAATACGCGATGCACATGGCGGCGCTGTACCGCGCCAGCTGCTTCCCGCTGACGGGGGTGGCGGGGGTGAACACCATCACGGCCACGCTGGATCCGCCGCTGGGGCCCAGCGGGCTGATCGACGGCATGCGGTTCGGGATCAGCTGGGCGTCGGTCAACACGGGCGGCATGACGCTGTCGATCGGGGGGCTGCCGCCGGTGCCGGTGCTGGATGCCGAAGGCGCGACGCTTCTCCCGGGCTCCGTCAGCGCGGGGCTGCGCAGCACGCTGGAATATGTCGGCGGGGCATTCCGGGTGCAGAGCCCGTTGTTGGCCGGTGCGTCAGCCTACGCGGGCACCTTCTACTGGCAGTTCGAAGTGTCCGGGACGTGGACCAAGCCGGGCGGGTTGCACGATAATCGGTTGGTGCGGGTGCACGCGATCGGTGCGGGTGGCGGCAGCAGCGGCTATACTCCGGGAGGTGGCGGCGCGTGTGCGATAGGGATTTTCCGTGCGGCGGAGCTTCCCGGTGCGGTCAGCATATTGATAGCCGCTGGTGGCGTTGGGCGCACAGACAACAAGCCTGCGGGCAGCGCAGGCGACACCACTTTCGGATCGCTTTTGACGGGCCACGGCGCTGATAAGGCGGCGGCGGGCCAGCCGGTGCCAGCCGCTCCAGGGGGGATGTTTGCGCGTGGCTTGGGCGGTGGCTGGAACGCCTACCACTGCGGCGGATATTCCGATCCGGCGGATGAGGGCAAGGTGCATGGCTGGTGGGGCGGGGGCGGTGGGGCGCGCAGTTCCGATGGGGGTGGTCTATCCGCATTCGCCGGGCGGGGCGGCAACGTCAACGAGAGCGGGGTCGCGCCCGGCGGTGGCGCGGGGCGGCGCACGTCGGGCGGGCCGTATAACGGCGCGCGTGGCGAAGTGAGGATCTGGATATGAGACTGGCACAGGTCGAGGCAGGCGTCGTTGTCAACGTGATTGAGGCTGCACCCGGCGCGGTGCCCGACTGGGCCGCAGGCTGGCCCGAGGCGGGCGAGGCCGGGCCGGGCTGGTCCTATGCCGACGGCGTGTTCACGCCCCCGCCCGAACCCCCGGAGGAACCACAACCATGATGATCGGTCTATCGACAGGTGTCGCCGCACAACAGTTGGCCGGCGGCGGGCAGAGCCAGCAGAGCCAATGGCACATTGAGCCGATCGTGCTCGCCGAGCCAGGGGCAACCGGATTAACCGTATTGGCCAGCCCGGAAATGCCCGCCCCGCCCCCGCCGAATGTCACGGCGATTCCGGGCGAAAACGGCGAGCCTGGATTCATTGTGTTCGCCTCGGCGGCATGACAGGAGCTGTTCGAGCGGGCCAAGGCCTCGGCACGGGGGGCGCGGGGAGAGCTGCTGGTTGCCGGCTGAGGCCTCGGCCCGCGCCGTCACCCATTCAAGTAGGCCTGAACAACGGCCTCTATCGCTGCAGCGTGCTTGTAAAGGTCGGCCGGTCCCTCGACGCGCACCTTGGTCTCGACCTTCTCGGCATCGAAAAGCCCGATGTTCTTCGTGGTTGGCGAGTTGAAGTAGAGGCGACAGATCGGGCGGCGGTTGTTGTCGTCCATCAGGATGGCGCAATAGCTCTTGGCGTCCCTGATGGTGATCCGCTCGATCGGGGCAAACCTGGCGGCAATGGCGCGCACGATCAGGAACCCCTCGCGTTCTTCGTCGGTCGTCTCGATCTCGGCGTCGTCCGGCACCCGCACCGGGTCGGTCTTTTCGGGCGGCGGCGAATGGTCCCCGCGCAGCTTGATGCTCAGCGTGTCCTGTTCTGCGGGTGCGGAACCACGCTGCACGCAGCCCATGCCATGGGTCGCCGCTGGATCGGGATCGATGTTGCGATCCAGGCCATGAGCGTTGTGGGCGACCGCCTCCGCACGTACTTCCCGGCCATCGACTACGACGTGTTCGGAATCCCCCGTAGCGTCGATGGCGCCCTGTACCTGGCCGAGAACCACCCTTTCAAGTTCGAGGAATGGGCCGTCACCCGGATCGGCGGCATGCATTCCGGCAAGTATCGCGGCGATCGCGGGATCGACGGGATCTTCTACTTCCTCACCGGCAACGACCGAAAGAGCCGCGGCATCATCTCGGTCAAGGGCGGCCGCAATCTCAACCCGGGCATGATCCGCGATCTTGCCGGCACGCTCGAGCGCGAGCGGCGGGAGACGCGCGATCCAGATGCCATCGCCGTTTTCATCTGTGCACACGAGCCCTCGCGGGGCATGCTCAACGAGGCCCGCCAGGTCGGCACTGTCCAGACCACAACCGGCCCTTTCCCGGCGATGCAGATCCTGACCGTGCGCGAAATCTTCGAGGGCGCGGCCATCCGGGTGCCTGCGCTTTACGACAGCGTGGCGGCTGCTGCTGCCGGCCGCCAGCGCGGGCGCTCCACCAGCGGCTTCGTCGACCCGCGTGAACTGGCTCGGCAACGCGCGATGCTCTTTACTTTCGACGGAACAGGCCCCGCAGCGGCCCCCGCCCGGCGCGACGCCGACCGGCCCATGCCAGCCCAGCTTCGCATGGCCGTCTGATCTCCCGACTGTGACAGCGCGACATCTCGTCAGAAACGCCCTTTCGATACTGGATCCTGACGGCTGACGGAAATTTTCGTGCAAAAGCTGCAACGCTACCGTGCAAAAGCTGCCGCCGCGCTACAGAAAGCACGTCTGGTTCGGGCAGGCTGTCGATGTCCTCCAGGCTGTCGTCCTTCAGCCAGAAGATGTCCAGGTGGCCTGCTGCCGGTTTCGTGGACACGAAGATAAGATCGTGACCAAGGACCTGGAGATCGGACATGGTAAGACGGAAGTTCACGAAGGAGTTCAAGTTTGAGGCTGTGAAGCTGGTGACAGATCG
>NZ_JAMYDV010000040.1 GCF_024128855.1 Rhodovulum tesquicola
TCTGTCACCAGCTTCACAGCCTCAAACTTGAACTCCTTCGTGAACTTCCGTCTTACCATGTCCGATCTCCAGGTCCTTGGTCACGATCTTATCTTCTCTTCGTGTCCACGAAACCGGCAGCAGGCCAGAGATCGAGACCCGCCGCAAGGCGTTCCTGCGCAAGTGGCGCCTCAAGTGCAAGGCCGTGGCCGACAGCCTTGAAGAAGCCGGCGACCGGCTCTTCACCTTCACCCGCCTCGACCCGTCGCAGTGGAAATCGGCCCGGACCACCAACGCCATCGAGCGCCTGAACGAGGAGTTCCGCCGCAGGGTCAAGACCCAGACCGTCCTGCCCTGCGCCGAGACGGTGCCGATGCTGCTCTGGGCGCTTCTGGCATCCGGCCAGATCCAGATGCGCAAGGTCGACGGCTGGGAGACGCTGTCTCAGCCCCTCGAGCCGATGCCTCTTGACCGCGCCGCCTGAACGGCACCAAGTTCACATGCCCGGAGTACGCTGCCAGGAAATTTCCACAGCATTCGCGACACGACCGGTCCCGCCGTCGGCGTTCTCTATTCTGGCGAGCTAAATCCATGTCCGCGTTCCATCACCTCTCACCAACCGATTGCCTGGTCAACTTACAGGCCACGCCAGAGGGCCTGACCTCTTCGGAAGCGGTGGAGCGGTTCGAGAAACACGGACCGAACCGTCTGCCAGAAGTCCGAACGCGGGGGGCGCTCAGGCGATTTCTGGCGCATTTCCACAATGTGCTTATCTACGTGCTGATCGGCGCCGCGGTCATCACCGGCGCGATGCAGCACTGGGTCGATACCGGGGTGATCCTAGCCGTGGTCCTCGCCAATGCGGTCATCGGCTTTCTTCAGGAGGGCAAGGCCGAGGCTGCAATGGCCGCGATACGCGGCATGCTGGCGCCGCGGGCCGCGGTCCTGCGGGACGGGCAGCGTGTCTCGGTAAATGGGGATACGCTTGTGCCCGGCGACGTGGTGCTGATGGAGGCAGGCGACAAGGTGCCTGCCGACCTGCGCATCCTCGAAGCGCGCGGTCTGGCCGCGCAGGAGGCCATCCTCACAGGTGAGTCCGTTCCTGTCGATAAGGTCACTGATCCTGTTGCGCCGGAGGCAGCGCTTGGGGACCGGCGGTCGATGCTCTGGTCGGGCACGCTGGTGACCCAGGGCACGGCACGCGGATTGGTCGTCGCAACGGGCGCAGCCACGGAAATCGGACGCATCGGCGGGCTCCTGGCGGGGGTGGAACAACTGACCACGCCCCTCGTCCAGCAGATGGATCATTTCGCGCGCTGGCTGTCGTTTCTGATCATCCTCGCGTCGGGGCTTCTGCTGGCCTACGGCTATTTCGTCGGCCATCACGACTTTGCAGAGATGTTCATGTCGGTCGTCGGCGTCGCGGTGGCGGCAATCCCCGAGGGGTTGCCGGCTGTGATGACGATCACGCTGGCGATCGGCGTTCAAGCCATGGCGAAACGCAACGCGATCGTCCGTCGCCTGCCTGCGATCGAGGCGATCGGCTCGGTCTCGGTCATCTGCACAGACAAGACCGGCACCTTGACGCGCAACGAGATGGTCGTGGCTGCCGCCGAGACGCCCGATGGCAGCTTCGAGATTGCGGGTGAAGGCTATGCGCCGGACGGGGCCATCACGCCGGAAGGTGACCTGTCGCACCTCGCGCGGGCGGCCTTGCTTTGCAACGACGCGGCCTTGCTGGAGAAAGCCGGACACTGGGCTGTCGAGGGCGACCCGATGGAGGGCGCGCTCCTCGCCTTTGCGGGCAAGGCCGGGGTCGAAGCGGGCGCACGCCGGCTCGATGCCATCCCCTTCGACAGCCGCCACCGGTTCATGGCCGTGCTGAACGAGGGGCCGGATGGGAATGTGACCCGCGTGAAGGGTGCCCCTGAGCGGGTGCTTCGCATGTGCGCCGGGATCGACCGCAAGACCTGGCATGAACGTGCGGAGGCCTTGGCTCGGCGCGGCCTCAGGGTTCTCGCGCTGGCGGAACGTAGCGAGACCGGACCGCGGATCGACCCGGCTGCCCTGGAGGGCGGGCTCACGTTCCTCGGGCTGGTCGGGCTGATCGACCCACCTCGCCCGGAGGCCATCGCCGCTGTGGCCGAATGCCGGGCGGCGGGTATTCGGGTCAAGATGATCACCGGCGACCATGCGGGAACCGCTGCCGCCATCGCCGGGCAGATCGGGCTGCAGAACCCGCATCGGGTGCTGACCGGAGCGGAACTGGACAAGCTCGATGATGCGCAACTGGCTCTTGAGGTGACCGGCGTAGATGTGTTTGCCCGCACCAGCCCCGAGCACAAGTTGCGCCTCGTCACCGCGTTGCAGGCCAATGGTCTCTCGGTCGCCATGACGGGCGATGGGGTGAACGACGCCCCGGCCCTGAAGCGCGCCGACGCGGGCATCGCCATGGGTCTCAAGGGATCCGAGGCGGCCAAGGAGGCGGCCGATCTTGTGCTGGCCGACGACAATTTCGCCTCCATCGCGGCCGCCGTGCGCGAGGGGCGAACGGTCTACGACAACCTCAAGAAGGTCATTAGCTGGACGTTGCCAACGAATGCAGGCGAGTCCATGACCATCGTGCTGGCTCTCCTGGTGGGCTTTGCCTTGCCGGTGACGGCGGTCCAGATCCTCTGGATCAACCTGATAACGGGTATCACTCTCGCTCTCGCACTGGCCTTTGAGCCGACCGAACCCGGGACCATGGCCCGCCCGCCACGCCGCCGCGATGCACCGATCCTGTCAGGGCAACTCGTCTGGCACGTGATCCTGGTGGCACTTCTCTTTCTCGCGGCCGTGTTCGGGGTCTTCACCTACGCCATCGACAAGGGGTATTCCCTGGCGCTCGCTCAGACGATGGCGATGAACACGCTGGTAGTGCTCGAAATCTTCCAGCTGTTCTTCATCCGCAATATTCATCGTACCTCGTTGACCTGGGATGCGGTGAAGGGGACGCGCGTGGTCTGGATCGTGGTCATCGCCGTCACCGCAGCCCAGTTTGCCGTTACCTATCTATCGCCGCTCCAGGCGATCATCGGGACCGAGCCGGTGCCTCTGGTCGACGGTCTTCTGATCGTCGCTGTCGGTGCGGTCTTTTTCGCGACCATCGAGATCGAAAAGCAAATCAGATTGGGGTTGGAGAGACAAATTGTATAGGTTGTGCTGAAGCTTCAAGCGGACGCGATCATGAAATCACCCACACAGCAGGCATCTCCGGCGGCAAGGTCCGTCTCACTGTCGCCGCTCCGGGCGTCCCGTTTCTGGTTGTGAACTGCACCTGGCGCTGACCGGATTGCCATCGAAAGGACCGACCCATGTCTCACGCCCGCCTGACGTTTCACGGGGCAGCCAGAGCAGTCACCGGGTCCTGCTTTCGACTTGAAACCGATCACGGGCAGATCCTGATCGATTGCGGTCTGTTTCAGGGGTCGAAGACCGAGAAGGAGTTGAACTACCGACCCTTTCCATTCGCGCCAGACACCATTGCTGCCGTGATCCTCAGTCACGCCCATATCGACCACTCGGGTCTGCTGCCTAAACTGGTAAAGCACGGATTTGCCGGCCCGATCCATGCGACACCTGCTACTGCCGATCTGGCCGGGGTGATGCTGCCCGACAGTGCGCATATTCAGGAGATCGAGGTGGAACAGTTCAACCGCCGGGCAGCGCGGCGGGATCGCGGCAAGGTCACTCCCATCTATACGGGTCAGGATGCAGATGCCTGCCTCGCGCTGTTTCGCCCGGAGCCTTACGACACCTGGTTTTCCGTGCTTCCGGGCCTGCGGGCCCGGTTCTGGAACGCAGGGCATCTTCTGGGTTCGGCTTCGATCGAGATCGAAGTGGCGCAAGCAGAGACGTCCCCGATGCGAATCCTGTTCTCGGCCGACATCGGTCCCGACTACAAGCTGATGCACCCCGACCCCGAAGGCCCCAGCGGTGTGGACTACCTGATCTGCGAGTCAACCTATGGCGATTGTGACCGGATTGATGCAACGGCTGATCGCCGCCGCAAGCTGCTGGCAGATGAGGTTCGCGCCGCCATGCATCCGAACGGGGCGCTCTTGATCCCATCATTTGCAGTCGAGCGGGCTCAGGAATTGATCAGCGATCTGGGTCGCCTGATCGCCGAAGGCGCGCTGCCGCCGACCCCGATCTATGTCGACAGTCCGCTTGCAACCAAGGCCACGCGCGTTTTCGCCAAACACCATCGAGAGCTGGAGGAAGGGGCGGTGCTGATGAAGGGGCTGAAATCGCGGCACCTGCACTTCACCGAAACGCGGGAACAAAGCATCGCGTTGGACCGGATCAGGGGCTTTCACATCGTCATTGCCGCGTCCGGAATGTGCGATGCCGGACGCATTCGGCACCGGCTGAAGAACTGGTTATGGCGCGACGAGGGCACGGTGCTTTTCACCGGCTTCCAGGCCGTCGGTACATTGGGTCGCATCCTGCAGGACGGTGCGACGTCGGTGCGGATTCAAGGCGAGGAATTTGCTGTCCGGGCAAGGATCAGGTCGCTCGATCTGTACTCCGGCCATGCGGACGGCACCGAGTTGCGGGACTGGATCAGGGCCCGACTGCCGATCAGGCACGATGTCTTTCTGGTCCATGGCGAGGAGGCCGCGATGGAAGGGCTGGCCGCGCGGCTGACGGGTATCGTCGATCCCGCCCATGTGCTGCGACCGGAACTGGATGAAGAGTTCGAGTTGACAGCAATGGGGAGCCAGAGGCTCGCCGAAACCACGCCACGAAGGCTTCCCCCGGAAAAAGTGGCGCGGATGGATTGGCACAACGATGTGTCGCGGCTGATTCTCGAAATCAACGACGCTCTGAGGGCCAGCCCGGATGAACGGGCCCGCGGCGTCCTGATCCGTCGATTGCGACGGGCACTGGAAGCCGAAGACGGTGTTTGATCGCAGCCGCCAAGCTGAGAGGAGGTCGATTTATCCGGACCGCAGTAGGCCGTGTCCTCCGCAGTTCGAGCTGAACGGCGACCGCTAATTGGGAATCGGAAGGGATGGCTTCCGCCACAGCCGCCGCGATGAACCCGTCGTAGAGCTCGGCGCCCTGCGAGCTGTCGTCCCAGGTGACGCCGTAGGACTGGCTCCAGTCCTTGTTCCGGGTCGGATGGTTCGAGCCGTCGTAGTCGACCAGATACGGCGGGTCGGTCGCGAACAACACCGCGCGAGTTCGATGGTCTTCAGGAATTTTGGATTGACGAATTTCTTGAGGTCTGAACCCATTTTTTCACCTCGCTAATGCCGGACATGTTCCGATTATGTTCTACCCGACCAGACAACCGGGAGTCGAGTCCACGGCAGCTCCACCCGTGCCTGTCCGGGCCCTGTGGGACGGTTCGCGAATGCGGTGAGTAGGAGAAGGGCGAGACCTCACGGACCAGCCCTTCATGAAACGCCCCAATCCCCTGCCTCCCGACCGGATGACGCCCGCCGAGCGACGCGCCGAACTGTGCGGCCTGCTGGCGCTCGGGCTGGGTGCTGGTCCGCGATCAGTATGACGACGGCGGGATTTCCGGCGGCACGCTGGAACGGCCCGGCCTGAAGCGGCTGCTGGAGGATATCGAGGACGGGCTGGTCGATGTTGTGGTGGTCTACAAGATCGACCGCCTCAGCCGCTCGCTGGCGGATTTCGCCAAGCTGGTCGAGGTGTTCGACCGGAACGGTGTGACGTTCGTCTCGGTCACGCAGTCGTTCAACACGACGACCTCTATGGGACGGCTGACGCTGAACATCCTGCTGTCCTTCGCACAGTTCGAGCGCGAGGTGACGGCCGAGAGGATCCGCGACAAGGTCGCCGCCAGCCGGAAGAAGGGCATGTGGATGGGCGGTGTGCCGCCCTACGGTTACCGCGTCGAGAACCGGAAGCTGGTGGTGGATGAGGAATGCGCCGCGCATGTGCGCTGGATCTTCGCGCGCTTCCTCGAGATCGGGTCCTGCACCGAACTGGCGCGGGAGCGCGAATGCGCAAGCGGCGCTTCACATCGTCCTCTAGGTTGCGAATTGTAATGCTTGCCATGAAGTTCCCCGACCATCGGGACGATGCTAGGCGACGATTGCATTGCAATCAAGCCATAGCGCGGCACTAGTTTTAGTTCAGTGAAAGCAGAATGAGCCTCCGATAATGAGTTCGATTTCTGTTCCTTCTCGAAGCGTGTCCCTGAAATCGAAGTGTTCGGCGGGGCTTGCCAAAAACCCTTCATTTTCATAGCCTTAAAAGAAATTCACCAAATCGGCGCAGTCATCAGGTCCGGAGAATATCAACCCTGAGAGACCGCTTTCGTCCCTCCTGGAACCGGGGCCGGTTAACAGCCCCACCCGCATAACCCCCCAAAACAACGGAAAAATCCGGCCGCAGCCGGATCGGGAGAACGCTTTCGCGAGGGCAAGTGGCGGAGACGAAGGGATTCGAACCCTCGAGACGGTTTCCCGCCTACTCCCTTAGCAGGGGAGCGCCTTCGACCACTCGGCCACGTCTCCGCTGACGCGTATAGCCGCCCAAGTGACCGAGAACAAGGGCGTTATCCCGGCATGTCCGCGACTCATGCGGCCGGCTGGCGTTTATCTCCGGGTCAGGCGAGGGTTGCCCGATCGCGCGGAGCCTTGCGGGGTGATCTGCGGACTTGGCGTTCTTCCCCCGAACGGGGATGCGGGCGGGGTTGAGGGCAAAGCTGAACGGCCGGGGCTGCCCGATGGTGCCCGTCTCGGCAAGCGGGTCCGGCACCCCCGCAGGCCGCGCGCAATTGCGTTCACCGTCGCAGCCAGGCCGAGGGCGAAAGGGCAGAGGGCTGCGACCCGTGGCGACAAGCCCGGCCGCCAGTCCGGTTCTGCCTCGCTGACGCGCGGCGATGCGCGCCGGAACCCTGCGCCCCCGGCACGGTCGGGCATGGCCCGTCGGAACCGGGGTTTCTATGTCTGACCGATCTCCCCCGCCCGGCCATGGCCTGCTGCCGGTTTCGTGGACAGCAGGTTAAGCTAGCATAGCGCGGGCCTCGAACTCCATGGGGCTGATGTAGCCCAGTTTCGAATGCCGTCTGCGCGGGTTGTAGAAGCGCTCGATGTAGTCG
>NZ_JAMYDV010000041.1 GCF_024128855.1 Rhodovulum tesquicola
TATCTGAAATCCACCCTCGAAGCCATCGCCGCCGGCCATCCGCAAGGCCGACTGGACGAGTTGCTCCCGTGGAATTACCAGCCGTCAACCTGAAAACCGGGTGGCCGTCCAACGACGCTTACGATCAAATGGTGATCCAGGGAAAGCGCGTGATCCCATGACACGAACCTGCGAAATCACGAAGGTCCTCTGGTCCGGGCGGAGCGGCGGCGCCGTGATGAACGTCGTTGCCGACGACAGCACCTTCCGTGTCGTGGCTGATGCCTCAGTCATGCCCCGAGGGCCTCTCGTCGGAGAAATCTGGGATATCGGGGGGAGGATCCGCAAACATCCTCGCTTCGGCCCACAGGTCCATGCAAGCAGCGCTGTTCTGACGAAACCGAGCGGTCGCCTCGTAGTCTCTTTTCTGAAAGGGAATTCTTGTCCCGGTATCGGCGCCGCAAAGGCCGCGCTTCTTTGGGGTGTTCTCGGCGACGAGATCTACGATGCACTCGCCGACCCAGAAGACCGACGGATCGCCGACCTGATCGGCGATGAGCTCGCAAGCGTGGCTCAGGGCGCCTGGACGGCCCAATCGAACGAGGTTGCCGCATACCGCTGGTGTGACGGCCACGGGCTCCCTGCCCGCCTTGCAAGGCGGCTCAGCGCGATCTACGGCCCTGATCTCGCAGATCGGATGGCGGAGAACCCTTATCGGATCCTCGCCTTCTCAAGCTGGACCGATGCGGAGCGCTTGGCGAGGGCCGTGAATGTGCAGGGCGACGACCCGCGTCGGCTCGTCGGCGCGGTGGAAGCGGTCATTTTTCGCCGGCTGGATAACGGGCACACGGCTGTCGATAGGACAGAACTTTCCGCCGCGGTCATGAAGCTCCTACGAGCGCCGAGAGAGATGGCTGAACTTTCAATTGATTCAGCCATCGCGGAAGGAGCGCTGGTCGTGGTCGGGGATCTTCTGGCTGGGGCAGGAACGGCAATGATGGAGCGCTTCGTCGTAGAGGATCTGCGTCGACGTCAGGACCTTGGCCGTGAGCAGCCGGACTTCCTGGCTGGAGCCCCAGACTCTGCCTTGGATGAGGTTCTTGAGCGCTATCAGGAGCGGGAGTCCATCGCTCTGAATGCGGAGCAGCACGCTGCTGTTCTCATGGCCGTCAAGGAGCCCGTCAGCGTCCTGGTCGGCGGAGCCGGCACAGGAAAGACAACCGCGCTCAAGGCGATTCACACTCTGGCCGAGGCCTACGGCACTCCGGTTCTGCAGGCCGCGCTCGCCGGGCGTGCAGCGCGGCGCATGACAGAGGCGACGGGACGCCCCGCCCGCACCATCATGGCGCTCCTCATGGCTCTGAAGGACGGCCTCAATCCTGAAGGTGCGTTGATCATTATCGACGAGAGTTCGATGCTCGATCTCCCGACGACCTATCAGTTGCTGCGAGCTCTGCCGGAGACCGCGCGCCTCCTGTTTGTCGGGGACACGGGTCAACTTCCCCCGATCGGGTTCGGCCTGATCCTCCATGCCCTGGCGCATCACCCGACCATGCCGACTGTTGAGCTCACCGAGGTCCACCGGCAGGCCGCCTCAACCGGCATCCCTGCGGCATCCCTCGCTATCCGCAACGGCCAGCTGCCCGCGTTCCGAGACTATGCAGGCAGCGGCCAAGGCATCTCGTTCATCCCCTGCCCTCCCGATGATATCCCGGATCGGCTGCTCGAACTGAAGGGCGATATGCCGGACGCACAGATCATCACCGCCCTGCGCGAGGGCCCCAGCGGCACGAGCACGATCAACTCCCTATTCCACATGGTGTACGCTGGTCGAAAGCCTGACGTTTCAGGCTTCTGTGTAGGCGAACCCGTCATTTGGACAGTCAACGACTACAAGCTGGGGTTGATGAACGGTACACTCGGGACCGTTTTAGAGCTCACGGAGGATGGACTTTTGGTCCTGTTCGAGGGAGAACAAAAGAAGATCGAGAGGACGGGGCTTGATGCCCTCGAGCATGCGTATGCGGTTACCGTCCACAAAGCCCAGGGAAGTCAATTCGTTCGGATCTTGGTGCCTGTAGTGCCATGCAGACTTGGCGATCGATCCCTTCACTACACAGCACTCACGAGGGCTACCCAACAAGCTGTAATCATAGGTTGCTGCCAAGCCTTTCGTCAGGACGTCTCTTCTGCGCCCTCCATCGAAACAAGGGCAACTGCGCTAATGCTCTCTCTCGCGCACCCGTGAGAACCTGATCTGGACAATGCGAGCAAGTCCAGACTCAGTGACCACAGCATCCCCACGAGACGCTTGCAATTTCCGGTTGCTTCTGCATCTTCCTGTACAAGCAAATGTAGCGTGACAGGTGGAGTTCTTTCACCAGCAGAGCTGGGGGGACTAAATGGACAATTGCCCTAAGAAAATCAGCAGCTGAGACGCGGATCAAAGAGCAGCCATGCAACTCGCAGAGATAGCCAAACTAGCGCAGAGCTGCTTCCAAGCATGCCCCACTATAGTAATTGGAAGCGGCGCCTCGATTCCCCACGGCCTGCCGAGCATGTTAGACCTAGCCAATTACCTGATTGCCAATCTGAATCCAACTGGAGAGGCTGAAACTAAGTCATGGACAACGGTCAGAACCGCGCTCGAAAAGGGCAATCATCTTGAGCAAGCGCTCGAAGGACAATCTGTTCCGCCCGATTTGCTTAGACAGATCGTGGCCATGACTTGGCGGTGTGTAAATGAAAAGGATGCTCAACTTCTGGACCTCGCCGTCAACTCCCCGGATCACTTCCCACTCAGCAGACTAGTGACTGCGATGTTTAGCAGCACTCATAGCTCACTTCAGATCGTCACGACAAACTACGATCGCGTCATAGAGTACGCCTGCAACTCGGCTGGAATCTTGTTTCAAACGGGTTTTGCTCCCGGTTACGTTCAGAAATGGGAGGCAAGCAATCGAATAAAGTTCCATCATGGCGCAAAACCCTCTCGGGTCGTAAATATCTGGAAGGTCCACGGCTCCCTCGATTGGTTTCGGACTCAAGACGAGCGCACCATAGGACTGCCAGCCCACCAAATGCCGGGAGACAGCTATACGCCGCTAATTGTAACTCCGGGCCTGAACAAGTTCGAGAAGACATATGAAGACCCCTTCCGAACCACGATCAATGGCGCAGATAATGCCCTCAGCAGTGCTTCTTCATTCCTATGCATCGGCTTTGGATTCCGCGACCAGCACATCCACCCAAAGATAATTGAAAGATGCCGCGAGCGAAATGTGCCCATCGTCGTGCTTGCAAGGACGCTCACCGTGGAGGCGAAGGAATTCCTAGCCAAGAACGCCGGCACTAAATATCTTGCGCTCGAAAAGAAAGAAGATGGCAGCACACTATACTCACCCGAGCATCCGGATGGCCTAGATCTGTCAGTCGAAAACATTTGGTCACTGCCCGGCTTCAACTCACTTGTGATCTAGGAGGATCCATGCCAATTTTCGATTTCAAAGACGATGAAGCCCTTGGGTGCGTGATTTCAGTTGATACCACCGCGGTCATTATCCGCGTCGACGACATTGAGCGCCTAAAAAGATTACAGGTCAATCGGCTTACGGTCCTTCAAAGTAGCCGCCCAGGGCAGCACCTGATCGGCGTTGTTATCAAGATAACGCGAAAAGCTGACACCACAGAAACTTCCGATGCCGCCCTGGATGCTGATACCCCACCGATCAGCGAGAACAACCTGGTCAAGGTAACACTCATTGGAACGCTCTTGGATCGCGTCGGAGCTGAGGAGAACGTATTCAGACGAACCCTCGAGACTGTGCCTGAAATTGACGCAAATTGCTTTTCTCTTGAGGCCGACAGACTGACGCGCTTCATGCAAGTCATATCCAACGTGAAAGATGCTGGGCCGAGGCTCTCCCTCGGTCACTTCACGTTAGATGATGAAGCCGAGGCTTTTCTGAATGGGAATAAGCTCTTTCAACGCCACGCCGTGGTCGTTGGCAGCACCGGCTCAGGAAAGTCGTGGACCACCGCTCGGCTCCTGGATCAGATTGCGCAACTTCCACAGGCAAACGTAGTACTGTTCGACATCCACGGTGAGTATGGTCCATTAACTGGAAAAGAGTTCAGGCACCTACGAATTGCTGGACCTTCCGACATCGAATCAGGAAGGGGCCTCGACGACGGGGTTCTTCACCTGCCGTATTGGTTGCTTGGATATGAGGCGCTGGTCTCCATGTTTGTTGATCGCAGCGATCAGAATGCTCCCAACCAGTCAATGGTAATGACGAGAACGATCGTTGATGCCAAAAAGGCCTCGCTTGATAGTGAAAGGCATGCGGAGATCCTTGAAAACTTTACGATAGACAGCCCTATACCGTTCGACATTGACTTCCTTCTGACAAAATTAAGAGATTTAGATGAGGAAATGGTATCGGGGTCCAGCGGACGCGAGAAGCAAGGCCCCTATCACGGGAAGCTAAGTCGGCTTATTGGTCGCCTTGAGGCGAAGCGCAATGATCGACGACTAGCCTTCCTCTTCAAGCCTCCGGGAGAGTGCATGGATCTTCCTTGGATGGATAGAATGGTCCACACCATCTCGGCTGGGAGGGCCGCACAAGGAGATGGCGCGGGCGGCATAAAGATCATAGACTTCTCAGAGGTCCCCTCCGATGTACTTCCCCTTATGGTAAGCCTTCTTGCTCAGATTATTTTCTCAACAAGTCTTTGGTCTGCCAGCGCACAACGTCACCCGATCGCAATAATGTGCGATGAGGCACACCTGTATATACCGGAGAGACAGCGCGCCGACAGTAGTGACTCCGTTTCCGTGGAGATATTCGAAAGGATTGCGAAAGAAGGTAGGAAGTACGGAATAGGCCTGGTAGTGATAAGTCAACGCCCTGCCGAAGTTAGTCGCACCGTTCTGAGTCAGTGCAACAATGTAATTGCGATGCGGCTTACGAATGGAGAGGATCAAAGCGTGATAAAACGACTTCTACCCGATAGCCTTGGAAGCTTCGGTGATCTACTGCCCGTTTTAGACGTCGGAGAAGCGCTGGTTGTAGGTGACGCAAGCCTTCTACCCACACGGGTTAGGATCGCGGAGCCAACGATGCGACCTGATAGTCAGACGGTTGCATTTTGGGACCGCTGGAATGAAACCGAGCCAAGATCAGATACGAGCGGGGCTGTAAGATCGTGGCGTCGGCAAAGCCTGAAGTAACATCTGTACGATGACGTCGGTGGCGTGCCTAAGGGGTGTCGGCGATAGGCCCGGCGCTCACAAGCGCTCCTTTGGCGACTGGCATCTTCATCACTGACAAGGCGAAGCGAGCAGCATATTTCAGTTGCGGGCGAGAAGGGTCATGGTACATGATGCTTCCCAGAACAATACCGGAACATTTTCTTTCGGGAAATTGGTTTCGAGCGCAGGCAAAAGGCACAATATCCTCATCAGACGCCGGCAAGAACAGGGGGCAGGGATGACCGCTACACACTTCAGATTCATTGATCTTTTTGCGGGAATCGGCGGGCTCAGGGTCGGCTTCGAGTCGATCGGCGGTCAGTGCGTCTTCACGAGCGAGTGGAACAAGTTCTCCCAGCAGACCTACAGGGCAAACTACGAGGACGATCACGAGATCGCCGGAGACATCACTGGCGTCGACGTCGCCGGCATCCCGGAGCATGATATTCTGCTCGCCGGCTTCCCATGCCAGCCGTTCTCCATCGCGGGAGTATCGAAGAAGAACGCTCTTGGGCGTGCGCATGGCTTCGAGGACGAGACGCAGGGGACCCTGTTCTTCGATGTGGCGCGCATCCTGAAGCACCATCGACCGAGGGCTTTCCTCCTCGAGAACGTGAAGAACCTCGTTTCCCACGACAAGGGCAGAACCTTCGAGGTCATCATCCGGACGCTCCGGGAAGAGCTCGGATATGAAGTTCATTGGCGGATCATCGACGCCCGGCACTGGCTGCCGCAGCACAGGGAACGAACATTCATCGTCGGTTTCCGTGAGCCTACGCTCTTCGACTTTGATCAGGTGAGGCCGCCGACAGATGATGAAAGCCCGCGCCTGTCATCCATCCTTCATCCGGAAGATGGCAGCGAGACGGTCGAAGAACCCTACACCACGGGTCGCAAGGCGAAGGTCTCCAGCAAGTACACCTTGACCGACAACCTCTGGAGATACCTTCAGGACTATGCCGCCAAGCATAAGGCCAAGGGGAACGGCTTCGGGTTCGGCCTTGTCGACGGAAACGGCGTGGCACGCACCCTGTCCGCCCGCTACTACAAGGACGGATCCGAGATCCTTGTTGCACAGAAGGGCAAGAACCCCCGTCGACTTACCCCCCGTGAGTGCGCTCGTCTCATGGGCTTTGACAGGCCCGGGAGCAACAAGCCGTTCGTGATCCCCGTATCGGATGTTCAGGCCTACAAACAGTTCGGCAATGCCGTTGCCGCACCGGTCGCAATCTCGATAGCTGAAGCAATGTCGCCCTGGCTTTCAAACGCAGTGGCTCTGAAGCCTGGCTGGCAACGCCCCTCCCTTGCCGCGGCGATCTGAGGAGAAGCGCGAACCGCTGACCCGGTCGCAAATGATGTCGAGGATCCGCGGAAAGAACACGGATCCGGAACTCTACATCCGGCGCGGACTGCATGCCCGAGGCTTCCGCTACAGGCTCCATGCCCGCAAACTTCCGGGGAGACCCGATATACTGCTGCCAAAGTACAAGGCTGCGATATTCGTGCACGGATGCTTCTGGCACCAGCATGAAGGATGTAGCAACGCGAACATCCCAAAGCAAAACAGGGACTTCTGGGAACAGAAGCTCACACAGAACTCACAAAGAGACGAGCGTGCACGCAAGGCCCTGCTCGCTCAAGGGTAAACGGTGTTTTGCCCCCACCTTCCTGTGATTTTTCCGTTCTGCGAGTCCGTCTCTGTTGGCTAACAGGGGTGGAGTTTCTCCATGGAGACTATGACGGAGTTTCTCAGTTCACTTGGCGTGGTG
>NZ_JAMYDV010000042.1 GCF_024128855.1 Rhodovulum tesquicola
GTTGTCGTCGCCTGCTTGTGAAGAGAAATCAGCATCCTCGCCCCGCGTCCCGAACCTCACCCAGCAACGATCTTGCCATGAAGAGCGCAGAGCGGCGAGGGTCTATGTGATCGTCCGGGATGGGACACCTATTGACGCGGCGTCTGGAAGTGAGGCCGTTGAAAGTGACCAGGTGTCCGCAACTGCCAAGTCGCAGGTCGTGTCGGGGAAGCCGTGGACGTTCCCTCGCGGTGTGCTCCGGAAGAGTGAAGGTTCGGTATCCAAGGCGGCGAGGTCAAGGGGCATTGGCTTGGCCTGCTGCCGGTTTCATGGTCACGATCTTATCTTCGTGTCCACGAAACCGGCAGCAGGCCACACCTCAACCTTCGCCATGAAGTCCGCGCTGTAGTTCTTCCGTTTGCCAGCCACGCTGTTCGTCCTCGTCTTCCTCGGCGGCAAGCTTAGCAAACTGTCCAGTTTCTGGGGACCACCTCACACCTCATTATGCAGCGGAAGCGCAAGCTTGCAAATTCTGCGCTCTGGCCCATGGGAGATACTCAGGATGATGCTGAGCAGCTACAGGAAATGTTGGCGCAAGAAGCCGTTCGCCACAGAGCAGGTGACAGCGTGAAGGATGCGCTGGTCGAGACGTTTGCTCGAAACGGCACATCCTGTCCTAACCCGGGCCCGGGCGGAACCTATGTATTCAGCAGAGTGATAAAATCTTGCGGTTTGGAACGGGAAAGGCAACGAAAATGCTGGACGGGTGCTCTGACCCGCGACTTTCATCGGGCCGAGGCCATACCCGTGGTTGTTCATCGGTGCCGTCTGCGGCATCAAGGGATGGCGCGTCACCCTACCGAGTGTCCGTTATCGTGAGTTAGTCCGTGGAAATTCGCGCCTGCAGCAGAGCGAGCGCTGGGCCCTGCACGAACGCCAGAAAAGGGTTGGGCCAAGTTATCTGATGGTTTGTGTCAGGTATTCGCAATGACCCGCGATGTGCGGTTCGCCGGGCCGCACCGCGGCATCCGGCGTGGTAGGTGGACGGCAGCTAAAGGCCGTCCCTGCTGGTCCGCCCTGCTGGGTGGCGCCCAAGTGCGCCGGTCGTCACCTGCGCATTTCGAAGGTTCAAGTTGAAATATCGACCCGCGTTCTGGCGGAACTGTCAGATGTTGCGAGTTGGCGCGTTCGTGCGGAACACGAGTTCGGGCAGGATCGTCTCCCATTCGTCGCGTTTGATGTAGGTCTGGAAGCGCTCGTCATTGTCGGTCTTGCGCCAGCGCACAACCGCGCCCACATTGCCCGAAATCAGAGCGGTGCCCTCGGGAGGCGCCCAAGCTGCTGCCATACGGCCCAGAACCCGGCCAGTCCTGTCGAGGATCAGCCATTTCCCCTCGTGCAACGAGATCGTTACCGGATCATCGACCTGCGCGGCGGCGATGGCTGCGAGGGTCGGGTTCGTCTCGGGAAGCCGTCCGGCATAGGAGAGATCGACCGAACTCATATCAGGAACCTGATACTGGTCCGGCTCAGGCAGTTCGAGCCTCTGCGGCATCTCGACCTTGCGCAGCATCTCGCAATCGCTGTCGGCCTCGACAAAGGCGTGTGTCCCGCTTGTCACCACGGCAAGGCTGCGGCGCGCGCGGGTCATCGCAACGTAGAAGAGGCGGCGGGGCGCCTCGCCGTCTTCGCCCTTAGACAGCGCCTTCCAACCTCCGTTCAGGATCACCACATGGTCGAACTCGAGCCCCTTCGAGCGATGCGCGGTCAAGAGCAAAAGCCCCCGTTGCGCGCTGCGGATATCCTGCGCCCATTCGGCCAGCCATTCGATCGTGTCGGGAACCGGGATCGTCTTCTTGCCCAGTTCCCGGGCCAGATCCGCGATGCCCTCGGCGATCAGATCGATCCAGCGATTTGGGCGCTGCTCGTTGAGCACATCAAGCATGTCCTGAATGCTCAACATCGCCGCCGGGCGTCGGCGCAGGCCCGCCACGAAGCGTTGCATCTCTCGAAGGCGCCAGATGCTGGGCAGCTTTTCGTTCGCCATCTCGACGGGCAGGCCAAGCTTTTCGGCATAGGCGCGCACCGGGCCGAGCCTGCGCCAGTCGCGCGAGATGATCGCGCATCGCGCCCAGGTGAACCCCGGGTCGAGCCGCGAGATCCGCACCAACTCGTCCACCGCCGCCACCGCCTGTGCTGTGTCATCGACCGCGACATCCAGAAACTGCACCCGCCCCTGACCGACCGGGTCGTAGCCCGCCATCACCCCGCCACCGGGATCGAGGCTGCGCATCTTGTCCACGGTGATCGGATTGCCCGCCTTCATCCGACCGCGCGCGGGGACGATGACCTGGTTTGCCGCGTCCACGATATGCCGGGTCGAGCGGTAGTTTTCGGTCAGGAACTTCGGCTTGGCGCGGTAGTCTTCCTCGAACTGCCGAATGAAGGAAATCGAGGCCCCGGTGAAGGCATAGATGTTCTGGTCGTCATCGCCCACCGCAAACAGGCTCAGGCGCTGGTCGGGATCGTCGAGCGAGCGTCCGGCCACGGCGGCGATCAGCGCATATTCCTCGGGGCCGATATCCTGGTATTCGTCCACCAGGATCCAGCGGTAGCCCTGAATGAGCACCTCGCGCTGCGCCTCGGCCTCCGATCGGCTAAGGCCCTCGCCATTGATCTGCCGCACTGCCTCGCGCAGGATCGCGTCGAAATCGCGCCGTTCGGCGCTCGCGCCGGTAAAGCTTGCCCCCACCAGCCGCATCGCCAGCGCATGGCAAGTCGAGACGGTGACGCGCGCGGCATCCTCGCCGACCAGATGGCGCAGGCGGGCGCGGATTTCGGCGGCGGCGTGGCGGTTGTAGCTGAGCACGAGGATGCCGCGCGGATCCTCGCGCCTGACCCGCAACAGATAGGCGATGCGATGCACAAGCACGCGCGTCTTGCCCGAGCCGGGACCGGCCAGCACCAGCACGTTCGTCGCCTCGCGGTCGTCGGCGACGATTTCCTGCTGCACCGGATTGCCAAGATCCTCGACGATCCGTTTCCACGCCCGGCCGGTGGTCTGGCGGCGCAACTCGACACTGCGGCCGGGCATCCAGCGTTGCAGGAACCTTTCCTGATCGAGGGCGAAATAATCCTCGGAGAGCCGCACCGCCTCGTCGATCTGCCCTAGCCCCTTTTCGGCGTAGGCCGCCATTACATGGGTCTGCAACGTCTGTTCGCGGTAATGCTCCTCAAGCGGCAGGAAGTCCTTCTTGGTGAAGCCCGCACGCCCGGGTTTGAGGTAGATCGTCATCGCCGAACGGAACACTGTGAGTCCCTTGCCGAGCGTCATCACCTGTTGCTCGTGCAGCCACAAAAGCGCGCGCTCCATGAGCTTGGTCATGTCCTTCACGCCCGAGGCCTTGGTCAGCGCATCGCCGCTCAGCGCCGCCAGCAGGTCGCCGATGGTCGTATCGACCTGAATATCCTTTCCTTTCGTGCCTGTCGGAACTTTGGAAATCAGGAAGTCGAGCAGCTTTTCCGCCGCCATCCAGCGCAGCGCGGCGGTCTGCTCCACCACGCGCCACGAGCGTTGCAGCACCACCTCGAGCGTTTTCGACGAAAGCTTGCGCAGCCGGATGTTGCCGCGCCCGCCGTCGCTGTCGCGCCCGTCGCGTTCGATGCTGCGCAAGAGCCGGTCGATCACATGCGGGCTGGCATCTTCGTGGCCCTCGTCGCGCAAAAGCTGGCTTGCCGCGACCAGATCGAGGGGGGCGCCATCGCCCACATCCGCCTCGGGCGCCATCTCGCGCATTCGCGCGATCAGGGCCTTTTCCAGCCGCATCGCCCGCGCGTTGCGCGGCAGCGAGGCATTCTCGAAGCCTACATGCACCGAAACCGTGATCGCGATGTCATTGCGCGCGATGCCAAGCGTTTCGAGATCCGCCATCGCCTTGCTCAGCGCCCGGTGAGTCAGCCCGCTGATGCCGGTCAGCTCGTCAGTCGAAATGCCCTGATCAGGGGGCGTGTTCATCACATGGCGCACGATGGTCAGAAGCTGCCTCCGCCGCGCCTCGGTGATCTTGGCACCCTTCAGGCGGGTCTCGGCCTCGGCCAGCGTGCGCACCAGAAGCGAGGAGGGGAACACCTGCACCCGGTTTTCCTCGCGCGAGACGAGCGACGCCTCTTCGAGCCAGGAGATCGCCGTCTTGACGCGGGTGTCTTCGGTCGCGCTGTCGCGCAGGAACTCACGGTCTTTCTCCTCGCGCACGATCTCGCCCGCGGTCGCCACCACCTTGCCGCTGTTGCGGGTGCGTTCATCAATGCGGCGCAGGGCTTTCAGGATGGCGCCGATCTCGTGGCTCGCAAGGCGAGAGCGGGCGGTGAGGGTGAACTGCCGTTCGACATCGTCGGAATGATAAAGCAGCACGCAATCGGCGGGCTCCCGGTCGCGCCCGGCCCGGCCCGCCTCTTGCAGATAGTTTTCAAGCGAGCCGGGAATGTCGGCATGGACCACCAGCCGGATGTCGGGCTTGTCGATGCCCATGCCGAAGGCGTTGGTCGCGGCGATCACCCGCAGATCGCCCACGCGAAAGCGTTCCTGCACCGTCTGCTTGTCGTCGGGGGTGAGCCCAGCGTGGAAATGTTCGGCGGCAAGCCCCTGTTGCTTGAGAAAATCCGCAACCCGCTCGGTCTCCTTTCGGGTCGCGCAATAGACGACGGCCCCGGATTTCCCGCCCTCGGGCAGGTGCTCGGAGATCACCGCCAGGATATCCCCGAGCTTGCTTTCCTTCGTCGTCGCCAGCACCGAGAATGTCAGGTTGGTGCGCGTGGCCCCGCCATCGAACAGCGCGAGGTCCACGCCCAGACGGTCGCGGAAATGCACGGTGATGTCGCGCACCACCTCGGGCTTGGCCGTGGCCGTCAGGCACAGCACCGGCGCAGGCGGCGCAGCGCCGGAAAACTCGCGGATGAAGCGGCCGATGTAGCGGTAGTCAGGCCGGAAATCATGCCCCCATTTCGAAACGCAATGCGCCTCGTCGAGCACCCAAAGCCCCACTTCGCGTTGTGTCAGCACCGAACGTACCGAGACCGAGCGCAGCTGTTCGGGCGATATCAGCAAGATCGCCGCCTGCCCCAGCCTGACCCGGTCCAGCGCGTCCTGCCGCTCGGGCATCGAGAGCATGCCGTTGATGGTCACCGCCGAGGAAATCCCCGCCCGCTCCATCCCCTGCACCTGATCGGCCATCAGCGCGACGAGCGGCGAGATGACTACCGTCAGCGCCCCGGTCTTGTCATAAAGGCTCAGCGCCGGAACCTGATAGCAGACCGATTTGCCCGTGCCTGTGGGCAGGATGCCGAGGACATTCGCATGCTCCATGGCCCGGGCCACGATACCCTCTTGCAGCGGCCGCCCCGCGCTGTCCACGGGTTGGGGCCGGAAACCGTCGAACCCGAACCACTTCTTCAGCGCCTCCACGGGGTTGTTCATCTCGGCGCACCAGGCGCAGGCAGGGTCGCCGCAGTTGCTATCGCGCAGATCCCGCACGATCAGCGCCGACTGCGGAAAGGCCGCACGCACCCAGGGCGGCATCACGGACTCCCCACCCGCGACCGAGATCCAGGCCAGCGCATAGGCCATCGGCCAGCCCAGACGCGGGTCCGACAGCGCCTCGAGCGCCGCCCCGACCTGCACTCCGCAGGCCTTGTCGGCAAGGAGTTCCCGGATCGCCGCAAGTGCCGAGGCGCGGTCGGGCTGCCGCGCCTTGCGGACATGGGCAAAGACCGCGTCGAAGCCCTCGGCACGGTCCATGCGGGTCGCAAGGTAATGATAGGCGAGCAGGGTTTCGGGGGATTGCGCCGCAAGCTCGGTCAGCGCTGCGACCTGGTTTTCCAGCACCTCGAACACCAACCGCGCATCGAGCTCGGGATCGTTCACATGCCCGGCCTGCAGACGCCCGTCATGGTAATGCTTGACGAGGTGGTGGTAAGGATTGCGCGGAAAGGCCAGCGGATTGAGCCAGAGCGTGTCGATCGGCGCGGCCATCCTCTCGAGGAGCCGTGGGCGCGCTGCGAGCAAATGCTCGATATCGTGGCGCAGGATATTGTGGCCGATAACGTGCGACGTCTTGCCGAGCGCGTTTTCGAGCTGGTCGAGTCCTCGGTCGATCGGGCCTTTCGGCGCCACGGCTGCGGGCCCGTCGCCAAACCGCACCGCGGCCAGATCGAGGATTTCGCCTGTCTTGGGATTGACCTCGAGATCGACGGACAAACAGCGCTCAAGCAGACGCTTAATGTCCGGACTCCCCAGTCGCAGGAAACTCAGAATAGCCATCAAGCCCGGGAAAAAGAACAGTTTCGCAGGAGACTAGAGCGCCCCCACCGGCGTCGCAATACATTACCGCCCGGCACAGGGAACGATACGTCAAAACCTGCGGAAGCTCAGTCACGCGCAGATCGTCCGCGGCGATCAATGGCAACGTGGTCACTGCTGCTTCAAGAAGGCGCAAACCTCTTTAACGATGCGTTCGGAAGGGCGTTGTTGCAGAACGGCAGCCTGAGGCGTGACTTGCTCTTTCCCCTTCAGGTTCAGGCCACGCGGACGATTTCGGCGGTGCCGGGGGGCTCTGTTTGAGGTGGTCCCCAGAAACTGGACAGTTTGCTAAGCTTGCCGCCGAGGAAGACGAGGACGAACAGCGTGGCTGGCAAACGGAAGAACTACAGCGCGGACTTCAAGGCGAAGGTGGCGCTTGAAGC
>NZ_JAMYDV010000043.1 GCF_024128855.1 Rhodovulum tesquicola
TCGCCTATCTGAAATCCACCCTCGAAGCCATCGCCGCCGGCCATCCGCAAGGCCGACTGGACGAGTTGCTCCCGTGGAATTACCAGCCGTCAACCTGAAAACCGGGTGGCCGTCCAACGACGCTTACCTTTAGACGGGCCAGATGCGTGGCCCGGATCAACCGCTCCTCGCCGCCCGTGCGCAACAGAACGCCATGCTGGGGGGACAGGACCAGAGGATCGTCGGTGCCCAGCAGCGTGGCGGCCAGCCGGATCGGCCGCAGGTTCGGCGCGCGGTCCAGGTCGGGCGAGGTCAGGCGCCGCCGTCCGATCCAGACGATCGGCTGCACGCCGTTGTCGCAGGTCAGCACCGCATCGCCCACCCGCAGCTCCTCGATCGCGACCTCGCCCGCCGGGGTCGCGATCCGCGTGCCCGCGGCAAAGCACACGACGCCGGTGTTCTCGACGGTGTAGAAGCTGCTGTCCGCCGTGGCCCCGGTGAAGGTCAGCGAACCGGTGCCGAACTGGTCGTTGTCGGAATAGTCGACCGCGCGGCCCTTGGCGTCGAGCGTATTCGACTGGTTCAGGACCCCGTCATCGGCCTGGTCGGCGTAAAGTTCCTGAAGGTTGTCGTAGAAGGACGACAGGTCGATGAAGTCGTTGTTGGTCGCGTCACCGTCCGACAGCGTGCCGGAATTGCCGATGTTGAAATCGGTGATCGTGTCGGCGCCGTCGCCCGCGGCGTAGACGAAGCGGTCGTCTCCCGAGCCGCCGGTCAGCCGGTCGTCGCCCAGGCCGCCTGTCAGCGTGTCCTGCCCGGACCCGCCCGACAGGGTGTCGGCGCCGCTGCCCCCCGTCAGGCTGTCGCTTCCGCCGCCGGCCTCGACCAAGACGCCCGACGTGTCGTCCGAGGCATCCAGCGTATCGGCCTGGTCGGTCAGCCTCAGCCGCTCGATCTCGGTGAAGGTCAGCGTGCTGGTGCCGTCGCTGATCCATCCGGTCTCGTCTCCGGTACCGGGTCTTCGCTTTCCGGCGCTACGAGGACGCCTCATTGCGGTACACGGGCATCGAAAGCCACAAAGGACTGACGCACTACGGGCTGTATGACACCGTAGTAGCTCGAGAATAGCATTTTCGGGATCTAGACTCACGCCTGCAAACCGTCGGTCAGGCGAACTTCACAAAGAGCTCTTCCTCTAGACCAAGCTCGGAAAGCGCCAGCTTGAGCCTATCGAATTTGCTCTTCGAGTCGATGTTCCCTTCGATGAAGTAGCCGTCCGCAACCTGAACCGCTTGCCGCAGCGAGTCGGGATCAGAGCTCAACTGGACCCTCTCACCCAGCCGCGTGTCATGGAATGCCTCAGGCTGGAGCGCGAGGAGCTGCTCGAACACCTCCGCGTACAGTTTTGCAACCTGCGTTACCTGGAGGCGGCTGCCGAAGAACAGTGCGTACTCAAGCCGCTTGTAGCGCGGCTCCTCCGCGTCGAAGATGTTGACCTCTTCACTGTCAGCGTCGGCGAGCACGTCAACGTTGGGCGCCGGCCAGACCTCGAGGAAACGCTTGGCGATGCGCTCGGCACGCGCCTCAACCTCCTCCACGCCCCATTTCTCCAGAGTCTGCAGATCACGGTTCAGCCAAAGACGGCTGAACCGATATCCCTGTTCGCCGCCGCTGTCGTTCATGTCCCGCTTATCGACGAAGGCCTTGTTTCCCAAGCGGCCGTTGTTCCCCGACAGCGTGAGGTTGCCTACCGTATTGAGATATTTCTCACTCAGTTGGGCGTATTCATCCGGATCGAGAGCGCTACGCCAAGCTGGCTCGGGGTTCTGCGGAAAGATATGCTCAACGGTGATACCCGGCATCGTGACGTCCACAGGCTCACGATTGTTGTGGTTCTCCAGACGGTCAAAGAAGTAGGTCCGAGTGCGGCTCTTGGTGCTGTAGACGTCCTTATCCTTGAGCATGGCGACCACTTCCGCATCCCGAGGAAAACGCTGGGTCCCACTACGCTGCATCAAGGAGCGTTGGATCGATGCCAGATATTCCTCAGGGTCAATTCGGTCATAGAGGCTCATGAAAATCTTGTTCAGCGCATTTGTCGGCAAGCCGACGATGAAGCGACGCCACACGTAGCTCTGCACCAGGCGAAGAACTGAGGCGAACTCATCCCGGGTGATCGTCCCAGCTGTGAAATCTCGGTAGACGGGCATCAGGAATGGGTACGCGACGTTGATCTCCAGCGTTCGGATGTACCCAAGCTCGCGGCTGATGAACGCGTCCTTCTCCAGTTGCGGATTCAGGAGGCGCGCATAGACATTGGAAAGCTCACGCAACTCCTCGAGCGCATCCATCAGCTCTGGTGAGTTTGGCAACGGATAGCGCTCTTTGAACTTCTCATAGACCGCACTCTTGTTCGGGATATCTTTCTGCTTGAGCGTCAGAAAGTCGCGAATGAAATCTGAGACCCGGCTTTCATTGACCTCAAGGTTGCGTGCTTTCGTCTCGATTGGCTCCCAATATTTTCGGAATACCTGTTCTTGATCTTTCCTCGGCAACCCCATCAGAATGTAGTTTCGGATAAGATCAGCCTGTGAAAGCTCGAGGCCTGTCGAGTTCAGGCTTTCGAAGATGCGCTGCGGGTTATCCTTCTGACGATCCAGCGCGATATCCACAAAAATCAGCTTCGTTAGGCCTCGTTGGACGACATCAAAATTGCTTTCATCGATTCCGCCTTCAAAGAAGCGGAAATTCTCAATTAGTCGGGAGTAACCGCTGATCTTGACGGCCTCCTTCGGATCCATGATCTGGGCAAGTGCAGCTTTGTTGTTGTCTGTTGGCTTCAGCTTCAGCTTCTCAGCATCCTCGGCGAATTCGTTGATCAGGTAAGTCTTGTATATGCGCTGCGCCTGCTGATCCCGTCCGGTGGCAATAGCGTGTCGATAAAGCGCGATGAAGATCAACGTCAAAGTGGTCAGGCGCTGCTGGCCGTCAATTATCGTCAGCTCACGCAGTCCGGAAACGGTGTAGACGTCGTCATGTACATAGACGATGCTGCCAATGAAGTGTCCCGAAAGGTTCTCATCTGCCCCGACGGTGAGAATGTCTTTGAATAGCTGCTGGCATTGAACCCGTGTCCAATCGTAGTTCCGCTGGTAAACGGGAATGGCGAATGCTGTCTCGCTGCTGGCCAGAAATCGGTCTACGCGGGTCTCGGCGGCCTTCATGCAGTGTCTCCAATTCTCTCAATCTTACTCGTAACTACGGAAGACCTGCTGTCCTGTCATCAGTTTCGAACAGCTCGATTCCCGGCCTAGGGTTGGCCGCACTCACCGTTGCTCAGGCGGCCTCGGCCGCCGCGCTCTCAAACGATAGAAAAACAGCTGGCCATGTCGGAGCGCAAGAGGCGGCCGCTTGTCTTCAAGCGACTTCGAACCAGCGCATGGCGGTCTGAAGGAGGTGATCGTAGTCGCCTGACGTCGCCTCCGCCATGAAAGCGGCGATCTCGTCCTCGGAGAGGCCGGCCTCCCGTGCCGCCTGGCAGCATCGGCCGAGCACGGTGAACGCGTTGCCGTCGTGTCCCGTCAGTGCAACGATGATGTCCGGATGCTTGGGGCTCATGGGAGGAGGTCCTTACTTGAGTCACTTGCACAACAGGCGTGACCGAAGTGCATAGTCCAGTGAAAAATCAGTGGGTTAAGTTACGTCGCGGGCACGCGTATATGCCACAAGCCGGCTTAGCGGCGGGGCAAGAGAGATCGCCTCTCTGTTGCAGCCTCGCGGTCTGTTCTGCCAAACGGAAAGGACTGCCCTCGGGCCGTTCTGGGGCCGTGGCGCGCCTTCTTCAGCCGACCTTGCAGCCCCAAAAGGATGTCTGATCGGCGGCGAAGTAGCCGTCGGCGGCGCGGAAGTTGCCCTGCAGCTCGACGGTATCGCCGGCGGTGAGCACGGCCAGCTGGCGCAGATAGGCCGCAGGTGCGCCGACAAGGCTCGAGAGCTGGCCAAAGCTCCAATGCGTCGGCGCGATCGGTTCATCCGCGCCTGGCAGGACAAGTCCCAGCTTCTCCGGGTTGTCCCGATGCGCCTCGACCCGGATCGCCGCACTCTCCACCGTGCGCGTCCGGCTCCGCTCCGCCCGTCCCTTGACCGAGGCGAAAAGGTCGTCGAGCGACAGATACCGCTCGTCATCCGGCCGCGAGAACCACTCGGACGAAACGCGGTCCACGTTCGTGCCGCGCGACACATCCACCTTGTAGCCGCCGCTGGTTTCACGCCCGGCATCGATGATTTCGCTATTCATTGGGAAACCTCCGCGACGGGCGGCCGGGAGCCTCTCTCTCGATCTCCAAACCCGTCATCGGACGCGGCGCAGCCTCTGGCTCTGGCATGGTGAACCGCAACGCGCCTGTCCGTGCGCGACGATCCGGCGCGAGCGACTCCGCCGCGGCGCGGCAAGGTGCGGCAGGGCGCGCACCGGCCGCCGGGGGCCGGCATTGCGACCGCTCCGCATCGGCCTCAGGCTGTTGCCGGAACAAGCACTGGGACCGCGGATGGCGAAGTGCGAGACAGGGCGACCAGAGGAGGATCGGCAGGAGACTGCCGCGCCGGTTCCTTTTGTCTCCCCCGAGCCGCCCGATCCGCGTATGCTTGCGCTTGTGCGGTTACTGGCCCGTAGAGCCGCCAGGGACTGGTATCGCGCGCATATAGAGGAAGGCGGAAAGGGGCAGCCCTAGGGCTGCGGAGACCGGCGATGCGCGTTGCGATCTATGCCCGCTACTCATCTGACAACCAGCGCGAGGCCTCGATCGCCGACCAGCTGCGCATCTGCAGGCTGCGGGCCGAGCAGGAAAGCTGGCAGATCGTCGAGGAATACACCGACCAAGCGATCTCGGGTGCCTCGCTGCTGCGGCCCGGCATCCAGGCGCTCATGAGCGATGCCGGGCGCGGCCGGTTCGACCTGGTCTGCGCCGAGGCGATGGACAGGCTGTCGCGCGACCAGGAGGATATTGCGGGGTTCTTCAAGCGCATGGCCTTCGCCGGGGTGAAGATCGTGACGCTGTCCGAGGGCGAGGTCACGCATCTGCATATCGGCCTGAAGGGCACCATGAACGCGCTGTTCCTGAAGGATCTCGCCGACAAGACCCGGCGCGGACAGCGCGGGCGAGTGGAGCTGGGCAAATCCGGCGGTGGGAACTGCTATGGCTATGACGTGGTCCGCCGGATCGATGCCGCGGGCGAGCCCGAGCGCGGTGACCGCTCCATCGACCCGGTCGAGGCCGAGGTGATCCGGCGCATTTTCCGCGACTATGCGGCGGGAAAATCGCCCAAGCGCATCGCGACGGAGCTCAATGCCGAGGGGATTTCCGCCCCGACGGGGGGCGATTGGGGTTTCAGCACCATCAACGGCAATGCGAAGCGCGGCACCGGGATCCTCAACAACGAGCTTTACATCGGGCGGCTGGTCTGGAACCGGCAGCGCTTCGTCAAGGACCCGGATACCGGCAAGCGCCAGGCACGCCCGAACCCGCCCGAGGAGTGGGTGATCCACGAGGTGCCGAACCTGCGGATCGTCGATGAGGCGCTCTGGCTGGCGGTCAAGGCGCGCCAGGCCGGCCTCAAGCGGCCGCATGGGGCAAGCGGCGAGAACAGCTTCCGCGACCGGCGGCGGCCGAAGTACCTGCTCTCCGGGCTGACACGCTGCGGCGCCTGTGGCGGCGGCTATTCGATGATCTCGGCCACCCATGTCGGCTGCTCGACGGCGCGCAACAAGGGCACCTGTTCGAACCGCCAAAGCATCCGGCGCGAGGAGCTGGAAGAGCGCGTGCTCGGCGCCCTGCGCCGCCACCTGATGGATCCGGCGCTGTTCCGGGAGTTCTGCGAGGAGTTCACACGCGAGGTGAACCAGCAGAGGATCGAGGGACGCGCCACGCTGGAGGCCGCACAGGCGGAGATCAGACGGATCGACCGGGAACTCGAGCGCCTCCTGCAAGTGCTTCTCAACGGAGGAGCCGCCGACACGATCAACGCAGCCATGCTCAAGCTGGAAGCCCGGCAGAAGGATCTCCGCGCTGCGCTCTCTGGCGCCGACGAACCTCCGCCGCTGCTGCATCCCGAGATGGCGCAGCACTACCGGCGGCAGGTCGGCGAACTCTGCGAGGCGCTGCGCGAAGAGACCGAGGCGCAACGGATGGAAGCGACCGAGATCCTGCGAGGGCTCATCAAGGACGTGGTGCTGACGCCGACGGACGGCGACCTGGCGATCGACCTGCGCGGAGACCTTGCAGGAATCCTTGCCGTGGCCGCGGGTGCCGTGTCGGGCGATGGCGTGCAGAAACGCAGAAAGCCGCCCGTTGGGGCGGCTTTTTCCGACGACTTGCTTTCGCAAGTTGAGATGGTTGCGGGGGTAGGATTTGAACCTACGACCTTCAGGTTATGAGCCTGACGAGCTACCGGGCTGCTCCACCCCGCGCTGATTTTGGAGATTTGATCTCCTGGTGGTTTGATTTTTGATCGTGTTGA
>NZ_JAMYDV010000044.1 GCF_024128855.1 Rhodovulum tesquicola
TGGCTTCAAGCGCCACCTTCGCCTTGAAGTCCGCGCTGTAGTTCTTCCGTTTGCCAGCCACGCTGTTCGTCCTCGTCTTCCTCGGCGGCAAGCTTAGCAAACTGTCCAGTTTCTGGGGACCACCTCACAACGAGACCCTCGTCCGTGATCTCGCCGGCGGCGACTTCCTCGATCAGCAACGCAACGTCGTGCTGATCGGCGGGACCGGAACGGGCAAGTCGCACCTGGCCGTCGCGATCGCCCGGGCCTGTATCCGCAGCGGCCGACGGGGCCGGTTCTTCAACGTCGTGGACCTCGTCAACAAGCTCGATGCCGAGGCCCGCGCCGACCGCCAGGGAAGGCCGGCCGATCTGCTGTGCCGGCTCGACTTGTTCGCCATCGGTCTCGAACGCATGGCGACGCGATGGCTCACTCCTGGACGAACTCGGCTATCTCCCCTTCGCGCAAACCGGCGGCCAGCTCCTGTTCCACCTGATAAGCCGTCTCTACGAGCGCACCTCGATCATCGTCACGACGAACCTCGACTTCGGCGAATGGCCCACAGTGTTCGGTGACGCCAAGATGACGACCGCGCTTCTCGATCGCCTCACCCACCACTGCGACATCGTCGAGACCGGCAACGAGAGCCGGCGCTTCAAGACCCGCGCCTGAGCCGTCTGCGCCACTTGAAAGCTCCGCCGCCTCGGGCCGGCTACCCGCAGGAAAGAGGGGTCCCTTTTACGCGCCGATCAGGGGTCCCGATTGCATGCCGATTGACAATCTACGATCCCAGCATCATCGAACGCGTCAAGCATCAACCGCCGCGTTGAAAATCGGGCGCTTACCAGCGACCATGAGCCGACGGATGACGGGTTGCGATACCAGGTTCCCATCCAGGTGCAACGTTGCCGGGACCTACCTGAACCGAGAAAAAAATGACCCCCGCCGCGGCACGCGGCGGGGGTCGATTTCGTCGGGCAGGGGTCACCCCGCCCTGGGCTTACCAGTCCTCGCGATGCACGATCCGGGTCTTGATCGGCAGCTTCATCGCCGCGAGGCGCAGGGCCTCGTGGGCGACCGCTTCGGACACGCCGTCGATCTCGAACATGATCCGGCCGGGCTTGACCTTGGCCGCCCAGAAATCGACGGAGCCTTTCCCCTTACCCATCCGCACCTCGGTCGGTTTCGACGAGACGGGAGTGTCGGGGAAGATGCGGATCCAGACCCGGCCCTGACGCTTCATGTGGCGCGTCATGGCCCGGCGGGCGGCCTCGATCTGGCGCGCGGTGACGCGCTCGGGCTCGGTCGCCTTCAGCCCGAACGAGCCGAAATTGAGGTCGAACCCGCCCTTGGCCTGGCCGTGGATCCGGCCCTTGTGCATCTTGCGGAATTTCGTGCGCTTTGGTTGCAGCATCTCTTCTCTCCTTAGCGCTCGCGCTCGCGGCGCGGACGCGACGGGGCGCCACCTTCCTGCAGCTCGGCCTGGCGGCGATCGCGGGCGGAGGGATCATGCTCCATGATCTCGCCCTTGAAGATCCAGACCTTGATGCCGATGATGCCGTAGGGCGTGGACGCCTCGGCCAGGGCATAGTCGATGTCGGCGCGCAGCGTGTGCAGCGGCACCCGGCCCTCGCGATACCATTCGGTCCGCGCGATCTCGGCGCCGCCGAGGCGGCCCGCGACGTTGACCCGGATGCCGAGCGCGCCCATGCGCATGGCGTTCTGAACCGAGCGTTTCATCGCGCGGCGGAAGCTGACCCGGCGCTCCAGTTGCTGGGCGATGGATTCGGCCACCAGCTGGGCGTCAAGCTCGGGCTTGCGCACCTCGACGATGTTGAGATGCAGCTCGCTCGCCGTCATGTTGGCCAGCTTCTTGCGCAGCCCTTCGATATCGGCGCCCTTCTTGCCGATGATCACGCCGGGACGCGCGGTGTGGATCGTCACCCGGCATTTCTTGTGCGGGCGCTCGATGATGATGCGGCTGACGCCGGCCTGCTTGCACTCTTCACGGATGAAGTCGCGCATGGCCAGGTCTTCCAGCAGCAGGTTGCCGTATTCCTTGGTGTCGGCATACCAGCGGCTGTCCCAGGTGCGGTTCACCTGGAGGCGCATGCCGATCGGATTGACCTTGTGACCCATCAGACTTGCTCCTCGACCTGGCGGACCTTGATGGTGAGTTCCGAGAACGGCTTGACGATCTTGCCGAACCGGCCACGGGCGCGCGGCTGGCCGCGTTTCAGCGTCAGGTTCTTGCCGACATAGGCCTCGGCCACGATCAGTTCGTCCACATCGAGGTTGTGGTTGTTCTCGGCATTGGCGATCGCGGACTGAAGGCATTTCTTCACGTCCTCGGCGATCCGCTTCTTCGAGAAGGTCAGATCGGCCAGCGCGCGATCCACCTTCTTGCCACGGATCATCGCGGCGACGAGGTTGAGTTTCTGCGGCGAGGTGCGCAGCATGCGCGCCTTGGCCATCGCCTCATTCTCGGCCACGCGGCGGGGGTTCTTGTCCTTGCCCATGGCGATTACCTCTTCTTCGCTTTTTTGTCGGCCGCGTGCCCGTAATAGGTCCGCGTCGGCGAGTATTCCCCGAATTTCTGGCCGATCATGTCCTCGGTCACGTTGACCGGAATATGCTTCTGGCCATTATAGACGCCGAAGGTCAGCCCGACGAACTGGGGCAGGATGGTGGAGCGGCGCGACCAGATCTTGATGACCTCGTTGCGGCCGGATTCGCGGGCTTTCTCGGCCTTCTTCAGGACATAGGAGTCGACGAAGGGGCCTTTCCAAACGGAACGTGTCATGGCTTAGCGACCCTTCTTGCGCGCGTGACGGGAGCGGAGGATGTACTTGTCCGTCGCCTTGTTGCGGCGGGTCTTGGCGCCCTTGGTCGGCTTGCCCCAGGGGGTGACCGGGTGACGGCCGCCCGAGGTGCGGCCTTCGCCGCCGCCATGGGGGTGGTCGATCGGGTTCATCACGACGCCGCGGACCGAGGGACGCTTGCCCAGGTGCCGGTTGCGCCCGGCCTTGCCGAGGTTCTGGTTCGAGTTGTCGGGGTTCGAGACCGCGCCGACGGTCGCCATGCATTCCTGGCGCACCATCCGCAGCTCTCCCGAGGACAGGCGCAGCTGGGCGTAGCCGCCATCGCGGCCGACGAACTGGGCATAGGTGCCCGCGGCGCGTGCGATCTGGCCGCCCTTGCCGGGCTTCATCTCGATATTGTGGACGATCGTGCCGATCGGCATGCCGGTGAAGGGCATTGCGTTGCCGGGCTTCACGTCAGCCTTGGTCGAGGCGATCACCTTGTCGCCCACGCCCAAACGCTGCGGCGCCAGGATATAGGCCTGCTCGCCATCCTCGTACTGGATCAGCGCGATGAAGGCGGTGCGGTTCGGGTCATATTCGATCCGGGCCACCGTTGCGGCCATGTCGAACTTGGTCCGCTTGAAATCAACGATCCGGTAGAGGCGTTTCGCCCCGCCGCCGCGGCGGCGCATCGTGATCCGTCCGGTATTGTTCCGGCCGCCCTTCTTGGTCAGACCCTCGGTGAGAGCCTTGACCGGGCGACCTTTCCAAAGCTCCGAACGGTCGATCAGCACCAGCCCACGCTGGCCCGGCGTCGTCGGCTTGTACGACTTGAGTGCCATGCTTTCTGTCTTCCGTCAGCTTCGGACCAAAGGTCCCGTTTCCGTCTGGGGCAAAGACGCCCCGGTCTTGAATGCAGCAGGCCCCGGATGCCCCGGGGCCGCTGAGTCGGGCTCGTTTATCAGAGCCCGGTGGTAACGTCGATGGTGTTGCCCTCTTCGAGCGTCACATAGGCCTTCTTCACGTCCTTGCGGCGCCCGAGGATGCCCTTGAACCGCTTGGTCTTGCCCTTGGTGATCGTCGTGTTTACCGCCTTCACCTTGACGCCAAAAAGGCTTTCGACGGCCTCCTTGATCGCGGGCTTGTTGGCGTCGATCGCCACCTCGAACACGACCGCGTTGGCCTCGGAGGCCATGGTCGCCTTTTCGGTGATGATCGGCTTGCGGATCACGTCGTAATGTTCTGCCTTCGTGCTCATTTCAGTCGAGCCTCCAGAGCTTCGACACCCGCCTTGGTCAACACCAGCGTGTCGCGGCGGAGGATGTCATAGACATTGGCGCCCATCGAGGGCAGCACGTCGATCCCCTCGATGTTGCGCGCGGCCATGGCGAAGTTCTCGTTCACCTGCGCGCCGTCGATGATCAGGACACGCTTCCAGCCCAGCGACTTCAGCGACTTGGCCAGTTCGGCGGTCCTGGGCGCGGCCAGTTCGGCCGAATCCAGCACCACCAGCTCGCCCGCCTTCGCCTTGGCCGACAGCGCGTGCTTCAGACCCAGCGCCCGGAACTTCTTGGGCAGGTCATGGGCGTGGCTGCGCGGCGTCGGACCCTTGTAGACGCCACCCTTGCGGAAGATCGGCGCGTTCCGGTCGCCGTGGCGTGCGCCACCGGTGCCCTTCTGGCGATAAATCTTCTTGGTCGAGTAGCTGGTCTCGGACCGGGTCTTGACCTTGTGGGTGCCGGCCTGCGCCTTGTTGCGCTGCCAGCGGACCACACGGTGCAGGATGTCGGCGCGCGGTTCCAGGCCGAAGATCTCGTCGCCGAGTTCCACGGTGCCGGCCTTGGCGCCATCCAGTTTGATCACGTCGAGTTTCATTCCTCACCCCCTTCGGCGGGCGCGGCCTCGGCGGGCGCGGCGGCCGCAGCATTGGCCGATTTCAGCGCGGCGGGCAGAACGAGGTTCTCGGGCGCGGGCTTCTTGACCGCGTCCTTGATCGTGACCCAGCCGCCCTTGGCACCCGGCACCGCGCCCTTGACCATGATCAGGCCCCGGTCGGCATCGGTGCGCACGACCTGCAGGTTCTGCGTGGTCACGCGGGCTGCGCCCATGTGGCCGGCCATCTTCTTGCCCTTGAACACGCGGCCCGGATCCTGGCACTGCCCGGTCGAGCCGTGGCTGCGGTGGCTGATCGACACACCGTGCGAGGCACGCAGCCCGCCGAAATTGTGCCGTTTCATCGCACCGGCAAAACCCTTGCCGATCGAGGTGCCCGACACGTCCACATACTGGCCCTCGAAATAGTGATCGGCGGTGATCTCCTCACCGACGGCGATCAGGTTCTCGGGGGCCACCCGGAACTCGGCAAGCTTGCGCTTGGGCGCGACATTGGCCGCGGCGAAATGACCGCGCATCGGCGCCGTCACCCGCTTGGCCTTGGCGTTGCCCGAGCCGAGTTGAACGGCCGTATAGCCATCCTTCTCGGTCGTACGCTGCGCGACGACCTGGCAGCCGTCGAGTTGAAGGACGGTGACCGGCACCTGCCGCCCGTCTTCCATGAACAGCCGGGTCATGCCCAGCTTCTTTGCGATCACTCCAGAGCGCATCCGGGTGCCCTCCTCAAACCTTGATCTCGACGTCCACACCGGCCGCGAGATCGAGCTTCATGAGCGCGTCCACGGTCTGGGGCGTCGGGTCGATGATGTCGAGAAGCCGCTTGTGCGTGCGGATTTCCCACTGGTCGCGCGACTTCTTGTCGATATGCGGGCCGCGCAGAACGGTGAACTTCTCGATCTTGTTCGGCAGCGGGATCGGGCCGCGCACCTGCGCGCCGGTCCGTTTGGCCGTGTTCACGATCTCCGCGGTGCTGGCATCCAGAACGCGGTAATCGAAGGCCTTCAGCCGAATGCGGATATTCTGACTTTGCATGTTTCTTGCCCTCGGGCTGATGGGCCGGCTTTTGCCGGCCCGGCCGTGATTTCGGTTACTCGATGATCTTGGAGACGACGCCGGCGCCGACGGTGCGGCCGCCTTCGCGGATGGCGAAGCGGAGTTTCTCCTCCATCG
>NZ_JAMYDV010000045.1 GCF_024128855.1 Rhodovulum tesquicola
CATTCGGCGCTTGGCGGAAGGACACCGGTTGAGGCCCATCAGGGCCAAGACCTGAAGGCGGCGGCATGATCAACAGGCAAGCTTAGCAACGCCGCAAATCTGTCCAGAAAACGGGGACCACCTCAGAAGGGTGTCGAGGATCGACCGAAGTTCACTATGAAGCGGAATGTGAACATCCTGACCGGTCTTCTGTTGAGTGATTGACAGGACACTATTGCGAAGGTGCTGCCGACCCATGCGCACGACGTCGCTGCGCCGCTGCCCGGTGTAGAGCATGAGCGACAGCGCCAGATGTGCACGGCTGCCCGGTTGGTGATGCCTTACGAATGCTTCAATATGTTCCTCTTCCCATGTGAGGAATCCGGCGGTCTTGTTCTTGATCTTGCGAACGCCTTGTGTCGGATCGTCCCCGCGCCAGCCAAGCTCAACGGCATGGCGCATAAGAAGATGGATCATCCGAAGCATGTTGTTCGCAGCGGCAGGAGTTGCAGCCTTGTCGCTGATGATCTTCTGCACGTGCTTGCGCTGCATGTGGGCAACTCGTTTGTCGCCGTGTTCCGTGCGGAAGCGTTCAATGATGCCGCGATAAGTTGTCTTGGTGGACGCGCCAAGGCCGACAAAGTCGCTTGTTCGGTAGAAACTCGCGACCAATGCGGCAACGCTCCCGGCAACGGTCTTGCTCTTGCCTGCCCCTAGCTTTTCGCCGGCTGCGGCCTTCTCATATGCTGCCATAAATTCCGGGCTCCACGGCAGACCCGGAAGCGCGCTTCGCGGGAAGCCAGGCCGGCGGTAATACCAACGGATTCTGCCATGTCGGTCTTCAAACCCTTGGCAGTATTTGGGCGGTCGTCGCAGAGTTTTCATGCTTCGTCCCAATCATTGCTTTCGGGATCTGAACCGTCGCCCGAAAGAGCTTCAAACGCCAAGTCCAAAGCGCGCACGTCCCAGATATTCCGGCTGCATATACGCTTGGGGCCAGGCATCTCGCCTGCGGCAATCAGCTTGTCGAAGGTGGAAGGGCTGACTCCGATGTAGCCCGCCGCCTCGGCTCGCGATAATCCGCGCCGGAACGGCGGTTGTATCACTTGCGAAGGCTGGCGGGCTTGGCTCTGCATCGGTTCAGAACGCCGACAGGCGAACGGCAACACTGCCGGTCGTCGCGGCCGCAGCTTCGACGGCAACGCCCAGTTTGACGTTCGCGCCTTCGGCGTCGTCGATCGTAACCAAGGATTCGCCGGCGTCATAATAGACGGCAGCGCCCAATGTGATGTTGTCAGCTGCGACCTTGGGCAGCCGGAAAACTCCCGTGGTCACAACGTCAACCTTGGCGCCGATCGCGGCGGATCCGGCAGCGATGCCCCGAATTTCGCCAGCAATGACAACACCGCCAGAGACCACGGCAGCGGGTGCGGGGATCGTCAGGTTCGATCCGGCTTGTTCAAAGTTCTTCATGTTCAGAGTCCTTTCGATGTTTGGGGAAGGATGCGAGAGGCAGGGCGCCTGTGCATCGACTCAATCTCGGCATCGATCGCAGCGAGCGCCCGTGCCATTTCCGAGTCCGACTTGTAGGAGACAGACTCGCCGTTGCTGTCGACGCTCTGAAGGACTGGCAGCGGCAAAGGCCGGACATCTTCAAGAAACGACCGTATAATCACGCGGGATGTGACAAATAGCTGAAGGCGCACCCATTTCTTGCCGGCAGCATTGCCCAGCTTGACGGGCGGTTCTCCGAATGGCCTGCGTCTCTCTTCGAGCGCCCCTCGACGGCCACGGGACGGCGTGAAACATCCTCGCATTTCCAATGGGTTGCCGGGCTCATGGCGTCGTCCCGTTCGCGAGATAATCCGGTGGCGGAGACTGACACGAAGGCGCAGGACGGTCAGAAGGACGGCTCGGTGGCGGCCGATCCCCAAGTCCGGCGGCAGCGTTCGAAACGAGCCAGGAGCCTGCCGGTAGTCTCTGATGACAAACAGACTTCACCCCCATAACCGCTTCATGCCGCCGAGTTCTCGCAACGAGTTGAAGTAGCCGACGAGTGTCATGTAGGGGTCCGCCACCGGGCCGAACCGGTCGAAAAGCGCCTGCGCGGCGGTCAGGAACGCCGTGTAGGTCCTGATCAGCACCGCAGGACGCGAGCTGCCGGGCGCACAGACGCCCATATACCGTCGGCCGGGTTTCTCGCCGATGGGTCTCTGGACCGAGAAGAAATTGTCTTCGACGTCCAGGCCCGAAGGCGGGAACACCGAGATACGGCGCATGAAAACATTGCGAACTTGATCATCAGCCCGCCGCACGGTCGCGGTGGACGCGACGACCTTGGGGCGAACCTTTTTGTCGCCCAGTGCCCAGCTGCTCAGCTCGTCGACGGCCGTTTCGTAGAGACCCACCATGGTGCCCAGCGGACCGCTGATGAGGTGGAACTCGTCCTGGATAATCAGATCTGGTGGTCGGATTGCGCTGACCGGCTTCACACTGGCGGCCGGATATGCCCCCCTCGCTCGGTGGCCGGTGCCACAGTCGTGGCTCGGCCAGAGCAAGCCATGGCGTCCGCATTCTTGCTCGACGCGGCCGAAGAGGTTCCGGACCTCGGGGCGCCAGGCCATCATCGCGAACTTGTCCACGGTCGCGATCATCATCGTCGGCGGGCGGTGATAGATTTCCTCGTCTACGACTTTCACGGGAAGCCCCGGGTGAGGCTGTCTGCTGGATTTCGCCTTCGAGAAATCGCAGCTGCCCAGCTTGTCGCCGCAGTGGATCAGCGTCCTGCCGGCGACCCTGTCGATCTCGATGTCGCGACCACCAGAGATCTCCGAACCGCACCAAGGGCAGCTGGTCAGTTGTGCAGGCGAAGCGATGCCCGCCTTGTTGCGGTCGTTGTCCGGCGCCATCTCTGCTAGCCGGGTCATGTCGAGCCAGCCCTCGTCGACCATGCGCCGCATGGCTGGACGATCCCTAGGATCGAGGCCGGGCGTTTCGGTGACAGCGACTTCGTAGCGCGGGATGATCTCGGTTCTGACGCGATGCGCCTTCGTCGGCTCCTCGGGCGTCGTATCCGCGTGAACAGACACTCCGTGGCCGACCGCGAACTCGAGCCGGTTGCGATAGATGAGGGCGAGACGGTCACGCTCCGGATCGTTGACTACCACTTCGTTGGAGGGGCGACGCCGAAAGACCGACCTGTCACCGTGGAGTTCGCCTACGTCCTGCCCTCGGGCGAGAGCTTCACCTTCACGGTGCATGCCGTCTACCTGCCGCGCCCGCGGATCGAGATTTCCGGGCCGCAGGGCGTCCAGGCGACGTTCGACTGGCAAGCGGCGCGCGACAGCGTGGTCGGCCGGATGTGCACCGCAACCCTCGTGAACGATGTGGAGACGTACTGATGCTGACGCTCGACCTGACCAACGCGCTGCGCTGGCATGACCTCGCGCCCGGCGTCCGGGTGCAGCTGCGCCCGCTGACGACCGCCCTGATGGTCGCGACGCGCAGTGATCCCGCCGTCGAGGCGGTGCCTGAGAAGGCTTCCGACGAGGAACGCGCCGTTGCCTTCGCCAAGGCGCTGGCGCGGCGGGCGGTGCTCGCCTGGGAGGGCATCGGCGATGCCGACGGCAACGCGCTCGATCCGAGCCACGAGTCCGTCGACGCGCTGCTCGACATCTGGCCGATCTTCGAGGCGTTCCAGCTGACCTACGTCTCCAAGGGCCTGCTGCTGGAACAGGAAAAAAACGCCTCCGCGCTCTCGCCGAATGGTCCTTCGGCGGGGGCGAGCGCTACTGCGAAGCCTGCGCGCAGGCCTGACGGACCGTGTGGGAGGTGTTCGAGGCGGAACGCCCGCAACTCGTGCCCTATGCCGGGCGCTTCGACGGCTTCCATTCCGTGCCAGCCGCCGTGTCCAAGACCTGCCTCGTGCGGTTCGACAACAACAAATACTCGGTGATGGCCAGCGCGGCCGGTCGTCCGGTCGAGATCCGGGCCTATGCCGAACGCATCGAGATCCGGCAGGATGGTCGCCTCGTTGGTGATCAGCCTGCACGGTCCCGATGATATGGAAGCGGTTGCTGCCGCACTTAAAGGGCGTCCTCGAAAAACCCTTGGGTGGAGAACCCCGGCGGAAGCACTGGACGCGGTGTTCAAGAACGCCGAAACTGCCCATGTAGCGACGACCGGTTGAGACCGCCAAGTCAGCGTTACCGAAGTCGACTGACATCGGCGCAGGTTGACGCATGTTAGCGCCGACCGGGGCGGATCGTGGAAGAGTGGAGAGATTCGCGCCTGCTTGATGTTGAGGACTCGGGCGGGCGCGCTCTGTACGGGTTCGCGGCGCGCCGTCCCTGCGGCGTTCGGGGATGGAACCGAATCCCGTTCCGGACGTTGGGTTCGCATTCACATGACGTCGGGGGCGGTCAGCATGCCGTCGAGCGCGCCCGGTCACAGTTCAAGGATACGGAGTCATGATACCGGGAAACAAGGCAAGGATCATTCTGGGTTTGATCGTGGTGGTCGTCCTGGCAGCCGTCTGGATCCGCTGGGGACCCGATTCCTGGGAGGTGCAGATCACCGGCACCACGGGCGACGGGCAGGAAATCCAGTATCACATCGAGACCATCCACGCCGGCACATCGGAGACATTAGTTTTCGTGAACGAGGATGCGGGGTTACTTCCACCCTACTTCAAGTTCGGTTCCGCGGACCTGCAGGCGGTGGCAAGCCGTGTCTCCGTCGCCTGCCCCGAGGAGGCCGTCACCGTGAACGGCTATGGACTGCGCATTCCCTTCCTCGACATGTTTCCGAACGCGACCTCCATCGACGCGCCCGCGCGCTGCCTGTCGGTTTCGACGGAGAAGGAGGAGGAGGACACCTCCGTAGAAAGTGAGGTGAACGGAGCCGATTGACGTCCGCACGTCGCGCCCTGGGGTGTCCAGGGGCCAGGGCGATATCGGCGGGATCCCGGGTGGTCGGTCTGTGTGCCCGCTTCCCGGGGACGCGGCCGGTGGTTCGGGCACCGACACTGGTCTCTGACACCGGGCTGCGCGATTTTTTCCGCAAGCAGCCGGGAACGTCGAACGGTGTCACGCGTTGAACATCCAGTAGAACATCTGAAAGGAGAACGTGATGAACATGGACGAGTTGAAAGGCAACTGGAAGCAGGTCAAGGGCCGCGTGCGCGAGGCGTGGGGGGTTCTGACCGATGACGAGGTCGACCAGGTCGAGGGAAATCGCGAACAACTAGTAGGGCTGATCCAGTCGCGCTACGGCAAGACTCGCGAGGTCGCCGAGAAAGAGGTGGACGAATTCCTGAAAGGCCAATGATCTGACGGTCCTTCATGCACTGACACTAGCCTGCCGCCCTGCCTGCACATGCGGGCAGGGCGGTCTCCGTTCACCCCGGAACCGGCAGAGGCGACCGCGGGTGCGCCGCGTGGGACGAGTGCGGTTGTCGCGGCGGCCCGCCACGCGACCTGCAGCAAAGGCTGCCCTTTTTGCACGCCGCGACCACCAGCCCGGCCACAATGGTCTGAAAGCCCGGCTCCCGGTGCCGCGGGTCAAGCGGCGCGGCGGATCGACTGCCTCATGCTTCTGAACGCGCACGCATTGGCCCGTAAACGGTGTTTTGCCCCCACCTTCCTGTGATTTTTCCGTTCTGCGAGTCCGTCTCTGTTGGCTAACAGGGGTGGAGTTTCTCCATGGAGACTATGACGGAGTTTCTCAGTTCACTTGGCGTGG
>NZ_JAMYDV010000046.1:0-2500 GCF_024128855.1 Rhodovulum tesquicola
TGGTTGCGGGGGTAGGATTTGAACCTACGACCTTCAGGTTATGAGCCTGACGAGCTACCGGGCTGCTCCACCCCGCGCTGATTTTGGAGATTTGATCTCCTGGTGGTTTGATTTTTGATCGTGTTGAGAGTTGTTTTTGGCTCTTTCTAGGTTTGGCGGTGACCTACTCTCCCACGTCTTGAGACGCAGTACCATTGGCGCGGCGGCACTTAACGGCCGGGTTCGGAATGGAGCCGGGTGTTTTGCTCGCGCTATGACCACCAAACCGAGGAAGAGCCATATGTCCAAGTCAAGCATGGGATTGTGTGCTTATTGATACCAGGAAGCTTGGCTTTTACTGGATCAAATCAAGCCTATCGGGCAATTAGTACCGGTCAACTGAACGCATTGCTGCGCTTACATCTCCGGCCTATCGACGTGGTGGTCTTCCACGGCCCTCGGGGATACCTTGTTTTGAGGGGGGCTTCCCGCTTAGATGCCTTCAGCGGTTATCCTGTCCGATCATAGCTACCCTGCACTGCGGCTGGCGCCACAACAGGTCCACCAGTGGATCGTTCACCCCGGTCCTCTCGTACTAGGGGCAACTCCTCTCAAGTATCCTACACCCACGGCAGATAGGGACCGAACTGTCTCACGACGTTCTAAACCCAGCTCACGTACCTCTTTAAATGGCGAACAGCCATACCCTTGGGACCTGCTCCAGCCCCAGGATGAGATGAGCCGACATCGAGGTGCCAAACACTGCCGTCGATATGGACTCTTGGGCAGTATCAGCCTGTTATCCCCGGCGTACCTTTTATCCGTTGAGCGATGGCCCTTCCACTCGGGACCACCGGATCACTATGGCCGACTTTCGTCTCTGCTCGACTTGTCAGTCTCGCAGTCAGGCTGGCTTTTGCCATTGCACTCAACGAGCGATTTCCGACCGCTCTGAGCCAACCTTCGCGCGCCTCCGTTACTGTTTGGGAGGCGACCGCCCCAGTCAAACTACCCGCCACGCAGGGTCCCGGATCCGGATGACGGACCGCGGTTAGACATCAAGCAGAACAAGGGTGGTATCTCAAGGATGGCTCCACAGGAACTGGCGTCCCTGCTTCGAAGCCTACCACCTATCCTGCACATGTTGTGCCTGATGCCAGTGCGAAGCTGTAGTGAAGGTGCACGGGGTCTTTCCGTCTAACCGCGGGAAGCCTGCATCTTGACAGGCAATTCAATTTCGCTGAGTCGATGTTGGAGACAGCGGGGAAGTCGTTACGCCATTCGTGCAGGTCGGAACTTACCCGACAAGGAATTTCGCTACCTTAGGACCGTTATAGTTACGGCCGCCGTTTACCGGGGCTTCAATTCGGAGCTTGCACCCCTCCTTTTAACCTTCCGGCACCGGGCAGGCGTCAGACCCTATACGTCGTCTTGCGACTTCGCAGAGCCCTGTGTTTTTAGTAAACAGTCGCCACCCCCTGGTTTGTGCCCCCGGCCCATGGTTGCCCACGAACCGGGCCTCCTTCTCGCGAACTTACGGAGGTATTTTGCCGAGTTCCTTCAACATCGTTCTCTCAAGCGCCTTGGTATGCTCTACCAGTCCACCTGTGTCGGTTTAGGGTACGGTCTGATGGAGGGCTATTTCCAGGAACCGATCAGCGGCCCGCCCAATCCGATAAGGGCGAACAACCTTCACGATCCGTCACATCCTCCTGGCTCAGGAATATTAACCTGATTCCCATCGTCTACGCTTTTCAGCCTCGACTTAGGGGCCGGCTTACCCTGCTCAGATTAGCTTTAAGCAGGAACCCTTGGACTTTCGGCGGGAGGGTCTCTCACCCTCCTTGTCGCTACTCATGTCATCATTCTCGCTAGTGATCACTCCACCGGATGGCTCACGCCCCGGCTTCACAGTCAAACCCGAGCCTCCGATGCATCCGAGGATGCAGAAGAGGCGTGGGTTTTGTCACACTACGCTCCGCTACCACTGCTTGCGCAGTCCTAAGCTTCGGCTCGTGGCTTGAGCCCCGTTACATCTTCGCCGCAGGACATCTTGATTAGACCAGTGAGCTGTTACGCTATCTTTAAAGGATGGCTGCTTCTAAGCCAACCTCCTGGTTGTTTTGGACGTCCCACCTGCTTTCCCACTTAGCCACGAATTGGGGGCCTTAGCTGTAGGTCAGGGTTGTTTCCCTCTCCACGACGGACGTTAGCACCCGCCGTGTGTCTGCCATCTAGTACTCCCGGGTATTCGGAGTTTGGTTAGGATCAGTAAGCCTGTGGGGCCCCATTACCCATCCAGTGCTCTACCCCCCGGGGTATTCGGATGACGCTCTACCTAAATAGATTTCGCGGAGAACCAGCTATCTCCGAGTTTGATTGGCCTTTCACCCCTAGGCACAACTCATCCCGACCTTTTTCAACAGGTGTGGGTTCGGACCTCCAGTACGTGTTACCGTACCTTCATCCTGGTCATGCCTAGATCACTCGGTTTCGGGTCTGATCCCACGAACTCGACGCC
>NZ_JAMYDV010000047.1 GCF_024128855.1 Rhodovulum tesquicola
GGATCCGTTCACCGGCACGGTCTTCGTGTTCCGTCCCAAACGGGCGGACCGGCTGAAGATCCTGTTCTGGGACGGGACCGGGCTGGTGATGGCCTACAAGCGGCTGGAGGACACGACCTTCACCTGGCCGACCATCCAGGACGGCGCGATGACATTGAACCACGCGCAGTTCGAGGCGCTGTTTTCCGGGCTGGACTGGCGCAAGGTCAAGGCGCTGGAGGCGCGGCGGCCGGCTGCGGCGGAGTGAATCAAGCGCCGGATCTGGGAGGCAGGTCCGGTCTGTGCAGGCTATGATCCGGGCATGACCGCGACCTTCGACGATCTCGATCTGTCCGTTCTGCCATCGCAATCTTCTCCGCCGTGGAATGGTCCCTCGTCGTCTGCGACGAAGCTCAGGCCATCAAGAACCCTGATTCAAACCGACGGCATGCAATCGGGACACTCCCGAGGAAGCGAACGATTCCGATGACTGGAACGCCAGTCGAAAACTCTCTTCTGGATCTATGGTCCCTTGTGGATTTTGCTGTGCCGGGCCTTCTCGGAACCCGAACGAATTTTGAAAGAGACTATCCCGATACCGTCGAAGCTGCGAGATCCCTGAGTTCGATAACTGACCCCATAGTCCTGCAACGAAAAGTTGCCGACGTCGCAGCTGACCTCCCGGATCGGATAGACATCGACCTGCCGATCGAACTGGATGATGTGCTGGCCGATCATTATCGGTCCGTGCGCGAAGAAACGTTGAAGAAGTATCCAACTGCCGGGGCGTTGGTTGCGACCCTGCAGCTGCAGTTGCTGTGCGCTCATCCCTGGCTCCGCCAAGACAGCGCCGATGATCCGGAAGGCGACGACGCAGTGATCTTTCCGTCAAGGAGCCTGCCGCTAATGACCCCAAAGATGGAGCGCGCGCTGGCCCTGCTGCGCGAGGCCTTCGCCAACGGACACAAAGTCATAGTCTTCTCAGCCTTCAACAAGGTGGGAGACCTCATCAGGCAGGCCGGACCCGATCTGCCCAAAGCGTTCTGGGGTGCGATCAACGGATCCACTCCGCAGGAGAACCGGCAAAAGATCGTTGACGAGTTCAGCAAGGAAGAGGCGGCGGCATGTCTTGTCTTGAACCCGAAAGCTGCGGGTGCAGGCCTGAACATTACCGCAGCCACGATAGTGATCCACTTCACACCGCTCTGGAATCCGGCACTTGAGGCTCAGGCAAGCGCTCGCGCCCATCGGCGCGGACAGACGCAACCGGTGACCATCTATCGCCTCTTCTACGAGGACACAATTGAACGCGTAATGATTGATCGATCCGAATGGAAAAAGTCCCTTGGTGCTGAAATCATTCCTATATCCACGAGAGAAACCGAGGATATTCGGAGAGCACTTGCACTGGAGCCGCGAACACGATGAGCACACTGACCTTCCGAAAAACACTTACGGCAAACGATGTCGGCGCTACCGGCGGTCATCAGAGTGGCGTTACCACCCCGAAAACGAACCGTGAGCTCTTTGAAATGCTCCCCAAATTGGACGCCACAGTCAAGAACCCGAGGGTGTTGCTTGAGTGCCTTGACGAACATGGAGAGCGCCATAGTCTCACGTTCATCTACTACAACAACAAGCTGCACGACCCAAAAGGCACTCGCAACGAATACAGGATAACTCCACTGACCGACTACTTTCGACGCGCGAATGCCAAAGAGGGTGACGCATTCGAAATTAGCAAGAACACCCTTGAGGGCTTCTATCGGATTCGGCTGGTAAAAAAGGAGCAGGTGGAAGAGGAGGCATCATGTCTGCCGCGGCGAATAAAACTGACCGGTTGGCATCGTGTACATTGAAGGTCAAGAGGGGCAGAACACTTGGCCGAGGAACGTCAGATGAGCCGATCGGAGCTTCATACCAGATTCATTGAATTGTGCGGGCACGCGCTTGGTTAACAACGACTCGTTTCTTCGAACTTATTGCCGTCGTCTTAAGCACGTAAAGTTGTCGCCGCTAGCCATCGTGCTCAATGACGATGTCCAAAGCCTGTGGTGTGCGTAGGTTCCTTAGCTGGCCGGCGATTATGCTGCGCCGCTCAGCACGAGGCAATGGCTGCACACCCCAACTTCTTGTGCCTGCATTGCAATCAAGTATTCGTCGAGCGTGCCCAGACATGGTCCTTGTGTGTCCTTGGAGTGGAAGCCTACCGTTTGAACGGAGTACCTGTTCTGCACTCACGACCTTCACACCTGTCGGAGTGTAGACCCAGACGTATGATCCCTGCCCAGAGGCGATCTTGGTCATACGACTACATGCATCGCGCAGTTCCTCAACGTTGCCGTTTCGGTCATATTTCGCCTGAACAAAGAGGCCTTTATCAAAACCGCCCTCTCCTTCTACAGAAATTGCAACATACAAATCAGCGCCAGTAATTTTCTCCAACGACCGATGTCCTCGGTCGGGCAACGACTGGGCGGTGATACTCATTCTGTAGTCACCAACTTGCGTGCCGTCCAAACGATCTTCTAGCCGCTGGCAAAGTCGTGATGTGATTTCGGGTTCTTGTACGGTACTACCACCCTGAGTTTCCGAGTACAGTTCGACCACGAGGTCGTCGACTGCCGATCCGAAGGTCTTTGCGATCTGGTTTCTGACCTTGCTGTCCACACTTCAAGACCTTCTACTCGATGTGAAGAGGAACTACTGCGAAAATGAACTACTTGGTACAAGCGCTCTCATGGGGCTCCGACCTTGTTGCCCCCGATGTAGACGACTTCTGCGAACCGTCTCTTACGGATGCGAGAAAGCGCATGGATCGCCTCTGGTGTGATCCGAAGATCTTTCACGTTTGTATACTCACGCGTCAGGACGAGAGTGAAGGACGGATGTACAATCTTCTCGGCATGAAATCTCGCTGGACGGTTGACAGAGAATGGTCGCGAACATTCACAAAGGTGGTGATGGTGGAGGCGGGGCGGGTCGTGATGCGCGGTCCGGTGGCAGTATTGAAAGTACGTGGGACCTGGGAAGCGGTTCCGATGGAGAACCTGTACCTACCCGCACAGAAATTCTTCTACAGGCATGATGCTGCCGATCCGGATGAGCTGAATGCGACCGAGATTTGCCCAGCATTGACCAACGCGGATCTCACTCACTTTGAGACGTGCTTGGCTGTTGCGTCGATCCCAATCAGCCAAGCCGATGCGCTTTTGGGGAGTTTGCCAGACCATTGGTACTACCTGAATCGGGTTGATGTCGAGGCAGGCGCTGCGACGTTGTCATTCTCTTTCAACCATACTGCCTGACGGAACCGAAGGAGAATCTTTCTCGGTTGCACCGGAAACGTTCGCCAAGCTACTGTGCCGTTCCACACGCCTCGCCCTCCGAGCGGAGCTAAACGAAATGAGTAATTCCGATCTTCGCTCACATCATCTCGGATGGATTGAAGCTTATCTCAGGACGGAGAACGAAGACTTACCGGACCTTTGGCTGACCGGACAGTGCCACTATGCGTCGAAGGGGTTCGCGTTCATCGTTGTCCATGGCGTCGATAACGACACGCCGCGCCGGCGGGCTTTGCGATCACTTGCCTGCGATCTCCTCGGGAGGCTTGGGCATGACGTCGAGCTTCAATCCAGGCGCGACGTGTATATTCTGGACCCTGAACGACCGAGGTCGAACCATGAGATCCTGGATGCGCTATCCGCGTTGAGGGAGGTGATCTAGCCTTCACGTCTGGGCGCTCGTCGACGCAAACCGGCTAGGGCGATGAAACGTCGCTGATCGACCTCAGCAAGTGAAGCGGCCCGCACCAAAAGAACCAAGCCTTTGTATTCGCCATGTTTTCCCGCGGTAGGTTTACACATCCGCTCAAAACAAGAGTTTACACTGTCCCGGTCTAGCAGCCTCCAACAGCCATATTTCATTGACTGATACACACACTTTACACTTCCGATCAGAGATAATTGCTTCAATTCCTGGGCAACAGGGAGTAACGCTCGACCCAGGGTTCTGGACGCCGATGACCCCGCCAACCGAAAGGTTTGGCGGGGTTTTTCTTTTTCGAACGCGCTTGTCGTGCGACGAGTCCCAAACACGGGTTTGGTTCACCCCGTCCAGGACAGCGGGCCGCCCCGTCGCCATCGGGATAGCGGGCACAGGACGCGCAGTGTCGCCTTGACCGGGCCACGCACAGGAGCCAGAGACGCGGCATGACACCCGAAATCGCCCTTGCCAAACTGACGGCCCGCGCCGTTCCGGACAAGGCCGCCGGAATGGCCGCCCATCACAGGGCGGAGCGGGTCTATCTGGGCGTTCCCTCCCACGAGATCGACGAGCTGGCCAGGGCATGGCGGGCGGCATTCGCGCCCGAGGCGCGGCTGGCACTGGCGGCGGGGCTTTGGCAAAGCGACATCCACGAGGCGCGGATCGCCGCGGCAAAACTGCTGGCGCAGGGTAAGCGACCGCCCAGTACCCTCGTTGCCTGAGGTGGTCTGCTGTCCGAGATGACGCCCGTAACGACGGAGGTGTCAGATGGATAGCGATGTACAAACTTACGTAAGTTCTCACAGTGACGA
>NZ_JAMYDV010000048.1 GCF_024128855.1 Rhodovulum tesquicola
CTCTACAACGGCCAGCTCCCGCAATCAGTGCTCAAGGGCCGAACGCCCATCGACGCTCTGAAGGACTGGCAGCGGCAAAGGCCGGACATCTTCAAGAAACGACCGTATAATCACGCGGGATGTGACAAATAGCTAGCGTAGAATGGGTGCCAACTCACCCACCTTACCCAACCGCTAAGGCCATCGGTGGGTTTCACCCACCCTACGGCCCTTCGCCCGCCTGCGCCCGGCCGGCCCTTGCCGGATCGAACTGTGCGGACTATCCCGATGGTATCGCCCTTGGCCGCGCGCCCCGGAGACCCGCCCATGCGCCTTGCCCTGACGCTCTGCACCGTCCTTGCCCTGACCGCCTGCGTGGCTCCGGGCCCCAACGAGGCGCCGCAGGCGATCCGGACCTTCCGCGGCAACCTCGTGGTCCCCGACCCAGCGATCCCCGGCCAATTCGAGGTGTTCGTCCGGGCGGGCGACTCGGGGTCCGACCTCTGGTGCGCGGCGTCGGAATTCGCCGAGCGCGAGCTGCGCGTGCCGGTCAACCGGCGCATCTACCTGGTCACGCCCCGCGGCCTCAGCCAGACCCGGCCCGGCCTCAGGAGCGCCATCTTCACCGTCTCGCCCGAGGTCGCGCTGCTCGACGCCGCAAGGGACCTGCCCGACAGCCTCTCGATGGACGTCACCCGGCCCGGGCGGAATTTCCTGCCGCTCCATGGCCGCATCGCCTGCCGGCCGATCCTCGACCTGCCCTTCGAGTAACGCGGCCCGCACCCCGCGCGGGTGCGGCCCGCCGGGGCCACGCAAAGCGCCTTGCCGGGCTGGCCGGTGCGTCCGATAGATGAGGCCGGATGGTCCGGGCCGGAAGACGGGGACGGGAATGAGACCGGGACGCAGGAACCTGATCACGGATGTCGCGGGGCTGAAGGTCGGCCAGGCCGTGGATGCGCGGGTGAAGACCGGCGTCAGCGTGCTGGTGGGCGACATGCCCTTCGTCGCGGGGGTGCATGTCATGGGCGGCGCGCCGGGCACGCGCGAGACCGATCTGCTGGCGCCCGACCGGCTGGTGCAGCGGGTGGACGCGCTGGTGCTGGCGGGGGGCTCGGCCTTCGGGCTGGATGCGGCCTCGGGCGTGGCGGACGGCCTGCGCGCGATGGGGCGGGGTTTCGAGGTGGGGGGGCAGCGCGTGCCCATCGTGCCGGGCGCGATCCTGTTCGACCTGCTCAATGGCGGCGACAAGGACTGGACGGAAAACCCCTATGGGCGGCTGGGGCGCGCGGCGCTGGCGGCGGCGGGTGAGGACGTGGCGCTGGGCAGTGCGGGGGCGGGGTTCGGGGCGACGACGGCGGATCTGATGGGGGGCCTCGGCTCGGCCTCGGTCGTGCTGGACAGCGGGTTCACGGTCGGCGCGCTGGTGGCGGTGAACGCCGTCGGCTCGGCGGTGATGGGGGGCGGGCCGCATTTCTGGGCGGCGCCGTTCGAGATGGGGGACGAGTTCGGCGGGCTGGGGCCGGGGCGGCACGATCCCGGTGCGGTGCCGCTGACCAAGCTGGGCGCGGGGCAGGCCACCACCATCGCCATCCTGGCCACCGATGCCGCGCTGACCCAGGCGCAGGCGACGCGGCTGGCGATTGCCGCGCATGACGGCATCGCCCGCGCGCTGGTGCCGAGCCACACGCCCTTTGACGGCGATCTGGTCTTTGCCGCGGCGACGGGCGCGCGGGCGCTGGCCGATCCGGATCGCGACGTGCTGATGCTGGGCCATGCCGCCGCCTGCTGCCTGGCGCGGGCCATTGCGCGGGGGGTCTTTCACGCGCGCCCCGCGCCGGGCGATCCGCTGCCCTGCTGGCAGGCGCGGTTCGGCGGGGTTTGAGGCGTGCGCGCCGGGTGCTAGGCTTGCGCGGACCGAACCGAGGAGTTGCCCGATGAAACGCCTGATCGCCCTTGCCTGCCTTGCCCTGGCCCCCGCCCCCGCCCTGGCCGACGAGATCGTGGACACGCTGAACGGCGCCATCGCGGCCTATGAGGCGGGCGACGTGAAATACGCTCTCGAAGAACTGGCCTATGCAAGGCAGTTGCTTCAGTCGGTCGCGGCCGAGGGGCTGGCCGCCTTCCTGCCGCCCGCGCCCGAAGGCTGGACCCGCGAGGTCAATACCGGGATGAACCAGGGGCTGGCCCTCATGGGCGGCGGCAGCGGGGCCGAGGCGACCTATGCGGGCGGGGGCAAGTCCTTTACCCTGTCGGTGATGGCCGACAACCCGATGGTGGGGGCCATGGCCGCGATGTTCGGCAACCCGATGCTGATGGGCATGTCAGGCGAGATCGTCCGCGTCGGCCGACAGCGCTTCGTCGATCAGGAGGGCGAGTTGACGGGGCTGGTGGACAGCCGCATCCTGGTGCAGGCCAGCGGCGCCCCGCGCGAGGACATGCTGCCGGTCCTGGAGGCCATCGATTATGACGGGTTGGCGGGCTTCGGGCGGTAGGCGGGGGACGGGAGGGCGGTGTATATTGTGGTGGGGTGAGCCCTTCTAGGTTGACCGCTTGCGCCGTTCTTCCCGGTCATGCCATCCCGTGCGTCGGGTTCGGCGGCGAGGCTGAACGATGCCCCTGCGCAACTCTCGTGTGCATAATCCTGCAAGTTGCGGAAGCCATATATCTATGGAATCTTCTCTTGGCGCGGTCGACGTGACCGCCATTTCGAGGACCATGCAGAAAAGTGCTCCGTTTCTTAAGCCTTCCCGTAATTCTAGTGACAGCATCTGCAAACGCGGCTGGTATCCCCCCATCGGCTTGTAACTCAGAGTATTGGCAAACTACGCCACCCGAGCAAATCTTGCTCGACATCGAGTTTGCGTCGCCATCTTCAGAAAATCGTGGCTGCGTCTTGTTGTATGCTGTCAGGCTTGGTCGACCCGACGCCATTTCTGCCTTAATCGCAGCAGGAGCAATCGTGAATTCCCAAGACGAGCACGGCATCGCCGCCATTCACCGCATCGCACAGAACCCTAGTAGAACTAGAATACTTCAACTCCTGATTGGTAGTGGGGCTGATGTGAATATTCGTGATGAATGGGGCAATACTCCCATACATTATGCAGCCACTTGGGGTGGTCCTGAGATGATCGGCCTTCTTCTAGATTCTAACGCGCAAATAGATCTGCGCACCACTACTGGGCGAACGGCTCTACATGAAGCGGCCGCAGATGGTTCAGTATCGTCAGCCAAAATGCTTCTTGAGGCTGGGTCCACGGTTACTGCTCGGGATGAGGACGGCTGGACGCCCCTACATCTTGCAGCTCGCTATAATAATGCCGCAATGGTAGATCTTTTGTTGGAATGGGGCGCAGACCCGTCGGCCACCCGGGCGTCAAACATCATAAGCGTTGGGCACTCAATGACTGGCTCCACGCCGCTTCATGATGCGGTCACCTCAGTGGAAGCTGACGTCGTTCAAGCGCTGGTTGAGGCTGGTGCAGATGTAAATGCTCGTACTCGATCTGGAGCATCACCACTTCACATAGCAGCCAGAGAAGGTACTGCTGAAACAATGGAAATTTTGTTGACAGCTGGATCTGCCATTGAAGCAAGAGATGATTATGGGCGTACAGCCTTGTATCATCCCGTCGATGCGGACAATCCTGAAACAGCCCTCGTTCTGATTGATGCAGGTGCGCTTATTGATGTGACTAGCCCGGATGAGCTTTCACTCTTTGAAATTGCAAAGAACCGGCCAGCATTCGCAGGCACAGAAGCCTACTTGTCCCATCCCGGACGATCACATAGACCCTCGCCGCTCTGCGCTCTTCATGGCAAGATCGTTGCTGGGTGAGGTTCGGGACGCGGGGCGAGGATGCTGATTTCTCTTCACAAGCAGGCGACGACAAC
>NZ_JAMYDV010000049.1 GCF_024128855.1 Rhodovulum tesquicola
GGCTTCAAGCGCCACCTTCGCCTTGAAGTCCGCGCTGTAGTTCTTCCGTTTGCCAGCCACGCTGTTCGTCCTCGTCTTCCTCGGCGGCAAGCTTAGCAAACTGTCCAGTTTCTGGGGACCACCTCAATGCGCCATTGGGCCGTGCATTGGCGGGCCGTTCTGGCGGGGATCGGTGTTGACAAGCCCTCCGACTCCTCCTATACGGCGCGAACTCGGGGCGGCGGCCTTGTCCGCCATGCCCGAAATCAGAACTGTAGTGGTCACGATCCGGGCCCCCAAGCCCCGATCCTCTGGAATTCCACCGCGTCGTTCCCGGGCAGATGGGAGCGCATGCGGCTTTCGCGTTTCGTGGACGCACGAGGCGCCGACGAAGACGAGATTTGAACGGGTTGCAACACGGGGAACCGGAATGCCGACAATCCAGCAGCTGATCCGCAAGCCGCGGCAGCCGAAAGTGAAACGCCAGAAGTCCCAGCACCTGCAGGGTTGCCCGCAGAAGCGGGGTGTCTGCACGCGCGTCTACACCACCACGCCGAAGAAGCCGAACTCGGCCATGCGGAAGGTTGCCAAGGTGCGCCTCACCAACGGTTTCGAGGTGATCAGCTATATCCCCGGCGAGAGCCACAACCTTCAGGAACACTCGGTCGTGCTGATCCGCGGCGGCCGGGTCAAGGACCTTCCGGGTGTCCGCTATCACATCCTGCGCGGTGTGCTGGATACCCAGGGCGTCAAAGACCGCAAGCAGCGCCGTTCGAAATACGGCGCCAAGCGTCCGAAGTAAGGAGAGACGTCGATGTCCCGCCGCCACGCCGCCGAAAAGCGCGAAGTCCTGCCCGATGCCAAGTTCGGCGATCGGGTTCTGACGAAATTCATGAATAACCTGATGGTCGACGGCAAGAAATCGGTCGCCGAGCGCATCGTCTACTCGGCGCTGGACCGCGTCGAGAGCCGCCTCAAGCGCGCCCCGATCGAGGTCTTCCACGAGGCGCTCGACAATGTGAAGCCCTCGGTCGAGGTGCGCTCGCGCCGGGTCGGCGGCGCCACCTACCAGGTGCCGGTCGAAGTGCGCCCCGAGCGCCGCGAGGCGCTGGCGATCCGCTGGCTGATCGACGCCAGCCGCAAGCGCAACGAGAACACCATGGAAGAGCGCCTGGCGGGCGAACTGGTCGATGCCGTCCAGTCCCGCGGCACCGCGGTGAAGAAGCGCGAAGACACCCACAAGATGGCCGACGCCAACAAGGCGTTCAGCCACTACCGCTGGTAACAGACAAGGCCGGGAACCGAACCAATGGCACGCGAATACCCCCTCGAGCGCTACCGAAACTTCGGTATCATGGCGCATATCGACGCTGGCAAGACGACCACGACCGAGCGTATCCTGTTCTATACCGGCAAGTCCCACAAGCTTGGCGAAGTCCATGACGGCGCCGCCACCATGGACTGGATGGAGCAGGAGCAGGAGCGCGGGATCACCATCACCTCCGCCGCGACCACGACCTTCTGGCAGCGCCAGGAGGATCCGACCGCCGAGGGGACGTCCGACACCAAGTTCCGGTTCAACATCATCGACACCCCCGGACACGTCGACTTCACCATCGAGGTGGAGCGTTCGCTTGCCGTGCTCGACGGGGCGATCTGCCTGCTGGACGCCAATGCCGGTGTCGAGCCGCAGACCGAGACCGTCTGGCGCCAGGCCGACCGCTACAAGGTTCCGCGCATCGTGTTCGTCAACAAGATGGACAAGATCGGCGCCGATTTCTTCAACTGCGTGAAGATGATCAAGGACCGCACGGGCGCCACGCCCGCGCCGATCGCGCTGCCGATCGGGGCCGAGGACAATCTCGAGGGCATCATCGACCTGATCTCGATGGAAGAGTGGACCTGGAAGGGCGAGGATCTGGGGGCCTCCTGGACCCGCCAGCCGATCCGCGACGAGCTGAAGGACCTGGCCGACGAATGGCGCGCCACGCTGGTCGAGCTTGCCGTCGAGCAGGACGATGCCGCGATGGAGGCCTATCTCGAAGGCAACGAGCCGGACGTTCCCACCCTGCGCAAGCTGATACGCAAGGGCACGCTCAGCCTGTCCTTCGTGCCGGTGACCGCCGGTTCGGCGTTCAAGAACAAGGGTGTTCAGCCGCTGCTGAACTCGGTGATCGACTTCCTGCCGAGCCCGCTCGACGTGCCGGCCTATATGGGCTTTGCCCCGGGCGATGAGACCGAGACCCGCAATATCGAGCGGTCGGCCGATGACGCGCAGCCCTTTGCGGGCCTTGCGTTCAAGATCATGAACGACCCGTTCGTCGGTTCGCTCACCTTCACGCGCATCTATTCCGGTCAGCTCAAGAAGGGCGACCAGATGATGAACTCGACCAAGGGCAAGCGCGAGCGGGTCGGGCGGATGATGATGATGCACGCCATCAACCGCGAGGAAATCGACGAGGCGTTCGCCGGCGACATCATCGCGCTTGCGGGGCTGAAGGAGACCACGACCGGCGACACGCTCTGCGATCCGGCCAAGGCGGTGGTCCTGGAGACGATGACCTTCCCCGAGCCGGTGATCGAGATCGCGGTCGAACCCAAGACCAAGGCCGATCAGGAGAAGATGGCCCAGGCGCTGCAACGTCTGGCCGCCGAGGATCCGTCCTTCCGCGTCGAGACCGACCTCGAGTCCGGCCAGACCATCATGAAGGGCATGGGCGAACTTCACCTCGACATCCTTGTCGACCGCATGAAGCGGGAGTTCAAGGTCGAGGCGAATATCGGTGCGCCCCAGGTGGCCTATCGCGAAACCATCAGCCACAAGGCCGAGATCGACTATACCCACAAGAAGCAGACCGGCGGTTCGGGCCAGTTCGCACGCATCAAGCTCGAGATCGAGCCGACCGCGGCGGGCGAAGGCTACAGCTTCGAAAGCAAGATCGTGGGTGGTGCGGTGCCGAAGGAATACATCCCCGGCGTCGAGAAGGGTATCCAGTCGGTGATGGATTCCGGTCCGCTGGCGGGCTTCCCGGTGATCGACTTCAAGGTGGCCCTGGTGGACGGCGCCTATCACGACGTCGACTCCTCGGTTCTCGCCTTCGAGATCGCCTCGCGGGCCGCTATGCGCGAAGGTCTCAAGAAGGCCGGCGCCAAGCTGCTCGAGCCGATCATGAAGGTCGAGGTGGTGACGCCCGAGGAATATACCGGCGGCATCATCGGCGACCTGACCTCCCGTCGGGGGCAGGTGCAGGGCCAGGACAGCCGCGGCAACGCGAATGTCATCAACGCCTTCGTGCCGCTGGCCAACATGTTCGGCTACATCAACACTCTGCGCTCGATGTCTTCGGGCCGCGCGCAGTTCACGATGCAGTTCGACCATTACGAGCCGGTGCCGCAGAACATCAGTGACGAAATCCAGGCGAAATACGCCTGACGCCCGGTGGGGTTCACCCACCCTACACACAAACCGTAGGGTGGGTGCCAACCCACCGCCGGACCAGTTAGCAGGAGGCCCCCATGGGTAAGGCAAAGTTCGAACGTACGAAACCGCATGTGAACATCGGGACGATTGGTCACGTTGACCACGGCAAGACGACGCTGACGGCGGCGATCACGAAGTATTTCGGCGAGTTCAAGGCCTA
>NZ_JAMYDV010000050.1 GCF_024128855.1 Rhodovulum tesquicola
ACGACGCTGCTATTGCCGCTCGACGACCTGCTCGCGGTGGTGCGCGAGTTCCTGAACCCGAACGCGTCGCGGTCCGGGCTGGATCGTTGTCTGCGCCGGCATGGTGTGTCCCGACTGCAGGACCTGAAGCCAAAGGCGGCCAAGCCCGCGCACAAACCCTTCAAGGCCTACGAGCCTGGTTACCTGCACGTGGACGTGAAGTACCTGCCGCAGATGGCCGACGAGGAGCGGCGCCGGTATCTGTTCGTCGCGATCGACCGTGCGACGCGCTGGGTCTTCGTGCGCATCTACCCGGCGAAGACGGCCGCCAATGCCCGCCGGTTCCTTCGTGACCTTGACCGCGCCGCCCCGATGAGGATCACCCGTGTGCTTACCGATAACGGCAAGGAGTTCACAGATCGTCTGTTCGGCCTGCGCACGCGTGCCGCTACTGGCAACCACGACTTCGACCGGCTCTGCGCCGAGCTCGGCATCGAGCACCGTCTGGCCCCGCCCATGCACCCTCAGACCAACGGCATGGTCGAACGCTTCAATGGACGGATCGAGGACGTTCTGCAAAGCCACCGCTTCCGCAGCGGCGAAGACCTCGAACAGACCATCCTGCGCTACGTCCGGCTCTACAACGGCCAGCTCCCGCAATCAGTGCTCAAGGGCCGAACGCCCATCGACGCTCTGAAGGACTGGCAGCGGCAAAGGCCGGACATCTTCAAGAAACGACCGTATAATCACGCGGGATGTGACACCTACTGGCGCTTGAACGACGCCCGGTTCGAATAGCCCGAGCGTCTCAAATACGAACGGCAACTCCGTCCCGCAAACCGGACGCCCTCCGGCGCAACGCCGCAGCCGCGCTCGCCTTCCCCGGCAAGGCCGCCGATCACGGCCCCGGTCAGCGGGCTGTCGGGATCGGCGAGGCCCTCGATCACGTCGAAATGGTGGCGGCCCTCGGCGATGTGCAGGCCGGTGCCGGGCCAGGCCTCGGCCAGCCAGCGGGCCTGGTCGAGGAAGGCCGGGCGTTCGGCGGCGCCGACCCAGGCGGTGACCGGCACGTCGGGGCGGGGGCTGTGCAGGACGGGGCTTTCGGTGGCCGCGGTGGCGGCGTCCAGGCCCAGCGTCCGGTTCATCTGCGTGCGCAGCAGCGGGCGCAGGTCGGCCAGCGGCGAGATCGCGATGACGCGGGCGAGGCGGGCGGCGACCGGCTTTGGCAGGGCGATGTCGGGGCAGAGCATCCGCGCCACCAGATGCCCGCCCGCGGAATGGCCCGCCAGCACGATGGGGCCGGGCGCCAGCCGCGCCATCATCGGCAGGGCGGCGGCGATATCGGCGGTGATCGCGGGGATCCCCGCCTCGGGCGCCAGCCGGTAGGAGGGCAGCGCGACGGCCAGCCCGCGTGCGACCGGCCCGGCGGCCAGATGCGACCATGAGGACTTGTCGAACCGCATCCAGTAGCCGCCATGCACGAAGACCATCAGCCCGGCGGGCCGGCCCGCCGGCAGGAAGATGTCGAAGCGCTGGCGGGGATGGTGGCCATAGGGCAGGTCGGTCGTGCCGCGCGCACCGGCCCGGAAGGCCGCGGCGGCGGCGGCCCAGCGCGGGGGATAGTCCATGGCGCCCGGGATATGGGCGGCGTTGGCATAGGCGTCGTCCCAGTCGATCCCGTCCTCGTGGCTGGACATCCCGCGCCCCCCGTGTTTGCCTGCGGCCGAACTGCAAGGGAGGATGACCGATGCCCGCAAGCGATCTCAAGAACCTTCTCGGGGACTGCGACCTGCTGGCCAGCCGCGCCTTTGTCGGCGGCGAATGGGTCGAGGCCGATGACGGTGCCAGCTTCGAGGTCAGGAACCCCGCGACCGGGGCGGTGCTGACCAGCGTTCCCGACCTTGGCCGCGCCGAAACCGCCCGCGCGATCGAGGCGGCGCGGCTGGCGCAGACGGACTGGGCCGCGCGCTGTGCGAAGGACCGGGCGGGTATCCTGCGCCGCTGGTTCGAGCTGATGATGGCGGCGCAGGAGGATCTGGCGGTGATCCTGACCGCCGAGATGGGCAAGCCGCTGGCCGAGGCGCGCGGCGAGATCGCCTATGGCGCCGGGTTCATCGAATGGTTCGCCGAGGAGGCCAAGCGCATCTATGGCGAGACGATCCCCGGCCACCAGCCCGACAAGCGGCTGAGCGTGATCCGCCAGCCGGTCGGCGTGGCGGCGGCGATCACGCCCTGGAACTTTCCCAACGCCATGATCACCCGCAAGGCCGCCCCGGCGCTGGCGGCGGGTTGCGCGATGGTGATCAAGCCCGCCGAGGACACGCCGCTGTCGGCGCTGGCGATGGCGGTGCTGGCGGAACGGGCGGGGGTGCCCGCGGGGCTGCTGTCGGTCGTCACCTCGATGCGGGCGGCCGAGATCGGCCACGAGTTCTGCGAGAACCCGACCGTGCGCAAGCTGAGTTTCACCGGCTCGACCGAGGTGGGGCGCATCCTGCTGCGCCAGGCGGCCGATCAGGTCAAGAAATGCTCGATGGAACTGGGCGGCAACGCGCCCTTCATCGTGTTCGACGATGCCGATCTGGATGCCGCCGTTCAGGGCGCCATCGCCTGCAAGTTCCGCAATAACGGCCAGACCTGCGTCTGCGCGAACCGCATCTATGTGCAGGCGGGCGTCTATGACGCCTTTGCCGCGAAGCTGGCGGATGCCGTCGCCCGGCTGCGGGTGGGCGACGGTCTGGAGGCGGGCACCGATCTTGGCCCGCTGATCTCTGACGAGGCGCTGGAAAAGGTCGAGGCGCATGTGGCGGATGCCACGGCCCGGGGCGCGCGGGTGCTGTCGGGCGGGCAACGTCATGCGCGCGGGGGCATGTTCTACGAACCCACCGTGATCGCAGGGGCCACGCAAGAGATGCGCTTTGCCCATGAGGAGACATTCGGCCCGGTCGCGCCGCTGTTCCGCTTCGAGACGGTGGAGGAGGTGATCGCGATGGCGAATGACACGATCTTCGGGCTTGCCTCGTATTTCTACGCGCGCGACCTGAGCCGGGTCTACAAGGTGGCCGAGGCGCTGGAATACGGGATCGTGGGCGTGAATACCGGCATCATCTCGACCGAGGTGGCGCCGTTCGGCGGGGTCAAGCAGTCGGGGCTGGGCCGCGAGGGAAGCCGCCACGGGATCGAGGAATATCTGGAGATGAAATATATCTGCATGGCGGTCTGATCGTAAGCGACCGCCCAGTACCCTCGTTGCCTGAGGTGGTCTGCTGTCCGAGATGACGCCCGTAACGACGGAGGTGTCAGATGGATAGCGATGTACAAACTTACGTAAGTTCTCACAGTGACGACGAAG
>NZ_JAMYDV010000051.1 GCF_024128855.1 Rhodovulum tesquicola
GTAAGCGACCGCCCAGTACCCTCGTTGCCTGAGGTGGTCTGCTGTCCGAGATGACGCCCGTAACGACGGAGGTGTCAGATGGATAGCGATGTACAAACTTACGTAAGTTCTCACAGTGACGACGAAGGATACGCCGGGCGTATCGAGGTTGTGACGGGTCCGAGCGGGCGGCGGCGGTGGCCGGAGCATGTGAAGGCGGCCATGGTGCTGGAGACCTATCGCGACGGGGTGTCGGTTGCGGATGTCGCCCGTCGGTACGACGTTTCCGCGCCGCAGCTGCATGCCTGGCGGCGGGCGGCGCGGGACGGGCTGTTGCCGATGCCCGATGACGATGCGCTTGGCCTCGTGCCGGTGTTGGTCTCCGGAGATGGCGGCTCCCGCCGCGATGGCGGCGCCGGTGACAGCGGAGCGATCGAGATCAAGGTGGACGACGTCCGCATCCTGGTGCCATCGACCTTTGACCCCGGCCATCTCGCCCGGGTGATCTCGGCGGTGCGGGACGCATCATGATCCTGCCCGGCGGACGTTACCGCGTCTACCTGGCCACGAAGCCGGTCGATTTCCGCAAGGGGCACGCTGGCCTGTCGCTGATCGTGCAGTCGGTGCTCGGGCAGGACCCCTTTTCCGGCGCGGTCTTCGTCTTCCGCTCCAAGCGCGGCGACCAGATGAAGTGCCTGGTCTGGGACGGCAGCGGGCTTGTGCTGATCTACAAGAAGCTGGAAGGGTCTGCCTTCCGCTGGCCGAAGCCCGCGGACGGGGTGATCCGGCTGTCCCCGGCGCAGTTCTCCGCCCTGCTCGAGGGGCTGGACTGGACGGCGGTTCTGCCCGAGCGACGACGGCGGCCGCGCTTGGCGGGATAACCCGCGGCAGGATGACTCGGAGCGCGGTTTCGGGCGGCGGTCGCTGCGCCGCCGGTGTAGACATGCGCCATGGCACCGGACGGGACGATCAGCGCGGCCTACGTGGCAGACCTCGAGCGGCGGCTGGCTGTGGAAACGGCCGCGCGCATCGAGGCCGAGACCCGTCTGGCCCGGGTCGAGGAGGCTCGCGCCCGGCTGGAACGGATGGTCAAGCAGGCGCGGCACGAGAAGTTCGGGGCGAAGTCCGAAAAGCTCGATCCCGATCAGCGCCATCTGCCGTTCGAGGATATCGATGTCGCCGAGGGCATGCTGGCCGCGGCGGGCGACGCGGCCGAAAAGGCTGTCGGCAACCGGAAGAAAAGCCGGAAGCCCTCCAACCGGAACAAGGGCAACCTGCCCGACCACCTGCCGCGGATCGAGCAGGTCATCGAACCCGAAAGCAGGCTCTGCCCCTGCGGGTGCGGCGAGATGGTGAAGGTCGGCGAGGACCGGAGCGAGCGGCTGGACGTGATCCCCGCCCAATTCCGGGTTCTGGTCACGATCCGCCCGAAATACATGTGCCGCAATTGCGCGGGCAATTCCCATGCCCAGGCACCGGCGCCGGAATGGCTGGTGCCCCGCGGCCTGCCCACCGAGGCGATGGTGGCCCACTGCATGGTCGCCAAGTTCGGGGATTACCTGCCGTTCTACCGCCAGGCCGATATCTACCGCCGGCAGGGCCTCGACCTCGATCGGACGATGCTGGCCAACTGGGCCGGCCGGGCGGCGCAGCTGTTGCAGCCGGTGATCGACGCGATGATCGCCGACCTCCGCCGCTCCGACCGGTTGCAGATGGACGAAACCTATGTGCCGGTGCTGGCCCCCGGCACCGGCAAGGTGCGCAAGGATTTCCTCTGGGCGATCCTGCGCGACCAGCGCGGATGGGGTGGCGGCGATCCCCCCATCGTGGTGTTCCGGCATTCCCGCACCCGGAGCGGCAAGATCGCGCAGACGATGCTGAAGGGGTTCACCGGCAGCACGCTGATGGCGGACGGCCATCCCGTCTACGATGTTATCGCCGATCCGAAGCAGACCGCGAAGCCATGGACCATCGCCTATTGCTGGACGCATTGGCGGCGCCGCTTCGTCACGTTCAGCCAGAGCACACCGTCGCCGGTCTGCGAGGAGATGATCAGGCGCATTGCCTCGCTCTACGCCATCGAGAAGGAAATCCGCGGCCGCGACCCCGAAACGCGCAGGGCCGTCCGCCAGAAACTGTCGAAACCAATTGCCGAGGCCCTGCGCCCGTGGCTGGAAGGTTGCCTGCAGGATCTCTCCTCGACCAACGACCTGGCCAAGCATATCCGATACGGCCTGAAACGCTGGGACGGCCTGACCCGCTTCCTCGATGATGGTCGGCTCGAGATGGACACCAACGGCGTCGAGAATTCGATCAGGCCAATTCCCCTCACAAGGAAGAACGCGCTATTTGCGGGCTCTATCGACGGCGCGGAAACCTGGGCCCGTATCGCCTCGCTGATCGGAACCTGCCGCCTGAACGGCGTGAACCCCGAAGCCTATATCGCGGCAACCCTCCGCAAGATCCTCGACCAGCACATGCAGAGCGATATCGCCGAGCTTATGCCCTGGAACTTCGCTGAATAGTCACGCGGCAAGCCGAAGGGTGGTCAGGCTGCGCTTAC
>NZ_JAMYDV010000052.1 GCF_024128855.1 Rhodovulum tesquicola
CTCTACAACGGCCAGCTCCCGCAATCAGTGCTCAAGGGCCGAACGCCCATCGACGCTCTGAAGGACTGGCAGCGGCAAAGGCCGGACATCTTCAAGAAACGACCGTATAATCACGCGGGATGTGACAGCTACAGCCAGACGCTCCGCCGCTGGCATGAATCGTTCAACGAAAACTGGAGCGAGATCGCCAGACAAGGTTTCGATGAGCGGTTTCGCAGGATGTGGAACTTCTATCTCACCTCCTGCGCTGCAGGTTTCGCGAGCGGAGATTGTGACGTGACGCAGGTCACCGTGGAACGGCCGGCTTGAGATGCCAATCGAGCACCCCTGCACCTATATCACCGCCCCATGTGTTGCCCGCGCCCGCATGATCGCTTGGAAGCCGCGGGCAATCGTGCCCCAAGGCGCCACGACAGCATCGGTGCCGCGTCAGATCGCACATTGTCTGGGTGCTTGCGCGGCGGACCTGACAGAGATGAACATGGTCGATTTTATCCCGTCCGGCGAAGGCGACGATGCTTAGCCGCTTTTACACTCTCTGGGCCAATCTGCGGGCCGGCTTCTGGTTCGTACCGACGCTCATGGCTGTCGGTGCAATTGGGTTGGCCATCGTGGCTCTTAACCTCGATGCGGGCCTGCCGGAGGAGAAGGCCCGGCAGTTCTGGATCCACAGCGGCGGGCCGGAGGACGCCCGAAATCTGCTTTCCACCGTGTTTTCCTCGATGGTCACAATGGCCACGCTCGTCATATCGATCACCATGGTGGTGTTGACGCTCGCAGCCAGCCAGCTCGGACCTCGAATGGTCCGAAACTTCATGGGCGATCTCCGCACGCAGTTGGTGTTCGGCACCTTCCTCATGACCATCATCTACTGTCTGCTTGTGCTTCGGACCCTGCACAGCGAACTCGACGTCTCCGAGGTGCCCCACATCGCGGTCACGGTCGGGACTGTACTTGCCCTCATCAACCTGTTCGCGCTGCTGTTCTTTATCCATATTCTGGCCCGTTCGATCATTTCCGAAACGGCGATCCGGCGTGTCGAAAGGGATCTCCGCAATGCGATTTCGCGCTTGCTGCCGGTGGAGGAAGACGTTCAACGATTTGCCGAACAGCCGACAATCGCCGACATGCTGCCCGTCGACTTCGACGAACGTGCTGCCGCGTTGCCTCTTTCCGGCGAAGGCTACGTTCAGGCGATCGAGTATGAGCAGCTCGTGGAAATCGCCTGTCGTCACAAAGTGGTCATCCGCCTGGACTTCCGCGCCGGCGATTTCGTGATCAAAAAATCGTACAAGGCAGAAATCTATCCGGGGAGTCTGCTCAACTCGGAACTGGCGACCGAACTGGAAGGCGCGATCCTGGTCGGTGACGAACGCACGCCGCTTCAGGATCTCGAGTTTTCGATGCGCCAGTTGGTCGAAATCGCCGTGAGGGCGCTTTCGGCGGGCATTAATGACCCCTTTACCGCTATCGCCGTTATCGATCGTCTGGGCGCTGCGCTCGGCGAACTGATGCGGCGCGAGCTTCGGCATGAGGTTCTTTTCGACCCAGCGGGAAATGTGCGAGTGATCGCCCCTGCGGCGAGCTTCCGTGGCTTCACGAACGCAGCTTTCCACCAGATCCGGCAAGCCGGCGCCAGCCACCCAGCCGTCATCATGCACATGCTGCGCACAATTGCGCTGCTTGCGCCCAACGTCCGACTGGTCGACCAACGTGATGTCCTGCTGGACCACGCCGCCGTCATTGCCGAAACCGGGCGCCGCGGAGCATCGGAAGCCTCCGATATCGCCGATATCGATCACAGTTACCGGGCAGCTCAAGTCGCACTCACTGGAAAGCCACGCCTGGCAAAGCCTTCGGAAGCGCTCGGGCGAGAATAACCCATTTCCCTGTAGATTCAGCTATCCAATCGGTAAATGGGCTGCGCGAAAGCACGGCGAGCGCAATGGCTCTATAGCGAAGCGCCGCCCGCATCCATGGGCTGGCGGCGAACCCGGTCAAAAACGCTGCGATCTACGCCCGCCTCCACTTGGCGAAGGGCTCCACGCCGTTGATCTTGCAGGTCTCGATCAGCGAGGCGATGCGGCCCCAGGTTCTGCCGCCCTCGTCATGACCGGCGAAGAGTGCATTCTTGCGATTCAGGGCAATCGGACGAACC
>NZ_JAMYDV010000053.1 GCF_024128855.1 Rhodovulum tesquicola
CCGCCCCCGGATTTCGTTTACCTGTTCATCCTGTTTTCGATGAGGGTATCGACGACGGATGGGTCGGCGAGGGTTGAGATGTCGCCCAGCGCGCCGAAGTCGTTTTCGGCGATCTTGCGCAGGATGCGGCGCATGATCTTGCCCGACCGGGTCTTGGGCAGGCCCGGGGCCCACTGGATGAGGTCGGGCTTGGCGATCGGGCCGATCTCGGTGCGGACCCACTTTTCCAGCTCCTTCTTGAGCTCGTCGGTGGGTTCGACATCGTTCATCAGGGTGACATAGGCATAGATGCCCTGGCCCTTGATCTCGTGCGGGTAGCCGACGACGGCGGCCTCGGCCACGGCGGCATGGGCCACCAGCGCCGATTCGACCTCGGCCGTGCCCATCCGGTGACCGCTCACGTTGATCACGTCATCGACGCGGCCCGTGACCCAGTAATAGCCGTCCCGATCGCGCCGGCAGCCGTCACCGGAGAAGTAATAGCCCTTGTACTGGCTGAAATAGGTCTCCTGGAAGCGGTCGTGATCGCCCCAGACGGTGCGCATCTGGCCGGGCCAGCTGTCCTTGAGGCAGAGCACGCCCTCGGCCTCGACCCCGTCGATTTCCTTGCCCGATTCGGGTTCCAGCACCACCGGCTGCACCCCGAAGAAGGGCAGCGTGGCCGAGCCGGGCTTGGTGGGGATGGCGCCGGGCAGGGGCGTCAGCAGGTGGCCCCCCGTCTCGGTCTGCCACCAGGTGTCGACGATCGGGCAGCGGCCCTTGCCGACATGGGTGTTGTACCATTCCCAGGCCTCGGGATTGATCGGCTCGCCGACCGAGCCCAGCACCTTGAGCGCGGAGAGGTCGTATTTCTCGACCCATTCGGTGCCCTGGCCCATCAGCGCGCGGATCACGGTCGGCGCGGTGTAGAACTGGTTCACCTTGAGGTCCTGACAGACCTGCCAGAACCGGCCCGCATCGGGCCAGGTCGGCACGCCCTCGAACATCACCGTGGTCGCGCCATTGGCCAGCGGCCCGTAGACGATGTAGCTGTGCCCGGTGACCCAGCCGACATCGGCGGTGCACCAGAAGATGTCGCCCTCGTGATAGTCGAAGACATATTCATGGGTCATCGCGGCATAGACGAGGTAGCCGCCCGAGGAATGCACCACGCCCTTGGGCTTGCCGGTGGACCCGCTGGTATAGAGGATGAACAGCGGATGCTCGGCGCCCAGTTCCCGCGAGGGGCAGTCGGGGCTGGCATGGTCCATCAGCGCCAGCACGTCCACGTCGCGCCCGTCGATCCAGGTGGTCTGGTCGCCCGTGTGCTTGACCACCATGCAGCGCACCCGGTCGGAACAGTGCAGCAGCGCGGCATCGGTATTGGCCTTGAGATTGGTCTTGCGCCCGCCGCGCGGCGCGGTGTCGGCGGTGATCACCACCTTGGCGCCGCAATCGTTGATCCGGTTGGCGAGGCCATCGGCCGAGAAGCCCGCGAAGACGATCGAATGGATCGCCCCGATCCGCGCGCAGGCCAGCATCGCATAGGCCGCCTCGGGGATCATCGGCATGTAGATCACCACCCGGTCGCCGCGCATCACGCCCTGCGAAAGCAGGACGTTGGCCATCCGGTTCACCTTCTCGTGCAGCTCGCGATAGGTGATGTGACGGGCCGGATCCTTGGGGTCGTCCGGCACGAAGATGATCGCGGTCTGGTCGCCGCGCTTGGCGAGATGCCGGTCGATGCAGTTCGCCGCCACGTTCAGCGTGCCGTCGCGGAACCAGTGAATCTCCACCTCGCCCGGACGGAAGGACGTGTTCTTCACTTCCGTATAGGGCTTGATCCAGTCCAGACGACGCCCATGCTCCCCCCAGAACCCTTCCGGATCCTCCACCGACCGGCGATACATCTGCGCATACAACGCCCCGTCAACATGCGCCGAACGCACAAAATCAGAAGACGGCGCGTAAAGCTTGTCG
>NZ_JAMYDV010000054.1 GCF_024128855.1 Rhodovulum tesquicola
GTTCGGTTTTCAGCGACGAAAAGAAGCTCTCCATCGCAGAATTGTCCCAGACGTTTCCAGCCCGGCTCATGGAGCAGGTGATGCCGTTGTCGGTCAGCAGGCGCTGAAACTGCTCGCTGGTGTATTGGGCGGTTTCAACCGGTCGTCGCAACATGGGCAGTTTCCACCTTCTCAAGCACCGCGTCCAGCGCCTCCGCCGGGGTTCTCCAGCCAAGGGTCTTTCGAGGGCGCCCGTTGAGTGCAGCGGCAACCGCTTCGATGTCATCGGGGCTGTGCAGGCTGAGATCGGTGCCCTTCGGGAAGTACTGGCGCAGCAGGCCATTGGTGTTCTCATTCGTCCCGCGCTGCCACGGGCTTTGAGGATCGCAGAAGTAGACCGGCAGATCAGCGGCGACGGTCAGTTCAGCATGGCGGGCCATTTCGGCCCCCTGATCCCAGGACAGGGATCGGCGCAGATGGCGGGGCAGTTGAACGATGCTGCGCAGGATGGCATCGCGCACGGCCTCCGCCCCGTGACCCGCCAGAGGCGGTCCGTTCTTCACGCGGGGCTCCTCGCCATGCCCGGGCATCCGTGGAAGGTGCAGCAACAGCGTGAAGCGCGTCTGTCGCTCGACCAGGGTGCCGATGGCGGAGCGGTTGAGCCCGATGATCAGGTCGCCTTCCCAGTGTCCCGGGACAGCACGATCCGCAGCTTCGGCCGGGCGCTCGCTGATCATGATCCCGGATGTCACGAAGGACTTTCCCCGGCCGACGGTCCGGGCGCGGGGCACACGCAACGCCCGGCCGGTGCGCAGGCATGCCGTGAGCTCGCGGCGCAAGGCGCCACGCCCCTGGATGTAGAGCGCCTGATAGATGGCCTCGTGACTGATCCGCATGCTCTCGTCTCCGGGAAAGTCGATGCACAGTCGGCTGGAGATCTGCTCCGGACTCCACGCCTTGGCCCACCGACGCGGTTGTCGCCGTCCGTGTCGTCGACCGTTCCACGTTGTCGGTGGGCCAACAACGACCGAGCCGCCCGGGTGCGAAATATGGCCTGAGAGCCTGTCCTGCACATACTGCCGCAAAGCCGCGTTCGTTGCCAGCTTTGCTGCCTTCGGTCGCTCGGCCGAGCGTTCGGCATGCCACTGGGCCGTGGTCGCACGATACTCGAACCCGCCGGAGCGCGTGGCGGCATTGCGACGGATCTCCCGCGAGATGGTCGACGCCGCGCGGCCAAGACGGCGTGCAATCTCACGCAGGCCGACGTTCTGCACCAGGAGCAGAGCGATCTCCTCGCGCTCTTCCAGACACAGATAGCGCCGGGACGGGGACGGCGCGGATAGCGCCAGATGTGAAGGGGGCATGCCGCCAGCCTCTCGAAACCACCGTGTTCCGACCGGCTGCGAGATGCCGGTCCGGGCAGCAGCGTCCTCGCTGGAGAGACCCAACGCAATCAGGGACCAGAAGCGCCGCCGCTCCGCCTGTCGCGCCACTCCCGGCCGCCCCGGTGAGCGCAACTTGCGCCTGGTCGATCGTCCGGATCTCCGTTTGCATCTTGCCATCGCAACCTCCATCAGCAGGGTGTTGCGACGACCGGTTGAAACCGCCTTGCGATCCCTGGTCCGAGTGATGGAGCAGGGCGTCCGCCTTGCCGCGGCGCCAGACGGCCATCATCAGGGCGTCCATGACCAGCGTGGCATCCCTATCGGCCTTCATCGACCAGCCGACCACACGG
>NZ_JAMYDV010000055.1 GCF_024128855.1 Rhodovulum tesquicola
TGTAAACCCGTTCACCGTGCCGGGATATTCGGACGAATTGCCCGCGGGCGACTACGACCTTCTCGTCGAAGAGGAGCTTCTCCAGGGGCTGAGCTTCGAGGCCTGGCGACGGACGGCAACCTACCTGACGGTGCAGGGCAGGGGCAGTCATGCGGGCCGAACGGAGATGCGCGCGATGACCGAGCACGACCTGACCGCAGCGTTGAGCCGGGATCGGGCAGCGAACCACGAAAACGATCACAGCGAGGCGGCGCCTTCTCCGCAGGAGGAGGGAACATGAACACCCCCGAATGGCTCAAGCCCGGCATCTGCGGCGCCGCGATCGGCGCGGGTTTCCTCGGCGTGCTCGGCTTCGCCTGGGGCGGCCGGGTGACCGGCGGCGCCTCGAATGACAGGGCGATGGCGATGTCGCGCGACGCTGCATGAACATTCCGGCCCTCTGCTGCACCGGATACCTGGGCGATATCGGCGCGCCGACGCCGCATCCGCCAGGGGAGTTCGCCGCCTGGATGGAGGTCTTTCCCGGCGGGCGCTGGTGGGTCTTCGAGCCGCGCAACGACACAAGGCGCATCGCGAGTTTCCTGAACGCCCGGGGTCGGGATGCCGCCGATGTGGCGAACGACGCATCGGACGCGCCTGCGGCCTCGATGGGGCGCTCTCCGCGATGACGGGCGATCCCATCAATCTCGACGCGCGGAGGACGGCCGCCGAAAAGCCCAGGATCGCAGGGCGGGGGCGGCCTGCGGATCGCGCGTCCCGTCCCGCGCAGGCCGGGCACCCGGACACCGCACAGATCGACGCGCAACTGCTGGCCGGCCCCGCCCGGACCTGGATCGAGGTGACGGCAAAGTGCCGATTTCTTCTGGAACGCTACGCCGAAACCGGGGCTGCGCAGGACGCCCGAACCCGGAAACTCATCGCGCGTGCGCTTGGCCATATTGCGCGCCTGAACAAACGCGAGGACGCGAAACATGACGCATGATCTGCACTTGGCCGGGCCGAAGACCAGGGCCCATGCCGATGTCGCCGCCGAGCGCACATGCCTGCGATGCAGGACGGCGTTCCGGAGCGACGGCTTCGGCCAGCGCATCTGTGCCCGCTGCAAGGCTACGGCCTCCTGGCGCAATGCCGCGCCCGGGGCCAGTGGGCAAGGCGGCCGCCGGTCCTCGGGCCGCGCGTGCTGAGGCCCCGTCAATGACACTGGTCACGATCACCCATTCCACCACCTACCGTTACGCGGGCCGGGTCGCGCTCGGGCCGCACAGGCTGATGCTGCGTCCGCGCGAGACCCCGGATCTGCGGCTGATCAGCTTCGACATGGACGTGTCACCGGCCGCCGACATCGTCTGGTCGCACGATGTCGCGGGAAATTCCGTCGCCTCCGCCAGCTTCACGTCGGCGTCCGACATGCTGGCCGTGCGCTCGCGCACGACGGTCGAACTGACCGCCCCCGCCTGGCCGGTCTTTGCCATCGCCGCGTCCGCCGCCAGCTATCCGTTCCTCTACGCGTCCGACGACCGGATCGACCTCGGCGCGCTTGCCGTGCCGCAATACGCCGACGCCGCCGGGCGCCTGTCGTC
>NZ_JAMYDV010000056.1 GCF_024128855.1 Rhodovulum tesquicola
CCCATTCGGCGCTTGGCGGAAGGACACCGGTTGAGGCCCATCAGGGCCAAGACCTGAAGGCGGCGGCATGATCAACAGGCAAGCTTAGCAACGCCGCAAATCTGTCCAGAAAACGGGGACCACCTCAAAGCGGGTGTTGCCGTTGAATTGAGTGGCGAAGATGTCGGGTTGAAGGTTCTGGTAGAAGGCCTGGCGCAGCATCTCCTCGTCGAAGCGGATGCTGTTGAACCCCGTCCAGATCGCGGGCGACCAGCGTTCGATCAGCGCGCCGATCTCCTGCATGAACTCGAAGAGCGTCGGGAATGCGGGATCCACAAGCTGCGCCGGGCGCACGCCGGTAACCGCCAGCGCCCAAGGCGAGGGGATGATGTGCGGCGCGATACGGCAACGAAGATTGACCCGCTCGATCTCCCTGAATTCACCATCCGTCAGAATGGCGGCGAATTGCAGCGGTTGATCGAAGGCGGGCGATGTGCCGGTGGTTTCAAGATCGTAGAAAGCGAAATTCATCAGTGCAGCTTAACCGGCACCGGGGATTCCGTCATCCGGCAAAGCGCTCGTACCCGGGCAACGAGGGCACAGCCCTCACTGCACGGCTATGGGTCGCAGCATGTCGTCGGTGTCGAGCTTGAGCGCGCTGCGCCACAGCGGGGTCTTGAAGACATGGCATACATGCTTGCCGGGGCCGTCCTCACGGGTTTCCACCAGCAGGCCGGCCCATTCGAGCGGACGCAGGACGCAGGACGAGAACGCGGCCATCTCTCGCCATCCGGCCGTGTGCCAATCCTTCGGCTCACCGTAGAAGGCTTGGAACAAGGCGGCCTCGGTCGTGCCGTGGTCCGCCTCGACGTTGATGACGTTCATCCAGACATCCCACTTGCCGAAAGGACGCTCGTCGAACCGCGCATAGGAGGCGTGATCGATCCGGAGGACGAAATAGGGGATCAGCTCGGCGAACAGGCGCCCCGGGGCGTCCGCCAGCTCTGCGCCACGCTTGGTCAGCCGGAACTCGCCCTTGTAGTGCCGTCCCAGGCGCAGCGAGATCAGCAGGTAATGCAGCACCTCGAGCGGCGGGAACTCGTATTCATTGATGACCTTGCTGTAGCGGAACATCTCTTCCGCGCTTTTGCCCGGCCACCCGAAATGCTCGACCGCCCAATGGACGAAAACGCGCTTGAAGGCCTTGGTCTTCGTCAGCCCGATCGAGCCATGCTCCTGCGCGTATTGCAGGGTCAGGAGTGCTGCCCGCAGCATGGGCGAATGCGCGAGATCGGGATGGTCATCAGGGAGCGGGCGAAACTCGATCATGGCGCGACGTTGCCACAGGCTGCGTCGCGTTTCCACGGCTCTGAAGCCGACGGTATCGCGCCAACGCTCTAGAGCGGTGAAGTCCTCCTGGCGTCAATGGAGTTTGATCGCAGGCGACTGGCAGCAACGACGTAAACGGTGTTTTGCCCCCACCTTCCTGTGATTTTTCCGTTCTGCGAGTCCGTCTCTGTTGGCTAACAGGGGTGGAGTTTCTCCATGGAGACTATGACGGAGTTTCTCAGTTCACTTGGCGTG
>NZ_JAMYDV010000057.1 GCF_024128855.1 Rhodovulum tesquicola
GCGCGCGGCCGTTGGTGACGCTGGCGGTCATCGCCGATCTTCGGAGAAGGTTTGGGTTGCGAGACCTGAAACCGACAACGGAGACGACGATGACCGATGACAGAATGGCGCTGATCGAATTGGTTGAGAAGCAGGCCGATGGCGACCTCGTGCGCGAGATGCTGGCCTTCGCAGCTGACCGGATCATGGAAGCCGAAATCGAGTTGAGAACCGGCGCGACGAAGGGCGTGCGCACCCCGATGCGGGAGGTTCAGCGCAATGGCTACCGCGACCGCGACTGGGATACCCGGGCGGGCCGGATCGCGCTGGAGATCCCCAAGCTTCGGAAGGGCAGCTACTTTCCCAGCTTCCTCGAGCCGCGCCGCACGGCCGAGAAGGCCTTGGTGGCGGTGATCCAGGAAGCCTACGTCCACGGCGTCTCGACGCGCTCGGTCGATGATCTGGTCAAGGCCATGGGCGCAGGCGGCATGTCCAAGAGCCAGGTCAGCCGCCTCTGCGCCGAGATCGACGAGCGGGTGAACGCCTTCCTGACCCGACCGCTCGAGGGCGCGTGGCCCTATCTCTGGCTGGATGCGACATACCTCAAGGTCCGGGAAGGCGGGCGCATCATCAGCAAGGCCGTGATAATTGCGGTGGCGGTCAACGAGGACGGCAAGCGCGAGGTCCTGGGCGTCGCCACCGGTCCATCCGAAGCCGAGACCTTCTGGACCGAGTTCCTGCGGTCCTTGGCCGACCGGGGCCTGCGGGGCGTGAAGCTGGTGATCGCCGATGACCACAAGGGCCTGCGAGCCGCCGCGCGCCGCGTGTTCAACGCCACCCACCAGAGATGCCGCATTCACTGGATGCGCAACGCGCTGGCCCATGCCCCGGCCAAGCAGCGCACCGCGGTGGCGGCGATGCTGAAGACGATCTTCGCGCAGGAAACCAAGGCCGACGCCGAAGCCCAGTGGGAGATCGTGGCCGATGCCCTGCGCGAGAAGCAGCCCAAGCTCGGCGCCCTGATGGACAGCTCCCGCGACGACGTGCTGGCCTACATGACCTTCCCCCGCGAGCATTGGACCCAGATCGCCTCGACCAACCCGCTTGAACGGGTGAACCGCGAAGTGAAGCGCCGGTCGGACGTGATCGGCATCTTCCCCAACGACGAGGCCATCATCCGCCTTGTCGGCGCGCTGATGCTGGAGACCAACGACGAATGGGCGGTCGCACGGCGTTACATGAGCCTTGAAACGCTCGCCCGCGTGACCGACAATCCCACCGTCAGGCTGCCAGCCGTGGCTTCCTGATCAAGCCCTGACCTCTCCGAGGGGCGGCGCTCCTACACCACGACGTGGGACACTATC
>NZ_JAMYDV010000058.1 GCF_024128855.1 Rhodovulum tesquicola
TCGGGCTGATGGGCCGGCTTTTGCCGGCCCGGCCGTGATTTCGGTTACTCGATGATCTTGGAGACGACGCCGGCGCCGACGGTGCGGCCGCCTTCGCGGATGGCGAAGCGGAGTTTCTCCTCCATCGCGATCGGCGCGATCAGCTCGACCACGAATTTCAGGTTGTCGCCCGGCATCACCATCTCGGTGCCCTCGGGAAGCTCGACCGTCCCGGTCACGTCCGTCGTGCGGAAGTAGAATTGCGGACGGTAGTTCGCGAAGAACGGCGTGTGACGGCCACCCTCTTCCTTGGTCAGGATATAGGCCTCCGCCTCGAACTTCTTGTGCGGCTTCACCGAGCCGGGCTTGCACAGCACCTGGCCGCGCTCGACCTGGTCGCGGTCGATGCCGCGCAGCAGCGCGCCGATATTGTCGCCCGCCTCGCCGCGGTCCAGCAGCTTGCGGAACATCTCGACGCCGGTGCAGGTCGTGGTCTGCGTCGGACGGATGCCCACGATCTCGATCTGGTCGCCCACATTGATCACGCCCCGCTCGACACGGCCGGTCACCACCGTGCCGCGGCCCGAGATGGAGAACACGTCCTCGATCGGCATCAGGAAGGGCTGGTCGATCGGGCGGTCGGGCGTCGGGATGTACTCGTCAACGGCGGCCATCAGCGCGCGGATCTTGTCCTCGCCGATCTCGGAGTCGCGGCCTTCCATCGCCGCCAGCGCCGAACCGGCCACGATCGGGATGTCGTCGCCGGGGAAGTCGTACGAGCTCAGAAGCTCGCGCACTTCCATCTCGACAAGCTCCAGCAGTTCCGCGTCATCGACCTGGTCGACCTTGTTCAGGAACACCACCAGCGCGGGAACGCCGACCTGGCGCGCCAGAAGGATATGCTCGCGCGTCTGCGGCATCGGGCCGTCGGCCGCGTTCACCACCAGGATCGCGCCGTCCATCTGCGCCGCACCCGTGATCATGTTCTTGACGTAGTCCGCGTGGCCGGGGCAGTCGACATGCGCATAGTGCCGCGCCGCCGTCTCGTATTCCACATGCGCCGTCGAGATCGTGATCCCGCGCGCCTTCTCCTCCGGCGCCGCGTCGATCATGTCATAGGCCTTGAACTCGCCGAAATACTTCGTGATCGCCGCCGTCAGCGTCGTCTTGCCGTGGTCAACGTGACCAATCGTCCCGATGTTCACATGCGGTTTCGTACGTTCGAACTTTGCCTTACCCATGG
>NZ_JAMYDV010000059.1 GCF_024128855.1 Rhodovulum tesquicola
GCTTGAAGCCATTCGTGGCGAGGCGACGATCGCCGAGTTGGTGGCGAAGCACGGCGTGCATCAGACGGTGATCCATTCCTGGAAGCGTCAGGCGCTCGAGGGCATGGCCGCGATTTTCTCGGGCAAGGCCGAGGCGAAGGCGGCCGAGAAGGAAGGCGAGATCGAAAAGCTGCATGCCAAGATCGGCCAATTGGTGGTGGAACGGGATTTTTTAGCCAAGGCCTCCGGTCGATGAGCATTGCCCGGAGGCGAGAAATGATCGAACCGCGCCACCCGTCTTTGCCGGTGAAACGGCAATGCGCCCTGATCGGCATCAGCCGGTCGTCGTGGTATGGGCCTGCGAGCAGCGAGAGCCCGCTGAACCTGGCGCTGATGAAGCTGATCGACGCGCAGTTCATGGAAACGCCGTTCTACGGCAGCCGCCAGATGGCCCGGCACCTGCGCAATCAGGGCTATTGCGTCAGCCGCAAACGGGTTCGCCGACTGATGGCGAAGATGGGTCTGCGCGCCGTCTATCAGATGCCGCGCACCACCGTGCCCCACCCGGAGCATCTCAAGTATCCGTATTTGCTGAGAAATCTGGTCATCGACCGACCCAACCAGGTCTGGTGCGCCGATATCACCTATATTCCGATGCAGCGAGGGTTCCTTTACCTGGTGGCGATCATGGATTGGGCGACGCGGCGGGTGCTGGCGTGGCGGCTGTCGAACACGATGGATGTTGAATTTTGCATCGAGGCGCTGGAGGAGGCATTGGCCCGCCATGGCCGACCGGAAATCTTCAACACCGATCAAGGCAGCCAGTTCACCAGCCCGCGGTTCACCAAGGTGTTGCTGGATGCGGCGGTGAAGATCTCGATGGACGGGCGCGGCCGTTGGATGGACAATGTGATGATCGAGCGGCTATGGCGGTCGCTGAAGTATGAGTGCGTCTATCTGAATGCCTTCGAGACCGGCTCCGCCGCGCGCGCAGGCATCGGCAAGTGGATTGCCTTTTACAACACCCTGCGCCCCCATTCGGCGCTTGGCGGAAGGACACCGGTTGAGGCCCATCAGGGCCAAGACCTGAAGGCGGCGGCATGATCAACAGGCAAGCTTAGCAACGCCGCAAATCTGTCCAG
>NZ_JAMYDV010000060.1 GCF_024128855.1 Rhodovulum tesquicola
TTGCGATCCCTGGTCCGAGTGATGGAGCAGGGCGTCCGCCTTGCCGCGGCGCCAGACGGCCATCATCAGGGCGTCCATGACCAGCGTGGCATCCCTATCGGCCTTCATCGACCAGCCGACCACACGGCGAGAGAACAGGTCCAGCACGACCGCCACATACAGCCAGCCCTGGGCGGTCCAGATGTAGGTGAAGTCGGCCAGCCACTTCTGGTTCGGATGATCCGCTTCGAAATCCCGGTCGAGGATGTTGTCGGCGATGACCGATCGTTCCCCATCGTCCCCAGGCTTTCCGCGCCGTTTTGGGCGTGCTTTCAATGCGTTCTGGCGCATCAGCCGCTCGATCCGGTGAAGGCCGCAGATCAGACCCTCTTCAAGGACATCGTGCCAGACCCGGCGGGCGCCATAGGTCCGGTCGCTGGCCTTGAAACTCGTGTCGATGGCCGTGACGAGCTTCGCATCAAGGATCGCTCGGTCGCTGAGAGGGCGGTTCAGCCATGCATGGAAGCCCGAGCGTGAGACCTCCAGAACCTCGCACAGCCAGCTGACCGGCCAGATATGCCGGTGCTTCGCGATGAAGGCGAACCTCATGTCGCTTCCCTCGCGAAGAATGCTGCGGCTTTTTTTAGGATGTCACGCTCCGCCTTGAGCTTGGCGACCTCTTTCTTCAGGGCTGCGATCTCTGCCAGCTCGGCACGCTGCTGGCCATTGCCGGGGAACGCCGTGATCGGGGCCACTGCGGCCTCCCGCATCCACCGACGCAGCACGCTTTCGGCCAGATCCAGATCTCGGGCCGCCTGCGCCACCGCAACGCCCCGATCTGTCACCAGCTTCACAGCCTCAAACTTGAACTCCTTCGTGAACTTCCGTCTTACCATGTCCGATCTCCAGGTCCTTGGTCACGATCTTATCTTC
>NZ_JAMYDV010000061.1 GCF_024128855.1 Rhodovulum tesquicola
CAACGGCCAGCTCCCGCAATCAGTGCTCAAGGGCCGAACGCCCATCGACGCTCTGAAGGACTGGCAGCGGCAAAGGCCGGACATCTTCAAGAAACGACCGTATAATCACGCGGGATGTGACAAATAGGTTCACGCCAATCCAAACGCTGCCCCGCGAAGCTGCATATGCGGTTTCGGAAAGAACCAACCGACACACAGCCAGCGTCGATGTTCGCCACGCGCGCGACCGAACTCGCTCTTGCACAGCCCCCCCCCGCAAGGTTAGGTAAATCGCACGGAGAGGTGGCCGAGTGGTCGAAGGCGCACGCCTGGAAAGTGTGTAGGCGGGAAACCGTCTCCAGGGTTCGAATCCCTGTCTCTCCGCCAACCCAAATTTTATTTCTTTGATTTCAATACCCTGCGGGGCTATTTGTCAAACCTATGCCGAAGGTTTGACAGTGTTTGTTCACGCTTCTTTCCGATCCAGTGCAAGCATGGCCTGCACTGCAAGGTCTTTGCGTCCAGCCGCGACAGTGTAGCGTGTCACTTCAGCTAGGGATTTATGGCCGGATATCGCCATGATCTGGTGCGGGGTGCATCCTGCTTCGGCTAGCCTTCGGCAGGTCGCTTTGCGCAGCCCGTGCGGCGACAACCCATCAGGCAATCCCGCTTCGCGCACCATGTCGCGAAACCAGTTGGTGAAACCTGCCGGGCTGAACGGACGCCCTTGCGCCGTGACCAGGAACGACAGGTTTTTCAGGGGAATGAGGTGGTCCCCAGAAACTGGACAGTTTGCTAAGCTTGCCGCCGAGGAAGACGAGGACGAACAGCGTGGCTGGCAAACGGAAGAACTACAGCGCGGACTTCAAGGCGAAGGTGGCGCTTGAAGCCATTCGTGGCGAGGCGACGATCGCCGAGTTGGTGGCGAAGCCA
>NZ_JAMYDV010000062.1 GCF_024128855.1 Rhodovulum tesquicola
GCCGAGCGCGGCACCTGCAGAGGCGCCGTGGTCTGGACCAGGATCACAAGAACCAGTTGCATCCGCGACCTTCACGATAACCTCCATCGACAGCAGATCGACATTCGTTCCGAGAAAGCTGCCCGCCACCGGCGTGACCTGCGCGATGTGCCGGGCAACGGCGACGGGAATGAGGTTCGCGGCACCGACCGCGCGGTTGGTCGGGTCGAAGGGGATCCAGCCGGCGCCGGGTATGAAGACCTCCACCCAGGCATGGGTGGACCCTGTCCCCGCCGATCCGAGGCGGCTGCCCGAGGGATCGTGGAGATAGCCGGACACGAGCCGCGCGCCGAAGCCGAGCGTGCGGGCCGCCTCGGCAAGAAGAACGGCAAAATCCCGGCATGATCCCCATCCCCGGTCGAGCGTCTCGAGCGGCCCCTGGGTGCCTTCCGTCTCGCGGCTCTGATAGGAAATCCGGGTGGCAACGCCATTGCTGAGATCCTTCAGCAGGGACAGCGTGTCTGTCGGCCGGTTCATCACGAACCCCTCGACCCATGACGACAGGCGCCCGGCGGCGTCGGCGTATTGCGGCACGGCAAGCGCGCCGAGGTCGATCCGGTCGTCGGACGCGTAGAGGAACGGATAGCTGGCGGCGGACGCGGCGATGGCAAAGACCGGCCAGG
>NZ_JAMYDV010000063.1 GCF_024128855.1 Rhodovulum tesquicola
CGCCTATCTGAAATCCACCCTCGAAGCCATCGCCGCCGGCCATCCGCAAGGCCGACTGGACGAGTTGCTCCCGTGGAATTACCAGCCGTCAACCTGAAAACCGGGTGGCCGTCCAACGACGCTTACATTGGCCCAGTCATCAGTCCCACAGGGAAATCCCAACGCCGTCTTCTTTGCGCAGACAGGATTCCGGTGCACAGCATCGGCGGTTTCCTTGGCCAATTTGCAGAACCTTGGAACCAATGTCGCGCATCCGCGTTTAACAAGGACAACCGGAATGGAAAGGATCGACAAAATGCTTCAATGGGCTCTCATATTCCTTCTCCTCGCCCTCGTGGCCGGTCTCTTCGGCTTCGGCGGCATCGCCATGGCCTCGGCGGGGATCGCACAGACCCTGTTCTTCATCTTCATCCTGCTGTTCGTGGGCGCGGTCGTGATGAGCGTGATGCGCGGCCGCAAGTCCTGATCGATGCTGGGCAGGGACAGGAATGATCGTGCCCCGCCGGAAACGGCGGGGCCTTTCGCTTCCGGATCCCTGAGGTGGTCCCCAGAAACTGGACAGTTTGCTAAGCTTGCCGCCGAGGAAGACGAGGACGAACAGCGTGGCTGGCAAACGGAAGAACTACAGCGCGGACTTCAAGGCGAAGGTGGCGCTTGAAGCC
>NZ_JAMYDV010000064.1 GCF_024128855.1 Rhodovulum tesquicola
CCAGGTGAAGGTCGTGTCCTCCAGCCGCTTGTAGGCCATCACCAGCCCGGTCCCGTCCCAGAACAGGATCTTCAGCCGGTCCGCCCGTTTGGGACGGAACACGAAGACCGTGCCGGTGAACGGATCCTCCTTGAGCACGGACTGCACCAGCGCCGCCAGCCCGTCATGCCCCTTGCGGAAATCGACCGGCCGCGTCGCCACCAGGATGCGCACCTTGTGCGAGGGCATCATCATGCCGGTGCCCCGAGCGCCCGCACGATCTCGGCCACCCGCGTGGCCGATGTGGCCGCGTCAAGCCGAAGCAGCACCGCGCCGGAAACAATCTCGATCCGCTCCGCCGACATTGTGTCCTCCGGGACAGCCGGCACCCTCTCTGAGGCGCACAGTACCAGCGGCGCAAACGAAGGTTCGTCATCAAGGGCTGGCAACACAAGCTTCCCGTCGCGGGCCAGGCGCCGCCATTCCGACAAGTGGTTCGGCCGCAGCTCATACTTCGCGGCCACGGAATTCACCGTCGCCCCCGGCAGCAGCGTCTCCGCCACAACCCGCGCCTTCACCTCATCCGGCCAGCGCCGCCGCCCGTCCTCGTAGATCACCACGCCAAGTGAACTGAGAAACTCCGTCATAGTCTCCATGGAGAAACTCCACCC
>NZ_JAMYDV010000065.1 GCF_024128855.1 Rhodovulum tesquicola
AGAGAAAGCGCTCGAACTCGGGCGGGTTCGGGTTGAGGATATTTGTGCTGGCCATTGTGGTCCTGCTCCCTGATCGAGGCTGTGCCGCATCCTGCAGCACGACGGTCCGGGCATGACGCCAGGCGACGACGATCCTGATCCCGACATCCTTACCCGCATGTCGGTCCCGGCGCGCTTACACAGGTCAGTCCGACCGGCTGTCCTTCGAAGCCGCAGTCGCCCGCGACCCGGCCTGCCGATGACCGGGACTAACCTGCGTCAGCCCCGGACGACCCGTCCTGCCGTACAAGACGGCAAGGGCGTTCGATCATGCGGGCGGTGAAGCCGATGGGCGGAGCGCAGGACCACGCGACGACCCCACGGACCATGCGGAGGTCAGCGATGAACACGCGATCGTCGAGATCGAAGGTGACATTTGTAAACCCGTTCACCGTGCCGGGATATTCGGACGAATTGCCCGCGGGCGACTACGACCTTCTCGTCGAAGAGGAGCTTCTCCAGGGGCTGAGCTTCGAGGCCTGGCGACGGACGGCAACCTACCTG
>NZ_JAMYDV010000066.1 GCF_024128855.1 Rhodovulum tesquicola
TCTCCGCCAAGTCCCGCCTCGGCGAAAAGCTCGCCTATATCCATAACCACTGGAACGGGTTGCAGACCTTCCTGACCGACGGCCGCGTCGAGATCGACTCCAACAATGTCGAAAATCTGGTTCGTCCAATTGTGTAAATAGGCGCCGAAACTTGACCCCACTGCGTGGACTTCCCAGTCATTGAAGCAAAAAACTTTCAGCGCCGCAGCCGGGGTCAACGTCGGCGCCGATCAGGACCCCACCTTATCGATAGAAAACGTCGTGATTGCGGAGTGTTGGCCCCCCAAAGGGGAGGTTCACGCTTCCATGCCGATCCACAATCGGACGTTCTCCGAATCAAATTTTTGAATACAGAATGCATTCTCTGCCCATGCGCCTCAAGCTTGGTCGGCCGTGGCGCCTTCAGCCGAGCGCGGCACCTGCAGAGGCGCCGTGGTCTGGACCAGGATCACAAGAACCAGTTGCATCCGCGACCTTCACGATAACCTCCATCGACAGCAGATCGACATTCGTTCCGAGAAAGCTGCCCGCC
>NZ_JAMYDV010000067.1 GCF_024128855.1 Rhodovulum tesquicola
ACTACATCGAGCGCTTCTACAACCCGCGCAGACGGCATTCGAAACTGGGCTACATCAGCCCCATGGAGTTCGAGGCCCGCGCTATGCTAGCTTAACCTGCTGTCCACGAAACCGGCAGCAGGCCACACTGGCCAACCTACTTCGAGACCGTCCGCGACTGCCTGAAGCCGGGAAGCAACGCGACCCTGCAGATCATTACCCTGCAAGACCATCGCTGGGAGGCCTATCGCCGGGGTGTCGACTTCATCCAGAAATACATCTTTCCAGGCGGCATGCTACCCTCCCGCAGTGCGCTCCTTGCCGAGGTAGAGCGTGCCGGACTGAAGTTCGTCCATTCGGTCGACTTCGGCGAGAGCTACATGTCCCATCCCGGACGATCACATAGACCCTCGCCGCTCTGCGCTCTTCATGGCAAGATCGTTGCTGGGTGAGGTTCGGGACGCGGGGCGAGGATGCTGATTTCTCTTCACAAGCAGGCGACGACAA
>NZ_JAMYDV010000068.1 GCF_024128855.1 Rhodovulum tesquicola
GAGGCCGAGACGCTGCAGGGCCTCGTGGCCCGGTTCCGCCTGCAGGGCGGCGCGCCCGCCCGACCCGCACAGCCCGGCGCCATGACCCCGCTCCGCCTGGTCGACCCGGCCCGGCAAGCGGCGGGCAAGGCCGCGCCCGCCACCCCGGCCGCCGAACCCGCCCCCAGGAAAAAGGTCGCCGCCAACGACTTGACCACCTGGCAGGACTTCTGAACGGATGATCGCGGAGCGGCCTGCTGAACCGCTCCGTGTTTGCCGGGAGCTGATTTCGGTCAGTCGCACGGCGATGGGTTCAGTTTCCAGAGCTGCGTGGTCGTTGTGGCCTGCTGCCGGTTTCGTGGACAGTGAGGTGGTCCCCAGAAACTGGACAGTTTGCTAAGCTTGCCGCCGAGGAAGACGAGGACGAACAGCGTGGCTGGCAAACGGAAGAACTACAGCGCGGACTTCAAGGCGAAGGTGGCGCTTGAAGCC
>NZ_JAMYDV010000069.1 GCF_024128855.1 Rhodovulum tesquicola
TCAGGTCCTGCAGTCGGGACACACCATGCCGGCGCAGACAACGATCCAGCCCGGACCGCGACGCGTTCGGGTTCAGGAACTCGCGCACCACCGCGAGCAGGTCGTCGAGCGGCAATAGCAGCGTCGTCCGCAGGGATACGGCAACCGCCTCCTGGGCCGGTGTCAGCGTCGTCTGCAAACGATGTGCCGTGTGACTGCGGTCGTGAACGCTGTCCCGCTTGCGCCATTTCCAGACCGTCTGCTCGGAGATGCCGTAGCGCTCCGCCACCATCCAGGCAGGCTCGGTGCTGGCCTGGATTGCAGCCCGGATCTTCGGCGTTGTCGTCGCCTGCTTGTGAAGAGAAATCAGCATCCTCGCCCCGCGTCCCGAACCTCACCCAGCAACGATCTTGCCATGAAGAGCGCAGAGCGGCGAGGGTCTATGTGATCGTCCGGGATGGGACA
>NZ_JAMYDV010000070.1 GCF_024128855.1 Rhodovulum tesquicola
GGACGAACCAGATTTTCGACATTGTTGGAGTCGATCTCGACGCGGCCGTCGGTCAGGAAGGTCTGCAACCCGTTCCAGTGGTTATGGATATAGGCGAGCTTTTCGCCGAGGCGGGACTTGGCGGAGACGCGCAGGCGTTGCGCTTGCAGCCATTCCCCGAAGGCGGCGACCAGAGGTGCTGAGCGGGCCTTTCGGGCCGACAGGCGCTGGCCGGGGGCGCAACCGCGGATGTCTTTCTCGACGGCATAGAGTTCGGCGATCCGACGCAGGCCCTCGGCGGCGATCTCGGACCCGTCGCGGTCGAAGACCTCTTTCAGCTTGCGCCGCGCATGGGCCCAGCAATGCGCCACGGTGATCGGATC
>NZ_JAMYDV010000071.1 GCF_024128855.1 Rhodovulum tesquicola
GGAGGCGCGGCGGCCGGCTGCGGCGGAGTGAATCAAGCGCCGGATCTGGGAGGCAGGTCCGGTCTGTGCAGGCTATGATCCGGGCATGACCGCGACCTTCGACGATCTCGATCTGTCCGTTCTGCCACCGGCCTACAGGGCTGCGTTCGAGGCATTGCAGGCCAGTGCCGCCCGCGTGCCGGAACTCGAAGAGATCACCCGTCGGCAGGAACATCTGATCGCCGAACTGAACCAGGCGCTGCATGGCAAGAAATCGGAGAAGCTGAGCGAGGACGAACGTCAGCTGGCTTTCGAAGAGCTCGAGACCGCGCTGGCCGAGGTCGAGGAACAGAAGCAGGCAGAGGCTTCC
>NZ_JAMYDV010000072.1 GCF_024128855.1 Rhodovulum tesquicola
GCCCGCGCCGCCTCGACGCCCGCGTTCAGCGCCAGAAGGTTGGTCTGGAAGGCGATGTCGTCGATCACCCCGATGATCTGGCTGATCTCGTCGGACGAGCGCTTGATCTCGGACATCGCGCCGACCGCATCGGTCACCACCCGGCCCGAGGCCTCGGCATCGCCGCGCGCCGCGCGCACAACGCCCTCGACCTCGGCCGCGCTGTCGGCCGCCGAGCGCACGCTCGAGGTCAGCTCGTCCAGCGCCGCCGCCGTCTCCTCCAGCGTCGCCGCCTGGTTCTCGGTCCGGTGCGACAGATCCTCCGACGCCC
>NZ_JAMYDV010000073.1 GCF_024128855.1 Rhodovulum tesquicola
TGAGGTGGTCCCCAGAAACTGGACAGTTTGCTAAGCTTGCCGCCGAGGAAGACGAGGACGAACAGCGTGGCTGGCAAACGGAAGAACTACAGCGCGGACTTCAAGGCGAAGGTGGCGCTTGAAGCCATTCGTGGCGAGGCGACGATCGCCGAGTTGGTGGCGAAGCACGGCGTGCATCAGACGGTGATCCATTCCTGGAAGCGTCAGGCGCTCGAGGGCATGGCCGCGATTTTCTCGGGCAAGGCCGAGGCGAGGGCAAGGCCGAGGCGAAGGCAAG
>NZ_JAMYDV010000074.1 GCF_024128855.1 Rhodovulum tesquicola
TGATCTCGCCCAGGCCCACGGATTGTTCCTGCGCGCCGGTCGCGATGCCCGCCATCAGCTCGGCGATGTTGGCCACCCGCCCGACGATGTCGCTCAGCGCCTCGCCCGCGCGGTTGACCAGCGCCACGCCCTGCTCGACCTGCTCGGAACTGGTGCCGATCAGCGTCTTGATCTCCTTGGCCGCGTCCGAGCTGCGCTGCGCCAGCGCCCGCACCTCCGAGGCCACGACGGCAAAGCCGCGCCCGGCCTAGCCTG
>NZ_JAMYDV010000075.1 GCF_024128855.1 Rhodovulum tesquicola
CGGTCGGCGCGATGTCCGAGATCAAGCGCTCGTCCGACGAGATCAGCCAGATCATCGGGGTGATCGACGACATCGCCTTCCAGACCAACCTTCTGGCGCTGAACGCGGGCGTCGAGGCGGCGCGGGCGGGCGAGGCCGGGCGCGGCTTTGCCGTCGTGGCCTCGGAGGTGCGGGCGCTGGCGCAGCGCAGCTCGGACGCGGCCAAGGAGATCAAGACGCTGATCGGCACCAGTTCCGAGCAGGTCGAGCAGGGTG
>NZ_JAMYDV010000076.1 GCF_024128855.1 Rhodovulum tesquicola
CCTATATCGCGGCAACCCTCCGCAAGATCCTCGACCAGCACATGCAGAGCGATATCGCCGAGCTTATGCCCTGGAACTTCGCTGAATAGTCACGCGGCAAGCCGAAGGGTGGTCAGGCTGCGCTTACTCAGGTCCTGCAGTCGGGACACACCATGCCGGCGCAGACAACGATCCAGCCCGGACCGCGACGCGTTCGGGTTCAGGAACTCGCGCACCACCGCGAGCAGGTCGTCGAGCGGCAATAGCAGCGTCGT
>NZ_JAMYDV010000077.1 GCF_024128855.1 Rhodovulum tesquicola
CGACTACATCGAGCGCTTCTACAACCCGCGCAGACGGCATTCGAAACTGGGCTACATCAGCCCCATGGAGTTCGAGGCCCGCGCTATGCTAGCTTAACCTGCTGTCCACGAAACCGGCAGCAGGCCAGCTTGAAGCCATTCGTGGCGAGGCGACGATCGCCGAGTTGGTGGCGAAGCACGGCGTGCATCAGACGGTGATCCATTCCTGGAAGCGTCAGGCGCTCGAGGGCATGGCCGCGATTTTCTCGGGCAAG
>NZ_JAMYDV010000078.1 GCF_024128855.1 Rhodovulum tesquicola
CCCGATCTGTCACCAGCTTCACAGCCTCAAACTTGAACTCCTTCGTGAACTTCCGTCTTACCATGTCCGATCTCCAGGTCCTTGGTCACGATCTTATCTTCGTGTCCACGAAACCGGCAGCAGGCCAAGAGAAAGCGCTCGAACTCGGGCGGGTTCGGGTTGAGGATATTTGTGCTGGCCATTGTGGTCCTGCTCCCTGATCGAGGCTGTGCCGCATCCTGCAGCACGACGGTCCGGGCATGACGCCAGGCGAC
>NZ_JAMYDV010000079.1 GCF_024128855.1 Rhodovulum tesquicola
CGATGTCGTCGATCACACCGATGATCTGGCTGATCTCGTCGGACGAGCGCTTGATCTCGGACATCGCGCCGACCGCATCGGTCACCACCCGGCCCGAGGCCTCGGCATCGCCGCGCGCCGCGCGCACAACGCCCTCGACCTCGGCCGCGCTGTCGGCCGCCGAGCGCACGCTCGAGGTCAGCTCGTCCAGCGCCGCCGCCGTCTCCTCCAGCGTCGCCGCCTGGTTCTCGGTCCGGTGCGACAGATCCTC
>NZ_JAMYDV010000080.1 GCF_024128855.1 Rhodovulum tesquicola
GACGACAGGCGCCCGGCGGCGTCGGCGTATTGCGGCACGGCAAGCGCGCCGAGGTCGATCCGGTCGTCGGACGCGTAGAGGAACGGATAGCTGGCGGCGGACGCGGCGATGGCAAAGACCGGCCAGGTAGGTTGCCGTCCGTCGCCAGGCCTCGAAGCTCAGCCCCTGGAGAAGCTCCTCTTCGACGAGAAGGTCGTAGTCGCCCGCGGGCAATTCGTCCGAATATCCCGGCACGGTGAACGGGTTTACA